>NZ_PYON01000004.1 GCF_003026355.1 Photobacterium kishitanii | reverse complement strand
TGACCCTGCTCATTACCTGCAGCATCGCTACCATCTTTAATGGTGATCACTACTTGGCCGCTGGCGGTATCGCCATCGTTATCAGTCGCCGTTACGCCTAAGCTAATATTGGCAATATCAGCCGCATTCTGATCAATCGAACCGGTGACTTCAACCGTGTAAGAGCCATCGGTTGCAATAGTTACCACCATCACGGGCTTATCGTGGCTATCAACCACAGTTAACACATTGCCTGCCACAGTAAAGGTGGTGGCTTCGCCATTACTGGTAATGGTGCTTAAACTTGGCTGCTCAGCGTTGAAATCAATCTGATGAATCGCATCTGAGCCAACATCTAATGGCACTTCACCATGGATAATTTGACCTTGTTGGCTTGATTCATTAATCGTAGTACCGGTATCAGTACCAAACTCAGGGTTAGCGCCATCTTTAATACTGATATCAACATTAATTGGCTTATCAAGCGGATTACCATTGGAATCAGCTCCTTGAATAGCAACATCAACCGTAATCGTATCGCCATCACGAGAAACCAAACCATTATCATTACCTTCAGCATGATCAATAGGCTGATTAATGGTTGTTGTAATACTAACAGTAACATCACGTCCATTATTCGACGAGGCATCAAGAGTAATTGACATTACTGTCTCACCATTGAGCGTGCCAATAATTGAATTAGTTTGCGTATCGTAAACAAAGCTGACAGCTTGGCCACCTGCAGTGATTTCATTATTTAATTCAGTAATCAATGCATTGACAGAAAGAGGATCAAAGACAAAAGAACCACTTTCAAGTGGTAATGTTGCCGCCTCAACAATAATTGATATTGAGGTTTGAACAGGATAGCCATGTTCACCCGTTTGTGGAGATAAATCACCTTCCACAATGGTCATTGAGCCTGACTCACCACCATCTGCTGCTAAGATTACGTTAGGATCGATAGCTTGTGTTGTACGATAATGATTATAAGCAGTATCAAAACCAGCCTCTGCTAATACAGAGTTATTATCATAATTAATCGTAATAAAACTTGCAGTGGCTGACGACCCATTCAGCCCTACACTACCAGCAGCTGATTCATTACCAGCAGCAGGTGCTTCAAATAATGTTGTAGGATCTTGTCCTGCTAAAATAGCATTTTGAAGAGATTCAATATCATCAGCCGAAAATGAGGCATTATCTGTAGCCTCACCATTAAAAGTAATGCGATTATCTAATTCAACAGTTTCAATACCTTTTGGTGTCAATATAGAACAACTAGGACAAGAAAGATTAACAACTTGTTCTACACCATCTTTAATGAAAATAAATTTAGCATCACCATTGGTAACAATAACCTCATTACCCTGAAGAGTGTGGGCATCTATTACAGGTATAGGCTGCTGATTGGGCTGAATAACAAAACTTTCGCCATTAACAAGTTTAAACTCTTCAACGTTATTATTATTATCATTCTTAACCATTAGATCCCCAACCCTTCAACTTTTAGATAGCGTAATAGCCAAACCGCATAATTTAAATCGACATTACTATGTTTTAATTACTATTAATTATTCATATAACTAAACCAATCATATACTTAATGTATACGTCGATATTAAAAACAACTTTACCTCAATACTTCCGCAGCTTATCATTAGTCATAATTATAAACAAACAACTCATTAACATATAAATATGGTTGATATGTTGTATTGTTATTATTTATACTTTGATGCAGCACACACCAATATAAACATCCTTTATTATTATTTATGCCAAATATAACAATGGATTTTATTATTAATGCAGCTCACACCACCGAAATTAATACATTGTTTTTTATGAAGAAAATTAACATCTTTATAACTCGCACTTCTAGATACATAGGTTTTATATGAGTAAAAAAGCCATCTCGATATCAACCCATGATCTCGAATTTATTGATGATAAATCAGCTGCATTACTGCTTAACACTCCTAAAAGTGCCAGAGTGATTTTATGGGTAATGGTGCTATTTTTCTTTATAGCGTTTATTTGGGCTTATTTTGCAAAACTAGATAAAGTAACAACGGGTTCGGGAAAAGTCATTCCGTCATCACAACTACAAGTAGTACAAAATCTCGAAGGTGGTATTGTTAAGCAAGTTCTCGTAAAAGAAGGTCAACAAGTTAAAAAAGGCCAGACGTTACTACTTATAGATGACACTCAATTTAAATCTGACTTTGAAGAAAAGACCCAAAGTCTTGCAGCAATGCAAGCTGATTCGCTACGTCTTAACGCCCTACTTGAAAGCGTCACCGTTAATAAAAGTACTAACAAAACTGAATGGCGTCAGAGTGTTCATGTTACTAACACTCCTCCTGTTTTTACGGCTGCCTTTAAAGAAAAGCATCCTCAATTAGTACGTCGACAACTGAACCAATTTACAGGTAAATTAAATAATTTAGAAAACCAACTTTCGGTTGCGTCACAACAAGCATCACAAAAAGAAAGAGAACTAACCGAAACTCAAGCACGAGTGACCAATATTAGAAATAGCTACAACATCGCATTGAAAGAATACAATATTACCAAGCCATTAGCTGATGAGGGTGTTGTTCCTCGTATTGAGTTATTAAAATTACAACGTTCACTTAATGATACTAAACGAGACCTAAACTCAGCCAAACTACAAATTCCGGTAACCCAAGCAGCTATTCAAGAAGCAGGCTTTAAATATATTGATATTGCTTTGCAATTTCGTTCAGAAATTCAATCTAAACTGAATGAAACCAGTGACAAATTGTCGAGTATGACAGAATCACAGGTAGGGCTTGAAGATCGCGTAAAACGTACTACGGTAGTATCACCAGTTAATGGCACTATTCAAACAATTTATGTCAATACCGTTGGTGGTGTTATTCAACCAGGTATGCCATTAGTAGAAATTGTACCTACTGAAGACACACTTTTAATTGAGGCAAAAATAGCGCCTCAAGATATTGGTTTTTTAAGACCCGGATTACCAACAATCATAAAATTTAGTGCCTATGATTTTACTAATTATGGGGGGTTAAAAGGAACATTAGAAACTATTAGTGCCGACACGATTCAAGATAAAGAAGGCAATAGTTTCTACCAAGTAAAAATTCGTACAGATGCGAGTAGTCTTAAAGGACCTAATGGCGAAGCATTACCTATCATTCCAGGAATGACAGCGTCAGCAGATATCATTACAGGCAAACGTTCTGTACTTGATTACCTATTGAAACCTGTCCTCAGAGCGCGTCAAACGGCGTTAAGAGAATAATATCATGACAAAAAAACACATTTTAAAAAAAATCACGCTACTGATTGGCCTGCAATGTTTGGCTACTCCTGTAATGGCGCAATCTTTAGAGCAAGCGATAGCAGAAACATTATCAACTAACCCTGATATAAAAAGTGCTTACAATGAGTTTCAAAGTAAGAACCAATTAATCAATGCTGCTAAAGGTGATTATTTACCGTCTGTTGATCTAGAAGCAGGTATTGGCCATGACGATTACAAAGCCAAAAGTCCTTCAGGTCAGTATCGTCCGCAAAGTGCTCAAATAAATATTCGTCAATTGATTTGGGATGGCTCGATTACGTATAACGATATTCAACGCAATAAATCAGAAACAGAAGCACAACGCTACCAGCTATTGTCCGACGCACAAGATAAAGCCCTTAAAGCAACAGAAGCTTATCTTAATGTACTGCATGCGCAGGACGTGCTAACACTGTCTAAATCTAACCTCAAAGTGCATCAAAAAATGTACGTTGATATTAAAAAACGTGCCGATGCCGGTATTGGATCAACCGCTGATTTGGCTCAAGTTGATGGTCGTTTAGCCAGCTCCAACACTAACCTATTGGCAGCAGAAAGTAATCTTCAAGATAAGATCACTGCTTTTGTTCGTATTGTTGGTGCTTATCCAACCGATCTTGTTAAACCTGAAGTTGATCGTAATTATATGCCAACCTCTTTAGATGATGCACTGGCGAAAGCAGAAAAAAACAATCCAGTGGTTTATATTGCATCAAATGATATAAATGCCGCTGAATATCAATACAAACAAGCAAAAGGCACCTTCTACCCTTCATTTAGCATTGAAGCTTCACAAGAGTGGGGAGAAGATCTAAACGGCTCTGCGGGTGATACCGATGAACTTAAAGCCGTGCTAAAAATGCGCTATAACCTCTTTAATGGTGGTAGTGACGTTGCCAAATCTCGTCGTGCTGCCTACCAAATCAATAAATCCAAAGATATTCGTGATCGTGCTCATCGCATGCTAGAAGAAGGAACTCGCCTTTCTTGGAGCGCATTATCGTTATCGAAAAAGCAAAAAATATTTTTGCAAGAACACGTTGACGCATCTGCACGTACTGTTATTGCCTATGAAAAACAATTCAAAATCGGTCAACGTTCGTTACTGGATGTCTTAAACACTGAAAATGAATTGTTTGAAGCTCGTAAAGCATATTTAACCGCTGAATATGATGGCATTTTAGCTAAATATCGAGTGTTAAACGCCACTGGACTTATCCTCAGCGAGATGCGGGTTGAAATACCTCAATCTTGGGCGCAGTCGGTTAAATAAAGGAACATAATATGAAATACGTAGTTACTGGTTTACTCGCACTATCATTATTTGGCTGCTCACTTTCAGTGCCTCAACCCCCCGTTGCTAAACAAACCAAAAATCTGTTTGATAATGATAGCGATGGCGTTATTAATCAGCGTGACCATTGTCCAAAAACACCCATTGATGCTGTTGTCGATAATAATGGTTGTCCAACTTATGTTGATAGCTCAGAAGAAAATAAAATCCATGTGCTATTTGCTAATGACTCTTCAGTAATCCCTGAAAGTTACATGCAAAATATCAGTGATATGAGTGCTTTTCTTTCTAAATATCCAAAAACACATATTGAACTCAAAGGCTATGCTAGCCCTGTTGGTAATGCAGCCTACAATGTTGCCTTATCAGAACGCCGAGCAAGCGCAATTCGCCAAGCATTAATCAATGACGGTGTTACGCCATCTCGGATTAAAACGGTTGGCTTTGGTGATACTGATCCCGTTAAAGCACTAGATGTTGAAGAGAGCAATACATTAAGTCGTCGAGTTGTAGCACAAGTTATTGGTTCTCAAGGTAATGTTGTGAAAGAATGGACTGTCTATACCGTCCGTGAAAACTAAGCAGAACATTGCCCTTTGAAAAAGATAACGTTTTGTCTACTTTGTTCATTACTAGCAGTGAATGTATTTGCTGCTAGTAGTGTTCAACAAATAGAAAAAATAACCCAATTTTATGGTGATCGCGCTGGCAAACGAGCAACAGCCTGGCGCGAACTCATCAAAAATTCGCAACATTTAACTGAGCCTAAAAAACTCATGGTTGTTAATAATTTTTTTAATCAATTTATCTTTATTAGCGATCAGAAGCTATGGGGAAAAGAAGATTACTGGGCAACGCCTTATGAGTTTGTTGGCGTCGGTGCAGGAGATTGTGAGGATTTTAGCATTGCTAAATATCAAGCGCTGATTGAGCTTGGTATTGATGATAGTAAGCTTAGATTAGTGTATGTAAAAGCACTTGAGCTTAATCAATTCCACATGGTTGTTGCCTATTACTCTACACCTTCAGCTATACCGCTTATTTTAGATAATCTTAAAGGTAGTATTTTACCTGCAACCGAGCGTCACGATTTATTACCGATATATAGTTTTAACGGTAGTAAGTTATGGTTAATGAAACAAAAAGGCCAAGGCCAAGTGGCTGGTAACGCTTCACGTCTAAGCCTTTGGAACGATCTACGCAATCGTTCACAAGATATAAAACTCAACCAACCACGAAACATTTTTTAATGAGTAAATTACAATGACTCTTTACCGACAACTGCTACTGTGGATGCTAGTCGTATTATTTTCACTGACCGGTGCTGTATTTGCGATTCAATTTAATACCACCAAAAGCTATTTAATTGAGCAGCAATCAACAGAACTTAATAATGTTGTCAGTTCAGTTGGGTTTGCACTATCTCCATACCTAGAAGCAAAAGATCTTATTTCAGCAGAATCAGTTATCAATGCTACCTTTGATTCTGGTTATTATAGTCAAGTAAAACTGGTTTTATTGGATTCTAAAAAAGAAATTATTCGCCAATATCCACAACTAGTACAAAGCGTTCCTAATTGGTTTCAATCCTTAGTTCACATTGACGCAATTACTCAAACAAGAACATTGACCAGTGGTTGGTTACAACTTGCAGATCTTACGGTTACCAGTAGTCCTGCTTCGGCGTATATTCAACTATGGAAAGCAACTATTCAGCTACTATTTGGTTTTATTACTTGCCTATTATTAGGCGCAATTGTGCTATCACTGGTACTCAATAAAGTACTAAAACCATTAAAACAAATTCAAAAAAGTGCTCAAGAAATGGCCCGCAACCATTTCACCCCTTCACTACCAACACCTCATACTCGTGAATTAGCCGATCTAGTTACTGCCTTTAATTCAATGAATATTCAGTTACAACAGCACTTTGAACAGCAAGCTCAGGAAGCTGATACGTTACGAATTCGCGCCTATCAAGATCCGGTATCGGGCTTAGCGAACCGTAGTTACTTAATGACGAAGCTTTCATCATGGCTATCAAGTAAACCAAGCGGCGGTATCATTTTATTAAAGTCTGACGCAATTGAAGATAGCTATCAACAATCAGGCTACGAATCAGGTGACCAATTAGTCCTAAAACTTGCAGAACGCTTAAAAGATCTTTCTGCTGATGACATTACTATTGCTCGCTTAAACCAATCTGAATTTATGCTTATCGCCCCTAATGTATCTGAGGATGACCTCCTTGATACTGGCCGTATTATGCTGGACATGACCTCAGAGCTAAATTCAGATCCACTCGGTATTGCACCGCTCCAAGCTGCTGTCGGCATTGTTATGTGTTCAGATACTCTAACGATAACCGCCCTACTCGCTCATGCTGACAATGCATTGAATAAAGCACGTCAACAAGTTAAAGAGCCCATTGCTTTATTAGAAACTAACGATAACAAAACAATACCAGCAATGGGTAAACAACACTGGAAAGCATTAGTTGATGAGGCTATTGCAAATAACCTTATTCATTTTACATTTCAAAATGCCATTAATACTAATAACGATGTCATTCACAAAGAAATGTTCGCTTATATTGAAAAAGGACAACAACGATTTAATGCTGGTCAATTCTTATCAGCTATCGAAAAGCTTAATGAAGGTACAAAATTTGATTGCTATATTATCGAAACGATTTTCAATCAATTAACAAAACAAAACAAAACAGTTCCTGTCGCAATAAACATTACTCAAAGTAGTATTAATGATACAGGCTTCATTCGTTGGCTCAACAGCAAGCTGCAGTCTTGCCCACAAATGAAACAACATATTTTATTCGAATTACCTGAAATTTGTTTTATTAAAAACATTGATAATACGAGCTTACTTTGTGAGATTATTCGCCAAAATGGATTCCAATTTGGTATTGATAATTATGGCCATAATTTTAGCTCAACGGGTTACCTCAATAAATTACGCCCTAGCTATGTCAAACTAGATTTTGCTTATACATCACAACTAGATGATCAAGTAAAAATGGATGTTTTAGAATCGATAACACGCAGTGCCAATAACCTTTCAGTACTCACTATTGCCTCTCGCGTAGAAACTATTGAACAAAAAGAAAAATTAACATTGTTAAAAGTTCAGGGTTTCCAGGGTTATGTCACGGCTCAGCTAGTTAATGGGAAATAACATGAAAGATCCATTGCTTCAATCACTTGTTTATATTAGCCGCTTCTATGGTCAAGCTAATTCACCTGATGCTTTAATTGCAGATTTACCGCTCACTGATGGTTTACTGACACCATTTTTATTACCTCGAGCAGCAGAAAAAGCAGGACTTCAAGCTAAGCAAACTCAATTAGCATTCGATAAGTTATCGCCATTACTCTTTCCAGTAATCGCTATACTAAAAGGAGGCGATGCGTGTGTTGTGCTTAGCCTTGATAAAGAAAAAGGCGAAGCTGAAGTTGTTCTGCCACAAAGCGATGGCTCAGAACAATGGATCAATATTGATGAATTAAATACTCAATATAGCGGGTATTTATTCCTCATAAAAAAACGTTTTCGCTATGATGAGCGTTCTCCTGAAATTTTAAAAAATCGGGATGGGCATTGGTTTTGGAGTACATTATGGGAATCACGTAGTATTTATCGTGATGTCTTTATTGCTTCCATTTTAATTAACATGTTCGCCATAGCTGCGCCACTATTTACCCGCTTAGTGTATGATAAAATCGTACCGAACCTTGCATTTGATTCTTTATGGGTACTTGCAGTCGGTATTACTATTATTTTTATTTTTGATTTTATATTAAAAATATTACGTAGTTATTTTATTGATTTAGCAGGTAAAAAATCAGATCTCCTCATCTCGGCTAAAATATACAGTAAAGTGATGGGTATAAGAATGGAAGCTAAGCCGGCTTCTGTTGGTGCCTTTGCTCGTCATTTACAAGAATTTGAATCGATTCGTGAATTTTTCACATCAGCGACGGTTTCATCATTAATCGATTTACCGTTTGCACTACTTTTCTTATTTATAATCTATGTGATGGCAGGGCCTTTAGCTTTAGTGCCACTTATTGCGGTATTAATTTTAGTTATTTATAGCTATCTAATTCAACGACCATTACGTCGCACAATTGAAGAAGGCTCTCGCTTAGCATCTCAAAAACATGCCAACTTAATTGAAAGCTTATCCGGTTTAGAAACCATCAAAATGTTTGGTGCCCAAAGTCAATTTCAATATCGCTGGGAAGAAGCTGTTACTCATATTTCAAACTGGGGATTAAAGTCTCGTCGCCTAACAGATTCGGTTCAAAATACCGCTGGATTCTTACAGCAGTTTGTCTCTGTTGCGATGATTGTTGTCGGCGTGTATTTAATTTCTAATGGTGATTTAACCATGGGCGGATTAATCGCATCAACCATGTTAAGTGGTCGTGCTGTCGGTCCTATGGTGCAACTTGCATTACTATCAACTCGCTATAATCAAGCTAAATCAGCCATGACCATTATTGAACAATTAATGGCGATGCCACTCGAGCAGGAAGACGGTAAACGTTATATTCATCGTCCAATTATTCGTGGCAAAATAGAATTTGATAATGTCACTTTTTCCTATCCTAATGCGACCCAACCAGCACTAAAGAATCTTAGTTTTACTATTAATCCAGGTGAAAAAGTTGCCATTATTGGCCGTATTGGTTCAGGTAAGACAAGTCTTGAGCGAATTTTAATGGGCTTATATCAGCCACAACAAGGCTCTGTCCGCATTGATGATACTGATATCAATCAACTGCATCATATCGACATTCGTCGTAATATTGGCTGTGTCCCACAAGATATCACGCTATTTTTTGGCTCTATTCGCGATAACATCATACTTGGACGTCCTTTAGCTACAGATAAAGAGATTTTATTGGCCGCTGAACGTGCTGGGGTAACTGCATTTACCCAACATGATGCCGCAGGTTTAGAAAAACAAATCGGTGAAGGTGGGCATGCGCTTTCTGGAGGCCAACGTCAAGCAATCGCTATTGCGCGTGCATTTCTAAGTCAGCCACCAGTACTGATTATGGATGAGCCAACAAGTAGTATGGATAATCGTTCAGAAATGTACATAAAACAGCAATTAAATAGAATGAATAAAGATGAAACACTCATTCTAATCACTCATAAAACAGGTATGCTTGATGTCGTTGATCGTTTGATCGTTATGGAACATGGCCATATTGTTGCTGATGGTCCTAAAGATCAGGTATTACAAACATTACGTAACGGTAATATTAATCAACCACCAACAAATAAATAATGGTTGTGATAACACTCATTATTATTTAATTAATAATAGTTGTAATATATCGCCAGTTTGTCCACCATAACAAACTGGTTATTTAACTATTTAGGATTCTCGTGGAAAAAGTTGCTATTTTTGTCGATGTCCAAAACATCTATTATACCGTCAAAGAAAAGTATCATTGTAATTTCGATTACAATGCTTTTTGGGCAGAAGTATCACAAGATCGTGAGATTATTGCTGCTTATGCTTATGCCATTCATAAAGGCGATGAAAAACAGCGGCAATTCCAAAACATCCTGCGAGGGATTGGGTTTGAGGTCAAACTAAAGCCATTTATTCAACGTAGTGATGGCTCAGCAAAGGGTGACTGGGATGTTGGTATTACTATCGATGTACTAGAACATGCAGCTGATGTTGATCGTATTATTTTATTATCCGGTGATGGTGATTTTGATTTATTGGTTGATAAAGTACAAACCAAATATAACACCACCGTTGAAGTCTATGGTGTTCCAGGATTAACCGCGACTTCATTAATTAATACCGCACAATATTATCGTGAAATTGAAAAAACCTTACTTCTTGGGCGTTAGTGTTATAAAAAAAGGCCAACAATATATTGTTGGCCTTCATTGGTTCATCTGATTTGATTTTTATTTTATATGCTGTGCATGAACAAGATCTGCATGACTATAAATATCCATTAGCTCACTTGCTGCTTGGCGTACCATTTTCACAGGAACAATAATGAAATAGATAGACGCTAAAATCACCATTGTAGGATCTGCATAAACCGCTAAATGTGAATATTGAGTCATCATCAAAATTTTCGCGACTACAAAGCCCATTAACACAGCGGCACTGATAACAGTATCCATTACCCACTGTTTAGCTTCAGCATCAGCCAATGCAGATGAAATATTTTGACTTTTGGCTTTGATATAACGATATGTGCCATAACAACCCACAACACTGATCATACCAAAGGCTAAAGCCACGCCTGCATTAATATCACGACCACCAGCTAAAATAGCTTCAATTGCTGAATAAAATGACCACATACACATTAAAGCAATCACTAAGCCTTTAACGGCAATAACAGCTGGAGCTATCATTGCTACTTGCGAACTATCTTTATCTATTTCAGGTTTATGAAGATAATGCGCAGCCCCTAAAGACAACATAGTTAACGCCAAGCTTACTAAAGAATATGCACCATCAAAAATAATCACTAAAGAACCAACAAGTGACCCAAGTACAATCCCCAAAATAGCAAAAGTAAACGATGACACGGTAGACAACAGGAGTAAACCGCGCTCTTGTTGCATTGAACTAGACATATAGACCTCAATCGACAAATTTTTCGTCGTTTTTTTGTTTAATTGTGAAACTAATGAGATGATACAACCACTTCTATTAATACTATAATCACTGAGCGTCAGGTTTATCGTCGCTAAAAAGTATTATTACACTTCATTGTGCTTTCACATTTAACCTATCGGTACCATCAATGAAAATAGCTCAAATTGAAATGTTTCTATCAACGATAAAAACAGGCTCAATTGCCGAAGCAGCCCGTCGTCATGGTAAAAGTCGAACGACTGTTAGCGCATCGTTAAGCGCATTAGAGGATAATTTAGGGGTTGAACTTCTGAACCGTAGCGGAAATCGCATTACACCCACGGTTATAGGTGAAGCAACCGTCAATGATTTCGAGCGTATCGTCTTGATTGCGAGAGATATCCATACTCGATGTGAACAATATAATGTTGGTGTTGAAGCGAGTATTCGTATAGCACGAGATGATTCCCTACCAGAAGCATTATGGCGTCAATTATTACGTCAGATTCGTACTCAATTTCCACAAACAAGTGTCTCTATTTATAGTGCCCCGACTCAAGAACTTGAAGAAATGGTGGCACAAAATTTAGTTGATGTTGCTTATGGCTTATTACCTGATACCCATCTTTTTTCACGACTACAACAAACAGACTTAGGTCAAATACGTATGATGTCTGTCGCCCATAAAAATCACCCTCTTAGCCAACTTCGCAAAGTTAATGATGCCGATCTAGAACGCTACACAGAGATAGCTGTTGCTTATTTTGATGAAGAAAGTTTACGTATTGTGACCCCTAAAGCTGGCAAATATATCGCGTTATCTTTTTATGAGCATTTACGGGATGCAGTACTCGATCAAACGGGTTGGTCATCTTTACCTGCCATCTTAATTAAGCAGCACTTACGAGAAGGAACGCTTAAAGTCATTAAGTACAATCGAGCAATGAATTGGCAATCATATGGTGAAGTTGTTGAAAATGAAGCTCGTCGCGGGACTGTCGTAAAATGGCTATCAGAGCAATTAGAAAATTACTTATTTGATGAAAGCGACTAAGATAAAAACAGTATCATATTGATATTATTAAATTAATAAAATAAATTTAACCTAAAGGTTAATTTATAAAATAATCACATTTTAATAATAGTCCGTAAATCAACCGCAAATAGATCTGACAAATAGCCATTTGTTGCTAAACTTATTTTCATCTATGAAATAATTATTCAACTAACATCTAATATTCGTGAGAATAAATTATTATTTAGAAAAATAATTTATGGTTAAAGTTTTAGATGGAGGCTAGATTGCACAACGTTTTTAATTCAGTATATGCGCCACAAATTAGGAACGTCTAGCACCAGTTTGATGATGATACATACAACTATTACAACAATGATTAAAAGTAATATTGTTATCAATAATCAACTAGGTATAAGCATTCAGCCATTACGAGAATAAATTAAGAGAGTCTAATCAACTCATTATTGATACTTTCTAAACGTAATCTGGATCGCAATTTAAAAGGAAATAAGCTTTATGATGAGAAAATTAGTTGCTGAGTTTATTGGCACCGGTTGGTTAGTTTTAGGTGGTTGTGGTAGCGCGGTATTAGCTGCAGCATACCCAGATTTAGGTATTGGCTTTTTAGGTGTCGCGCTCGCATTTGGTTTAACTGTTGTTACTATGGCATACGCAATTGGTCATATCTCAGGTTGTCATTTAAATCCAGCAGTTACTGTTGGTCTATGGGCTGGCGGTCGTTTCCCTACAGGTGACGTTATCCCGTACATTGCATCACAGGTACTCGGCGGTATTGCTGGTGCTGGCGTGCTGTATATTATTGCAAGTGGTAATGCTAGCTTTGATCTTGCTAATGGTTTTGCTTCTAATGGTTACGGTGCCCATTCTCCTGGTCATTACTCACTACTGTCTTCATTTGTTACCGAAGTCGTAATGACGTTCATGTTCTTATTCGTAATTTTAGGTGCAACGCATAAGCTTTCTTCGCCACAAATGGCTGGTCTTGCTATTGGTCTAGCACTTACACTTATCCACTTAATCAGTATTCCAGTAACAAATACGTCAGTTAACCCTGCTCGTAGTACTGGTCCTGCATTATTTGTTGGCGACTGGGCAACATCACAACTGTGGATGTTCTGGGTCGCACCGCTTATTGGTGCTGTACTTGCCGGCCTTGTTTACCGCTGGTTATGTCCTGACAACGAATACCGTTCAGTAAGCTAAGTTACAGATTCAATGTCTCATATAAAAAAACGAGCTTAATTATTAAGCTCGTTTTTTATTGTTAATCACATAAACTTACTTATCAATGATAAACTATTGTATATCAACTAATTGCAATAAAGCCTGTACTGGATGTTTAAATTGGATATGCTCTAACCGCTTTACTTGACTACGACATGAATACCCGGTTGCCATACAACGAGTGGGATCATATTGCTCAACATTCGTTTTCCAGCTCAAATTATACACCTTTTTAGAGGCTTCAAACTTATCAGCTTCATGTCCAAAAGTCCCAGCCATTCCACAACAACCAACCGCTACTGATTCCATTACACCGCCAAAGTGACTAAAAATAGTCCCCCACTGCTTTTCAGCATTCGGCATTTTAGTTTTTTCTGTACAATGAGCAAATAAGTACCATGGATTATCATTCAACTGTTGTTTTTGAGGCAACTGCGGTAATAACGGTAATAGCCATTCATGTGCAGTTAGCACTGTAAATTTGCCTCGTCGTTGCTGTAATACTTCAGCATACTCATCGCGATAACACAGTACTAAAGCGGGATCTACGCCTACCATCGGAATATTCAACACGGCTAATTGATTTAAAAAATCGGCCGTTGACGTTGCTGTTTTCGCAAAGGCTTTTAAAAAACCTTTAACATGCTGTGCCTTACCGTTAGGCTTAAATGGCAATAAAATTGGTTTTTTACCTAGTTTTTCAATTAGATGAATAAAGTCACGTACAACCTGAGCATCATAAAAACTAGTAAACGGATCTTGAACAATTAATACATAATTTTGACGTTCGTTATCCGATAAGGCTTGCAGCCACTGCATGTCAAAACACAATGCATGATGACCATCAAGGCTTTCAGCTAAAGTGGGTACTGACAGTAATGGCATATCAACATAGCCAATGGTTTTTAATGTTAAATTTTTTGACCATTGTGGGCGAATAAGGCTATTTACTATCACTGGTGCTTTCACCATTAATGGTAAGACGTTTTCAACATAAGCGACTAAATAATCTTTTGCTGGGCGCTGATAACGGCTGTAATACATATTCATAAACCGTGCACGAAAACTAGGAACATCAACTTTAATCGGACACTGACTAGCACAGGCCTTACACGCTAAACAGCCATTCATCGCATCCATCACTTCATGTGAAAAATCATATTGATGACGATTAGCACCATACGTATTCTTTAAACGGTCAATAATCTGTTTTACTGTTGGTGATGTCGTTAATAGTCGCAGTTCTAATTCATCAGCATTGATTCCCTGCTCAGCTAATTGTCTTAACCATTCACGTACCAACCCTGCTCGCCCTTTCGGTGAATGACGACGATCAGCCGAAATCTTCATCGATGGGCACATTGGTGAACTGGTATCATAATTAAAACACAAGCCATTACCATTACACTCCATAGCTTGCTTAAAACTTTCTCGAGTAGTAATCGCTATCTGACGATCATAAAAACCTCTTTTAACACTATCAACTTTAACCAATTCACTATTATTACCAAGTGGTGTACAAATTTTACCCGGATTCATACGATTGTAAGGATCAAACACGGCTTTAATACGACGTAACTCGGTAAATAATTCCTCGCCAAAAAATGCGGGTCCATATTCAGAGCGAAATCCTTTGCCGTGCTCACCCCACATTAAACCGCCATATTTAGCGACTAATGTAACCACCTGATCAGACACTTGCTTCATTAGCAATTCTTGCTGAGGATCACACATATCTAATGCCGGACGCACATGTAATACGCCAGCATCGACATGACCAAACATGCCATAATTTAGTGATTTTTCGTCTAATAACTGTCTAAATTCAGCAATAAAATCTGCTAAATGTTCAGGTGGTACACAGGTATCTTCTGCAAACGCAATCGGCTTTTTGGTGCCTTTGGCTGCCCCTAATAAACCGACAGCTTTTTTACGCATAGTGTAAATTTTTTGAATGCTCGCTAAATCATTGCAGACTTGATAACCAATAATTCCTGCTTGTTGATCGGTAATCAGTTGATCGAGTCGCTGACAGAGTGCGGTAACCTGCTGTTGATTATCTGCAATATCATTACTAGCATACTCAACCATATTGATACCCAACATGGTTTTGCCAGGTACATCCATTAATAGATCTTCAACAGTGTTCCAAACAATATCCTCTTTGGCTAAATTCAATACCTTAGAATCAATTGTTTCGACAGATAATGCATGCGCTTCAACCATCATCGGTGCATTACGTAATGCAGAATCAAAGCTATCGTATTTAATATTAACAAGAGTACGAGATTTAGGGATTGGGGTAATATTTAATTTAGCTTCTGCGATAAACGCTAATGATCCTTCAGCTCCACATAAGAGGCGTGCAATATCAAACTGTTGAAGTTGATCATCATAAACATTTTTTAAATCATAACCCGTAAGAAAACGGTTAAGTTGGGGGAATTTAGCCAGTATTTGTTGGCGCTTATCTCGACAGATTTGAGCTGTCGTTTGCAAGGCATTACCAACAAACGAAGTACTATGTAATCTCTCTAATTGTTCCGATGTGAGAGGCTCAGTATTTAATACTGAGCCGTCAATCAATACTGCGGTAAGCGCTAAAACATGATCAGAGGTTTTGCCATACTTTAATGATCCTTGACCAGAAGCATCAGTATTAATCATACCACCGATAGTCGCTCGATTACTGGTTGAAAGATCTGGCGAGAAAAAATAGCCATGAGCACGTAACGCATCATTAAGTTGATCTTTAATCACGCCACTTTGTACTCGAACCCAACCTTCTGTCGGGTTTACTTCAAGTATCTGATTAAAATAACGAGAGAGGTCAACCACAATACCTGAGGTAAGTGACTGCCCATTAGTTCCTGTGCCGCCACCACGTGCAGAAAAGGTGACGAGTTGAAACTCATCACGGCTACCTATTTTTCCTAACAAAGTTAAATCGTCAATATTACGGGGTAACACTACCGCCTGTGGTAGCTGTTGGTAGATACTATTATCCGTCGCTACAGCCAAACGGCTGGCATAGTTTTTTTCAATATCACCTTGAAAACCAGCGTTCGACAATGCTGCTAAATACGACAATACAACGTTATCAATACTGCTTTGATAGGTTAATGCTGGTAACATTATTTTAACTCCCTCTCCAGTCGCTACGCAATCATGCACTGTCGCTTCCCACGACAACTGGTCTACTATTTATAATTAATCGTTTTAACAATATGTTAAAAGTTTATCGTTTCACTTTACTCTACCTAGAAAATAAACAAAACTATTTCTAAGTTAATATCCCTGTATCTACGAAGCTATTAGCATGTTAAAACGACTAATTATAATCGATATTAAATACCACCCATGAGGGTATATTTCATTTCGGTATACTCTTCTAAACCTTGATGTGCCCCTTCTCGACCTAACCCTGACTCTTTTACACCCCCAAATGGTGCTAGTTCAGTTGAAATAAGTCCTTCATTAACACCAACCATGCCATATTCTAATGCTTCACTAACATTAAATGCGCGTGAGAGTGATTGCGTATAAATATAAGCAGCCAAACCTGAATCTGTATTATTCGCGCGAGTAACCACCTCTTGATCATCACTAAAACTAAAAAGAGCCGCTAATGGTCCAAAAGTTTCTTCCGTTGCAACAAGCATGTCATCATTAACATCACGAATAATAGTCGGTGTAACAAAGCAGTCACTCGATGCTTGTTGGCGACCTAAAACTAAACGAGCACCTTTTAACATCGCGTCATGAATATGACGTTCAACTTTTTCAACTGCAGCTCGGTTAATCAATGGTCCCATAGTAACGTCAGCATCAAGTCCATTACCGATCTTTAATAACGCTACCTGTTGCTTTAATCGCTCAACAAATTGTTCATAAATACTATCATGGACATAAATACGATTAGCACATACGCAAGTTTGACCAGCATTACGAAACTTAGCAATCATCACGCCATCAATTGCACGATCAATATCAGCATCATCAAAAATAATAAACGGCGCATTTCCACCTAACTCTAATGAAACTTTTTTAACGGTGGTTGCCGCTTGTGCCATTAATAGTTTACCTATCGCCGTAGAACCAGTGAAAGATATCTTTTTAACCTTCTTATTACCGGTTAATTCTGTGCCAATCTTAACGGCATCACCTGTCACCACATTAAATAAACCATCAGGAATACCAGCCTCTTGAGCTAATGCTGCAAATGCAAGAGCTGTAAAAGGAGTATCAGGTGCAGGTTTCAATACCACTGCACAACCAGCTGCAAATGCAGGACCACATTTACGAGTAATCATTGCTGCTGGAAAATTCCATGGTGTAATAGCTGCCACGACACCAACAGCTTGGCGTGAAACTAAAATACGCGCATCAGCTTTATGGCTTGGAATTATTTCACCATTCATGCGCTTAGCTTCTTCAGCATACCATTCAATAAAGCTAGCAGCGTACGCAATCTCACCTTTCGCTTCATTAAGAGGCTTGCCTTGCTCTAAAGTTAAAATAGTTGCTAACTCAACGGTATGATCGATAATCAGCTGATACCATTGACGTAAAACCGTGGCTTTATATTTAGCTGTCGTTTTTGACCATTGTCGATACGCTCTATCTGCACCTTCTATCGCAACCCGTGTTTCTTCCACTCCCATCAAAGGCACATTGCCAATGACTTCAGTTGTGGCTGGATTAGTAACGACAGTAGATTTTCCTGAATAGGCATTTACCCACTCGCCATTAATAAACGCTTGTTGCTTAAACAAACCACCTAGAGATAATGTCATTACGGTACCCTACTTTATTTTTTCAATGAATTAGGTATGAAAAGACTAGAATAAAAACTACTCATTGAAATATATAACTGACTAATTGAGCATTATATTACAAGCCTATCAATATAACAGCTTAGGTCGACATTAACTCCGACTCAGTAATTAGAAATAAAATCACAAAAATCATGCTATTCATCAGCAAATAATCGTTATCGCGACTACGCTTAGATAATAAATGTATTAATAGTTATCTTAATGAGAACATACGTAAAATTGAATCATTAAGCATAACCATAGCTTTACTTTCGTTTATAAAGTGGAAATAAATATAGCTTATGCAAACAAGTAGACAGCTTATTCATATTCGCCATGGCATAAAAAAAGGCACGACCACTTCCTTTATCCATGAACAGCATTTTGCAACCACAAATCCATTTGTTTTATGGGAACACTTTACGTCAAAGATACCAACAAACCATAGCTTAGATTTTCATGGTCATTCAGGAATAGAAGCGATTAGCTACCCACTAACTGGTATTATTTCTCATCATGACTCAACACAACAGCATCATATGATTAATAGTGGCGATATTCATATAATGACCAGTGGCCAAGGCGTTATTCACAAATCAACGTTCTTACCCCAACAATCAACAAGAGAATCAATACAATTATGGACAGCGTTACCTACAACTGATAATCAAGAAATGTGTCAACCTATAAGCCAATTATTTCCTAAAGAACAATTACCCCTTGTTGAAGATAACCATTCAACAACTAAAGTACTCATTGGAAGCTATCACCAACATATGAGTCCTGTAATCAATCATTGTGAGCTAATTTTTCTCGATATTATAATGACCTCTTATAGCAGATGGTACTTTACCCCACCTAAACAATATTTATCAGGCTTTATTTACTTAAAATCAGGAATTGCTTATAGCGCTAATAACAAACTAACACCATTTCAAATGGGGTTATTTGAGCCAACCTCTGCTCCTATAATAATTACGACAACAAATCAAAGCTCGCGTTTTTTTATCGTTTGTGCAGTTCCATTAAAACAACCATTAATAACTAATCAACATTCTGTTCATTCCAATAAAAATAACATCAAAAAAAGCAAAGCAACAATTGATCAATTAATGTCAAGTATAAACAAATAAACTATAAAAGGAGGTGCAAATAAAATAGTGATACATATATCAATAAGAAATACTTATAAGTTTGATATGCGCAATCAAGTTAATACCATGATATTATTTTCGAATATCCTTATACTAAAAATAAATCATTAAGGTGTAATAAACATTATCGTTATTACATATCAGAATTAATGTCCAAAGGTGTTTTCCATGCTAACCTTAAAAGGGTTGTCTTCAAACTGCACAATATATAGAAATATCGCCATTCAATTGACTGTGTGCTTTTTGTTTATTTAAATTACATTTCAAACACTTATTGAATTTAAATTCTTTGATAAAGATACTTTGAATGCTATTCATAACCACAGTATGAAAATAAACATTCTATTCTTTTTTACTCTTTTATTTGTTTTTTGTTATCTTATAAATTGTATAAATAAGTGGTTTATAAACCCATTAAACCAATTAAAAGAAGTAATCAATGATATAAATAATATATCAAACAACAAAACTATTCATGAGAATGATATAATAAACACCTTTGAAAATTATTGCATGCTGATAAAAGAACTTGCAGAAAAAGATTCTCAAATAGATTTAGAGATATCTATGCTTACTAAAGAAAAACACTCAGCCATGCGTCAAAAACAATTAACATCAAGTATTTTAAATAATAGTCAGGATGTAATTATCATTATCGATAGTGATGGCATTATTAAGCAAGTTAGCCCTAGTTTCTGCCAGCTAATTGGCGTCAAATATGAACATGTCATTCATCAACCTTTAATAAAATTTATTAACACTGCCGCATACAAAAACATTAAAGCATCCCTTTCTCATGAGCTGAATAACTCTCATCAATGGCAAGGTGAATTTAATGTTCAGCACGCAATTAACAAAAAAAACATTCCTGTATACGTAAAAATAAACAAATTCACCGATCACAATAAAAACAATAATATACAATATTCAATTATTGCAACAGATCTGACAACAATAAAAGAAATTGATCGCCTTATTCATATTAATCATCATGATACATTAACAGGATTGCCCAACAGAACAGCTCTTAGTAACCGCTTAAACGCTGAACTTAAAATGCAATATACAGCACAGCATAAATTTGCCGTACTGTTTATTGATTTAGATAACTTTAAACGAATAAATGATAATTACGGTCATCAAACTGGTGACAAAGTGCTCAAAGTCATAGCAAATAAATTACGCAACTCTGTGAAAAAAAACGATATGATTGCACGTCTTGCTGGTGATGAGTTTATCGCAATCATTAACCCCGCAGCTGGACATGAGGATGTTCTACAAACATGTGAGCGCATACTAAGTGTGTTACAACAACCGATTATCATTGAGAAACACCGCTTAACGATTAATGCTAGCCTTGGCTGCTATTACGCACATCCGAACAAACAACAAACAATTGATGAAATTTTATCTCAAGCAGATATTGCTATGTATAAAGCAAAAATAGCAGGAAAGGGATGTATTATCGAATGTAATTCATTTTAATAAAAATGCCGTCTAAATAATTATTTAGACGGCATTTAAAATTAATTTACGGGCGAGTTGCTAATTGAAATGTTCCATTTGATTGAAACCAAACTACTTGATTTTGTTTACGTCCAAGCAATAATGGGCCATCATCAAAAAACAAAAAATTCTTCCAGTTACGTTTAAAAACGCCCCATTTAGTTTCAATAATATTGTATTTCTCATAGCAAAAGAAAATAGTGGTATTATCTTCCCACTTAATATCTGCCAACAATTCCGCAGGTAACTCAGGCTCATCACTATCCCAAGCTTGTTGCCAATCCATCGCGTCTGACCAAATTTTTTTATCAAACGCCCAATCACCTTTTTCAAAATGATCAGCATCAGAACTTTGGCTACTCACGTGTTCACACCACAATTGCGCCGAACGAGCTTGAGTAAATGGTTTTATCTGTACTAAATCAGCTTCAGCAACAGGCATTGAAGCATGAGTGAAAATCCATTTACGTATGTAACTATCAAATTCGGTATAATTCATTTGTCAGCCTAAAAAAATAAAGACGACGCAATGTACATCAGTGCAGATATTTGTTCCAGTCTCTCACTAACAATTTTTATACCTCAGATTTAGCAACGGTACAAAAGATACGAATAATATCGTATCTTTTTAAATAAGATCACCCAATCAATCGCTATTATTTACTTATTTGGTTGCCACAGATCACTGACCCAACCACCTATATGATCATCATAATGGTTATCCAAAAACGTAGGTGTTGTTCTTACTGGTGCATCATGATGACAATCAAGAAGTTCAGATATATGCCTCGCCATCGGATCATCGGTGGACTGCATTTGCCTTTTCTGGGCAATTTCCTTAATAATCTGTAATCGATATGACGAGTTCATCTTTTTCATTTCCAACTCCTCTCAGTAAAATACATAAATAACAACCAAATAAAAATAGGCCTCTCTACGGATTACGTCAAATGACTGGCTTTAAATTGTCACATAATTAGATTATGACAAGTTAAATTTACTATTTTAAAAACAATAGCTTATCATATTTAATATTGCTTTTTAAAATACACCATTCATAACTTCTTCTTAACTTACTGATTATAAGTAACTTTAAAAAAAATTATTTTTTTATTTAATTGTCAATTATTCACACTGTTATCTCAATATTGCAGCGTAATTAACAGCGTTAATTTTATGGTACATCTGCTAGACTATTAACATTCATTATTAATATCGTTATTTTTAATTGCTTCAGGAGTGTTCGTGCGTTTATTGCCTATTATTACTTTTTCTTTGGTGAGTATATTTAGCTCCATCATTTATGCTAACGCAAACACATTAGCAACCCCATCCGCGATGGATAATACTCCCACTCAATTATTACCTAACAAACATAATCAATGTAATAAGACATTGAACTACAAGATTTTTTTTGAAGGACACCATATTGGTAATTATCAACGTAATTTAGTTTGGAATGGTACTCAGGCTAATGTTTATACTGATAGCACAGTCAACGTGTTAATTACTAAGGCAAAATTGAGTCAACATTCAAAATTTCATTGGTCATTACAACGTCAAAGTTTTGTGACTGATTCTTTTGAGCGTAATATAAAAGGTTTAATGACAGGAAAAGTATCCGCTACTTTTAGCGATAACGGCGCAAAATCAACAGTGATTGAAGACGGAAAATCGCACCAATTCAGTGAAGCCTTATTACCAATACTTGATGGTGATACAATCAGCGCGCAGATGCGATTGGATATTATGCAAGGCAAGAAAAATTTCGACTTTATTTTACAAAATAGCGATGACACCAGCCATTACTACTTTAAAGTTATCGGCGAAGAGACTATAGCGACTAATTTTGGTGAGCTAAAAGCAATTCGAGTTGACCAAATAAAGAAAAGTGATCGCCAACTTTCATTATGGTTTGCCCCTTCGATTGATTACCAACTAGTTCGTGCAACCTATAAGCGTAAACTGCTAGATTTAAAGGCTGTATTAATCAGCAAAAAAATAAATTGTCCGCAGCCAATTGTACTTAAATAACATAAATGGCATTAAACAATCATGAAAATAAATGCTGTTTAATGCCCTTTTATTTCGCTATCGCTTTACCGCCAATAATTTTATATGCCGGCGTCCCCCGCACCAAGGTTTCACGAGCAAATACCGTATTGCATTCAGGACAAGTGCACGCTTGATGAGTAAAATCTTTACTAATCCTTTCTTTAAAACATTTCACTAGCGCGCCTTTACCGCCTTTACGATATTTAAATAATAGCGTTTTACAGCGACAACATAACACATCAACCGTTTTAACCGGTCCTTTCTTATTGGGCTTGGCCATAATTCTATTTATTCTTATAACGACTGCTGAGATCGTATTATTGCCAATTGAACTAATTGGTCAATTACGTGCTTATCTTGATCAAATACATGCGCTAAATTACCATATTTTGGTTGATGTCGATCATTTTCATAAGCATGTTGCCACCCATTTGTTGTTGACATAAACAGTTCTGCAAACTGGGGAGAAATAGCTAAACACCCCGCTAAAACAGTATCAACATAGCTTTGAATGATGGGTTTTTGACAACATGGAGAACAAAAATCGTCATTAACATATACCCATACAGGACCTTTTAGTTCTAAAGACTGGTTACCTACACAAGTAATATTATCCCATTGGATTTCTACTCGCTGATAACCATGTTCGCGCTTATCAAACTCAGCAAGAGCTAACGCATCAACCTTCACAAGTACACCATTGCACTGGCCTTTTTGTTGTACAACGACTAATGGCGAAATAGGATAACTACCTTCTATTTTTCCCCAATGCCGTTGTAATCCATCAACGACAACAGGTATAGCTTCACCAGTATTACCTGTACGTTGACGTGAGTAAGCATTGATCAGACTTCCATAACCAAAAATATACATAACACTCCCTCTTATTATTATATTACTTATCTAGCCTATCATTTTCTAAAAAGGTAATGTGAAAAAATGGCAAAAATCCATCCATTGCTGTTGGTAATGCTTCAATAATTGCGTATCTACGACTTTAAATTGTACTTTATCATTAGGCTTAGCTTGAGCAAGACGCAATAAATCCATTCGAGTAATACAGCCTAAAATAGGATATCCTCCTAATGTTTGACGATCATTCAGTAATATTATCGGTAACCCATCAGATGGAATTTGAATCGCACCAACAGCAATAGGCTGTGAAATTAATCCCGTTGCTAACCCTTTTATTCTCGTTCCCTGCAAATGACACCCCATTCGATCTGACGTTGACATTACTTGATAAGGGTTATGATAAAAAAGCGTTTTTTGCTGAGGAGTAAAGCTCTCTGCTTGATAGCCTTCAATAACATGTAACACTATATTGGCACTATAATCAGGAATATATTCACTGGGTATGGTTGAATATGTCGTCAATAACGGTGCATGATAACGTTCAAGAACATCATTCTTCGCCAATGGCTGCCCAGGGATTAAACCACCTAATTGTTCCCGTATAACAGTCGCTGCGCTACCTAGTACTTTAGGAACATCAAAGCCACCTCGAATCGCAAGATAAGCGCGTAAACCATGTTTAGCCGCACCAAACTGTAATCGCTGGCCTTTGTTAAGTGAGAATGCCTGCCATGGGGAAATTGGTTGACCATCAATTGTTGCAGCCATATCCGCACCAGTTAGCGCGCATTGGCAGTCATCAAGAGCTTCAAAACAAGCGAGACCAACAGTTAATTCTAATTGCGCGGCATTACTATCGTTAGATAACAGGTAATTCGCCCAACAAAAAGCATGTAAATCCATGGCCCCACCTTGAGTAACGCCTTGCTGAGCAACACCATAGCGACCAAGATCTTGTATTAAAGATAATATTCCTGGGTTTATTACTATCAAACTGGGCATATCGTTCCCCCAAGTTCCAAAAATCTCGAGCGATCAATAGGATCAAATTTCACTTTATCGCCAATGGCAAAACAAGATTGTGGATAAGATTGCGCTTCAAATACTGACTGAGGACAATTACCAATAATATGCCAACCGCCAGGACTTTTTTGAGGATAAATGGCAGTTTGTTGATCAGCAATACCCACGCTACCAGCAGGAACATATTGTCGAGGGGTCGAATGCCGAGGTACAGCAATAGCCTCATCAACAGCCGATAAAAATGCAAAGCCAGGTGCAAAGCCTATCGCACCAACATCATAAAATTGGCGACTATGTAACTTAATCACAGCCTCAATACTTAACTGGCATAACCTTGCTAAAGCTTGTAAATCTGGACCTACCTCAGGATGATAATAAACCTCCAAATGGTGTACCTTAGCTGATATCGATTGCCGCTTAATATTATAACCTTGATACCATTTCAAACTAATTTGTTGCAATTGAGTAAAGTCACATTGACTCAACTTATATTGCAACATCACCTTGGTATATGAAGGCACAACTTCGACGATAAATGGAGAATATTGTTGCTGAATATAGTCGACAAAAGCCGCAATACATTGGGTTGTTTCAGCGCTAATAATATCGCTAAACTCAACCATCAATATTCCTTCTGAAATCGGGGAAATTTTCATATTATTTCCCGTTATCAGAACAATGCTTCGCAGGAGCAATTAACGTTGCTAACGCTTTTACTAATTGAATCGCTTGAGGAGTATCACTATGTACACATACTGAATCAACGTCCAATAACAACCAATCCCCTGCTTGGGTTCTCACTTTTCCCTGCAGTAATTGCTGCATTTGTTGTTGGACTGCAGTTACAGTATTTAACACTGCATTTGGTTGATCTCGAGGCACAAGCATACCTGAAGATAAATAGGCACGATCGGCAAAAGCTTCAAGTATTAATGTCACATTATAGTCATCAGCAATAGCTTGATAGCGATAATTATCTTTCCGTGAAAGTACCATTAATGACAATGGTTGCTGGCGATAACGGTTTAGTTGATTTATTGTTTTTACAATAACAATAAAGATCTGTTCATCCATCATCATATCGTGATAAAGCGCACCATGAGGTTTAACGTAGTGCAGCGTTGAAGCCTGTAATTGACACAAACTTTCTAATGCCCCAACTTGGTACGCAAGCAAATTAGCAATTGCGGTTAAAGAGTGATCAATATGACGCCGCCCAAAACCTAACTTATCATCATAGCTAGGATGTGCACCTAATATAACGGCATGTTGATTAGCTAAACGAATTGTTTCCGTCATCGTATCAGGATCTGCGGCATGAAAGCCGCACGCAATATTCGCCATCGAAATCGAAGCCATCACATCGCTATCATTGCCCATTTTCCATTCGCCAAAACTTTCACCCATATCGCAATTTAATTTCATTCGCCCTCCTAGCGCTAACAACATTGGTATAAATATAATGTCGTTATTCCTAACTGAGTGTAGTATTAAATAGCTAAGGTAATGATTTAAATTACCTTAGTTGTAATCATGATCAAATAATTACTCAACTTAATGCACTAAAAAAAGGATTTCAATGAAAACAATTTTAGTTTTATTAGGTGCTGTATTTTTATTATCAGCATGCTCACCAACAGTTGGTAGCGAAAAATGGTGCAAACAGCTAAAGGAGAAAGCTAAGGGGGAATGGACTGCAAATGAGGCTGTTGAGTTTACCAAGAACTGCATTATTCGCTTAGATGACGATAATAAATAATGTTAACGCACTATTTTAATCAATATTAAATCAACAATTATATATTCAGTAATCATCAGACGAAAAAAAAGCTCATCTAATGATGAGCTTTTTTAAAAGATGGTGCCCCGGGCCGGACTTGAACCGGCACAGCGCGAACGCCGAGGGATTTTAAATCCCTTGTGTCTACCAATTCCACCACCAGGGCACGCAATTTCTTGCGATGGGTAAGACACCATCTGTAGATATCGCTATTAAAGCCATACCTTTTAATTTTTAATAACTATTTCATTTATAGCTTATAAATGAAAAGATGGTGCCCCGGGCCGGACTTGAACCGGCACAGCGCGAACGCCGAGGGATTTTAAATCCCTTGTGTCTACCAATTCCACCACCAGGGCACGCAATTTCTTGCGATGGGTAAGACACCATCTATAAATACCGCTATTTAGCCGTATTTTTTAATTTGGAGCGACACACGAGGTTCGAACTCGTGACCTCAACCTTGGCAAGGTTGCGCTCTACCAGCTGAGCTAGTGTCGCAAGAGGAAGTATGGAGGCGCGTCCCGGAGTCGAACCGAGGTACACGGATTTGCAATCCGCTGCATAGCCACTCTGCCAACGCGCCATATTTCCTAACCAGTAAGACGTTGATGTCTCGTGGTATGGGATGCATTGTACGGATTACAGGGGGGGAGTCAACTGCATTTTTTAATTTTCTGATTGTTTGCTTATTTTACATACAAAACAAACTGTTCCGACTATATGGCATACAACCTACTACATAATATCCCGCATTGAATCAGACGGAATAATTGCATCAGAGCATGTTGTCACTCGATGGCTCAGTTTTTGTGCCAATAACAATGACTGTGCGATGGTTTGCTTATTTATCCTCTCAGCAAGATACCCCGCAACAAATGCATTATCTGCAATATGATCGCCATATTGCACTGCCACTTTAATACTTGCCACTCTTAAAAGTGAACTCGAAGTAATCACTAAGCTACATACTGTACATTCATTTTTTTTTGTTTGCTTAAACACAACTTCACGACAACCCCATTTAATATAACGTTGGGTTAAATAACGAGAACTTCCCCAGATTCGCATTTCATCATTTAAATCAACAAAAGCAATATCAACATAAGGAAAGATCTTTTCATACCAATATTGTGCCTGCCTTGTTGACCATAAATCATCTCGAAAACTATTGTCTAAATAAACCTTACCCCCTCTTTTTTTATGTGCATCAAGTAACGTTAACAGTAATGTTTTATCATCATCCGTTAACACTGCAATACAGCCACCGCTAATATAAATAGCACCATAGTCATTATTAGTCAGAGCATGGTTTAATAATGCAGGACCATAAGAAAAATAATACCGCATCGCATTATCTTTATTCCAATAATGGTAATGACGCTGACCATGATTATCCGTTTCAATAAAGCATAAATTAGGGAATTTAGTTGCAAGACATTTCACTAAACTAGTATCGATATTTTCTCGTTGCCAACACTGCAACATTTTCATCGATACCTTTTCAATACCTATGCAGGTTGCATAACTAACATTAATGGCACGAGAGCCACCTAACCGCGCTAGGTATAAAGCACGATTAACAATATTACCGCCATATGTTTGATGCCGAGGTGAATGATTAAGCTCAACTAATGCTTCACCCAAAAATACAATCTTCATATCTTCCCTCGCTATAGATAGCGCTAGATGACAATACGTATATAGATACTGGCTAATTAAAAGCGTAATACATTCTGTTTTATCACCATCCTTACAATGCTCTAGATTTTCACTTATTTCAGCTTAAAATATTGTTTAATTCCTAATAATAAAATATCACTAACTATCAATATTTTTACGCTATTTTGTGCTATCAATTTAACGATCTAGATCGCTTAAATCAACGCGAGTACTCATTGACAATAACCAATAACCATCAACCTATCTTCCCTATGAATATTATTATTAACACTTACACCTGTAATTGTTAATAACTAACAATATATGATTTCCATTCGAGCATGGGTTACAATTCCTCAAGTGATAGCTATTTATAATTACATAACATCTATCGCTCTCTAATTATTATCTGCGGAGCCTTGCTCCTGTTTTTATTGATATGGAATGAAATATGGAAGCAGAACAAATAGAAATACTCAATTTTATCAGCCAATATCCACCTTTCGATTTGCTGCCTGAAGAGCAACTAAATGAATTAGCTATCGAGATTGAAGTGGCCTATCACCGTGCAGATAGCATGATCTTAAACTTAGGTGATAGTATTAATGATTTATTTCTCATTCGCAGTGGTGCAGTTGAAGTTTACCGCCGTAAAGGGGAATTATATAACCGTTTAGATGAAGGTGATATTTTTGGGCAAATGGGATTATTGATGAATAATCGCGTCAGAATGCCAGCAAAAGCCTTAGAAGATACCCTACTCTACTGTATTCCTGATAGCCTCTTTACCAAACTCTGCGACGACTACGATAGCTTTGCTGACTTTGTTGAAGTCGATGATGGTTCTCGTTTACGCCATGCCGTATCCCGCCAGAATGATGAGAATGATTTAACGACATCTAAAGTTCGTACATTACTCACTCGTGATGCAGTGATCCTTGATCAAAATGCAACGATTCAAGTAGCAGCTCAAACAATGGCAGAAGAAGGTATATCTGCATTATTGATCGGTGATGAAACAAATATTGACGATGACGATGACAATGACTTAATAGTCGGCATTATAACCGATCGTGATTTATGTACTCGAGTATTAGCTCAAGGGGTTTCGACCTCAAACCCTGTCTCTGATGTTATGTCGGCAGAACCGATTACGCTCGATCATAATGCTTATGTATTTGAAGCAATGTTAACCATGCTGCGTTATAACATTCATCATTTACCAGTATTACGTAACAAGCACCCAGTTGGAGTCATTAGCGTCTCTGATATTGTCCGTTATGAATCCCAAAATAGCCTATTACTTGTTAGTAGTATCTATCAACAGCAATCAGTAGAGGAATTAACTGTACTATCCGCGCAGGTTAAAGACTGTTTTGTTCGAATGGTTAATGAAGATGCTAATTCTCATATGATAGGTAGTGCCATGGCCGAAATCGGTCGTAGCTTTAAGCAACGCCTACTTGAACTCGCCGAAGAAAAGTATGGTCCGCCTCCTGTACCTTACTGTTTTCTTGCCTTAGGTTCTATGGCTCGCGACGAACAACTGATTGTCACCGACCAAGATAATGCCATTATTCTTGATAATAATTTCAATCATGATAAACATAACGACTACTTTGAAAAACTAGCCAAATTTGTCTGTGATGGGCTTGCTGAATGCGGTTATACCTACTGTACTGGCGATATTATGGCAACGAATCCAGAATGGCGAAAAACACGCCAACAGTGGGAAGACTGTTTCGCTGACTGGATTGATAACCCTAAACCCGTAGCATTACTCAACAGTTCAATATTCTTTGATCTTGGTGGTGTATGGGGTAAAACCAAATGGGCTAAACAACTCAATGGTTTTATTGTTCGTCGCGCACGTAACAGTCCTCGCTTCTTATCTTGCCTCGCACGTAATGCTCTAAACCGTACTCCGCCATTAGGCTTTTTCAAAGATTTTGTAATGGAAAAAGATGGTCGACATAATAACTCGATTAACCTTAAACGCCGTGGTACAGCTCCCTTAGCTGATTTAATTCGCGTACATGCGCTTGCGGTTGGCTCGCGTTCACAAAACTCTCTTGAGCGTCTTGATGATATTATAGATAGCGGCATTCTACCGCCAGGACGTGCACAAGATTTACGTGATGCGATGGAGTATATTTCTTTAGTTCGTATTCGTCACCAGGCTCTGGATATTGAAGCAGGCATAGAACCAGATAACAGTATAGAGCCTGAAAATATGTCTGATTTTGAACGACGTAACCTCAAAGATGCCTTCCAAATTTTGAGTAAAGCACAAAACTTTGTGAAATTTCGTTATCAGTCAGCACGCTAATAAAAAAAGAGCAGTTAATGTCTCATAATGAATCAAAACAATCAGCCTCTGCACATTTTGTTCGTAATATGCCAGTACCAAACTGGCATTTACGTTTTAAAACATTGGCACTAGAAGCACAAGATAGCCGTATAAAATCTTATTATCAGGCTGGTATTATTACTGAAGACACGCCACTGAGTGAGGTACCTTTTGTTGCACTTGATTTTGAAACAACAGGACTTAATCCAAACAGTGACGATATCGTCAGTATCGGCTTAGTTCCATTTGATCTTCATCGTATTTATTGCCGCGAATCACAACACTGGGTAGTAAAGCCTAAGGTTAAATTAGAAGAAGATTCAGTGGTTATTCATGGCATCACTCACTCAGATGTTCAGCAAGCACCTGATTTACGCCGTATTCTTGAGGCCGTATTAGATGCACTCGCTGGAAAAGTTGTCGTTGTGCATTACAAAAATATCGAACGCCAATTTATGGATCGAGCTTTAAAAATTCGCTTAGGTGAAGGAATTCAATTTCCAGTTGTTGATACCTTAGCGATTGAAGCAACGATCCAACAGCAACAATTTGGTGGTCTGTGGAATAAATTAAAAGGCAAACGTCCAGGTTCAGTACGACTAGGAAAGTGCCGTTCTCGTTATGGTCTGCCAGCCTATCAGCCACATCATGCTTTAACTGATTCTTTAGCAACGGCTGAATTACTACAAGCACAAATAGCTTACCACTTTAGTCCTGACACCCCGATTAGTCAGCTTTGGGAATAAAGTTACGACTATCAAAAAACGATGCTATAAAAAAAGCAGCTCTTCAGAGGTTATTCTGAAAGCTGCTTTTTATTACGCTAAATTTATTTCTATTAATTCACTGATGAGTTATTTATAACGCTCAGTTCTAAAGCCCATTAATAAGCTAATACACATAATAATCAAAATAAACGTAAACGGTAATGCTGTTGAAATAGTACCCGCTTGCAATGCTTGAATGGCTTGCGTACCGCCAACCCATAATAACGCAATCGCAATCAAACCCTCAATTGAAGCCCAAAAAACACGTTGTGGAATTGGAGCGTCAATTTTACCACCAGCAGTAATACTGTCGATAACCAATGATCCTGAATCTGATGATGTTACAAAGAACACTAAAATCAGAATTACAGAGATAAACGATAAGATACTACCAAATGGTAATGCATCATACATTTGGAACATTGCTAGTGGTACTTCCGTAATACCCTTCGCACCTAGCGTACCGATATGATCCATAATTTGATGAATTGCTTGCCCACCAAAGACTGACATCCAAACTGACGTAACAACCGTTGGGGTAATAATAACCGCAATTAAGAATTCACGAACTGTACGACCTTTTGAGATACGAGCAATAAATGAACCAACAAATGGTGACCATGAAATCCACCATGCCCAATAAACAATTGTCCAGCCATGCATCCATTTTTCATCAGGGCGATTATAAGGGTCACTTAATGGGATGAAGTTTTCAATATAACCCATAATTGTTTTTGGTAAAGTATCCATAGAAACGGAAAAACCAACCAAAGCAACAAAAACAAGTAACACTACCGCTACGATCATATTAATGTTACTGAGTAATTTAACTCCTGAATCAATACCCTTAACCACTGAATAAATAGCAGCCATAGTAACAACAACGATAATTGTTATTTGAAGACCTAAACCACCATGCATCCCAAATACATGGTTAATACCACTTGCAGCTTGCTGAGCACCTAAACCCAATGAAGTAGCCAAACCAAACAGTGTGGCTAAAACAGCAAGAATATCAATGATATGTCCAGCCCAACCCCATGTGCGATCGCCTAAAATAGGGTAAAACACAGAGCGAATAGAGAGCGGCAACCCTTTGTTATAGCAGAAAAATGCCATAGACAGACCGACAACAGCATAAATTGACCATGGGTGTAAACCCCAGTGGTACATCGTTGCGCCCATAGCAACTTTAAATGCTTCTGGTGTACCCGGTGTTACGTTTAATGGTGTTGAGCCACCCCAACCAGTGAAGTAAGCTGCAGGCTCGGCAACACTCCAGAACATTAAACCGATACCCATACCGGCAGCAAAAAGCATCGATAACCATGACAATGTTGAATGGTCTGCTTTTGCTTTTTGGCCACCAATACGAATACGACCGTAAGGTGAAACAATTAACGCTAAACAAAAAAGGACAAAAAAGTTACCTGCCCATATAAATAAAGAAGCAAATTGATTAACAATCGCTCCTTTTACGCTGTCTAATGCTGCTTTCGCTGTTGCTGGATCTGAAACTAGAATCGCAACTAAAAAAATGATTATAAGTCCAGCACTCACACCAAAAACGGCGTTATGCACATCGAATCCCCACTTTTGGACATTATCTTGACCAATCGTGTAATCCGTATTATCTATACTATATTTATCGTGTTTACTCATTTATTACATCCTGTTAGATATCGCCTCAACTATAATATTTAGTCATGTAAACAAAAATTGAGACGCCATTATATAACCATTAGTAGACGAGAACTGTCAATAGAGAGACAAAACAGCCAGATAGCTTAAATTGACATTTCCCTGATATCAATATATTCACTGTTATTGATTGATTTTAATCACAACAATCTTCTTTTTGTTTGTACTCTAACTATCCATTGCTACAACTTTAGTTCATTTGAAATTTTTAACTGTTTTTTATATGCAACAGTAATAAATTACATTTAATTTTATGATGTTTAATCAATAGATTAGAGACAATACTTACAAATAATACGAGAAGTCATATTTAGTATAAATAAAGAAGGAATAATTGCGATTATTTATCATATTACAGGAGTGAATAAGTCTTTATTTATTCATACCTTTTTATCGTGAATAAAAAAGCTTAGCAAGATATGCAAACCATAAAAAACGTTCTATAATTAATTATTAAGTTTGCATAAATCAAAGAAATCTGGTTATTTTTCGCACAAAAAAATTCAGAATATCAAAACTAAAAATCGATTAACCAAACTCAAGAGAGATAAAAGTACAGCCTTTTAAGCAACCAATACCTGGCTGCTCACTCTGTTCCGGCGTAATAAGAACCAAAGGTTGTTGGCATTGTTCGCAAGCAACAATTTTACCTTGCATAACCTTTTTAATTACAGCATGTTGATCACTAAATGACTTTTTAGTTTGCTTATTCAATTGCGAAAAATCTAATTTCATTGTCTGTATCTCTAGTATTAATACATAAAAAGGGCTATTCACCCTTTTTAGTTTATTTTTGGATCACTTTATAATTCAAAATCATCAAAATCATTATTATCAATTTGACGCTCAAGATATGCGACTAAATCATCATGACCGCCAATATAATGACCAGCTAAAATAATCTGCGGTACAGTTCTTACATTAACATTGGCAATATGCTGAATAAAATCAACCATGACGGTTTTGGTTAGCTGTTGTCCTAGTACTAATGTTGAATATTCTGTACCTTGTTGGTCAAGTAATGCTTTTGCTTTTACACAGTACGGACAGTTAGGCTGCGTGATAACTACATTTTGGTATTCACTTAGCTGCTCTATTGTCAAACTTTGCTCACTGCTCATCGACTAATTTATCTTCTACATTAAAAATGGCATTAACGATAAAACAATCTGAGTTACGAGTAAAACCTATAACTAATACAATCTAAAAATAGCGTTCAAAAGCACAAATATTGCCCACATGATTCAACTTACACGTTCAAATAAAGAAAAATGACAAACTGTATAAATCTGACAAACAAGTTAACACTTTTTAACCTAGCAAATATTGAATAATCGTCAAAAATAGATGATATTAATCCTGACAGTGAAATAAGTTATTGCCAGTACAAGCTTTGTTATCACTAACGAAATCACTGATAAACATTTTATAAATACCTATTTTCGAACGCTTTCGTCACTCATTACCCATATACGGACGTATTGATACTTTATAATATTCAAAAAGGAGAGCACTGGTGGATATTTCAACTGTCACACATCAAACATATAATAAAGGTGAACTTACTCAGTTACTGGATATTGCCCGTGATGCGATTCGAGGTCATTTTTCAGAAAAAGCAATTTCTACCTCAGCACCTAAACTTGATCACTACACTCGCAAAATGCTGCAACCTGCGGCATGTTTTGTGACTTTAGAAGTTAATGGTCAGCTACAAGGCTGCATTGGTTCAACCATTGCAACAAGACCTTTAGTCTTAGAAATGCATAATAAAGCAATCGCTAGCGCTTATGAAGATCGCCGTTTTATGCCTCTTGCCGAAGATCAGCTTGATGATTTAAGTATTGAGGTGGAAGTACTATCACCACTAGTGATCCAGCCATTTAATACTGAACCTGAATTATTTGAATATTTATCTCATCATAAACAAGGCGTGCTATTAACTGATAGACATGTACAAACTGTAGTATTACCAAGTGCATGGCGCCGAGGGTTATCAACGCCTCAGTTTATACAGCTACTCAAACAAAAAGCGGGATGGTCAACTAATTATTGGTCAGACACTATGGTAATTAAAACTTTTACCACCTGCGCGCTTAAAGAAAACTTCAATACTATTCGCGGTAAATATTTCTAATATCGCAATTAACTTTCCTCAGACAAAACAGCATATTCTCTGACGCTGTTTTGTCGACAAGTTAACATATCACTATCTCGCTCATGACATAGTCAGCAACGTCGAAAATCTAAGATGATTAAATCTTTCATTTATATAGTGATAACATCGAATGAATATCCTACTACGCTGTTGTGGTGTAATTGTATTACTGTTTAGTTTAAACAGTTGTGGAATACTCACCGCAAACAAATCCTCACCATGGGTAAGATTAACCACTCAAACCGCTAATTTTCATGCTGATAACGACAATGTCACTCTGGATGGATTATCAGCGAAAAAATTCTATAACCATCTTCGTGTTACTTGCGCACGGGGAACAGTTAACATCAAAAAGATTAAAATAAATTATGAGAATGGCGAGTTCCAGCAATTTAGAACTGCTGGATTGATGACTAAAGATAGTATTAGCCCACCACAATTACTTGATTATGTTGACAGTAAAATTACTGTAATTGAAATCAACTATCATAGCTTAGGTAATAAAAAGTTATTAACCGCAGGAATAACCCCCAAAGCCATCATTGAAGTTTGGGGGAAAGAACAACAACCAATCGTATTCAGTTAATGTCTATGATCACAATAACGCGCCAACCGAGTTAGATTCATGACGTTACTATACTGCGCTTGGTGCGATATCAACCCATACTAAACGATGATCAGAACCCGCTATAGGCTTTTCTCGTCCCTTATCATCAAGCATTAAATGTCGTAATGGATGATCCTTCTCAGGCCAAAATACGCCCGTTTCTAGCGTAATTAGATTAGCTGATGGTAAAACATAATCTAAACGCATACCGCCTAAATGTGTCCACTCATTGCTGCGTCCTTTGCGTCTCTGCCATGGTCGATATTCACTGCCACCCATACTTTTTGGTGTTAATGGCCCATGACTTACCTGCTGATTAATCCGTGTATGGCTAAGCAAATGTTTAATTGGTGCTTTCAATCCATCACCATCAATCACATCAGCATTAAGATCACCCAAGACGATAAACGGTTGCTCATTACTCAAACCTCCCGTTTTTCCACTATCATCTTTTAAATACGCCGCATTATCGATAATGTCACAAACTAATTGAATTTCGTCATTATTACGCTTGGCATTTCGACGTTCAGGGCCATCAAATACTGGCGGCGTTGGATGACAGCACACAAGATTAATAACTTGCTGCTCAAATTGGATAGGTATAACAATATGATTTTTAGAGGATAATCGTAATATATTTACCGCTTCAGGGCTGTAAAAATCACGGGGAATTAATGACTTGGGCATATTATTCCACAGCATATGCTGCCATGAACGAATATTATGATCCTGTATCGGGTACTTAGATAATAATACAAAACCAAAATTACCATGAAAATGACCAAACCCCATTCCATCTGCTGGTAATGAAATTATACCGTCATTATTTAAATCAACCCCAGTAAGTAAACCGGTATTGGTAGCAGGACACAAACGATAGGGATATTCGATAGGAGCTTGATCATATTGAGATACAGATAAGTAATTAGCACAGAAATTGGCTAATGAACCATCATCGCCACCAGCACCTAAATGATCAAATTCACACAACAAGATAACATCAGGAGCAACATGCTGAATAATGGCAGCTAGACGTTGTAAACGAGTAATATTAGGGTTAGCCGTTAATGCTAATATTTTTTCTGATTCGCTGTCAGACATCGAAATATTAAACATTGCGACGCGAAGTGATGGGTTACGACTAGACGCAGATTTCACACAAGATTCTCATATACTTATTACTTTGATAGCGCACATTGTAATCGGCATTGTCTATCCGACCAATAATAAACGCAATAATTATCCAGATATTAAACTTAGCGATTACCAACTAATGTATCAAGTGCCAAACGAATTTGTTTAGCATCATAACTTGCGCGATGTTTAACAGGACCTTGTCGCTCAAGTGCTAACTGAAAATGCACACGATCCATTCCATTATGTTGCTTTAGCCAACAACATACCTCAGTCAGCATAAAGGACGGCCGCATATGAGCAGCATGGTATAATCTTCCCAGCCAAAACAAATCCCATTCACTATCGCAAAAAACCAGTTCATATTGCCCCAAAATAGCATTAAGATGCCGACAAACATCAACCACTTGTTTTCCGTTATTTTCTAATTCATGACGAGTAATTTTATGAATATGAGACTCTGAAAAATCATCCCAATACACCCACTCATCACTTGCTGATAAAGGATTAATTAGCAAACTATTATCGGTACCATTAGGCAATGAATACCCTACCTCAATCGGATAAGAAAATTCAGAGAGTCCTGATGCTTCAAAATCTAACGTTGCCCACATTACACACTCCCTGTTAGGAAAGATTGTATTAATCACCTGTATCTATAATTTTCACAGCCTTAATTAATGACAACAAGCTCAATACAAACTAAATGTAGCCCGTTACACCATTATCACCAAAAAAATACGCGTACTATTTTTCACTCAACTTTTAAAATCAAGTTTACTTGAATAAACCCTTTATATATCAATAAATACGCACTGTAGATAGGTGTTCAGTTTTGTTAGGTATATAATAGCAAAAGAATCAATATCAACGGGTCTCATAATGATTACATCTCCTACACCGATACTGGGTTTCGCTGGATTTAGCGGTTCAGGAAAAACCACTCTCCTTGAGCAACTTATCCCTCTACTTAAACAACACAACTTACGGATAGGATTACTCAAGCACAGCCATCATGATATTGATCCAGATACACCAGGAAAAGATAGCTACCGATTACGCCATGCTGGGTGTAGTCAAACGTTACTCGCAACAAAATCACGCCATATGCTGTATTTTGAATATCCGCAAGCAGAGCGCCAAGATCCAGAATTAAATCATTGCCTAAGCCAGCTTAATCATGACTTACTTGATCTTATTTTAATTGAAGGGTTTCGTGATCAACCTTTCCCAAAGATAGAAATTCATCGCCCAAGTTATGGCAAGCCATTGCTCTATCCAACAGATAAAACTATTTTAGCGTTTGCGAGTGATCAAGCTGCACCTAATGACTGTTCTTTACCACGATTAGATTTAAATAACCCACACGATATCTGCCAATTTATTATTGAGTGGTTGCAACAATAATATTAATGCCATAAAAAAACACCGCGGCTTAATCTTGCTAAGTAGCGGTGTTTTAAATTTCATTGAATAATATTATTAACTAAACCTCATGGCTTAGTTTGTACTGCTGAAAAAATCATGACACCCGTATGATGATTAAGCTGATAAGTCAGCGCCAATTTGCCAGCAAAATAAGTAAATTGAGTCACACTGGCTAATTGTTCAAAATAACGTTTTTGACGGTGAGGAGCTAAAGGATCATCGCATTTCCGTTCAGTAATCGCAGCATGTTGCTCTAATATATCAATAAACCCAGGCTTTAATAGCGGCTTCACAGTGACCGTATAATTATTACAGTCAACCATCCCAACAAAGTGCCCGTTAATATAGCGTAAGTTAATATTACTACCATTCATAACAGGATCACCATAACGCCAGCTTTCAAGCTGCCATTCTGTATTTGCTAAAATAGCAGGAGTTAATCTAACAATCGCTTGATGACTAGGTATTTCGACCAATTTGTCTTGTTCTAAACGCCAAATATGACGAGCAACATCGCCTGGACAACACGTAGAATCTCCCTTCCCTGGCTGAATAACATCTAATATTATTTGATGGTTTTTGATCACCAGCCCTTTAACACGAACTCTGTCACCAATATATTGGGTCGCAATATTGACGAGCTGATGGTGTCGATAAGCCATCACCGCAATATATAAATATTGTCCACTACCACCGGGAGAGTAATTTAACAGTACGACAGCCATCGGATCATTATCAGCATTCAATGTACCAATAACTTTCAAATCACTTAATAGCATCACTTGTGGCATCACATCGCCACCGGGTTGATAGGGATCTCCAGCCCACAGACCTTGCTGTAAATGAATCGTGCTGCCAATGTCATCAATCCCATGATAATAGGCTTGCTGTAGTGCAGATAGTGGGTAATCGTACCGTTGGGAATCCACAACGGCAGCGAGATGAATATCTTTGGGGCTGACAGGCAATAGGGATGATTGATCTTTCTGTAATGAAGTAACATGAGGCGTTGTTATCTCTGCAGCCATTAACGTTGAACTACAGACCGTTAATAAGCTTATAAATACAAAGATAAAACGTTTCATAGATACTCCTCATTGAATGCTTTAACACGATATCTAATGGTTTGATCATGCCGTAATGTATTTCTGACACAAAAGTCTCACAATAGTTCCTCAATAAATACTAACGTGATATTTATTAAGTCATTATCAACAACAAACATATTATCAATTAAAAAAGTCAATTGTATTACCTTTCGAAACCGTTAGAATGCGCGCTTGTTTTTGACTATCACTAAGGTGATTAGGTTTCACTATGCTCATTAAAATAACCGCTATAGCTGTATTGTTACTAACATCAAGCATGTCATTTGCCAGCACTTCAGCGCCTTCAAAGACGGCAACATTTGAGCAGTTAGCTCAGCAACAATCACAAAAAGTACCCCTACAAATTATTGATTGCCGCAACAGTAACTTCTATAACGGCTGGCCAGAACCTCAACAACAACTCGGTGGCCACATTGCCGGCGCGGTTAATATTGATTCAAGTTGGCTAAAAATGCTTGATAGCTCAGCTTTTGAAACACTATTACGAGATAAACACCTTACACCTAACCTCCCTACTTATTTATATTGCTCCGCAGATAAAGCTCAGCAATTAACAACAGCCTTACAAGAGCAAGGTTATCACTCACTAATAACTATCAATCAGCCGCTTAATCACTATCATGGTCAACTCAGTGCTTTACCTGACTTTCAGCAATTAGTACCAGCATCATGGCTGTATGATCTGATTAACGGCAAACATCCCCGTTATGCGCCAACACACGGCTATAAAGTAGTTGAAGTTGAATGGGGACCACCTGCAAAATATTTACTGGATCATATTCCAGGTGCTTTATACGTTAATACCAATACGATTGAGTCAAAACCATGGTGGAATAAAGTTAACAACAAGGCATTAGCACAAGTTATTGCTAATCTTGGTATTCGTTATGACACTACCGTAATATTGTATGCACGCAATAATATGTCTGCCGCACGTTTTGCCAATTTCTTAATGTATGCTGGTGTTAAAGATGTACGCTTATTAAATGGCGGTTGGACAGCATGGTCTAATGCCGATTACCCTACCGAACATTTACCAAACTATAATCAAGACCCAGTAGATTTTGGCAAGAAAATACCAGCAAACCCACAATATCTGATTGATACCAACCAAGTAAAAGCACTATTAAAGAAACCAGTTAATCAGCAATCAGTGGTAAGCGTGCGTACATGGCCAGAATATATCGGTGAAACCAGTGGCTATAGCTACATTAAGCCGAAAGGACGTATAGAGGGTGCAAAATGGGGTCATGCAGGCTCTGATTCTTACCACATGCAAGATTATCTCAACCCAGATCAAACCATGAAAAGTGGTAATGAAATTGCAGCTCAATGGGCACAATGGAATATTAAACCGCATCAAGATGTGGCATTTTTCTGTGGTACGGGTTGGCGAGCATCGGAAGCCTTTTTCTTTGCGCATATTTTAGGCTGGAAAAACATCAGTGTTTACGATGGTGGTTGGTATCAATGGAGTGCCAATAAAAGCAACCCAATAACAGAAGGGACTATTACTCCCGCTAGCGTCCACTAAACACAATAACGGCAGTGCAATACACCTTACTTGTTAAGGGTATTCCCTGCCGTTTCGAATGGTCTTAAAAGATTAATACAATTTACGGCACACCATGACCTTTTGAGGCCACCCATACTCGATAAAATTGCTCACGCGATAACGTAAAATCAAGTGCAGTAACCGCAGATCTTACCCGCTCAATATTCCCCGAGCCCATAATTGCAATCGGATTTGAAGGCAAACGACGAATCCATGCATAAATAACTTGATCGATACTGTCAGCACCAATCTCAGACGCTATCTCAGTTAACGTCGTACGCACTCGCACATGCTGTTCGCTATTACCACTAAAGATATCCCCACCAGCCAAACACGACCATGCCATAGGGTGAATACGCTTCATTTGTAATTGATCAAGCGTACCGTCATGAGCAACCTCAAAGTTAAGCGGATTAATCTCAACTTGGTTAGTCACTAACGGCTGCTCAAGACGAGATTGCAGTAAATCAAATTGCGCTGGCGCAAAATTTGAAACACCAAAATGATTCACTTTTCCTTGTTGCTTCAACTCGGTAAACGCCTCAGCTACTTCATCGGCATCCATAAGTACATCAGGACGGTGAATTAATAACAGATCGATATTATCAACCCGTAAATTTGCCAGTGAGTTATTTACAGAATCAATAATATGCGACTTACTCGTATCATAATGGTTAATATTACGTTGAGGATATTTAGGATTACAAAGATTAATATCGCACTTAGTCACTATCTGTAATTGCTGACGTAAACTTGGCTTTAACGCTAACGCTTCACCAAATAATGCTTCACATTGATAGCCACCATAAATATCTGCATGATCTACAGTTGTAATTCCTAATTCAAGATGCTGCTCTAAAAAAGCTAATCGTTGCTGCGCAGTCATACCCCATTCAGCTAAACGCCAATACCCTTGCACTAATTCTGAAAATTGTAATTGCTGTGCAACCATTGCGACTTGATTAACCATTGAACCATCCTTTGTCGAGTAATAGTAATTATCAACCATCCTAAAGCCTCAAATCACTGCCGCAAACGAATTAATTAAAAACAAAGTATGCAGACTAAAAACTATGACTTAGGCAGCAACTTATCAATAAACACCTTGCTAATTTAACGTTTAACACAAATAGCCGAACGAACGGGTTGTTGATTAATCGCAGCCATCACCCGTTGTGGGTTAGCACTATAGGCTTGATGTAATGATTTCACGGATAACTTATTTTTTAAATATTCAGTGTAATCATTGAATTTATAATGGCTATAAGCCGTTGGGTACATTTTGCTACAACTGTCATACCATGCAACATAGCGCTTAAAAAATAATGTTGCTTGGGCTGGCGTCATTTTGCTCATCGTTAACGCCATATCTTTAGTTAATTGAAAATGCTGATAATCAATTGGAGAATCCCAAAAACCGCCCCAATATTGAAAACCATTACGAGCAAATATATCAATCACAGCCTCAGCCATACCTCGACTATCAGGCTTACCATAACGATAAGTGGCTCGATTGGCATAGCGAGTACCCTGCACAGGGCTAAACTTGACATTGCCATTACCACTAAAGGTCACAAACGGATTTTGAAGAGGATTCAGATCTATTGCGGCACCATAAGCATGTAAAGACAAACTGCCAGTACCCGCAACCGGACGATAGTTAAATGCTGAAGTATTATTGGCCGTCATAGAGCGAGTATCATCACCACCATACACTTCGATGGGAACCGCTTTATGGATAGGAAAACCTTGTTGATATAGGGCGTCAAAAATATTACCAACATACGGCGCCACTGCATCCATCACCACAACTTGGCCATTTGAATGCGCTTTACCAGCAAAATCACGGTAATTAAAAGTGACTTTTTTTAGGCGTTGACAAGGAACAGGCGCATCAGCAGCCATCACCCCGACTTTAGTCATGGCTTGGCATTCAGTTGCTGATAATGTATTAATTTGAGCAGCACTGGCTGAAAATGCCACGCTACATGTCAAAACCAAAAACAACGGCATATACATGTTACGAGAGTTGGTTATCATCCTGATACCTGTCTATAAAATTCGATAAAAAAGACGTGCTATAGCACGCCTATATATGGAGCTAATAAATTAAAAACTTATCGGTTTACGACCAGTCGCAGTATCTGCTTTCTTGTCCGCTTTTTCTGCTTCTTTTTTAGTTACAGAACGATTTTTACTGGTTGCTGGTGCTGCTTTATTTTTCTTTGTTTTGGGCGCTGATACTTTTTTATCTTTTTTGGTAACTTTAGCCGCAGGCTCTACTTTATTTGCTTGCTGCTCTCGTGGCGGCGCTTCTTGCACTGGTTGGTCACAAATAACCACAAAATACTCACCATTAAACTCGATTACGTCACCATCATAGATTTTACAACGCTTACGCAATTCAATTTCACCATTTACAGCAACATAACCTTCGGATATAGCATATTTGGCTTCACCGCCCCCACTTACCAAATTGGCAATTTTAAGGACTTTATATAGTTCAATCGGTTGAACGGATACTTCAACTTCCAGAGCTTCTACTTCTATTTCTTCAGACATTTTGCATACTCAAATAATAAAACAGGAACTTACTTGAATTCTACCTCACTAATAAACAGAAAGTGAAACAAATGACAGATTCTAGCTTACTTACTATTTTTTCAAGTCTAACCCGATAAAAATCGGTTTTGTCCATTTTTATGGACACTTTATCGCTGCTATCATTCATTCGAATAACATTAAAAGATCATTAAAATATCCTTTAATCGGCTTACAATAATAATCAACCTCGACTAATCTTGGTTTTTATCCACGTTATTTGCTCGGATCTTCGTCAACAGGTATGTCACCTAGGGCAAAAAGCAAGCGAATAACTATTTTATTACACATGGCTATGTTCTGATGAGCACAAGTAGTGCTATAATCCGCGACCTCACATGTGACAGTAATTGTTTATAGAGAAAAACAATGACAGATTTATCTAAATACAGAAACATTGGTATTTTCGCGCACGTTGATGCGGGCAAAACTACTACAACAGAGCGTATCCTTAAGCTAACTGGCCAAATCCACAAGATTGGTGAAGTTCATGACGGTGAGTCAACAACTGACTTCATGGAACAAGAAGCTGAGCGCGGTATTACTATCCAGTCTGCAGCAGTAAGCTGTTTCTGGAAAGATCACCGTTTCAACGTTATCGATACTCCTGGACACGTTGACTTCACAGTTGAAGTTTACCGTTCACTTAAAGTACTTGATGGCGGCATCGGTGTATTCTGTGGTTCTGGTGGTGTTGAACCACAATCAGAAACTAACTGGCGTTACGCTAACGAATCAGAAGTTGCTCGTATCATCTTCGTTAACAAACTAGACCGTATGGGCGCAGATTTCTTCCGCGTTACAGATCAAGTTAAGAAGGTACTAGGCGCTACTCCACTAATCATGACACTTCCAATCGGTCGTGAAGATGATTTCGTTGGTGTTGTTGACGTTCTAACTCGTCAAGCATTCGTATGGGATGACTCAGGTCTTCCAGAAAACTACGAGATCCTACCTGTTCCTGAAGATATGGTTGATGATCTTGAAGCTTACCGTGAAGAAATGATCGAAACTGCTCTTGAGCAAGACGACGATCTTCTAGAAGCTTACATGGAAGGTGTTGAACCTTCTATTGAAGAAATCAAGCGTTGTATCCGTGCTGGTACTCGTACTTGTGATTTCTTCCCAACGTTCTGTGGTTCAGCATTCAAAAACAAAGGTATGCAACTTGTTCTTGATGCGGTAATTGATTACCTACCTTCTCCAACAGAAGTAGACCCACAGCCGTTAACTGATCCAGAAACTGGTGAGCCAACTGGTGAAGTTGCAACAGTATCTGTTGACGAACCATTCAAAGCTCTTGCATTCAAAATCATGGATGACCGCTTTGGTGCTCTAACATTCGTTCGTATTTACTCTGGTAAGCTAAACAAGGGTGACACCATCCTTAACTCTGCTACAGGTAAAACTGAGCGTATCGGCCGTATGGTTGAGATGCAAGCGAACGACCGTAACGAACTTACTTCAGCACAAGCTGGTGATATCATCGCTATCGTTGGTATGAAGAACGTTCAAACTGGTCACACTCTTTGTGATGTTAAGCACGAGTGTACTCTTGAGCCAATGATCTTCCCAACTCCAGTAATCTCAATTGCTGTAACGCCTAAAGATAAAGGCGGTTCTGAGAAAATGGGTATCGCGATCGGTAAAATGGTTGCAGAAGATCCATCTTTCCAAGTTGAGACTGACGAAGAAACTGGCGAAACAATCCTTAAAGGTATGGGTGAACTTCACCTAGACATTAAGGTTGATATCCTTAAGCGTACATACGGCGTAGACCTAATTGTTGGTCAACCTCAAGTTGCTTACCGTGAAACAATCACGAAAGCAGTTGAAGATAGCTACACGCATAAGAAGCAATCTGGTGGTTCTGGTCAGTTCGGTAAGATCGACTACGTAATGAAGCCAGGTGAAGTAGGTTCAGGCTTTACGTTCACATCATCAGTAATTGGTGGTAACGTTCCTAAAGAATTCTGGCCTGCAATCGAGAAAGGCTTCAAGGGCATGATGAACACTGGTGTTTTAGCTGGTTTCCCTGTTCTTGACGTTGAAATCGAGCTTCTTGATGGTGCATTCCACGCAGTCGATTCATCTGCAGTAGCATTTGAAATCGCAGCGAAAGGCGCATTCCGTCAATCAATGCCTAAAGCTGGCGCGCAACTTCTTGAGCCAATCATGAACGTTGACGTATTTACTCCAGAAGATCACGTTGGTGATGTTATCGGTGACCTTAACCGTCGTCGTGGCATGATCAAAGACCAAACTGCTGGCGTAACTGGTTCTCGTATTAAAGCTGACGTACCACTTTCAGAAATGTTTGGTTACATCGGTACTCTACGTACTATGACATCAGGCCGTGGTCAGTTCTCTATGGAGTTCTCACACTACGCACCTTGTCCTGCTAACGTTTCTGAAAAAGTAATCGCTGAGCAGAAAGAGCGTAACGCTAAGAAGTAATTTTTAAATTACTCTAAGTGAATACGTTAACCCCGAGGACTTTGTTCTCGGGGTTATTTTTTATCTCTATGTTTGATCTTTTATTTTCCCCAGCCAGCCACGTTTCACTATCACATCCGCCATTAAAATCACTTGGTAAAATAGCCTCTACGCCGTAAAGTAATATTTTTATTCACGGCAATATCTATGAATATCATTATTGATGATTTACAGGGACAAGCAATTCAAGCATTACTACAAGCACACTTAGTCGATATGAATGCAACAGCACCCGCTGACAGCGTTCACGCATTAGATCTTACAGAGCTTCAACATCAGACTGTCACTTTTTGGTCTATTTGGGATCAGCACCAACTAGCAGGTTGTGGCGCAATAAAACGTCTCGATGCAACCACCGCCGAAATAAAGTCGATGCGAACAACCAATGCATTTCGTGGACAAGGTATTGCATCACAATTACTTCAACACATCATCTCCCATGCCAAAGCACAAGGATATCAACAATTGAGCTTAGAAACGGGTTCAATGGCTTTTTTTATACCTTCACGCGCGTTATATGCCAAACACGGTTTTATCGAATGTCCGCCGTTTGCTGACTACCAACCAGATCCTCACAGTATTTTTATGACTCTCAATCTACTCCCATAAAAAAAGAACGCCGAAGCGTTCTTTTTTATATTACTAAGAGTAAAGCGTTAATTATCAAGAAAGGTCGTTGCTAAAGCAGCTACAGAGGCATCAAACACTTGCTGCAATGGTGCTACATCAAGTTCAGCAATAGAACCTTCTTGAGCTGATTTTTCAAACACTAGGCATAACTGGTGCAATTGCATTAATCCCATCGTACCAGCAGCGCCTTTAAGCGTATGCGCTTGCTTAGCAACTTCGGGTAAGTCATTAGCTGCAATTGCTTGGTGTAACATCACTAGTGTTTTACTTGCAGACTCACCAAATAAGCTAATTAACTGCTTCACCTGCGCAGCACCAAGTACTTGTAAATCACTCCCCAATACAGATTCTTTTACTAAGGGTAATAACTCTTCACTCTCAGTAAGTTGCGGCTTTTCTTCACCAGCTCCTTTTTCAATAACCACTCGCTTATCTCCTTTTAAAATACTGTTCATAGTATCAATTAGTTGCTTCTCAACCAGAGGTTTAGGTAAGAAGCCAGCAAAGCCTGCATTTAAATAAATTTCAACTTCTTCCCTAAATACGTGAGCAGAAAAAGCGACCATAGGTGTCGGTTCTTGCCATGCTTGCTTATTGGTACTATCAATACGACGTAATTGATGCAGCAGTGTAATTCCATCAGTATCAGGTAAATTAATATCAAGTAACGCTAAATCAAACTGCTCTTTGCGATAACACGCTTCAGCTTGTGCACCATCTTCAGCAATAACTACCGTATGACCTAGTCGCTTGAGAAACCCTTCAGCAACCATACAGTTTACCGGGTTATCCTCAACCAATAGAATATGCGCTGCCGGCACTATTATTTGATCAATATCCGTATTTAATGACGCTTGGCCTCGTTCTAAAGGTAAGGCAAACCAGAAGCAGCTACCAATACCGATAACCGAATCAACCCCTATCTCACCGTCCATCGCCGCAACAATATGTTTACTGATTGCTAAACCAAGTCCTGTACCTTCAATCGATTTACGTCCAGCTTCTGCTTGTTGAAATGCACTAAATAATATCGCGTGTTCAGTAGTATCAATGCCAATACCAGTATCTTGGACAGAAAACAGTATTTCATCAGGCATATCAGGGTGCGGTCGGACACTAATTGTTACTTTACCTTTATCTGTAAACTTAATCGCATTACCAACTAAGTTTACTAACACCTGCCGAATTCGGCTTTCATCGCCAACCCAAATAGCATCAACAGCAGGATCAATGTAATAGTCAAACCCAATACGCTTAGCCATTGCTCGTCCATAAAGCATATTAAATACATCGGCGACCATACGTTTTAACGCAAAATCGCTAGGTCTAATATCTAAATGTCCAGCTTCAATTTTAGAGTAATCCAAAATATCATTAAGAATATCGAGTAAGGTTTCACCACTGCGGTTAATCACATCTAAATAACGCTTTTGCTGCATACTTAACTCTGTATCAGCTAACAACGATGCTGTACCTAATACACCATTCATAGGCGTTCTAATTTCATGACTCATAGTCGCCAAGAAAGCAGATTTAGCACGATTAGCTTTTTCAGCTTCATCACGAGCTTTATAATGGTTATATACTTCTTCGTTTAAACGACTATTAATGCGCTCTAACTCAGCTGTTCGTTTTGCGACTAAGCGCTCCAAACTTGCTTTGTGTTGTTGTAGTTCTTGCCGAATTTTAGCTTCCGTTTGTGCTAATCGATACCGTTCATTAGCCGTATCACGCGCGACTAAAATAGCACGTCCCATTTGGGCTAATTCATCATCACCATCAACATCTAATTGAATACATAAATCACCGCGAGTCAGTGACAATAATGCACGACTGTAGCGATTAATACGGCAAATAACCTGCATATAAACAATGCGCCACATGATCAATACCAAGGCCAATAAACCAATTGCAGAAATCACAATTAGCGTATTACGCGCAACAGTCAATGTTTGATCAACTTGCTTAACTGCACGTTGAGTATTGTCATTAGCCGCAGCAATAATATCGTCAACAGTGTTATTTAATTGTTGAAATAATACTAAATTTTGTTGATCTAATCGCTGCACATCTTGCTTGGCATAAATCAATTGTTCACTAACACCAAACAATAAATTACCACGTTCGAGTTTTGCAGCTTGCTTCATCAATTGTTCAGAACGACTAGGATCTTCAACAGATTTAACTCGGTGACTGATAATATTAACCGCATTGTTAAACCGTGTTTTTAATGCCACCAACGATTTAATATCAATAATACGTTCAGAATCATCTAACATATTAATCACTTGCAATGATAAAAAACGCAATTCAAATAAACGTTCAGATAAGTCCATATCGACTTCAACTAAACTATCAAGGGCATTATAAACAGCAGGTTTATTATTTTCCGCCACGAGATCATAAATACGCGACACATTAGCCACTGCAATGGTATTTGCATTAGCCACTTGCGATTGTGATAAATTATCAATTTGGTGGGTCGCCTTAGTCATTGCTGCAGTTAATTCATCTAACTGACTTTGCAGATCTATTTGACGGCCAACTAACAATCCCAGTAAGGCTAAATTATCAACAATACGTTTTACATCACCTTCTAATTTCAGCATTAGCGGCTGATCAAACGAATACTGCTCTAACGCATACAAACTACGATTTAATGCTTCAATATGAATCGTTAATGCTCGCCCCTGCTGCATCCGTTCTGACTCAAGTTTCGATTTAGCTAAAACTTGAGCATTAAAAATAATTCGCGAACTCAAATCTGATAACTTCCGCGCTTCAGCTAATGCTGGGACTGCGGAATTAATCACTGTACGCTCTGTTTTAGCAACTAACGAAAAGCCTGCCACACCAATCATAACCGCAATAATCATCAAACCAGCCATGGCAGAAAAGGCTAGTAACAGTTTGGCTCCGATACCTTTTCGGGTAAACGTCATAAATCGTCTCTATATCAAAAATCTGGTTTAGAATAGTTAATAACCCGCATTAATATGCCTTGTTGGATACTGGCTATTTCACCAAACACAATAAAACGGTACTATTTTGCCAGCTATATGGCTTTAGACCTAAATAATGTTGGTAACAATGCGCATTTTATTTTTTATTTTGATGATTTTCTCTGCTCAATCCGCGTTTGCACTTGAGGTAATTTCCTATCAACCGCCTTTTCAAACGGACAAAAAACCGACAAAAATTCATTACTCTTTTCTAACCTCGGTAACTAAACCTTGGAAAGTATGTGCAGTGTACCCACATTTAAAAGATTCTTATTGGTTGTCGATCAATTATGGAATGGTTGAGCAAGCTAAAAAACTCGGTATCACCCTAAAAGTGCTTGAAGCTGGCGGTTATAGCAACCTTGATAAACAGCAAAGTCAATTAATTGCTTGTCGCCGTTGGGGAGCAGATGCCATCATTTTAGGTACTGTCGATGCGCAAGCTTATAACGGTAAACTATCAACATTAATTGGCAATATTCCTGTTTTTTTAATGACGAATAATATTGATTTTACAGATCCTGATATTCGTCAACATGTAAAAGCAAAAGTCGGGGTTAACTGGTATCAAATGGGGAAAGCTGCTGGTACTTACCTTGCTAAAAAACACCCGAAAGGTTCAGGTAAAGTGCGAATTGCATGGCTACCAGGGCCACAATTACGCGGTGGTACTAAACCTGTCACTAAAGGTTTTAAAGCCGCTATCGCCAATAGCGATGTTGAAATTGTAACGACATTATGGGATGACAACAGCAAAGAGCTACAACGAAATTTATTACAGCAATTATTTACCGACTATAAAAACATTGATTATATTGTTGGTGGTGCAGTTGCCGCTGAAGTAGCAATCAGTGAATTACGTACTAATCATATTACTGACATAAAAATTGTATCTACTTATTTAAGTCATGGGGTTTACCGTGGCTTACGTCGCGATAAAATATTATTTGCGCCAACAGATAAAATGGCAGAACAAGCTCGGCTATCTATCGATCAAACAGTGCGCTACCTTGAGAAAAAGCCAATGGTGTTAGATATATCACCATTAATTGTTGATTTAACCCCACAACATTTACCTTCGGCTGTCATTCGTAATTCATTATCGCCAGCAGAATTTAGGCCGTCATTTTACGTTAATGATCACCAAATCAGTCGATAAGCATTAATTAATGTGGTGCCTATAAAGATGAATATCAATTATTTATGGGTTACCACAAAATTTTAGCCTAATCTGATTTACACTCTGTCTAGTCTTTGCTACTTATAACCGTTATCGCCTAGCTTCATCAAGATTAACTTGATATTAAAAAGGAAGATCATGATTACCACAACACGCAAAATGGCAGCTAAAAAACACATCGCTCTCGTTGCCCATGATAATTGCAAAACAGCTTTACTTCGCTGGGTGAAAGAACACCAACATAAGTTAGCTAATCATGTACTTTATGCAACAGGTACGACTGGGCATTTACTAGCAAAAGAAACTGGATTACCAATCACCTGCTTAATCAGTGGTCCTATGGGTGGCGATCAACAACTAGGAGCATTAATTTCAGAAAGCAAAATTGATATTATGATTTTCTTCTGGGATCCACTTAATGCAGTACCACATGATCCAGATGTAAAAGCATTATTACGTATATCTGCTGTATGGAATATTCCAGTAGCAACCAATCGTGCAAGTGCTAACTTTATTATTACTTCACCACTACTTGATAAAGAAATTGATATTGAAATTCCAGACTACGAAGCTTATCTCAAAGAGCGTCTAGATTAAGCACTCAAACGCTACAATTAATTCAATAAATAAGCCTTCATTAATATCGAAGGCTTTTTATTATCACTATTTACATAATATATTTAAGGTAAAATAAATAATTCGTTATATGGTTATAAGTAATGTATCAAGGAGTCGCTTATGCAAGCATGGATATTACAACAACCTGATGGGTTACAAGCCTTATCACTTATGACGACCGCTAAACCCGTTCCTGCCGCAGATGAAATTTGTGTAAAAGTCGCAGCTGTAGGACTAAACCCTATTGATTACAAACTGACCGAGTGGGGTTACGCAACATGGGATTATCCGCAAATAATCGGCCTCGATGTTGCCGGTAGCATTGATAGTGTCGGAACGAACGTACATCAGTTCAAAATTAATGAAAGAGTCATCTTTTTTGCCGATCCTCGCACTGCTAGTGGGTTCGCTGAATATGTCTGTGTTAAAGCTATTGCGGTTAGCCGTATTCCATTAACATTATCATTTACCGATGCAGCGGCTCTACCCTGTGCAGGTTATAGTGCATGGATAGCAGTACACGATAAATTACAAGTCGTTGCTGGACAGCATATTGCAATTACAGGTGCAGGAGGTGGTGTAGGTGGGTTTGCAGCACAATTAGCAAAGCTCGCAGGTGCTCATGTCTATGCGATTGCAGAACGACAGCATCATCCTCGACTACTCAGCTATGGTATTGATGCGGTTATTTGCCCACAACAAAATGTGGCACTTGAACTCATAAATCTAACTGAAGATAGGTTATTGCATGGGGTTATTGATTGTGTTTCAGCGCAATCAGGCAGCATGATGAGCGCGTTAATTCGTTATAATGGCCATATCGTTATGGTAGCCAATCAATTTGATCAAGTACCTCTACTCGCAACAACTAAAGCTCTCAGCATTCACGAAGTTGCCCTTCATGGAACCTATGCCCATGGTGGGCCTGAACATATTACTCACCTCGCTGATATTGGTAACAATTTAAGTAATTTAGTGGCCGATGGGCACTTATATAGTATGGTTGAGAAAATTGTACCATTTGAAAAATTGGATCTGGCACTTACTGAATTAAAAAATCAGACCCATTCGGGAAAAATAGTCGTCCACGTAAGTAAATAACATCATATTACTGATAATAAAAAACCCCGCTTTCATTTATCACTATAACTAATGATAATAGCGGGGCTTTCAGGCATTAATAATATTTATTTAGTCCGTTTTATTTTATTATTAACTGGATATTTATCTTCAATTAATTCATTAATAAACGGCGATGTTTTATCGGGGTCTGCACAAACCCAGACATGTTTTTTAGCTCGAGTTAATGCCACATAGAATAACCGGCGTTCTTCAGCATCATTATAAGTTTCAGTACGCGATTGCATTATTGCAGCTAAACCCGTTTCACGGTCTGGTGAAGGGAAAATACCCTTATTAACATCAACAATAAATACATAATCCGCCTCACGACCTTTACTTGAATGACAAGTCATATATTCCAAGTTAAGTTGTGGCCACTGATTTTTCCAGGTTTCAAATTTCTCTGGTCTTTGCTTATTATTACGTCCAAGAATAAGTACTTTAGTCGTCTTATTTTCGTAATGTTTACTCAACCTAATTAATTCTTGTGGTAATAAGTCAGTTGCCAATAAAGTAACCGCCTTTTTACTCTGCTTAGTGAAACTCGTTAGTTGCTTCTTAATTTGACTTGGGTTTTGTTGAATAAATACGTTTGCTACTTCACCAATCATGCTATTAAAACGATAGGTAGTGGAAAGCTCTGTAGTACAACTATTACCAAAGCGACTTTCAAAGTCAGTGGTTAAATTAACATCTGCGCCGGCAAAATGATAAATAGCTTGCCAGTCATCCCCAACAGCAAATAACGTTGGCGTAGTATGACCTGCCACTTTTTGATGGCATAGTGCTTCAATTAACGCCAATCGCTGTGGTGATATATCTTGATATTCATCAACCATAATATAACGCCACGGAGAGATAAACTTACCGTCTTTAACATACTCCGTTGCTACTTCAATCATGCTATTAAAGTCAATTTGCTTTTTCACTTTTAAGTGCTGCAAATAAGCCTGATAGCACGGCCATAACAATGTTAACTCACTTTTCATTCGCGGCCGCATTGCTGGGTTATTATTGTTTATAATCGCCTCAAGCAACTCTTCTTTCTTCATCCCTGATTGGCCTAATAACTCAATGTGACGCCATACCCAAGCTTGTAATTGTTCATTTTCAGCTTGTTGTTCCATTGAGTTTTCTTTACTAAACCCGGGTACACGCCATTGTGTAAGGTGGCGCTGCCATTTATTAGCTGACGTTGAATTATTCCATTGTTCAATCAGCATGCGCGCCAACCATGCACTACGTGCACGTGTATCTAAAGTAATCGAAGCAACATTAGGCTTATCGTGTTCAACATCACGAATAATTTGTGAACCAAGGCTATGGAATGTCGCCACTTTAACCCGATCACTAACCTTTTCTTTTAGCCTATCAGTCATCTCTTCAGCCGCTTTACGCCCAAATGACAACATTAAAATATCTTCCGGCACTGCCGCTTGACTGGCTATAAGATAGCCCGCGCGTGCGATCAATACACTGGTTTTTCCCGTACCCGCACCTGCAAGTACTAAGTTATAGTCTTGATCAATTAGCGCTGCTGTACGTTGTGATTCATTTAATGGCGATTTCTCAAAGCTATCAAACCATGAACTCCATTTCTGTGATTGCTGAGTTAACCATTGCTGATTATGCTCTTCAACCCATGCCTGATGCTCACCTAGCCAAGGCGATATTTTTTCGAAACTACGCGGTCTAAACGTTGCTGCAAGCTCAGGATTTAACTCAGAGTCTTTTAAGCCATCATTAAGAAACTGATGTAACTCATGATGCTCGGAGCGACGTAAATAGCCTGATTTATTTGAAAACAATGCAATACGTTGCAACATTTCTGGCAACATTGCATCTAATTTATCAACTCGGTTTTGCGCCCAATCTTGATAACTACGAATTAAAAATGCAGCGAAAGGTTTACATTCGTGCCAAGGCAAGCCATGAACGGTCCAACAGTATTGTTGGTTTGAAGACGTAAGCTCAAGCGCGCCCCATAATACACCACGATGGATTTCAATCGAACCATCCCAGTCATCAAAAGAGATAACGTCAGAAGTGGTCTGACTATCTAATACCAAGCTATTACCGTCTAAAGCGATACTGTAATAATCACCTTGAACTAGCCATTGTGCTAGTCGACTGGCACTTAATTGCATTGTGATTCCACCAATTGTTCCATGCTTTAATTAGGCTGTAATACTCATTACTGGTCGGTAATCTTGTTACCAAACCTCAATTGAATCATTACTTGTCACCCGTTTATCGGGATAATGTCGCTTAGAGTATCAATAACTCTCGTGTAGCCATAGTATTGAAACGTCTATTTGGCTAAATATTATTCCACGAGGTAAAGTTAATTTTTTTGATCAGCAATAACAATATTTCTGTTATCTTTAGTGACGTTTTTATAACGTTAGATAATTCTATCGTTTTCTATACTCATCATTATCAGAAGATTGTTAATATCCATGCAAACTAAAGACTTACATGTAAACTTCCGCAGCTACTGGGTCAATGATCGCATCAATTACTCAATTCGAGTATTCATTGCTTTAGTTGGTGCAGTATTGCCATGTTGGTATCTTGGAGAAAACCACGCGGTCACGCCATTAGTGCTCGGTATTATTGCTGCAGCACTTGCTGAGTCTGATGATAATTTAACCGGTCGCATTAAAGGCCTTACCATTACTCTCGTTTGTTTTTTGATTGCATCCCTTTCTATTGAAGTCTTATTTGACTACCCCATTTTATTTGCAATCGGTTTATTTTGTTCGACTTTTGGCTTTATTATGCTGGGAGCAATGGGGCCACGTTATGCCAACATCGCTTTTGCCTCATTACTGCTTGCGGTTTACACTATGTTAGGTGCAAATAGTAGCTCTGAGCTTTGGTATCAACCAATGTTACTTTTAGCTGGTGCATGCTGGTATGGGGTATTATCGCTGCTATGGCATGTTTTATGGCCCAATCAACCCGTCCAACAAGGTCTAGCTAATGTATTCACTGAGTTTGGCTATTATCTCGATAATAAAAGCAAACTCTTCGAACCGGTAACTGATCTCACTTCACATCCATTTCGCATTCAAGCCGCCAAGCAAAATGCCAAAGTAGTTAACGCCTTAAACGCGGTAAAAATGACCCTCCTGCATCGTGCGGGTCGTGGCCAAAGTGATAAATTTCTTAAAATTTATTTTATTGCACAAGATATTCATGAGCGTGCAAGTTCATCCCATTATCGTTACCGTGAACTCGCATCAGCCTTTCAACGCAGTGATGTCTTATTTCGCTTTCAACGCCTATTACATGTACAAGCCATAGCCTGCCATGGCATCGCCGAAGCGCTCAAACAAGGTAAAGCTTATAACCATGGCTCTGACTCAATCAATGCCTTAGATGAACTGCAACAATCTCTGAATTATCTAAAACAGCAAAATAATCCCCAATGGTGGCCTCTCCTTAATCAGCTTGATTATTTATTTAATAACCTTGCTACGGTAGAACGCCAATTACAAAATATTAATAATCCAGATGCAGAAAATGTTGAGCAACATACGGATATTGAATTAGTTGACACCGAAGCGCACGGTATAAAAGAAATGTGGAAACGTATCTCTTCCCAGCTTAATACTGACTCGATGTTATTTCGCCATGCTATTCGATTAGGGATCACGCTGATTGTTGGCTATGGCTGTATTCAGGTATTTGATCTTCAACGTGGCTACTGGATCCTATTAACCACTCTATTTGTATGCCAACCTAACTACAGTGCAACCCGTCAGAAATTAGTACAACGGGTTATTGGTACTTTAGGCGGTTTACTTGCAGGTATACCGCTCTTGTACTTATTCCCAGGACAAGAAGGCCAATTAGTACTGATGGTCTTAATGGGAGTGTTATTCTTCGCATTTCGAACGGTTAAATATGATTGGGCAACGGCTTTCATTACCCTGTTAGTACTATTTTGTTTTAATCAGCTAGGAGAAGGATTTGCGGTTATTTTACCGCGCCTTGGTGACACCTTGCTCGGCTGCTTATTAGCAGTGCTTGCGGTAAGCTTTATTTTACCGGATTGGGAATCAAAGCGATTACATAAAGTAATGGCTGACGCGATTAGTGCCAATAAAGATTATTTAGCGCAGATTATTGCCCAATATCGCATCGGTAAAAGAGACAATATGAATTATCGTATCGCTCGTCGCGATGCCCATAACAAAGACGCGCAGCTAAGTACAGCTATCAATAATATGCTAGCGGAACCAGGCAAGTATCAAATAAATACTGATGATAGTTTTCGTTTTCTAACATTAAACCATGCCATGCTAAGTTATATATCAGCGTTAGGAGCACATCGCACTCAACTTCAAGATGATCAAACTCATCAATTAGTATCAGAGGCTCACCGCATTATTCATAATCATTTAGAATGTATTTCAGCGCAACTTAATGGTGCATTGGTCGAAACATCACCATCATTAAACCTCAACTTAGAACAACGATTAGGTCAATGGCGAGAAGAAGATTGCACCTCGATTAGAATGGTATTACAGCAACTTCATTTAATTCACTGTATGTTACCTGAGCTACATGGCTTAGGAGATAACCTTGCACCTAAAACGCACCCAATAGCGGCTGTTTAATTACAGGATTTCACATAGTCATTAATGAGCAAGAAAACTAGATAGCTCAACTTGACGTTCAATTGTGGAATAAATGGGTCACAGATAAGTTTATTATTCACTTCCCGAGATGGCGTAATACGGGCTTCCATATTACGCCTTCATTTCAAGAGTACATGCTACGCTCTCACTATTGTCACTCTCTAACAAACGCTTATACCACGACCATTGCTTACCAACACAGTCCTTTCCAACGTTATTACAGCAAAGTTTCGAACCCAATTAAGAATCTATATGTGCTTATAAACTTAATCAACACTATGCTTTTTAATAACTAAAACTGACTCCCACAAAAAAGCCTGCGCTAAACGCAGGCTTTTTTAATCACTCAAATAATTGAGAGTTTATATATCAATGCTTATTGTGCAGTTTGTGGTGCTGCCACAGGTGCATCTTTTGCATTATCTTGAAGGTACTTCAACAAGGTACGCTCTTCATCTTTATTCAGCATGTAATATTGCTGCATTGCTTTTAGACCTTGAACCCAACCATTTGCAGTTAAGTGCTTCGGATCTGGAATTGCGTGACATTGACTACATGTAGCATCAAGAATTTCTTTACCGTAAGCCCAGATAGGTTTAATGCTTGCTAGCATATTACGTTGCGTAATCCATGCAGATACTTGCACTTGTTGCCATGTCTGACCATTGTCAGCTTTCACTGTATTTAAAATAGTCGCTGATTTTTGTAAATCGGCATTCAATGATACTGTTTGAATTTGCTTAGCCATATCTTGAACAAGCATACCCGTTGTTGAACCTTGTTGCTGCCAACCAGTAATTTGTACTTTAAGCATGTCGCCGCTAGTACCAAGTACTTGTACTTCTGATGCAGGGTATAACTGGCCTTGTTCATCGCCTGATGCTGAATCAGTAGTGTACAATTTCTTAGATGCTAATGTGTAAAGCGTCTTAGTTGCAGGTGCTTCACCAGCGTTAATTGTTAACTGTTTAAACGTCGCTTGGAAATCATTATTGATATGCGGCAACTGGTGCGCAATACCTTTATGACACTCAATACAGTTCATATTTTTTGCTGCTGCGCCAGTCATTGCTGCTGCTGCTGCTGGAGACTGTTTAGCGTGATCCATTGCAGTGTATGAGTGACAACTCTTACACGTTGCTGAGTTTGTTTCCGCCATCATGCGCCAAACATTTTGCGCCATGCGTAAACGGTTTGCTTCAAACTTCGCCGGCGTATCGATATCTTTACTGATAAATTCGCTGTAAATATCACCAACGCCACCCAATTTCGCTTTCATGAAAGCAATTGGATCGTTTTCTGGAATATGACAATCACGACATTCGGCACGTACGCCGTATGCATTTTTATAGTGGATACTGGTTTTATATTCGTTGTAGTTTTCTTTCATTGAGTGACATGAAGTACAAAACTCTGTAGTCGAACTAAACTTTATCGATTCGTGGAAGGTAAACACGCCTGCCAGTGTGATAATCACACAGACAACAGCAATCGCTAGAACAGAATAGCGACTACTTGGCTTTACTAAAAAACGCCATAGTTTCTTCATGGATGGTCCAAAATGAATTAAACGTCAAAACAACGTTAAAAAAAGTGTTGCGCACAAACTAACATTTGAATATGAACAGGGCAACGCGACAAATTCACATAAATAAATATATTAGACACAATTAGACACATTAACCTAATGCTATCGATATAAGCATACATTTATTTAGTACACTAAATATAGTTATTACGTAAACAGTGTTTTCCAATAAGAAACACAATCAACAATAATCAAAATTTAAAATTACAAATGCATTATAAAACAAAAACATACTAACACCAATACCGTTGACCATACTGTATAATATGCATGTAAATTTCAGTATCGATAATAGTTATCAGTTAGCATAATGATTATTGTGCTAATCATTATGCTATTTACATTGAACATTAAACATTAAACTTCTAAGTACTTTTTTGTGGTAACTTATTTTCCATTTAGCAACCTAATATATTTTATATTTACGTGTAGCCTATCAAGAAATAAGTCAAATAATAGATCACTATACCGACTAATATTTAGATGGTTATTATGCCGCTTAAATGCTTACTCATTCGGTTTGTCTTCGGAATATAAACATGACCCTATCACGTCGTAACTTTTTAAAAGGTTCAGTAGCAACGGCCATCGCTGCTAACGGACTCACCCTTTTCCCTGCTGGCAAAGTATTTGCTTCTGATACAATTACTATTCCATCAGCTACCCACTATGGTCCTTTTAAAGCAGTAGTTAAAAGCGGTACGTTAATCGGTGTTCAACCAATCAATGATGTTGACCCATTTCCAACAGAAATGTTAACTAAAGGCGTATTAAGCCGTACCTATAGCGATACTCGTATTAAATACCCAATGGTACGTAAATCACTATTAGAAGATCCATTAGGCAATCATAATCCTCACCTTCGTGGCAAAGAACCCTTTGTACGCGTCGATTGGGATACTGCAATTGCATTAACTGCTTTCTGTATTGCACGTACCGTTGAAAAACATGGTAATGAAGCACTATTCAGTTCTTCATACGGTGGTTGGTCACATTGTGGTGTTAACCGTCCTCAGACTCTACAAGGACGTTTCTTTAACCTTATTGGTGGTCAAAGTATCTGTGCTGGCGACTACTCTGCAGGTGCTTCAGAAGTTATCCTTCCACACGTTATTGGTGACATGGAAGTATATTCTCCACAAACCGCATGGGAAATTGTTGAAAAGAACACTGAAGCAGTGTTGTTTATTGGCTGTGATCCTTGGAAAACTAACCGTGTTGAATTCCGTGTAGCTGATCACTCAATGCAAAAGCACTGGGAAGCGTTTAAGGCGAAAGGGATTAAATTTATCTCTATTAACCCACAACAAACCCAAACAGATAAAGCTGTTGGCAGTGAAATGATTAATATCCGCCCTAACACGGATACTGCACTCTTTACTGCGATGTCTTACCACTTATGCAAGACTGGCCAAAATGATAAAGCTTACTTAGCGAAATATACCGTTGGCTTTGATAAATACCTTGCTTATTTAGACGGTACTGAAGACGGTGTTGAAAAAACACCTGAGTGGGCTGAAGAAATTACAGGTCTACCAGCGGCGAAAATCAAAGAATTAGCTGAATTGTGTGTGACAAAACGCACTCAAATTGCTGCGGGTTGGGCGCTACAGCGTGCAGATCACGGTGAAATGATCCACTGGTCTATTATCAACTTTGCGGCAATTGCTGGTAAAATTGGTAAACCAGGCGAAGGTGCAGGCTTTAGCTGGCACTATGGTAACGGTGGTATGCCAGCATCTGGTAAGCGTATGCCTATTGGTTTATCCCAAGGTCGTAACCCAATCACTAAGACGTGTCCTGTGGTTATGGTTTCAGACATGCTGAAAAACCCAGGCAAAGCATACACACGTGACGGTTCAAACCTAACCTTGCCAAAAGCAAAGCTTATCTACAACGCAGGTAATAACTTACTGTCTCACCAACAAGATACCAATGAGTTAATCAAAGCGCTTAACGATAATATTGATACCATCATTTGTCATGAACCTTGGTGGTGTGCAACTGCAAAATATTCAGATATCGTACTACCAACTACAACGACTCTTGAGCGTGATGATATTTCATCTGGCGGTACTTACAGCAATAACAAAATCTACGCAATGCGTCAGGTTATTGAGCCTGTAGGTGAGAGCTTAGATGATTACGAAATCTTCTCACGCCTTGCTTTCATGTTTAACGTACATAAAGAATTTACCGAAGGTAAAACAATGTACCAACATGTTAAAGCCTCTTACGAAGCATCTGATGCGACAGAAGATTTTAAAACATTCTGGCAAAATGGTATCACTCACGTTTCAACGCCTGACGTTGCTAACAGCTTTGTTCGTCACGGTGATTTTTATGCAGATCCTGATAAAAACCCATTGCATACACCAAGTGGTAAAATTGAGCTTTACAGTGAAACACTGGCTGGATTTAAAGCAAAAGATTGTCCACCGATGCCACAATGGATTCCACCATTTGAATGGTTAGGTAATGCCAAGAAAGGTCAAGTTCACGTACTAAGCCCACACCCATGGATGCGTCTGCACTCACAAATGGCAAATGCTGATGTCAACAGCTATGAATCTGTTGATGGTCGTCAAATCGTTCTAATTAACAAAGACGATGCTAAAGAGCGTGGCGTAAAAGATGGCGATGTAGTCGAGGTATATAACGAGCGTGGTACTCTACTTGCTGGTGCGCGTATCACTGATGAAGCAATGCCTGGTGTTATCTACATTCACGAAGGTGCATGGCTACAACTTGATAGCAAAGGCCGTTGTAACTCAGGCTCAATCAACATGCTAACAAGTAGTCAACCAACCAGTGGTCTAGCACAAGCAACCAGTGCTAATACTTGTTTGGCTTACTTTAAGAAATGTACTGACGCGGAAACACCAAACCAAGCTTACATGCCACCTAAGATTGTGAAATCAGACTTTAAAGTTGATATCTGGTCATTACAATTAGGTAAGCGCCTGAAAGCTGTATCCGCAGAACAAGGTCCAGCGCAGTCACCGGGTGAGAAATTATTCTACGGTAGCTGTACTCTTTGTCACGCAGCACCGCACCCAAGCGACTTCACTTACAAGCAGTGGAAAGGTATTACTAACAGTATGTTCCCACGCGCAGGTCTAAACGAAAAAGATCGCAAGCTGGTACTTGATTTCCTAAAAGACAACGCTAAAAAGTAATTAATAGTTCGCTATTCGTTAGCGAACAAAAAGCCCCGTAGGAAATATATCCTACGGGGCTTTTTATTGTCACAAGAATGGATTACAAGCCTTTGGTGTACTGATTACAGGTATGACCAATAATGGCAGCTTCAATTTCACTACGCGTAAGTTCATTATTAACCACAAGATACTGATTAAATAACGTCGTCAATTCCGCTTTAGTTACTGTCACTTGGGTATCAGTTTTAATATCGCGTAAATCCACCATAAAGCCAGTAAACTTATCTTTAACCTCAGCCACAATATCCAAGTTTAAAAAGTTCTCAGGGTTATATAACGCATTGTGATCACCACGCTGTTTATCAACCACAAACGACGCTTCAGTAAGATTAATGATCGATGCTGATTTATCACATTTGCGTAAGCATTTATCGTCAAAACGCTTCTTTTTGCAGCCCACAGTTTGATGGAATAAACATTGACGGCTCATTAACAGCATCATTGGATGATAAATACTGTAATAGACCTCAAATCCAGTCGGTACTGTTATTGGTTTGATCTGAGAACGTTTGATCTCATTAGAAATAAACGCTCCGACACAACCAAATTCCTGCTGTAAACATTCAAGGCTCAAACCATTACTGATATTCATTTGCGGGCCAGCTACCCACTCTAAACCTAATTGATGTGCAGCATAACCGACACCACTATTGTTAGTCACAATACGTGATGGCTTCACTTGCTCTAGAAACGTCACTGCTGCTTGGTAATTGTCACCAATCAAAATTGCTGGGAACCAAGGGACCAAATGCGGATTTTGTTGGAACAAAGAAACTAACTTTAGCCCTTCCATCGCCATAGCTTCTGGTAACTGATAATACACCGCAGTATTTGGCTGACTAACCGCGTCAATATCAGCAGGATTAGCAATCAACACTGATAGCGACGCTGTTAGTGCTGGTTGTGGCGCTCGCACAGCTTTTGGTAATTCAAACGGCTCCACTAGTGGTTGATCGCCATTTAATACACACGTAATCTGATCGCGCATCATCGTTAGTTCTTTAAACGGTACCACTACATTATCTGCTAACTGGGTTAAATTCATCGGTGTTAGCAAGTATTCGCCGTTATTTAAGCTACGGAAGCGTTTTTCAAAGCAATCACTATCAAGCACAGTATTCTCAGACTGTCGTAATAACGATGTTGATACCACTTCAAACTGCTGCAATGGCGTTGTTACGCGAATAACCAGCGGTTGTCCTACCTGACCGATAATCGTCAACTCTAAGGCTAATAAACTAATGTCTAAATCGGCAATTCGCTCTTCAACAGTTTGGATGATAGTGGTTTTATCGTCATATAATTTTTGCTTAACCGCCTGAATTGCAGTCTCTGATTTAGCATCAGCAATCAGTGCAAAGTGATCGACAGAGTTATCTCGAGGATTATCAATAAACATCGCTTTATTGATATCACCCATTAAATATGAGTTTGAAAAGTCACGGTTAAATACCGTATATAACTCACGTGTATCGGCCAATAATGGTTTTTGATTACAGTAGTTGTCTAACTGGCGACTCCAATTATCAACGACGGTATACACATAGTGAGATTTTTTAATCCGCCCTTCGACCTTTAATGAATATACACCAGCATCTGCAAGTGCTTCTAAATTTGAAAATGCCGAGTTGTCTTTCATATTAAGCGGGTAATCTTTTCCCACCGCAGTTGTCTGATATTGATCACGACAAGGCTGACTACAACGGCCACGGTTACCTGAATTACCATTTTTAGCCGAACTGATATAGCACAAGCCTGAGAAGCCAATACAATATGAACCATGCACAAACACTTCCATCAGTACGTTATGCTGATGACCAAACTGCGCTAAATGTTTTATTTCTTTAATATTAAGTTCACGCGATAAATTTACACGGCTCGCATTAAGCTGCCCCATAAATAAAATTTGGCCTTCATTATGGCTATTAACTTGAGTAGACGCATGAACATCAAGCGTTGGAAAATGCTGCTTGATTAAGTGAAATAGCCCTAAGTCCTGTAAAATAACACCATCAATTTTAGTATTAACCAGTTTATTCAATAACCGAATAACTGCCGGAATCTCACTTTCTAAAATCATAATATTTAGCGTAAGAAAGATCTTACAATCACGTTGATGCGCTACGCGAACAATACCGTTCAAATCTTCAAAAGTAATATTGGTTGCACGATTACGGGCATTAAAATTATCTAGGCCACAATAAATAGCATTCGCGCCAGCTACAATTGCCGCTTTAATCGACTCTATATCGCCACCTGGAGCTAACAACTCAAAGTTACTTCTCATCGCGTTATTACCCATTTATAACCGTGCCTTTAAAAACGTATCAATCTAATGGACGGTTATTCTACCCATGCGCACGATGAAGTCCAATTTTGAGAACTGAATCACACCTTATAATGTGCTTTAACCATTTTTATCTGTAAACAATTTTTGTAAATATTCCTTCTTTAAATAAATATCGATACTATGTATATATTGAAATATTTTACTAATCCATCGTAACCGTTAAGGATAAAAACAAGAATGACAACTCAACAACCACAGCTAACAGAAACACAAAAATCAGCCATCGAAGAAATGGTCATTAATCGCGTTAATGCCATGAACAATGATGCTGTTTTATGTGAAGCAATTGATAATAAAGTCCACAATATGGAAGAGCATTTAAAAGCTTACTTTCATGAGCGATTTCATTTTCACAGCAATAAAGCATAATAAAAAACAGTCAAAATAGATCAAAAAACAGCCATTAATTGATCACTCTATTGGGTTGCACCTTCGCTCATCAGTGATCAGTTTTCTAAACATTCATACCTCATTGTCCTCTTTTTACCTCCACAGCCCCTGCTTCAACCCGAGACTCTTACGACTAAACAACTAAAAACAGACAATTAATACACATAAACACCACAATGAAGCAAAAAACACCAGCTATTACTTATAAGCCATAGAATCAAACTTTTTATTGTGTAAAATATAGACTTCTACACTCCAATATTGTTTTTACCATGATTGATTTAAATATATTACCTCTCTACTTAACTGCTGTGATCGCCTTACTGCTTATCCCTGGGCCAGACATGCTGCTAATTGCAAGTTCAAGCTTAACTTATGGCCGTAAAGTCGGTATTTATGCGAGTCTAGGTAATGCTACATCCGGTATTTTATTAACTATTTTAGCTGCACTTGGGGTATCGGCTCTTATCGCAATGAACCCAATCGCATTACATGTTTTACGTTTAGTCGGTGGTGCTTACTTATTGAAAATGGGGTGGGACTGTATGCGCAGCCACCCTAGTGATGCACCTCAAGAACTAGAACAATCTAATAAAATGGCATCAACATTATATCGCCGCGCAGTATTTACTAACCTGCTCAACCCTAAAGCATTAATTTTCTTTGTACTGTTCTTACCACAATTTGTTTCAACTCATGTTGCGACTTCATCCGGTGAACAAATGCTTGTGCTTGGGTTACTGCTTAATGTTTTAGGGCTATTATTTAATCTATTTCTAGTGACAACCATTGGCGTTTTTGGTCAATCATTACTAAAAAGTGAAAAATTCCGTAATAACCAACATAAATTTATGGGATTAATCTTCTTCGTACTCGCTATTTGGCTGTTAGCTTCACAGCTACCTGCACCACCGAGCATGTAAGCCATTATTGATAACTATGTTTTCACCAAAAAAAATGCCATTAATTGCAATGGCATTTTAAAAAATCTCATTAATTATATAAAAAACATGACTAAAAATAGTGTATTAAAGAAAATAAATGAATAGGTAACAATCCTAATTTATATGAGAATAATTAGTCTATAAATTTTGACTTGAATTTCACACTAAAAAACCTCATATACATACCTTATAGATGTGCTGCGCACGCTTACCTTTTCATTTCTTTTATTTAATGCGCATCACAACATTACGCCCCGTATGTAGGGCGCATTAAGGATTATTATGATTACTCACGTTGGCATTATTGATCAGGATCCAGTCCGTCTGATCACTCCATTATTAGACGAAGCAGTACCTGCCGATAAAATGGTATTTATTGGTACTGAAAAACAACAAAAACAATACGACCGACTTGCTTCTATTTTGATTCCACGTAACATTATTGTTGAATTTTTCGTTATTCCCGACATTATTAATGTCACTCAAATTCGACAACGTCTTAACCAGCTTGCTGACCAGTTAAAGCAAGACAGTCGTGATGTGTGGTTTAATGCAAGTTGTGGTTTGCGTCACCGTCTATTATCAGCTTATGAAGTCTTCCGCTCTTTCCATTGGCCTATCTATGTCATTGAACCTTTCAGTGATGAAATGTGTTGGTTATTCCCCAATGACCGCGAGCAACAACAAGTTCAAGATCGTATCCAAATTACTGACTACCTAACAATCTTTGGCGCCCGCTGTGAGTTATCTGATAATCCAATGCCAGAATCGCTTAACGACCAGCTATGGGAATTAGGCCAACGTTGGGCAAGCTCTGCATTAGAATTAGGCCCAGGTTTAGCCACCCTTAATTACCTCGCAACAACATGCCGTAAAGAGCAAATATTACATGTTGAGCTCAGTGAGAAACAACAAGGTTATAAAGAACTTGGTACGTTACTAACCGATCTAGAAGAAACAGGCCTTGCGACATACCACGATGGTATTTTGACATTCAAACATGAAGAAGCACGTCGATTTGCGAATGGTGAGTGGTTAGAAAGTTTAGTTCACAGTACAGTTCGTGCAATTCAAAACGAATTACCAACCATTCAGGATCACTCATTAGGCGTACAGGTTTACCGTAAAATTGGTGAGCGTGAGGTACGTAATGAGCTAGATGTAGCAACAATTGTAAATAATAAGCTCCATATCATCGAATGTAAGACCAAAGGTATGCGTGATGATGGCGATGATACCTTATATAAACTTGAATCATTACGTGACCTACTAGGTGGGCTACAAGCACGTGCAATGCTAGTCAGTTTCCGTCCTTTACGTCATCACGATTTAGTACGCGCACAAGATTTAGGCTTAGCGATTATTGGTCCAGATCAACTCGGTGATTTATATACTCACCTTTATGATTGGCTTAAAGGTGCCGGTGGTGAAGCACATAACCCAGCATAAGTATTAGCATTAAAAAAAGGCCTTCTATGAAGGCCTTTTTTTTACTTAAATATTGATTATCGCTTAATGCTGTTTGACACCACTTATCCAAGCCGATTAAAAACAATCCCTGCAGCTTGTGGCTTCTGTGTATGATGCTGGCCATCATCTAATACTAAAGTAACAGTAGTTGAATTTTCATTCACTGTGGCAATAATATCTCTTACAACAAACACATCATCTAAATAGGCAATTTTCATCTGTAATACAGGGTGAATAGGCAATGCCACGGTATCTTGACGTCCATTCGGAAATGTAATTTTATAATCAATCATATTTATAATTTCACTCAGCAAAACGAATCACTATTCTACATTAAATAGAAATGAATGGTTAAATTCCTAACTCATTAATATATTAGTAGTCAATTACTACTATAACAATATTTCTATTTCGATATTAACCATACCACCAGCGCTATTGATAAAACTGAACCACAAAAAAAGCCGATACTCTTTATCATAAGCATCGGCTTTGTAAGCTATTGGTACTGTTAATTAAATACAGTACCAATACTGCCTTATTTAGTTAGCATCTGACGCGCAGCTTCAACCACAATCTTAATTGAACGAGCTTCTGTTTCTTTCAAGGTTGCATGATCAGGAATTTCTTTTTGTGTACGGTTAATAATAACACCAGCTACACAACCAGCACGTAAACCAGAACTTGCACACATAGTTAATAGTGTTGCTGACTCCATTTCGAAGTTTAGAACACCCATATCTTGCCACTCTTTCATTGAGCCTTGGAAGCGACGAACAACGCGGCCAGAGAATGTGTCATAACGCTCTTGTCCAGGGTAGAAAGTATCACTTGAAGCAGTAACGCCAGTATGTACTGTTGCACCAGCATCATCACACGCTTGCTTCATTGCTGTTGCTACTGTGAAATCAGCAACTGCTGGGAATTCCATTGGAGCAAAGTGAAGACTTGCACCATCAAGACGAACAGAAGCGGTTGTTACAATCATATCGCCAGGATTGATATTCGGTTGGATAGCGCCTGTTGTACCTACACGAAGGAAAGTGTTAACACCAAGTTGTGCTAACTCTTCTACTGCGATAGATGTTGAAGGACCACCAATACCAGTAGAACAAATAACTACAGGCTTACCATCTAGTTGCGCACGGTATACTGTGTATTCACGCGCACTTGCTAGAAATTCAGGGTTTTCCATTAGGTTGGCAATTTTTTCTACACGAGCAGGATCACCAGGGATAATCGCTAATTCAGCGCCGTTAAGATCAGCTTTATTAACACCAAGGTGGAACACTTTATTGTCAGACATAATGATACCCTTTAAATTTAATCGCTCTGATTGTAGGAACAGAGATGGATAATTATCGTTAATTTTTGTGGTTTGACAGCAAACCTAATGCGCAACGTAACAATAACGTTGGTCAAAATATGCTGTAACGATAGCGGAAGCTGAAACTGTTTTTAGTGAGTTGAATCACATTAAATGAAAGCAATGAAATTTTTAGTTACAAATTAACAAGACGCAGATCACAACAAAACGTTTCCCTATCGACCGCATCACAAAAAACAGCAACGTTACCCTAACGTTTAGCATACTGATTACCGTTTCAATATTATTATAAATAAAAAAGCAGAATGGTGTTTAACCCATCCTGCTCATTATTGTTACGTTAATAATATGAGTTTATTAACTCAGTTATTTTTTTGGTTTAAAGCGTAATAACCGCAAAGCATTCAACGTTACTAAAGCTGTTGCCCCACTGTCAGCTAATACTGCGACCCATAACCCGGTCACACCAAGTATGGTTGTCACTAAGAAGATACCTTTTAAACCCAGTGCTAGACCAATATTCTGGCGGATATTATTTAAGGTTGCTCGTGATAATTCGATCATTACTGGCAATTCAGAAAGACGATTATGCGTAATTGCAGCATCTGCAGTTTCGAGTGCTACATCAGTACCGCCCCCCATCGCAATACCAATAGTCGCTGTTTTCATGGCTGGTGCATCGTTAATACCATCACCGACCATAGCAACGCTATGTACATCATTCAACTTTCGAATTTCAGTCACTTTATCTGCTGGTAATAAGCTAGCGCGGAAATCAATATCGATTTCTTTAGCAATCGCGGCTGCTGCGCGCGCATTATCACCAGTAAGCATCACTGATTTAATACCTAATTTATTAAGCTTTTCAATTGCAACTAATGCGTCTTCACGTAAATTATCACGCCATGCGACTAAACCCACTGGCTGTGCATTACGAACGGCAACCACCAAGGTTTTACCTTCATTTTCTAAATCTGTTGCTTGTTGCTGTTGCTCAGTAGTGAGCACAATATCTTGTGGCAAACGATCTGCGGCACATAATAAGAACTTATCACCTTCAGTTATACCTTGAATACCCCGCCCAACTAAGGTTTCACGTTCGGTTGCTTCAACAATGGTAAGCTGCTTTTCTTGAGCACGATTAACAACTGCTTTTGCCAGTGGGTGTAACGAACCTGCTTCAATCGCAGCAGCTTGACGTAATAATTTATCGCCATCGTTATCCCAACAAACCATATCGGTAACAACAGGCTTACCTTCAGTTAGCGTACCTGTTTTATCAAACGCAACAACTTCAATATGACCCAGTTGTTCTAACGCTGCACCACCTTTAATCAATGCACCACGACGTGCAGCAGCTGCTAAGCCTGATGTAATCGCTGCGGGCGTTGAAATAACCAACGCACATGGACAAGCAATCAAGAGTAAAGCGAGGCCTTTATAAATCCATTCATCCCAAGATTGACCAAACACCAATGGTGGAATAACAACCACTAACGCCGCTAATAAAATCATGCTTGGTGTGTACCAACGGCTGAATTTATCCAGAAAACGCTCTAATGGTGCTTTGCGTGATTCTGCATCTTCAATCATATGTAAAATACGATCTATCGCATTATCACCTTGAGCTGAAATAATGGTTAAGCGCACCACTTTATCTGATGCCATACTACCCGCCATGACTTTTTCACCGGGAGTACGCTCAACAGGTACCGATTCACCTGTTAATGCACTTTCATCAAAACTAGCGATAACATCAAGTACTTGACCATCAGCAGGTAAACGCTCGCCTGGCACAACTTCAATCACATCGCCAGGTTTTAATTCAGAGGCTGATATTTTGGTTTTGGTACCATCAGCCAAAATAACCGTTGCTTCTTCTGGCACTAAATCCATTAATGCCTTTACGCCACTACGAGCACGTGAAGCAGCATACCCTTCGAGCTGTTCACCAATAAGGAACAGTAGAATAACCATCGCAGCTTCAGCTGTTTCACCAAGGTATAAAGCACCAATAGCAGCAACAGACATTAATGTTTCAATCGAAAACGGCGTTCCTGACTTAGCTAAAATAACCGCTTTTTTCAAAATAGGGAATAAACCGACAATCGTCGTCAGCGTAAAGGCTAACAAGCCTGCTTCTGCAGAAACCGTTTTATTTAATACAAAAGAGATCACCATCATCAAAGCAATAACAATTACTGATAGATGTTGAATAAAGAAAGATTGAGTCGGTATATCGGCGGCTTTCGTTGTAGTAGAAACTAACGTGAAGCCGGTTTTTTTGGATTTATTTTCTATCTCAGACTTTATTTTTTCAGGATCAAGCTGTTGATTATCATTGATATTAACAATCAATTTTTCAGTCGCAAACATCACTTTTGCAGTATCTACGGCAGATAATGACATTATTGCTTTTTCAAGTTTAGCCGCACAGCTAGGACAGTCCATGCCTAACACTTTCCAGCTAAATGTTTTGCCATGAGCATTGTTTGTTAGAGAGGCTTCTAACGCTAATTCTTGTTCTTTGCTCATTGTTGGTGCAGAGCAACATTGTCCACTGTGCTCATGGTTACTGTGCTCATGACCACTATGATCGTGATCATGCACATCATTCGAATCTGAATTGTGATCATTACCACCGCAATGGGTATCACCATGCTGATGGTTATTGTCTAATGTAGCTTTATCACTGGCTGAAACATGTGCACCAGTAATGGTAAAGGTACTTTTTTTTGTTACTGAATGGATAGCATTTTTTGCCGTGGCTGAACAACAACCACCGGCTGCGGGGCCTTCAGTATCATTATCATTCCCCCCTTCAGAATCTTTATTACTAGAACAACAATCAGCAGTTACACTTGAGCAACAATCAGTCGCTGCTGCAACCACGGTAACGGTCGCTTTATTAGCAACCGTTGATTTTGAAGTATGGATATGATCTTTTTTATTATTACATTGAGCACACATCATCGTTCTCCTTGGGCGCTATTTGGTTTTGCTAATGATAACTATAAACCTTTGAGTTAAGACCAAGGTCAAGAAAAATAGCAATAGATCCTTACTTACAACTGATAATAATTATCAAATATAAGTACACATCCCCTTACACCCTTAGAGATTAGTTAACGTAAACGTTGTAAAATAGTTGTGTTATCAAGTACATCACCCCACTTCGTATAATCTAACCCCATATCGAAAATATATTCAGTAACTAATGTTCGCACACAGTTAGTGAGCACTTCGGCATCCCATGGTTTTTCAAAGTAACTTTCAATACGTGCTTGGTTGATTGCTGCAATAGTATCTTGATGAGTCGCCTGCCCTGTTAATAACACCTTTTTAGTATGGATAAAGCGGCTATCGTTTGCCACTAGCGTCAATAACTCAACCCCAGTTTTACCAGGCATCACATGATCTGAAATAATAAGGCCGATAAACTGGCCTTCAGCATCAAGTTCATCCATTAATGCGAGTGCTTCATCTGCTGATTCGCAATCTTCCAATAAAAAAGATGGCTCAAATTCCACTAAATCTTTTAATACTGCACTTAATACTTCGCGCTGATCATCAACGCAAATAATCGTGATTTTTTCCATCATAACCATCCTTTACGTTATCGGTAATTTGATTCTAAATGTCGTACGCTGATAATCACTTTTCACCGCAATCGTACCGCCATAGCTCGTCACAATACGTTGTACTATTGCTAACCCCAGCCCTAAACCAAACGATAATCCCCCTTTTTTAGTACTAAAATTAGGATTGAAAATTTTACGCCGCGTCGCTTCATCAATCATAGGACCATTATTAGTAATGGTGACTAATAATTTATTTTTTACACACCGCGTAACAATTTCAATTTGAGGTGACGAGGTGTTTTCCATTGCATCGCAGGCATTCTTAATCAGATTAACCCATATTTGCACCAATTCGGTAACACTTGCCGTTAATGGCGGTAAAATTGCAGGACGTAATACCACCTCAACGTAACGTAAATTACTTTGCAATAGCACCAAAGATTTATGTAAGGTGTCATTAATATCGACATCAGGTATGCGTGCGTGATCTCCGCCCCCTAATTGCTTGACTGAACGAACAATACTAGCCGCATGCCGTGCTGCCAGTCGAATATCCCGCAAATCACGACCGCAATCCCAACAAATTAATGCAGCATCAATATCTTCCAACCAATTAGCTGCTATATCTCCCTCAGGTAATGCTCGTGCAAGAATTCGAGCTTGTTCACGACTCAAGCGATACTGTTGCTGTAGTACTTTGGTTCTCTCACGTACTTGCGCTGAACTGACTGTTTGTCCATGAACGATTCCATGCTGTAAAAATGGTGTCATTTGCGGCTGATTATCATCAATAAATTGACTGAATGCTGTTTGTATATTTTCGGTCTTACTGCTAATTACACCAATCGCATTATTGAGTTCATGTGCAATACCGGCAGCTAATTGACCTAAGGTTGTCATTTTTTCAGTGGCATACAATTTTTGAAGTGCTTTTTCTTTTTCTAATGCGGCAATCCCTGTTAGCATCTGGCGCGTTGCTAACTCATGCACCATTACTGGCATAAACTGCTCAGCTAATGATCCATAATGTTCGGGATCAATGGCTTTAGTCGATAAATCAATCCAAGCAATCTCACTGTTTTTTTCTGCTACCACAGTTGTTGAAGCAACGAGTGTTTGGGCAAAGAAGCTATGCACACCAAAAAACATCCCTTCTTTGACCACAAAGACCTGCGCACTCAAGCCATTCTCTTTACTTTTTAAGTAACCAGATAACTCTCCTTGCTTCACCCAATATAAACGATCGTTATATCCCCCTTGGCGTAATACTTCAGTGCCCGCAGCAACTGCAATCGTCGTGGCAGGATCTTGAAAATAAGTATTAATGATCCGTCTCAGTGCTTTAGGTTGATTCATAGCCTTATCCTCATTCACCCCTATTTGCTTAAATATGACCGATTAATTGTAATCCCCAAATCATCACAAAACTCAATGCAACACCAACCACGCCAACAATAACTCCAACCCGCGCCATTTGATTACTTTCAACATGACCCGTAGCATGCGCTAACGCATTTGGTGGCGTACTAATCGGTAATGACATCCCTAACGATGCAGCAAAAGTAACCACTAAGATCAACGTCACTTCCCCACCTAATGGCGTTAGTGACACCATCGAGGTGCCCAGAGCAGCCATGATAGGCATTAATAAGTTAGCAGTTGCAGTGTGCGACATAAAATTAGCCATTAATAAACACAGCAGAGCCGCACCCAATAAGACGACATACGGTGAAAACACATCAAATGGAATACTATGCACAACCAATTTAGCTAAACCGGTTTTATCTAAGGCCAAACCAAGCGCAATACCACCTGAAACTAGCCACAGTACATCCCAAGATATTTTCTTAAGATCTTCTTTATTAATGATCCCTGTTAACGAGAAGATTGCGACAGGAATTAATGCGACGGTATAAGAGTTCATGCCATGCATAGAACCCATTAGCCATAGAATAATGGTAATAGCGAATGTCACATAGACAGTGATCGCTTTAGGGGTTTTGAGAAACTTACCTTGAATTTCGAGTTTAATCGATTGCTGAGTTGCAGGGTAAAATGCATTAATTAACCACCATGCAAACACTAATAATACCGCTACAAATGGCACGCCAAAAAACATCCACTCACCAAAGGTGATCAAGTTTTCGCCAGTAAGATATTTTAATGCGATTGCATTTGGCGGCGTACCGATCGGTGTACCAATTCCGCCAATATTTGCTGCTACAGGAATACATAATGCAAATGCTATTTTACCGGGATCTTTAGCGCCAAATAAAGTGATCACTGGCGCTAAAATAGAAAGCATCATTGCCGTCGTCGCCGTGTTTGACATAAACATTGAGAAAATAGCGGTAATCAACATTAAACCAAACATCACATATTTAGGTTGATGCCCAAACGGTTTAAGTAACACCCGTGCTAAGTTAACATCTAAACGGTATTTCGTCGCAGCCATTGCTAAAAAGAAACCGCCTAAGAACAACATAATAATAGGACTAGCAAAGGTCGCCATTATCTCGCTATAACTCATTAAATTGCCAAAATGAGGTTGTCCTTGATCAAGCCTAAATAGATATAAACTTTTATCTGACAATAATAATAATTCCAGCACAATGATAACAACTGAGGTTGCGTAAATAGGAATAGGTTCCATTACCCAACATAACGCCGCCAATAAAAAAATAGCAATAACACGCTGCTGAATTACCGTTAACCCATCAATAGGGAAAGCTGATGCTGGTAATAACAAAATAATTAATGGGATCAGAATAGGTATGATGTAGCGAAGATTTTGACGCATAGAACATTATTCCCTTAAACAATAAATACGCCATCACCTTTATTTTCCTTAAACTAAAGGTGAAGTGAATGGCTAAACTAACACTACTCGCTGGTCGTTAATGACGATGGTTGCTATTAACACGCAGACTTATGCTTATCAGTGGAATTATTGTCTATGGCTATTGATCTTATTTCATCGTGTTAGATCAATAAAGAAGTGAAATAATCGCTACTTAGATAAAATAGCGATCATAGTTCGACAAAAAGATTGTCGTTTGTCTGTCAGTTAACATTGATAAAGTGATAGACATCACATCAATGAATATCACTCAAGCGCTTACTCTTTGATCAGTCATTTTTATTCGCTGTTATATTACTGCTGTGTTCAACGTCAACCGCTAAAGTTTCTTCCAACACATCTTCTGTCCCCATATAGGTGCGAGAAGAACAAAATGGTGCAACTGGTACTGATGGCGTTAATATTTCATGGCTCTCCAGCGATTGCTGCTCATGAGCCCGTCCCATTTTCTTAACTTGATAGATGACTAAACTAAAGCCAATAATACCAAATACCACCGAACCAACCGCTTGCCCAATTAATACCCCACTCGCCCCCGCTAGGTGGCCTCCTATCAATACAAATGGAATCGTACCTAAGGTTGCTTTACCCATATTTAAAGCTGTTGACCATGTTGGTCGGTTAAGATTATTAAATGCTGCATTGGCCACAAATAATGCGCCGTTGAAAATAAAGGTCACGGCAATCAAACTACAGAATACACCAACAATTTCAGCGGCATCACCAGTAAGGCTAAACATCGCTACCAATAAACCTTGTCCAAACCACAGTAATACCGATATGCCAACACAATATGCCGCCGTAAATAGCATTGCATCTCGTAATATTTGATTAATTCTATCCCAACGTTCAGCACCAAAATTTTGACCAATAATTGGCCCAACAGCCCCTGATAATGAAAATACGAGTGCAAAACAAACTGGCATTATTCGCCCAATCACCGCATAACCAGCAACAAAGCTCTCACCAAACTGCGCAATATTACTAGTAACAACAGCATTACCAATCGGCGTCGCTGTATTGGTTAATATTGCAGGCAATGCAATTTTAGCAACTGTCGGGAGCGCCAATTTGAAACTAGATAAATCCGGTTTAGCGACCAATTGATGTTTATAGACCACAGCATATAAAGAAAAACACATCACGGCTAATCGAGCAAAAACAGATGCAATCGCGGCACCTTGCATTCCCATTGATAACCCAAAAATAAGTAATGGATCTAATACCGCATTGACACCACCACCAATTAATGTTGCAACCATTGAACGGCGAGCATCACCCACTCCTCGCAATGCAGCACTCGCTGACATAGAAACTGCAATCAAAGGAGCACTCGGCAATAAAATCACTAAATATTGCGTTGCAGCCTCAGCAACCGCTCCCTTAGCACCTATCAAATCCAATAGTAATGGTAATTGCCATAACATTAGTCCGACAACAACGACACTAATTAATACCGCAAAAATCATCACATTGCTGGCCATAATACGGGCCTGTTGACGATCATTTTTACCCAAAGCACGTGATACTAGCGCTCCAGCAGCAATGGATGTGCCGATAGAAATTGAAGTAGAAAAAAAGACTAACGTTCCGGCAAAACCAATCGCTGCAGCAAGTTCTATTTGCCCCAACATACTAATAAAAAACATGTCAAGTAAATCGACTAAAAACAATGCCATTAAACCAATAGCACCGGTTCCTGACATCACAACAATGTGTCGCATTGTCGAACCGGTTAAGAATTTAGCCTGACTATTTTCAGCTGAATTTTCTTTATTCACAACATCTCCAAGCAGGCATTATCATGCGATTAAATATAAATATGATAACAAAAAAATAAAGGCGCCAAAGGCGCCTTTCATTATCAATAAATTCAATAACTATTTTTATATCTTGATCATAATGGATGCTTAAAGCAAGCACCAATTTGATTACTGATTGCCGTTAATACATCCCGACGCGTAATCACTCCGACTAAGCGCCCATCATCAACAACAGGATAGATTTTGGGCTTTTGCCCTGTCATGGTTTCAGCTAGTACAATAATGGTGTCATCACCAGATACGGTTAATACATCAGATCGCATACACTCACTAACGGTATGACTATCTTGGCAGTGATAACCCACTTTAAGTAGTTTATGGATCATATCTTGTTCAGATATAAAGCCAACAACTTGTTTATGCTCATTAATGACCGGACCACCAATCTGTTTTGCCGTTAACAGTTTATCTAGTGCCGCAGACAATGGCATACTTTCGGTAAATGTAACCGGACGAACATTCATATAGTCTTTTACTTTTAATGACTCCATAGCTTCCCCCAACGTACTTTATATTGTCGTCGATCAGGTTTAATCCATTGAAATCTTAATTAAAAAAAACCTGTTCCTATAATATTAAGTTAAGTCTAAATATTTAAATTTACTCAATATGAATCGTTAATTTGGAACATATCTATCATAAAAAAACATAACCACATGATAAATATTACTTTTATTTATTAAATTAAAAACGCTTGCTCAAATGGCAAGCGTTTTATTATAACTTGCACATCACACTAAAATTAATGCAGTAATAGTGCCATCATTGCCAAAGGCAGTTTTGCACCAGACGAAAATTCTAATTGATCAGCAACAATCTTAACCTGAAGTTGATAGTTACCATTTTGTTCAGTGATAATTTTTTGATTCACTAAGACCGGTAACTTCGCCGCTAACAGTGGCTCTTTAGCCACTAATGCGGCAGGAATAACAATATTAATGTTACCACTCAATTGATCAGTAACAGCAGTAAGGTTAGTTGATGCATGCTCTAACCCTGGCTTAATATTTAGCAATACTTGAGCATTAACTGTTCCCTGTGGGGTCTTAACACTTAACTGTGATAAATCAACACTTGCACCATGAGCGATCAATAAATCCAACGCTAACATCGCTTGCTTAATTTGAGCAGGATCTTGCGCGGCTTGCGGAGATTGTTCCATCGCAGCTAACTGACTAATTGCTTTATAATTTAAGTCCTTAAGCGCTAACTTAAAGGCAATATCTTGATAATGTTGGCCATCAAGAGTCGTTAATTTCGCAACCTGAATAGTATTGGTATTAGTAACTTGTTGAGTCGCTTCGGTTGGATTTTTCTCACCAATAGGCTGACTTAGTGCATTATTCATTGCCACGTTAACACCATTAATTGCAATAAATTGGTGCTGATCAGCTGCAGTGAATTTTGCATTCTCAAGACTAAATGTCTGATGCCCAATCCAAAAATTACCTTGCATTTGGCCTTGGCCTTCACCATTAATATTATTTACGACCATACTTTCTTTATCAGGTGTAGTAATCGTTAATATAGGTAAGCTGTAACTAAACTGACTCTTACTATTTTCAGGATCAAATTCACCCGTTATGACAAATTTATCGCTAATAGCAGTCATACCCTCTTTATGAGTGTAATCCATTGGGTTTACTGTCATAGTGAAATGAGTTGTTCCCGTAAAGCCGGAATCAGTCACAACTTGCATTGGTGCAACATTTTTACCCCAAATTTGATTCACCAACGGGGCAATTTGTTTATCAATCACAAACTCACTGGTTGATTTTACGCCTAAGAAACCATTATCAATATGATGTTTCACCAACCATACTGTTGGTAACCCTTGCTCTGCAAACTCAGCTTTCAATTGATTTTTAAGCTCAATACGAGAAACAGCATTAGAGGAAAAATACCCACGTTCAAAACTTTTTGTAGTAATAGACAGATAAGGGCTATGGTAATTTTTAACCGCTCCCGTATAAATACTCTGCCCAATTTGACCCGTTGCTAACGGTCCACAAGCAATGATTGCAACAGCACCAGCACTGGCAAGAATTTTTTTCAACATATTGAATCCCAAAAATAAAGTAAGTTGCAATAAACAATCTAAATCATAGCATGAACCACTTAGCCACAGCAGCACAACTATAACCGTTATTTTAGTGTGCTTATTTTGTCATACAAATTGTTTGCTATTTACAACAAAGTTGTTATCGTGATCACATAATAACCGTATAAGTTAGTCAGATATTAACGCCTTATACTTAATCATGACTGAATAACAAACTGTGTTTATGGAGTGATATTATGAAAATAGCTGTTTTTAGCACCAAAGGATATGACCAAAAATCATTTGCTCATACAAATAAAAAATTCCATCAGCAGCTTACTTATTTTGATTTTCAGCTCAATCACCACACAGCAAAAATGGCCGAAGGTTTTGACGCTATTTGTGCATTTGTTAATGATGATCTTAGCGAACCCGTACTCAAAATATTAGCCGAGCAAGGGGTAAAAATTATTGCCATGCGCTGTGCTGGTTTTGATCGCGTTGATCTTGATGCGGCAAAAGCCTTAAATATACAGGTTGTTACTGTTCCCGCTTATTCTCCAGAATCTATTGCCGAACATACTTTAGGTCTGATGCTAAGCCTTAACCGTCGTATTCACCGCGCATACCAACGGACTCGAGATGCAAATTTCTCATTGGAAGGTTTAACGGGTTATAACTTCCATGGCCGGACTGTAGGTGTCATCGGCACAGGGAAAATTGGTATTGCCACCATTCGAATTCTAAAAGGCTTAGGCATGAATATTCTTGCTTATGACCCTTATCCAAACCCAATAGCACTAGAGCTAGGTGTTACTTACACCACTCTTGATGAAATTTATGAAAAATCAAATGTAATCACCCTTCATTGCCCTATGAGCAAAGAAAATTATCACATGCTTAACCGTAAAGCGTTTGCAAAAATGCGTAAAGGGATGATGATAATTAATACCAGTCGTGGTGGCTTACTTAACTCGAGTGATGCAGTCGAAGCACTTAAAAGTGGTATTATCAGCGCGCTCGGAGTCGATGTTTACGAAAACGAAAAAGATTTATTCTTCCAAGATAAATCAAACGACATTATTCAAGATGATGTTTTCCGTCGTTTATCGTCATGTCATAACGTACTATTTACTGGCCATCAAGCTTTTTTAACTGAAGAAGCACTTGGCAGTATTGCTCAAACTACCTTAGAAAATTTAGCCAGCTTTGAAAAAGGTGAACTATCAGGCAATGAACTGATTAAATAAACCGAATGGTTAATAAGTAATGAAAGAAGGCGCACTAGCGCCTTTTTTGATAATGACTACACAGCTTATTCACTATTAAGTATTGATCTCATTAAGAAGCCAATCTTTAAATACTTTGATTTTTGGTGAGGTTTGCATATCTTTACGGCAAACAACGTAATAACTATGTGCAGAACTTACTATCATATCAAAAGGTGAAACCAAACGAGATGTCGCTAACTGTTCAGCAACAAATGACTGTCTTGCCATCGCCACCCCCATTCCTGTAGTTGCCGCTTTAATAGCTAAATCAGCTCGATCAAAAGTACAGCCATTCTCAGGCAATACAACCTTAAAATGTTGTGCCCAAAATTGCCATTCATCATTACGCCCAGCTCTTGCCCACGGGGCTGCATCGTGCAGTAATAAACAATGAATTAAGTTTTCAGGCTGATGGTAAAGCTGATATTTAACCGCATACTCATGGCTACATACTGGAAACATGCTTTCTTCAAGTAGTTTATCTACGGCTAAATTAGGGTAGACACCATTTCCAAAATAAATAGCACAATCAAAACTTTCGGTTTGAAAATCGACGAGATCATTTCGCGTTCGTAAATGAATCCGTAAATTAGGATACTTATCAATAAAAGAAGCTAAACGAGGAACTAACCATGTTTGTGCAAAAGTTGGTGGCACTGATATTGTCAAATCACCGCTTAATTCAGCACTTTTTAAATCACGAATTTCATGAATAATATCACCAAAATTAGATGCTAATACTTGTTTTAAACGCAAGCCCTCATCAGTCAATACTAACTTGCGATGTTGTCGAATAAATAGTTGGACGTCTAAAATATCTTCCAAATTTTTAATTTTATGACTTACAGCACTCTGGGTAAGGCATAAAATTTCAGCAGCGCGAGTAAAACTCATTTGATCTGCTGCAATCAAAAAACAATGTAATCCCGAGAGAACAGAACCTGACAATTTAGATAATTGCATAATTGAGCCACAACAACATAATTGCTATCAGCATAACAAAAAAATCACTTCTTCTCAGCAACATCCCTTAAGTAGACTTATATTATCAATTAGCTATGCATTTAATGAACTTGCTGATGATATTCATCTAATAACTGTTGCTTATGATCTTCGCTTAATAACTGCCAATGCCCGCCATGAATAGCACCAGCAAATATCCACAATAATTTATGATCTAATTCTTGGCCATTATGTTCGCATACACGCCGAAATACATTAACAGCACCAACGTTAATAAAAGTATCAACATCTAGTACACCTGCTTTTTTTACCATACGTTCAAGTGTCAAACGCATATTAGGTAAATCACGCAAACGACGATTTGACTCAGAAGATTTAAAAGATTTATCGCGGCAGGAGAAAGCAATCGACGCTTTCACAAACCGATCACATTTAGATTGATCCGTTAAGAATAAATTTTTGATTTCATAATAATTAACCGTTGCTGTTTTACTTTTTTTTACATGTCTAAATTTTTCACAACCAGAGTTAACCAATTCCTCATCAAGACTATCTCCTCCGCGTATATACATTGAGGTTGGTGTTACGATAGCAAACATCGCGCTATTAATAAAAATACCAGTGCCACCAAACATTGATCTTTTTTCTTGTCGGCCAAATTTAGATAAATAATTTAAATAATCATCTTTTATTGACGTCATAACTTATGCTCCAGATATTATCCATAACAACTAAAAACACATCAAAAATTTTTTATTTTCAGTGTCAATGATTTGACGAGCTATTTTATGCCCATAGCAATAATAGATGATACAGCTAGCATTCGAATATGAGATTACTCGCATATTTTTAGTCGAAAATTTATGAAACGAATTAACAATTAGCCGTTTTTTATACTTGCTCTCAATTAAATATATCGTGCTAACCTTAGTAGGGTTTCTTATAAGCAGATCAAAAATGGCAAGGATAAAATATGAATACCGTCGCATTATTACCTCATAGCAAACATTTATTGCCCGGTGGGCGACTAAAATTGGTAATTTCAAGAGTCTGTGATGTTCGAATGGTAACAGAGGCAATGGCTAACAATGATCCATTCGCATTAGGGATGATCGCTCCAAATAGCTCACCAGAAACTATCACCAATATTCCCTCCATCGCCACAACGGTTACTATTATCGATTTTAATTGCTGTGATGGTGGATTATTAGAAATTATTGTTGAAGGCACTAATAAAATTTCAGTTTCAACACTCTCAATGGCCTATGACAATTTACTTACCGCCGCTTATGAACCTCGCTCCAATTGGCCTGCTATTGCGATAAATCCAGCCAACCAAATATTAGCCAATAAACTTAAACTCTTATTTGCATCAATGCCAGAACTTAGTCAGCTTTATCAGCAACCTAACTATCAAGATGCGGCATGGGTTAGCCAACGTTGGTTAGAAGTATTGCCGATAAATATAAAACATAAACAATCTTTAATTTATTATCCAACCGCAGATATTACAATTAGCTTTCTATTACAATTGCTGCAAGATCACCACTTAATTAATAATTAAAAACAATGCCATTATTCAACCACTCAAGCGTTAACTGTGTCAAAAAAACAGCAGTTTACGCTTTGTACATTCACCAACAGTAAGTACACTCATAACACCTCTTACCACTGTAATTATTCGATGCCACATTTATCATTTTTTTGGCTGGAAGCTAATAACCACCATCATATTCGTGCGATTCAGTCAGATCTTTGCCATTCCATAAAAAGAGCAGCACGCTATAACAGGCTAACCTTACCATCCATTCCAGATACACTATTAACCCTGAATAGATTGTGCGAAGATCCTGAAACAACGGTTCATGATGTTGCTAACTTATTAATTGATGATCCGGTATTAACAGCCAACATTATTCGAGCTGCCAACTCTGCGATATTTAATCGTCGTAATATTATCTGCCACGATATTCTTACTGCGGTATCTCGCTTAGGTATTATTCGAATTAGAGATATCATTACAGCTCAAACAATATACTCATTAAAAAATACCACTATTGAAAACATTGAATGTAACCAATTACTTAAAAATAGTGCATTTCATTCGCGTCAATTTGCAGCAACAATGGCACTTATTTGTCAAAAAATGCATATCTATAGTAATAAACCTCTCAAACTTGAACCAGAAAAAGCACTACTAACAGGCCTCTTGGCTGATATTGGTTTGTTTGGATTAATTAATGAGTATTCTCATTTTATTGAACAAGGTAATTATCTGGATTTTAATATTGCTAAATATATTTTCCAAGAAAACTGCGCGCTAGCCAGTAAGATTGTCCTCAGTCAATGGGGATTTGATAGTGACTATATTGCTGTCGCTACTAATCCAATAACCACCAATCATGATAGTGATATTAGCTATTTAACTATCGCTCGTATGACACATCATTTTTTATTGTTTAAAACTAATAATGCCGCAGCAATGAATGAACATGAAGTTGAATTAGATCTTGCTGGAGCAGAAGTGATGTATGAATTAACCAATATGTCAGAACTTGAATTTAATAATCAATTAAAACAGATCACTCATAGCTATGGCATTTAGTCCTCTTGAGCACTTTTCTTGTTAAATGGCAGCGTTCGTCTAACTCTCCCTGTTAGACGATACGTTTTGACACATATATATACACTTTTTCAGCTCGTTTAATCAGTATCATTCCTATTGATATCTATATTCTTTCTACTACTTTATGTTATATTCGTCACAAATTTAATGCTTAATCTTTAATCACTTATGATGTTGTGAAGCTGCATTATATTAAGATATTTACAATTTCACTTTCAACGCTGTTTATACATAATAGGGATAAATATGTTATCGGGGATTCTGCTCATTTTTTTGCCATTGGTACTGGGGTATTTAATCCCTATAAAAAAAACCAATATTCTTGAGTTTATTAATACCCAAACCAGTCGCTTAGTACTAGTAATATTAGCATTAATGGGATTAAGTTTGGCTGGGCTCGATAACCTTAGTCAGAATTTAGGCCAAATTCTGTTATATACCTTTACCTTTTTTATCTCAATTTCGGTATGTAACCTACTCGCTTTACCATGGCTAGATCGTTTATGGCCAACGCCCACATCACATGTACATCGTAAATTACCATTAGCTAAAATGTTACTGGAATCTGGAAAATTAGTTATTGTGGTTGCACTAGGATTAATTATCGGATTACTGTTAAACGTTGATCTGTCATGGGTAGAGCAAGCCAGTGAAAACATCTTATTATTACTGCTATTTTTTGTTGGTATTCAACTACGAAATAGTGGCATGACCCTTAAGCAAATTATACTCAATAAAAAAGGCGTCATTATTGCGGCAGTGATTTTAGTGACATCCTTACTTGGCGGTATTATTGCAGCGTTATTACTCGACATTCCAATTAATAATGGCTTAGCAATGGCATCAGGGTTTGGTTGGTATTCATTAGCGGGAATATTGATTGGTGACGGCTTAGGCAGTATTTATGGTGGGGCTGCATTCTTAAATGAACTACTTCGTGAAATACTAGCACTGATCATGATTCCACTCTTTATTAATCGCTATCCAAACACCGCGATTGGTTATGCTGGTGCTACCGCTATGGACTTTACGTTACCCGTAATTCAAAACTGTGGCGGTATTCGTTGTGTACCGATTGCAATCGTTAGTGGCTTCATTTTAAGTTTATTAGTACCGGTTTTAATTCTGTTCTTTATCTCTTTATAAACTCTACTTCAGTCCTCATAGCCAGCCTAGTGCTGGCTTTTTCCTCTCTAATCATTATCTTCATATATCATTACTGCTAGCGCTAATTTTTTATCTTACAGTGTGTAAATGTTTTATCTATGGCTACTATAACTAACCTATTTACCTATTTACCTATTTACCTATTTACCTATTTACCACCATAAAAAAACCGCAGCACTATGGCTGCGGTTTCTACATTCAATCTAAACCAAGACTGGATTAAATCAACCGTCAACAACAGTCGTATGATTGGTACGATCATGCTTTGGTGGATTTGAAAAAGCTAAATATTGAGCACCACTATAAAGTGGATATAACCCCAACGTTGCGACACAAAGGTAAATTTTATTAAACTCACGCTTTAAGTAACGTTGCTTCGTTAATGGCTTATCATCTGTCGAAACCACCTGCACACTCAATAAATAACGTGATAATGACGTTCCTAATAAGCGATAACAGATCCATTGATAACCCATAAAGACACCAATAAATAACAACATTAAACCAATAAACAATAACAATAATGCGGGTAACGCTATTCTATCGTTTAACGAAAGCGTCATTCCTGTACCATCAGAAATATAAGCAATCACTCCAAGGTAGATGTCGCGACCAACCATCGCGAACATCTGAACAATTGCCATATCAATCATGAAGGTACCGATACGCCGGTATTTCAATTTAAAGCCCATTCGTGTTCTTACTTACCTAGTTTAGCGTTAATCTGCGCTTTAAAGCCAGCAGCTTGTGCACCGTAGATAGCTTGAATACCTGTATTACCAATCTTCACTAAACCTTTTGCACCTAAATGCTCTGTCCAGTATTTATTGTCTTTTACTAAATCGCCATTTTTAACGGTGATACGTAAACGAGTAATACATGCATCTACATCAACGATATTATCTTTGCCACCTAGAGCGTTAATCATCTCATCAGCTTGGGAGTCATTTGCACCGCCAACAGCTTTTGATGCGTGGTAATCTTGCTTGCGAACAACAGCAACAGCACTACCCTTACGGCCTGGAGTTTTAATGTCATACTTCAGAATGAACCAACGGAACAATAAGAAGTATACTGGACCATAAATTAGGCCTAGTAGTGGAATATAATACCAATGGTTTTCAGTACCCGTTAGACCTGGCAACATACCAAACAATGAGAAGTCAATGAAGCCACCACTGAATGTCATACCAACTTTTACGTTTAACAAGTCCATTAGCATAAATGATAGACCTGCTAGTGGCACATGAATAAAGTAGTAAAGAGGTGCAGACAAGAATAAGAACGTAAATTCAATTGGTTCTGTAATACCAGTTAGGAACGCTGTTAGTGCAACAGAGAACAATAAACCACCAACTTCTTTCTTATTTTCTTTATCAGCAACAGTGTACATTGCGTAAGCTGCAGCAGGTAAACCAAACATCATGAATGTAAATTTACCGCTCATGAAGTTAGTTGAAGAGAATTGCGAGTAATCGCCGTTAGCTAGAGAGCCAAAGAAAATGTTCTGAGTACCCTTGTATACATGACCTGCGATTTCAGCTGTACCACCAATCTCTGTCTGCCATAGTGGAAGATAGAACACATGGTGTAGACCAACAGGGATCAATGCACGTTCGATAATACCAAAGATAAACGAAGCAATGTAACCGTGACCAGAAGCTGTCATTTCACCAAGCATTGCACCAATAGAACCAAATGCAGCACCAATGTATGGCCATACAAATACTAGTACAATACCGTAGAATAATGCTGAGAATGCACTAATAATCGGTACGAAACGAGCGCCACCAAAGAAACCTAAAAATTCAGGTAACTTAATATCATGGTATTTATTGTGAAGTATAACAGTAATACCACCAGCAATAAGACCACCAAACACACCCATACTCAGCGTATTATGAATGCCAAGTACATCAGCAAGTACACCCGCATAATGATTGCCCATTAGCACAACAGTATTGTTGGTAGTATCAACCATACCCGCAACAGTCAGTGTTTTTGCAATAGCAACGTTCATTACAAGGTATGCAATCGTAGCAGCAAGTGCAGCAGCACCCTTTTCTGCACGCGCAAAACCAATAGCAATAGCAAGTGCGAACATTAATGGTAGGTTTGCAAAGACGATACCGCCAGCTGCGGTCATAACCTGTAGGAAACTATTTAAAAGTGTTCCGTCTTGCAAAATACCAATTTGATACGCATCAATCATACTTTGGTTAGTAAAACTACCACCAAGCCCTAGCATAATACCAGCAGCTGGTAGCAAGGCTATAGGTAGCATTACCGCCTGAGATAACTTACTAAAAAAGGCTTTCATTACCTTCTCTCCTTGAGATGGACTCTAAACTTGTCAATGAAATAAATATAAGACTTTAATTACGTCTTTTTTCTAAATCATTTTTAAAAACAAATAAGCATTTGGTGAACACTTTCGCAGTTAGAGACCAGCTCCAATTACCAATGGTAATTGCGTTAGTGAACATTGCTTGCTCCTGAGTATAAAAATTCAAAATAAGACTAAGTATTAGCGACATACCCCCGTAGTCATTTGCTAACACTTCTTTAATGTCTATTTCGAGCATTAGTATAAAATGCGGTGGATAATATAACTTGATGGCTGTCAAAGTTACAAATAAGTAATTAATTATAATTTCAAATTATAATACAGATCACAATGAAACAAATGTATTTAACTATAACAGATAAAACATAACGCAATGATAACAAAGGATAAAAGCAATAAAACCGCACTATTTTAAACAATTTATTTAATCTCTAATAAGTAACCTTTGTAACCTATGTAACATGAATAATAAGTGATATTTGTTAATCAGTTGTAATATTAATATAATATTTAACTTTGGATAGAATAAATCTGACAAACCATACGCTTAATTTATAAATTATAATAAACAATCAAACCCATCCTCTAATTAAAAAGTCCTAAACCATAATTAATATTTCTATTAAAATAATCCCTAAGTAATACTTTCGTTGGCCATTTACTAAGGTTGTTTATACTCAACTTTTGATAACCTATAAAAATAGCAGTCTTCTCGAACAGAGACTAATCTCAAAAGATAATAACAAAGATTAAGCACTCGCTATTTTATAGATAAAAAAAATCCCGCGATTTTCATCACGGGATTTATAGATTAATGAATAAAAATAAACTTATTCTTTATGCTCTGCTTTTTCTTCTGCAGTACGATAATCAAAGAGAACAATCAGTACCATTGGTATAACAAAAGCAACCGCGATTGATACTGCGTAAATCCACATTGGGTGGAACACAGGAATCGTTAATAGTGACGTAAATGCAAACGCTTGAGTTTTAACACTGCCGTACATAGAACTAAGAACAGCAAGCGTAACACCACCGGCTAAACAACCTGCAAGTAAGCGTGGGTACACTTTCTTAAAGCGTAAGTGAATACCGTATAGTGATGGCTCTGAAATACCACCAAATAGACCTGCGGCTAACGCACCAGAAGCCGTTTGACGCATTGTTGCATCTTTTTCACGAAGAGAAATCAGCAATACACCTGCCGTTGCACCGAAACACGCGAAGTTCCACACACCCATAGGGCCTTGAATGAAGTCATAACCTAACGTTTGAATGTTCATTAACATTAGTGCGTTTAGCGGCCAGTGTAGACCCAATGGAACAAGGAATGGGTACAATAACGGGATTAGAATCGCGAACACAAACGGTGCGTGCGTATTTAACCAAGCTAAACCAAGACCTAAATAAGTACCAATCCATACACCTAGTGGACCAATCAAGAACGCTGTTAGCGGAATCATGATGATCAAAGAAAGGAATGGTACAAATACCATGTGTAGGTTTTCAGGAATAATTTTCTTTAAGAAGCGGTAAACAAGCGCTAATACAGCAACCATGATCAACGGTACGAATACGTTACCAGAGTAATCATTAAGCTGCATTGGTAAACCAAACACGTGAGCGACGTGAGAGACAGTACCTAGTGTTGCATCTTTAATTGATGATGTAGATGCTAGCGATGTTAGCTTTTGGAAATCAGGTGTCATTAATGCACCCATGATCGCCGCACCTAACCAAGGGTCAACCTTAAGTTTTTTCGATGCGTTATACGCAACCATGATTGGCAAGAAGTAGAATACAGAATGCCACATTGAATCGACAAAAACCCAACCTGCAGACTTATCACCACGGAAATCAACAATGTGTAGCGCATCTAATACCGCACATAATGCAATAATTAATGATGCACCAAGTAAAATACCTAAAATGGGACGGAACGAATCTGAAAGGTACTCAAAGAAACCATCAACCCAAGCTACTTTACCTCGAACACCACTTGAACGTAGCGAGGCTTTTACATCATCATTTGATGCCGCTGCTTTAGTTTCAGTGTTATCAGCACTACCACTTGCTTTGCTCTGTTCCAGTAATTGTTGCAGTGCACTATGCATCGTCGCAACACCGCCACCAACAACAATTTGGTAGCGCTCACCACTTTGAGGAACACAACCCATTACTTCAGAAATAGCATCTAATGCGGCTTTATCTACAATTGAATTATCGTTTAATTCAAAACGTAAACGCGTTGCACAGCACGTCAGAAACTTAATGTTACCAGCACCGCCAATCCCTTCAAGGATCTTTTCTGCTGAAGATTTATTGCCATTCGACATGATTTTTACCCTTTATATCCAAACAAATACCAGTGAATATAATCTCCCCTCACTGGTACATATATAATAAGTTATTAATTTAATTGGTATAATTTAGGATTTATATAACGTGTTTATCTACTTTAATAAATTTAACTTGAGCTAATTGTAATAATAAATTGATTAAAGCATTCCCAACAAGTATATCCCCGATAGTAATATTGCTCGCTTTTGACCGATTTTTCCAGAATATACTTAAATAACATGCAAAATATAGAACATTGATCACATAGATCGAACTACGAGCCGTAAATTACTGATAATAAAACTAAAAAAAAGTAATTCTAATAAAACTTTCATTACAGTAAAGAAACTTAAGTAACACAATGTAACTCAAATAATTTAATTAATAATACAATTTAGGCTACAGCGTAATATTTAACGTAGTTAAAACAACAAATACTATTTTCTTATTGATGGGAAATAAACACGATTGGCTAATATGACTATTATATGTGATTAAAAAAACGACATAATAATTAAAAACAGTATAAAAATGATTACATAATTATATCTATATTTAGACAGATCTTTCCCGTCGATTAAAAGTATAAAGACTGTGTTACTTTTGTAAAAATTAATATCATTCATTTCGGTACGATTTTACTTTCTCTCTCTAAATCTATTACCAACAAAAAAGAGAAGCCGAAGCTTCTCTTTTAATGTCATATCAACAATAGCTGTTACTGTTTCGCTAATGAAAACAACGTAAAGAAGTTTTTAGTGGTTGCTTGCTCCACTTCCTCAACAGATATGCCTTTTAATAACGCAATATATTGAGCAACTTCACGAGTATAAGCTGGTTGATTTTGCTTACCACGGTAGGGAATTGGGGCTAAGAAGGGTGAATCTGTTTCAACTAATAAGCGATCTAGCGGTAACTTACTTACTACATTCTTCAAATCACTCGCAGTATTGAACGTCACAATACCTGAAATTGAGATATAGAAGCCTAGCTCAATTGCTGCTAATGCCATATCTAAATCTTCAGTAAAGCAGTGTAATACACCGCCACACTTCTCTGCGCCTTCTTCACGTAAAATACGCATTGTATCTTCACGTGCCATACGAGTGTGAATAATCAACGGCTTATTTAATTCCACCGCAACACGCGCTTGCTCACGAAACAATTTTTGCTGTAATTCAGCAGTCTCAGGCTGATAGTGGTAATCAAGACCCGTTTCACCAATCGCGACCACTTTTTCATGGCGAGCATAGGCTTTAAATTGCTCAGAGTCATAACCTGACTCAACATCTAATGGATGAATACCACATGATGCAAATACGTTATCGTAAGGTGCAATCATTTCCATCATTTTAGGAAAAGCGGCTAATGTAACCCCTACTGACAGAAAATATTCAACGCCACGTTCCTTGGCCTTATTTAATACATCATCAATCCCTGTATGTAATTTGTCATAATCAAGTTTATCAAGATGACAATGTGAATCGACTAACACAGGCTTTCCTCTTGTTTATTCTAATTCTTCATTTCATAACAGCGATGGTACATTGTTATTGACTGAGATCACTTACCAATAAACCCAGTTAACCATTCAACAACTAACAACTCAATATTTAGCCCTGTATGTTTGGCTAATTGACGATGTAAGTTATTAATATTACGTATTTGTTCTAACAGCAGCGCTGTTGGTATTGTAGCTGCAATAGCTTCAACTGCTGGCAACGACTCTTGGTGAACAAGATACTGGGTTACCCCTTGCTGCCATTTTAAGCAATCAACTAAAAAGTAACTTAATAATTGCAACGTCACAATACCATCGGCGCTACACATCGCCGCTACATCATAAATACCGATATGGGGCGGTTGCACAAACGCTGTAAATGCAGTTACCAAATGGCCGTAACGTATATCTAACCCACTTTCAATAAAAGCTAAGGTTGCTAAGGGTGCGCCATTATTAAGTCGTACACTTTCTAATAAAATAGACTGCTGCAGCTGACTTTCAACCCAATTTTTAACATTTGCTTCATCGGGTGGATTTAACCGCCATTTATTACAACGGCTCACCACCGTCGGTAATAACCGATCTAAGCTTTGTGCTGTCAGAATAAACTGACATCCAGCAGGCGGCTCTTCTAATGTTTTTAATATCGCATTGGCACCAGCTTCACCTAATGCATCAGCGTGCTCAATTAAAATAACCCGTTGGCCATTTAAGTGTGAGGTTTCTACTGCCCAACGATTACATTGTCGTACAGCATCAACACCAATTTGCTTACCATCTTGTTCAGGCTTAATGACATGAAAGTCTGGATGGTTTTCTGCATCAAATAATTTACAGCTATGACAAACATCACAAGGTTCAACTTGTGAATTTTGGCATAGTACGGTTTTAGATAATTGTCGAGCTAGTACACCACGTCCACTACCCTTTGCCGCTAATAACAAAATAGCATGGTGTAAACGTCGTTGCTCAAGCAACTGCTGCCAGTTGTGCCACAAAGTTTGTTGCCATGGATATATCATTATTATTGTTGCTCCAACCAAGACTGCAATGCTTGGGTTAAATCGGCGGTAACTTGTGTCAATGTTTGGCTCGCATCAATAATAATTACATTAGGTTGATTATTACATAATGCTAAAAATCGCTCACGGGCACGCTCAAAAAAAGCGATATCCATTTGCTCTATACGATCTAACTCACCACGGCCACGGGCACGCTGTAAGCCTAGTACCGGATCAATATCCATATAAATAGTCAGATCAGGACGAAAATCGCCAAGTACGGTATCACGTAAATTTTCCATTAATGTTTGATCAAAACCACGACCGCCACCTTGGTAGGCTTGTGATGACATATCATGGCGATCACCAACCACCCACCGTCCTTCGGCAAGGGCTGGCTTAATCACATTATCGACTAATTGAATTCTTGCCGCATAAAGCAATAACAATTCAGCCATATCCGTTAAAGGCTCATCAGGATGTCCTTGCTTAACCAAAGCGCGCATTTGCTCTGCTAGCGGGGTGCCGCCAGGTTCGCGTGTCGATTGCGGATTTTCAATACCATGCTGAGCTAGTGTCGCTATAACTTGTGCAATCGCTGTACTTTTACCAGCCCCTTCAAGGCCTTCGATGACAATAAATTTACCGATCATTTCTGTGTTCTTAATATTTTAAGGTAGGCACGAACCGCGCGGTTGTGCTCGACTAACGTAGTTGAAAATTTGTGGCCGCCTTTACCATCTGCAACAAAATAATAATAATCACTGTTGTCAGGATCAACTGCAGCCATAATAGATGCCTTACTTGGCATGGCTATCGGTGTTGGCGGCAAACCACGCATGGTATAAGTGTTGTAAGCCGTTGGCGTACGCAAATCTTTTTTAGTGATATTACCATCATACTTATCACCCATACCGTAAATAACCGTAGGATCAGTCTGTAACGGCATATTAGCCCGTAAACGATTCATAAAGACTGATGCAACTAAACCACGTTCACTCGCAACTGCAGTTTCTTTTTCAATGATCGATGCCATGATCAGGACTTGATAAGGGGTCTTTAATGGCAAATCTTTTTCACGTTGCTGCCATGCGATATCTAATTCTTTCATCATCGCAGTATGAGCACGCTTTAAGATACTGATATCGCTCGTTCCAGCGGTAAAATGATAGGTATTAGGTAAGAAATAACCTTCAATCTTATCATTATCAATCCCAACCGCTGTGCCAATTTGCTGCTGAGTCATATCATCAGTGGTATGGGTTAAATTCGGATTTGTTTGTAGTAACTGACGCCACTCACTAAAACGCTCACCGTCGACAAGCGTGATCGCATATTGGTATTCTTTACCTTCGGTGATCATTTCCAACACTGAATGCAATGTTTCTTGAGGTTTTATCGCATAAGTGCCCGCTTTAATATCTGTTAATGTCGGTTCTAAATACCCCACCCACCGTAGCCATGGTGATAAAGTAATAATTTTTTTATTACTTAACTGGGCTAATAATCCACGGAAAGATGTTCCTGACTTCACAGTAATAAACGTTTGTTGTTCAATAAGTACAGGTTTATCAAGCGTAGATTTAACTTGAAAAAAGCCCCAACCCGCTGCACTTGCTGTTAACAAGCCCAACATGAACATCACAATAATCAACTTCTTTAGCACGAATGTAACCTCTTCCATAGTGTTTTGAACATTGTACGTTCACAATATTGTGTGGTGTGTATTTGATTTACAGGCACTAACGTCATCAGTGCATTAGTAATAAAAACTTCATCAGCAGCTAGTAACGAAACAAGCTCAAAATCTCCTACCTGATAATCATAATTAAGCTCATCAAGCAGATTAAGAACATGTTGCCGCATAACCCCCGCAACACCAGCACGCTGTAGAGCAGGAGTATATACAGTATTGCCGTGACGCCAAAACAGATTTGCAACCGTAGTTTCAATTACGCGCTCATCGCAATCTAATGCAATTGCATCCACCCAGCCTGCAGTTTCAATTTCTTGTTTCAACAATACTTGCTCAAGGCGATTTAAGTGCTTCATTCCTGCAAGCATAGGACTATTACCCATTCGCTGCTGGCACACCCCTAACATAATCCCTTGTTGTTGCCATTGCTGATAATGTAATGGCCACTCAAAATGGGTAATAATTACTTGAGTATCATTACAGCCAATAGGATTATAACCTCGACCACCACTACCACGGCTGACTAATATTTTAATACCGCCTTTGTGCGGATATTTCAGTGCTAGTGCTGCGGCATCAGTATATACCTGCTGCCAATCTGGTGCAGCAATCGCCAACCGCTGTAAACTCTGTTCTAAACGGGCTAAATGTAATGACCACAGTTGGATCTGTTGTTGCTCAACCAACATCGTAGTAAAACAACCATCACCGTATTGCGTCGCTCTATCTGTGATAGCAAGTCTCTGTTGCTCACAACCATTGACTGAAGCCATTATAATTCCCTTTTTCACAGCTAAAAAAATAGCCCGATATCGAAATATCAGGCTATCTAATTATATCAGGTTATAGCACTTATTACTCAAGACACAAGAATCGAATTAAATCTTCTTAAACAATAGCGAACCGTTAGTGCCGCCAAAACCGAATGAGTTACATAATGCATATTCTAGGTTAGCTTGACGCGCTTCACCTGGAACATAATCAAGATCACAACCTTCACCTGGATTATCCAAGTTAATTGTCGGCGGTACGACTTGATCAACCAAGCTTAGAATAGTAATGATTGATTCAACAGAACCTGCAGCACCTAACAAGTGACCAGTCATTGATTTAGTTGATGACACCATAACATTATCAACAGCCGCACCCATAGCGCGTTTAATACCTAATGTTTCAGCTTTATCACCAGCAGGGGTTGATGTGCCGTGAGCGTTAATATAGCCAATCAGATCAGCATTGATACCCGCATCGCGAATACATGCTTCCATTGCTAACGCACCACCAGAGCCATCTGCACTTGGTGAAGTCATGTGATAAGCGTCACCACTCATACCAAAGCCAACAAGCTCAGCATAAATCTTAGCGCCACGTGCTTTTGCGTGTTCGTACTCTTCTAGCATGATTACGCCAGCGCCATCGCCTAATACGAAACCATCGCGATCTTTATCCCATGGACGAGAAGCGGCTTGAGGATCATCATTACGGGTTGATAATGCTTTCGCAGCAGCAAAGCCGCCCATGCCTAGCTCTGTTGATGCTTTTTCTGCACCACCTGCTAGCATTGCGTCAGCATCGCCGTACGCAATCATACGTGCAGCATGGCCAATGTTATGAAGGCCTGTCGTACACGCTGTTGAAATAGCGATATTTGGACCACGTAGACCATACATGATTGACATGTGGCCAGCGATCATATTAACAATTGTTGATGGTACAAAGAACGGACTGATTTTTCGTGGTCCTTTGTCGATCAAAGTTTGATGGCCAGCTTCAATTAAGCCTAAACCACCAATACCAGAACCAATAGCAACACCGATACGTGGTGCATTTTCTTCAGTAACTTCAAAACCAGAATCTTTGAATGCTTGTACGCCAGCTGCAACGCCGTATTGGATAAATAAATCCATTTTGCGTGCATCTTTCTTAGACATGTAATCTTCGCAATTGAAGTCTTTGATCATTCCGGCAAATTGAGTAGCAAATGCGCTTGCATCAAAATGTTGGATGGTACTGATACCACTAATGCCAGACTGTAAAGCTTTCCAAGAAGATTCAACAGAATTACCAACCGGGGTAAGCATACCCATGCCAGTTACAACTACACGACGCTTAGACACGATTAATTTCTCCGGGAATTGAGGATAAAACAGGAAGTGAAAAAAAACAGGCGGTCATAATGACCGCCTGGAGATATTAAATTTTTATATTACTGTGCGCTGTTTACGTAGTCGATTGCAGCTTGAACAGTAGTAATTTTTTCAGCTTCTTCGTCAGGGATTTCTGTATCGAATTCTTCTTCAAGAGCCATTACTAGTTCAACTGTATCTAGTGAATCAGCACCTAGATCGTCAACGAAAGATGCTTCGTTCTTAACTTCTGCTTCGTCTACGCCTAGTTGCTCAACGATGATTTTTTTTACGCGTTCTTCGATGTTGCTCATACTAATATATTTCCTTTAACAAGAATTCGCTAATGCGATTTGTTGTAGTTTATTCATTACAGCAAAAGTTGCAACACTCATAATGCTGGTCAAACCACGATTTAACCAGAAAAATTGTTCAATTTGACTTGAATCATGAAGTATTACAAAGAATTTGCTTAAATCATATACATGCCGCCGTTAACGTGCAATGTTTCGCCTGTTATATAAGCAGCTTCATCAGAGGCTAAAAAAGCAACAGCCGCTGCTATTTCACGCGGATCGCCTAAACGACCAGCAGGAACATTTGCTAATGTTGCAGCGCGTTGATCATCATTTAACGCTTTTGTCATATCAGTTTCAATGAAACCTGGCGCAACAGCGTTGACTGTGATTCCACGAGAAGCAACTTCACGTGCCATCGATTTTGTAAAACCAAGCAGACCAGCTTTAGCCGCTGCGTAGTTTGTCTGACCTGCGTTACCCATAGTACCGACAACAGAACCGATGCTAATGATACGACCATGACGTTTTTTCATCATCGCGCGCAATACCGCTTTAGACAGACGGAAAACCGAAGTCAGGTTGGTATCCATGATATCTTGCCATTCGTCATCTTTCATACGCATAAGTAGATTATCACGAGTAATACCAGCGTTATTGACTAAGATATCAATATCGCCATATTGTTCTTTAATTTGCTTTAGTGTGGTTTCAATTGACTCTGGCGAGGTCACGTTTAACGCAAAACCTTTACCATGATCGCCAAGATACGCACTAATTGCATCAGCACCACTCTCTGATGTTGCTGTACCAATAACTGTTGCGCCACGCTCAACCAAAATCTCAGCAATTGCACGACCAATACCGCGACTCGCACCTGTAACTAGTGCAATTTTACCTTCCAGACTCATTGTAAATCCTCTTTGTAAGCTTAATTATTTCGCTAGTGCTGCGGTTAATGATGCAACATCATTCACTGCTACGCTGCTAAGTTCACGATCAATACGCTTTGTAAGACCTGTTAATACTTTACCAGGGCCCATTTCTAGCAACTCTTCAACGCCTTCAGCTGTCATACGCTCTACAGATTCAGTCCAACGAACCGGATTGTATAGCTGCTTAACAAGAGCAAGTTTAATTGCCACAGGATCGATTTCAGTCGCCACATCAGCGTTATTGATCACAGGGATAGCAGGAGCATTAAATGCTAAACCTTCTAATGCAATTGCTAATTTATCAGCCGCAGGCTTCATTAACGCACAATGTGAAGGAACAGACACTGGTAATGGTAATGCACGCTTAGCGCCTGCTTCTTTACACAATACATTTGCACGCTCTACCGCTTCTTTATTACCCGCAATAACCACTTGGCCTGGCGAATTAAAGTTAACTGGAGAACATACTTGATCTTCTGCAGCTTGCGCACATGCAGCTGCAATTGCATCATTATCTAAGCCGATAATTGCAGACATTGCGCCAACACCAGCAGGCACGGCTTCTTGCATTAACTTGCCACGTAGTTCAACTAACTTAACCGCAGCTTGAAAATCAATCACACCTGCACAAACAAGCGCTGAGTATTCACCTAGGCTATGTCCCGCTAAAACAGCTGGCTGTTCACCGCCCTGTTGTTGCCATACACGCCAAATCGCCACAGATGCTGTTAATAATGCAGGTTGTGTACGTTGGGTTTGGTTTAGATCTTCAACAGGACCATTTTGTACTAGAGCCCATAGATCATAACCTAGAGCATCAGAGGCTTCAGCAAACGTCTGCTTAACCACATCAAATTGCTCAGCTAAATCAGCAAGCATGCCAACAGTTTGAGAACCCTGTCCAGGGAAAACAATCGCGAACTTAGACATTTGAGAATCCTTATTCTTTATATACTGATAGTTCAGTAAATTAATAGGCTAACAAGACAGCGTTAACTATATTCAACCTTCCGTCTTATCGCAAAATTCTTTTAGCGAGTAAAACTAAACCATGAGTTGATTTAGCTTAAAATTTCACTAGTGCAGAGCCCCAAGTGAAACCGCCACCAAACGCTTCTAATAATAGCGTTTGACCACGTTGAATACGGCCATCACGTACCGCTTCATCTAATGCTGTTGGTACTGTTGCCGCAGAAGTATTACCATGGCGATCAAGTGTTACAACCACTTGATCCATCGACATTGATAATTTTTTCGCTGTCGCTGAAATAATCCGCATATTCGCTTGATGTGGCACCAACCAATCAAGTTCAGACTTATCCATATTATTAGCCGCTAACGTGTTTTTAACCAAGTTAGACAGTTGAGTCACTGCAACTTTAAACACCTCATTACCAGCCATGTAAAGCCATGTATTAGCATCAAAATCTTTGCCGCGCTCTGGCACAGCAAGGCTTAATAAACCACCAAAATGACCGTCAGCATACAAATGCGTTGAAATAATCCCTTGCTCTTCACTTGCGCCAAGAACCACTGCGCCGGCTGCATCACCAAATAAGATAATGGTTGAGCGATCTTGTGGATCACAACAGTGAGAAAGCGCATCAGAGCCAATCACTAGTACATTTTTCGCCATACCGGTTTTGATATGTTGATCAGCGACACTTAAGGCATAAACAAAGCCAGTACATGCAGCAGATAAATCAAAAGCGGGACAGCCTTTAATATCTAACATACCTTGTACTTGGCAAGCCGCTGATGGAAATGAATGGCTTGTACTAGATGTCGCGACAATAATAAGATCGATATCTTCTTTATTGATACCCGCCATTTCGATAGCGTTTAAAGAAGCATGATAACCCATTACTGCTACAGTTTCGTCAGCGGATGAAATACGACGCTCACGAATACCAGTACGAGCAACGATCCATTCATCGCTAGTCTCTATCATTTTTTCTAAATCCGCATTGGTGCGAACTTGAGTTGGCAAATAGCTGCCAGTTCCTAAAATTTTGCTATACATGAAGACTAATAATGCCTCTCTAGTAAGACCTCTTCCAGACGGTCACTGATTTTCATCGGTATTTGGCGTTTAATCTCATAAACCGCTTGGCTTATGGCATTCTCCAAAGCTGTGGTGTCTGCACTGCCATGGCTTTTCACTACAATACCACGTAATCCTAACAGACTTGCGCCATTATACTGGTCGGGGTTCAATTGCTGTAAGCTATTAAATAGCTCACGAAACAGCCATTTAGCAATCAACCGCTTAAATGGGTTACGACCAATATTACGCTTAATACAGTCAATGAATAGGTTAGCCACCCCTTCACTGGTTTTTAAACTCACATTCCCGACGAAACCATCACATACAATCACATCCGCTTTATCTGAATACAATTGATGGCCTTCAATATAGCCAATGTAATTAATATCGGGAGATTGACTCAACATTTCAGCACAACGTTTAACCAGATCATTACCTTTAATGGATTCTTCACCAATATTAAGTAATGCTACTCGTGGTGCAGAGCCTAATGTTTGTTCGGCAACAACTGAGCCCATGACAGCAAATTGAAATAGAGTATCGGCATCACACGAAACATTGGCACCTAAATCTAATAACCAAGTATGGTTGGCATTACGATTAGGAATTTCTGAAATTAATGCAGGACGTTCAACACCAGGAAGTTGTTTAAGCACATAACGAGATAAAGCCATTAGCGCTCCCGTATTACCGGCGCTAACACAGGCATCGGCATCACCGATGGCAACAGCATCTAATGCCATGCGCATTGAAGAACCTTTGCTATGACGTAATGCTTGTGATGGACGTGTTTCATTGGCTATAACATTATCGCAATGAACGATAGACAGCCGAGGATGGTTGAGCTTATTGAGAAGAGTTAGCTGGGTAGTGATAGCACTAATATCACCAAAAAGAATGAGTTTGAGCTCAGGCGAATGCAACAGTGCCTGCACGGCGGCAGGCACTGTTACTTGAGGACCGAAATCCCCGCCCATTGCATCAAGTGCAACGGTAAGACCCATCAAGGTTCAACCTTACTTGTTGATAACCTTACGGCCACGGTAGAAACCGTCAGCTGTCACGTGGTGACGTAGGTGAGTTTCACCTGATGCTGAATCTACAGATACTGCTGCTGTAGTTAGCGCATCATGTGAACGACGCATACCACGTGCTGCACGTGATTTTTTGCTCTTTTGTACGGCCATTAACCCTACTCCTGTTAAATTTAACTTTTAAGATTTTTCAATACTGCAAACGGATTCGGACGCTCATCAGCAACGGGGATATCACCAAAAGACAAGTTATGTGTGCCGATCTTGCAATCGTCATCATCATGTCTTGCTACTTGCGGTAACTCTAACATCAATTCATCTTCGATGATTTCAATTAGATTAATATCACCATTTTCGTCGACAATTGTCGGCTCATAGGCTTCCGGTAACTTGTCAATAGCCTCTTCATCACGAACCGGACTATAACAGAATTCAACACTAATTGTGTGTGGAAATTCTTCCTGGCATCTCTGACAGGTCAACATCACATCTACACTTGCGTTTCCGCGCATGAAAGGAATACGACGTTGGTCAAGGTCAAAAGACAAGTTGACGTTTGCATCACTTATTACGCTCTGGGTTGAACCAGCGAGACGAGACAGAAGATCCGCTTTGATGATGCCATCATAGTCGAGTCTTTTCTGTGCAGTGCGTACTGGATCTACCTTTAGCGGCAATTTTACCTTTTGCATAGGGCGCGAATATTAGCCTTATAGTCTGGTTGAGTCAAAGGAAATGTGCCTGAATTAACGGCTTTTGAGTAATTCTCATGCTGCCATGAAAATTCATTCCCCCTCCTCATTAAAAAGTTTTTATTTCTCCGTCACTCAATCACTTGATGATTGCTGATAAAATGACAAGAGATCACTTAATCATCGTTTAAATGATAGCCAATAATGGTTCTATTTAAATTAAAATCAATGATTGCCGCTTATAATACCATTGTGCTGTAACGATGACATCGTCTGTCTGCATTGAAACTCAAACAATCACAAAACTATGCTCACTAGCATTGAACCTCAGTGATGGTTACACTCATACTACTTCTTCGTTTAGATAAATAAATAGCCTATGAACCAGTCACTTATTCTTGCATCTACCTCTCCATTCCGTAAAAGCCTACTGGAAAAATTACAGCTGCCTTTTACAACGGCCAATCCAAATGTGGATGAGGCAATACTCATTAATGAATCAGCGCCAGCGTTGGTGATGCGATTAGCACAGGCAAAAGCACTTGCCTGTGCCGAAGATTATCCTCACCATCTGATTATAGGTTCAGACCAAGTATGTGTCATTGACGATAAGATTTTAGGCAAACCCCATACCGAAGCGAACGCTTGCGCCCAGCTTCGAGCGGCAAGTGGCAAGGTGGTTACTTTTTACACGGGCTTGTGCTTATATAATGCGCGCACCGAAATGACTCAAGTTATTTGCGAGCCGTTTCATGTCCATTTTAGAACGCTAACCGAAAATGAGATTGTACATTATGTTACTAAAGAGCAGCCGCTTTACTGTGCCGGCAGTTTTAAAAGTGAAGGCTTAGGGATTGCGTTATTTGATAAGTTAGAAGGACGAGATCCAAATACATTAGTCGGATTACCCCTTATCGCATTACGTGAAATGCTCGCTAATGAACAGGTCTCCGTTCTGTAAACCAGAATCAGCATGATAAAAAATAAACGACTTCTTATAAAAAAGGCGAGCTCAATGCTCGCCTTAATATTTACACTACGATTAAAATGTTCGAAGTTTTGCTAAGCAACGCTCTAGCACTGGTTCCATCGGCGCACTAATATCCATTAACTCATCAGTATTTGGATGGGTAAATTTAATATTCGCAGCGTGTAAGAACAAGCGACTTAAACCCGTTTTTTTAGTGTAAGCATCAAAACGTGGGTCGCCATAACGATCATCCCAAGCAATAGGATGGCCTTCATATTGACAATGCACACGAATTTGGTGAGTACGGCCTGTTACTGGGCTTGCTTGTACTAGTGTCGCCTGCGCAAAGCGCTCCAGAACTTTAAAACGCGTATCTGATGCTTTACCTTGCGGGTTAACCCGTACAATACTATTTATTTCATTTTTCAATAACGGTGCAGTCACTCTCTTACAACTTGCCTTCCATTCCCCCATCACTAAGGCAAAATAATATTTCTGAACCGTTTTTTCTCTAAATTGCTCTTGTAGTTTACGTAACGCTGAGCGTTTCTTAGCAACTAACAAAATACCAGATGTATCTCGGTCAATACGGTGGACTAATTCAAGATATCTAGCATCAGGTCGTAATGCACGTAACGCTTCAATCGCACCAAACTTCAAACCACTACCGCCATGGACAGCTGTACCTGATGGCTTATTTAAAATCAAAACATGATCATCTTCATAGATTATGCATGATTCAAGTTCAGCCACTTTATTAAGCTTGGTACTAATCGGCGCTTGTTCATCCTTTTCTGGAACAAAGACCGGTGGGACACGTACGAGATCACCATCCTGCAATTTATATTCAGGTTTAATACGTTTTTTGTTTACTCGCACCTCGCCTTTACGCAAAATACGGTAAATCATACTTTTTGGTACATTTTTAAGCCTAGCACGGAGAAAATTATCGATCCGTTGGCCAGCAAAATCATCGGTAATATCGATGAATTGCACTTTAGGTTTATCTTCTGTCATAAGTTTGATTGTACCATGCAAATAAAGCAGATTGCCGCAAAAAAGTGAGCCTGCTATGATTGCATTCTAGAATAAGTTTTTTTGCTTATTTTACTGACAAGGTGAGCAAGCTCTCACCGTTTCGGCTATTTTATATACAACTCAGGTGATAAACGCAGCACGTGGCGTAAGACGTTATGGTCACCGGAGTTTTTTTTAGCGCGTCAGATTACAGATTTTTTTGATGTAACAGATACAACCACACCTCGATGTGGTGATACCAGCTGTGTGTTTCAGATCTAACCATCTCTACACAGTTGGCTAATACGTGTGGCCATAGAGCACTCCTGCATTCCAACCGTGAGGTTGCACCCGTACATCAGACTTGGAGTCAGGCACCATCAAAAAATTGATGTAATTAGCTGTGCTAATACAACAACAATAATGAGTACAATATAATGAAAAGAATGTTGATTAACGCGACTCAGAAGGAAGAGTTGCGCGTCGCATTAGTTGATGGCCAAAAGCTATTTGATCTTGATATCGAAAGCCCTGGTCACGAATCTAAAAAAGCAAATATCTACAAAGGCCGCATCACTCGTATCGAACCAAGCCTGGAAGCTGCGTTCGTTGATTACGGTGCTGAACGCCATGGCTTCCTCCCTTTAAAAGAAGTTGCTAAAGATTACTTCCCGTCAAATTATTCTTACCAAGGTCGTCCTAACATTAAGGAAGTCTTGAAAGAAGGCCAAGAAGTTATCGTCCAAGTTGATAAAGAAGAGCGTGGCAACAAAGGTGCTGCACTTACAACCTTTATCTCGTTGGCAGGTAGTTACTTAGTGTTAATGCCTAATAACCCTCGTGCTGGCGGTATTTCTCGTCGTATCGAAGGTGAAGAGCGTACACAACTTAAAGCCGCATTAAGCACATTAGAGCTACCTCAGGGTATGGGACTAATTGTACGTACTGCTGGTGTGGGTAAATCAGGTGAGGAACTTGAGTGGGATTTAAACGTTCTTCTTAATCACTGGAGTGCAGTGAAAGAAGCCGCTGAATCTCAAGCAGCTCCGTTTTTGATCCACCAAGAAAGTAATGTTATTGCACGTGCTATTCGCGATTATCTTCGTCGTGACATCGGTGAAATTCTTATCGATAGTCCACAAGTATTTGACCGCGCACGTGATCATATCAAATTAATTCGTCCTGATTTCCTATCGCGTATTAAGCGTTATGAAGGTGAAGTACCACTATTTAGTCACTACCAAATTGAAAGCCAAATTGACTCTGCGTTCCAGCGTGAAGTTCGTTTACCTTCAGGTGGCTCAGTAGTTATCGATCCAACAGAAGCATTAACCTCGATTGATATCAACTCAGCGCGTGCGACAAAAGGTGGCGATATTGAAGAAACGGCACTGCAAACTAACCTAGAAGCAGCAGATGAAATTGCACGTCAATTACGTCTTCGAGATCTTGGTGGTCTTGTGGTTATCGATTTCATTGATATGACACCTGTTCGTCACCAGCGTGAAGTAGAAAATCGTTTACGTGAAGCTGTTCGTGTTGACCGCGCACGTGTACAAATTGGTCGCATCTCTCGCTTTGGTTTGCTTGAAATGTCGCGTCAACGTTTAAGCCCTTCTTTAGCAGAAGCAAGCCATCACGTTTGTCCACGTTGTACAGGTACCGGTGTTATCCGTGATAATGAATCACTGTCACTCTCAATCCTACGTTTAATCGAAGAAGAAGCACTAAAAGATAACAGTTCACAAGTTGTTGCAATTGTACCTGTTCCTGTTGCCTCTTACTTACTAAACGAAAAACGACCAGCAGTACAGCATATTGAAAAGTACCACGATGTGCGTGTTGTTATTGTGCCAAACGCTGATATGGAAACGCCACACTTTGAAGTGTTACGTATCCGTGAAGGTGAAGAACAAGATACACTTTCATACCATCTTCCAAGCACTATTGATGCATTGAGAGAAGCAGAAGCAACTGAAGCTCCACAACAAGAGCGTACCGCTAAAAAACGTGAAGAACCTGTTCTACACGGTTTTGCAGCGCCAAAACAACCCGCTCCTGTTGTTAAAGCGCCAGAAGTACAACCTGTAGCGAAACCACAAACAATTATTGCTCAAGCACCAAGTATCTTTAGTCGTATTTTTGCTGCAATATCATCTTTCTTCAATAACACTACCGAACAACCGGCAGCAGTTAAGCAAGAAGTTGAAACACCAGTAAAAGAGCAAACAAATAACAATAATCGTCGTAACAACAATAACCGTCGTCCTGATAATCGTCGCAATGACCGTCAAGGTAATCGCGATAACACTCGTCGTAATACCCAAGAGAGTGATCAAGACAGCAACGCTGAACAACAAGATCGCAACAACGAGCAGCGTCAACCTCGTCGTCGCAATGAGCGTACGGATAAGAACCGTCAATCTCAAGATCGTCCAGCGAAGCAACCGCGCCAACCTCGTACTGAAGAAGCGAAAGAGCAGCAACGCCAATCTCGTAAAGAAGAGATTCAAGCGCAAAAGCAACAACGCCAACAAGCAGACGAAGTGAAAGCGAAAACAAATGATACCGTTGCTGTTGAAGCACCAGTAGAAGACAAAAACGTTAAGGTGAAACAACGTCGTCAACGTCGTCAGTTACAGAAAAAAATCCGTTTCACTGATAACGTAGAAGCTGCTGTTGAAAGCCAACCGATTGTTGAAGCTGTTGCTGATGTTATCGAAAAAACCTCATCACCATTAATGGAAATGGGTACAACGATAGCGAAAGAAGCACAAACAACTCAAGCTCAGCCTGCTACTGATGAGCAAGCTGAAAACAATGAGCAAGATAACAATCAACGTCGTAACCGTCGTTCACCACGTCACCTACGCGCTAGCGGTCAACGCCGTCGTCGCATTCGTGACACTCGAGTTGAAAAACAAGAGTATGAACAGCATGAAGATCCAAGCTGTTACAACATGGCAGATGCGGTTGAGCAAGCAGCAGTTGATGATGCTACAGATACAATTAGCGATATGGTCAATGTTGTTTCTATTGTCGAGAAACCAAAAGCACTACGTCCAGCATCAGGTGTAGCAGCACCAGAAATGGCGATGGGTAAAGTATGGTCTCGTATCAAGCCAACAATTGAAGTACCAGTAGCAGCAGCAGTAACTGAGTCGGTATCTGACAATAACGATGATATTGTCATTGTTAATCACTCAGCAATCGCTCAAGCATTACCAAAGGAAACGTCACAACCCGCTTTAGGTGGTGTTGCGATGCCTGAACTTGCGATGGGTAAAGCTTTCCCATTACGTAATGCCATGCCTGTTGTTGAAGCACCGGTTGTTGAAATGCCTGTTGTTGAAGCACCTGTTGTTGAAGCACCTGTTGTTGAAGCACCTATTGTTGAAGCACCTGTTGTTGAAGCGCCTGTTGTTGAAGCGCCTGTTGTTGAAGCGCCTGTTGTTGAAGCGCCTGTTGTTGAAGCACCTGTTGTTGAAGCGCCTGTTGTTGAAGCACCTGTTGTTGAAGCGCCTGTTGTTGAAGCACCTGTTGTTAAAACAGCATCAGCACCAATGACAAAAATTGTCACTGAAGCGATGCCAGTAACAGCAACGTCTCCACGTGGTTTCCATGCGGTTGCGGCAATGACTAAAGCACCAGCGCCTGTTGAAACAGTAGCAAAAACTCATGTTGAAGCTGCACCATTACGTGAACGTGCAACGGCACGTGCCGCGGGTAGCCAAACAGCAACCAATAGTGCAGTAGCACCAATGACTAAGCCATCTTTTGACTAAGTTGTTATAAACTGCTTATAAAAAGCCATGCTTCTGCATGGCTTTTTTTATTACTCTTTTTTGAGTCAAAAACAACCATAAAATTTAACAATCTTATTGCCTAACTTAATTAATATACCCAAAAAGCACATATTTACACCATTTAGCGGGTTAAGTTGATGCACTGTAAATCTTTCGGTAACATTCTGTTAATCAATATCTTTAATTATCCATCCATTTTAGCGAAGAGAAGAACGCCTAATATATGTCTGAATTCCCTCAAGTATCAAAACAATCAGTCAAAAACGACATCCTCTCTGGATTAACTGTAGCGCTTGCTCTAGTACCAGAAGCTGTTGCTTTTGCCTTTGTCGCTGGTGTAGATCCTATGGTTGGTCTATACGCTGCATTTATTGTCGGCTTAATAACGGCTATTTTTGGCGGACGCCCAGGTATGATTTCTGGTGCTACTGGAGCAATGGCCGTCGTTATGGTTAGCCTTGTGGCCCAACATGGTATTCAGTATCTATTTGCTGCCGTCATGTTAGCTGGTGTATTTCAAATATTGGCTGGTGTCTTCCGTCTCGGTAAATTTATTCGCATGGTACCGCACCCTGTTATGATAGGTTTTGTGAACGGTTTAGCGATTGTTATTTTTCTCGCTCAATTAGGTCAATTTAAGGTGCCATCACTAACGGGTGGCCTTGAATGGATGCATGGTACTCAGCTATATATCATGCTGGGATTAGTGCTGTTAACCATGGCTATCATTTACTTTTTACCTAAACTCACCAAAGCGGTCCCCTCTTCGTTAGTTGCCATTTTAACCGTCACAGCGTTGGTGCATATATTAGGCCTTGATTCACGTACCGTGGTTGATTTTGTTCGTACCATGAGTGGTGACGCTAACGCAACTCTGGCAGGATCTCTGCCAACGTTTGCACTCCCTGATGTTGGCTTTAATCTAGCAACCCTTAAAATCATTTTACCTTACTCACTCATTCTTGCTGCTGTCGGCCTCATTGAGTCATTACTGACATTGACCGTTATTGATGAGATGACCAATACTCGTGGTCACGGTAATCGTGAATGTGTCGGCCAAGGTATGGCAAATATAACCTGTTCAGTATTTGGTGCTATGGGTGGTTGTGCAATGATTGGTCAATCAATGATCAACATTAACTCTGGCGGCCGTGGGCGTTTATCTGGTATTACAGCAGCAATAGGTTTATTAGTATTTATTCTGTTTGGATCGGCATTCATTGAAATGATCCCATTAGCAGCATTAGTTGGTGTGATGTTTATGGTGGTTATCGGTACCTTTGAGTGGGCCAGTTTACGCATGATCCGTAAAGTCCCTAAACATGACTTCTTTACCATTATTCTTGTTACCTGTGTGACGGTTGCTGCCGATCTTGCTGTGGCGGTGTTTGTTGGTGTTATTTACTCGGCATTAGTCTTTGCTTGGAATCACGCCAAACAAATTTATGCGAGTTCGCATATTGATAACGATGGCACCAAAGTTTACCAAGTTAATGGTCCACTATTTTTTGGCTCTGCATCGCATTTTCTTGAGCTATTTGATGCTCCCAATGATCCAAAAACAGTCATTATTGATTTTGCACATTCTCGAGTCGCTGATCATTCTGCTATTGAAGCAATTGATACGCTTGCAGAACGCTATGCAAGCCGTAATAAAACCCTTCATATTCGCCACTTGAGCCCTGAGTGTCGTCGATTACTGCAAAAAGCAGGTAATTTAGTCGAAGTGAATATGTTAGAGGATCCAACTTACAAGGTCGCAACAGACGTTCTAGGTTAATAATTTCAACAATATAAAATAAAAGCCCGTGTAGTCCTTTGACTACACGGGCTTTCGTTTATAATCACTGCTGAGCTATATTACCAATACGACAATGCTTTCTAAGAGGAAATTATGGTTGATAAAACCACCAAGGATGATCGCCACCAAGCTCGTCAACAACGTCTAAAACAACAGGTTGATAATAAAATCAATGCCGCCCAACAAGAACGAGGACTGGTACTGGTTATTACGGGGAACGGGAAAGGCAAATCAACCTCAGGCTTTGGAATGATCGCTCGTGCAGTCGGTCATGGACAGCAATGTGGTGTAGGACAATTTATTAAAGGTACTTGGGACTGCGGCGAACGTAACCTTTTACAACAACACGGCGTTAAATTTTCCATTATGGCAACAGGCTTTACATGGGAAACTCAAAATAAAACCGCAGATACACTCGCAGCACAAACAACATGGGCTGATTGTAAAGCGATGCTAGGCGATGAACAATTAGATGTGGTTCTACTTGATGAGCTCACTTATATGGTGACTTACGACTATATTGATTTAGATGAAATTATCAATGCAATCAATGCTCGACCACCACAACAAACGGTAATAATTACGGGTCGTGCTGCCCATCGCCAATTAATTGAAATTGCAGACACTGTCTCTGAAGTTCGCAATGTTAAACATGCATTTGAACAAGGAATAAAAGCACGTAAAGGTATTGATTGGTAAAACAGCGCCACAAATAACGTGCTCAATAACCACTCAAACAGTACAATAAAGTAACACTCATTTAAATTAAATGAAATTTTACTATTAGAATAAGCATTACATCTTACAATAAAGAAATGCTTAATAAGAATACGAACAGCGTTAAAGCTGGAGAAAATATGCCTTCCCATTTACCCCGCTCATTTAGTAAGCCTTTTCTAAAAGTATTTCATCTTTTAGAAGCGGTATTATTAACAGCCATTACCTTAGCTACCGTTGTCGCAATGGTAAATGAATTTATCCATGTCTTTGTTAACCGTAATATTCAGTTAACAGACATATTATTAATGTTCATCTATCTCGAAATTCTAGCGATGGTGCAGCAATTTGTCGCCCACGGTAAGATCCCTGTACGGTATCCTCTTTATATTGCCATTATGGCTATTGCTCGCTATATCACCCTCGGAATGAAAGAACTCGATGGTACCTTTATTATTTGGTTATCACTCGCAGCGTTCATTCTCGCAGCAGCTACTGTAATGATCCGTATTGGCCATCACTACTGGCCTTATGAAGATCCAGAAGCACCAGAACTGCCTGAAATAAAGAAATCCGATAATTAATCACAATCGACTAACCATAAAAAAGGCGAATCAAATGATTCGCCTTTTTGAGCATAATAATAGCTAACGTTTAAATGAAACTTGTTCTACTTCATTCAAATGAATCTGAGTTATTGCTGGTTGAGTTGTCGCAATAACTTTACCGTGACGAATAGAGTAACGGACAGGCACTTGACGACGAACCGCATCAAAACCATTTTCTGCTGGTAAAATTAATAAGCTTCCTGGCTTACCTTGCTCAATACCATAACGATGTTGAATATTTAGCGTACGAGCTGAATTTTTGCTGATCAAATCCAATGAGTTATTAATTTGATCATAACCCATCACTTGGCATACATGCAGCCCCATATGTAGCACTTGAAGCATATTCGCCGTACCCAATGGATACCATGGGTCAAATACATCATCATGACCAAAACAAACATTGATATTAGCATTAAGCATTTCTTTTACGCGAGTCACACCTCGACGTTTAGGGTAGTCATCAAAACGCCCTTGTAGATGAATATTAACCAAAGGGTTAGCAACAAAGTTAATACCTGACATACGTAATAATCGGAATAAACGCGATGCATAAGCACCATTGTATGATCCCATTGCCGTGGTATGACTAGCAGTAACCTTTTCACCCATCTCATATTTATGTGCTAATGCTGCTACTGTTTCAACAAAGCGTGATTGCTCATCATCAATTTCATCACAATGAACGTCAATCAAACAATCGTACTTACGTGCCAGTTCAAACACATAGTGTAATGATTCAACACCATACTCACGAGTAAATTCAAAGTGAGGAATAGCACCAATAACATCGGCCCCCAATTGAACGGCTTGTTCTAATAATTGCTTACCATTAGGATACGACAAAATGCCTTCTTGAGGAAAAGCAACAATTTGAATATCAACCCATTGCTTCATTTCTTCACGCACTTCTACCATGGCTTTCAATGCCACCAGCGTTGGGTCTGATACGTCAACATGAGTACGTACATGTTGCACGCCATTAGCAATTTGCCACTTCAGCGTTTGTTTCGCACGTGATTTTACATCTTCAATCGATAGTGTTTGCTTACGTTCAGCCCAGCGTTCAATACCTTCAAATAAAGTACCTGAAATATTCCAACTTGGCTCACCCGCTGTTTGGGTTGTATCTAGGTGAATGTGAGGTTCACAAAAAGGGGCTACAGCCAATCCGCCTTCTGCATCAAGGATCTCACCGCAGTAATCAAAATCAACGTTATTATCTTCAATACGTTTAAATTGGCCATCTTCAATGAAAATTTGCTTTAAGGAGCTCTCACCTTGCAGCATGGCATTTTTAATCAATAAAGTTGTCATGATATGTCCTTACGCCGGCTGAGTGTCAGCCACACGCTTTTTATTAAGAATTGGATTAATAATTAAATAACTTAATGCGCCGCCTAAAACAGCATTTAGAGGTACAACTCCTGGTAGGAAGTGCCCGCAAGCAACACCAATAGCAACGGCTATAATTCCAGCCCAATTTACCGTTTTAAATTCAGCTTTTGCAAAATCTTTATAATGATTTCGGTTAACCATAAAATCAGCAATAATCACCCCGCCAATCGGTGGAATAGCCAAAGAAAGAAAAGTTAACCAACCAACGAAATTATTGTATAACCACAATGCGCACAAGGTACCAATGACACCATTAACCATTGAAATGTATTTACTTGGTAAGCCAGTAATATTGGAAAATCCCAGCCCAGAAGCATATAAAGCGTTATCGTTGGTCGTCCAAATATTTAATCCCAACACAATAATCGCTGGGATCAGTAACCCCTGTGCAATCATTACTTCTGAAATATCAGCTTGACCAGTAGCTGCCGCGCCTGCAGCACCAAAGATAAACATCAATGAGTTACCGATGAAGAATGCGACCATCGTAACTAAAACTGCATTCGCTGGCTTTTTACCAAAGCGAACAAAATCAGCCGTCAAGGTTCCGGCACTAACAAAAGATCCTACTACCATTGCCACAGCAACAGAGAAATCAATTGTCACTTCAGGCTCTACCGCTTTAATCGCGGTAACACCACCAACACTGGCGATAGCATCAATAACCGAATAGCCACCCAATATGGCAATAGCAGGGACAGCAATGGCAGATAAAATCATTAATGCTGACATACCAAAATATACCGTTACCGTCATTAATAGACCAGAGACAACAATCAGTATATTGGTATCAATACCCGTGGCTTTATGAACTGGAATCGCGAACATCGCTACACCAACACCAAACCAACCGACTTGGGTACCGCCTAATAATGCTGATGGTAACCAAGAGCCTTTAATACCAAAAGAGAAACGAGCAAGAAGATGTGTAGAAAGGCCAGTTGAAGCGCCAATATAACCTAGAAATGAAGTGTAAATACCGAGGATAAGATTGCCGATGACCACAGCAAGGAAAAAGTCATCAAAGGAGAGCCCAATACCTAAAGAGCCGCCAGTCCACATGCTTGCAGAAAAGAACGTCAACCCCAGCATGACCATAGTTAACGATACAACGCCTTTCCTTGCTGCCATTGGAACAGGCCCAAGACTATAATTATTATCTGCCGCCATTTTTACCACCACAATCTAATACAAACATTAAAATTAAGCTCGATGCTATGGATAAACGGCGCGTATTATGATTGTAAAAAAAAGATAGTCAACAACATATAATTAAAGCAAACGTTAATATTTAAATTTAATAAAAATAAACATTATAAAACAAAGTCATAAAAAATAATAATTACCATAAAGATCACATTTTGAAACAAATTAGCACAAGAAAACACCATCAACAATCAACTCTAACCAAGATATTAAAATAGATGCTTATTAATCTCATCCATCTCTATTTTTACAATAAAAAAGGCACTAAATGTGCCTTTTTTATTTACAATGATCTGTTCGTTAAATGATAATTTGTGCAAGTGTATAACCAATACAGCACGCAGAGATAACGCCAATCAAACCCGGCATCATAAAGCTATGGTTAAAATACCACTTACCTATTTTAGTGGTACCTGTCACATCAAAGTTAACTGTCGCAATATCTGATGGGTAATTAGGTATAAAGAAGTAACCGTATGTTGCTGGCATTAAACCAATTAATAATGCAGGGTTTAATCCCATTGCTAAGCCTACTGGTAACATCATCCGTGCGGTTGCAGCTTGTGAGTTTACCACCACTGAAACGGTGAATAGAGCTAACGCAAAAGTCCATGGATAGCCTTGTACCATCTCTGTAATACCAGATTTAAATGATGGCATTGCATATTGAAAATAGGTATCACTCATCCACGCAATACCAAAAATAGCGATTGCCGCTACCATACCAGATTTAAAAACCACCCCTTCCGGCACTTTCTGCACATTAGTACGCGTAACTAATAAAATTAAACCACCAAAACCAAGCATCATCATTTGAATAATCAATGACATCGAAATAGGTTTAGCATCACCAATGGTACGAATTTCTGGCACCATTGCCACAATGACAATCGTCACTAACGCAAGTACAAACAACATAACCGCATGCATTGCTGAGCGAGGTAATTGTTCGTTGAGTGAGGTTTTAGTGGTGTGGAGAATTTGATCACGCCACACAGGATCTTGTAAGCGGCGTTGGTATTCAGGATCATCGGCTAATTCTTTACCACGACGTAAGCTATACAGTGATAATAATAAAGTGCCGCCTAAGGTTGCTGGAATAGTCACCATTAAAATCGACAGCAAATGAATAGATTCAGTGATCGTCGACAACTGAGCGAGATAATACACCACTGCAGCTGAAATTGGGCTGGCAGTAATCGCAAGTTGCGACGCCACAGATGAAGCTGCCATTGGTCGTTCAGGACGAATACCATTTTTAAGCGCAACATCGCCAATAATCGGCATAATTGAATACACCGCATGGCCAGTCCCGAGCATAAATGTCATCACATAAGTCACTAGCGGACCTACAATAGTGACACGTTTAGGGTTGCTACGTAAAATGCGCTCCGCAACTTGCAGCATGTATTTTAAGCCACCAGCAGCCTCTAAAATCGAGGCACATGTGACAACGGCAAGAATAATCAACATCACGGTGATCGGCGGTGACGTTGGTGGCATACGGAAGATAAACACTTCTACCAATAAGCCTAATCCCGAAACAACCCCTAGCCCAATACCACCAAAACGACTACCTGCATACAGCACCAATAGCAGGAATAAAAACTCCAAATACAACATGACTTATCTCCCTATATATCACTGATACTTTGGTGACCAAAGTACCTATCATTGATGAGTAAAGTGCCCGTTATATCAACATGTCATCTTGATAAATATCAAACTAATTAATAGCAATAAAAGCCTTATTCCACTAATGAGAACAACGACTAATAATCACCATTGCAATAAAACAATAACACTACCATTTTAACAAAAATAAATTACACTTCAGCATCAAATAATAAACAATGCATCATTAATGATGACCAATTGATCGAAGAGTTGTTTTAAGCAACACAAACATACTCACCATCTTGCATTTAATAAATGAGTCTCAAGTACTTTATCACCAACAACCATAATTACATTGTTGTAAATAAGTTAACGAGTAGCATTTATCTATATTGCCGCTACTACAAAAAAGGGCAGCAATAATGCTACCCTTTTTAACAACCAATCCAATTGATGATGCTATCTGATATTATTCTTCTATATCATCATCAGCAACGACACCATAATCAGGACGATTTTCTTTAGCGGTGGCTATCCACGCAGCGCAAAACAAAGTTAAACGCGCAAAGAAATAGAAGAAAGCCATCAAACCTATAATAGAACCAAACGCAGCGCCAGATGGTGAAGTCGCTAATTTAGGCAATAAAAATGTCATTGCAAACTTAATTGCTTCAAAACCAATCGCTGCTAATAAAGTTCCTTGCATCAGTGTCTTACGATTAAAGCGACGGCGTGGCAACATCCAGAATATCCATAAAAACATCAGATAATTTGCCAAAATAGAAATTGTTAATGCGATAGTTGTTAATACTGGACGTAACCAAGTGATACCGCCAAGCCCTAACGCATCGACAATGGTTGCCTGCGCCGAACCTGCAACAGAAGTTAACACTACGGTGAAAATCAATGCCGCAACCAAGCCTGTTAAGCCAATAAAATCTTTACCGTATTGCAATAATATATGCTCTTTGTCTTCAGGTTTACGTTCCCACACATCACGAGTTTGTGCTCGTACAGCCTCACGTAAGTTCCCCATCCAACTAATGCCAGAATAAAGTGCAATGGCTAAACCACTTAAACCAACCGTAGTACGCTGACTAATCGCTGTTTTTACCATATCCTTTAATGTCTTGGCTAAACTCGGATCAGTTACACCAGCAACAATTTTATCAATAATATTGGTCAACAACGCTTGATTTGATGCCAAGATAAAACCAGCAGCAGCAAATAACACCATTAAAATAGGGATAAGTGATAAAAATGAAAAATAGGTAATTGCTGCACCAAACTGACTGCCTAAACGATCGTTAAAGCGATCTGCAGCACGTATAAAATGATCAATCGGGGGTAACGCTTTAATTGCATTACCAACGGTGGTTAATATCCCCATCATTTTAGAGATTAACGTCGATTTTTCAGAAGATGTTGTTTTGTTAGTCATAATTTTATTGATGCGTCATGAAAATACTCAACAATATTAGCAATGGATAAAAAATAAACCCAATCTAATAATAACAAGGCACTAAATGCCTGCTACTTAATTGATTATATAGTTAAAAAATAAAAGGTTTGCCGATAACAGCAAACCTTTTTTATCATAATTTACGTTAGTAATGCCACTAGATAGTAAATGTTAATTAAACAATCCTTTCAGTAACTTATCTGCCGCATTTTTAATGTTGTCATCTTTTGCTTTATCACCAAAGAGTTTTTCTAAACCACGATTGATTTCTTTCTTAGCTTTGCTCTCTAGTGCTGCATTATTTTTAAATAAATCTTTAATATTTAAGCGGTATTTAGGCTGCTGCCAATATCCACTCACATGGATAGGAACACTAATGCCTTTAATTTCATCAAGCCCTTTACCACTGGCAACAATCTTTGTATTAATTGTCAGATCAATACCTTCATCAACTAGGTTAGTTTGGCCTTGACCATTAATAGCCAGCAGTGGTGAAGCTAACTGGAAATTATTGGTTGATGCAATCCCTTTACCTAACATTAAGGTTGTAGTTAAGGCTGAAAAATCAGTCTTCTTCGCAGTGTCAGTTCCGCTATCTGCTTGGCCTTTTAATTTAGCTTTCGCATTGCGTAGCATATCGGCAATATTAACCCCATACACTGCACCATCTGAGATATTTACTTTAATAGAGCCTGCAATATTATGACGAATATTAGTTTCTGATAATCCATGCCCATTTAGATCGGCTGTGATATTAGCTTTACCAGCGAGTTGTTGATTATTCGCTACCGCTTTTAATAGCGGTAACATAGCCACATTTGAAATAGTATTTTTTAAGCGATAACTTGGTAATGCACTATTAACATTCACAGAAGCACTACCAGTGATCTTACCGTCATATAGAGAAGCTTCAAAACGATTAATTGTCGCAATGCCCTGCTTAATCGACGTAACTATTTTAACATTTGATACTTCAGCATTGGCTACTTTTAACTGTTTAATCGCAATCACACCAGCGACATTGATATTTTTCAGCGCACTAAGATCAGGTTCTTGGGTTGAAATATCACTCTCAGCTTTTGCTACTGAGGTATTTGTTGCCGCTGTTACTGTGGTATTTGCAGAATCCGTGGAAGCTGTTTTCTTAGGTAACCAACTGTCGAGATCAATATTATCACTTGATAGCGCAAAACGAATATCAGGGATTGTCGCTGCTAAATATGAACCAGAACCCGACACTTTAGTACCATCAGCATTAATATTAATACTACTCACTAAAGCAAGCTTTTGGCTAATATCATAGCTAGCATCAGTATTAACTACGATGTTCATGTTTGGGCGAGGTAAGGCTTTACCCGCTAAATCATTAGTGATCTTTAGTCCTTGCACCGTAACAACATTATGATCTGTAGCTAGTTTTACTTCAGCTGTACCATGAGTATCAAAACTTAAATCAGGTACTTGTCCGTTAACAGCAAAAGTGACATTTGACCACTGACCAAGGGTAAACTGATCAAGTCCTAGTTGAGCATTTTTAATCTCCGTGTCACCATCTTTCATGCTCATTTTAGCAGTGAACGCTTTTAACTTAACATTGTTATAATTAGCAGCAAGATTAATATCCGTACTACCTTGAGCACTAAAGGTTAATGTATTCACTTTACCTTGAACATCAAAGGTCGCTTTAGTCCATGTTTGCGGCTTAAAGCTATCAAGGGTGAAATTAATGTGATTAAGTTGTGCCGTCATCTTAGTCTGATCATTAAGTATTTCAGCACTTGCATTAACTAATTCAATTCCTGCAACGGATACTTCCCAATGCGATTTTTTAGCACCATTTTCATGATGTTGTGCTGGTTTCTCTGTCGCAGTTTTGTCTGCAATGGCTTTTTTATCCGTCAGACCATCAAGGTTAGTAACACCATTTTTTAACGTTTGAATAAAAACATGCGCCCCTTCTAAACGCATATCACCAATATCAAGTTGTTGTGATAACAACGGTAAAACTGATACTGATAAATCTGCTTGCTTAAATTGGACTAAATTAGGTTGTGCAAATCCGACTGGATTGCGAAATGCTGTTTCGCCAACACTTAACCCCAGTGTAGGGAAAAAACGCCAGCTAATATCACCTTTAATGACTAAATCACGCCCAGTCATTTTTTTAACTTGTTCAGTTAGCAGTGGCTTAAACTGATTGGGGTTAACAAAGGTTACCAGTGCACCAATACCAATCACGACTAATAAAATCAGCCCGAGTAAGATATAAAGTATTTTTTTCATTATGTCCTCGGCTATGCATATAACACCACAATTGATCGAGCGTTATGCAAAAATAATTTGTTGAGAATTAACCTTAAAAATCAATGTTATTAAGACCATTAACTCCAAGATTAGTTCACCAGAAACGTAATAGCTAAACAAAAGGCAACCCGAAGGCTGCCTTTAATGGTTCTTAAGCAATAACAACCGCTCTAGCATCTAACAAGATTAACTTTGCTTGTCATCTTCATTAATGCGACTAGCTACTGCACCTTGCTGATTTTTATATTTCGCATCAACACGCTTGTTATAGGGTTTTTCCGCAGGACCTGATAAGGTTTCAAAACTTAACGCACCTATTGGCATATGTGGGCGCAATGCTAACGGTAAACGTCCCGAGTTATAAAACTCAAGTACAATACGTCCTGACCAACCGGGATCAATACGATGTGCCGTTACATGTACCATTAAGCCTAGGCGAGCTAATGATGAACGTCCGTCAAGCCAACCAACGATATTATCAGGTAATGTTACTGACTCATGAGTAACCGCTAATGCTAATTGACCAGGATGAAGAAAAAATGCTTCATCTTCCGCAACCACAATCTCATCACTCATTACTTTATCAAGCTGAGCGGCAACATCTTCTTTCTTACCTGATAAATCAATAAATGGTGCGCCATGATCATTAAAGACTCGGAAATTATTCCCAAGGCTTACATCAATGGTTAAACCGCTAATACAATCATCAGATGGTCGCGGTTCAATGCTGATTTTACCTTCATCAAGGTAAGCTCTGATATCTCTATCACAAAGTCTCATTCAAGCTCTCTCCTGCGTAATACGCACTCTATCCTATCAGTGCCCAGCACATGAGAGTGGTATAATAAAACACATCAATAAGACTCAGTGTCGTTGATGGGTCAGCAACGGTTAATGGGGAATCCCCAACAATAATAGCCATAAAAATAAGGCTGACATATTGTCAGCCTTATTCATTTTAAATCATTATGAACGCAGCAATTTAGCGATATGTGCTTTTAACACATCGATTGCAATACGATTCTTACCACCACGAGGAACAATAATATCTGCATATTGTTTTGATGGTTCAATAAACTGCATAAACATTGGACGTACCGTTTTTTGGTACTGAACCAAAACTGATTCCATAGTACGGCCACGTTCTGCAACATCACGCTGCAAACGGCGTAGCAGACAGATATCAAGTGGAGTATCCATAAATACGCTAGCGTGCATAATTTCACGTAGGCGAGGATCTGTTAACAATAAGATACCTTCTAAAATGATCACTTTTTTCGGTGTCATCGTTGTACTTTCTTGTAAACGAGTATGCTCACTGTAGCTATATTGTGGTACTTCTACTGCTTCACCTTTCATTAACTGCTCTAAGTGATCACACAATAAATTATGATCAAGCGCGTTTGGATGATCGTAGTTAGTTTTAACGCGATCCTCCATTGTTAGGTGACTTTGATCGTTATAGTAACAATCTTCCGTGATTACACCGATCTGGTGATCGCCTACTTTTTCTTTTAACTCTTTATAAACTGTACTGGCAATCAGACTTTTACCGGAAGCAGAAGCGCCTGCAATACCGATAATAACGCATTGGTGTGAAGTTTCAGACATATCAGAAAGTACCTATTAGACCACGTAGCAAGGCGAATATGGATAAATTAAACCCTCTGATTATAAGCAGTTGCTATGGCAGATACCAGCAAAAATGAGGTATCTGACATATATGGTTATAATCTCAGCGAATTTTGTTTTATGAATAACTACATTGTACGAATAGTAATCTGCTCTGCCACTGTTTCACCCTGCCAATATAATCGGCTGGCAATATTTGCAGCTAACATAATGTATGCTGTAGCTTGTTCTGATTCCGGTGATGTAATAACTGTTGGGGTACCATTATCAATATCTTCTCGAATCTTGATATCTAGAGGTAATTGAGCCAATAGTGGTACTGCATAATCTTGGGCCATTTTCGCCGCGCCGCCAGTACCAAAAATATGCTCCTGATGAGCACAATTACTACAAATGTGATAGCTCATATTTTCAACAATACCCAACACTGGCACATCGACTTTATTAAACATACTGATGCCTTTAATCGCATCAGCTAAAGCGAGATCTTGCGGTGTTGTCACCACGATCGCGCCTGTCACTGGAATTTGCTGCGATAAGGTTAATTGAATATCACCAGTACCAGGTGGCATATCAATAACTAAGTAATCAAGATCTGGCCACCAAGTTTCACTGATAATTTGTGCCAATGCTTTAGATGCCATTGGCCCACGCCAAATAGTTGCACTTTCAGCTGGAACTAAATAGCCAACTGAGTTGGTGTATAAACCATGTGCCTCAATAGGCAGCATCATTTTACCATCGGGAGATTGAGGCTTTTGATCCATTGTACCTAGCATCATTGGTACTGAAGGACCATAAATATCAGCATCTAATAGCCCAACTTTCGCCCCTTGTTGTTGTAAACCAAGCGCTAAGTTAACTGATGTTGTTGATTTACCCACACCACCTTTAGCAGAACTCACTACAATGATGTTTTTGACACCATTAAGGGGTTGCTTATCAGCGACAGCGAGTGTTGCTACTCGACAGCGAACATCAAACTTTAAACCACCATTTACGAGGCCTTGTTGCTGTTGATCTGCAATCCATACTCGTAATTGTTGGGCTAGTTCATTGGCCGCAAATGGGATCGTGATAATGATAACGCCTTCTGCCGACACCGAGACAAAGTGAGGGACATCAGCCCATTCCGCACTCAAAAGCGGATGTTCAAACTGATTCAGCCATTGGCTAATATCACCAACACTGTCGAAATGGTTTGTTGTTGTTGCCATAAATTAGCGCTCCACATAAATGTCATAGCCTATTAGCAACATCTGCGTCACAGTATTAGTATAGAAAACAACCAGTAACGTTGATGTTGCAGGGTAATATCTACCTCTTTTTCCTAATGCTACCACCAAAGTGCCCTTCCTGCCCGATTTCCCCAGTCCAAAAACGGATTAATCAGTATCCGATGCTAGTCAATATGCTGTCCATCAGGTAGTATTTGCAGCTATGTTTTTTTACCCATCATGAGCGAAAGAAGTAATTATGGCTGCTAATCCAAGAAAAATTCTGGTGACCTGCGCCCTGCCGTACGCTAACGGTTCTATCCACTTAGGTCACATGCTAGAACATGTTCAAGCGGATATTTGGGTGCGCTATCAGCGCCTTCGTGGTAACGAAGTTCATTTCATCTGTGCAGACGACGCACACGGTACTCCAATTATGCTTAAGGCCCAGCAGATGGGTATGGAACCTGAGCAAATGATTGCAGAAGTGAGCAAAGAGCACCAAGCTGATTTTGCTGGCTTTGATATTGATTTTAGCAATTACCACAGCACACATTCACCTGAAAACCGTGAACTTGCTTCTTTTGTTTACACCCAACTAAAAGACAAAGGCTTTATTACTAGCCGTACTATTTCTCAGTTATTTGATCCTGAGAAAGAAATGTTCTTGCCTGATCGCTTTGTAAAAGGCACCTGCCCTAAGTGTAAAGCAGAAGACCAATACGGCGATAACTGTGATAACTGTGGTGAAACCTATAGCCCAACAGATCTGATTAATCCAAAATCAGCAGTGTCTGGTGCAACACCAATCATGAAAGATTCAGAGCACTTCTTCTTTGATCTGCCACAGTTTGAGGACATGTTAAAAGCATGGACTAAATCTGGTGCGCTTCAAGACGAAACATCAAACAAGATGCAAGAGTGGTTCGAATCTGGCCTACAGCAGTGGGACATTTCTCGTGATGCACCTTACTTCGGATTTGAAATTCCAGGTGAACCAGGCAAATTCTTCTACGTATGGCTAGATGCACCAATCGGCTACATGGGTTCATTTAAGAATCTATGTGATAAGCGTGATGATCTTGATTTTGACGAGTTTTGGAACAAAGACAGCTCAACTGAGCTTTACCACTTTATAGGTAAAGACATTGTTTACTTCCACAGCTTATTTTGGCCAGCAATGTTAGATGGCGCTGGTTTCCGTAAGCCAAATAACGTATTCGTGCATGGTTACGTAACGGTTAATGGCGCGAAAATGTCGAAGTCAAAAGGCACATTCATCAAGGCGGGAACTTACTTAAACCACCTTGATCCAGAATGCCTACGTTACTACTACGCAGCAAAACTGAATAACCGCATTGATGATCTCGACCTTAACCTTGAAGATTTCACTCAACGTGTAAACAGCGATGTTGTGAACAAGATTGTTAACCTAGCATCACGTAACGCTGGCTTTATCGCTAAGCGTTTCGACGGCATGTTATCTGAAAATTTTGCTGAGCCTGAGCTTTATGCTGAATTTGTAGCAGCTGCAACACGTATTGGCGATCTTTATGAGAGCCGTGAATACAGCCGTGCTATTCGTGAAATCACCGCTCTAGCTGACAAAGCTAACCAGTATGTTGATGAAAAAGCACCTTGGGTTGTTGCTAAACAAGAAGGTAAAGATCAAGAGCTACAGGAAATCTGTACTGTTGGTATCAACCTATTCCGAGTATTAATGGCATACCTAAAGCCTGTAATGCCAAAACTTACCGAGCGTACTGAAGCTTTCTTAAATGAAACGCTAACATGGGAAGGCATCGAGACACCATTAACAAACCATGAAGTCACTAAGTTCAAGGCATTGTTTAATCGTATCGATCCTGCGCACGTTGCTGCTATGGTTGAAGCATCAAAAGAAGAAGCTGCTGCTGATAAAGCCGCACTTGAAGCTGCACAACCTGCCGTTAGCCCATTAACAGCAGAGCCTATTGAAGCTGAAATCGAGTTTGATGATTTCGCTAAAATCGATATGCGTATCGCTAAAATTGTTGCTTGCGAAGCGGTGCCAAAAGCAGACAAGCTATTGAAATTCCAATTGGATATCGGTGGTGAAATGCGTCAAGTATTCTCTGGTATTAAATCTGCTTATACACCAGAAGAATTGGTTGGCAAAATGACAGTAATGGTTGCTAACCTGAAACCACGCAAAATGAAATTTGGTATGTCTGAAGGTATGATCCTTGCAGCGGGCCCTGGCGGTAAAGATCTTTGGATCTTAGAACCCCATGAAGGTGCTCAACCAGGTATGCGTGTAATGTAATTTACACCACGTCTTAATTTCAAATGCCGATAACGTTGTTGTCGGTATTTTTTTGACTTTTTTTTATTTATTTACGCGTAAATCATCCTTTATATATCAGCTTATTATTATTTGTTAATGGGTTGTTGAATATTGATCCAAATCCGCAGCTAACTCTAATTTTACCGTTAAATATTCATCTCATATTCATAATTAGCGATCTTGATCGTTTTTACGGGTTTAAATATCCCTTACATTAAATGCGTTAATTTGCTTTTAACTGATAATTAAACCAGCAAAATTTAACGTTCAATATATAGGAACGATAAAAATTTCCCGCTTTTTTATTTGATATGAAGGATTCATGATGACCTTAGGTATTGTAACGAACCTCGCCATATTTGTTGGCTTGATTGCCTTTCTTTATCACATGCAAAATAAACACTATAGCTTTACTAAACGTGTGTTTGCTGGCTTAGGTTTAGGCATTGCATTTGGTGCAGCTCTGCAAATTTTCTATGGTGCAGGCTCTGAGGTTATCAAAACATCAATTGAATATTTTGATATTGTGGGCGTAGGTTATGTCCGTTTGCTACAAATGATCATCATTCCATTAGTAATGGTGTCAATCATTTCAGCCATTCTAAAACTTAATGGTGGGACTTCATTAGGTAAAATTAGTAGCCTAACCCTAGGTGTACTTATTGTTACCACCATGATTGCTGCTTGTGTTGGTATTCTAATGGCGCAACTGTTTGGTCTTACTGCTGAAGGATTAACCTCTGGTGCGGCTGAGATGGCACGAGCGAAAAGCCTTGAATCAACCCTATCAAATGTTGAAGCAATGTCGTTTGCTAAATTAATGATCGAGTTTATTCCTGCTAACCCATTCTTAGATATGACCGGATCTCGTCGTACTTCTACTATTGCAGTGGTTATCTTCTCTATCTTTATTGGTCTATCTGCAACGGGGATTGCTAACAAAAAACCTGAAATTTTTGCTCAATTTGCAAGTTTTATTAAAGTTGCTCAAACCATCGTTATGCGTATGGTGACATTAGTTTTACGCTTGACACCATTTGGTGTTCTAGCACTAATGACAAAAGTCATTTCAGGCTCTAACTATACTGATATTGTTAATCTTGCGAACTTTGTTTTTGCATCATACGCTGCGTTAATTTTAATGTTTATCATCCACTTATTACTTGTTGCGATGGTCGGTATTAACCCATTACGCCACTTAAAAAAGATTATTCCTGTTTTAGCTTTTGCCTTTACCTCACGTACTAGCGCAGGTTCAATTCCAATGAACGTGCAGACCCAAGAAAAGTGCCTTGGTATTCCATCTGGTATCGCTAACTTTGCCGCCTCTTTTGGTTCAACCATTGGTCAAAATGGCTGTGCGGGTATTTATCCTGCAATGCTGGCGGTAATGATTGCACCAACAGTGGGTATTAACCCTATGGATATTGGCTTCTTATGTACCTTAATCGCTATTATTACGGTGAGCTCTTTTGGCGTCGCAGGTATTGGTGGTGGTGCAACATTTGCGGCACTGATTGTACTGTCTGCAATGGATATGCCAGTAGCCCTTGCTGGTTTATTAATCTCAATTGAACCCTTAATTGATATGGGACGTACTGCACTAAACGTATCAGGTTCAATTACCGCTGGTACGATTACCAGTAAAGTAATGGGCGAGACAGACATGACTATTTTTAACAGCGATGAAGTTGTTAACTTAGATGGTGAAGAATCTGCCGCTTAAGCTGTATTAAACACCAAATTAAGGGAGGTCTATTATTACCTCCCTGTTACTTTTCAAGGATATAGACAAAAGTATGAAAATTATCATTATTGGCGGTGAAGCCGCAGGTATGAGCGCTGCAGCAAAAGCTAAACGCATTGACCCCACTGCTGAAATTGTTGTTTATGAAGCTTCCGAGGTGATCTCTTTTGGTGCCTGTGGCCTACCTTATTACATTGGTGATGAATTTTCTGATCATAACTTTATGGCGGAATTTACGCCGGCACAATTTGCCGAGAAAGGTATTACTGTTCTCACTCACCATCGTGTAATACAACTTAATACTGAGCAACAGCAACTCACGGTTGAGCATCAAGGGGAAACACACACGGTTAATTATGATCGTTTAATGATAGCAACAGGCGCAAAAGAAGTATTACCACCAATTAAAGGGTTAGACAAACGAGGCGTTTATTCATTACGTCGTATGCAAGATGGGTTGAATATTAAAACGGCATTAGCCGATCCACTCTGCCACCATGTCACAATTATTGGATCGGGCTTTATCGGCCTAGAAGTCGCTGAAGCGATGATTCATCAAGGAAAAACGGTACGTCTGATTGAACGTGCTGAATGCTTAATTCCTGATGCATTTGATGCTGAAATTAGCCAACATATTCAACCCGAACTTGAACGTGCTGGTGTACAGATCCACCTACAAGAATCGGTGTGTGAAATTATTGGTGATGGACATGTTACTAGCATCAAAACCGACAAAGAAATATATACCACTAACATGGTAATCTGTTGCACGGGCGTAAAACCAAATACTCATTTTATTGCTGAAACAGGCATTGAACGGTTAGCTAATGGTGCAATTATCATTGATCAGCAAGGAAAAACATCCATCGATAACATCTGGGCAGCAGGTGATTGTGCCACTATTTGGCATGCACAATTACAGCAACCGGCTTATATTCCACTCGCAACGGGTGCTAATAAAATGGGTCGCTTAGTGGGTGAGAATATCGCAGGGAAAAATCTAAGTTATGACGGCACATTAGGCACAAGTTGTGTCAAAATTTTAGGATTAGAAGCCGGTCGTACAGGGCTGTCTGAACGTGAAGCTCAGCAAGCGAATATCGATTATCGCACCGTTTATATCAGTGATAAATGCCACACCAATTACTGTGAAGGCCAATCACCGCTTTATATTAAATTGATTTATCGTGCAGATAACAAAAAATTACTCGGAAGCCAATTAATTGGTAATAAAGGTGCAGTACATCGTGTGGATGCGTTAGCTGTTGCAATCAGTCTTGGTGCGACTACCGAGCAATTAGGCATGATGGATTTTGCCTATGCTCCGCCATTTGCTCGTACATGGGATATTATGAATGTTGCTGGTAATGTCGCTAAATAAATCCAGCGGTAATTAATACATAACCGCAGGCCACGTATTTTCAATCACAATAAGAGTACGTGGCTTTACTCTCTCATACCGCCCAGCAATGTTTATTCCTGACTCATTCATCAAACGATCATTTATCGAAAATTCCGACAATACACCTCGTAAAAATCACAATTAACAAACTATTTATGATTTTAAAACGCATAAAATGTTAATTAACGGTTAAAAATAAACATCCCAAACATGAAATCAGTATAAAATTTGTGAGTTAACTCAAGCTTTAGCCATTAACAATAATTATTACTTCGCATTAACAGACGAATAACTGCTACTCTCCGAATGCACTCTGATTACTGAAGGACAGAGTGAATAAACATAAGGATAAGTTTTGATGACCACAGAAAAGAAAAAAATGTCACTAACTGGCCGAGTCATTCTTGGTATGGTTTTAGGTATTCTGACAGGATTTATGATCCGTTCCCTTTTTGCTGATATTGCTTTTATTCATGACTATATCGTAAATGGCCTGTTTGATGTCGGTGGTAAAATCTTTATTGCCAGCTTAAAAATGTTAGTTGTTCCTCTTGTTTTTGTATCACTAGTTTGTGGTACTAGTTCACTAAAAGATTTAGCAACACTGGGCCGTTTAGGTGGCAAAACTTTAGCTTTTTACCTAACGACCACAGCCTTAGCAATTACCCTTGCGTTAACAATGGCCAATATCTTCCAGCCAGGAACCGGTGCCGATTTAAGTGCAGCAACAACCTTTGCTTCGAAAGAAGCACCATCGCTAGGTAGCGTTATTGTTGGTATGTTCCCAACGAACCCAATCAGTGCAATGGCAAGTGGTAATACACTCCAGATTATTGTGTTTGCAGTATTATTTGGTATTGCAATCAGTGCAGCTGGTAAACCAGGAGAACGTCTAGCAGGAGTATTTGCAGACTTAAATGAAGTGATCATGAAACTGGTGGCTTTATTGATGAACATTGCTCCATACGGTGTGTTCTTCTTGATGGCTAAATTGTTCACAGGTTTAGGCCTTGATGCGATCTTTAGTCTCATTAACTATTTCTTAGTACTCGTTGCAGCACTATTAATCCATGCCTTAGTAACCTACAGCGTGATGCTAAAAGCATTTACTGGCCTAAGTCCAATTACATTCCTGAAAAAAATGGAAGACGCGGTGATGTTTGCTTTCTCAACAGCATCGTCAAATGCGACTATTCCTGTAACGATGGAAACCGCAACGAAGCGTTTAGGGGTAAATAATAAAATTGCTTCATTTACGGTACCACTCGGCGCAACCATTAACATGGATGGCACTGCAATTATGCAGGGTGTGGCTACGGTATTTATTGCCCAAGCGTTTAATATTGACCTAACCATGACTGATTACCTCATGGTTATTCTAACTGCGACCTTAGCATCAGTCGGTACTGCGGGTGTTCCTGGCGTTGGTCTCATCATGCTAGCAATGGTACTTAACCAAGTTGGTCTACCTGTTGAAGGTATTGCACTAATCATGGGTGTTGACCGTCTACTTGATATGGTACGTACTGCGGTTAACATTACGGGTGATAGCGTAGTAACCTGTATTGTTGCGAAATCAGAAGGTGAAATGGATGTTGAACGTTTCAACGATCCACTAGCAGCGACAGAAGATGAAGTTGTTCGCTTCCACCCTCTGCCTCAACAACAGAAATCATAACAGCGAGTAAAAACTTGCGAACACAACATAATTCAAGGGCACATCATGTGCCCTTTTTTTGGTTTAGAAAAAGTATAAATGGACGAGGTATTAGGGACGAGGAACTGCTACTTCCTGATTGATGGTTGCGCTGCTGATATAAAAATACTGCCCCCGATGGGTGGTATTTAACATCACAGGTTTTATGCGTACTAACGTTAAGCCTATTTACTAACTCTTGGGCCATAAACAAAACCAAAATACCGTCGACCCTCATCTTCAAACCACCTATCAAATTGATCCTTGTATATGGATAATTCATCAGAGTAATTGTCACTTAACGTAAAGCAAGAATAAGCACTTGGCTGTATTTGTTTTGCAGTGTTATTTATCTTTAGGCATACATTAACTATCTCAAAAATAGTTTGCGATTGCTTGCCAAGACTTATCCAATGGGAATTTATCAACCATTGTTTTTCATTCAAGAGAAGATCACTGTAATGCTCATTCAGTTTTACATTCTCTCTAACAATTGCGTCATAACAATTAGAAGCCGCTTGAATAAGCTGGCAGACCTGTATGACATCACCAACATGAATACTACCTTCATAAAGATTTTGTTCTATTTTATCGCCAGTCATAGCCTTGCTTATAACTGAAGGTGGATGACTTAGAGAAAGACAATCATCTAGGTTATTAATAGAAAATTTGCCTAAAAGATTATTCGTTTCTTCATCAATTAAAACTTTTAATGATTGAAATGTATCAAGTAACATTTCAATGTTTTTTTCAGTCGCTAATTTCTTAACCTGAGATTCAGTTTGGCACATTTGCTGAGCAGTTTGTTTTGTCCCATGCATCCGAGTAACCGTCAAACCAAAGGGCAAAGATAAGGCTAAAATAGAAAGAGGTAACTTACTGACAATAATAAAATTCATGAAAGAATCAGATGATAATTGAAACCTACAGCCAACCCACGAGAACACCCCAAAACAGAAGAAAAGCACTAATGGAACGAAAATAGATATCCAGAATAATGCCTGACCAGATAAACCTCTTAATGGATCAAGGCTAAATGTATCGAGTAGTTTTATTTTGTACATATAGCTAAAGTAAAAAGCGATCATGCCAATTACAAATAGCATGATCGCCATAACGACAGCCATCGATAAAATAGGGTCACTAATACCAAAACCAGATGTGGAACAAGAGAATGAATTATCTAGATTTGCACTCATTTATGCGTACTACTCTAATCTGCCAATTAAGACATTTAATTATAATTTTTCTGCAAAAGCATCAGGATTTTGAGAAATGTATTTCCTATACAGAACTAAAGATAGTTCCGGTGGAACTCTATTATGATGATGTTCTTGACCGCAGGTAGTGCACTTCATGAAAGGAGACTTATACGTAAAAGATTGAGTTTTACATTTAAGGCAATATGGAACTCCATATGGTTCTTGATTTTCATTAACGTTATAAGCCGCGGATAAAAACCTATAAAGTTCGTTTCCTTGTGATTGTTTATCTAGCTTGTTTTTCAACACTACATTTTCTGCTTGAAGATTGTTTATATCCTCAATGGCTTTTTTCAGTTCTCTCTCTTTTTGCTCATATCTATCATTTATCAATGATAATCGCTCCTTCATTATAACTGAAGAACCATGTTCATTTATTAGTGTTTCAATCATCTTTAACATGTTGATACCTATATATTAAAATAATATAAGTATCTTATTATTAAAAAGAACCAAAGACAGGTAAATATTTATAATGAAATTTACAAATTATTTCCCTTGTTTTGTTTACTAAATTGTATTTTATATATTGTTGAGTTTTTCACGTTTTTTTTCGCTGTATCTATATCCCAAGATGTCACAATACTTACAACGTTAATGAAAGGGTTTGAATCACTAAGCTTAATATCCCATTGGTTATAGCTGCCCAATGAAAACCACCAAGCATGGAAAATTAGCCCTACCATATTCGATGATTTACCCCTTGTCATTGGTTGGTAATAGGAACTATCGGAATTAACGCTACTGATAATGCTATCGATTAAATCAATTGAGTTGATATATCCATACATCTCTACCTCACGAGTTTGTGAGAGACTTAAATCATGTAAGTTAACACTTAAAGGTGTGTACGCTTTTGAGTTATAACGTTCGATTTGTATTCTTAATTGTCCTAGTTTTTTATTTATCTCTTTCAAACTTTCAACGCACTCTTTAGGTATGCATTGATCGTATTGGTAAAAATCAATGTCACCTTTCTCATTAGTAGGTATCTTTCCAAACACATTTAGCTGATGTTCAATATTTAGATAAAACATATCCAAACACTCACCTTTAATACCAAGACATTGCTGTATTCTTGTTTTTTGGTTTTGACTTAATTTATTTTTAAACTCAAACATCTTTGTGCTCAGAAAAAGGAAATTCTAAGCATTATACTGCTAACTTTGATGTATTTAACATATGGCATCTAATCCGTACTATACGATCTCTATTTATATAAAAAGTATCGCTTCGGTCGTGTTTTGATAAGTTTTATTCAAAATAATTAATCAAAACATGGTGTGTTTAATTTTCTGCTGATATTAACAACAATGAAAATACCTAGTTGGCGATGCTTAACGGTCATAAGCTCTAAAATAGATAAAATTACCCCTACAACACGTAGCGAGTAGATTCCCTATCGCGTTCGTAACCTCACTGTAAGGAATGACGGGAGTTGGAGGTTTGGCATTCATGATAGAGAATCGCGATCGTTAGGCTTAGGGCATTTACTTAGCCGAATATCCGTCATCTCGGAAGTTGAGGCACGAAGCTATCCGTGATCTACTCACCCCGTGATTGAGCCTAAAAGACACCAGTGAAAATAGAAATTCCACAGTGTGCGGACAGTAGACTCCCTATCGCGTTCGTAACCCCTTACTGTAGGGGTTGAAGGTTAACATTCACTGGAGGGAATAACTGGGATGGTTGGCGTATTGACAATAAAACAAGACCGCTATAAAGCGGTCTTGTGTGATAGCGAGAAAAGACAGATTAACAACTACAATCTACTTCTTTTTCACCACAATTATCACAAGTTACACATGCGCAGTCTGCTGTTGTTTTATTACAAACAGTACAATTAACACAAGTACATTCATTCTGTGGCAGCGCACAATATTGACATTTCTTATCCATGAAATTCTCCATAAAACCAAGAGTAAATATAACGCCCAATCATTATATAAATAAATGAATAATAGAGATAATACCCACTGTCTCAAAAGTGCTTCACATTGTTAAATAATATTGAATGTTTTTAACAAACATTACACAGAACATCATAAACACAACTCATTATCTACCATTTCGAACCTCAACACTCGCTAGCTAAACCCTCGCCTCTTTAAAGCTCTCTACCTTCCACCCATAAAAAAACCCAGCCGATAGATAGACTGGGTTTTTAAACTAACTGCTTATCGCAATATCAGTGATTAACCGATGTGCGTTTCGTTACGCATATACTTACGTAGTACTTCAGGGATCATAATACGGCCATCTGCTTCTTGGTTATTTTCAAGAATAGCAACCATAGTACGACCAACAGCAAGACCAGAGCCGTTTAGAGTATGTAGTAGCTCAGGCTTCTTCTCACCTTTACGACGGAAACGTGCTTGCATACGACGCGCTTGGAAATCCCACATATTTGAACATGAAGAAATTTCACGGTAAGTTTCTTGAGCAGGAACCCACACTTCTAAGTCGTAAGTTTTGCAAGAACCAAAGCCCATATCGCCAGTACAAAGTACCACTTTACGGTATGGAAGCTCTAGAAGTTGTAGTACTTTCTCAGCGTGACCTGTTAGTTCTTCAAGTGCTGCCATTGAATCTTCTGGGCGCGTGATCTGAACTAGCTCAACTTTGTCGAACTGGTGCATACGAATAAGACCACGAGTATCACGACCGTAAGAACCCGCTTCAGAACGGAAACATGGTGTGTGAGCCGTCATCTTGATTGGCAAATCTGCTTCATCAGTGATGGTATCACGCATCATGTTAGTAACAGGCACTTCTGCTGTTGGAATCAATGAAAGCACACGTGGCTCTTCATCGTTCACTTTTTCAGTTAGCGGCTGAGTGTGGAACAGATCTTCACCAAACTTCGGTAATTGACCAGTGCCAAATAGGCTGTCAGCGTTTACTAGGTACGGTACATACATTTCAGTGTAACCGTGCTCTTCGGTGTGAAGATCTAGCATGAATTGTGCAATTGCGCGGTGTAGACGTGCAAATTGACCTTTCATTACGATGAAACGTGCGCCAGTAATTTTAACCGCACTTGCGAAATCTAGACCACCAGCCATTTCGCCAAGATCAACGTGATCTTTTACTTCAAAGTCGTAAGCTTTTGGCTGACCCCAACGTAAAACTTCCACGTTTTCTGACTCATCTTTACCTGTTGGTACTGACTCATCAGCAATGTTTGGTAGCATTTGAGTGATAGTATCAAGTTGACCTTGAAGCTCAACTAATGCAGTTTTCGCTTCATCAAGCTCAGAACCTAGGTTGCCGACTTCAGCCATAATACGTTCAGCTTCAGCGTGATCACCTTTCGCTTTTGCCTGACCAATCGACTTCGATCGCGAGTTACGCTGTGCTTGTAGCTCTTCTGTTTTTACTTGAAGAGATTTACGTTGCTCTTCTAAGTTGCGTAAAGTTTCTACATCAAGGTTAAAACCACGACGCGCGAGTTTTGCAGCTGTTTCATCCAGCTCAGTTCGAAGTAATTTAGAATCTAGCATGCTAATCCTGTGCTCTTAATAGTCTGAAATGCACGTTATTTAGGCATTTCTTATTAAAATAGTTGTAGTTGGGAGGCAATAATAACGAATTGTTGCCAATCACTTAACGATACCCAAAAAGCCTTATTATTGGTAGCGCTTTAGCGGGCTTTTTGCATCTAAAGAAGCCAGATAATCCAACTTTTCTGATATTTTTATCTCTAAGCCCCGTTTTGATGGCTGATAATAAACGCGATCACGAATTTCACGCGGTAAATACACCTCACCGGGAGCATAAGCACCTGGTTCATCATGAGCATAACGATAACCGTCGCCATAACCTAACTCTTTCATTAGTTTGGTCGGTGCATTACGCAAGTGCGGCGGAACTTCAAAATCAGGAAATTCACGTGCATCGGCTTTAGCTAGATTAAACGCCACATACACAGCATTACTTTTAGCAGCACACGCTAAATAGACTATCGCTTGAGCAATAGCACGTTCACCTTCATACGCACCCACACGGGTATAACAATCCCATGCTGACACCGCAACTTGCATCGCTCGTGGATCAGCATTACCAATATCTTCTGAAGCTATCGCTAATAATCGGCGGGCAATATAAAGTGGATCACACCCAGCTTGGAGCATACGTGCAAACCAATACAAAGCACCATCTGGATTTGAACCACGAATAGACTTATGTACTGCTGAGATCATGTCGTACCAAAGATCACCTTTGTTATCAAAACGAGCAACCTTCTCACCGGTGACTTCCGCTAATAATTCAACTGTGATTTGTTTGATACCTTGATCATCTTCTTCAGCCATATCAATCAGCTGTTCGAGATAATTAAGTGACATCCGCGCATCACCACGCACAAACTCGGCTAACTGCTGTTTCACTTCATCAACAAATACAAAGTTGGTTTCGTTAATACCGCGTTCTTTATCTGTTAGAGCTTGATCTATCACTTCAAGAATTTCATCATCCTCAAGTGATTTTAATTTATATACTCGTGCTCGTGATAATAGTGCGTTATTAAGCTCAAACGACGGATTTTCAGTGGTTGCCCCAATAAAAGTTACCGTACCATCTTCAATATGCGGCAAAAAAGCATCTTGCTGACTTTTATTAAATCGATGGACCTCATCGACAAATAAAATAGTCCTTCTGCCAGCCATTTTATTATCACGCGCTTTATCTATCGCCGCTCGAATATCTTTAATACCTGAAGTTACTGCTGATACACGCTCAACTTCAGCATTAGCATAATTAGCGGCGACTTCGGCTAAGGTTGTTTTTCCGGTACCAGGAGGGCCCCACAGAATCATCGAGTGCAGTTGACCGGCTTTTAATGCCCGACGTAGTGGCTTACCTTCACCAAGAATATGTTGTTGACCAATGTATTCCTCTACCGTACGTGGCCGCATTCTTGCCGCCAATGGTCTAAAATCCGAGGAAAAATCTAGGCTGAAATTATTCAATATAATGACTCCCCTAAGACAGAAAAAGGTGGCTTATTCGCCACCTTTTCATGAAAATAAAATAGAATAACAATTAGTTACGTTGGTCATCTAACTCCACACCTTTAGGCGGTGTAAAGGTAAATAAACTCGCAGCTGGTGTAGTACGTTTAAAATCACTTAATACGTATTTACTGCGTTGACCATCGGTTTCAATCACCGAGAAATTACGTACAGCACCCGCTTTAGATACTGTTACAACAAACTTATCCATCGATGACGTTTTATCTTTTGGTGTCAGCGTAAACGTATCGGCTAATTGAGCAACATTATACTTCGACCAATCGCTAGCACTATTGCGAGTTAATAATACAAATGGCGTTTGTTCCGTCGCATCTTTCAGCCACATTGCGGTCACTTGCTCAACAAAAGGACTGTAATACCATACAGTTTTGCCATCTGAAACCAATAGGCTTTCATCTGGTGTTGCTGTTTTCCAGCGGAATAAGTTAGGGCGTTTAATCGATAAATCACCAGTACCATTCACTAAAACTTCACCATCTGGGCTGGTGACTTTTTGAGTAAAGTTAGCGCTAAATGCATTCACTTTATCGAGACGGCTGCTTAATGCTTGTTGCGGCGTTGCAGCCCATGCACTTGACGCTACCAACATTGGAGCGGCAACCAACATGCTCATCACTAGTTTCTTCATCATATTCGCTAACCTCTTTGGTATTAAACTGCTGTGACAATCACTATCACAGCAGTTTTTAGTTTCACTTTAGCGTTTCATAGCAAGTGAGTCGTTATTTATCGCTATTTATTAATCATGATTTTGTACCGGTGGCGGTGCTAATACTTCACGATTAGCATTGTGTCCCGGGGCACTCACAATACCATGCGCTTGCAATTGATCCACAATACGTGCAGCACGGTTATAGCCAATCTTAAAGCGACGTTGTACGCCTGAAATAGAAGCACGGCGCGTTTCTGCCACAAAGGCTGCAACTTCATCAAATAACTGATCTAAATCATCATCACCTGCTGGCGCTTCACCAGGTAGCAAGCTATCTGCACCTTGATCGGTATTAAGAATGCTGTCTATATATTGTGGTCTGCCACGCGCTTTCCAATCATTAACCACATTATGAACATCATCATCTGAGGCAAATGCGCCATGCACACGAATAGTATGACTTTGACCTGATGGTAAGTACAACATATCACCCATACCTAATAACGTTTCAGCACCACCTTGATCCAGAATCGTCCGTGAATCTGTTTTGGTAGATACCGTAAATGCCATACGAGTAGGAATATTAGCTTTAATTAAACCAGTGATAACATCAACCGAAGGACGCTGAGTTGCTAATACTAAGTGAATACCTGCAGCACGCGCTTTTTGAGCCAAACGGGCAATCAGTTCTTCCACTTTTTTACCAACAACCATCATCAAGTCAGCAAATTCATCGACAATAACCACAATACTTGGCATTTTTTCCAATAATGGTGGGTATTCATCCATGGTATCACCTGGTTTCCACAATGGATCGTGGATAGGATGACCCGCATCTGCTGCTTCTTTAAGTTTAGCGTTATAACCTGCAAGGTTACGTACACCACAAGCGGCTAACACTTTATAACGACGTTCCATTTCTCCAACACACCAACGCAATGCATTACCTGCGTCTTTCATGTCAGTAACAACTTCTGTTAATAGGTGCGGAATACCTTCATAAATCGATAATTCCAACATCTTTGGATCGATCATAATAAAACGACAATCTTCAGGTTTACACTTATACAGTAAACTTAAAATCATCACGTTAACACCAACAGATTTACCTGAACCAGTAGTACCTGCGACTAATAAGTGCGGCATCTTACTCAGATCAGCGACAACTGCATCACCGGCAATATCATTACCAAGCACGATAGGTAACGCCCCACCGACATTTTGGAATTGTTCACTGGCGACCACTTCAGACATATATACTGTTTCGCGGCTTTTATTCGGCAGTTCTAAACCAATATATGGTTTACCCGGAATCACTTCCACGACACGAACAGATGTCGTTGATAACGCACGTGCTAAGTCTTTTGATAGCCCTGAAATACGGCTTACTTTCACTCCAGGTGCTAAATCTAATTCATAACGGGTAATAACAGGCCCTGGATAAATGCCTTTAACTTGTACTTTTATTTTATAATCTGCAAGTTTTGACTCAATCAAAGCGGCAGTTGCTTGTAACTCTTCATCAGATGCCTTTTCAACCGTTTTACGCGCTGGCTGTAATAGATCTAATGTTGGCATAGGTGATGTCGGCACTGGAAGATCAGGCTCTTTCTGCATTAAGAACGGATTATCTAACCCTGCAAGGTGTGCTTGTTCTTTTTGCTTATCACGAATACGTTTTAAAAATATTTCATCATCAGTTAAGCCATCTTCTGAGCTATCAACTTCCGCGGCAGGCGTAACTGCTGCTGCATATGATTGTGGCATCTCAGGCTGTTGGCTTACTGCAGCATCAATCACCGTCTGTGTTTGTTGATCAACAGCAACAGTAAAATCTTCATTTTTTTCAAGCTCACGCTCAAGCGCTGAAACAGACAAGCCCTGCATAGCCGCTGTAGGTTCAGAATAAGAGTGCGACTCTTGTTGCGGTTGAGCATGTTCAACAGATGCGCCATACGGTTGAGGTTCTACCTGTGGCATAACTTGTTCAGCAGATGCTACTTGCGGCGCAACTTGTTCAACCGGTGTGACATACGGTTGAGGCTCTACTTGCGGTGCAACTTGTTCAACAGGTGCGACATACGGTTGAGGCTCTACTTGCGGTGCAACATGCTCAACAGGTGCGACATACGGTTGAGGCTCTACCTGTGGCGCAACATGTTCAACCGGTGCGACATACGGTTGAGGCTCTACCTGTGGCGTAACTTGTTCAACAGGTGCGACATACGGTTGAGGCTCTACCTGTGGCGTAACTTGTTCAACCGGTGCGACATACGGTTGAGGCTCTACTTGCGGCGTAATATGTTCAACCGGTGCGACATACGGTTGAGGCTCTACCTGTGGCGCAACTTGTTCAACCGGTGCGACATACGGTTGAGGCTCTACTTGCGGCGCAACATGTTCAACAGGTGCGACATACGGTTGAGGTTCAACTGGTAATGAAGTTGCGGTATCCATTAATGGATCAATAGTCGCTGCAGTTGAAGCTGAACGAATAATCGGTGTTGAATTTGCTGCAGTATAAACCGGATCTTTACGTTCAAACGCGGGTGTATGCGACCGTTCTAAATGTGAGGAATCTTTATAAGATGATAGTAACAAATCATCCTGATCATCATTATGAAGATGTTCAGCATAAGGCATATCAGATTCAGCAGCGATCTCAGTAGCAAATGGACGCATGATTTCGTGTTTATCTGAACGTAGTTTATTTAATATCCAGGTCAAACTTGATAAGGTTTTTTCACCTAATTTATCGACAATCGTTGCCCATGAAACACCGGTAAATAGTGTAAAACCAATCGCCCATGAGAACATGAGTAGCAACGTTGCGCCTAATACATTCAGCAGTGGTAACGCTATATTGGCAACAACATCACCAATCACACCACCAGAAGAGAAATACCAAATATCATCAAAGTTAAGATCAGCCAAACCGCAGCTACTTAGAATTAATAACATTAATCCCAACCAACGCGTGCCGTAAACCATATAATCCAGTGACAGTATCTTTGAGCGGCGATGATAAATAAACCAACCTAATGACACTAAAATAATAGGAATGATGTAAGCCAGTGACCCAAAAATAAAGAACAGAGTATCTGCCACCAAAGCGCCAAATGAGCCCGCTTTATTCTGAACAACACCTTCCCAAGCGGTCTGCGACCAAGATGGATCGGCAGGATTAAATGTGACTAGCGCAACCATCATATAAATGGCAACTAAAATACTGATGATCAAAAAACCTTCAATAATGCGTTGCCCACCTGATAAACGCATTTTGGGCAGTTTTTTACCTTTAAACTTCCTCAAGAATAACTCCGGTGTTTCTATCAAATTCGAATATTTTACCAAAATGCTGATATTTTCAGCGACCAAAGCTAATACTTTGCTGCTAATAGCAACGCAGCATCAAATACCAAGCGATATCGTTGGCAAACTCACAAATATAAAGTAAATGTCTTAATGCCATCATTCTATACTAAAAGACCACATTGTCTGTGTTCGTCGCCCTTTAAAACAAAAAATTTTTTAATGGTAAGCAATAAATGGTAAGCAATAAAAGCTAACTATCTCAAACGGCTAGTCATTACTTATTTTAGACGTTCAGTTATGAAATAAATTCATCATTATGTCAATTCATGAACTCATTTGAGTGATTAAGCAGCAATTATCAATTTTACAGTACATAAACAAATACACCCTGAATAACAATAACGTCATTCAGGGTGTATATTTTACAATTCTACATCGATTAAGACCTAAATCTTTATCGAGTCTTGATAACCAAGTTATTGCTTTGCTTAACTTCTTCCATAACAACATAGGTACGAGTATCGTTAACACCCGGAAGACGTAGTAAAGTTTCGCCAAGCAATTTACGATAAGCTGACATATCTGATACGCGTGTTTTCAATAAGTAATCAAAATCACCAGAAACTAAGTGACACTCTTGAATGTCTTCTAATTCTTGTACTGACTTATTAAACTGCTCAAAAACATCAGGGGCGCCACGGTTCAACGTGATCTCAACAAATACTAATAATGAGGCATCAAGAAACTGTGGATTCAATAGTGCTGTATAACCACTAATATAGCCTTGGCGCTCTAAACGACGTACACGCTCTAAACACGGTGTTGGCGATAAACCAACGCGCTTTGAAAGCTCTACGTTTGAAATTCGACCATCTTTTTGAAGTTCATTCAAAATATTACGGTCAATGCGATCCAATTCCTTGGATGGTTTCTTTTTGGTATCTACCATTTTTTATTCCACCTTCTCACTTCCTTGCAAAAAAATATACTACATCTTATCTATTTTTAGAATCAAATACTCTAATAGTCAAACAATCAGTGATAGAGATCAGACGATCATGCTATTTATTCTCAAAAATTGTTTGATTCTATTTCAGAACAGTAGCAATTGTTACACTCAAATATCCGATGATTGTCCTAAAAGCAGCCAGTCAAAAACAAACATTTAACTATTTGTACCAAAACAAAGCGGATTATCAAAGTAAATTAATCACATCAACACAAATATATTAACATAATTTAACAAACTCGCATTTTTGGTATATCAACCGGTTAAACCCATCGCCATCCCCCCCATTATCCGCAAAATTAAAATGAGACTTATTAAATATTTTTCTTAATGAAGCTTGTGCTAGATCAAAAAAACACGATCTGACTTTTCACTTTTAGCGCTTCAAAAAAAACCACTGCTACGGTACTTTTGTGACCAATGTAACATCTATCGTTTAATGCCATTCAAGCGCTATTAAACCTTTGTTGGTCAGATTCAACAGCGCTAACAAATTATTGATTGTCTTACATCCTCTTCCTTTACGACTGCAATTTACCTACAATCAGTCTTCCATAATAATATTCAGCCTGGAGAAAAAATGAGTAACGTAAAACATTGTGAACTACTCATCCTTGGTTCTGGACCTGCAGGTTACACCGCGGCTGTTTATGCTGCGCGTGCAAACCTCTCACCAGTAATGATCACTGGTATGCAGCAAGGTGGTCAACTTACCACTACCACAGAAATTGAAAATTGGCCGGGCGATGCAGATGAGCTAACAGGCCCTGCATTAATGGATCGCATGAAGGCGCATGCAGAAAAGTTTGATACTGAAATTATCACAGACTTCATTAGCGAAACTGATTTCAGCCAACGCCCATTCCGTCTTAAAGGTGAAAATCACGAATACACTTGTGATGCGCTGATTATCTCAACTGGAGCGTCTGCTAAATATATTGGCTTAGACTCTGAAGAAGCGTTTAAAGGCCGTGGCGTATCTGCTTGTGCTACTTGTGACGGTTTCTTCTATCGAAACCAAAAAGTAGCGGTTATTGGTGGCGGTAATACCGCTGTTGAAGAAGCACTATATCTGTCAAATATCGCAGCTGAAGTACACCTTGTTCACCGTCGTGACAGTTTCCGTTCAGAGAAAATTTTAATCAATCGCCTGATGGATAAAGTGGCAAATGGCAACATTATTTTGCACACTGATCGTACTCTTGATGAGGTATTAGGTGATGAAATGGGCGTAACGGGTTTACGTCTTAAAGATACCCAATCAGATGCAACTGAAGAACTTGAAGTGATGGGCGTATTTATTGCTATTGGTCACCAACCAAATACAGCAATATTCAACGGTCAACTTGATATGGAAAATGGCTATATTAAAGTCCAATCAGGCATTCACGGCAATGCAACTCAAACCAGTGTTGAGGGTGTTTTTGCCGCTGGTGATGTCATGGATCATACTTATCGTCAAGCCATCACTTCTGCAGGAACAGGTTGCATGGCTGCTCTCGATGCAGAACGTTATTTAGATGCATTAGCAGATCAAAAATAAATAACATAAAGCTACTGTTTAGGCAGTGGCTTTTTTTCCTTACAGCAATATGAATCTCAACCATAGAGCTGTAAGAGCGACTCACCATAAATACCGTAATGAAACCTTATTTATATGGATAAAGAATTACAACGCGATTTGACCAAATGGTTAAAATCTCAGAGTAAACTCGCCAAACGCTGGATGATGTTCAGTATTGGTTTAGGATTTATTTCTGGATTATTGCTTATCGGGCAAGCGGCTTTATTAGCCAATATTCTGCACCAACTGATCATCGAGCATACCGATAAATACCAACTCGTAAATCAGTTTGTTGGCCTCATTGTTATTATTGGTTTACGTGCATTATGTAGCTGGGGACGAGAAGTTTGCGGCTATCGTTGCGGTGAACAAATTCGACTCCACATTCGCCAATTAATACTCAACCGCTTACAAAACCTTGGTCCGGCCTATATTAAAGGCAAACCAGCAGGTGTATGGGCAAGTTTAGTGCTTGAGCAAGTGGAAGAAATGCAGGATTTCTTTGCTCGCTACTTACCACAAATGTCACTCGCGGTATTAATTCCGGTGGTTATTTTAGTGGTGGTATTCCCACTTAACTGGGCCGCAGGCCTAATATTCCTGATCACTGCCCCTTTAGTTCCCTTCTTTATGGCGTTAGTTGGTTTAGGTGCTGCTGATGCTAACCGTCGTAACTTTAAGGCCTTACAACGTTTATCCGGTCACTTTTATGACCGTTTACAAGGTTTATCAACCTTACGCTTATTCAATCGTGTTGATGCTGAAGCTGAAAACCTCGATGCTGCTTCACATGTTTTACGTAAGCGCACCATGGAAGTACTACGCTTAGCCTTTTTATCATCGGCAGTATTAGAATTCTTCTCCGCAATTTCGGTTGCGATTGTTGCGGTCTATTTTGGTTTCGCATTCATTGGCGAACTCAACTTTGGTAACTACGGTGTACCTGTTTCGCTATTTACAGGTTTATTTGTATTAGTACTTGCACCTGAGTTTTATCAACCATTGCGAGATCTTGGTACTTTCTACCATGCAAAAGCCCAAGCCATTGGTGCAGCTGAGTCGATTGTTGAGTTCTTAAACATTGAAGCGGATGAGATGAGTAGTGGCGAAAAGCCGTTACCTACCCCTAATGCGATTCACATTACCGTTACTGATCTCGAAGTCCTTAGTCCTGAAGGGCAAGTGTTAGCTGGACCATTAAGCTTTACCATTAACACCAATGAACATGTGGCGTTAATCGGTCCTAGTGGTGCGGGTAAAACCAGTTTACTCAATGCCCTACTCGGATTTTTACCCTACCGCGGTAGTATTAAAATTAACGATGTTGAACTCAACGAACTTAAACATGATCAATGGCGAAAAGCGATCAGTTGGGTCGGTCAAAATCCGTTATTAGTCCATGGTACGGTGCGCGATAACATTACGCTCGGAAATCCAAGTGCCAGTAATGATGATGTCGATCAAGTCGCTCGCCAAGCTTATGCAGATGAATTTATTCAACGTCTTGAAAAAGGCTATGAGCATCATGTCGGTGATCGCTCTGGTGGTTTATCCGTTGGCCAAGCACAACGTATTGCTGTTGCTCGTGCAATGCTACAAAACGGGGCTTTTTGGCTGCTCGATGAGCCTACCGCTAGCCTTGATGCTAACAGTGAACGCTTAGTACTCGAAAGTTTAGCCCAAGCTGTCACTAACCGTACCACATTAATGGTTAGCCACCGCCTTGATCAACTGCATGCTATGCATCGTATTTTGGTTATGGATAACGGTAAATTAGTTCAGAACGGTAACTTTGAGACTATTAGTCATCAAGGTTTACTCGCTGATATGCTCACTCATACTGATAAGAGGGATCTCGATGCGTGATTTAATCCCTTACCTTAAACTCTACCGTAAGCACTGGTTCGGTTTAACCTTAGGCATGATTTTAGGTTTATTAACACTATTGTCTGCGATTAGCCTACTGACCTTATCTGGTTGGTTTATTGCCGCTTCTGCGGTTGCAGGCCTCAGTGTTATTACTCGTCAAACCTTTAATTACATGTTACCTGGCGCAGGTGTACGTGGCTTTTCAATGTCACGAACAGCTGGGCGTTGGGGTGAGCGGGTGGTTAGCCACAATGCCACCTTTAAGCTACTGGCTGATTTACGGTTATTCTTTTTCCGTAAACTAACACCGTTAATTCCTGGCCGTCAGGCTAATTTACGTGATGCCGATTTACTCAATCGCTTAGTCGCTGATGTTGATGCGATGGATCATGTTTATTTACGCTTAGTCAGCCCGCTGGTGATCGGTATCTTAGGCATTACCATTGTCACCGGTTTTCTGGCTTGGTTTGATCCTACTATTGGTTTTACCCTAGGTGGCATTTTACTGGCGTTAATGATTATTTTACCGATTGTTTTTTACCGTTTAGGTAAGCGCAATGGTGAAACACTTACGCACGCTAAAGCCAACTACCGTATCACGCTGCTAGACTGGATTCAGGGACATGCTGAATTATTACTGTTTAATGCCGAACAGCGTTACCGTCAACAAGCTGAAGCAGAGCAAGATAAATTACTTGATGCACAGCGGAAAATGGCGAGTTTAACCGGTATTGCTAATGGTCTATTAATGGCAGCAACAGGCTGGACATTAGTGCTGATTATGTGGATTGCAGCCAACGGTATTGCGGGTAACGCACCCGATCCTTTCGTGGCAATGGTCGCATTTACCACTATGGCTAGTTTTGAAATGATGATGCCAGTAGCAGGCGCTTTCCAATACTTAGGTCAAACATTATCGTCAGCAAAACGTCTTAATGAAATTATTGACGCAACCCCTGACACGGTATTCGATCCTAACGGTCATACCGCGGTTGTTAACGGTGATATTAGCCTTAATGATATTAGCTATACCTATTATGGCAGTGATCAACCGGTTGTTAAGCACTTATCGCTTGAGATTAAACGCGGTGAAAAGCTAGCGCTACTTGGCCGTACTGGCTGTGGTAAATCAACTTTATTACAATTACTTACTCGTAGTTGGGATCCTCAACAAGGTCAAATCCTACTTGACGGGGTTGATCTTACTCGTTGGAGTGAACCCGCACTGCGTAAGGCCATTACCGTTGTAAGCCAACGGGTTGATGTCTTTAATGGCTCATTACGTGAGAATTTAATTTTGGCTAAAGCTGATGCCAGCGATGAACAATTAGTTGCAGCACTGGATAAAGTGGGTCTTAAGAGCTTACTTGATGATAAAGGCTTAGATACTTGGCTTGGTGATGGTGGTCGTCATATTTCTGGTGGTGAGCGTCGCCGTATTGGTATCGCTCGTGCCCTACTTCATGACGCACCGATTCTATTATTAGATGAACCAACTGAAGGGCTTGATCGTCGAACTGAACAGCAAATACTGAACTTATTACTTGAGTTTGCCAAAGATAAAACGGTGCTATTTATTACTCACCGTCTTGTTGGTCTCGATAGTATGGATCAAATTTGCTTAATGGATGAAGGTGAGATCATTGAACGTGGCCAGCACCAACAATTGTTAGTACAAAATGGTCGATACGCTGAATTATGTCGTCGCATTTAACGACAGATTAATTCACTAACACAAGTATAACGCCAATAATCAGTTGTGATTATTGGCGTTTTTTTTGTCGGTTGTTAAATGTTATATTGGCACCAATAGCCTTTTGACCCGTGTGTATTGATAGAAAATGACGATTTATATAGCTGAAATTGATCCATCATCATTACAATTTCCCAATCCTAATAGCGCCCAAATTGATCCAAATGGTCTACTGGCTTTTGGTGGTGATCTCAGCCCACAACGCCTGCGCCAAGCATATCGGCATGGTATTTTTCCATGGTACTCACAAGGTGAACCTATTTTATGGTGGAGCCCAAATCCACGTGGTGTCTTTATTCCACAACAATTTTCACCAAGTAAAAGTTTACGTAAATTTATGCGTAAATCGTCCTATTCTGTTACGCTCAATTATGCATGCCATGCAGTGATCCGCCAATGTGCTGAATCTCGAGGCCCAGAGCAAACATGGATCACTGAAGCAATGATTAACGCTTATCAAAAATTACATGATGAGGGAGATTGTCACTCAGTCGAGGTATGGCAAGATCAACAATTAGTCGGTGGATTCTATGGTGTCGCCGTCGGCAGTATTTTTTGTGGTGAATCAATGTTTTCTCTGGCAGATAACGCCTCGAAAATTGCTTTATGGTATTTCTGTCATCATTTCAATCGACATGGTGGCCAGTTAATTGATTGCCAAATGATGAACCCGCATCTAGCTTCTTTAGGTGCTAGTGAATTAGGACGGCAGACCTTTTTAACACAACTACATCAACAGCGAGATACTGCATTAGCTGCGGCGTGCTATCACCCTCAAACTTTAGTGCTATAAACGAATTGATGATGAAAGAATTAACCTTACAACTGGGTCTTACACCTGAAAGTGACTGTAATTATTTACCACACCAACGTGATCAACTTGGTATAGTGATGGACCAACCATGGTTAAATCCAAATGGTTATGATTTATTAATTAGTTCAGGGTATCGTCGAAGTGGTAGCGTGATCTATAAGCCGATGTGTAAACATTGCAATGCCTGTACTCCATTACGGATTGATTGCAGCCAATTCACCCCTTCTAAAAGTCAAAAACGCCAACAAAACCAACTCAAAAAACTGCAGTGGCAATTTAAACAACAATTAGACCCAGATTGGTTTGATTTGTATGAGCGTTATATTAATGTCCGTCATGCTAGTGGCTCAATGTTTCCCGCGAATAAACAACAGTTCTTTGATTTTATTAGCGCACCATGGATGAACACCGCATTCTTACATTTATATCAAAATAATCAATTGATTGCGGTTGCGATTACTGATGTTTTCCCAGACTCACTCAGCGCTGTTTATAGCTTTTTTGAACCAGAACATAAGTTATCATTAGGAACATTATGCGTCCTATTACAAATTGAAGTTTGCCGTCAGACACAACGTCAATGGCTCTATCCTGGCTATCAAATAGATCAATGCCGTGAGATGAATTACAAAGTTCGCTTTACACCACATCAGAAATTAATTAATGGTGAGTGGATCAGTGAAACAGTAAAAAACACCCAAAACGGTTAAATTCAACGCAACATAAGAACGCTTTGCATTAGCTTTTGTTAATTTACTGAGAAAAAATGGATTAATCGCGAACAATAGCTGACAAAAACGACTAGCGAGGGTAAAATTACGTCCTAAACTTTACACTCAGATAGTTTCAAGGCATTATCCAGCCCGATCAAGATGAATGGCTGGTAGCCTAAGAGGATTCAATGGCAAAAGAAGACGTAATTGAAATGGCTGGTACTGTACTAGATACACTACCAAATACTATGTTCCGTGTTGAGCTGGAAAACGGTCACGTTGTTACTGCTCACATCTCTGGTAAGATGCGTAAAAACTACATCCGTATCCTTACTGGCGACAAAGTAACAGTGGAACTGACTCCTTACGATCTAACTAAAGGTCGCATCGTCTTCCGCGCACGTTAATCTTTCTCTAAAAGATTAGTGCTGCAAATAAAACCCAGCCTCTTTGCTGGGTTTTATTTTAGCGAAGATAATAACAAGTAGTCATTACATAAAAACGCCGCAGATAGTTGTTACTATCTACGGCGTTTTTGTTTATTGCGATAAAGCTAACATATAGCCTTAATGGGCGGCTTCCATCTCACTGCTGAATTGGAAATCTAACTCACCATTAATATAATCAACGCGTACTGAACCGCCATTAACTAATGAACCGAACAACAATTCATTCGCAAGTGGCTTTTTAAGGTTCTCTTGAATCACACGAGCCATTGGACGTGCGCCCATCGACTTGTCGTAACCCTTATCAGACATCCACTCACGAGCTCGTTCAGACACTTCCATGGAGACGCCACGCGCATCTAACTGCGCTTGTAGCTCCACAATAAATTTATCGACGACTTGGCCAATAATGTCTTTCTCGAGATGGTTAAACCAAATGATATTATCAAGACGGTTACGGAACTCTGGTGTAAATACACGTTTGATCTCTGCCATAGCATCATGACTATGATCTTGTTGAATAAGACCTATTGATTTACGTACTGTTTCCGTTACCCCGGCATTGGTTGTCATTACAAAAATAACATTACGGAAATCAGCTTTACGACCGTTGTTATCGGTAAGCGTACCGTTATCCATTACTTGTAATAGCAAGTTAAACACATCAGGGTGTGCTTTTTCGATTTCATCAAGCAATACCACTGAATGAGGGTTTTTAATAACGGCATCTGTCAATAATCCGCCTTGGTCATAACCAACATAACCAGGAGGTGCACCAATCAAACGACTGACGGTATGACGCTCCATATATTCAGACATATCAAAACGTAGTAACTCAATGCCCATCGTACGGGCTAACTGCACCGTAACTTCCGTTTTACCCACACCTGTAGGGCCAGCAAATAAGAACGAACCTACCGGTTTATTATCAGCACTTAACCCTGCACGGCTTAACTTGATTGCTTCTGTTAATACATCAATCGCGCTATCTTGACCAAAGACTAACATTTTTAATCTACTATCAAGACTTTGTAATACGTCACGATCACTACTTGATATTGATTTCTCAGGAATACGTGCCATTTTAGCGATCATCGCTTCAATATCACCTACATTTACCGTTTTTTTACGACGACTTGCAGGTGCTAAACGACAACGTGCGCCAGCTTCATCAATAACATCAATCGCTTTATCAGGTAGATGGCGTTCATTAATGTATTTTGCAGATAATTCAACTGCTGCACGAATAGCTTTATTAGTAAAACGTACTTCGTGGTGAGCTTCGTATTTTGATTTTAAACCCATCAAAATTTTGGTGGTGTCATCAAGTGACGGTTCAACAACATCAATTTTTTGGAATCGGCGTGATAGTGCGCGCTCCTTCTCAAAAATATTGCTGTATTCTTGATAGGTTGTTGAACCCATGCAACGCAACTTACCGCTACTCAATAATGGTTTAAGTAAGTTAGCAGCATCAACCTGCCCACCAGATGCTGCACCAGCACCAATGATGGTATGGATTTCATCGATGAACAAAATCGCATGTTCTTCTTTTTCAAGCTGCTTTAAAATACCTTTAAAACGCTTCTCAAAATCACCACGGTACTTAGTACCCGCTAGCAATGAACCAATATCCAGAGAATAAATTACGCAGTCTTGAATAATTTCAGGCACTTGACCTTCAACAATACGCCACGCAAGCCCCTCTGCAATAGCCGTTTTACCCACACCCGCTTCACCCACTAATAGCGGGTTATTTTTACGGCGACGACAAAGCACTTGTACTGTACGCTCAAGTTCTTTATCTCGACCAATCAGAGGATCAATACCACCTGATTTCGCTAATTGGTTAAGGTTAGTTGCAAAGTTCTCAAGTTTATCTTCAGAACCTTGTTCAGTACGTTGTTCTTCGGTATTACCAATCTCAGATGGGTTAACATCATCATTATCACTGCCTTTAACAGTGCCATGAGAAATAAAATTCACCACATCAAGACGGCTAATATCACTTTTCTTCAGTAGATATGCAGCATGCGACTCTTGCTCGCTAAAAATAGCAACCAATACATTAGCACCAGTTACTTCGCTACGGCCAGAAGACTGCACATGGAACACAGCACGTTGCAGCACTCGTTGAAAACTCAGTGTTGGTTGAGTTTCACGGCTCTCATCATCCACTGGAATTAAGGGTGTTGTCTGTTCAATAAAAGAATCTAGCTCTTTACGCAATACATCAAGATCAGCGCGACACGCTAATAATGCTTCTTGCGTGGCTACATTATCTAACAGAGCCATCAGTAAATGTTCTACCGTCATAAACTCATGACGCTTTTCTCTTGCGCGTGCAAATGCACCGTTCAGGCTCGCTTCAAGTTCTTTATTTAGCATAAGGCACCTCCCCTAAAAACCACTCAATATGGCGTGCCGGAAAAAGATTATGCTTTTTCCATCGTACATAACAACGGGTGTTCATTTTCCCGTGCGTACATCATTACTTGCGCAACTTTCGTTTCTGCTACTTCTGCGGTGAAAGTGCCACAAATAGCTTTACCTTCATAATGTACCGCAAGCATCAACTGAGAAGCTTTCTCCAGATCCATGGAAAAAAAAGTTTGTAACACATCAATCACAAAATCCATCGGTGTGTAATCATCATTATTTAAAATTACTTTATACATCGACGGCGGCTTAACTTGGATTTCTTCCTTATCCAGTACATCAGATTCAGGATTCATCCATTCGTATAACTTACTCATAGTTTTATCTTAGTTCATTCATTCGTGAGCTGGCTATAGCCAAGTTAATAAAAGATTTTACCAAAATGTTACAAACAATACTTGACTGACTAGTTTATTTTACTACATTGTAAATTGTAGTAGATATAATCTGCATCAAAATCGCATTAGTATGCAATCAAACATTACTGAATGAGCAACTAATGTCAAATGGAACTTGAATGCAAAAAGGATGTATAAGCATGGCAACAGGTACAGTAAAATGGTTCAATAACGCCAAAGGATTTGGCTTCATCTGCCCCGAAGAAGGTGAGGACGATATTTTCGCTCACTATTCAACGATTCAGATGGATGGTTACCGAACACTTAAAGCCGGTCAACAAGTGAACTACGAGGTTCAAACTGGCCCTAAAGGTTACCATGCAAGTGCTATTGTTCCCGCAGAAGGCGATGAAGCCAAATAAGTGGATCCAATATTAATAGCACATTAAAGGGTGAGATTATCTCACCTTTTATTTATGAGATCGAAACCAAATTTTTAATAACTGATACAATATACCAATTACCTACCGACTTCGACAGTCATCTAAGGTTATTAGTTGCTCACGCCTAATTTTATCTCGTGATACTCATCCATAACAAAAAAAAACATCTTTTCCTTCAGCTGAGGATGAATAAAACACGCATAAAAAAACACAGTTAATCATTCTTTAAAATGCGACAACAAAACACCAAATAGTTAACAAAAAACACACATTTGTTTTGTTAATCTATCCTATGCCAAATTTAATTCACTGCCTATATCTAGATAGTTTTCTTATTCTATGTTTGAGAGTTAGCGCACGAGAGTATGATGCAGTTGATTACTTTACCTACATTTATGCTCCCTTTATCGAATATAATTTAATTTTTATTACCCTCTTAATACCCAACAATAAAAAAGGCCCAGCGAATGCTGAGCCTTAAGATATTTATTAGATTTATCTAATCGTTACATTTGCTCAATCATATCGTCAGCAAATTCAGAACATTTACGCAAATTAGCACCGTCCATTTGACGCTCAAAATCATACGTTACTGTTTTATTACTAATGGCCGCTTCCATTGAGTTGATAATTAAATCAGCCGCTTCTGTCCAGCCCATATGGCGCAACATCATTTCCGCAGAAAGAATTAATGAACCCGGGTTAACTTTATCTTGGCCTGCGTATTTAGGTGCAGTGCCATGAGTCGCTTCAAACAATGCCACACCGTCACCAATATTCGCACCAGGTGCAATACCAATACCACCAACTTGTGCTGCTAAGGCATCTGAAATGTAATCACCATTAAGGTTCATAGTTGCAATCACATCATATTCTTCAGGACGAAGTAGAATCTGCTGTAAGAAGGCATCTGCAATACAATCTTTAATCACAATCTCTTTGCCCGTTTTTGGATTCTTTAATGTCATCCAAGGGCCGCCATCAAGTAATTCAGCACCGAATTCTTGTAGCGCAACATCGTAACCCCAATCTTTAAACGCACCTTCAGTAAATTTCATGATGTTACCTTTATGCACTAAGGTTAACGAATCACGGTCATTATCAATAGTGTACTGAATTGCAGCACGTACTAGACGTTTAGTTCCCGCTTCTGATACTGGTTTAATACCAATACCACATTGTTGTGGGAAACGAATTTTAGTCGCACCCATTTCTTGTTGTAAGAACTGAATCACTTTATCAGCTTCTGCAGTACCCGCTTGGAATTCAACGCCAGCATAAATATCTTCTGAGTTTTCACGGTAAATAACCATGTCAGTTAACTCAGGACGTTTAACTGGACTTGGTACGCCATCAAAATAGCGTACAGGACGAACACAAATATAAAGATCAAGCTCTTGACGCAATGCTACGTTAAGAGAACGAATGCCGCCACCAACTGGGGTAGTTAACGGGCCTTTAATTGCAACTTTATATTCACGAATAAAATCAAGAGTTTCTTGTGGAAGCCATGCGTCATCGCCGTAGACTTGGGTTGATTTCTCACCGGTGTAGATTTCCATCCACTCAATTTTACGATCGCCGGCATACGCTTTCTTAACAGCAGCATCCACAACTTTAATCATTGCTGGACTTACATCGATACCGATACCGTCACCTTCGATGTACGGAATAATCGGGGTATTAGGAACAATCAATTTACCTTCAGCGTCTACTGTGATTTTCTGACCCGCTGTTGGTACAATTACTTTACTATCCATTTTAAATCTCCTGGCATCCATTTGTTATCATTTTGTAAGAGGCGAGCAAATCATACTTTAAATTTTATCAATACGTCAATTATGTAATTTTTCACGTATAATATGTCTGTCTAAATCATCAACTCTTACAACAGCACGTATTTATGAATCCAAACACCACAAATCGTCAACCTCTTCGTGCCAATAATGAGCGTAGAGCGTCAAGAAAAATAAATAAACCAAAGCGTCCCCGTGGCCCACAAAAAGTTATTTTATTTAACAAACCTTATAACACCTTAACCCAATTTTCAGGTGAACCAGGCGACAGTACTTTAGCTGATTTTATTCCAGTGAAAGATGTCTATCCTGCTGGACGATTAGATAAAGACAGTGAAGGATTACTGGTACTAACCAATGACGGTATTTTGCAAGCTCGACTGACACAACCTCAATCAAAGCAAGCCAAAGTCTATTGGGTGCAAGTTGAAGGAATCCCGACAGCAGAAGATTTACAGCAACTACGTGATGGAGTGACCTTAAAAGATGGCCCAACATTGCCTGCTGGAGTCGAAGTCATCGAATCGCCACAAATATGGGATCGCACTCCACCTATTCGAGAGCGTAAAAATATTCCAACAACATGGTTAGCGATTACCTTACGTGAAGGTCGAAACCGTCAAGTTCGTCGTATGACCGCCCATATTGGTTTTCCGACATTACGTTTGATTCGATATCAAATGGCGCAATGGACTGTTGCAGATTTAGCGCCAGGCGAGTGGAAAGAAATTACTCTTCCAGCGCCAATTCAAGCTTAATTTAGCCAGCACCCTATCAGCGCTCTATGGTTAACATCAGAGCGCATTATTACCTTCAGCACAGTAAAACTATTTTCCCCAACAAAAAACTACACATTTTTAGCGACATCCTCTATTATTGCGACAAATAGCAAACGATTGCTATTTGATTTAATCTAGACGATAATTATAAAAAAAGTGCTATTTTTTATCTATATTTCGGTTTTTAAATACTTTTTTTAATAACTCTTGTATTTATTTACGCCATCGCTGCCGTTAACGACTATTTATTGGAGTGTGATTCTGCTCCCGATCTGTTTCAGGCGCTGGGTTTCTGTTAGAATTACGCTCTTAACACTAAATTAGCGACAGTAGAGAAATATGTCTGATAACAGCCAAAAGAAAGTCATTGTCGGCATGTCCGGCGGTGTAGATTCATCGGTATCCGCTTACCTGCTCCTTCAACAAGGTTATCAAGTTGAAGGCTTATTTATGAAAAACTGGGAAGAAGACGATAACGACGAATACTGCTCTGCTGCAGAAGATCTCGCTGATGCACAAGCGGTATGTGACAAGCTTGGTATTACACTGCACACCATTAATTTTGCAGCTGAATACTGGGATAACGTGTTTGAGTACTTCCTTGAGGAATACAAAGCTGGTCGCACACCAAACCCTGATATTTTGTGCAACAAAGAAATCAAATTTAAAGCCTTCCTTGAGTTTGCCGACGAAGTGCTTGCAGCCGACTATATTGCAATGGGTCACTATACTCGTCGCAGTTTCCCGACAGTTGAAGGTGAAAAACCTCAAATGCTGCGTGGTGTCGATAACAACAAAGATCAAAGCTACTTCTTGTACACCTTAGGCCACGAGCAGATTGCGCGTAGTTTATTCCCTGTTGGTGAACTAGAAAAACCAGAAGTTCGTCGTATTGCTGAAGAGCAAGGTTTGATCACGGCAAAGAAAAAAGATTCAACGGGTATTTGTTTCATCGGTGAACGTAAATTTACTGAGTTTTTAGGTAAATACCTACCAGCTCAACCAGGTAAAATTGAAGTTGCTGATACCGGTCTCGTTATCGGCGAACACCAAGGCTTGATGTATCACACACTAGGTCAACGTAAAGGCTTACACATTGGAGGCCAAAAAGGCGGTAATGGTCTTGAAGACGCATGGTATGTCGTTGATAAAGATCTAGAACGCAATGTGCTTATTGTTGGCCAAGGTAAAGATCATCCACGTCTAAAATCAAACGGTCTGATTGCCTCTCAACTACATTGGGTTGATCGTCAACCGATCCGTGAAACAATGGCGTGCACGGTAAAAACACGTTACCGTCAGCAAGATCTTCCTTGTACTATCATCCCAATGGATGATGAAACTATTAAAGTAATTTTTGATGAGCCTCAAATTGCAGTAACACCAGGACAATCAGCAGTGTTCTATAACGGTGAAATCTGTCTTGGTGGCGGCATTATTGAAGAGCGAATTTAAAGGAGTTTTTGCGCGTGGCTTACTCTATTTATGATCGAACGATTGCGTTTGCAGGCATGTGCCAAGCAGTCAAATTAGTTCAAGACGTTGCCCGTAATGGCAATTGCGATTCAGCAGCATTAACCACAATGCTTAATAGCATTATGGCAACAGATCCAAGCAATACTGTAGGCGTCTACGGCAGCGAAGCTGATTTACGTATCGGTTTAGAATCAATGGTGCGCGATATTGATGGTTCATCATCAGGCAGTGAAATCACTCGCTATCTTGTTGGCGTAATGGCACTTGAACGTAAATTATCAGCGCGTCGCGATAGCATGGCACAACTTGGTGATCGAGTTGACACATTGAAACGTCAAACAACTCACTTTGAAATACTTGATGAACAAATGTTGAGTAATATTGCCAGTATTTACTTGGATATTATCAGTCCATTAGGACCACGGATTCAAGTATCAGGTACGCCAGCGCAATTACAACTGCCCCATGTTCAGCACCGAGTGCGTGCATTATTACTTGCCGCTGTTCGCAGTGCCGTACTTTGGAGCCAAGTCGGCGGTAAACGTCGCCATTTATTATTTGGTCGTAAGCAAATGCTAGAACAAGCAAAAATTCTGCTCGCTCGAAACTAAATTAACGCATTGCTAACTCCAATTCAGCCTGAAAAATCAGGCTGAATATCAATTTTGTTTTAACCCTCATAAACCAGGAGAGATCAACATGGAACTGTCAGCACTGACAGCTGTTTCCCCAGTAGATGGCCGCTACGGAAGCAAAACAAGCGTACTACGCAGTATTTTTAGTGAGTTCGGTTTACTAAAATACCGTACTATCGTTGAAATCCGTTGGTTACAAAAATTAGCCGCTACTGATGCTATCGTGGAAGTTCCTGCATTCAGCGCAGAAGCGAATGCTTTTCTAGATCGTATTGCTACTGAGTTTAGCGAGCAAGATGCACTTCGTATTAAAACAATCGAACGCACAACTAACCACGATGTAAAGGCAGTTGAATACTTCCTGAAAGAAAAAGTGGCAGAGATACCTGAATTACATGCAGTAAATGAATTTATTCACTTTGCATGTACATCAGAAGATATTAATAACCTATCACATGCATTAATGCTAACAGAAGCACGTAAAAACGTAATGCTGCCTGAAGTGCGTAATGTTATTGATGCCATTAAAGCACTAGCAAACGAATACCGTGATATGCCAATGCTAACTCGTACTCACGGTCAGCCAGCTTCTCCATCAACAATGGGTAAAGAAATGGCAAACGTGGCGTACCGTATGGAACGTCAATACAAGCAAATCGAAAACGTTGAAATTCTTGGTAAGATCAATGGTGCTGTAGGTAACTACAACGCTCACCTATCAGCTTATCCTGATATTGATTGGCACCAATACAGTGAAGAATTTGTGACATCATTAGGGATTACATTTAACCCTTACACAACCCAAATTGAACCACATGATTATATTGCAGAATTGTTTGATGCCTTTGCGCGTTTCAATACTATTTTGCTTGATTTTGATCGTGATATTTGGGGTTACATTGCTTTAGGTCACTTTAAGCAAAAAACAATTGCTGGCGAAATTGGCTCTTCAACGATGCCACACAAAGTTAACCCAATCGACTTTGAAAATTCAGAAGGCAACCTAGGCCTTGCTAATGCAATCTTTAATCACCTAGCACAGAAACTGCCTGTTTCTCGTTGGCAGCGTGACCTAACAGATTCAACCGTACTACGTAACTTAGGTGTTGGCTGTGGTTATGCAATTATTGCTTACACATCAACCCTAAAAGGCATCAGCAAGCTTGAACTAAACCAAGCAGCGCTAGAAGCTGAATTAGACCGCAACTGGGAAGTACTTGCAGAGCCGGTACAAACAGTAATGCGTCGTTACGGCATTGAAAAACCTTATGAGAAGCTAAAAGAGCTAACTCGTGGTAAGCGTGTTGATGGCGAAGGTATGCGCACATTCATTGATGGCCTAGAATTACCAGAGCATGAAAAAACACGCCTTAAAATGTTAACACCAGCTAACTATATTGGTGACGCTGTTAAGCTAACTGATCAGCTATAATATCCTCAGAGATAAAGCCAGTTAACGATAAAGGACGTTATTTATATAACGTCCTTTTTTATTAACCTAAAGTTGACAATTTATTGACGCTTCAATGACGATAGAAATAGAACTGTCTCTTATACTTTAGACTGCTGACTAAGAACATTCCTCTCGCAAATATATAACTTATTTCATATTCACTCTACTATAAAACAATGATCTGTAACTATATAAAAAATAATAAATAAAGCCTGATTTAATTTTTTATTGTTTTCATAACTCTTCAGAAGCATCTCTGATTTGTTTTTGCTATCTTAAATACGACAATTGGCAAATAAAATAAGAGTAGAGTTATTCCATCGTGACTATCAGACGTCCTTCAATTTCATTATATAGTATTGCATTAGTGATTTTACTTATCGCTATAGGTTTAGTGACGTTAGCACTTACTTCACAGACAGTTGGTCGTCAGCTGTTTAAATATAATCTCGAATCGTTTGAACACCAACGGTCAGAAAACTATTTACAAAGCATCCAGTCTACTTCTATTTTACTTGATAACCTTCAATATCATCTTTCTTATACCTGTGATAAAGAGGATATTTCAGAACTCGAGCGTGTCAGCTATTACTCATCACATATCCGTAGCATTAGCTTAGAAACCAACTCTGGTAAAGTTTGTGGTGATCACACTAATCTTAGTCAACTTTACGGCTCACCAACAAATAAAATACCGTTAAATAGTGAAGTTGTTGTTGTGGCAAATACCGATAACAGTGAATCAATTATTCAATACCGTAAAAAGGTTGTTGGCGGTACTATTACTGTCGATATAGCAAAACAACCAACTAACGCATTGCTAGCAGAAGCTTGTGATGAATGCTGGTTACAGGTTATCGAAGGTAATGGAGTATCGCTATATACAGGTAATACTGAGAATGCTTCAAAGACCATCTTTTCGCGTCCATTTACACAGAACCATGCCCTAAATAATATGGTTAAACCTATTTTATCAATGCCATTCCATAATAAGGCTTGGATAAAATATTACGTTACTCCAAGTGTTGTTGCTGACTATCGAGCCCATATTAAGCCGTTTTTACTGCTTATTTTAAGTGGCTTAATTTTTGTTATATTAGTGATGTTGTATCGTCGTTATCACAGCACCAGTATCATTAAATTCTTAATGCTCAATGCAATAAAACAAAACCATTTAGTGCCTTATTACCAACCTATTATTGATGCAGAAAAGAACATTACCTGTGGTTATGAGGTACTCATTCGTTGGGAAACTAAAAAAGGTAAAGTTATACTACCTGATGAGTTTATACCTCAATGTGAAGCTAATGGCGTCATTACACCATTAACATTCCAATTAATTAATACTGTTGCCCGTGATATTCGCAAACTAGAAATGCAACATGGTAAAGTACTACCCTATTATTTCAGTATCAATATTAGTGCTAGTGTACTTCAAGACCCTGAGTTGATTGATATTACACGTTCAGCGTTAGCTCACTATCATATTGCTCCGCATAATATTGCATTTGAATTAACTGAACGCTCACCCATTGATAATATTGAACAAGCAGAGCATAACTGTGCAAAACTAAATGCGATGGGTATTCAAATTAAATTAGACGATGTTGGTAATGGCTACTGTGACTTCTTAGCATTACAAAAACTACAAGCTACAACGATTAAAATAGATAAAATTTTCATTGATGATATTAACTCCTTAGCGGCAAATACTATCGTTAAATCATTAATTGCATTCGCTGAGAAAGCCGAGGTAGAAGTTATTGCTGAAGGTGTTGAAACAGAGCAACAAGCTAAAATATTGACTGACTTAGGTATTCGCTATCATCAAGGATTTTTGTATAGCAAACCAATGCCGTTTGATTCATTATCCAATGATAAAAACTTTAATGTCTAAACCTGAACAACATATATTGAAAAGTCGTAGTTCAATATGGCAAACTGATCATATCCTGTGCAAACATGATACGATCAGACGCTGTTTAATTCTTTTTTTTAATTTACTTATACTCACATTAATCGTTGGTTTTAGTTTACGTCAAGAAATAAACGAAACACGTTCATATGTGCAAGCAAACCTAAATCAAATAAAAGAATCAATAGATTCATTAGCATACAGAAACAAACGCTATGCTAAAACAGCAACTAAAGCCGTTGCTAATTTTGATAATCAATATCAAAAGCTACATGTCCTTGCCGATATTCATTATTACCCTAAATTAAAAGAATTTGGGTTTAATCGCGGCATTTATCCGAATAACTTATTCAATGGTAGTTTAGTTGGTCCTGGATTTCCTAACCAATTAATCCAAAAAGATACCCATTTATTTGCGGTATTAGATGAACTATGGGCTGAACAACAAACTCATCCGATTGTTTATAATTACTACTATGTTTCTCACGCATTAAAATACTTTTATCTATCATCTAAACTTCAATCAGATCAATTTAACACCACCAAAGAATTTTTTTCGACAGATCTTTACCGTAATCAACGCTCAACATCTCAACCGCTAAATGAATTGCAAGAAGGAATGTATTACACCTATCCTTATTTAGATTTTTTCTCTAAGGAAATGGTTGTCACCATTAAATCTCCAGTTTATAAAAATAATAAAATAGTAGGCGATATCGGTGTTGATATTCCAGTAAAATCCCTTATTAAATCAATAACATTACCGCCTAAATTAAAATCATCACTCAATTTCTATCTTTATGATAGTAATACAAAACAAAATTTTGAAATCTATAATGGCTATAGTAACTATCTATTACCATCGATTCCTGTACATACTAATTTAAATAAGCATACATTAATTTTTGCTGATATCTCACCATGGTTTTTTGTTAGCTTTGCGATAAAAATTATGATGTTAAGCATTTTGCTACTCATCACCTTAAATTACATGAATATAATATTAAAACGGCATAAATTTCAAAAACAACGTTATCAATTAGAAGCTTATACTGATTTACTCACTGGATTATTTAATCGGCGCGTGATGGATAGTATTGTTAAAGATATCGTTACTGAAAATAATAAAAATGCACAGTCCACTGCGATAATTGTGTTTGATGCCAATGATTTTAAAATAATTAATGATACTTATGGCCATGACATTGGCGACTTAGCATTAAAACATATTTCATCAACAATCAACGACATGACACGAGACAGTGATGTTTGTATTCGACTAGGCGGGGATGAATTCTGTATTGTTTTACCTAGTGCCGATTTAGAACAGGCATTATTAATGGCCGATCGATTAGAGTTAGCTATTTTTAGCGGATATTTTTGTCATTATAATATTAAAGTTTCAATTTCAACAGGTTGCACTGTTATTGAAGCAAACGAAAGCTTACATGATGCTTTAGTGCGTGCCGATCAAATTCTGTATAAAAATAAAGAAAATAAAGCTGAAAATAAAAAAGCGCTACAACAACAACTAAAAAATTATATTTTTAAATCACCGCCAAACTTTCCTAAAAATGAATAACGCACAGTTAATAGCTGTACGTTATTCATGCTTCAATATTAAACCTCTAAGCATGCAACAGCATGTTGATAGGTACCCTGTAGATCAGGCTTTTTCTCGGCACAAATAGCAACAGCTTTAGGGCAACGAGTACGGAATACACATCCTGATGGTGGATTCATCGGCGAAGGCAAATCACCTTCTAACAACTCAATATGTTTATTCCGTTCTAACTTCGGATCCGGAATAGGAACTGCCGACATTAATGCTTTAGTATAAGGATGCTGAGGATTAGCAAACAGTGCCTTACTGTCCCCCATTTCAACTGCATTGCCTAAATACATTACCAAAACACGATCAGAAATATGTTTAACAACAGATAAATCGTGGGCAATAAAAATTAAACTTAATCCCATTTCTTTTTGTAATGATTTAAGCAAATTCACCACTTGTGCTTGAATCGATACATCCAAGGCAGATACTGGTTCATCACAAATAATCATCTTAGGCTTTAAAATCAGCGCCCGCGCAATCCCAATTCGCTGACATTGACCTCCTGAAAACTCATGTGGATAACGATTGATTACGTTCGGTAATAATCCGACTTTAGTCATCATCGCCTGCACTTGTTGTTTCACTTCATCTGCTGTTAATTGGCTATAAAATGCTTTTAATGGCTCAGCAATAATTTCCCCTACAGTCATACGCGGGTTTAACGATGCTAATGGATCTTGGAAAATCATCTGAATTTGTTTACGTTTTTCACGTAACGCACTGTGATTAAGTTTAGTCAGATCTTGTCCTAGCCAGACCACTTGGCCATCAGTTGCTTCCACTAAGCCAATGATCGCACGCGCAAACGTCGATTTACCGCAGCCTGACTCGCCAACAACACCTAAAGTTTCACCTTCATAAACACAGACATTGATCCCATCAACGGCTTTTAATTTTGAAGGTTGGCTCCAAGGCCATGCCGATTTAGAAGCAATATTAAAGTGTACTTTGAGGTTAGTAATATCTAATAATAATTTCTTTTCAGTCTGCATGACTACGCTCCCATATCAGCAAAACAAGCACGTAATCTATCTTGTGCGAACGGCATTAATATTGGTGATTCTTGCTTACATTGAGACAATACACGATGGCATCGATCTTGATATGGACACCCAACAGGCAGACGTAATAAGTTAGGTGGGTTACCTGGAATCGTCGGTAGATCTTCACCTTCAGTATCTAAACGTGGAATCGCACGTAACAATCCTTCAGTGTATGGATGGCTAGGACGATAAAAAATATCATTAATATCGCCATATTCCATAGTACGTCCAGCGTACATCACCAACACTTTGTCACAACTTCCCGCCACCACACCTAGATCATGAGTGATCATAATGATCGAAGTATTAAAGTCCGATTTAAGATCATTTAATAACTCCATGATCTGTGCTTGCACAGTAACATCAAGTGCCGTTGTCGGTTCATCAGCAATTAACAACTTTGGTCGACATAATAATGCCATAGCAATCATTACACGTTGACGCATACCGCCTGAAAACTCATGGGGATACATTGTCATACGCTGACGTGCTTCTGGAATTTTAACCGCATCCAACATTCTTACTGATTCTTCAAATGCTTGAGCTCTGCTCATACCTTTATGTAGCATCAGCACTTCCATCAATTGCTCGCTGACCTTCATATAAGGGTTTAATGACGTCATTGGATCTTGGAAAATCATCGCTATTTGTTCAGCACGGATACGATTTAATTCTTTTTCCGATAAATTTAAAATCTCACGGCCTTCAAATTTAGCACTACCACTAATAATGCCGTTCTTGGCTAATAAACCCATAATCGCAAACACGGTTTGACTCTTACCTGAGCCTGATTCCCCAACAATACCTAAGGTTTGGCCTTGTTCTAGTGAGAAATTTAAATCATTTACCGCAGTAACATTGCCATCAGGAGTGGTAAATTCAACCCGTAAGTCTTTAACTTCTAATAAACTCATACTACTTCCTTGTTCTCAACAATAAGCACCGTACATTCGCTTCGGTTATTATTTATTATCAAGTGAATGATGTTGGCGATACCCATTTTATTACTATAATTAGCAATAAAATGGGTCGCTGCTTATTTCTATCTATCTTTAGGATCTAACGCATCACGCAAACCATCACCGACATAGTTAAAACAGAACAACGTGATGACCATAAATCCAGCAGGAAATAATAACTGCCAAATCGCAACTTCCATCGTTTGTGAGCCTTCATGCAGCAGTGCTCCCCAACTTGTCATCGGCTCTTGTACCCCTAATCCAAGGAAACTTAAGAAAGATTCAGTTAAAATCATAGCGGGTACAAGTAAGGTGGAATAAACGGCAACAATACCTAAAACATTTGGCACAATATGACGGGTAATGATCCGCCAGCGACTAACACCACACACATGCGCCGCTTCAATAAACTCTTTACCACGTAACGACAAAGTTTGACCACGAACAATACGCGCCATATCAAGCCAAGAAATGGCACCAATAGCGATAAATATCAGCATGATATTACGACCAAAAAAGGTCACTAATACAATCACAAAAAACATAAATGGAATCGAGTACAGAATTTCCAATATCCGCATCATTATTCGATCAGTTTTACCACCAATAAAGCCTGATGCTGCGCCATAAAGTGTGCCGATAACCACCGCAACTAAAGCGCCTAATAAACCAACCATCAGTGAAATTCGACCACCGACTAATGTACGGGTATAAAGATCTCGCCCCAAACTATCAGTACCGAAAAAGTGCCCCTCAGCCCCTAATGATGGTGCGGCATGCAACGCATACCAATCGGTATCATCAAATGCATATTGGCTCACCATTGGACCAAAAATCACTGCCAGTGTAATCAACCCTAAAATGACTAACGACACCATCGCCGCTTTGTTACGAAAAAAACGTGAACGCGCATCTTGCCATAAACTACGCCCTTCAATTTCAAGGCTTTCTGAAAATTTCTCAAGCGCTTCAACATTATCTTTTTTTGTTAAAATCATAATTATCAGCCTCTTAATAACGAATTTTAGGATCGATCATCGCTAACACAATATCGACAATGGCATTGAAGATAATCGTTAACGAACCAATCAAAATCGTAATTCCAAGTACTAACGAGTAATCACGATTAAAGGCCGCATTGACAAATAGCTTACCGATACCAGGTAAACCAAAAATAGTTTCAATAACAACGGAGCCAGTAATAATACCGACGAAAGCAGGCCCCATGTATGACACCACGGGTAAGAGCGCTGGGCGTAAAGCATGCTTTAAAATAATGTGTCGATAACTCAATCCTTTTGCACGAGCAGTGCGAATAAAGTTACTGTTTAAGGTTTCAATCATGCTGCCACGAGTAATACGCGCAAACGTAGCGACATACAGTAAAGCCATACCTAACATTGGCAGAATAACAAATTTTAATGATCCATCTTGCCAACCACCAGCGGGAAGCCACTGTAAGTTAATCGCAAAAATATAAATCAATACTGGTGCGAGGATAAAAGAAGGCATAACCACCCCCGCCATCGCGGTAGACATAATGGTATAGTCAAGCCAAGTATTTTGTTTTAATGCGGCAATTGTGCCAACCGTTACTCCCATCACCAATGCAAAGATAAACGCAAAAAATCCAATTTTGGCAGAAACAGGTAAAGCTTTAGAAACTAATTCGTTAACTGTGAAATCTTTATATTTAAATGAAGGGCCAAAATCCCCTTGAACAATGTTACCTAAATAGGTGGTATATTGTTCAAACACTGGTTTATCTAAGCCATATTTTGCTTCAATATTGGCAAGTACTTCCGGTGGTAAAGGGCGATCTGAGGTAAAAGGGTTACCGGGGGCGAAGCGCATTAAAAAAAATGAGATGGTGATCAATACCAAAAGTGTCGGTATCGCTTCAAAAATCCTTTTAGCAATGAATTTAATCATATAAAGCTACCGTATTTGCTGTGCATGCGAGTGCTGCCTTCATGATAGAAGGCAGCTAATTATTATTATGAAAGGTGTACTATTTAGCGATAAAGTACATATCTTTAGAATAGATATTATCTTCAGGGTTTTTCATTGGGTAACCGCCTAACTGAGGGTTAACCAAACGCGCATTTACATAGTGATAGATAGGCATTATTGGCATATCTTGCGCTAGGCTAGCTTCTGCACGTTTATAATCGGCAGCACGTTCAGCAGCTGTTGGAGCAAGAATGGCGTCATCAATTGCTTTGTCGTAATCAGCGCTAGCGTATTTAGGATAATTTTGTGTATGACCTGTACGCATAATCGCAAGGAATGTTGACGCTTCATTATAATCGCCACACCAACCAGCACGAGACACATCAAAGTTACCTTGACGCTTACTGTCTAAATAGCTCTTCCACTCTTGGTTTTCTAATTGTGCCTCAACACCCAAACTTTTTTTCCACATCGATGCAATTGCAACAGCAATCTTCTTATGGTTTTCAGAGGTGTTGTACAATACTTTAAACGTCAGTGGATTATCTTTGCTATATCCAGCAGCCGCTAATAATGCTTTCGCTTTTTCTAAGCGCTGCTTTTGATTTAATTGCGCATACTCAGGCATATCAACATCAAGCCCGTTAGTTGCTAATGGGGTAAAGTTATATGCAGGAGTTTCACCTTTACCTACAATAAATTTCGCCAGTACATCACGATCAATCGCGTAAGATAATGCTTTACGCACATCACTATTATCAAATGGCTTACGCGCTGTATTAAATTCGTAGTAGTAAGAACATAAGTAAGGCGTCACTTTCACATCTTGCGGATATTCTTTGGTTAAACGCTTGAAATGCTCATTTGGCATTTCATAAGTCATATCCACTTCACCGGCAAGGAAACGGTTCATTGCAGCAACTTGGTTTTCAATCGGTAAAAATGTCACTTTATTGATAACCGTATCTTTATTATTCCAGTAATTATTATTACGGGTTAATACAATACGTTCATTTACAACCCAGTTATCTAATTTATAAGCACCATTGGAAACATAATTACCAACCTTGGTCCACTGATCACCAAATTTTTCAATGGCATTTTTATTAACTGGTTTCATTGATGTATGTGCAAGCATTGCCGCAAAATAAGATAACGGCTTATCTAATGTTACTTTTAAGGTATGAGCATCAACAGCTTCAACACCTAATTTCTCCGGTGATTGTTTACCTGCAATAATATCTGTGGCATTGGCCATGGTGGTCATTTCAAGATATGACGCATAAGGAGAAGCTGTTTTTGGATCAGCCAGACGACGCCATGTATAGACGAAATCATCAGCATTTACTGCATCGCCATTCGACCACTTAGCATCATCACGTAGATGAAAAATCCACGTTTTGTTATCCGTTGTTTCCCACGATTTAGCCACACCAGCAACCAAGTTACCCTCAGCATCTTGATTAACTAATCCTTCAAGCAAATCACGAATAACATTAGATTCAGGGACTCCTGATACTTTTTGTGGATCAAGAGATTCTGGCTCAGTGCCATTAGCACGTACCAACTCTTGTTTATCAGCTAATTTAATATCTGCGGGAACTTGTGCTGCAAAGGTTGAAAAAGAAGGAAGAGCAACAACTAAACCTACACCGAGTAACAAAGCTTGAGTAATTTTATTCTTATACATGCATTAACTCCAATACATCAATTTATAACATCCATGACATTCTCAGCAGGTCATATTAATTAATAACAAAATAGTTGCTCTCAATCCTAGAGAACAGCCATCAAACCGAAGAATTGTCTAAAACATTAACAGGAGTTATATTAATTTGCCACAAACAGACAAATAAAACACATTTCATACTAAACATTTAGTTAACAACAGTTAACATTGACTAGATCAATATCATCTTCGTAGGTTTTTACACCTATTATTGGTAAGGTTAAAGCTATTAATATTATCGAAAAATGCTCAGAAGTGGTTTTTTACGGTTATAATTTATACATCGACACTAAATCAGAATATAAAACCAGTAAAAGTCTGCATAACCAAACATAACCTAAACGATTTCGTTACAAATTAGACACAAAAAAGGCACTACCTAAGTAATGCCTTCTTATATGATGTTGCATAATGTTTACTTACTTTCGCTATCTAGTTTAATTAACTGCTTATCTTGACTCACAGCTTGCTCTTTTTGTTCCAGTAATAACTGTTCTTCATTGTCATGGTTATTATCATTAATTCCAATATCAGCCATCATCTGTTTGATTCTTTTGCAAGGTATACGTTTATGCATTGCCAACCTCTCCGCTGTTAAATGATGCCAGCAGACCTTCCGCTATCACTTCAACTACTTGGCCTTATACCAGCTAAAATACATCACTTTTTAAATATGGCACATCAACCGTAATCTCACCGCGTAATTAACCATAATTTCGCGTATTAATAACAAAAGGATCTTAAAAAGATAACAGATAGATTATTTTAGCAAACAACATCATAAGCTAGTAAAGATCCTATAATTTAGCCAATAAGCTCGCTACTATTTAACCACTAAGAAATATATCCTGTACTAAGGCATATTTATTAGTAATACCTCTGTCATTTCATACGGTGAGAATAAGAGTACATTTATGAGACCCACAGGCTGCATTTCACGACCAAGTCCATCCCGTTTTCGCACAAGTTACGTTCCGACTACAACGGCAAATCGAGATAAGAATAAAAATAAAAAATAGTATTTATCGTTAATGTTTACCTATAAAAAAAAGGAGCTAATACTAGCTCCTTTTTATATAAATCATTACGTTATTATGACCATCTATCTGCAGCAGAATTATCGGTTTCACGAGCATCCACCCACCGACTTTCCAACGGCGTCTGTTCTTTCTTCCAAAACGGTGCGCGCGTTTTTAAATAATCCATGATAAATTCGCAAGCTTCAAATGCAGCACCACGATGAGCACTTGTTACACCAACAAAGACTATTTGATCACCTAAATCGAGATCACCTACGCGATGAATCACCCGTGTTTGCAATAACGGCCAACGGCTACGCGCTTGAACAACAATTTCTTGTAAAGCTTTTTCTGTCATACCAGGATAATGCTCTAACGATAAACCAGTAACAGTATCACCTTGATTAAAATCGCGAACTTTACCAATAAAGGTAACGACTGCCCCAGCTTCGTTACCTTCACTAAGCTTGGCATATTCATCAGCAACAGAGAAATCGTCATGCTGTACTGAAATCATATTAACCCCCAGTTACTGGCGGGAAAAAAGCAACTTCATCACCGTCTTTAATGGCTGTGTCTAAGCGACAAATAGTTTGATTAACGGCAACCAGTAATTTTCCAGACTCTAATGCTAACTGCCATTTATCGCCACGAGCTAATAACGCTTGACGTAGATCATCAGCCGTTGCAAATTCCGCAGTAACCTCAAGTTCGGCCACACCGACTAACTCTTTAATTTGAGCGAAAAATAATACTTTAATCATGCTTCAACCTTAAAGTGACCAGATTTACCGCCTGTTTTCTCAAGTAATCTTACTTGGCTAATGATCATATCTTTTTGAACGGCTTTACACATATCATAAATAGTTAATGCTGCAACAGATGCCGCAGTTAACGCTTCCATTTCAACACCTGTTTTACCCGTTAGCTTACAGCAAGATTCAATCCGAACTTTATTTTCAGCAGGAATTGCTTCTAATTGAACTTCTACTTTAGTCAGTAGCAATGGGTGGCATAGCGGAATTAAATCCCATGTTTTCTTTGCCGCTTGAATGCCTGCAATACGTGCTGTTGCAAACACATCACCTTTATGGTGCTGACCTGAGACGATTAATGCTAATGTTGCAGGTGCCATATGCACAAATGCTTCTGCGCGTGCTTCGCGTACAGTCTCAACTTTTGCGGATACATCAACCATGTTAGCTTCGCCTGAAGCATTAATATGGGTAAACTGATTCATTTTTTATTCCCAATAAAAGCGATAATTTAAGCACAATCGATAATTATTTCTCGACTGCTAATTTATTATTTCTCATCGTTCTTCGTACAATCTAGCCGCCGATAGATGCAAGATTTGGTGTCATTCCTGTTTTACCTTCATCTAAGAAGTGGCTGACGGCTTTAGTATTTAAACTCGCTTGAATACGCTCAATAAGCTGTGGTTGTTGGCTATCATCAGCCAGTAAGTCACGTAATTCGACACCATCCTCACCAAAGAGACACAGATGTAACTTACCTTTCGCCGAGATACGAAGACGATTGCAGCTTTCACAAAAATTCTTTTCATACGGCATAATCAGCCCTATTTCACCAATATAATCAGGGTGATAAAAAACTTGTGCTGGGCCGTCATTATTGCTTTTTACTTTTAATAGCCATCCATTAGCAATGAGATGGTTACGAATGCTCACACCAGAAACATGATGCTTACTGAAAAGGCTATCCATTTCACCAGTTTGCATTAACTCGATAAAACGGAGCTGAATCGGACGCGTTTTAATCCACTCTAAAAACTTAGGCAGTTCTTGAGAATTCAAATCTTTAAGTAAAACAGTGTTGATCTTTACTTGTTCAAAACCAGCGTCAAAAGCAGCGTCAATGCCTTCCATTACCTGATGAAACATATTTTCACCGGTAATTTGATAAAACATTTTAGGGTCTAAGCTATCAACACTGACATTAATGTGTGTTAATCCAGCTTGACGCCATTCATGAACATGCTTTGCCATACGGTAGCCATTGGTGGTCGTCGCCACCTTGGTGATACCAGGCTGGCTCGCAACGGTACGAATAATATCGGTAAAATCACGACGTAAACTAGGCTCACCGCCTGTAATACGTACTTTAGTTGTACCACAATCAGCAAAAGCAGCCGTAACCCGATGAATTTCATCCAAAGTTAAAAAAGAAGGTTTCTTTTTTTCTGTTGGTTGGTAGCCATCAGGCAGACAATAAGTACATTTGAAGTTACACACATCGGTAACTGAGAGTCGTAAATAATAAAATTTACGGTGAAAACTATCTTCTAATTGTTTGGCCACGGAACACCTTTCCAAATGCGGGAGGCCAGTTCATTTCTAAACCAACCCTGGTGACATTATGTCACTGGCGTTAATCACTTATTGACTATTGATTCTTCCCTTATGGATCAATCAAACAGCGCGTAGCAACTTAGTGAAAAAAGCTCGGAGTTATGGCAGTTATGCACATCAGTCGTTGATGAACTATTAATGTTACACAACGGCATTTCTTATTTAAAAGTATCAGAGTTTTTCGAAAATTGACAAATAACTGAAAAAAACAGGCTGACATTCTACCTTTCGAGCAGAAACACGACAATACTAGTTAGGTATTTAACGTTAAAATGATCTCAATAGTGGAGGATTTATGTCCAATATAATCGAATCTGCGACATTGAATGATATTGCACTTTATCTGCAACGAGAAGAAAGTCTTGATTCAGATTCTGCTCAGGCAGCAGCTCAACAAGTATTAACTAACTTCATCGAAATGCGCAATAAAGGCTTAATTAAGGGATGGTACTTTGATGATTTAGGCCATTTAGAATTATTGCCCACTGACAGTATTCAATCGTGGATTGATCAAACTAAGTAGTCAACTAAGCATAATGGTTTTTATTTTGCGCATAAATATGATCGAGGAGTGATCACTTTTAGCAAAAAAAATCAAATTATGATTGTTTAATTATGTACAATCAGTTAGTTGATTTATTCATGGGGTTTTTATACGACTTCGGCATCAGACTTGCTCGCCTACAAAAGAAGACATCTAATAAAGTAGTGCCCATGACAACTTTAAATATCCCTTTGTTATTTCAAAAACGTCACATCCTTCCTACAGGGCGGATGCCACTTTATTTATCGACAATTACGCATTCAACGACACTGAAAGCCATTTTATTATCAAAAATAGGCATCGGTATCTGCATGTTTAGCAATAAATCATCACAGCGAAGATTATATCATATAGGCACTAGGGTTACGATTGAAGACTTTAATCATGAACCTAGTAACCACTTAATTACATTGCATGTTTACGGACAAGACCCCTTTAAAATTGCGACAATTGAACAAGATAACAACGATATTATATGGGGAAAATGCCAACAACTACCTCGATGGCCTCAACAAGAAATAACCATTGAACAACAGTTACTATCAACACGATTACAACTTATGTTTCACAAGCACCCTGATCTACACAAATTACATCATCAACAAGAATTTGATAATTTAAGTTGGTTATGTCAGCGCTGGCTTGAAATATTACCCGTACCAACACAAGAAAAACAAACCTTACTCAACCGCCCTGATTGCCTTCATGCCTGTGACTACCTAATGAGTATGATTAAAACCCACCATTAACTCACCCCGTCAATAATTAATCACATTACTCACGTTTAAATGAATATTAACCAATAAATGCACTAACGCGTATCATTTGTTAAAATATATTCATAAAATAATAATTAGAACAAATATTATGTCTACAAAGAGTACAACAACACGTATTGTTGCCATTGGTGGCGGTCATGGGCTAGGTCGTGTTTTATCATCCCTATCCGATTATGGTTCACAAGTAACAGGCGTAGTAACAACAACGGATAACGGTGGCTCTACGGGTCGTATTCGCGCTTGTCAGGGAGGGATTGCGTGGGGAGATATGCGTAATTGTATTAATCAATTAATTACAGAACCATCAATTGGCTCCATGATTTTTGAATATCGTTTTCGAGGTAATGGCGAACTTAATGGCCATAACTTAGGTAACTTGATGCTGACAGCACTTGATAATCTTTGTATTCGCCCTCTTGATGCCATTAATCTTATTCGCGATATGCTACACGTGAAGCCTCATATTATTCCGATGTCTGAGCACCCTTCTGATTTAGCAGCAATAACTTACGATGGTAAAATCATTAATGGTGAAACCAGTGTTGATGAATTAGCTGAAATTCCGAAACGACTTTATTTAGAGCCAGCCGTACCTGCAACTAAAGAAGCAGTAAATGCTATTATGGATGCAGATATCATCCTCTTAGGTCCTGGCAGTTTTTTAACCAGCATTATGCCAGTATTACTGTTGCGTGAGATCGAGCAAGCATTGAAAGTGAGTACGGCAAAGATTGCTTTTATTACCAATCTAGATAAAGAAAAAGGCCCAGCCGGAGAGATGAGCCTTGAAACCATGTTACATTGGTGCGAACGTGCAATGGCTGGAAGAGTAATAGATACTATTATTACTGATGAACATCAGCCACAGCTCGCACCTCATTATCAACAGATGGTATTAGATTTAGCCTCTAATAATCATGAATGGCGCCATGACCGTAACAAATTAAAGCATGCGGTTGATCGTCTCATTGCTACCTGCTAATTGCTTATATTCTACAGCCATCCCTTCGACCATTTGTCTAAATTGAGGCAAATGGTCAATCATCCAGTCATCTTGACCTTGTCTAACTCGGTATTCGCATTCTTGTGCCATTAATGCCAAATTATCTGCGCCAAAACTTGCTGCACTACTTTTAATAGCGTGACTAATTTCTCCGATTTGATTTACTGATGGCTGACTTGATAGTTTTTGAAAATACTGCTCAAGTTCATTACTAAATACATTCAGTAGTATCACTACGGTTTCTGCACCGACCTCATCAGCCAATCTTTTCAATGTTTCAACATTTATATTGGTTGCCATTAATCAATCTCCCTACTACCCGCAGTCTCTTGCCAAGTTTGTAACTTACGATAAATTGTCGATGGACTGACTTCTAATAATCCAGCAGCGCGAGGAATATTACCGTCACAAGCATCAATTGCCCATTGAATAGCGCGTTTTTCTACTATCCAAAGTGGTTCAATCTTATCTTTCTGTATTTCATCAACAAATGACGTACTCACTGTCGACGTTAACGTATTCAACTGTGGATAGATCGACATAGGAGATGCAAGTTCTGCACCAAAGATAGCATTTATTGGAGGAGGTACCATCTCTTTAGTCACTTCTTCTGCAGTATTTAATACGACAATATTACGAATAATATTCTGCAATTCACGTACGTTACCAGGCCAAGAGTAGGACTCAAGTAATTGTAAGACCTCTTTTGAGAAACGACTAAAATTTTTACCTTCCTCTAACGACATTAACCCAAGCAATGCATGAGCAATTTCTATTATATCGTCACCGCGATCACGCAAAGGTGGTAACGTAATCGGTATTACATGCAGCCGATAATAAAGATCCTCTCGAAAGCGCCCCTCCTGTACTTCTTGCCATGGATTCCTGTTCGTGGCACAAACAAAACGTACATCGACTCGAGATGTTTTTGATGAGCCGACTTTTTGGTATGTTCCTGTTTGAATAAAGCGTAACAATTTACTTTGTAAGTCCAAATCCATTTCACAAAGCTCATCTAACATTAAGGTGCCATGATGTGCCATTTCTACCGCACCTTGACGCTCTGTAGATGCACCAGTAAATGCGCCTTTTACATGACCAAATAATTCACTTTCAATCAGCTCTTTGGGAATCGCAGCACAATTTAAGGCAATAAATGGTTTATCGTGTCTAGGACTCGCGGCATGAATAGCCTCTGCACAGACTTCTTTACCCGTTCCACTTTCACCCGTAATAAATACCGTGGCTTTACTTGATGCTGCTGATTCAATAACACGATACACGGCTTGCATGGGTAAACTGTTACCAATAAACCCTTGATATTGCGCGCCATCAGATTGTTTAGAAGGAGTATTAGGCGATGATTTAGTATTACCTTTAAATACATTATTAACTGTTATTCGTAGACGATCAGCTTCACAAGGTTTAATTAAAAAGTCTTGAGCTCCTTGTCGAATAGCATCAACTGCAATATCGATTGACCCGTGGGCTGTCATAATAACGATAGGAATATTGCCGTGTTGTTGTCGAACTTGTTGTAATACCTCCATGCCTGTCATGTCTGGTAAACGAAGATCTAATAAAATTAAATCTGGAATAATATCTTTTACAAAACTAAGTGCTTCTTTACCTGTCCCCACAATACTAACATTGAGTCCGAGGGGGTTTAGATAAGATTTATATAAGGCAGCCACTGACGCAGTATCTTCAACCATTAACACTTGGCGTTGTCGTGTAATGCTTTCCATCGCTCCTCCAAAAACGAACCCCTTAAACTAATTGTAATCAATACAACAGAAACTGGGTTCCTAATTTGTATTTTTTATATTATGCCAGATAGCTTTGCATAATGATTCGCATTTTGCGAAAACATTCTTTTTATGCGCACCTAAAACGATAAATAAAGACAACAACTTCAGCATAACTTCACAAAAAAAGCCTAATATATGGACTTAAAAAAGTTGGCACAGAGTATGCATTATTAATAGTGACTCTTATCTTAGGGGTCAACCTAGCCAACTGACGTTGTTTGTGGATTCTTTCACGTAACAATGAAGCCAACCGAACCTCTTTATCGGCTGGCTTTTTTTTTATCTCAACATTCAATCTAAAGACATTTGATTAACTATTAGCAATAAACTGTTGCCTTAATTGATGAATTTTGTCTCGCGTATCAGCAGCTTGTTCAAACTCTAAGTTTTGCGCAAAATCATACATCTGTTTTTCTAAACGCTGAATTTCAAGCTCTAATTGCTGTGGTGTTAATACCGAGTAGGTCCCTTTTGATTCAGCCACTTTGTGTAAATCAGCCGCTTTATTACGTGATTTTGAACGTCCACTTGGTGCACCGAGTTCTAATAAATCACCAATTTTCTTATTCAATTTTTGAGGAATGATATTGTGTTCTAAATTATAAATAATTTGCTTTTCACGACGACGTTGAGTTTCATTAATTGCACGTTCCATGGAGCCAGTAATACGATCACCATATAAAATAGCTTTACCTTCAATATTACGTGCAGCACGCCCCATCGTCTGAATCAAAGATCGTTCTGAGCGTAAAAAGCCTTCTTTATCCGCATCTAAAATAGCCACTAAAGAGACTTCTGGTATATCTAACCCTTCCCGCAAGAGGTTAATCCCCACCAGCACATCAAACTTACCTAAACGTAAATCACGAATAATTTCAACTCGTTCAACGGTATCAATATCAGAATGAAGATAACGCACTTTTACGCCATGTTCGGTTAAATATTCAGTCAGGTCTTCTGACATCCGCTTAGTCAGTGTCGTCACTAATACCCGTTCTTGTTTTGCCGAACGAATATGAATTTCAGATAATAAATCATCAACTTGGGTTGCAACGGGTCTTACTTCAATTTCAGGATCAAGCAAACCTGTCGGACGTACTACTTGCTCTGCAATATCGCCACCCGACTTTTCAATTTCATAATTACCTGGTGTCGCAGAAACATAGATAGTTTGTGGTGCTAAAGACTCAAATTCCTCAAACTTCATTGGTCGATTATCAAGAGCAGAAGGTAATCGAAAACCATATTCAACCAAATTTTCTTTACGCGAACGATCGCCGCGGAACATCGCACCGATTTGAGAAACAGTAACGTGTGATTCATCAATAATTAATAAACCATCAGCGGGAAGATAATCAAACAATGTTGGTGGTGGCTCACCCTCGGTACGCCCACTCAGATAACGTGAATAGTTTTCAATACCAGAACAAAAACCAAGTTCATTCATCATTTCAATATCGAACTGAGTCCGCTGAGAAATACGTTGTTCTTCAACTAATTTATTATTATCCAATAATTGTTGCTTACGCTGGGTTAGCTCTAACTTAATCCCCTCGATAGCGTCTAATATTTTTTCTCTTGGTGTTACATAGTGAGTTTTAGGATAAATCGTTGTACGCGCTAAATTACGTTGAATTATGGCACCGGTAAGCGGATCAAATGATGAAATAACTTCCACTTCACCATCAAACAACTCAAGTCGAATAGCTTCTTTTTCTGATTCTGCCGGAAAAACATCAATGACTTCCCCACGAACACGGAACGTACCACGTTCAAAAACAGCATCATTACGTTTATATTGAAGTTCAGCTAAACGGCGTAGAATATCACGTTGATCAAGCACATCACCTCGACGTACGTGAAGCATCATTTTCAAATAGGATTCAGGATCACCTAAACCATATATAGCGGAAACGGAGGCGATAATAATAACATCACGTCGCTCCATTAATGCTTTCGTTGCTGATAGCCGCATTTGTTCGATATGAGCATTTACCGACGCATCTTTTTCAATAAAAGTATCGGTGGTGGGTACATAAGCTTCAGGTTGATAATAATCGTAATAGGAGACAAAATACTCAACCGCATTATCGGGGAAAAAATCCCTCATTTCGCCATATAACTGCGCAGCTAAGGTTTTATTAGGCGCCATAATAAGAGTGGGACGATTAGCTTGAGCAATGACATTTGCAATCGTAAATGTTTTCCCAGATCCCGTAACCCCAAGCAACGTTTGTTGTGCGAGACCAGAATCTAATCCATCCATTAATTGTTCAATTGCTGTGGGTTGATCACCCGCTGGAGAATAATCAGATACAAGGTTAAACAGCTTACTCATTACATATATCCGTAATAACAATACTGTCTATCATTGTGAGCACCCACTCAATAATGTCAATACTGGTTTGGATAAGTTAGCGCATACTGAAGGTGTGGCTTGTTACACAAAAAACACTTTTTAATTACGTTACATTATTAATATTCAATAGATCTCATCACCTTTATCACCAAATGCGATATTTTTTCTGCTTCTTTAATGGCGTTACCTCATTTATTGAGCAATATTCGTAGTAAAACGTTAATATCATCCACAGCTTTTCCAAAAGCATATCGTCTTTAACATCACTCTACAGATAGCTATTTTCATTCATTATTATTCATAAAATTATATTTATTTCCTCTAATAACACTTTATTAGCGTTACTTATAGAGTCAAGGCTATCATTAGAAACCTTATCAACATCAATCTAAAAAATAACTCACCCCTGTATAGTTATCCACAGAAATTGTGGACAACAGCCAAAAAGCCTTGTCGTTAGGCGCTTCTTAAAAATCAAGTCTTTTTTATCTAAATTAAAAAAAAGCCAGCCAAAATGGCCAGCCTTTTATTTGTATCAATTGTTACCATCGAAAGCTTAGTAATTAAGATCCATTAAGAACTGCACGTCATCTCCTGGTTGGTAATACATTGGTTCATTACCATAGCTGAAGAACTTTAATGGTTTACCGTTAGCTGCATGATAACTAATGTTATTATCCGTTATAGCTAACCATGTACCTTCAGGAATACCTATCACTGGCTCATGTTTATTTACTTCAAGAAACTCTTCAATACGTTCATCACGGGTTTCGCCCATATGACCTTCAACAGATGCTTCTAAGTAATGGGGATTTATTTGGAACGGCACAAAATTTAATGACGATAAAATAGCGCCTGTAACAATTGGCATATCATTCGTTGTACGAATAGTTGGGCAAGCAATATTAGTACCTGCACTCCAACCAATATAGGCCGTACCTTGTTTTAATACCGCTTTACGAATTGGCCCGACTAAACCTAAATCATGTAAGGTTTTATTTAATACCCACGTATTACCACCACTCACAATAATACCGTCAGCTTGTTCGATTGCCGCTACCGGATCATCTGCACGGTGAAGACCTGTCGCGATACAATCAAGTCCTAATTTATCAAATGTTGCTTGAACTAATGCAACACGATCATCATGGCTTGAGCGAATAACAGCATATGGGATCACGACAAAATGCTTAGCTCCTGTACGTTTTACTTGCTCAATAATTGCATCAGCTGCAAATTCCATTACATGGGTATTACCTGCAATTTTACCGTTACTAAGTAATAAAATATCCATTGTTCCATCCTATAACTTATGTTTATTCTTTATACGTGTCATCACGAACACTATTTATATTTAATTCGGTTACATCAAACGCATAATTAGCTAAATTTACAACCGACAAAATCACAATTTAAAAAACTCTAACAAAAAGTAACTCTCAATTGATGACTTTTACCAGCTTGATTACCTAATGAAAACACCAACCACACAATAGCAGCTCAAAACAAACACATTTAATCAACAACTCAATCTTAAAAATAAGGCTAAAATAAGAATTATCATTAACTAAAATCTTATTTTTCAATCAACTAGCAAAATTAAATACTATTAATAGGTAAAACCCTACCCTGGAGGAGTTGTTATAGGGCACACAAAATCAGATAATATAAAGATCTCTTGCAATGATAATGAACTCGGTATGACTGAATACCTGTTACTCCTCATCGGGACAGTGTTGGTTAACAACTTTGTACTCGTTAAATTCTTAGGTTTATGTCCTTTTATGGGCGTGTCTAAGAAACTAGAAACAGCAATAGGAATGGGCTTAGCAACAACATTTGTGCTAACCCTTGCTTCTGTGTGCGCGTATCTTGTCGAAACCTACATTTTGGTACCATTAGGTATCCAATATCTACGTACTCTTAGTTTTATACTCGTGATTGCGGTTGTCGTGCAATTTACCGAAATGGTCGTGCATAAAACTAGCCCAACCCTTTATCGTTTATTGGGTATTTTCCTGCCTTTAATTACCACTAACTGTGCAGTATTGGGTGTCGCTTTATTAAATACCAATGAGCACCATAACTTCATTCAATCCGTTATTTATGGCTTTGGTGCTGCAGTGGGCTTCTCATTGGTATTAGTATTGTTCGCTTCTATGCGTGAACGTATTGCTGCTGCTGATGTACCAGCACCGTTTAAAGGTGCATCGATTGCAATGATCACAGCAGGGCTTATGTCTCTTGCCTTTATGGGCTTTACTGGATTGGTGAAATTGTAATGAGCGGAATCTTAATTGCTGCCATTGTGCTCGCGGTTTTAGCTGCAATATTTGGCATTATTTTAGGTTTTGCTTCAGTACGTTTCAAAGTTGAAGCCGATCCGATTGTTGAGCAAATTGATGCTATTTTACCGCAAACACAATGTGGTCAATGTGGCTATCCTGGTTGTCGCCCTTATGCCGAAGCAATAGCGAATGGTGAAATCATTAATAAATGCCCACCTGGCGGCCAAGCAACCATTGAAAAACTGGCTGATTTGATGGGGGTCGAAGTGCCTCAGGCTTCTGACGAAGTAACCAACAGCATTAAGAAAGTTGCTTTTATTCATGAAGATATGTGTATTGGATGTACTAAGTGTATTCAAGCATGTCCGGTTGATGCAATTGTTGGTGGCACAAAAGCAATGCACACGGTAATAAAAGACGAATGTACAGGCTGCGACCTTTGTGTTTCTCCTTGTCCTACAGACTGTATTGAAATGATCCCAGTTGAAGAAACACCAGATAACTGGAAATGGCAACTCAACCAAATACCGGTTGTTAATATTGCTGCGACAGCGAATGTAGAAAAGGTTAAGCCGTAGTCATGCTCTCAATTATTGAACAAATTAAACAAGGTAAGCTATGGGATTTCCATGGCGGTATTCATCCAGCTGAAAACAAAGAATTGTCAACTAAGCAGCCAATCAAAGCCGCGGGCATTCCTCATGAATTAGTCTTACCTTTAAAACAACATATCGGCTCTCGTGGCGACATTATCGTCAATATCGGTGATCACGTACTGAAAGGTCAACCACTAACGCAAGGTGATATTGCGATGTGTGTGCCTATTCACGCGCCGAGCTCAGGTACTATCACTGCGATAGAGCAACGTACCACCGCTCACCCTTCTGGTTTAACTGATCTAGCTATTGTTATCTCAACCGACAATCAAGATACTTGGTGTCGTGGCAAACAATATCCTGATTATCAAGATCGTGATCCTGCTGAACTTATTGAAGCTATTCGTCTTGCAGGTATTGCAGGCTTAGGCGGCGCAGGTTTTCCTACTGCACGTAAACTTCAAGGTGGTTTAGGTAACGTTGATATTTTAATTATCAATGCAGCTGAATGTGAACCTTATATCACCGCTGATGACAGATTAATGCAAGACTATGCCGATGAGGTCATTGAAGGTATTCGTATTTTACGTCATATCATCGCGCCTAAATTAACCATCATTGGTATTGAAGATAATAAACCTGACGCCATTAAGGCATTAGAAGCCTGTGTCAGCGACGATGATAATATTATTATTCGCGTGATTCCGACCAAATATCCATCAGGCAGCTCCAAACAATTAGTTAAGATCTTAACTGGCCGCGAAGTACCAAGCCAAGCACGTTCAACCTCAATTGGGGTTATTATGCAAAACGTAGGTACCGCTTTTGCTATTAAACGTGCGATTGTGAACGGTGAGCCATTAATTGAACGCGTAGTAACATTAACGGGGGAAGCTTTTAAACAACGCGGCAATGTGTTTGCGTTACTAGGAACCCCAATTGCGTACTTGCTTGAGAAATTTGGCTATCAAGCCGATAAAAAATATCCGCGAGTAATTATTGGTGGCTCATTAATGGGCTTTACTCTGCCACATGCAAATGTCCCAATAACTAAAATTACTAACTGTATTTTAACGCCTAAACGTAAAGAATTACCGTTACATACCTATGAAATGGCTTGTATTCGCTGCTCTGCATGTGCTGATGCTTGCCCTGCTTCATTATTACCGCAACAATTACAATGGTATGCCAAAGATAAAAACTACGACAAATGCGAAGAATATAATTTAAGTGACTGCATTGAATGCGGCGCTTGTGCTTATGTTTGTCCAAGTGAAATTCCGTTAGTACAGTATTACCGCCAAGCTAAAGCTGAAATTTGGGAACGTAAACAAGACGAAATGAGTGCTGAACGTGCTCGGCAGCGTTTCGAAGCCAAGCAACAGCGGATGGAACGCGATAAAGCTGAACGTGAAAACCGCTTTGCTAAAGCAGCAACCGATCGTCGCCAGCAAATGGCAACAACAGGTGGTGACGATGCCGTTGCAGCAGCCATTGCTCGTGTTAAAGCTAAACAAGCAGCCGCAACTGATACTGCACCAGCAGCGGTTAAACCCGCGGTAGCTGCTGCAATAGCGAAAGCAAAAGCCAGACAAGCAGCTTCTGTATCAGACGCAAATACAGTACCAGATAACAGCGAAATGGCAGCACTGCGAAAACAACGTAAACTGCAAGCTCGTGAACAAAAAGCGGCTAAACATGCAGAGTTAATGCAGCAACAAACTGATGCTGATCAACCTGCAGAGCAAGTAACAGATAAAAAAGATGCTGTCGCCGCAGCAGTCGCTCGTGCTAAAGCTCGTAAAGCGGCCCAGCAAGCACAATCAACACCAGATGCTCAGCCTACCGCTGAAGTGAACACTGACGTTGAAAGCGATCCTAAAAAAGCGGCGGTTGCTGCAGCAGTAGCACGCGCTAAAGCCCGTAAAGCGGCTCAGCAAGCACAATTAGCGCCAGACACTCAGCCTACCGCTGAAGTGAACACTGACGTTGAAAGCGATCCTAAAAAAGCCGCGGTCGCCGCAGCAGTCGCTCGTGCTAAAGCTCGTAAAGCGGCCCAGCAAGCACAATCAACACCAGACGCTCAGCCTACAGTTGAAGTGAACACTGACGTTGAAAGCGATCCTAAAAAAGCCGCGGTCGCCGCAGCTGTAGCACGCGCTAAAGCTCGTAAAGCGGCCCAGCAAGCACAATCAGCGCCAGACACTCAGCCTACCGCTGAAGTGAACACTGACGTTGAAAGCGATCCCAAAAAAGCCGCGGTCGCCGCAGCTGTAGCACGCGCTAAAGCTCGTAAAGCGGCCCAGCAAGCACAATCAGCGCCAGACACTCAGCCTACCGCTGAAGTGAACACTGACGTTGAAAGCGATCCTAAAAAAGCCGCGGTCGCAGCAGCAGTGGCACGTGCTAAAGCCCGTAAAGCGGCCCAGCAAGCACAATCAGCGCCAGACACTCAGCCTATAGCTGAAGTGAACACTGACGTTGAAAACGATCCCAAAAAAGCCGCGGTCGCCGCAGCAGTCGCTCGTGCTAAAGCCCGTAAAGCGGCCCAGCAAGCACAATCAGCGCCAGACACTCAGCCTATAGCTGAAGTGAACACTGCCGTTGAAAACGATCCCAAAAAAGCCGCGGTCGCCGCAGCAGTCGCTCGTGCTAAAGCCCGTAAAGCGGCCCAGCAAGCACAATCAGCGCCAGACACTCAGCCTACCGCTGAAATGAACACTGCCGTTGAAAGCGATCCTAAAAAAGCCGCGGTTGCCGCAGCAGTGGCACGCGCTAAAGCCCGTAAAGCTGCCCAGCAAGCGAATAAAGTACAACCTAACATCGAGGAAGAATAATCGTGGCTTTTAATATTGCCAGTTCACCCCATGCACATAACCGTCGTAGTACGAGTGCAATCATGCGTACGGTTATTTTATGTGCGATTTTTGGTGTTATTGCTCAATGCTATTTTTTTGGTCTCGGCACGCTGATCCAAATTGTTTTCGCATCAATATGCGCGATTGTGTTTGAAGCTATTGTATTAAAATTACGCAAGCGTCCATTAGCGCCCTACTTACGTGACAATACCGCATTGTTAACTGGCGTATTGATTGGTATTTCAATTCCACCATTAGCACCATGGTGGATCACCGTGATTGGAGTATTCTTCGCTATCGTGATTGCAAAACACCTCTATGGTGGCATGGGACAAAACTTGTTTAACCCAGCCATGGTTGCTTATGTGGTGTTACTAATATCCTTCCCTGTTCAGATGACAACCTGGTTACCACCAATATCATTAAGTGCTAATCCAGTTACCTTTATGGATAGTCTATCGGCCATTTTCACTGGCTTCACGCCTGATGGTTTCAGCGTCCAACAACTAAAAATGTCAGTCGATGGCTATACGATGGCAACACCATTAGATACGCTAAAAACATCGTTAAAAACAGGTATGACGGTTGCGGAAGCAATGAAGCAACCTGTGTATGGTACGCTGGCTGGTGTAGGTTGGGAGTGGGTTAATATCGGCTTTTTATTAGGTGGTTTACTACTGCTAAAATTACGCGTGATTCAATGGCATATCCCTGTTGCAATGTTAGCGTCATTATTCATTATTAGCAGTATCATCTATGTTATGGATCCAAGTGTTGCAGCCTCACCGTTATTACATATGTTTTCTGGTGCAACTATGCTTGGGGCATTCTTTATTGCAACGGACCCAGTAACTGCATCAACAACCATAAAAGGTCGGCTGATCTTTGGTGCTTTTATCGGGATAATGATCTATCTGATTCGTACTTGGGGCGGCTTCCCTGACGGTGTCGCTTTTGCGGTGTTATTGGGTAACTTATGCGTACCTATTATTGATTACTACACCCGTCCACGCACTTATGGACACTAATAATGAGTATGCCCATGTTTAAATCAATGAAAAAAAACGGTCTGATTCTAGCCGTTTTTGCTTTGCTATCAACAGCACTAGTTTCTCTGACTCACTATTTCACTGCCGATCGTATTTTTGAACAACAGCAGCAACAATTACTGGATACTCTCAACCAAGTTATTCCAGTTACTAGCCATGACAACTTGCTCTATAAAAGCTGTACTTTAGTAAAAAATCTACAATATATCGGCACTAAAACAGCTATGCCTGCTTATATCGCGACTAAAGATGGCAAACCAACAGGGATTGCTATTGAAGGTATTGCACCCGATGGTTATAGCGGTGCGATTAAACTGATTGTCGGACTTGATACGAAAGGCGTTATAACAGGTGTGCGTATTTTAGAACAGCATGAAACACCAGGACTTGGTGATAAAATTGAAACCTCTGTCAGTGATTGGATCTATAGTTTTACTGGTAAACGCGTTAATGGTGCTAATGATCCTAAATTTCATGTACGTAAAGATGGCGGTGAATTTGATCAATTCACAGGCGCGACTATTACCCCGCGTGCTGTTGTAAAAGCCGTGAAAAATATCTCGTTGTACTGGCAAGATAATCAACAGCAAATTCTGAGCCAGCCACTAGACTGTCCGAGTGAGTAATTATGACCACATCCTATAAAGAGTTGATGAAAAATGGCTTATGGTACAACAACCCAACAGTGGTACAACTGTTAGGTTTATGTCCATTATTAGCGGTATCTTCAACTGCAACTAACGCGCTAGGGTTAGGGCTTGCCACTACTATGGTATTGGTAATGTCTAACTTTACTATTTCAGTCATTCGAAAATGGGTGCCGTCAGAAATACGTATTCCTGTATTCGTAATGATCATTGCCTCATTGGTAACCTGCGTGCAGTTATTGATGAATGCGTATGTTTACGGCTTGTATAAGTCATTAGGTATCTTCATTCCTTTGATTGTAACTAACTGTATTATTATCGGTCGAGCTGAAGCCTTTGCATCTAAAAATAAGCCATTACCTGCTGTTTTAGACGGCTTATGGATGGGGCTAGGCATGACATCAGCCCTGTTTTTACTGGGTGCGATGCGTGAGATTTTAAGTAAAGGCTCATTGTTTGATGGTGCAAACCGCTTATTAGGTGATTGGGCATCAGTACTGCATATTCAAATATTTCATTTTGACAGTAGCTTTTTACTGGCGATGTTACCCCCAGGTGCTTTCCTTGGTGTCGGCTTCATGATTGCTGTGAAAAATGTTATTGATAAACATAAAGCCGATAAACAATCAGCGTTAGAACAGCAACAGCCAAAAGTAGAACGTGCTCGTATTACTGATGTTAAGTAATATTGCTGTTGTCATGTACAAATAATAAAACTGGCTTTCGGGCCAGTTTTTACTATTGATATATCTATAATTATAATTGTAACTATTACCGTTCGGTGCTCACCCTCAACAATTATGGTGATATTTACACTACGTTTTGTCAGGAAAGACTATGAATAATCAAAAACGGGTTCAGATATTAGAACGATTACAAGCTGAAAATCCACACCCACAAACTGAACTTCATTGGACAACACCGTTTGAGCTATTAATCTCGGTGTTGCTATCAGCCCAAGCGACTGACGTCAGTGTCAACAAAGCCACAGATAAGCTTTACCCTATCGCTAATACGCCCCAAGCTATCTTTGATCTTGGCGTTGACGGTGTTAAGCAATATATTAAAACCATTGGGTTATTTAATTCTAAAGCTGAAAACGTCATCAAAACTTGTCGTATTTTACTGGATAAACATCAAGGTGAAATTCCTGAAAATCGTGAAGCGTTAGAAGCTTTACCCGGTGTAGGACGTAAGACTGCAAATGTGGTATTAAACACTGCTTTTGGTTGGCCAACAATTGCTGTTGATACCCATATTTTTCGTGTTTGTAATCGCACCAAATTTGCTATGGGCAAAAATGTTGAACAAGTAGAAGAAAAACTTCTAAAAGTAGTACCCGCAGCTTTTAAAGTTGATGTCCACCACTGGCTTATTTTGCATGGACGCTATACTTGTATTGCGCGTAAACCCCGCTGCGGTAGCTGTATTATTGAAGACTTGTGTGAATATAAAGACAAAGTAGAAATCTAAAATTAACACAGTCAGTTAAGAATAATAAATGTCACGACAATAAAAAAGGAGCATCAATATGCTCCTTTTTTTAATATTTATTATCAATCAATTACAATGGCTGACAGTCAATATTAAAGCCGTTTTGTTTACGCTTAGCTGCTAGCTCTGCCGCACCTTTCGCTAACCCTTGTAATAATTCATCACGTTGTTGAGGTGACATTTTTTTACCACTGGCATCTAACGATTGTTGTAATTCTATTTGTGCTTTTTGCTTATCGTCTTGCAAATAACTTTCTTGTGCTAATGCAATATAGGCCATACTTCGTGCTAAAGGCTGACCTTCATGTCCAAGTGCTTGTAATGCGGTAGCTGCCCCTGGCTTACACTGTTGCTGATTCTTTATCGCTTCAGCAACTGGTTTCAAATCAGCTTTAACTACTTTGTTTAACACCTCTTTGGTGGTATCTGTCGCCACTTTTTCAACACCCGTTGTACACATCTTAATGCCAAGAATAGCAACGACAATAATCACGATACCAATTAGCAAACGCTTATTCATACCCAAGTCCTTATTCAATGATTAACCTCATCATCATAAAACGTTATCAGTAATACAATGTCAACGGAGGATTAACATTGCGATAATAAACAACTTATACTTCACTACGTCCTAACGAAATAACGACTCGACGGTTTTGATTGCGACCAACAGGAGTTGCATTATCAGCAATAGGACGCCGCTTACCGTGCGCTTCTACTTGAATTCGGTTTTCAGGCAAGCCTAAGCCTTTAAAGTAACTTTCGATTTTAGCGGCTCGTTGCTCAGATAAACGTAATCCTTCCGTTGTACCCTGTGCTGAATCACTATAGGCAGCCACTAATACTAAATCAATATCATCAGAATAACGCACATAATCCGCAATTTGTGCCAATCGTTTTTGCGACATATTATTCAATTCATCACTGTCAGACTTATAGTGCAAAATAGTAAATGCTATATCGTCAAAGCTAAATGGCATTAAATTATTCAGACATTGACTAAAGAGTTGATATGATTTATTAAAATTCACCGCTGACAAACCAACTTCTAATTGACGCTGCTGCTGCACTGGCCAATTTTTATAGTTAAAAGTAGGGTTACGTCCATTTTCTAATTCAGCTAACATTCTCCATACGGTATTACCTTCAACATAACCATCGAATTGCTTAAAAAACTTTAAATTAACCATCGCATAGGCCGCATCACCTGGCATCCATGATGGTGGCATCGAAGTGAGCTTAACATTACGTGTCGCCCCTAGCTGACGATTCATTTTCAATTCAAAATGAAGGTTTATTTTTTTACTGGAAAAGGCTGAAAATTGCGCATTGCCGTAGCCTGGAATGACATGGTTTAGACGACACTCTAAAGGGCTATCAACAACCAACTGCCACTGTGATTGATTTGGTAATGCTAGATAGTTTTTAGCCACAGCAGTCGGCATTACGCACAGCAGGCTCATCACCAATCCAATTCGTAACCAAGGTGTTAATAATTCAATTGAATTCATTTTATAACCAAACTAAAAGAAGATAATACAACGACGATTACAATGTTATGCCTCTATATCGGCATAAATGATGTGAGCTTTAGACTTCTCTTAAGCTATCCAATTATCGACTCATCAAATCAAACGTCAGTGCTTTAACAGCAATGAAATTAGGTCGTTAATCTGCCATAATATCTAATCCTATTATTTTGACAGCAGTACTATGAGCCAAGATAACCAATTCAATACCTTAAAAAGTCGCTTTCGCGGCTACTTTCCTGTCGTCATTGACGTTGAAACTGCAGGTTTTAATTCAAAAACAGATGCCTTATTAGAAATTTGTGCTGTCACTTTACAAATGGATGAAGATGGCTGGTTAAAGCCGGCAACGACCATTCACTTTCATGTCGCCCCTTTTGAGGGTGCAATTTTACATAAAGAAGCGCTAGAATTTAATGGTATCCGTGACCCATTTAGCCCATTACGCGGTGCGGTATCTGAAGAAGTTGCACTCAAAGAAATTTATAAGCAAATAAGAAAAGAACAAAAAAATACTGACTGTACACGAGCTATCATGGTGGCACATAACGCTACCTTTGATCATAGCTTTGTGATGGCGGCATCAGAACGCGCCAAATTGAAACGCAATCCATTCCATCCGTTTGCGACCTTTGATACCGCAGCATTAAGTGGTTTAGCATTTGGGCAAACAGTACTTGCCAAAGCTTGCCAAACTGCAGAAATTCCATTTGATAATCGTGAAGCACACTCTGCTTTATACGACACTGAACGTACAGCAGAACTATTTTGCAAAATCGTCAACAAATGGAAACAGTTAGGTGGTTGGCCACTGTGCACACCTCAAAATGAAGAGAATAACGCTGAGTAAACGCAGTAACACCTCACTGTAATGACAAGCATAAAAGCCCATCATAAATGGGCTTCTTACCAATAAACAAAATAGCAACAAACACTCATAAAATTTAACACATTACCAATATGGACTTATACTTTCTCTACACAATATTTTTATATTCATACATGGAATATTTTTATTTTGAGAGAGGCAATGTAAATGTTAATAAACAAAACACATCTTACCCTCACAATCATCGCAACCCTTACTTCTCTACACTTACACGCTGCTGGATTTCAATTAAACTCACAATCAGCCACTGGATTAGGACGCGCATTTTCTGGTGATGCGGTTATTGCAGATAATGCATCTGTGATGGCAAAAAACCCAGCCGCCATGACTTTGTTTACCACCCCGGCTTTATCTTTAGGCCTCATTGCTATTAATTCAGATATCAATATTCAAAACACCAGTATCACAACCCCAACACCGGCAGGAATAATGTCATTTCCCGTTGAAAATGCATCTATCGGTGATGTTAGCTATGTACCTAATATTTACTATATCCATCCTGTAAATGAAAATATTGCGCTCGGCGCATCACTCTATTCAAACTTTGGAACCCTAACTAAATTTCCCAATAATTATGGGGGGAATTTACCTGGTACATTGAAAAATAGCGCTGATATTTATGGCGGAACGACAGAAGTTAAAAGTATTAATTTAGGTTTAAGCGCAGCTTATCGGTTTAATACTCAATTTAGTATCGGAGCCGGGATTGATGTTATCTATGGTCACGGTAAATTTACTCGAGGACGTGATTTATCGCCACTGCCTAGTACACTAACAGGTACAACTAATCTCGTAGACATTGACGCTGATGGCTTTGCCGTCGGTTTCAATCTCGGTACGGTGTATGAAATAAACCAGAACCACCGCTTTGGTTTAAGTTACCGCTATAGCCCAACATTAGAAGCTGACGGTGATATCACTTATATTCCTAATGCATCCCAAGGTAAGCCTTTTAATTTAAACAATGAAAAATTGAAAATCCCATTACCTGATATCATCGAGTTTTCAGGCTTCCACCAACTTACAAATAAATTTGCTTTGCATTACAGTATTCAATGGATAGGTTGGGATAGCTTCACCCGTTTAGAGACTACAGGCAATACCACGATTAAAGAATATCAATGGCAAAATGGTTGGCATTATGCCGTTGGTGGAACTTACTCTTTAAATGAAAAATGGGTTCTACGTGCAGGTTATATGTATGATACCAGCGCTCAAGATCAACTAACGTCAATCTCAGTACCAGATTCGGATCGTAATTGGTTTTCCAGTGGTTTCAGTTACCATCTTAATCCACGTGCCAATATCGATTTTGGGATCACTTATTTAACAGGTAAAGATGTTAATGTCACCGAATTGTCTACTGGAGCCCCACAACTGAATGCCACCACCCATGCCGATGCATGGCTATATGGCCTGCAATATAGTCTCACTTTTTAAGTTCTCCTTTTTATACTCTGATTATAAAAGCCGGATGTTAAGCGTAACGTCTGGCTTTTATTTTATAAGTATTTGATAAAAACCGTAAAAGAACGATTATTTTTTAAATAACATCACTTCAACTATAAAGTATTAAAAAATCATTAAAACAACCATAGAGGATTGCTGTCTTAGTGCATTTATTCCTCGACAAATACAAAAAATCAAGCAAACTGTGATTATTGAGATATAGATCTCATTTACCTTATGTTGAATGTTTCATTGATTTTAATAGTAACAACAGAAGCAGCAACACAACCAAACACAACAGACGGATAAAATGTTTTATGAACCCTGTCGTTATAGCAGTATGTATCATGCTTGTACTCGCCTTAATGCGAGTCAATGTTGTGGTCGCACTTACATTTAGTGCCATTATTGGCGGTCTCATCGGTGGTTTATCTCTTACCGATGCTATTTCTGCTTTTGAAGGTGGATTAGGTGGTGGTGCAACAACAGCATTAAGCTACGCCATGTTAGGTGCTTTTGCCGTCGCAATTTCACGTTCAGGCATTACTGATGTCCTTGCTCAAAAAGTTATTAAACGCATCAGCGGCCATGAAAATATCGCGGCGGCTACAGGTGTAAAATATAGCGTTCTTATCATTTTAGTATTGCTTGCCATTTCTTCTCAGAACGTTATCCCTGTCCATATCGCCTTTATTCCGATTGTTATTCCACCGCTATTACATGTCTTTGCCAAGCTTAAACTTGATCGTCGTTTAATTGCCTGTGTATTAACCTTTGGTTTAGTGACACCTTATATGGTATTACCTATCGGTTTTGGTGGAATATTCTTAAATAATATCTTACTTAAAAACTTACATGACAATGGCTTAGATGTTGTCGCAAGCCAAGTGCCTGTAGCAATGATATTACCTGCTTGTGGCATGGTATTCGGTTTATTAACTGCTATTTTTGTAAGCTACCGCAAGCCACGTGAATATTCAGTAGCAAAAATTCTTGCCAGTGAGCCAGAGAAAAAAGTCATCGATATGCGCCATGTTTATGTCGCTATCGGTGCAATTTTTGCTGCATTAGGGGCACAACTTTACAGTGGTTCGATGATTGTCGGTGGTTTAGTCGGTTTTATGGTGTTTACCTTTACTGGCGTTATCAAGTGGAAAGAAACCCACGATGTGTTCACTAAAGGTGTCCACATGATGGCGATGATTGGCTTTATTATGATTGCAGCGGCAGGTTTTGCGGCAGTAATGAAAGCCACCGGTGGCGTTGAAACCTTAGTTAACTCACTTGAAGCAATTATTGGGAACAACAAACCTTTAGCATCATTATTAATGTTAGTCGTAGGTCTATTAGTCACCATGGGGATTGGTTCGTCATTCTCGACTATTCCAATCTTAGCCACGATTTATGTACCATTATGTTTATCTTTTGGTTTCTCACCAATGGCAACCATTGCTATCGTTGGTACTGCTGCAGCCCTTGGTGATGCCGGCTCTCCAGCCTCTGATTCAACCTTAGGTCCAACTTCAGGTCTGAACGCAGATGGTCAACATGATCATATTTGGGATTCTGTAGTACCTACGTTTATCCACTACAACTTGCCATTGATTGCCTTTGGTTGGTTAGCCTCAATGGTTCTATAACTATTTACGGCTAAAAATTAAAACAAAAAAAACCGCCAACTTAAAAAGTGGCGGTTTTTTTATAAGTGCTAAATAACACACTTAAAGGACAAACTTACTCAGCTGCTTGCGCATCACGACGAGCTGCAGATTCTTTAATTAAAGTCTGCAACTCACCTTTTTGGAACATTTCCAAAATAATGTCACAACCACCAATTAGCTCACCGTCAATCCATAATTGTGGGAATGTTGGCCACTGTGCGTAGACTGGTAATTCTGCACGAATATCAGGATTTTGAAGAATATCTACAAACGCAAATTTTTCACCACAATTCATTAACGCTTGTGATGCTTGTGATGAGAAGCCACAGCTTGGCAATTTTGGAGAGCCTTTCATGTACAACAAAATAGCGTTATCTGTAATTTGTTGTTTAATTTTATCGATAGTTTCCATAGCTTCCTCGTTCGATTCTAATAATCATTTGTTATAAACCCTACCATTCTACTTGGTTATCGTCACCAATAAAAATACTTTCAAATTATGTTGAGCAACTCTTTTAAGCAATAAAGCGCAATCTTAGTTATATTGATATCTATTAAGTGGTTATTGACGTTGCCAATAACGAGGTATAGGGTATTTTTTTAAGCTTAATGCTTTTAATAAACTAAAAACTTGCTAAAATAAAACGGTCAGATTCAAATAATAAGTAGCCGTCAACGTCTACTAGAAGTAATGTCGTGGGTATAAGCCCAAACAACTACAATTAAAATGGAGAATTGAGCAATGGCATTTGAATTACCAGCTCTACCGTACGCAATCAACGCTCTTGAGCCACATATCTCTCAAGAAACGCTAGAATACCACTACGGTAAGCATCACAACACTTATGTTGTTAAGCTAAACGGTCTTGTAGAAGGTACTGACCTTGCTGAAAAATCTCTTGAAGAAATCGTACAGACTTCTACTGGTGGTGTTTTCAACAACGCAGCTCAAGTATGGAACCATACATTCTACTGGCATTGCCTAAGTCCAAATGGTGGCGGTGAGCCAACTGGCGAATTAGCAGATGCAATCGTTAAAGCATTTGGTTCTTTCGCAGAATTCAAAGCTAAATTCACAGACTCTGCTATCAATAACTTTGGTTCAGGCTGGACATGGTTAGTTAAAACTGAAGATGGTTCATTAGAAATCATTAACACTTCAAATGCGGGTTGCCCTATTGCAGAAGAAGGTCTAAAAATGACTCCACTTCTAACAGTAGATGTTTGGGAACACGCTTACTACATTGATTACCGTAATGTTCGCCCTGATTACATGGCTGCATTCTGGGCACTTGTTAATTGGGATTTCGCAGCTAAAAATCTAGCAGCGTAATATCTTAGATTAACAAAAAACCCGTTTCATAATCGAAGCGGGTTTTTTTATAGCATCATGATCATAAATATATATCAGCCACTCCAGCAGTAACATTTCCCCTCATAATAAAACATATAAAATACCAATATTTTACTTATAATGTATTTATTCATTAATAATTTTAAACAATTAACTCAACTTTGACATGTTTATTATTGCTCCTCTGTATGATTGTTCATCACTCATAATCCAAGCGAGAGTTACTAAGCGTGTATTATAAAACGTTCCCCATCGCAGCACTCACCGTCGCCATCTTAACTTCCAGCAGTATTGCTTATGCTAAAAACGAAACAACGAAACCGCAAGCAATCCCTGTCACTGTTGAGTCTATTTCGACTAAAGAGTTCGTAACGACCCTTGATGAAGTGGGTAAAATTAATGCCACTGAGTCAGCAGAACTCACGTTTAGTACCGCCGGAAAACTGATTGAAATTAATTACCAAGATGGTGATACCGTTACTAAAGGTCAGCAAATAGCTAAACTTGATAGCAGTAAACCCAAAGCCGATCTCGATAAAGCCCGTAGTTCATTAAATACCGCCCGTAATAAGGTAAAACGAGCGCTAGCATTAGAGAAGAAGCAACCTGGGGCACTATCAAAACAAGATATTGAAGGCTTGCAAGACGAAGTGAATCTTGCTGCTGCAGACTATCGCCAACAACAAGCAATACTAAAAGATTTTATTATTAGCGCTCCCTTTGATGGTCAGCTCACTACCTTCTCCCGTTCAGCGGGCAGTATGATTGATCCAGCCACAACCTTAGTCAGCCTCTATAATTTAGATCCGGTCGAAGTTACCTATACCATTAGCCAAAATGATCTTGGTAAAGCCGTAAAAGGCCAGCCTGTAACGATTACAGTTGAAGCCTATAAAAATATGAGCTTCCCTGGCGTGGTTGATTACGTCGCCCCTGCCGTTAATAAAAGTTCAGGCCGAGTCGCTATTCACGCCTTAATTAAAAACCCTAACCATGTTCTCGCACCAGGAATGTTTGCCAAAATCAGTCAAATGGTAAATGGTCGTACTGAACGTATTGTCGCACCACAAAATGCAATTATGGCACACAATGACGAGCGCTATGTGTGGCTAGTTGATGAAAACAATATCGCAACCAAGCATTATATTACCCTTGGTGACAATATTAATAACGGTTATGTGGTAGTAGAAAAAGGCCTTAACGTTGATGATAAAGTTATCGTTACTGGGCAACAAAAATTAGATAACGAAGCCTTAGTAAATATAATCAAAACTCAACAATCTACTGCTGAAGCTCCGCCACAACCACCTAAAAAGAAGGTCACTGATCCTTCAAAACCTATCACTCCAGTAGTAGAAGCAACGGACAAGCCAGTAACGGAGTCTAACAATGAAACTACCTGAGGTTTGTATTAGGCACCCTGTTTTTGCCTCGGTGCTCAGTATTGCGATTGTACTCATTGGTCTATTTTCATTCCAAAAATTAGCAATTCAATATTTTCCTGAACATAATTCGCCACAAGCAACTGTCAGCGCAAAAATTGATGGGGCTAGTGCTGACTTTATGTCGCGTAACGTCGCTACACGCTTGATTAACTCGGCAACAGGATTAGAAAATGTTGAGACCATGACCACTGATTGTGTTCAAGGTGGCTGTACGCTAAAAGTAAAATTTGATGACAGTATTAGTGATGTAGATTACGCCAACTTAATGAATAAATTGCGTAGTAGCATTGAGGCGATTGTTGATTTCCCACCAAGTATGGTCGATAAACCCACCGTCACTGATGACTCATCAGATAAAAGTTCAGCCAGTAATATTATTACCTTTGTCAATAAAGGCGATATGACTCCCCAGCAGATGTTTGACTACATTAGCCAACAAATTAAACCTCAATTTCGCCACGTCGAAGGTGTCGGTGCCGTATATGGACCTTATGGTGGAGCATCTAAGGCGGTGCGTGTTTGGCTCAATCCCGATCGTATGATGGCACTCAATGTCAAAGCTGCCGATGTTGTCACCACGCTCAGCTCTTACAGTTCATCATTTACTGTCGGTCAAATTATTGGTGAGGCGCGTAATTTCCAAATTAATCCAGTCACTCAGGTTAAAAGTGTTAAAGATGTGCAAGATCTAGTGATTCGAGTTGATGATGGCAATATCATTCGAATTAAGGATATTGCTGATGTCAAAATGGGTGAAAATAGTCTGACGCCAAGTGTGCTGAAAGTGAATGGCGAAACCGCAATGTCACTGCAAATTTTGCCACTCAAAAGTGAAAACCCGGTTGATGTAGCAGCACGAGTAAAAGCTGAAATTACCAAAATGCAGCAACATTTACCGCAAGGTTTAACCATGGAGATGGTGTATAACCAAGCCGACTTCATTCAAGCTGCAATTGATGAAGGTTTTCATACCTTAATTGAAGCGGTGTTTTTAGTATCAATTATTGTGGTGCTATTTTTAGGTTCGCTGCGCATTGCATCTATTCCAATAATTACTATTCCAGTATGTATTATTGGTGTCTTTGCGGTGATGTCATACCTTGGCTTTACCATTAACGTATTAACTATTCTCGCCATTATTTTAGCTATCGGCTTAGTGGTCGATGATGCCATTGTGGTAGTTGAAAACTGTTATCGTCATATTGAAGAAGGTGACACTCCATTTAATGCAGCCATTAAAGGTAGTCAGGAAATCATCTTCCCAGTTATCGCAATGACGATGACATTGGCTGCGGTTTACTTACCTATCGGTTTAATGTCAGGCATGACCGCCGATTTATTCCGTCAATTTGCCTTCACGTTAGCAGCCTCAGTCATCATTTCAGGCATTGTCGCGCTAACACTATCACCAATGATGTGTGCTTATTTAATTAAGCCTATCGCGCAACAGCCTAAATGGTTTGTTAAAGTAGATACCAAGCTCCACCAGCTTTCAGAAGCTTATGTCAAACAATTAGCGAAGTGGTTTGAACGTAAAAAAATCATGGCAGCAATGGCATTAGCGTTAATTGCACTCTCAGGAGCTGCTATCTGGTCAATGCCACAAGTGTTATTACCCACTGAAGATACAGGTTTTATTGATGGCAGCTCAGAATCGCCAACCGGTGTAGGTCGTCGTTACCATGTTAAGCATAATGCCGAGCTAAATACGGTTATGGAAGGTAATGACAGCGTTGCCGCGAATTTATCTTATATTGAAGCACAGCCAACAAACCATATCTTGTTAAAGCCGTGGGGAGAACGCACTAAAACCGCAGCGGAAGTGGTGGCAGAGCTAACGGATAAAGCATCTAAAACATTATCAGCATATAGCATGTCATTTAGTGTTCGTTCTGCTGATGGTTTAAATGCTGCTACCAACTTAGTATTAGAAATTAAAACCGTTGATCGTGATAAAAAGCAGTTAACCGATACAGCAAATACGATTGTTAAAAAGCTTAATGATTACCCAGGTTTAACCAAGGTTAAGAGTTCATTATTACGTGATCAGCTTCGCTATGATCTGACCATTAACCGTAATGCGATTATTCTATCAGGTGTCGCATATACGGACGTTACCAATGCACTATCAACCTTCCTTGGTTCATTAAAAGCAGCTGACTTACAAGCAGATGATGGCTATACCTACCCGATTAGAGTTCAGGTAAACCGTAAAGACTTAGGTAACTTTGATATTATTGATAAGTTATATGTTGCTTCAGAATCTGGTCAGAATATTCCGCTGTCAGAATTTGTTTCTATCAAACAAGTCACATCTGAATCGACCTTTAAAACTTATATGGGACAAGATAGCGCCGAGATCACAGCCACCCTAATGCCGGGGGTGACTGCTGGTGAAGTACGCGATTTTGTTGATGCTAATATTCCGTCGTTATTACAAGACTCACAAAGCTATGCTTATGCTGGAATAGTAAAAGAACTCACTGACTCTCAAGCAGGAACCCAAACCCTGTTCTTGATGGCATTGGTGTTCATTTATTTAATATTAGCAGCGCAATTTGAAAGCTTTGTAGATCCATTGGTGATCTTATTAACCGTTCCTTTGTGTATTGTCGGTGCGGTTTTAACCTTGTGGGCATTTGGGCAAAGCCTTAATATTTATTCACAAATAGGCTTATTAACCTTAGTCGGATTAGTCACCAAACACGGTATTTTATTAGTAGAATTTGCTAACGAACAACGCAAGCTGGGCAAATCAGCAATTGAATCTGCTTGTCATAGTGCGCAATCCCGTTTACGGCCGATACTGATGACATCACTGACAATGATCTTAGGTGCATTACCGCTAGCGTTTGCTTCAGGTCCTGGTTCATTAGGTCGAATTAATATTGGCTTAGTGTTAGTCGGAGGCTTAATCGCAGGTACTTTCTTCTCATTGTTTGTCGTACCCGTTGCTTATGTTGGTATGAGCAAATTAAGAGAGAAAGATGTTCTAAACTCACTACTCTCGGGTCGAGGTTGGCGTAAGAAAAACCATTAAGAGGCGCGAGTAAAATAACCTCTTATTAATAAAAACGCCTGCATCATTGCAGGCGTTTTTTTATCTCTTATATTTAGAGCTCAATAATAACTAACCTTTTTCGGCCAGTAAAATACGCAACGTTCGACGTAATGGCTCCGCAGCCCCCCAAAGTAACTGATCGCCGACAGTAAATGCATTCAGGTATTCATCACCCATTGCTAATTTACGTAAACGGCCAACTGGGACTGATAATGTTCCTGTCACTTTTGCAGGACTCAATTCTTGAACGGTAATCTCACGCTCATTAGGGATCACTTTTACCCAATCATTATGGGATGCAATAATCGCTTCAACTTCATCAAGTGGTACATTTTTCTTGAGCTTTAATGTTAACGCTTGGCTATGACAACGCATCGCGCCAATACGCACACAAGTACCATCAATTGGAATCGGACTATCTTGCAACCCTAAAATTTTATTGGTTTCAACAGATGCTTTCCATTCTTCTTTGCTTTGACCATTATCACGCTTCACATCAATCCATGGGATCAATGAACCAGCCAATGGCGCACCAAATTCTTGAGCAGGAAAATCTGCAGCACGCAATGTTTGCGCGACTTTACGATCAATATCTAAAATCGATGTTGCGGGATTGGCTAACTCACTAGCAACAGAATCATTAATCACCCCCATCTGGCTGATTAACTCACGCATATTCTTAGCGCCAGCACCTGATGCTGCTTGATAAGTTTGTGATGTCATCCACTCAACCAGTCCGGCTTTATATAAGCCACCAACAGCCATCAACATCAAACTCACAGTACAATTACCACCAACATAAGTATTGATACCGTTATGAATACCTTGCTGGATCTGATCAAAGTTAACCGGATCAAGGGTAATAATTGAATCTGGCTGCATACGTAGTGTCGATGCTGCATCAATCCAATAGCCTTTCCAACCCGCTTGACGTAATGCTGGGTACACTTTTTCAGTATAACTACCGCCTTGACATGTAATCACAACATCAAGTCGCTTTAATGCTTCAATATCAAACGCATCTTGTAGTACACCAGCATCTTTGCCAAAATTAGGTGCTGCTAAACCGACCTGCGATGTAGTAAAAAATACCGGATCAATAACAGCAAAATCACCTTCCTCTACCATGCGCTGCATTAATACTGAACCGACCATGCCGCGCCAACCAACTAAACCTACTGTCATCATTTGCAACTACACTCCCTGTGGTATTGAAATTTCTTTATCCATCTATAGAGATTAACAGGATAAAAAACAAGCATAATTTTCAATTATAAATAAAAAAATATCGATGCTTAAACCTAACCATATTTTATCATTTGAGTTTCTTATCAGTCACATTAGATTTTATTATCATGGTCTAAGCCTCAAATAAACGCACAATAAACAACCAAAAACCATTCAAAAACAAGCTTTAATGTATAATTAAAGAGCTTATTTCTAAAATATGCAATCAAACTAGTAAAAAGTTAGTGTTGGCATAACTTTGAAAAAAAAGCCTTTCCCTGATAATCTTCACTATCGTGAGTAAGTGGTTAGATAATTCGTAACTATTATAATTAATAGCTTTTTGTACTTTATCTATCGCTTTTTGTGAGATTTTTATAGATACACTACGACTTTACAAAAAACACAAAACACAACATATGAACCATCAATTAACACTAAAAGAACAACTAAAGTCAGTGTTTTACGAAAGATCTGTAGCAAAAAGACTTAGATCACAGAAAGAAACATTATTTATCACGGTGATAAATCAATTTGCTAAAGTAACGCCGCTTCAGTCGCTGTCTTTTTCAATCCGATTTAAAAACCAATGATAAATAGTATTGATTGGTTGGGTTGGACCCAATTTCAACAAGCTCGATAAAACAAGGTTAGAAGTATGGAAAAACAGACAATAGTGAAACTACCCTCAGTAATGCAAGTCATTATTGCCTTAGGTATTTTCCTTGCCCTTGCATTCTCTTTTACCTCAAAATTGAATTTGCCAATCCAACTGGCGCTGTATATCGGTTGGTTTGTGATTATTGCATTAGGTATTAAACTCGGACACGATTATAAGTCGTTAGAAAAAGCAGCAACAAAAGGTATTGCCAACGGTTTAGGAGCGGTACTGATCTTATTAGCCGTTGGTTCACTCGTCGGTACTTGGATTGCTGGCGGTATTGTACCAACCATTATTTACTACGGTCTTGAAGCTATCCACCCTTCCATTTTCTTGCTTGCAACAATGATCATCTGTTCATTAACGGCATTAGCAACAGGCACATCTTGGGGAGCTGCAGGTACTGCTGGTATAGCAATGATGGGGATTGGTCAAGGTCTTGGTATTCCAGCACCAATGACTGCAGGCGCGGTACTTTCAGGCTGTTATTTTGGTGATAAAATGTCACCACTATCTGATTCAGTGATCCTTGCTTCTTCAATGTCTAACGTTGAGATCATGGAACATATCAAAGGTATGTTACCAATAGCACTGATCAGCTATATCATCACCGCTATTTTATTTACTGCTGTTGGTTTCCACTACGCTGGCAGTATTGATATGTCACAAGTAGATTCTGTGATTGCGGCAATGGATAAACAATTTGTTATTTCACCACTGTCGTTTATCCCTGTCATTATCGTACTCGTATTATTAGCTTTCCGTTTACCGTCTTTCCCTGTGATTTCATTTGGCTCACTATTAGGTATTGTATGGGCGGTTATGGTGCAAGGTATGGATCCGCTTAAAGCTATCAACGCAGCTTGGGCGCCGTTCTCTATTAGCTCTGGGGTTGAGTTTATTGATGCAATCTTGAACCGTGGTGGCATGTCATCAATGCTAGGTTCAGTAGCGGTAATTATTTTTGGTCTAGGTTTTGGTGGCTTACTTGATAAAGTCGGCGTATTGCAAACCATCGCACGCTTATTTGAACGTAAAGTAAAATCTGCAGGTAGTCTTGCAGTATCAACCATTGCGACCGCTTTCTTAGGTAACGTATTTGGTTCAGCAATGTACGTATCATTAATTCTAACACCTAAGATTTGTGCTAAGAACTATGACCGTTTAGGTTATCAGCGTAAAAACCTATCGCGTAATGCTGAGTTTGGTGGCACGCTCACCTCAGGCATGGTGCCGTGGAGTGATAACGGTATCTACATGGCAAGTATCTTAGGTGTTGCTACCTTCTCTTACGCACCATTCATGTGGCTAAGCTTTGTATGTATTATCGTAACGATTGTAACGTCTTACATGGGCTGGTTTGTGGATCGCTGCCCACCAGCAACCGCAGAACAATTAGCGCAAGATGACGAAGATGAATTAATGACCGTGAAGAAACTCACCTCATAATTAATTATTCAAGCTAAACAATATAACGAACCCCTTTATTTTATCTAGAGTAACTTAAAGGGGTTCTTTTTTATTTCTGCAAGGTCAACATTCCCTGAGTCAGAATAAAATCAATAATAGTATCGAGGCCTTGAGCTTGTTTAAGGTTAGTAAATACATAAGGTTTTGTAGGTCGCATTCTTTGAGTATCGGCTTCCATAACCTCAAGTGATGCACCAACATAAGGCGCTAGATCTATTTTATTAATCACTAATAAATCGGAGCGGGTGATCCCGGGCCCACCTTTGCGAGGGATTTTTTCGCCCTCAGCAACATCGATAACATAAATCGTTAAATCAGCCAGTTCAGGGCTAAATGTCGCACTTAAATTATCACCACCACTTTCAATAAATACCACATCTAAGTTCTGATGCCGCTGGGCCAGTTCTTCCACTGCGGCTAGATTCATTGATGCATCTTCACGAATAGCAGTATGCGGACAGCCCCCTGTTTCAACACCGATGATCCTATCTGGTGCCAATGCTTGAGCTCGAGTTAATATCTTGGCATCCTCTTGGGTATAAATATCATTGGTCACCACCGCTATATGTAATTTATCACGAATGGCTTTACATAATACTTCTAGCAACGCTGTTTTCCCTGAGCCTACAGGCCCACCGACACCAATACGTAATGGTTGTTTATATTCCATCATCATCTTCTCCCTAAGATTATTATCACCACATAAATAACAACTATGAACGAAATAAACGGGTATATTGAGTTTCATGGCGACTACTTGCAATGGCACCAGCTGGTAGATAGCTGCCAATATCATCATCTTTAATTTTTTCGGCTTGCTGTAAAGCTAAAGGAAAATGATCGGTTAACAGTAATAATGTTCGTTGCCCTGCCGTCTGCCCTAATGGCACTAACTTAACCCCTGCCATCACCATGTTTTCTGCCCAGCTCCACATATATCCTTGTAATAACTTATCCAGCGGTATATGCCAGTAAACAGCAGCAATAGCTAATCCTAATAATTGATTCGTATGAGTTAATTGATATTGTAATGGCACGCTTTGTAATACATCGAGTTGCTTTAGCAAGGTAAATAATGCCTGACCTCGCTGTCGTTCTTCTGCTCGTAACTCTTTGGTTTCTCGACATGAATAAAAATAATCATTCCAACGCTCAATAGCCTTAATATCGCCACCGGTTACCGCTTGATAATATCGGCACAATAATGGCAGTTCTAAGGTTGTAATACTTTGTTCAAGCACGACAACCAACCAATCAACTAAACTCTGTTGTGAGTTAACCCATTGCGCTTCAACTGCCCACTCAAGCCCTTGAGAGTAAGTAAAACCACCAATCGGTAGCGACGGACTCATTAGCTGAAATAAGCGGTACTGAGCTAACGAGTCATTTATTGGTGCTTTATTTTTTAACATAGGCATATACCGAGTAGCCAACGAGTATCATTAGCAAAACACTCAATATTAATAAATTGGTATGACTCAGAAACGAATAATGTTGCACTTCTGCCGCCAATGAGTAGCTATGAGGATTAGATACAATATTATGCCCACTATGGGCTAAAGCTGATGGCGAGATAAATAACATTACAATAAACAACATGCTAATTTTCATAATTAATATCCTTATTTTTAAAATAAACATTTTATGAATGATTATGATGTTCAGTCATCGCAGCACCATAAGCTCCAGCTTCTGGCTCAAATGGTTTAATTTCTTTTTTTACATTACCTCCTAATCCAAATACCATTTGATCTAAAACATGATCATGCTGATAACGCAGCCACTGCGGTGTAATTTGTAAGGGCACATGACGATTTCCTAGATGGTAAGCAATTCGACTCAATAACAATGGATCACGACAATAAACCGTTGATACAGATTCAGGGGCTGCTTTTATTTCAACAGTTAATCCACATCGACTCAATAATTGTTGCCCATCACGTAATATATGTCCTCGCGGTAACAACACCCCACCAGAACGGCCATCATCTAGCGTGACTTTTAAGCGGCTTTTAATTCTACTATCAATGGGTAAACTCAAATAAGCATGAGGCTTACCGATGCTATTAACTTTAATTGCAACTAATTCAATCATATTTATCTCCTTTAATATGACGATAAATAACAATATCTAATGCATTAAAATAAAAAATACCGTTGTGCCATTGGTAATATTTCTGCGGGTTGGCAAACTAATAACTCACCATCAGCACGTACTTGATAAGTCTGAGAATCGACGTCTATATGTGGCTGCCAACTATTTAAACGCATATCACTTTTAGAAATAGACCGGCACTGACTTACAGTACCAATTAAGCTTTCTAAACCTAACTCTTGAGCTAATTGTTGTTGGTGGGCTTGTTGCGAAATAAATAACATCGAAGTCTGTTTATTCGCTTTACCGTAACTACCAAACATTGGTCGGTAATGCACGGGTTGTGGCGTTGGTATCGAAGCATTAGCATCACCCATTGATGCCATTGCAATCATGCCACCTTTTATGATCAAACTTGGTTTTACGCCAAAAAAGGCTGGCTTCCACAAGACTAAATCAGCTAATTTGCCGACCTCTATTGAGCCGACTTCATGTGCCATACCATGGGTAATTGCCGGATTTATCGTATATTTAGCGATATAACGTTTCAGACGGAAATTGTCATTATCATCACTGTCTTCAGCTAAAGGTCCTCGCTGGATCTTCATTTTATGTGCTGTTTGCCAAGTACGTAAAATCACTTCTCCCACACGTCCCATAGCCTGAGAATCAGAAGCAATCATCGAGAAAGCACCCAAATCATGCAAAATATCTTCAGCTGCAATGGTCTCACGTCGTATTCTTGATTCGGCAAATGCAACATCCTCAGCAATCGACGGTGACAAATGATGGCAGACCATCAGCATATCAAGATGTTCATCAACGGTATTGATAGTGTAAGGGCGAGTAGGATTTGTCGAGGAAGGTAAAATATTGGCAGAGCCGCACGCACGAATAATATCAGGAGCATGTCCGCCCCCCGCCCCCTCAGTGTGATAAGTGTGGATCACTCGATCACCAATAGCATCAAGGGTCGATTCAACAAAACCAGATTCATTAAGGGTGTCAGTATGAATAGCGACTTGAACGTCCATTTCATCAGCAACAGATAGACAAGTATCAATGGCCGCAGGGGTTGTGCCCCAATCCTCATGGAGTTTTAACCCGACAGCACCTGCCACGACTTGCTCGCGTAGCCCTTGTGGTTGACTGCTGTTACCTTTACCTAATAATCCAAAATTCATCGGAAAATGATCAAGGGATTGCAACATTCGATGCAAATTCCATGGCCCCGGAGTACAGGTAGTTGCATTTGTTCCTGTTGCTGGTCCTGTTCCACCACCTATCATGGTTGTTATTCCTGAAGCCAACGCCTCTTCAATTTGTTGCGGGCAAATGAAATGAATATGTGAATCAATTCCTCCTGCGGTAAGAATATTTCCTTCACCTGCGATGATCTCAGTTCCAGGACCAATGACAATTGTCACTTCTGGTTGAATATCCGGATTACCTGCTTTTCCTATCGCAGTAATACGGCCATTTTTTACCGCAACATCCGCTTTAACGATTCCGCAATAATCTAAAATAACGGCATTGGTGATCACTAAATCTGGGGTTTCTGCACTCGGTCGTTGGCTTTGTCCCATTCCATCCCGAATCACTTTCCCACCACCGAACTTAACCTCATCACCATAAACGGTATAGTCATGTTCCACGCTAAGCCATAAATCGGTATCGGCTAAACGCATTTTATCGCCAACCGTGGGACCAAACATTTCTGCATATGCTTGTCTTGATATACTCGCCATCACTCATCCTTAAGGCACGCTACATCACCCATTATTTTTCCTTGAAAACCAAAGATCTGTTTTGTTCCAGCATAAGCCACTAATTCAATCGTTCGTTTTTGTCCTGGTTCAAAACGAACAGCAGTCCCTGCAGCAATATTTAATCGGTATCCGAGAGTTGTTTCACGAGTAAAAACCAACGCATCATTCACTTCATAAAAATGATAATGAGAGCCAATCTGAATCGGTCTATCGCCGATATTAATCACACTAACTTTGACCGTATCACGATGTTGATTTATTTCAATTTCCCCCGCAGCAACACAAATTTCACCCGGGATCATTGCTCTCTTTTCAATCGCCATCACTCACCTCACACTATCGGCTCATGGACGGTAACGAGTTTAGTGCCATCTGGAAATGTAGCTTCAACTTGAACATCTGGAATCATGGCTGGAATACCCTCCATAACATCAGTCGCCGTTAAAATGGTTCGTCCATAATCCATTAATTCTGCAACAGTTTTACCAGCCCGTGCGCCTTCCATTATTTCAACGCTGATCAAAGCTACCGCCTCTGGATAATTAAGTTTAACGCCATGTCGTAACCGCTGTTTAGCGACTAATCCAGCACAAAAAATAAATAGTTTATCTTTTTCTCTCGGGGTCAATTCCATAATGATCTCCTGATTTAATTAACAACTATATAAAATGATAATCTGCACTATGTCGCCCAAATGCGCGGAACAACAGGCGTATAACCGAGCCATTGTTCACGGACTTGCTGCCAAACTTTAACAAAGACAGCCATGATCGTTTCACTCCAATGAGCTAATGCTCTAACAACAAGGATGCCCTCTATTTGAGTAACCGCGACAATTAACTGTTGTGATGAATAATACTGTTGTTGTTGATCCAGCAAGGCCTGTACCAAAGCTAAAAGTTCAGGAGAATCACTGGTAATAAAAAAACTAGCCGTTAAACTGAATTTTTGTAAGCCATTAATAAAAAAGCGTTTATCTTGACCATTAACCGCCAACCTCTCAGTTAAAATTGGTTTATTTGCGATCCATATTTCTGTTTTCCCCGTTACGCTACCATCACCTAAGCCCTCATTCAGTGCAGGTCGTCCAAAACAGTGCAGCTCCCATCCCATAAATCGCGCTGTTGATGCCAGTTCAATCCGTGTCGTTAGAGACACCTTCGCGTCAGTAAAAAAAATATTTTCTTGAGGTAACCACTCTAAATAACTATTTTCTTCAACCACTAAAGTCTGGCTCTGCTGCGCAATTTTCCCTTCACTGCTGCGGTAAAATTTCGTCGCTCCAGGGGTCGTTATTAAACTATGAGCGCAAGGTGCTACTCGCGTAGTAATCGTTAAGCTATCGCCACCAACAACCCCACCAGGAGGGTGCAATAAGTAAGCATGACAAATATTACCTTCCGGATAAAACGGCCGCTGAACAGCCAGTGGGCCTTGTTGTTTTTTATGTAATAAAATAGTTTTATTGCCGCGCGGATAGAAACTTAAATTGAGTTGGGCTTGCCAGCCTTGAGTCATCGCTGTGGCTAATGGTGAAAAGGAAGTCGTTTGAGGTAACTGAGGATTTATCATACTGTGAGATACTCCGTAATCAGCGCTTTATTCAATGTTGCCATTGCTCCTGTAGCCACATTACGACCACGATCCAACAAACAAAAATGATCCCCAACCTTACGAGCAAACGGTAGTTTTTGTTCAACTAATAACACAGTCAAACCATACTGTTGGTTGAGCATTTGAATAATATCGCCAATTTCATGCACAACATTAGGCTGAATGCCTTCGGTGGGTTCATCAAGAATTAATAGACTAGGGTTAACAACTAATGCCCTAGCAATCGCTAATTGCTGCTGTTGGCCACCAGATAAGTCGCCACCATAACGAGATTGCATTTGATGCAAAACAGGAAACAGTTCATAGATAAAGTCAGGTACCGTACGATCACCTTTCGTTCTCGCTGGTAATCCTATCGCTAAATTTTCCCATACCGTTAACATTGGAAATATCTGTCGACCTTGAGGTACATAACCGATCCCTAAATGTACCCGCTCTTCTGCTCGACAATGGCTAATGTCTTTTCCACTCAGTTGGATATGACCATTTTTTGTGGCTAACAATCCCATAATACATTGTAATAGCGTGGTTTTTCCTACACCATTACGCCCCATAAGCACAGTACATTCCCCTTTTGGCACATGAAGATCAATATCCCATAAGGTGTGACTTTCTGCGTAATATTGATTTAAGCACTTAATTGTCAGCATCATGATCCTCCAAGGTAAACATCAATAACCTGTGGGTGTTGCTGAATTTTACTCATTGTTCCTTCAGCTAATACATGCCCTTGATGCATCACCGTCACTTGACTATCAATCGAACGTACAAAATCCATATCATGTTCAACCACCACCACGGAATGTTTTCCGGCTAACCCTATTAATAATTCTGCGGTACGATCCATTTCTTGATGGGTCATTCCCGCCACGGGTTCATCAACCAATAATAATTTCGGATTTTGCATCAACAACATACCGATTTCTAACCACTGCTTTTGCCCATGCGATAAATTACCAGCAGCAATATTGGCATGATCGTGTAATTGAATAAGGGTTAGAATTGAAGCCAGTTTGTCTTTCTGTTCGCCGGTTAATTTGGCACGGAATGTCGCCCAGACAGAACGGGGGCCTGCCATTGCTAATTCTAAATTGTGCCATACTGATAAACAGCCAATCACTGTGGGTTTTTGAAACTTACGTCCAACACCAGCATTCGCAATCTGCGCTTCAGTCATGGTCAATAAATTTAACCGAGAACCAAGCCAAACCTGTCCAGAGTCAGGACGTGTTTTACCGGTAATAATATCCATCATGGTTGTTTTCCCAGCCCCATTAGGGCCAATAATGCAGCGCAATTCCCCTTCTTTGATATAGAGATTAAAATCATCAATTGCTTTAAAACCATCAAAGGTTTTATTTACCCCTTCAAGATAAAGTAAAATATTATGTCGAGTATCAATTAACGGATGTTGCTGAGGTTGCATAAAACCAAAAACTTTATCTCTGGCAATTAATTCTTTAATTGGCAATCTAAATTTAAATTGATTGGTAATAATAGTCATTGGGTTAACTCCTTTATATTTACGTTTTAAACCCTCGCTTTAGCCATCCTTTTACTATTTTTGGTGAATGATTAAATAAACCAGTTACACCGTGTGGTAAATATAAAGTCGATAAAACAAATAAACTACCAAGAGCAAATAACCAAACTTCTGGTAATGCCACTGTAAACCAACTTTTAGCATAATTAATAATAACGGCGCCAATAATAGCGCCAAATAAAGTCGCTCTTCCTCCTAATGCCACCCAAACTACCACTTCAATAGAATTTAATGGCGAAAATTCGCCTGGATTAATAATCCCTACTTGAGGAACATAAAGAGCACCCGCAATTCCCGCAATAACAGCAGATAAAACAAATATCCATAATTTAATATTATCAACGTCATAACCCATAAATCGGGTGCGTAACTCTGTATCTCTAATCGCGACAGCCACTCGACCTAATCGACTATTAATCACCGTTTTACATCCTATATAAGCGATAATTAAAGCAACTGCAGAGCACACAAATAGCATTACTTTGGTGGTATCATTTTGCAAACTAAACCCAAGAATTTCTTTAAAATCAGTTAAACCATTATTACCACCAAAACCCATTTCATTACGAAAGAAAGCTAACATTAAAGCGTAAGTTAATGCTTGAGTCATAATCGATAAATACACACCAGAAACTCGAGATCGAAAAGCTAATCGTCCAAACAAATATGCTAATGCTCCTGGAATAAGAATAACCATTAGACAAGCAAACCAAAATTGATCAAAGCCATGCCAAAACCACGGTAATGATTGCCAATTGAGAAAGACCATAAAATCCGTCAATACTGGATCGCCATAAACACCACGATCACCAATTTGACGCATTAAATACATTCCCATCGCATAGCCGCCGAGTGCAAAGAAAGCACCATGCCCTAAACTAAGAATCCCTAAATATCCCCAAACTAAATCGACTGCTAACGCCAATAAAGCATAACTTAAATATTTTCCTAATAATGAAACTGTAAATGTATCAATATGTAATGGATGGTGATTGGGAATAACTAGATTACAAAATGGTACAATAACAGCGATGAAGAATAAGACACTCAGAGTAATCGTTCCTCCTCGGTCTTTAGTCAATATCGAACGAAAAAACATAACTACTCCTTAGTTTATTAACTATCGGCAGCTCGACCACGTTGGGGAAATAAACCTTTTGGCTTTTTTTGAATAAATAAAATAATAAAAATAAGTACCATTATTTTGGCTAATACCGCCCCAAACCATGGTTCTAAGAATTTGTTAAATATACCTAAACTTAATCCTGCAACTAACGTTCCCCATAAATTACCAACCCCACCAAAGACAACGACCATAAAGGAATCAATAATATAACTTTGTCCCATATTCGGGCCCACATTTGTCAACTGGGATAATGCCACTCCTGCAATCCCTGCAATACCTGAACCTAAACCAAACGTTAAAGCATCAACACGTTGCGAATGAATCCCCATGGCCCTTGCCATCGGTCTATTTTGAGATACAGCACGAACTTGTAAACCTAATGATGTTTTCTTCAAAATAGTAAGTAAGACTAAAAACACCGCTAAACAAAAGAAAATAATATAAAGACGATTATAAGTAAGGAGTAGCATCGGATTTAACGTCAATGAACCTGACATAAATTCGGGTGTTATTACCGAACGATTTAGCGGCGAAAATACCGAGCGTACAGCTTGTTGTAAAATCAAACTAATACCAAATGTCGCTAATAATGTTTCTAATGGTCGTCCATATAAATGCCTAATAACACCTTGCTCTATCATTATTCCAACACAACCTGAAACAATAAACGCTGCAGGTATAGATAAAATTAAGGCAGCAGCTAAATGATCTGGCATTAATTGCTGTAAAACATAAGTGGTATAAGCGCCAAGCATAATCAACTCACCATGCGCCATATTAATTACGCCCATAACACCAAACGTAATTGCTAAACCAATACCGGCTAGAGCCAATACTGAGCCTAAACTCAAGCCAAAAAATACAGTTTCTATACCAGCATAAATACGTTGTTGTTGTTTATAAGCATCTAAACCATATTGGGCAGCTGCAATCACTTGTGGATTTTGGCTTGCCGTTACAATTTTGGTTAAAGTTTGATAGACAATTGGATGTTTATTTTTACCTAAAATAGCAATGGCATGAAGTTGTTCTTCACCACTGCTATTACGCGCCTGATAGTTAGCAAAAGCTAATTGATATTGTTGTTTAACCTTATCATTACTTTCTTCTTCAGCATGCTTTTTCATTAAGGAATATAACGTAAAATCTATTTTATCAATTAATACTGTTATCGCTTTATCACGTAACGCTGGATTATTATTAGTTAAATCTATAATTGCGATTTGTTTTTTTATTTCATTCCGTAAATTATTATTAACGCGTATTTTTTTAAAGTGACGTTTATTAGCAATCGTTATGATTTTTCCATCATCAATTGCAAAGCCATTTAGATCAGGCTTTAATTTTTCAATTCTATATAAAACCTTGTCTTTTTTATTTATATATAATTTTCCGTTTACCCAATTCGTAAATATCACTTGCTTACGTTCAATATGATCGGTATTAGATAGCCATCTAATAGCATTGATTTTTTCTGTATTATTTTTACCAGAAATTGTAGAAACAAAAGAACTATAAGAATTAATTTCAGCAGCATGTACCTTTATGCTTATTAAACAAATAAACAAACTAATATATAAAATGACTTTCATTGCATAGCTCCATTGCAAAGTGAAATAACTAAGCCTCCCGAAAGAGGCTTAGTCATTCTATTAATGGGTATTGCCAGCACATTTCTTATCGATCACATTATAACTACCGCAAGCAAAAGGCTTACTCCAACTAGAAAATAAATCACGAGAGCCGGGTAAATAGTTCGACCACGCATCACCATTTACAAGTCCCGTCGTTTCCCATACCACTTCAAACTGACCATCATCTTGAATTTCACCAATTAATACTGGTTTAGTTATATGATGATTGGGCAACATCGTTGAAAGACCACCAGAAAGGTTCGGTACAGATACCCCAATTAACGCATCTTGAACAGCTTCAGGATCAGTTGTCCCAGCATTAGTTACCGCCTGTGCCCACATATTAAATCCAATATAATGCGCTTCCATAGGATCATTGGTGACACGTTTTTCATTTTTAATATACTTTTGCCAAGTCTCTACAAATTCAGAATTTTTCACGGTATCAACACTCATGAAATAATTCCATGCCGCTAAATGCCCAACCAACGGTGATGTATCCATACCTGATAATTCTTCTTCACCGACAGAAAAAGCAATAACAGGTATATCATCAGATTCAACCCCTTGAGCGCCTAATTCTTTATAGAAAGGAACATTTGCGTCGCCATTAACAGTTGAAATAACTGCAGTTTTTTTGCCTTGCGCACCAAACTTTTTAATATCAGACACGATTGATTGCCAATCTGAATGACCAAATGGCGTATAGTTAATCATTATATCTTCAGCTTTTACGCCTTTCGCTTTTAAATAAGCCGCTAATATCTTATTCGTTGTTCGAGGATAAACATAATCAGTCCCCGCCAGTACCCAACGCTTAACGCCTAACTCATTCATTAAATAGTCAACGGCTGGAACGGCCTGCTGATTAGGCGCAGCTCCGGTATAAAAGACATTTTTTGATGATTCTTCACCCTCATATTGTACGGGGTAGAATAAAATACTATTAAACTCTTCAAATACTGGCAGCATCGATTTTCGAGAAACAGATGTCCACCCACCAAACACAACATCTACTTTTTCTTTTTCAATTAACTCTCGAGCTTTTTCTGCAAATAATGGCCAATTAGATGCAGGATCAACCACAACGGCTTCTAACTTTTTACCTAACAAGCCTCCTTTCTTATTTTGCTCATCAATTAACATTAATACTGTATCTTTCAAGGTTGTCTCACTGATTGCCATCGTGCCTGACAATGAATGTAATACCCCAACTTTAATTGTATCTTCTGCTGCAATGGTGATCTGAGAGAAGCATGTAAGAACAGATAGTACACTCAGCTTTATCAGCTTAGATTTGATTTGCATCTTTTACTCTCCTTGTTGTGAATAATTATTTAATCCAATATGCATACCATAAATAAGAAACAATCAAATAATTCTCAAGCCACTAATTTATAATGATATATTTTTTCATCGTTAGATTTTCTTATATTAAAACTGATAGAAGATGGTGCAACTTTTTGTTGATATCACACTAATGGTGCAGTCTTTTATTTATTAATAAACAACTAAATACCAGTAACTCCCTTCACTGACTCATTCATAGCAGGTATAGATTGACCCAAAATATCGGCCAATATCGATATCGGTCACAAATATGAAACTTCGATTTCATCAAACTAACTTTTCAATCCAACACCTTGACCCCAATCAATATTACAAATTCATTTTTAATGAAAATACCGCTATTACCGAATTAATCACTACACGCACAATTTGAAAACATAGCCACAAAATAATCATCGGCATTCATTTGGTGAAACCATTTTTTATTTTATAAGGATATATCTATGAGCAACAACGCAATAGAAGGCCGTAAAGTTACCATCGGCAGCTATCTTGCCCTCGCTTTTGCTGTCATTTTCTTTTCAGGAGCACTGCAATCTAATCAATGGTATGGCGTATTTGACTTCACGACGTTAAATGGATCGTTTGGTAATGTGGTTTATTCGGTAAACGATACTGCAGAAGGTGTTGAAGCAGCATCAACCTCATTCCGTGGTAAAGGCGGTAGTGGAGCACGCGATGGCTTTATTTTTGCGTTAACGTTAATCCCAACCGTAATGTTTGCCTTAGGTATGATCAATGTACTTGAGCATTACGGCGCGCTAGATGCAGCTCGCAAATTATTAACCCCATTACTGCGCCCATTAATGGGTATTCCTGGTAACTCAGGCTTAGCCTTAATTGCATCGCTACAAAGTACCGATGCCGGAGCAGCAATGACCCGTCAATTAAATGATGAAGGTCATTTAACCAAACGAGAGACAGATATTTTCACCATGTTCCAATTCTCAGCGGGTGCTGCCATTGTTAACTTTTTCTCATCCGGTGCCGTGCTGTTCACATTAACCACAGCATCAGGTGAACCTGCAGTAAGTTCTTCTATCGGTCTTGCCGTTGCGATTATGTTTATCTTCAAATTTGTCGGGGCTAACATTTTCCGCGTGTATTTAAACATCACCGAAGGCAAAGAAAATAAAGACCCTAAACCAACGACTGCTGCTCAGGAAAACGCATAATGACTATTACAAAAAAACCAATGGTTACTGATATTTTTGTTGAAGGCGCAAAGAAAGGTTGGGTAATTGCAACAACCTCAACCGTTCCTAACGTATTAATGGCTTTCGTGATCATCAAAGCGCTGCAAATCACTGGCGCACTTGATGCGATGGGCACCCTATTTTCACCTATCATGGCGATATTTGGACTTCCTGGTGAAGCCGCAGCAGTATTGATTGGTGCATGGATGTCAATGGGCGGTGCTGTAGGCGTGGTAATTACTCTGTTTGACCAAGGTATTCTTACTGGCGAACACATTGCTATTCTAGCGCCTGCGATTTACTTAATGGGCTCACAGGTTCAATACATGGGCCGTATTATGGGTCCTATCCGTACTGAAGGTCGTTATATTCCAGTAATGATTGCAATTTCAGTACTCAATGCCTTTGCCGCGATGTTCGTAATGAATGTATTAGTGTAATAATTTAACGTACTACAGCGTCTTAGTTGTAGTGCGTACTCTGTGTTTATTATCACTGAGCCATAAACAGCTCTGGAGTCATTAAAATGTCTTTTTCTCTTAATAATTATCTTGAAGAACTACGTCCTCTTATTAATCTCGATTGTGGCACATTAACCGTTGATGGCATCGAAGTCGTTGCTTCGATCATGGCACAAAAATACCTTGATTTAGGTTGGGATGTTAAACGTATTGATTGTGGTATTGCTGGCACGGGTTTAGAAGTACGTAATAAACCACAAGCAGATCATATTGATGTGATGCTCATTGGTCATATGGATACCGTTTTCCCTGTCGGTACTGCGGCAGCTCGCCCGATGACACACGATAATGAGCGTGCTTATGGCCCTGGTGTTTCAGATATGAAATCAGGCCTGTTAAGTGTTGTTTATGCACTGCGTGATCTTGATTCGACAACATTAGATACTTTATCTATTTGTGTGTGCATGAACCCAGATGAAGAAATAGGTTCACTGCACTCCGAGTCATGGCTAAAAAGCGTTGCGATTAATGCTAAACATGTTTTAGTCGCAGAAGCAGCACGTGCTGATGGTTCATTGGTTAAAGCACGTAAAGGCATGGCACGTTACCGTCTAAGCTTCCACGGTAAAGCAGCCCATGCGGGTAATGAACCACAAAATGGTCGCAGTGCTATCACTGAAATGGCACATTGGATTTTAGCGATCAACACGATGACTGATTTTGAATCAGGCACCACCTTAAATGCAGGTGTTGTAAGTGGCGGCGCTGGCGCAAATATTGTCCCTGATTTTGCCGAAGTCGTGGTTGATGTTCGTTTCTGGGATAACGATGAGTATGCGGCTGTTGATGCGAAAATTCGCGCATTAACAGAAACACCGTTTGTTGATGGTGTCGTTATCACTGCAGAGCGAGAAGCACATAAGCCGTCCATGACACCAAGCCCACAAACTAAAGTGTTAATGGCGCAAATAGAAGCAGTCGGTAAAGAATTAGGGATTGATATTACTTGGCAAGCTGTTGGTGGTGGTTCAGATGCAAACCTAACCGCAGTATTAGGTATTCCAACGCTTGATGGTTTAGGGCCTATTGGTGCTGGTTTTCATAGTGAAGATGAATGGTTAGATTTAGCATCTATTGAGCCTCGTATCCGTTTATTACAACAAGTACTCGTGAAAATTGCTCAGTAATAACCAATAAAAAACATTAAAAAAGGCTGCATTTCTGCAGCCTTTTTCCTTTTAAATAATGCTAATGGCATTACCAAAGGAAGGACAATCTATTTCAGTTGTTAGGTTAAATCAATATCGGTTTAACTCAATAAATAGAGATTTAACTCGTTTTTGCGATAATATTAGCTTTATCGGCTGACATTTGGACACTACGTAAATTGTCTAACTTAAATTGTATAGCCCGAAATGGATGACGCCAAAAATAACGCGGATATGTCCAGCGTAAAACATGGATCATCTGAAGACGCTTGGCAGATTGATAGCAATGCCCAATACAATGCATACAACTTGGCTTCTCTTCACCAAGACGACAACCTGTTACTCTCTCTTCAACATACTCGATAAGACTTTCACATTCAGAGCACATTACGGCTCCACGGTGCAACGTTTTACAATATAGGCGAATCATCGCTTTCACTGTATTCAGTTCACGCTGCGAACGAACTGAATGATTGTTAATAACTATCATAGTTGCGCCATTATCCATCCATCTTGCGCAGTGCCAATGATAAAGATCAAATTTACGCCCAAATCAGAACCTAATGGGCAAAAATCATAATAGCGCTTATACTGATGGTTATTAATTACACTTTAATACATTGTTCGAATAAATTTAGAACAATGTACAAATAAACTTAAGCAATAATAATGTCAGTTGTTGATCGCTAAATAACAAAAAGCCACCGTCAAATATACCTCATCATAGAGTGCATACTTCACAGTGGCCTTATAAGATCATCAATCACGCAGCTCATCAGCTGCTAGCATTAATTATCGCTATTTAAACGACGTAATAACTGGTCTTTCAAATTAGGTGGCGTACCTTTAATCGTCAGAGTATCGGTTTCCGCATCATAGAAAATACGCTCACCTAACAGCATGCTGTCAAAATTAAGCGTCATACCACCGCCAGAACCAACAAACTTGGTCAATTTACGCATTGCTGTGCGATCAGCTGGAAAACTTTCTTCTAATTCATAACCTTGTTTAGAGGTAAAATCATAGAAATTAGTGCCATCATCAGCAGCGGGTAATTCACCAGACAATTCTTTTACAGTAACTTCATCACCCGCTTGAAGTTGGCCATTACAATAGTCATAAACTTGTTTACGATATTGCTGCTTTTCTTCTTTATCTAAGCGCGAATCTGCACAGAAATCTTCTACCGCTTGCATCAGTACTTGGTTCTGAACTTTTACGTCTAAACCGACTTCCGCTTGCATAAAATCGAGGAAGAAATCAGCAATTTTACGGCCAACTCGTCCTTTAGCAAAAGTTAGGTAGCGTGTTGATTCAGGATTAGTTTCCCATGATGACAAATCAATCCGTGCCACAATATCCATCTTATTAATATCAAGATAATCGGTAGCGCTAATGCCTAGCTGATCGGTCACTTTCATACTGTGGCAAGTCGGTAACATGCCAATAAACAAATAATCGGTCGCTAATGACTGATATTCAGCCATTACTAATGTACCCGCTTCAGCAAACGGATATTTTGCTAATTCAGCTTGTAAACGTTGCACTGACTGGTTAGAAAATGTCAGGAAATCTAGCTCTCCTTGACGGAATTGTTTTAACCAATGCGCAAACTCACTATCTACAGCAAAATGAGCAAAGCCTTTTGTGCCCTTACTGCTATAAATTCGATGTAATTCAGCAACGAGATCCTCAGTCGCAGAATCATTATCAAGAGTTTGATTTCTAAGATGAATTTCTAGCTCATCTTGGTCGTTTTTTACTAATTGGTGTAGAATGACGTTCGAAAGTGTAAGACTCATAATGGAAAAGGTTTTCAGGAAAACTGAACTCTAGGTTATCATAAGTCGTTATCCTAAACATTAAACAAGATTTCTTATGCCAATTACCTCAAAATACAGCACTAAAAAAGTTGAACAAATCATTGATGATGTGTTCGATGTTCTTGACAAACATAATACATCACCAGAATTAGCCCTTATGGTTGTTGGTGATATTGCTACTAATATTATCAATGCTAATGTGCCTGTTGCACAACGTGAAGTTCTTGCACAAAAATTTGCAAAAGCACTACAGGCCTCAATTAAAAAAGATTAAGTTTGACTTGTTAAAGTTAGACATAGCATTGAAGACTGAGAAGAATTGACATTTATGGTCGCCAGCACATACAAAGACAAAGTTTCCCAGCTAATTAGTTGGGGACACTGGTTTAGCTTTTTCAATATCATCGCAGCCATGCTACTTGGCACGCGTTATATTATCTATTCAGAGTGGCCGACGACAACGATCGGACAACTGTATCTAGGATTAAGCTGGATCGGACATTTTGGTTTTCTTGTCTTTGGTATTTATATACTAATCCTCTTTCCTGCAAGTTTTCTTATCCCTTCACAGCGCTTAATGCGAGTGTTTGCGGTATTAGTTTCAACCGTAGGACTGACCACGCTACTGCTCGATACTTATGCATACCAAAGTGTTGACTTACATTTAAGTCCACTGGTATGGGATTTATTATTAAGTGGCGAAAAAACAGAGTTAAATACACGCTGGCAATACCTCTTTATTGTCGTTCCCGTCATATTCCTCATAGAGATGATATTCTCAGAATGGATCTGGCGTAAACTTAGAAAGCTAACCCGTAAGAATGTTGGTGGCCCTATCGCTATCATGTTTGGCTTATGCTTTCTAAGTAGCCACATTATTTATATCTGGGCGGATGCTAATCTATATCGCCCAGTTACAATGCAGCGCTCAAATTTTCCATTGTCGTACCCTATGACAGCAAAAACCTTCATGGAAAAACATGGCTTATTAGATCGTCAAGAATATGCCAAGCGTCAAGTCCAGCAAGGTATTAATAATAGTGAAATGATGCGCTACCCAATTGATAAAATTAGTTTTATTGATAAAGGGACCAAGCAAAATCTAATGATTATTATGGTCGATAGTTTACGTAGCGATATGGTAAACACCGACACGATGCCAAACCTTACCGCTTTTGCTAATAATAATATTAATTTTACTGATAACTACAGTACCAGTAATAATAATAGCGGTGTGTTTGGCTTACTGTATGGCCTGCCTAGTGGATATGCCAACAGTATTCGAGCAGAAGGTAAATCACCATTACTATTAGACACATTGCAAAATCGTGACTATCACTTTGGTTTATTTAGTGGCGAAGGTTTCGAACAGCCAATTTACCGCGATGCTATTTTTTCTAAAACTCAACTGGCCACAATTGATAACCTCGATAACGGCAAACGCACACCGAGCGATCGCTTAGCCTTTAATGATTGGCACCGTTGGCTAGAAAAACAAAAAGTTAATGACCCATGGTTTAGCTTGCTTGAACTAACGTCAGTTGACCAATATGAAGAAAGTAGTGATTACCCAACCAAATTCACACCATCTTTGGGCAGTAATCTACTCCATGATAAAAAAGTAAATTCTAGTATATTACTCAAAAATAGCTACCGTAATGCGGCTTATCATATTGACGGTATTTTAGGTAAGGTATTTGCACAGCTAAAAGCTCAAGGCATGATGGATAATACGATTATCGTTGTGACCTCAAATCATGGTACTGAGTTTAATGAAACGGGTAATAATAGTTGGGGTTCTGACAGTAATTACAGCCAATATCAAATAAAAGTACCAATGATTATTCATTGGCCACAGCATGAGGCTCAAATTGTTACCCGCCCAACGAGTAATCTTGATTTAGTACCAACATTGATGGAATCATTATTCAATGTCGCTTCTAAACCATCAAATTACAGTTCAGGAATTAGTCTGTTTGATAATGACAGTGATCGCCGTTGGATCTTAGCTGGTAATAATAATGACATTGTTGTGATTCAAAAAGGTACCACAACTGTCGTCGATAAATATGGTAACTATCGTGTTTATAATGATAACTATCAATTAATGGATCAAGATAAGCCTAAGCTTTCAACATTAATGCAAGTTATGCACGAATTAAAACGTTTCTACGTACCCAATAGTAGTAATGATTAACAGCTAATAATATTTATCAAAAAGCAGCTTTCAAGCTGCTTTTTGTTTATCTGGACGAATTAAAGGCTATCTAAACTAAAGATAGTTATCACGATCATCAGCATAGCAATGTTCAAATCCATCCTGCCAACCACGGCGATATTTATTCACTGTTATTGAACGTTCAGGATCACGTCGAAACCCTTCTTGATGAGTGATACCTGCCACAGAGCGGCTATAGCAACCATCTTGGTAACCATCGAGATAAGCTCGCTCAAAACCCAGTTCAGCTAATTGTTGATGGCGACTACTACACCCACTCAATAGACTAAGATAAATTATCACCACTAATATTATTATCTTCATCTTCGCGCCCCCTTTATAGCACGAATACTATGTCGCTCAATTTTGATTCAATATAATAAAAATAGGTAATTTCCATCATGCTAAACTGTAAAATTAATGGGAATAATGACTATAATGAATATGCGCTAGATCTCACTTTTTAGTGTAAAAAAGAAGATATCACTAACTTGTGGTATATATCTTGCTAATTTTTAAGGGAATAGTTAACAATAGCATGCCACTCGCAAACAGACTCATGGAATAGAGTATTAATGAACGAACAGGTTGCACTTTTCTACCAAACAATCGCTAAACAATGTAGTAACGCTCATAGTCTCAGAACTATTTGTGAATTAATCTGCCGCAATCTTATTCAGTTTTTTAGCGTTAATCATCTTCAACTCATTATTAAATATAACAATGAGTGGAAATTATTATTAGATCTCAACTCAAAAGGGATCCAATATCATTTTCCACCAATAGCAACAACGCAAAAAAATGAACACTATTATAAAAATATTCATTATTACGCTAATAAAACGACCGCTTCTATTGATATATTACCTAATTATCGCTATGTCTTAATACCACTGAAACACCGTTCAGTCATTATTGGGCATCTGACCATTGCGGTGCCATTAACATCTCATCTCGTCCCTAAACACCTCGCGATAGTGGCATCATTACTTGCCACTGAAATTAAAACTAGCTTAGAAAAACAGACAACTAAACATCATAGCCTCAGTCGAATGAATACAGAGAAAGAATTACTTTCAACGAAAGAGCAGCAACAAGCATTACTGAACCAACTCCAAAGTATGCATGATATTTCTTTTCAGTTATGGCGCTGCAGTTCAATGAGAGACATGCTATTTATCGCTATTGATGAAGGTAAGAAACAACTTCATATCGATAGAATGGCTATTTTTTTATTTGATGAACAACAAAACATGCATGGAACATTTGGCACCGATATTGATGGTGAGACAGTGGATGAATTTTATTTTAGCTCACCTATTCCTAATCAATGGTATGCATCTAAGACGTTAAAAGATAAAGAATATATTGCGTTCCAAGAAAATACACCATTATTTCATGATTTAAAACAAATCGGCTTTGGTTGGAGTGCCTATATTGCTTTATGGGACGAAGATACTCCGATAGGATGGATTGCTTGCGATAATTTACTGACTGGACAACCATTACGTAATTATCACCACCAACTCCTAAAGCAATATGGTTTTATTGTTTCCCAACATATCTTGCGACTGCAAGCAGCTGATAACCTAATACAACTCAATCATGATTTAGAACAACGCGTACAAAGTCGTACTGAAGCACTCAATAAAGCCAATGAACAACTACAAAAATTATCGCGTATCGATTCTTTAACTAATATAGCTAACCGACGTGTATTTGATGAAACAGTCGTTACAGAATGGCGACGAGCGAGTCGACTCGCACTACCAATATCATTACTTATACTCGATATTGATAACTTTAAAACTTATAACGATAAACTCGGCCATGCCGCTGGTGATCAATGCTTAAAAACCATTGCTACTTCGCTTTCAAAAGTTGAACGTCGAGCAGGAACATTGTTTGCACGCTATGGCGGTGAAGAGTTTGTACTCTTACTGCCAGGACAAGATCAACAAGCAGCGATTGAGAATGCAAAACGTCTGATTGATGCCATTCATCAACTAGCTCTGCCTTTTCCAAGTTTGACATCTAATGATAAGACCCCCGCGGTTGTCACTATTAGTATTGGTGTTAGTACCATTATTCCATCGAAAAAAACCACCTATTGTGATTTTTTCCAACAGGTGGATACCGCACTTTACCAAGCTAAAGCCGACGGTAAAAATTGTTATCGAGTACTTTAATTGTAATAATAAATTATCGATTAACGATAATTTATTATTGTAAATGATGATTTCATCCTCTATCCTAGCCTCATTAAATTAGAAGGATAATCTCAATGCAAAAGATTCAACAGCAAAGTCATAGAGTAAGAGTTATATTACAACTATTATTAATTTTAACGCCTATTTTAATCGGTTATTTTTGGTTAACGGTTGAAACACCCTATGACTTTTTAAGAAATACCGGCATAGTACAAACATCTTTTGATATCAATAAACTAACAGAAACACCATTAACATTAGGTACTCGTTTACTCGCAATGTTAACCAGCATGATCTATTGCTCGATAATTATGTATGCGTTGAAAATTCTAATCCAACTCTTCCGTAACTATGAAAATAGACAAATATTTACGTTGGAAAATGCAACTTGCTATCAAAAACTCGGCTATAGTGTTTTTTATTGGGTTGGAGGATCTATTTTCTATCAAGCATTAATGACACTAATATTAACTTTTAATAATCCGCCTAATCACCGCATGATTGCAATTAGCTTTGAAGGTATTGATTTTTTAACCTTATTAATAGGCGCGATTATTGTTATAATTTCGTGGATTATGAAAGAAGGTTATCTCCTCGCCGATGAACAAAATTACACCATTTAAGAGTTTATTATGACTATTGTTATAAATTTAGACGTAATAATGGCGAAAAGAAAAATACGCTTAAAAACATTAGCTCAAGCAATGGATATGACAGAAGCAAATTTATCTATACTGAAAAATGGAAAAGCGAAAGCGGTTCGATTTTCGACTCTTGATAAACTTTGCGAGACACTTAACTGTCAGCCAGCGGATATTCTTGAATTTCAAAAAAATGATGATAATTGATTTAATATCTGATTTTTATAATAAATATCGCTGTAAGTCATAAAAAAGCAGCATTTAAGCTGCTTTTTTATCGCCTCTAATTATCAATGAGATTATTGCTAGCTCTTACTTTTTGGTACTGATTTTGTTTTTGCTGAAGTGCCTTTCTTGGCATAACTGCGCTTTTTAGCGCGCGGTTTAAACTCCGGTGAAGTTAGTGAGCGCAAACTTGGCGGTACTTCACTCACTTTTACCTGCTCCATCAGTGCCGTTACTTGTTGTTCTAGTGCTGCCATAAACGGTTGATAGGCACATTTTCTCTCTGCCATATCATGCAGTTGATGTTCCCAGTGGGCGGTCATATCAGGATAGGTTGATGTATCAGGTAGCGCATAAATCAACCCTTTACCTGCTTCAGAGGCGTGAATCGTTTTACCTTGACGTTGCAGTAGCTGGCGCTTAAACAACATTTCTAAAATTCCAGCACGAGTAGCTTCAGTGCCTAAACCATCAGTATCACGCAAAATTTTCTTCAGTGAGGCATCAGAGACAAAACGTGCGATGCCTGTCATTGCCTGTAATAGTGTCGCTTCCGTAAATGCTTTTGGTGGCTCAGTCATCTTATCTTTGATTTCACCGTCACGGCACACTAATACAGTCCCCTTATCTAACGGTGGTACTTTATCCGCTAAATCATTGTCCTCTTTTTTATCATCTCGCCCAAGTAATGCTCGCCAACCCGGTGACATTAATTGTCGTCCTTTAGCGATAAATAGGCCATTAGCAATAGTGAACACTAACTTAGCATCTGCATATTCAGCCGCGGGGTAAAATTGCATTAAGTACTGCCGCGCAATTAACTGATATATTTTAGCTTCATAGCCAGTTAATGCTGACGATGATTTAGGAGTAGGTATAATAGCGTGGTGGGCATCAACCTTTTTATCATTCCATGCTTTTGATTTTAAGGAAGTATTAGCATTATCTACCGCAGTTGCTAACTGATTATCTGTTGCTGCAATTGAGCGACACACATCATTCGCTTGTTTGAAATGATCTAACGGTAAATGACGGCTATCAGAACGAGGGTAAGTGATCACTTTATGTTTTTCATACAGTGACTGACAAGTCGATAAAACATCAGCCGCACTCATTCCAAACCGTTTGGCAGCATCAATCTGTAACGCTGACAAAGAATATGGCAACGGTGGCGCTTGTTTCGTTTGCTTACGTTCAGATTCAGTCACTTCCGCTGGCTGGCCTTTAATACGTTCAACTACGTTTTCACACAATTTACGGTGTAGTACGCGCCCTTCTGAATCTTGAAATGGCTCACACGATTTACTCGGTTGCCATTTGGCATAAATAATCTGTTCGCCATAAGCGATAAGCGCCAGTACCTCATAAAAAGGTTTAGCGACAAAATTGGCAATTTCATCATCACGTCTGACAACTAACCCTAAAATTGGGGTTTGTACACGCCCAACGGATAGCACCCCTCGATAGCCACCCTTTTGACCTAATAAAGTATAAGCTCGAGTCATATTCATGCCATATAACCAGTCGGCACGTGAACGCGCTAATGCAGATACTGACAACGGAATAAAATCGCGGTTACTACGCATAGTTGCCAAAGCTTTTTTAACTGCGGCAGGGTTTAGATCAGAGATCAATAATCGTTGCGCGGATTCTTTTTTAGCTTTTGATATTTTAACATAATCAATCACTTCATCGACTAGCAATTGCCCTTCTCGATCAGGATCGCCTGCATGTACCACTGAGGTCGCCGTTTTTGCTAATTTTTTGATTACTGCCAATTGTTGCTTAGCTGCTTTACGGGGAATTAATTGCCATTGCTGAGGCACAATAGGTAAATCTTCTAAGTGCCATTTTTTATAACGAGCATCATAAGCATCAGGTTCGACTTGCTCTAACAAATGGCCAATACACCAAGTAACAATATCGCCATTACCTACTTCAATATAGCCAGTATTATTTTTATGTGGACGAGGTAACACAGCCGCAATTGCTCGACCTAAGCTTGGTTTTTCAGCTATATATAAGCAGCTCATGGGGATCTTTATCTGAAATAATTAATGCTATGACTGTACCGAAAACTGATGCTAACGGCAAGATTACACTGGATATAATACCAGTAATGATGGCGTATAATTGCTCACATGTAACAATCAGGTTACCATTATAGACTGTATTGAATACTAAACATTAGAGGTTAAATGATTAATAAACATCAAATAATTAGCCTAATCGTTATACTTTCATTAGTTACCATTGGATATAAATTCTTTTATAATCAATCTGATAAAGTAAAACCGCCGATTACTATTACTAAACCTGATTTTAATAAAATTATCGATACCGATGATAAGAAAACCGCTTTTTTCGCTTACTTATCGCCTTATATTGATTACATTAATCGCCAGATCTTAGCGGATCGACAACAACTCCTCACTCTGGCCAAGGATCCATCCAAGATCAATCCGAATAGCGAATTGATCCAACGTTTAGTCTCCCAATATCAATGGCCAATCCCTAAAACAGGAATAAATAACGCATGGTTATCACAACTATTGCAACGAGTTAATATACTTCCACTACCAATGGTACTTGCTCAAGCGGCAATGGAATCATCATGGGGGACTTCGCGCTTTGCCACTGCAGGTAATAGCTACTTTGGTCAATGGTGCTTTACCAAAGGCTGCGGTATTGTTCCGCTTAAACCTGATCCTCAAAATTATCATGAGGTGCAAAAATTCCCATCAACTCAAGCTGCGGTACAAGCCTATTTTGATAATATCAATACCAACCAAGCTTATGCTGGATTACGTGCCACACGCGCAAAACTCCAGCAACAACAGCAACCAATCAGCGCGCAATCTTTAGTACAAGGCTTAGACCAATATTCACAGATTGGCCATCAATATATTCGCCAGTTACTTGAACTGATTCAGACGAATAAACAGTTTATGCCGCAGCAATATTTCACACATAACGAATCATAATCAACAAAAAAGCCGATTTAACAATTACTGTTAAATCGGCTTTTTTATTTAGACGGGCATTATAATAATCCCATGATCCATTACTCTATTATCGAGCAGCTAACCACTCTTGTACTTGGTGATAATCACCTCTAAATACAATTCGATCTGCTTTTTTATCTAATTGATAAGTATACATAGGATCATAATACTGCTCTAATAACGGCGCTAACCAAGCATCATGCTCAACTAATGAACCGCTAGCTTGCATCATTTTCACTGCATGTTGCTGCGCTTTAAGCAGCACTTCATAACGTTCAAAACCGAGACGTTTACGAATATTAAACATGCCCTTTTCTAAATACTCAGCAAATAAAATCCAACCCTGTTCCTCACCATAATGAGCCACATAATCGCGTTGCATCTTAATCACATAATCATCCAATAGACGCGCTAAACGCACATCAACAGGATCATCAATCACGGCAATATCTGCTTCTTGCATGGCTCGATTAATAGAGAGAGGTACAGTTGCACAACCAATATTTTTACCTTCATCTTCAAACACAAAGTGTTCAATGCCACGATCTAATTTTTTGAGCATCTGAATAGCAAGATCATTTTCAAATGCAATCTGAGTTCGCTGCGGTGTTACATAACGACCAAATGATGAACCTCGATGGTGAGCGGCACCTTCTAGATCGAGGCCATTAGCAAGTACGTTAACCATAATGGTTTTACCGCTACCTGTATTACCAGCAACAATTGACATTGGCTTAGTGGCAACATCATCAATCGTATCGACTAAATAACGACGTAATGCTTTATAGCCACCAGTAATAAACGGGTAATCAATTCCCGCTTCTTTTAACCACTGCTGAGTAACTTGTGAACGCAAACCACCACGGAAACAATATAAATAACCATTGGGATTGGCTTCACAAAATGCTTTCCATTGCGCTACACGCTCTGCTTTTATTTCGCCATTTACCAACGAGTTCCCTAATTCGATCGCAGCTGCTTGACCTTTATTTTTATAGCAAGTACCTACAGCAGCGCGCTCATCATCGGTCATTAATGGCTGACTCGTTGATGTAGGGAAAGCACCTTGTTGAAACTCAACCGGTGCTCGCATATCCATTAATGGCGTATCATTGACAAACAGAGAACGAAAATCATCGCAATTGGGACGTTGCATTAGCAAACCTCAATAAAGGTATCGCCATCCATCGGCACAAGTTCACCAATCGCTTCCAGCAAAATGTTATGTTTTTTAGCAATAGCTTGTACTTCGGCATCACTACTTGGATCAACCGCTAATAATAAGCCGCCTGATGTTTGAGGATCGCACAATAAAGCTTTTTGCAGATCAGTCATTTGACCCACTTTATGACCATAGCTCATAAAGTTACGCTCAGTACCACCAGGTACACAACCTTGAGCGATATAATCATACACGCCAGGTAGTGTTGGGATCTTATCAAACCAAATGTTAGCTTTCAGGTTACTACCTTCACAGATCTCAGTTAAGTGACCCATCAAACCAAAACCTGTCACATCAGTTAATGCTTTCACGCCTTCAACATCAGCAAAATCTGCACCGGGTTTATTGAGCTTACACATCCAATCACGTGCCAAACCTTTATGCTCATCAGCCAACTTAGATTGTTTTTCAGCTGTAGTTAACACGCCGATACCTAATGGTTTAGTTAGGTATAAATGACAACCTGCTTCTGCACTGTCATTACGCTTAACACGATCAGTACTTACTAACCCTGTTACTGCAAGTCCGAAAATTGGCTCAGGAGCATCAATAGAGTGACCACCAGCAAGAGAAATACCCGCTTCACGGCACACAGAACGGCCACCATCAATAACTTTTTGAGCAATTTCAGGGGCTAAAACATTTACTGGCCAACCTAAAATAGCAATTGCCATAATCGGTTTGCCGCCCATAGCATAAATATCACTAATCGCATTAGTTGCCGCAATACGACCAAAATCAAATGGGTCATCAACAATTGGCATAAAGAAGTCAGTGGTACTGATCACTGCTTGGCCATTACCGATATCATAAACGGCAGCGTCATCTTTACTCTCATTACCAACCAGTAAATTAGGATCAGCAAAAGGTGCTAATTGAGTACGAAGAATAGTATCAAGTACTTGGGGAGAAATTTTACAACCACATCCGGCACCGTGGCTGTATTGTGTTAGGCGAACATTTTCCATGACACGCTCCAAAATATAGAAAGAACCAGCGATTCTACTCCTGCCCTCGACAACTGTCATCTTTCCAACTAAAAAGCCGCTATTTTCCGTTGATACAAACCAACATTGGCAGAAAAAGTCATCAATTTACAACAAAAAAGGTGACGTCATTCACGGTTTAAAACCATAAAACAACTATCACCTTGTATTTTTAACTGCTGATTTACATCTATTTAGACTAAAACACGCGTTAACGTTACATCTGTTGTGATGCTACCGTTACAAATATTCAACGAATTGTGTGAGATCGCGCTCATGGACTTTCGCCTCACGACAACCGATCGAACCTAGATATAAAAAGCCAACAATCATATCTTCACCTTTGACACCTAATGCTTCACGCACAACAGGATGATATGCCCAAGAGCCTGTACGCCAAAAACCAGAATATCCTTGTGCTACCGCCGCCATTTGCATCGCTTGTACAGCACACCCCGCCGAAAGATGTTGTTCGATAACTGGCACTTTATGATCTGATGTTACTTTACTCACAACCGTGATCACCATCGGTGCTCGAAAAGGTGCTTTTGAAGCTTTCTCAATCACAAAATCATCTAAATTATCAGCTTTAGCTGCAGCAACCAGAATATTGGCAAGCTTCGTTAAACTCTCACCTTGAGACACAATAAAACGCCACGGAGTTAAACCACCATGATCGGGAGCACGTAGTCCGGCACGAAAGATATTCTCAAGAACATCCCCTGCTGGTGCAGGCTCTACCAATTTAGGTAATGAGCGACGATTAAGCAGAAGTGATAGCGCGTCCATAACAACCTCAAAATGAAAATAATTATTGTTTAGCGTATAATAAGATAGTTAAAGCAACGAACACAAGCGACAGCTCTTATAACTTCGCAGCTAGCTCAACCCCTTGACGGATCACCCGTTTGGCATCAACCTCTCCTGCTTCTTCTGCTCCACCAATGACATGTACAGAAATACCTTGCGCTGTTAATTGTTGTGATAAGTTATCGACCGAGGTTTGACCAGTACAAATGACAATATTATCAACATCAAGCGTATAAGCTTGCCCATCAACAATAAGATGTAATCCTTGATCGTCGATAGCTTGATACTGCACACCAGCCCATAATTTAACCCCGCGTTTTTCTAAAGTACGACGATGGATCCACCCCGTTGTGCGACCCGGCCCTTTACCTACTTTTCCTTGCCGACGTTGCATAAGCCATACTTGGCGAGGGCTAATATAATCATCGCTCGGTAACAAGCCACCGCTGTAATTCAAGCTTTTATCGATATCCCATTCACGTAACCAACTATCAAGATCGTTTTCAACTGGCTCTGTTAGCATGGTTGCGACATCAACCCCAATTCCACCAGCACCAATAATGGCTACTTTTTGCCCAAGTGACATCTTATTGCTAATCAAGGTTTGATAATCAATAACTTTAGGGTGTTCAATACCCGCAATTGGTGGTATTCGTGGTTGAACCCCCGTCGCAATAACCACTTCATCATAATCCAATAATTGATCAACCTTAGCCTCAACACCTAATCGTACCTTAACCCCCGTTTGTGCTAATCGGCGCGTAAAATAACGAATAGTTTCTTTGAATTCTTCTTTGCCCGGGATCTGCATTGCCAAATTAAACTGGCCGCCAACATGGTTATTTTTTTCAAATAAATCAACCTTAAAACCACGCTCCGCAGCAGCAACGGCGCATGCCATTCCAGCTGGACCACCACCAATTACTGCCACTTTTCGTGATGTCGCAACCGCCGTTAATACCAACTCAGTCTCATAACAGGCTTGAGGATTGACTAAACAACTCGCGCGCTTACCAACAAAAACATGATCCAAACATGCCTGATTACATCCAATACAGGTATTAATATCATCTGCTCGATTTTGCTCAGCTTTTAAGACAAACTCAGGATCGGCTAAGAATGGTCTTGCCATCGATACCATATCAGCTTGTCCTTGAGATAAAATATTTTCAGCGACTTGTGGGGTATTAATACGATTACAGGTCACAATCGGAATCGACACCTGTTGCTTAATTTTTTCGGTTACCCAAGCAAACGCTGCCCGTGGTACTTGAGTTGCAATAGTGGGTATTCGCGTCTCATGCCAACCAATACCTGTATTTAAAATTGTCACTCCTGCAGCTTCTAATTCAGTCGCGAGCTGTACCACTTCATCATAAGTGCTACCTTGCTCAACTAAATCCAACATCGACAATCGAAAAATAATAATAAAATCACGACCAACACTTGCCCGTACAGCACGTACTATCTCAACTGCAAATCGAATTCGATTGTCATAACTTCCCCCCCAATCATCGTAACGCTGATTAGATCGCTGACAAATAAATTGATTAATGAGATAGCCTTCTGAACCCATCAATTCAACGCCGTCATAACCCGCCTCACGTGCAAGCTCAGCACTATGCGCAAAATCATTAATGGTATTTTTAATCTGACGATGACTCATTTTAGAGGGAGTAAATTTAGAAATAGGAGAACGAATAGCAGAGGCACTCACTGCAAATGGTGACATTGCATAGCGCCCAGCATGCAATAGCTGCAATGCAATTTTACCGCCTTGCTGATGCACAGCAGTTGTAATAATTTGGTGTTTACGCACATGACGACTATTACTAAACTCAGCGCTTAATGGATGTAGCCGACCGCGAAAATTAGGTGAGAAACCACCAGTGACAATTAACCCAACCCCAGCCTGAGCTCTAGTGGCATAAAACGTGGCCAGTTTATGAAAACCGCCGCGTTCTTCTTCTAATCCAGTATGCATTGAGCCCATCAATACACGGTTACGTAATTGAGTAAAACCAAGATCCAGCGGTGCCAATAAAAATGGATATATTTTATCGTCCATGAGCTGCTCCTAACCGTTATGGTCTGACCAGTATATTTCAGCTTACTGAATAACACCACCACCATTTAACAGATCAGCAACATTTACATGATCCGACTCACTATTTATAATCAATCTCATACTTTTATTTTATCCTTGCTAACAATAACACCCTAAAAAAACTGTATTTCAGTAGTGACTACGCTACGATATCGCAATCATCATTATCAGGAATTTTCATGAAAGCCATATTCTCAAGGATTGGAAAATTCGTCCTTGCTATCGGGAAGTTAATTAACTTTACTCGCAAATTTGTCCTCAACATTTTGTTCGTTTTTATTATTGGCGCGATCATTTTTGCATTAACAGATGAAGATAAAGCTACCGATACCACTGAACCCTCAGCATTAGTACTCAACCTATCAGGCCCGATTGTTGAACAAAAGAACTATGACAATCCACTTGATAGCGTTATGAGTGAGGCATTAGGCAAACCCGAAGTACAGCAAAATGTATTATTTGATGTTGTCGAAACTATTCGTGCAGCCGCAACAGATAAAGACATCACTGGCTTAGTACTCAATCTCAAAGGTATGTCTGAAACCAGCTTAACTAAGATGCGATACATTGCGAAAGCAATCGAAGAGTTTAAAGCCACAGGTAAACCTGTTTATGCTTATGGTGATAATTACAGCCAAAGCCAATACTACCTTGCAAGTTACGCCGATAAGGTATTTTTATCACCTGATGGTGGTGTAATGCTAACAGGCTATGGTACTTACACTCTGTATTATAAGAGCTTATTGGCTAAATTAGACGTCACAACCCACGTTTTCCGTGTCGGTACCTATAAGTCATTTGTTGAACCTTATATTCGTGATGGCATGTCAGCGGCAGCGAAAGAAGCCAATACAGTATGGTTAACCCAATTATGGGGCGCATTTAGTGACGATATCGCTAACAACCGCGATATTAAGCCACAAACTCTAACCCCAAACATTGATGAGTTTGTTACCCAACTAGAATCTGTCCATGGTGATTTTGCTCAGTTAAGTAAAAAGTTAGGCTTAGTTGATTCATTGGTTACCCGTGATCAAATGACGCAATTTTTGATCAAAAAATTCGGCGCTAACGACAAGCATAGCTTTAAACAAATTAGCTTTTACGATTACCTACCACTCTTAGTCGATAATCAACAACCATCGACAAATAAAGTGGCCGTTGTTATAGCAAGTGGCGCGATTGTCGATGGCAAAAGCAGCCAAGGCTCAGCTGGCGGTGACACTATTGCAGCACTATTACGTAAAGCACGCTTTGATAAACAAGTGAAATCAGTGATCCTACGCGTTGATAGTCCAGGAGGCAGTGCTTTTGCTTCGGAGATTATTCGTAATGAAGTTGATGCACTGAAAAAAGCGGGCAAACCGGTGGTGGTTTCAATGTCGAGTGTGGCCGCATCTGGTGGTTACTGGATATCATCGAGTGCCAGTGAAATCATTGCTCAACCAACAACAATTACTGGCTCAATTGGTATCTTTGCCATTTTAACAACATTTGAAAAAGGCTTAGAGAAACTAGGCGTTTACAGTGATGGTGTTGGTACGACTCCCTTCTCTGGGGTTGGTGTCACCCGTGCACTGCCAGAAGGCGTTGCGAAAGTGTTCCAACTTGGGGTTGATAATGGCTATCAACGTTTTATTGGCTTAGTCAGTAAATACCGTCATATGTCATTAGCTCAAGCAGATAAAATTGCCCAAGGCCGTGTATGGACAGGTAAAGATGCCCAACAACGTGGTTTAGTGGATAAATTAGGTGATTTCGACACTGCAATAACGGCAGCGGTTGAATTAGCAAAACTAAAAGATTACCAACTCGTGTGGATGCAACAACCACTATCACCAGTACAACAATTCTTTAAAGAACTGTCAGGTGAAGTGAAAGTTCAAGTTGCGAGCATGGTATTTGGCGATATGCCATCAACCTTAGCGCCAGTGACTAAAGTAGCAAAAGATCTAACCTCACTGACCAATTTTAATGATCCCAATGGCCGCTATGCCTTCTGCTTAAACTGCAGTACGGTTAATTAACCATAATAGTGCATACTAACCCGACCATGTTTTATTGGTCGGGTTGTTTGCTTTATCATCATTTCCATTTAGAGTGAAAGCAGTAATTTACACCATCACAGCTCAATTAATCAGCACAGTTAACTACGATCACATTTTAACTCACACAATCGCACTACAAATCTAACTAACCTCGCATCTTCATATAGTTTGCGTATAATACGCGCACTCATTCGTTCATTCTGAGCTTCAAAATGGAAAGAAAACACATTTACATCGCTTACACTGGCGGCACTATTGGTATGCAAAAATCGGATCATGGCTATGTTCCTGTTGCTGGTTTTATGCAGAAGCAATTGGCAAGCATGCCAGAATTCCATCGTTCAGAAATGCCAGAATTTACTATCAATGAGTATACTCCGCTCATCGATTCGTCAGATATGACACCGATGGATTGGCAACGAATTGCTGATGATATTAAAGCTAATTATGATAAATACGATGGCTTTGTGATTTTACATGGTACCGATACCATGGCTTACACCGCATCGGCATTATCATTCATGTTTGAAAATTTAGATAAACCCGTGATTGTGACTGGCTCACAAATTCCACTGGTTGAATTACGCTCTGACGGCCAAAGTAATTTACTTAATGCGCTTCATATTGCGGCTAATTATCCAATCAATGAAGTTACAGTGTTTTTCAATAATCAATTAATCCGTGGTAATCGCAGTACTAAAGCACACGCTGATGGTTTTGGAGCATTTATTTCACCAAACTTACCACCACTGTTAGAAGCCGGTATTAATATTAGCGTTAATAGCATTGCTCAAATAGATAAAAAGCCCGAAGGTGCTTTTAAAGTTCATACGATTACACCTCAACCTATTGGGGTCATCACTATGTACCCAGGTATTTCTTCTGAAGTGATTCGTAATACTTTACGCCAACCAGTCAATGCCATGATATTACTAACATTTGGTGTTGGTAATGCACCACAAAATAAACAACTACTTGAACAATTGAAAGCTGCAACAGATCGCGGTGTTATTGTTATGAACTTAACCCAATGCCTATCAGGCAAAGTGAATATGGGTGGTTATGCGACAGGCTGTGCCCTTGCAGAGGCTGGAGTATTAAGCGGTTATGATATGACGCCTGAAGCGGCACTGGCTAAATTACATTATCTATTAAGCCAAAACCTCTCTACAGAAACTATCCGTAGCATGATGCAGCAAGATTTACGTGGTGAGCTAACCCATTAATGGGCTCTAAATCATCCATTCAGCAATATTACTAAAAAGAGCCTTATGGCTCTTTTTTAATCATGACTTTCTATTACTGATAGCAACAAAGCAACTACACTTATTGCAATACTATCGCTCATTGAGCCAAGCAATAAGTAATCATTATGATTTTACACGGCACATCAATCTCACCTTCCGTACGCAAAATAATGTTAGCGCTCAATTACAAAGGTATTCGTTACGAGCTGCAACCACTCAATCCCTATATCGAAAAAGAACTCGCGCACAAACGCCATCCTATGGGAAAGGTCCCAGTACTTGAACATGAAAAGCTAACCATTCTCGATTCTACCGTTATTGCGCATTATTTAGATGATGTCTACCCGATACCACCTTTATATCCCGGTAATGCACACCAACGCGCTCAAATACGCTGGCTCGAATCATACGCTGCAACCCGAGTAACCTCTTTAATCGGCGGCGTGTTATTTTATCAAAAAATATTACGTCAAAAAATGCAGGATAAAACCTGTGATGAAGAAGCTGTCAATCAATGTTTAACTCACCACCTGCCTGACGTATTGCACTACCTCAACCAGCAAGTTCCACCGCAAGGTTATGTGAGCGATCATTTTTCAATAGCAGAAATCAGTTTATGGAGTGTATTTCGCAGTGGCTGGATGAGTGGGCTACGTCTACAACCACACTATCCACAGTTACATGCTTATCTACAACGGATAGAGCTTGAACCATGGATTGCAAATTTTATTGCAGAAGAAGATCATCAATTACAAGATTTTTATTGTGAACCAATGATTTTGCCGCACTCATCAACACAACATAATGATTACAACTGATCATGCTCAAAACGGGCAATATCATTATCACTAATAGCGGTATCAGCATTGCAAGTTGTCGCGGAGGAGTTAACTGCAAAATCCCGTTTCAATTCAGCTTTAGATTTAAATTTAATCTCACCACCAGCGGCTACCGTCATATGATCAGCATTAATATTATGTCGTGATTGGTATAGCATCACGGCTTGCATCGCACTATCACGTAATTGTGGCGTCAAGACTGAGCCATCGAGCCACTTTCCTGTTTCAACCGCAGTTAAAATACGCTGATAAACCTCAGGCGTCATCGCTGTTAATAACTGACTAATATCCATATTATTACCTCCTACCATAATGATTATGATGATATTTACTACTAGCATACAAAAAAATGTGCTGCTGAATTGCGTTGGTGTCACGCTAACTTAAGTTACTAAAAACAAGTCATTTACAAAACAAAATATAATGTTAAATTTAAGCTTCTATCTTTTAATGAGTTCATATTTTGGCCATCGTCTCATTACCAGCAGCTACCACGCCTCGTTATAATGTATATAACATTAAGGTAATAATATTACTGCCACTATTACTTAGTGGTTGCTTTGATCGTTACCGTACAACAGATAGCTTATGTAATGATAACCCTAGTCTATGCCAACCATTAAATCTTAATGATGGACAATGTCGAATTCAACGTACTAACCTCATATGGCAACGTTATAACACGTTACAAATGCCCACCGATGAACACAAATTTAAAGAGTTAAAAGCAACGAAAGAATACCAATTCTGTCTTGAATATGCCGCGCGCATTGAACCAACAGAATTAAAGCAGCGTAAAACTAAGCGGATGCAAGCGCTCTATCATAGCTATGAAAGTATTGAGCGACTTAACCAAGAATTACTGTCATCTCAAGACCCCCATATTATTTATTATCGTTGGGGTCAAGGAGACAAAAAAGCTAAACAACAATTTCTCGCCCTTGAAGGTAATAAAAAACTTGAACACCCTGAATTGCAGTTAGCGCTTGCTAGTTATTATATCGGAAAAAACACCGTTAAAACGTTGGATATATTGCATCACAGTCTTAGTCTTTATAAACCCAATAATGATATCAATATCAATATATTACATTCACTTGCGACATTATATTATCAACAAAAAGACATCTCTGCGGCATATGTATGGACAAACGTAGCGAGTAATCATAGCCAGAATAAAAAACAAAAAATGACAAGTTCATTAATTAAAAGTCAATTTATTTTAACGAGTAAAGAACGACAGCGGTTAGATACAATTGCACTCAATATAATCGCTGCATTAGAAAATGGGCAATATACTCGAACAGAAATCACTGCCCAATATTAATACTGATACAACTATTAGTAAGTTTATATTTAAGTGTACCCATTACTCTCAATCGCAATAGGTACAACCTATAGCCACCGATATTAATCATCTTTTGAGAAAAGTAGTGAGATTGAATTTACACAAAACCGTTCACCCGTTGACGGCGGGCCATCAGGAAAAATGTGGCCCAAATGGCTATCACATTCAGAACAGCGGATCTCAGTACGCACCATACCGTGACTATTATCATTCAAATAGCGGATACATTCTTTGGTAATTGGAGCATCAAAACTTGGCCAACCACATCCAGAATCATATTTATTAGTAGAAGCAAATAAAGACTGACCACAACAGGTACATGAATAAATACCTGTTTCACGATTGTGTAGTAATGTGCCACTAAATGGTGCTTCAGTTGCTTGCTCACGACAAACTTGATAAGCATCAGTAGATAACTTATCCCGCCAATATGCATTATCTTTTTTATTCATTCTTTGTTGCCTTTTGTTGTGTTTTAAGTAAACCGAATAAATATATTTGCTATTTAGGTCCACTGTACCACATACTTCTTGTGCAAAAAGTCACATAGATTCAAAAACTGTTTTTTGTTTTTGTAAATATGATTAAAAGTTAACAATTACTGTGACGGTAATTTAAACAGTATTTGTACAAATTACCGTCGTTGTAGTGTAAATGTAAAAAAGATCCGAACTTTTTTTTGACCTTAAGCAATTTAAACGATTTTTTTGCTTGCAGGCTTACAAAGGATTCTGTAATTTTACTACCAGTTATATTTCATTAGAAATTAAGTTGTGGAGCAACTGTAATGACAATTAAAGTAGGTATTAACGGTTTTGGCCGTATCGGTCGTTTTGTTTTCCGTGCAGCGCAAGAGCGCACTGACATCGAAGTTGTTGGTATCAACGACCTAATCGACGTTGAATACATGGCATACATGCTTAAGTACGACTCAACTCACGGCCGTTTCAACGGTACTGTTGAAGTTGAAGGCGGTAACTTAATCGTTAACGGTAAAACTGTACGTGTAACTGCTGAGCGTAACCCTGAAGATCTTAAGTGGGATGCAATCAACGTTGACGTAGTAGCTGAAGCAACTGGCCTGTTCCTAACAGACGAGACTGCACGTAAGCACATCACAGCTGGCGCTAAGAAAGTTGTTCTTACTGGCCCATCTAAAGATGCTACTCCTATGTTCGTAATGGGTGTTAACGATTCAACTTACGCTGGTCAAGATATCGTTTCTAACGCTTCTTGTACTACTAACTGTCTAGCGCCTATCGCTAAAGTTCTTAACGACAACTTCGGTATCGTTTCTGGTCTTATGACAACAGTTCACGCTACTACAGCAACTCAAAAAACTGTAGATGGTCCTTCAGCTAAAGACTGGCGTGGCGGTCGTGGTGCTTCTCAGAACATCATCCCATCATCAACTGGTGCTGCTAAAGCAGTAGGCGTTGTTCTTCCAGAAATCAACGGCAAACTAACTGGTATGGCTTTCCGCGTACCAACTGCTAACGTTTCTGTAGTTGACCTAACAGTTAACCTAGAGAAAGGCGCTTCTTACGAAGCTATCTGTGCTGCAATGAAAGCTGCATCAGAAGGCGAACTAAAAGGCATTCTTGGTTACACTGAAGATGCAGTTGTTTCTACTGACTTCAACGGCGACACTCGCACTTCAATCTTTGATGCTGCAGCTGGTATCGCACTTAACGATAACTTCGTTAAAGTTGTATCTTGGTACGACAACGAAATCGGTTACTCAAACAAAGTTCTAGACCTAATCGCTCACATCTCTAAGTAATGTAAGCAATTAACTGACTTTCTTTGAAAGCTGATAGTAAGAGGCGACGCTTAAGGGTGTCGCCTTTTTTATACCTAAAATATATCAACTCACTAATAATGCCGTACTTTATCTCTTTGCCGTAAGTTAGCATGTTATAAAACAAGCAACCAAACACGTTTAAACTATAAATCATGAAATATCTCGATCAAATCCGTTACAAAAATAACAAATAAATTTTTATATTCTTTGATATTTTAAAACGAAAAATAAGTTTCCATTGTTTATATTTTTGGACTAAATACACGCGAAAACATAAAAATGGGCGCTTTCGCCACCTAACATTAAGGAAAAGAAGATGGATTTACGTCAACTTTCGACAATCAATGCATTATCTGATGCTGTTACCGTATGCGAATATCAAGGTATGAAGATTATTCGTATCATTCATCCGATGGTAGAAGCGGGTATTTCTCTCCATGGTGGTCATTTACTTTGGTTTAAACCCGTTGGTGAAAAAGACGTTATTTGGTTAAGCGAAAAAGCTGAATTTGATCTAGCAAAAGCAGTTCGAGGCGGAATTCCAGTTTGTTGGCCATGGTTTGGCAAAGCTGCAACACCATCACACGGATTCGCACGTACAAGTGAATGGACGCTATCACAACACCGTGAAAATGATAACGGCGTTATTGTCACTTTAACGCTCGAAGATAATCAAGATACACGTGCAATTTGGCCGCATAAATTCCATAATCAAATGACATTTGAAATGAGTTCAGAGCTCAATGTAAGCCTAACCTCAACCAATACAGATACTCAGCCTTGGTCATACGGCGGCGCATTACATACCTACTTTGATATTGCTGATATCAATAATACTTCAGTTACAGGTATGGGCAGCGAATATTTAGATAGTACCCAAGCAGGAAAAGAGTGCCATGGCACAGATGTGTTAACTTTCGAAGCTGAGACAGATCGTGTTTATACTCATCCCCTAGCAACAATTACTATTGACGATAAAAATAATCAGCGGGCTATTTTAGTTACAAATCAAGGCCATAACGCTGCAGTTATTTGGAATCCTTGGCAAGAGTTATCGATTAATATGGCTGATATGGCAGATAACAGCTATGAAACAATGGTGTGTGTTGAATCAACTATTCATACTCCAACCATTGAATTACAACCAGGTCAAACACATACACTTTCAACTCGTATTGCCGTTCAACGCTAGTTTTAAAAACGCATCACTAGCAAGGTAGCTATCTTGCTAGTGATTTATGCCAACATCGTACCCGTTGATTCAATAAGTACCCAACCATTACCATCAGGATCATTAAAAGTCGCAAATCGCCCTTCCATCATGGTAATAATTTCAGATAACGCCACCCCTCGACCACTCAGCTCCTGATGTGTTGATTGGATATCATATGTTTGAACCACCAATCCCTGAACCCCTCCAGCCTCCATTCCCGCAAAGGGTTTGACTAAGCTAATCGTTGTTTCTGCACCTTTAGGCACAAGTTGTACCCATCGTGTCTGTTGGCTCTCAGTATGATCTCTAATCAATTCAAAACCTAACACATCACGATAAAATTGCAGTGCTTGATTTTGATCAGAGACTGGAATCGATACTGTATCAACACGACAAATAGACATAAGATCTTACTCCATACTCTAAACAACAATCATTACTTATTGAGGTTAAATCAGCAGCAACCCTTTTGTGTTAAAAAGTAAGTTCAGCAACGTAAATTCTTACAATTTATCATTTACTCCTAATCCTGAGACAGGATAAAAAAATACTCGATAACAAAAAAAACACAATAAAACTAGTATCAACTCAATACTCAATTATTTAATTCAAATTCAAATCAATAACCAGATATAAAAACTGACAAGATCATAATATTAAGCATTTTAAGTCAACTGACACAACCATCACTTACATTCACAAAAAATACACATATGCAATAACTTTGTAGCATTTTAACTTGCGAAAGCCTTTTAATTAAAGGATAGTGGTCAATATCGGTTATTTAATCAGCAATTACATCCTATTTATTAACAAAAAATTTATTTACCAATCAGTAACTCTGCAATACAAAATGATAAGTTCAGACTAGGCTTAAATAAGTAAGCAATGTAGAAACACTCTGTTTTTCATTAATTACTCTTAAATATAAGAACGATTGAGGGGGCATACTATGAGTATTTTTGACCACTATCGTCAGCGCTACGAAGAAGCTAAGGACGAAGAGCTTTCATTACAACAATTCCTTGATATCTGTAAAGACGACCGTAGTTCTTACGTCAACGCAGCAGAGCGTCTTCTAATGGCCATTGGCGAGCCAGAAATGATAGATACCGCGCAAGATCCACATCTTAGCCGCTTATTTTCAAACCGCGTAATATCACGCTATGACACGTTTAAAGATTTCTATGGTATGGAAGAAGCCATTGAGCAAATCGTGTCCTATCTTAAACACGCGGCACAAGGGCTCGAAGAGCGTAAACAAATTCTGTATTTATTAGGCCCAGTTGGTGGTGGTAAATCATCATTAGCTGAAAAACTAAAAAGTTTAATGCAAAAAGTACCTATTTATATTCTTACCGCCAATGGTGAACGTAGCCCCGTCAATGATCATCCTTTTTGCTTATTTGATAAACAAGAAGATGGTAGCTTGCTTAAAGATGAATATGGTATTCCAAGCCGTTACCTTAATACTATTATGTCACCATGGGCTGCAAAGCGATTACATGAATTTGGCGGTGATATTACCCAATTTAAAGTAATTAAAATTCGCCCATCAATTATTGATCAAATCGCGATTGCAAAAACGGAGCCCGGTGATGAAAACAACCAAGATATTTCATCATTAGTAGGTAAAGTCGATATTCGTCAGCTTGAACATTTTTCTCAAGATGATCCAGATGCATATAGCTATTCAGGTGCCTTATGTAAAGCTAACCAAGGTGTAATGGAATTCGTAGAGATGTTTAAAGCGCCATTAAAAGTGCTACACCCCTTATTAACAGCGACACAGGAAGGTAACTACAACGGTACGGAAGGGTTATCAGCCTTACCTTTTGACGGTATGATTTTAGCGCACTCAAACGAATCTGAGTGGCAAACATTCCGTAATAATAAAACGAATGAGGCCTTTCTTGATCGGGTCTATATCGTTAAAGTCCCTTATTGTTTACGCGTATCGGAAGAAATGCGAATATACGAAAAGTTACTACAAAACAGTGAGTTATCTTCCGCACCATGTTCACCAAGTACTCTTGAAATTCTAGCACGTTTCACGGTGTTATCTCGTCTTAAAGAGCCTGAAAACTCCAGTGTATATTCAAAAATGCGTGTTTATGATGGTGAAACACTTAAAGATACCGATCCTAAAGCAAAATCATATCAAGAGTACCGTGATTATGCTGGTGTTGATGAAGGTATGAATGGGCTCTCAACCCGTTTCGCCTTTAAAATCCTCTCGCGAGTATTTAACTTTGATCATGCTGAAGTTGCTGCAAACCCAGTTCACCTTTTCTACGTTCTTGAACAACAAATTGAGCGTGAACAATTTCCACAAGACATCGCCGAGAAATATCTTGAGCACCTTAAGGGGTTCTTAACGCCTAAATATGTCGAATTTATTGGTAAAGAAATTCAAACCGCTTACCTTGAGTCTTATTCAGAATATGGCCAAAACATCTTTGACCGTTATGTGAGTTATGCTGACTTCTGGATTCAAGATCAGGAATACCGCGATCCTGATACTGGCCAATTATTTGACCGTTCGGCTCTCAATAACGAACTAGAAAAAATTGAGAAGCCAGCTGGCATCAGTAATCCAAAAGATTTTCGTAATGAAATCGTCAATTTTGTACTTCGTGCTCGTGCTAATAATGCAGGTAAAAATCCAAATTGGACCAGCTATGAAAAACTACGCACCGTGATTGAGAAAAAAATGTTCTCTAACACCGAAGAACTACTACCGGTTATTTCCTTTAATGCCAAAACCTCAACCGATGAGCAGAAAAAGCACGATGATTTTGTCGCTCGTATGATGGAAAAAGGCTATACCCGTAAACAAGTGCGTTTATTGTCTGAATGGTACTTACGCGTACGTAAGTCGTCGTAACCGACTGACAACGAAGGGGGAGCTATGGCACATTTTATTGATCGAAGGCTCAACGGTAAAAATAAGAGCACCGTCAATCGCCAACGTTTTTTACGCCGTCATAAACAGCAAATAAAAGAGTCTATTGCTGATGCGGTAAATAAACGTTCGATTACTGATGTCGATAGTGGTGAGGATATAACCATCCCCTCTCGCGACATTAGCGAACCAGTATTTCATCAAGGTAAAGGGGGACAACGAGAAGTCGTCCACCCCGGTAATGACCAATTTATTCCAGGAGATCGTATTGAACGTCCACAAGGAGGTGGCGGTCAAGGTGGTGCAGGCGAAGGTCAGGCAAGTCCTGATGGTGATGGTCAGGACGATTTTGTCTTTCAAATATCGAAAGATGAATATCTAGATTTATTATTTGAAGATTTAGAGCTGCCTAATCTACAGAAAAATGCCATTAGTCAGATCGTAGAATGGAAAACATTTCGTGCAGGTTATAAATCACAAGGCGTACCGTCAAATATTGCGATTGTAAAATCATTACAAAATTCGCTCGCAAGACGAACAGCAATGACCGCAGGTAAACGCCGAAAAGTACGTGAACTTGAACAAGCCCTTGAATTACTGTTCACAACCGAACCAGCTCAACCTTTTGAAGAGGAACGCATTAAACAAGAAATTACCGTATTACGGAAAAAAATTAACAGTACGCCATTTATTGATACTTTTGACTTACGTTACAAAAACTATGAACGTCGCCCACAACCATCAAGTCAGGCTGTCATGTTCTGCTTAATGGATGTATCAGGCTCGATGGATCAAGCCACTAAAGATATCGCTAAACGGTTTTATATACTGCTGTATTTATTTTTAAATCGTACTTACAAAAATGTTGAAGTGGTGTTTATTCGCCATCACACCCAAGCTAAAGAAGTTGATGAACATGAGTTTTTCTATTCTCAAGAAACTGGTGGCACTATAGTTTCAAGTGCATTAAAAATGATGCATGACATCGTTAAACAACGTTATCGCCCAGAAGAGTGGAACATTTATGCAGCACAAGCTTCTGATGGTGATAATTGGGCGGATGACTCCCCTGGTTGCCGTGAATTACTTGATAAGCACATACTGCCAGTAACACGCTATTACTCATATATTGAGATCACTCGTCGCGCACATCAAACTCTGTGGCGAGAGTATGAATCCTTACATAGCGGCCATGAAAATTTCGCAATGCAAAATATTAAAACAGTCGATGATATTTTCCCGGTGTTTAGGGAGCTATTTAAAAAACAAGTCAGTTAAATTAACGCTATTCCACGGTACTAAATATAATCGGTACAATCGTAAACCTGTGCCGATTATGATTATTTATTCGTTAAATAGTGAATAACATGGGGAGATTGAGTGATGGCAATAATGACAACAACAAAACCACTCAGTGATGGACCAGATTGGACTTTTGATTTGCTTGAACAATATCATGTCGAAATCAAACGTGTAGCTGCACACTATCGGCTTGATACCTACCCAAATCAAATTGAAGTTATCACTGCCGAACAAATGATGGATGCTTATTCCAGTATCGGAATGCCAATCAACTATCACCATTGGTCATTTGGTAAACGTTTCATTGAAACTGAGCGGGGTTACAAACATGGGCAAATGGGTTTAGCCTACGAGATTGTTATTAATTCGAACCCTTGTATCTCTTATCTGATGGAAGAAAATACCATTACCATGCAAGCATTAGTGATGGCGCACGCATGTTATGGGCATAACTCTTTCTTTAAAAGTAATTATCTTTTTAAAACTTGGACTGATGCCAGTTCGATTATTGACTACCTCTTATTCGCTCGCAAATATATAACTGAGTGCGAAGAAAAATATGGTGTTGATGATGTAGAAAAACTTCTCGACTCTTGTCATGCGCTAATGAATTACGGCGTTGATCGCTATAAACGTCCACAAAAAATATCCTTAGTCGAAGAAACTGCACGCCAAAAAGCGCGTGAAGATTACCTTCAGTCTCAAGTAAACTCTCTATGGCGAACCATTCCACAACACCACACAAAAGAAACTGTTATTGAAGAAGAGCGTTTCCCTACTGAGCCTCAAGAAAATATTCTGTATTTCTTTGAAAAACACGCACCATTACTTGAGCCATGGCAACGAGAGCTCGTTCGTATTGTACGTAAAGTTAGCCAATATTTTTATCCACAAAAACAAACCCAAGTAATGAACGAAGGTTGGGCCACATTTTGGCATTACACTATTTTGAATCATCTTTATGATGACGGTTTAGTGACTGATAGATTCATTATGGAATTTCTACATAGCCATACTAATGTTGTCGCACAGCCTGAATATAATAGCCCTTACTACAACGGAATTAATCCTTATGCATTAGGCTTTGCAATGTTCCAAGACATACGTCGTATTTGCGAAAATCCTACTGCCGAAGATAAGTATTGGTTCCCAGATATTGCCGGCTCTGATTGGCTTGAAACGCTACATTTTGCGATGGAAAATTTTAAAGATGAAAGTTTTATTAGCCAATTTTTATCACCCAAATTAATGCGTGATTTTAAATTCTTTGCTGTTGACGATGATGATCGCCATAACTATGTCGAAGTCAGTGCAATACATAATGAAGAAGGCTACCGTGCTATTCGTGAGAAATTATCATCACAATATAATCTCAGTAATAATGAGCCCAATTTACAAATATGGAATGTAGCTTTACGCGGGGATCGTTCATTAACGTTACGCTATATTCCTCATAATCGTATTCCTCTCGCAGAGAGTCATACTGAGGTCATTAAGCACTTACATCGACTATGGGGATTTAACGTGACCCTAGAAGAAGAATTACCTGATGGTCGTGGGAAAATTATTGCAACCTGCCCTGCCAATACACAATATAATACCGATATATAATTAATAAAAACCGCCTTGTTTGTTATATCAAGGCGGTTTTATTATATTATGATAAATTTAATAATTTAGAATTTATATGTAGTACCAACATACCAGCTACCAACTGATTGATCATAATCTTTATTATTATATTTATCTTCAAGAGTATAAAAGTCTGCCTCATAAGCCACACGCATACCTAAGCCTGGAACTTGTTTAATTTGATACTCTACGCCAGCACCTAAACGATATAAGCCGCCATCTTTTTTAAAACTTCCCGATTTAATAAACATTTGACCTAGGCCAGCAGTTGCAAAAGGACGTAAACCATTATCAAACGTATAACCAACATTCGCTGCGATACTGTATGACTGTTGTTTAACCTTAAATTTTCCTGTATCTCCTTCAGACACGATATTATATTTAGTATCACCATAAGAAGTATATTGTGCTTCAATAGAAACAATACGGTTAAATTGGTAACCCGTAATTACTTTATATGCTGTATCTGATTTAGTTGAAATACCGATGCCATGTTCCTTAGACATTTCTGATGAAACTTTATCATGAAAATCTGTTGTACCAACACCGCCACCAACATAAAAACCCTTATACTTATTTAATGCTGTATTATTTTCGCTAGCGACTGCATATGAAGATAATAATGAACACATTACTGCTGCTACGATTAATTTTTTCATGAGATATAAATCCAAATTGGGTATAAAAAAGAGGTGACAGAATACAAATTTATATCGAAAAAAAACAAACCAAAAAAAAACCATCACCAAATAAAATACTAAGTGATTAAAAATTAAAACAAAAAGTTTCAAATAAATTTAATAAAAACAATAAAAATAATTTTATACATCCAATATTATCAAAATTAAATCGTTAACATATTAAAAGATCGATTCTTTGCAATCGCTTTATAAAATACAGCCAGACTAATTTTTATAACAAACCATATCAAAAACATCACTTTTATTCATTGAGTAGAAATACATCTTGTTGCCTAACTGCTTATAAGCGTACGATATACTATAGCCCTGATAATCTTGATAGCTCTTATTTATATTACTGTCTTGATATTTTTTAAGTAATCTCACTCGCTCAAATTTTAACGTTAATTCATTCTTTCTTTGGTTGTATTTACCCTCATAAAACACCTCAATAGGAGATCTATTACCATTATTTTTCTCTACTGTAATATATTCATGAATCATAAAGCTATCTTCAGAGCTAAAGGTAAAAATCATATGTTCGGTAAAAGTACGATATTCAGTGTATGCTTTAGATATAAAGCTATTTTTGGATTGATCACAGTACCACCGTGTTGTAACAAGGCGATCATCCTTAACCTTTAAAATAAACAACCCAAGCAATACAATAATAACAATTATCGATAAAGTAATATTTACGATCTTTAACATGCAACACTTTTCCCCATCAAATAATAATTCAACCTCTCTCCTAAATCATCATTTGTATATTCAGACATTCTAAAATTAAAAGCCCTTCCATCATTGGTAATAATAAATATAACTAACCCTACATGGTTCTTTATTCTCGTATTATTATAAAACCTCACGTAAACCTCAGCATTACAGATTGAAGATATTCCTTGTTTTATCTCTTCGATAATTTTACTCGAATCTAATTCAGAGTTATTTACTGTATGGATATAAACAGTATTATTACGTATATTAACTGCTTCAGAATAACTCGATTTATTAATAAAATAAGGTCGTGATTTTATTTCATAATAGTTATAAGCAGTTAAAATTAGTAATACACCTAAAAAAAAGATTAATAAAACAGTTATTTTATGACTACTTAACCAACTCGCTTTAGCTCGGTTGCTCTCGAAAGGTATAGCAGCAGTACCACTATTAATGGTTTGTTCTTTAACAATAGGCGCAGTAACGTCACAATCATTAATATTGCTTTCTTTTTGTACACTACCAACAACCTCAAGCAAATAACCTGATTTACTTACGGTAGTGATAGTTAAAATATCTGGACAATTTTTATGCAGTATCTTTCTTAATTTAGAAATAACATTCGTCAGCGCCTGCTCAGAGACAATAACATCCCCCCAGCATTGAGATAATAATAAATCTTTCTCAACACATTGCCCTTGATACTCTAACAATAATAAAAAGACATCACTCACTCTCGGCGTAAAATACTCGGTATAGCCATTTTTATGTGTCAACACTCGCGTTGAACTATCGTAGTGAATAGGGCCAATTTGATATATTTTACTGCTGATCATTTTAATCTTTACTATTAACATAACGTATAACTAATTATTAGTTATATTAACATCTTTATCCAATAAGATACGATGGTTATAAAAAAAGAGAGCTAATAAGCTCTCTTTTTTATTTTTATATTAGCAATATTTTTACTGCTCTTCTTCATATAAATATTTAGAGATCTTAACGCGATGGGTATACCAAATCGCACCACTTTCTCGGCCATATTTTTTAATACGATCAGCAACTAACTCTGCTTGATGACCATCACAATATGCTTGCAGGTCACTATAGAAATTCAGCGCTAATTGGCACGCTTCCGGATTCATAAAATAATAACCACCAACGCGGGTATAAATTTTACGCAGTCCATTGATTGTCAGCACATAAAGCGTGTTACCTGATTTTCCCGCCATTCCTTGGAACAAACGGTAATCATAATAATTAAAAGCGCGTGCACGACAAATTTCCTCACATAGCTGAGGATCATTTTTACCGTATTTATCGACGATTTTCTTTACTTCTTGGAGTAAGTTTAATCGGTCATCACTATTTTCAATAAACTCAGCAAAACTCTCGGCAGCTAATAATCGCTGACATGATTCAATAACATGTTGAATTAATTCGCTGGAGTTTTCTGGATTACCTTTGACAGCATAGCGCATAAAAACACTACTAATATCCGTACGAGCAGCTAATAAATCAGCTAATACTCGTTGGACATCCTGTCCATCTAGTGTGATTAACGTATCTAAAATGCTTAAACCAGATGTATCCATGTAATTATTTACACGGGTCGGTTTACCATGTTGAATCGTTAACCAGCCATCTCGTGCTAAACGCTGCAATACTTCACGTAATGTTGTTCGAGTTACGCCAATCAGTTCCGAAAGTTCACGCTCAGCAGGAAGAATAGAGCCCTGAGGAAAGTGATTATTCCAGATACTTTCAATAATGTATTTCTCAGCAAACGTCGCTGGGCTATCTGCCTTAATAACCATCTAAGTTCAATCCAATTCGCTTCTTGCTTATGTTATTTATTAACACTCATCATACCACTAGTTCTTCAATAGCTGAAATCTAGTACACAAGTCTGACACTAAGCAGATAGATATGTACAAAAATAAACCATCTATACCTTCAAAGATTGCCTTAGTTGCATTATTTTATCAGCTTGCGATATTTTGCCTGCAATATTCTGTATATTGTAGCGCTAATATCTAAGGTACCAGCCTCAATTTGTGATGAAAACGTTACAATTTATTTGCATGTATGTGTATGCGGTTGACTAATAAAATTCAATCGGTAGAGTTATCATTAACAAACTGGGAGCAAATGGACGTTGCTGCCTGCTTTAAGTTAAATGTCATTATTTATGATGTTTATCTTAAAGAACTCAATCACTCCTGAAAATTTTTAGCATGATGCGATTAATTATCAGCTGATTAGTCCTCGCACGCATTCGTACCATTTCATACCTTCAAACTTGCACTAATTTAAGAGATTTAAACATGGCTATATCGCTAGGGAATGCTTTTATAAAAAACTTTTTAGGTAAGGCACCTGACTGGTACAAAATTGCAATCATTTCTTTTCTTATCATTAATCCATTGGTTTTCTTTCTCGTCGATCCTTTTGTTGCTGGGTGGTTACTGGTAGTAGAGTTTATCTTTACTCTTGCAATGGCACTTAAATGTTATCCTCTTCAGCCTGGCGGTTTGCTCGCCATTGAAGCTGTTGCAATTGGCATGACCAGTGCAGAACAAGTGAAGCATGAGCTGGTAGCAAATATCGAAGTACTATTACTATTAGTCTTTATGGTTGCTGGCATCTACTTCATGAAGCAGCTGCTACTGTTTATTTTCACCAAAATATTAATCAGCATTAAATCTAAGATACTGCTTTCTCTTGCTTTTTGCATCATGGCCGCTTTCCTATCAGCATTTCTTGATGCACTAACCGTTATTGCGGTGGTTATCAGCGTTACTGTTGGTTTCTATAGCATTTATCACAAAGTCGCTTCAGGACAAGATCCTAATGCTCATCATGATCATACTGACGATGATCATGTCCAAGAACTAAGCCGTGATGATCTTGAAAACTATCGTGCTTTTTTACGCAGCTTATTAATGCATGCAGGTGTCGGTACTGCACTTGGCGGTGTAATGACGATGGTCGGTGAACCACAAAACTTAATCATTGCCGACCAAGCTGGCTGGCAGTTTGGTGAGTTTATTATTCGTATGTCACCAGTCACTATTCCGGTGTTCATTTGTGGTCTTTGTACTTGTGTTCTGGTTGAGAAATTCAAAATTTGTGGTTATGGAGCGCAATTGCCAGAAAATGTTCGTGCCATTTTGGTAGACCTCGATAACGAAGAACGTAAACGCCGCACTAACGTTGATTATGCAAAGTTTATCGTACAAGGCATTATTGCTGTTTGGCTGATTGTTGGTCTAGCAATGCACTTAGCGGCTGTTGGATTAATTGGTCTAACCGTTATCATTTTTGCGACGGCATTTACGGGAATCACGGAAGAGCATGCCTTAGGGAAAGCGTTTGAGGAAGCATTACCTTTCACCGCATTATTAGCAGTATTTTTCTCTGTAGTTGCTGTGATTATTGATCAACAGTTATTTACACCAATTATCGGTTGGGTATTAACACTTGAAGGTAGCTCTCAATTAACCATGTTCTATATTGCCAATGGTTTATTGTCGATGGTATCGGATAATGTTTTTGTCGGTACGGTATACATTAACGAAGTTAAAGCTGCATTAGTCAATGGTGTCATCGATCGTAATCAGTTTGATATGTTAGCCGTTGCTATCAATACAGGTACCAACTTACCTTCAGTTGCAACGCTAATGGCCAGGCAGCATTCTTATTCGTACTCACGTCTGCGCTTGCTCCTCTAATTCGTCTTTCTTACGGACGTATGGTCTATATGGCCTTACCTTATACTATCGTTTTAACCTTTGTTGGTTTAGCGGGTATTGAATTGTTACTCGTACCAATGACGGATTGGTTCTACAGCATGAACTGGTTAACTCAAGCAACAATAGACGCAGCTGCATCAGTTCCTGCGGTAGGTCATTAAAATAACACAACGGACTTATATGAAGATTTACTTATCTTTAGAGCTATGCTTGAATAACGAATCGTAATAAATGCCATATCTCTTTTCAACGCCCTGATGTTCAGGGCGTTGTTTTGTCCAGTTAGTTATTAGAGTACCGATAATGCAAGTGCTTAATTCTTTTTCAAAAACACGTTTAGCTTGGTTGCTACTACTACTCTCAATTATTTTCTTTGAAAGTTCGGCGCTCTTTTTCGAACACGTCATGAACCTTGCACCTTGTGTGATGTGCGTTTATGAACGTGTCGCAATGATGGGGATTGGTATTGCAGCTCTAATTGGTTTAATAGCACCTAAAAATGGTCTATTACGCTGGTTAGGTTTAGCTGGCTGGGGTTATGGTGCATACCGTGGCTTAGAGCTGGCATATCAACACGTTGGTTTTCAATTTAATCCATCGCCATTTGCAACCTGTGATTTATTTGTCAAATTCCCATCATGGGCTCCCCTTAACCACTGGGCGCCATGGATGTTTGAAGCTTATGGTGATTGCGCTAAAATCGTATGGGGATTCCTTGGCCTTTCAATGCCACAATGGCTAGTGATTATTTTTGCAGCCAATCTTATCGTATGGGCTATTATGGTTATCGCACAATTTTTTGGTAATAAGCGTTAAGCTGATACGCCAATACATAAAAAAGCGAAGCACTATGCTTCGCTTTTTTGATCTGCCAATTTAATCTACAACTATATATTTACCCTTTGGCGTTACTCATCTGCGCCATATGATTATGTAAGGCAGTGATAATCGGATAGTCGGCCGCACAAAAACGATAATTATCTAATTGTGATAATGAAACCCACGCCATTTGTTGATGACTATTTAATTGGATCTCACCTTGCTGCCAATGACTTAAATAACCTTTAAGTTCAACGATTTTATCACCATAATCAAAGACACTATCAGCCAACCATACTCCTGTTGTCGTACCAATAGACAACTCTTCACACAATTCACGTTCGAGAGCTTGTGCTGGCGTTTCATCAACTTCAACTTTACCGCCAGGAAATTCCCACAAACCACCCTGACTTGCACTCTCTAACCGCTGTGCAATGAAATAATAACCTTGTTTTTCAATCACGCCGGCAACTACAATCAAACGTGGTTTATTCACTAACATTACAGTGTCTTACCACAGCATTGTTTAAATTTCTTACCACTTTCGCACGGACATGGATCATTGCGTCCAATACCTTTAAACGGATTAATTGCCTGTGCGCCAGAACCTATCTGCAATTGATCTGCTGCCATCATCACTTCGGTTAGCATTAATGGTAATTGTGCATATAACTCACTCGCCGCAGGCATGCCCGTTACACCCGCTTGTTCCATTTGAGCTAACGTTTCAGCTTCATCCACCAGCAACATTAATGTCGTCAATAACGCAGATAACATCCGCATGGTGCCATCTGATACTGTTTGTTGCTGCCAGTTAGGCTCAATGAATACCCATACAGCTAAAAAGCCTTGAGCAAATTCACGCAATGCAACCTCTGTACTGCCATCTTGTTGCCACAACAAACACTCAGGTAATTGATATTCACCCGCCTTTACCATTCGATATTGCATTTCAAAATGATTAAGAATAGGCATTTTATCAGCCTCATCGACCATCACTACTGCTACTTCATCGCCGCCGCCATTTATTAACACAGGTAACCATACTTCTGGCTCCATTGGCTTAGGGTTAGCATTTGCTGCAAATAAAGCGCCTTCAATAAAAGCGGCCGACATACCTTGCCAATGTGGAGGCAATGTGATTAATGTGTTCATAGGGTGTCCTAGTTAATTCTTTTGATTCACTTTAACGCTATTATACGTCGAATATGAGTGATGATAGCCATAACTGCACCATAAATAGCCCCTAATGAGTGAAATTTGATGCACTTAAAAGCAAATTAGATAAAAATACGCTATCTATAGCCCTCGACTTATTATGATGGATACACTTATGTCACCCCATTCACTGAATGCGATTATTGCTGGAGCCAGCGGCTTAATCGGTACTGAGCTATTACATCAATTACTCGATCACCCTCGTTTTAATCACATCTACGCCCTGACTCGTCGATCATTACCTTTTCATAGTAAGAGATTACATCAAATTATAGACAGTCAATTACGTATTATTACTTGGGAAAACGATCAACCTATACCTGAATATGGTTTTATCTGTTTAGGCACCACTAAAAAAGAAGCCGGTAGCAATCAGGCTCTTGAAGCTATTGATGTCGATTTAGTCAAAAATGTTGCTATCACCATGAAAAACCTCGGCGTAAAACACCTTGTCGTCGTATCAAGCTTAGGTGCATGCCAACATTCTCCAGCTCATTATTTACGCTGTAAAGGTAAGATGGAACAAGCATTAACAGCGCTTGCGTTTGAACATTGTGTTTTTGTTCGCCCAGGGCCACTTAAAGGGGAGCGTAATAAACCTCGTAAAGATGAATTAGCCATTCAACGTATTTTTGAAATTATTCATCCAATAATGATTGGCCCCCTAAAACACTTTACTCCAATACCTGCAGAAGATGTGGCAACTAGCATGTTAAAAATGGCAATCGCATGTGATAAGCATCACTTACAACCAACCACCATTATTTCAGGTCATCATCTACGTTCAATATAAAAACAAAGATGACAAACTAGCCAACTCGCACTAGACTCTTGCCCCTTAGCGTATTTACTGAGTAGAGCAACCACCCCTATGCGAGTTATTTTAGGCCCGATGGAAGGCGTATTAGATCACCTAATGCGCGAGATGCTAACCGAAATTAATGACTATGATCTTTGTGTCACTGAATTTGTACGTATCATTGATAGCCTATTACCTAATAGTGTTTTCTATCGTTTATGTCCTGAATTGCACCAAGGCGGTAAAACACGCTCAGGTACCCCCGTTCGTGTGCAATTGCTAGGTCAATATCCACAATGGATGGCTGAAAATGCCCATCGTGCTTGTAATCTTGGTTCAGCAGGCATCGATATTAACTTTGGTTGTCCAGCCAAAGCAGTTAATAAAAGTCGCGGTGGCGCGGTATTGCTCAAAGAGCCTAAATTAATCTATCAAATTGTTAAAGCAACACGGGAAGCTGTCAATCCGACTAAACCTGTAACGGCAAAAGTACGCTTAGGCTGGGATGACCCACAACAGTGTTTTGAAATTGCAGATGCCATTGCTCAAGCGGGTGCTGACGAAATGGTGATCCATGCGCGGACTAAAGATGATGGCTATAAAGCCGAGACCATAAAATGGGATTACATTCGCCAGCTTCGCCAGCATGTTAAATTGCCAATTATTGCCAATGGTGAGGTTTGGAACCATGCTGATGGCCAAGCCTGCTTAGCAGCAACGAATACTGATGCGTTAATGGTTTGTCGTGGCGCATTGAACTTACCCAACTTAGGTAATGTAGTAAAACATAACCAAGATCCAATGACTTGGGAGCAAGTATTAGCACTGCTACTTACCTATTCTCAATTCGAAATTAAAGGTGATAAAGGCTTATATTATCCTAATCGGGTTAAACAATGGTTTGCTTACCTGCGTCATCAGTACCCACAGGCTAAAATGCTCTTTACTGATATTCGCTGTCTCAATAAAGCCGCACCTATTATTGAGCGCTTAGAACAAGCCCAACAACAATTGTAATATCTCTTCCCTCCCCTTTACTGGTTATAGTACGAGGGGAGATAAATTTATCACAACCGCACACTCCAATACTCCTCGTTGAAGAAAAAGATCCCACGCGTCCCAAATTTTGAGCCATTATTGAATCATCGGCTACCAATAATGAAGGATTGATAATGCGTTGGAAGAACTCTCGCCAAAGCTCAAATATTGAAGATCGACGCGGCGATAGCCCGACTCAAGCAGGACCCCCCATTGCAGGATTATTACGCTTAGTTCCATTACTGATGCGCAGTAAAATAGGTCGAATTATCTTAGTGGTTGGTGGATTATTCTTTGCCTACCAATATTTTACTGGCGGCGGCACCTCACTCGGAATCCAGCAATCACACACCCCCACAAAAGCGCCATTACAACTCAATGATGAGAATAAACAATTTGTAGCCGCTATTCTTGGCTCAACAGAAAGTGTATGGGATAAACAACTAGCGGGAAAATACCAACCGCCAACATTAGTATTATATAACGATATTACTCGCACCGGTTGTGGCACAGGATCAGCTCAGTCGGGACCTTTTTATTGCCCCGCAGATCAAAAAATCTATCTTGATCTGGGCTTTATTAACGAACTAAACAAATTAGGCGCATCGGGTGATTTTGCATTTGCATATGTCATTGCCCATGAAGTTGGCCACCATGTTCAAAAACTACTTGGAACCAGTGATAAAGTTCATCAACTACAACAGCGTAGCGATGAGATCACCGCCAATAAACTCAGTGTAAACTTGGAACTTCAAGCTGACTGTTACGCCGGCGTATGGGGCTATTATGTGAATCAGCAAGGCATGCTTGAGGCTGGCGATATTGAAGAAGGAATTAATGCCGCCAGTGCTGTCGGTGATGACAGGTTGCAAAAACTCGCAGGTAAAGCAGTCCAACCGGATGCGTTTACTCATGGTAGTTCACAGCAGCGTATCGCATGGTTTCAAAAAGGATTTAAAACAGGTAACCCTAGTGTCTGCGATACATTTACTCGTCCATAATCAAGACGAATAGCCTCCCTAGAAATAGAATAATATCGGATCATATATAGCTATAAGGTCCGTTTTTATTCCGATTGCCCACAAATAACATTTTTTTACAATTATACGTATTCTCTAGCGCAACAATCCGTTATAACGTCGTATTATTCAGCAAAACAATCAAATATGAACACTGTTGCTGTTATTTCTATAGGGAAAATAGAATGTTCAAAAAAAGTCTTTTAGTCTTACTATGCTCTTTTTCAGCTTATGCGCAGGCTGGATTTGATGTTATCACTTTAGGCAGTAAGGGAGGCATTCAGGATGGTAATTTAACCGCATTTCTTATCAAAGACACTCATGACACTAATTATGTCACCCTTGATGCAGGAACCGTGGTTAATGGCCTTATTGTGGCCGATGAAAAGCAAGCTTTTAAAGACATTAAACTCCCCAAAGACTCGCCTTATACTAAAGTTGGTTATGTGCTACGTGAGAAAATTAAAGGTTATTTAATCAGTCACGCACACCTAGATCATCTCGCTGGAATGATCATTACCTCACCGGATGATAGCCGTAAATATATCTATGGTTTACCGTCAGTCAATGGAACCATTACCGAGACTTATTTTAATTGGCAAGCTTGGCCTAACTTTGGTAACCGTGGCCAAGGTTATCAATTAGGTAAATACCAATATCGTGATTTATCGGCTCAAAAGTGGCTGCCAATTAAAGACACTTATTTACACGCTAAAGCACTACCATTAAGCCATGCTGGTATTGAATCCTCGGCATTTCTTATTAAGAATAATCATAAACAAGTGATGGTCTATCTTGGTGATACTGGTGCTGACAGCGTTGAGCAAAGCGATCATCTAAATAGTTTATGGTCGACATTGGCACCTTATATTAAAAACAAACAATTAAAAGGGATCATGATTGAAACGTCCTTCACCAATAAAGTGCCTGAACGCTCATTATATGGCCATTTAACGCCTAAATTATTATTAGAGGAATTAGCTGTACTTGAATATAAAGCTGGCGGTAAGGGAAGTTTAACTGGACTACCTATTGTTATCACCCATATAAAATACAGCTTACTTAAAAATATCGATCCACAATCGATTATTAAGCAGCAACTTAATGCAGGAAATACCTTTGGGGTGACATTCCATTTCCCGGTTCAGGGTGAACGTTTTATCTTATAACGTGTTACTGGTTATAAAAAAAGCGCCTCCGTTTCGTAACGGAGGCGCTATTTATTCAACGACCACAAGTTAATCGTTATTATTCACTGATACGATTAGGATGATTTAAAATATGATCTTCCCAATCAATCACATCGATTTCATACACAATCTTATTACGTACTGATTCATCCGCTTTGTGCATAGCCTCTTTAGAGCCGGTGAGCAAAGGATGCCACTCAGGTAACGGTTTACCTTCCGCAAGTAAACGGTAAGCACATGTTTCAGGTAACCATGCAAACTCTTCAATTCGCTCACGAGTCAGCTTAAGACACTCTTCACCAGACTCAAATCGATTAGGATAATCTTTACATGAACATGTTTGGTTATCGAGTAAGCTACAAGCGACATTGGTGTAATAGATATCGTCAGTATCATCATCAATTAACTTATGTAGACAACATTTTCCACAGCCATCACAAAGTGATTCCCACTCTTGATCTGTCATTGTCGTTAAGTCTTTCTGTTGCCAAAAATGGGTCATGATACTTACACCAGTATTGTTATTTGTGTCGCTCAATACGCCACAATAATGAATGAGCTTATCAAAAAATAAAGCAGGCGGTTTTTATAGCGATCAATACGGTAAACTGCAAATTAAAAATACCTATTAATCGTTAATATCGACAGAAATAATAGCCATTATCATTTAGCGTAGAAATAAAGAGCCGATCTGTAAATGATCACGACAAATAAAGTCGATAACTAAATTTGGCTTTTAGGATTAACAATGGTAATTTGCGCAACCGATTTACAAAGCAGAAAGAGAGAAGAGTGATGGAATGTCGTTTAGGTTGTGGAGCATGTTGTATTGCCCCAAGTATATCATCATCCATTCCAGGAATGGTTAACGGTAAGCCTGCAGGTGTTCGTTGTATTCAACTAAATGAAAACAATCTCTGCCAATTATTTGGTAAGCCAGAGCGCCCTGCTGTATGCCACAATTTTAAAGCTTGCTCTGATATTTGTGGTAATACCAATGAGCAAGCCTTAACAATTATTACCGAACTTGAGCAAATAACATAACCGTTATTGCCGTTCGTTTACTGGAGAATAGAACTATTCTTTAACTGCGCCAGTAAGGATACGTAATGCACTTTTAGCATTTTCTACAACTTGATGGCCAGAATATGTCAAGTATCCTCCATCCTCTTCAGTCACTAATCCTTTCGCATACAAACGTTGCGCTGCAGAGATAACAGCAGGACTTGCATCGCTATGAACCTTAATGCCTTCCATATTGCTATGCATAGGGAATTTTACCAGTAGATTCATTTCATCAACGATATCGGGAGTGTACAGCATAGTCACCTCTTTCATGGAAAATCCCAGCGGGATAAATAATCTATTCTTAATATTAGCGTTTGTTGGTAAGAAAACTAGGTGCAGAGATCAATATCTGAAGATCTTTCTCTATCAGGGTGAGATCTGTGTCAAAAATTTGAACATCTATCAGTCATTCAGTTTCAAAACTGTATAAAAAACAACCCAAGCTATTGAGAGATATAAAAAAGCCGCTTAGAAAAGAGTTCACATAATATGAAATCTTTTGCTATTAGCGGCTTTTTTGACTGCGATTTATCGCGATTATGCTTGAATACCAACAATTAACCATGGTGCATTAGGTTTACGTAAATCACGCTCTAAATGCCATACATCATTAATGTCTTCTTCCACACCTTCAGCACTGTCTTTATAACGGCCACTAAACTTAATGCTTAGTTGCGCCATATTAGCGTCATAATCTGCACGTACTAGCTCAGCATCAACATACATTACTTCAGTATGCTGTTCACCTGTCAGTTTTGCACGCTCAGCAGTTAAATCAGCCATCAACGCTGGAGACACATACTCACGAATTTTTTCCAATTCGTTATGATTCCAAGCGCCTTGAATAACACGGTAATGATCACGAGAACCATTTAAAAATGCATTCATATTAAAGTTTGGCGGCAGGTTAAACGGCACATCACTGTCTGTTGATTCATAACCAGACGATTGCTGCTGTTGTGCTGCTCCTTGACGAAACTGTTGTTGCTGTTGTTGCTGTTGTTGTTGCTGAGACTGACGAGGGGAATTGCCCGCATAAGACTCACGGTGCCCCATAGGAGTACCTTTATTAGCACGCATTGCTTTAAATAGCTTAAACAATACAAAGGCAATGATACCGATGATAAGAATATCCATAAATTGGATACCATCAAATGCACCACCAAAGAAAGCAGCTAACAGACCACCAGCAAGAAGACCACCTAACAAACCACCCATTAGGCCTTTTTTCGCTGATGACGCTGCGGTAGGATTTTGTTTACGGATAGTATCAGTCTGTTGTGGTTGCTGCTTACGAACCGGAGCGGTTTTAAAGCTTTTACCAAACGACTTACCACCACCGAATTTTTTTGCTTCTGCATGTGGTGCTGTAAACGACACCGCCACAATAAGAGCAAATACGGTAAAAAAGCGTTTCATGATAATAGATATACCTTTGTCATTAACTCTAAGCATCGTAGCTATTCGCTACAGAATGTCAATTTAATCACCCATCAAAATTGTTACTAACGTTTAACATTGTTGTAATTATCTAATATAACAAATTAAAAGCCTAATAATCATACATCTAACACTAACAATATAGACATTAACAATTGTGATTCTCTATATAATTAAACATAAATAGCTTTAATATGCATGCTTATGTGTAATAAATTGAACTAATACAACCTAAAAGGTGAAAATTATCAGATCATTCCATATATTATCCGCAGTAAACGTTTATTATTATATACTGTTTTTTATGTCATCAACGAAAGTGAACAATACCGGCTCAAAGACGGGACTTTCCTTGATTATTATCATATTTCTCAATGGAGATATCTATGCAAGAGAACAATACACATAGTAAATTTGTGGGTTATCTATTGTGGATTTTTGGTTTTACCGGTGCTCACCGTTTTTATTATGGTAAACCTGTCACAGGCACAATCTGGTTTTTAACGTTAGGTTTACTCGGCATCGGCTGGTTAATCGATTTATTTTTAATCCCATCAATGAACCGTGAATCTGATTTACGTTTCGCTAGCGGTGAAATCGATTACAACATTGCATGGCTATTACTGACTTTCCTTGGAATATTTGGTGTTCACCGCATGTATATGGGGAAATGGCTCACCGGTATCCTTTACTTATGTACGTGTGGTTTCTTCCTCATCGGTATTCTTATTGATTTTTGGACGCTAAATGATCAAGTATCATTAGAAAATACCAAGAAACGAAACGCTTAACATATCAATTTATGGATTCGTATTATGTCTGATTTATGTTACGCATAATGCCTCATGGATGAGAATTATTAAAATAATTAAAAAAGCGGCCTACAGCTAGGCTAATTACGACAATTGCAAACATATTTAAAGAGTATAACTCCATGGCAAGAAGAAATGACCACACCCGCGAAGAATTGGTAAATATGACTCTTGAGCAAGTGAAAAACTTTCTCGATGAGCACCCACATCATGAACTGAGCTTACGTAAAGTCGCAGCGATGATTGGCTATGTACCAAGTACTTTAGTTAATGTGTTCGGTAACTATAATCTATTACTCCTTCATGCCGTTGCTCAAACACTAGATGAATTATTCCAACAAGCTGAACTTTGTGTCCGTGATTCAACGTCCTCACAACAAGCATTGCGTAATCTTGCTTTCTGCTATCTTGATTTTGCAACAGCGCATCCTTACCGTTGGCAGTTAATTTTCCAACATACAATGAATGGTGAAGATCTTCCTGAATGGCAAACAGATCGTATTGATAATATGACAGGCATGCTAGAAGCATTAATTGGTCAAATTAATAGTGATATGAGTGGTGAGCAAGTACTTGAAGCAAGCCGCGTTATTTGGGCTGGTGTACACGGTATTACCTTACTAACAGTGGATGATAAATTGTTCACCTCTGCTCCAGTTGACGGAAAAGCATTGATCAATAATTTATTAGATACCTACTTAAATTCATGGCACAAGTAATTTAACGAGAACAACAGAATGTCCCCTAAGTCTCAATCAAGCCTGTTAACTAAACGTCGGTTTTTACCTTATTTTCTTACACAGGCCTTAGGGGCATTTAACGATAATGTTTATAAGAATATTCTACTTATTTTTATTGCTTATGCCTCAGTACATACGCTTCCACTTAACGCCGATTTATTAATTAATTTAGCAGCAGGATTATTTATCCTTCCGTTTTTCTTATTTTCAGCCTCTGCCGGTATTCTTGCTGATATTTATGATAAAGCTAAAATCATGCGTATGGTTAAGCTGGCAGAAGTCATTATCATGTCTTGTGCGGCCATCGCCTTTATTTACCAAAGCTATTTATCATTACTGTTTTTACTGTTTCTAATGGGCACTCAATCTGCTTTCTTTGGGCCTGCTAAATATGCTTTATTACCGCAACACCTTAAAAAAAGCGAATTAGTCTCTGGTAATGCACTGGTTGAAACAGGCACATTCCTTGCCATTTTGCTAGGTACAATTATCGCTGGCGTGATCGCTAATAGTGACAATGGGCGTTATATTGCCGCCATTAGTGTCATTATCTTTGCCATTTTAGGCTATCTCGCATCGCTAGCTATTCCAGCGGCACCACCAAGCCAACCGCACCTTAAATTTCATTGGCGTCCATGGCAGCAAACACGCCATACCATGAAAATAGCTCAACAAGATAAAATCATCTTCCAATGTATTCTTGGTATTAGTTGGTTTTGGTTCCTTGGCGCTTGTTACTTAACCCAATTTCCAAATTTTGCGCGCACCAATTTAGGCGGCCAAGCATCATCTGTCTCTTTTTTATTAACCTTGTTCTCTATCGGCATTGCTATTGGATCAATGCTATGTGACCGTCTATCACAGCACCGAGTTGATCCAGGGATTGTACCGATTGGTTGTTTTGGGATCAGTTTTTTCGGTTTGGGGTTATACGTTATGACACCCGATGTGATTCCCGTCAGCAACTCAATAATAACATTCATTGCCCAACCGTCATTATGGCCGGTCTTTATTTCATTATTATTGCTTGGTGTGGCCGGTGGTATTTTCATTGTGCCGCTATATACCCTTATGCAGCAACGCGCCAAAGAAGATCAACGCGCTCAAATTATAGCCGCCAATAATATTTGGAATGCGGTCTTTATGGTGATGAGTGCCATTGCAGCAATAGTTTGCTTATCTTTATTACAGTTATCTATTCCACAATTTTTCTTATTACTAGCAGGATTAAACGGACTTGTCTTAGTTTATATCTATTTCCAAGCTCCTGACTTTTTTTGGCGGTTTGTAGTGTGGATTGTGACTCACACCATGTATCGTGTCCGTCATAAAAACCTCAATAATCTGCCTCAACGTGGCGGAACGTTATTAGTGTGTAATCATGTTAGTTATATGGATGCACTATTATTAGCAGGTGCTTGCCCCCGCCCAATTCGATTTTTAATGGATAAAGATATTTACAATCTCCCCGTTATCAATGCATTTTGTCGTGCTTGCAAAGCAATACCTGTCGATGCCAATGATCGTAAATCAGTACGAACAGCATTTGCTCAAGTGGCAACGTATTTAGAAAATGGCGATATTGTGTGTGTTTTCCCTGAAGGTCACCTGACTCAAGATGGTGAAATTGCTCCCTTTATGCGCGGTATTGATTTAATTATTAAACGCTCAAACGTTCAGGTTATTCCAGTGGCTTTACAAGGCTTATGGGGCAGTTATTTTAGTCGTGCAGGTGGACATGCTTTACTTAAATGCCCTACTCGTTTTTGGTCTAAAGTAACTATCGTTGCGGGTAATTGCGTACCTTCAGAGGAAACCAATAGTCAATTACTGCGCCAACAAGTGATGACATTACGTGGTGACCAGCGCTAGTGATAATGTCATATAAACTGCTCGATGGGATTTAACCGATAATAAAAAGGCGAAGCTATTATGCTTCGCCTTTTTATTAATATTAGCATTGCTTTTATGCTTGTGTCGCTAACCACTGCGCTAACTCTGTGCGTGAAATTTTCACACTTTGCGTAAAGCTCTCAGGTAATTCAACATAGCGAATTGGACGCTTATAAGGTGCCACGTTTTGCGATATATAAGTGACTAATTGATCAATCAAATAATTATCTAACGGTTGAGCAGTTGTTAATATCGCCACCGGTCTAGCACCAAAATCATGATCAGCAACCGGTAACACAATCACTTGGTTAACCGCAGGGTGCTGTAATAATACCTGTTCAATATCTTCTGGCTGTACATTCTCACCACCAGAAATAAACATATTATCAGCTCGACCACGAATAAATAATTCGTCATCATGCCACTCACCTAAATCTTTGGTTGCAAACCACTCATCGTCGTCATTACATCCTACTAAGGAGAAAATAGTACGATTACGGTAATACCCCAAACATAACACTTTACCACTCACCCAAATTTCACCATCACGTAAAATAAGCTTGCGGTAAGGTAAAACGGTACCGACACCAGGACTACTATTCGCGCGTTTAGCCGTTATCGTCGACGCCATTTCTGTCATCCCATAGCCACTCCAACATTCAATACCGACTTGTTCAGCTGCCGTAGTTAAACTGACTGGAATCGTCGCGCCACCTAATAATACCTGCTGTAGTTGATGTTGCTGTGCATATTCAGAATCAAGAAAACGTTGTAGCTGTGTCGGCACTAATGACGCATGACTGACCCATTGCAAGGCTTGTTGTTGCAATTCTGGCTCAACCACGACAATTCTTGCACCACGGTATAACCACCGCCAAACAATGGCTAAGCCTGAAATATGGAATAACGGTAATGACAGTAACCAGCTGTCATCAGCGGTAAATGTCATTTGTTTTAATAATCCACTCGCACTAGCTAAATGTGACTGCGCATGATGTACCACAGCTTTAGGAGCGCCCGTCGAACCCGATGTTAATGTCAGCGTAACCGGACGATGCTCTTGCCACATAACAGGAATAAGACGATTAGACGTCGTATCCATCATTAATGAGATCTCTTTCCCTGGTAACTGCTCAGCAAGCTCCGCACTTGAGCACCAAAGATAATCATTACCTAATAGTGCTAATTGCTCCGTAAGTGCTTTAGAGGGCAATTTAGGATTAAGGCCCACATAACGCGCGCCAACCCGAATTATTGCCAGTAACAGCCATAATACATCAATACTATTGGGTGCAACGACTGCAACTAATTGATCGCGCTTTACACCTTGAGCAACTAACCGTTGCGCATACTTTTCAATATTCGCTGTAACTTCAATCCAATTCCACGACACAGCGTCTGCGTTTACATCACCTAATGCAATCGCAACCTCTGTAGGTCGTTGTTCGGCCCAATATTGCCAAGGCCACATCTGAAATGCTGCTTTTATTTGTGCCATACTACGTCTAATTCAGATAAAGGGATCACCGGCAGTTCACAGCCCGGCCATGACTGCATTAATTGAACTTGAAATAATTGCATTGTATCTAACCCAGGGATCACATTTGGGGTTTGCCATTGCGCTAAACGTGCCAACTGATTTAAACCCAAACTTGATTCAATACTTGAGCTAATTACAGCAATTAATCCGGCAGCATGTGCTTGCTCGATCAATGAAATACAACGATCAAGCGAACCTATCAACGTCGGTTTAATAATAATAGCTGCAACACCTGGCTCTGCTTTTACTTCAAACCCAGCATCACGTACTGTTTCATCCCAAGCAATATTAATTCCAGTTTGTTGTGCAAATGCCAAACTATCACTAGGCTCACGACAAGGTTCTTCTAAAAAAGCAATACTACTGCGGTGTTCAGGTTTAACATATTTAGCAAATTGTTGCGCTTTTAATAGCGTCCATTGGCGATTAGCATCTAGTCGTAATCGCATATCGGGAATAGCTTCAAGAAGCATATTAGCAACAATGCCATCACGTACAGCTTCATACATTCCGACTTTAATCTTAGCGACTTTATCACCAGGCATTTGGTTCAAACGTACTACCAAATCATCAGGATCCCCTGAACATAATGGCGCAACCAAATAATTACCAGTAACGGGAAGCTCAGCCGCTAACTCCGCCATTGCACAACTAATACCAAAAGCTACGGATGGAAATGCAGTATCAAGCTCAAGCGCTTCACCCGCAACCCATTGTGAAAGTAACTGTTGTGCTTGCGCTCCCGCCTCTGCGGCCGTCTCAATACTAAATTCAGGTAATGGCGCAATTTCACCATAAGCCCGTTGTTGATCTTGACATAACTCAATCACCCAACCTTCGCGCGTAACCAAGCGTTGATCACGTAAAATAACCCCAGAATCCATTGGAAGTTGGTATTGAAATAACTTAGCGCTACGCATTACATTTCCCTTATAATTCTCTATCACTTTGCGACGACATTAGTTATCAAGAAACGCTAATAACGCCGTTGTAAAAGCAATAGGTTGTTCAATATGAATATTATGACCAGCATTATCTATAACAGTAACACTTAACTCACAAACCGATGCTAATTGACAAAACTTCGTATCACGCTCACCACATAGATAATGTATGGGTAAAGAAAGCTGCTGTAATTGAGGCAATAACTGTGGCTGTTTAGCAAGTGAAGTTGCTAACATCATTTGTGCAATACCAGAACCTAAATTATCACTCCGCTTCACCACTAATGCTTGTCGTTGCGCCACCGTCAATGAACTAAAAACAGGTTGTTGATACCAGTCTTGTAGTACCTCAGCTAATGGCTGTTGCGCAAAGCGAGCTGCCCAGCGTTGATCATGCTGATAACGGGATTCACGTTCAGCAACAGGCAACCCAAAATGGCCGCCTTCAAGTAACACTTTAATTAATCGTGGTGAATTAACTGATGATATTGAGTGATTTGCCAATGCACAAGCATGATACATAGCCAACCGTGCGCCCATTGAATAGCCAATCAGCACATAATCACCCACCCCACGCTGCTTTAATGTTGCAACCAGCGCTTGATGAATAGCCTCAAAACCACCATCAATGGCCTCAGTTGTCATTTCAGCATTAACAAAAGCACTCAAACCGTGGCCAGGTAAATCAATAGTAATACATTGTTGAGTGGCTGCTAATTGACTAATCACATAACGCCAATCACGACCATTACCTAGTAACCCATGTAGAAAAACCAGTGTCGGCTGAGAAGCGTTAGTTTTAACGCCAAAGGTTTCAGAATAAAGTAGCATGCTCTACCTCAGCAAATAACACTTTAAGCATTTCACCTGCTTCACCCGCTGGCGTTTTGATCTCAACTAATGTGGTACCAACCTCAAGTTGACCGTCACGAATTGCAGTTTCAGCCGCCATCAATGATGTTGGTGCACAATAATTTAACCCAAACATTGCTGCAGCATGACTAAATTCAAAACCATGAGGCATACGATAGAAATCATCTTTTTGCTGAGCAGGAACTGGCAACATATCAAAAATACCGCCACCATCATTATTCGTTACAATAATAACCAGCGGATATTGTTGTTGCTTTAATAATGCCAATGAATTGAGGTCATAAAGTAACGAGGTATCACCAATTAAGCACACTAAAGGTGCTTTTCGAGCTCGTTGCACACCCGCCATTGTCGCGATTAAGCCATCGATACCAGATGCACCACGATTAGCAAATGTCGCTGTTGGTGGTAATTTAGCGCACATATCTAATAAGCGAACAATCATGCTATTGCCCAAAAACAATTCAGTTTGGGGTGCAATCCAATTCATGACATGCGCAGCTAAACCTAGCTCAGAAAAATGTCTACTGTGACTCATCACAATTTTAAAATAACGCCCTGAAGCCTCAGTCAATGGTTGTGCCCATTGTGAATGAGGAGAATCAAGTGTTAATGTCAGTGCGGTTTGTGCCCACAATGCAATATTTGCTTGAATACGTTGACTCCGACGGTGATTAGGATCTAATCGACCAGCGAGTGGGTCTACCAATAAAAAAAACTGCCATGTCTGATTGCTAATTAAGTGTAATAAACGTTTGGAAACTATACGGCCACCAAATTGCAATAAGACTTGTGCTTGTTGAAGATACTGCTGACAGGCACTATTTTGTAACCAACCGTCAAAACCTGCATAGTCACTACTGCCACCCGCTTGCGGATCCACCAGCAATGGCCAGCCTAACCCAGTCGCTAATTGTCGCACGGCATTGAGCTCATTTGCGGCGAGTCGACCAGCAACAATCACCCCTTTTTGCGCACATAACGCTTGCCACTGCGAATGGTTAATATCGGCGGTAGTTGCAGAAAGTAAAGCTTGATGCTGACAATACGGACTATGATCCTGTTGCCACTGCATAATAGGCATCAAATAATCGCTAAAATCAACATCATCGCCATATAACGGCTCAGGATAATGACAATTAAAATGAACCGAACCACCACGAAGTTGCTGTTGCTGCATCACATCATCAACAGCACACAATAACCAATTCGGGCTAATGTCTAAACTTGGGCTCGGTATATCTAAAAAGTGGCTAACATGATCAGAAAAAATGCCATGTTGTCGAATCGCTTGGTTGGCACCACATTGAATCAATTCTGCAGGGCGATCAGAGGTTAATAACACCAGCTTCTCACCAGTGAGCCCTGTTTCTGCCACCGCAGGTAATAAATTCGCAACAGCCGTACCAGAGGTCACGATAACGGCAACTGGAGATTGGGATGCTTTAGCTATCCCTAATGCTAAAAAACCTAGCCCGCGTTCATCAAAATGTGTATGAATAGTGAGTTGAGCTAATTTTGCTGCAGCCAAAGTCAATGGTGTAGAACGAGAGCCTGGCGCAATACATACATGCTGAACCCCCAGTCTCACTAACTCTTCAAGCATTAAACTTGCCCAGCAGCCATTCAATGCAGCACGGTAGGATTGGCTAGTTGTTAATGATGGCAGCATCATGCGCTTTTGTATCCCCTATTATTCATAACTTTATCATTATCAAAACTAGGCTGCTCAAACAAACTACACAAGGTTGATGTTTTGCGATCAAGCTCTTTCCATTCACTATCAGCAACCGATCCCGGCACAATACCTGCGCCAGCAAATAAATGTAAATCATCACCGCTAATCATGGCACTACGAATTGCCACACAGAATTCACTGTGTTTTTGACCAATATAACCGACGGCACCACTATACCAACCACGCGCAAAAGGTTCATGATCAGCAATAAAGTTTAACGCTGCATCGCGGGGTAAACCGGCAATAGCTGCCGTTGGCTGTAAACTATCAAGCAAATTAGCACTAAACACATCATTATTAAGTTGACCATCAATGCTACGTTTCAAATGCTGCACTTTACGCAATTGCACTAATTCAGGCGCTGGAGCGACATTCATAGATTCACATTGCGGCACTAAACGTTCAACAATATCATCAACAACTAAACGATTTTCATAACGATTTTTAGTATCAGCTAATAGCCATTGAGCCAACTGTTGGTCTTCGTGGCTATCGACTCCACGGCCAATCGTGCCCGCAAGCGCTTCTGTTTGTAAAACGCGATCATGGCGCTGAAATAACCGTTCAGGCGTTGAACCAACAAAGCAATGTTCAGCATCTAATGCCATCAAAAAATGAAAGCTATTGCTGTTACTTGCACGACTTGCTTTGAGTAATTGTGCTGGTAATACTGGATGATCAAGTTGTAACGTTGTCCGTCGAGCTAGCACTACTTTTTCAAACTCATCATTAGCAATGCCGGTTAATGCTTGTTCAATCATCGTTGACCAGCCCGCAAAATCAGGACTATAGCTGCGGCTTAAAATACGGCTATCAATATCCGTCACCACTTCAGGTTTGGTCGCTATTTTTTTCAACATAGTTAACATCAATGACTTATCATCACTCATGTTCGCAGCAAGGTGCCATTCACCATCAAAACGAATGATTTCAAGTAGCGGCAAAAAGAAAAAAGAGGATAGACAACGGCGATTACGATCGGTGCGACCATCAAACGAGCGTCCGCCCCATACGCGCTGCTCATCACTAATGACTTTTTCAGCCGTTAATGGATCAGTAAACGTTTGGATTTGCCCTAATGCCACTACTTCCTCACGACAATCTCGGGATTGCCAGTAAAATTTTGGAAATAAAGGTTGTGCATCCATCCAATCAATTAAATCAGTATTTGCAGGTAATTCTAGTTTCACTAGTAATCGTTGTGTTGTTACTGATGCTTGTTTAATTTTAACAACCAGTAATTCAACAGCTTGTTGTAACGCAGTCAAGATAACCTCGCTCAGCTCAATATCACCAATACGGCTCATCCCTGGCTGATAGATAAAAATATGCCAATCATGGACATACTTGGTTCTTTGCTAAAAATAGTCATTATTTCAACGCTTACCTGATGAGGCAAATCATTGATTATCAGCAAAGAAGAATGATCTGTGTATTCTACCTCACTCAATAGCATCTGACTAATGAAGTAAACATCATTCCTTTTGGCGATATTTCAGCACAAATAGCTAAACCTTAATAGTAACTCTAGTTAATACCGCAGCTACTATGGGTTCTTAATAACACAAAACACTATTTTTCCAAATATTGTGCTAAAAGGTGTTCCTTTAAACCAGTTTTATAGTGTAATTTGTGGGGATACCAAAAATTATCATCAGGAAAGTATTATATGCAAAATTTCGGGATGTCATCCAAGCTCAATAATGTTTGTTATGACATACGTGGTCCCGTTCTTAAGCATGCTAAACGCATGGAAGAAGAAGGCCAAAAAATACTTAAACTTAATATTGGCAACCCTGCTCCATTTGGGTTTGATGCCCCTGATGAAATTCTGGTTGATGTGATCCGTAACTTGCCAACATCACAAGGTTACTGTGATTCAAAGGGTATTTACTCTGCGCGTAAAGCCGTTGTCCAGCATTACCAAAAATGTGGCTTATTAGATATTGATGTTGAAGATGTTTTTATAGGTAATGGCGTATCAGAATTGATTGTGATGGCGATGCAAGCATTGCTTAATCATAAAGATGAAATTTTAGTGCCTTCGCCTGATTACCCATTATGGACAGCCGCAGTGTCACTCTCTGGTGGTACCGCAGTACACTATACCTGTGACGAGCAATCTGATTGGTATCCTGATCTAAATGATATCAAGAAAAAAATTGGCCCACATACCCGCGGTATCGTGCTGATCAATCCCAATAACCCAACAGGTGCAGTTTACAGCCGTGAATTTCTATTAGAAGTCGTTGAAATCGCCCGTCAGCATAATCTGATTATTTTTGCCGATGAGATCTACGATAAAATTCTTTATGATGGTGCTAAACACACCTCGATTGCGCCGCTAGCACCAGATGTATTCTGTATTACCTTCAACGGTCTCTCTAAATCATACCGCGTTTGTGGCTTCCGCGCTGGCTGGATGGTGTTATCAGGTGCCACACATAAAGCCAAAGGCTACATTGAAGGCTTAGAAATGCTTTCTTCAATGCGTTTATGCGCCAATGTCCCCATGCAGCATGCGATTCAAACCGCACTTGGTGGCTATCAAAGTATCAATGAATTGATCTTACCTGGCGGACGTTTATTAGAACAACGCGATAAAGCTTATGATTTATTGACTCAAATTCCGGGGATTTCATGTGTAAAGCCAAAAGGGGCGTTATACCTATTTCCGAAATTAGATCAGAAAAAATTCAAAATTGTCGATGATCAGCGCTTTGCAATGGACTTCTTACTTCAAGAAAAAGTATTAGTGGTTCATGGTACTGGCTTTAACTGGAAAAAACCGGATCACTTCAGGATTGTAACGCTACCTCGAGTAGATGATTTGGAACAAGCAATGACCCGCTTGGAACGCTTCCTGCATACTTATCGTCAATAACGGCTAAGTCAATAACAGCACTGAGCAGTAAAATATATTCAGCCTCGGTTCCCCCGAGGCTTTTATTTATCTGCACTAAAATGCTTACCAAGTAATTCCCCTATCATCCCCGCACACTTGGTATACTCAATCCATCAATATTTCGCTATGAGGGAACCATCCCATGGAAAAAAGCCACTTTTTTGCTCACCTAGCACGAATGCGTTTAATTCAACGCTGGCCATTAATGCGCAGTGTTGAAACTGAAAACATTTCAGAACACAGTCTGCAAGTTGCTTTTGTCGCCCATGCACTAGCATTAATTAAAAACCGCAAATTTGCAGGTAATGTCAATCCTGAACGCATTGCTTTATTAGGTATGTTTCATGATGTCAGTGAAGTCATTACTGGTGATATGCCAACGCCGATAAAATACTTCAACCCAACGATTGCTGAAGAATACAAAAAGATCGAGCTTGCCGCAGAGCAAAAACTGCTGTCGATGTTACCGCAAGAATTTCATGATGATTATGCGCCGCTCCTTGATAGCCATAAGCTCGATCCTGAAAATGCAGCTATCGTCAAACAAGCTGATACCTTGTGCGCTTACCTTAAATGTTTAGAAGAATTAAGTGCAGGCAATCATGAATTCACCAAGGCAAAAAAACGCCTTGAAGAAACCTTAGCTGAGCGTAGAACACCAGAGATGGACTATTTTCTGGTCACTTTTGCCGATAGTTTTAATCTAACACTCGATGAGATCAGCTAATGGACAACTTTACTCTTGATCCTCGTTGGCAACAGCGTCATAGCAACGAGCAAAAAATGCGGCGTGATGATCACCGTTCAGCCTACCAACGTGACCGAGCTCGAATCCTACACTCGGCAGCATTTCGTCGCCTGCAAGCAAAAACCCAAGTCCATGGCGCTGGTAACCATGACTTCTATCGTACTCGTTTAACTCACTCGCTTGAGGCCTCACAAATAGGCACTGGCATTGTGGCACAATTAAAATTAAAACAGCCCCAATTCCATTCATTATTATCATCAACCAGCCTGATGGAAAGTATCTGTTTAGCCCACGACATTGGTCATCCGCCATTTGGTCATGGTGGTGAAATCGCACTTAATTATATGATGCGTAATCACGGTGGTTTTGAAGGTAATGCGCAAACATTTCGTATCGTAACGCTATTAGAACCTTATACCGAACATTACGGAATGAACCTCTCACGACGGACCTTATTAGGGTTACTAAAATACCCCGCATTATTGAGTCAAACTACTGCTACAGAGCGAGCGGATGACGTTACTAACTTTCGCCATTTAAAAGCCAAGTTATGGTATCCCGCCAAAGGTATCTACGATGATGATAAAACTGTCTTTGATTGGGTATTAGCGCCACTTTCAGAACATGATCGCCAGTTATTTAAGCAAATGCGTAGTCACAGCCATTTACCTCAGCAACATCATAAAACACGCTTTAAATCACTTGATTGTTCAATCATGGAATTGGCTGATGATATTGCTTACGGTGTCCATGATCTTGAAGACGCTATCGTGATGGGCATCGTTAATCGTGATCAATGGCAAGAAGCCGTTGCATCAAAAATCGCCGAATGTGGTGATCCTTGGCTAGAACAGCGAATTGGTGAGATCAGTGAGCATATGTTTGCCAGTCATCACCAACGTAAAGATGCTATCGGCGCGCTCGTTAATGCCTTACTGACTTCGATTAAAATCGCTCCGACATTGCAAGACGGTATCCATAGTTTTGAAGAGCCATTATTAAAATGGAACGCATACCTGTCACAACCCATGGAAAACGCACTTAATGTACTGAAGCAATTTGTCAGCGATTATGTGGTAAAAAAACCAGAGATTCAGTTATTAGAATATAAAGGCCAGCAATTAATCATGGAGTTGTTTGATGCTTTTGCATCAGATCCTGAACGCTTATTACCGGAAGCAACTCGTAAACATTGGCAAAGTGCAGTTGATAACGGTGACAATGAAATGCGAATTATTGCAGATTATATTTCAGGCATGACTGATGGCTTTTCGCAGCGACTGTACAATACCCTATTTCAACCATCGATTACGCTGGAAATAGGTAATGAAGGGCATGGGGTGTAGAGGTTCGAGGGTTCGAGGGTTCGAGGGTTCGAGGGTTCGAGGGTTCGAGGGTTCGAGGGTTCGAGGGTTCGAGGGTTCGAGGGTTCGAGGGTTCGAGGGTTCGAGGGTTCGAGGGTTCGAGGGTTCGACATTCTCAATACCCTCAACTCATAGTCAAGTATCAATAATAAATTCTCGTTACTTACTGTTGCAAACTCGTCCCTGCTCTTCCCTAGCTTCTGCTCTTCCTCGCCACTCACAAACTCGTTCCTGCTCTTCCCTTCCTTCTCACAAATAATTCTTCTCAAACACCCCTTGCGGCATTTGCTTAATTTGAAAATCTATCATGTGATTAAAAGTCGTCAACAAGGGGCTAAATTTATCATTATCGGCCTCAAAAGCAGACAAGGCTAAATAACCGGCTTCGACTGTTGATACTCCCTGCTCTTTAGGGGATTTACGAATACGATAATTACCACTATCAGCATTATCTAGATTCACCAAAGGCAGATGGTGTAAGTTAGTTGCCAATTGCCACATTTTATAAGCTTTTTTCCAAGTACCATCTAATACAATAACCGTTTGCAAACGATCATTACTTGCTGCTGCAGCAACACTTGATATGGGCACCGCCCCCTCTCCTGGATAAACGATATACACATCACGTTCAGGCTCAGCAAGTAAGCGATTAAGCTCATCATTAGTAGAAAAATCTTCTCCTACCCAAAGTCGGCTATTTGGTAGAGAAAGTGATAATATTCTTGCGGTACCTATCGCACGTTTAATTTCTGATGGGTGCTGTAAGATCCAAATTTCAGTTGTTGCTGTGATGGTTTCAATCCAGTGACAGATACAGGCTTTTTTTGCCTTACCACAGTATTCACAATACCGACTCATTGAGGTTGCCTTGTCTATTCGCAATTACATTATTATCGCATTAATTGTAGGAATTATTGCCCAAATCCCACAACTTCAGCCACTGTTAGTTTGGGATCGCCAAGCAATTCTAAATGGTGAAGTATGGCGGATCCTAACAGGAAATATCACCCATACCAATTGGATTCATCTTTCCATGAATGCTGGTGCGTTTATTATTATCAGCTTTATTTTTCGTGCCCACTTTAATGCGACCCGCTATAGCTTATTAATCATCACGATTAGCCTTATTATTGGGCTAGGCCTTTTTGCTACTCATATCGGCTGGTACGCGGGCTTTTCAGGCGTATTACACGGCTTATTTGGTTGGGGAGCTATTCGTGATATTCAGACCAAAACTAAAGGTGGCTGGTTATTACTATTGGGATTAATCGCAAAAATAAGCTGGGAACAATGTTTTGGTGGCTCAGCCAGTTCAGCTGAACTGATTGGAGTACAAGTAGCAACGCAAGCACATTTAATTGGAGCAGTATCAGGAGTAATTATTGCTCTTAGCATTACTCCTAAAAAATAAACGCACTCTAATATGCAAAAAACGACAGGCTAAAGCCTGTCGTGATAGATAAAACCCAAACCATTAATGACTACAATTTAATTCGATTACGATTTTTATCCACCGTTGACGCCCCAATACCTTTCACTTTGGCAAGATCATCAACTGATACAAATTTGCCATACTTAGTTCTATATTGAATAATATTTTCTGCCTTGTCAGGTCCAATCCCTACCAATAAGTTATCAAGCTGCTCGGCATTAGCATCATTAATATTTACAATAATATCAATGCCTTTATGTTGGTCTGAATTTGCATAAACCGCAGGTGCTAACACTAGCGTACCGGCAACAACGATAGCTTTAAACAGCTGATATTTTACTGTCATTTTCATTCCCTTAATAATTAACTAGAGCACAAATGATATGCAACAATGAACCATTAATAACAGCAACCAAGACTATTTTAAGCAAAAAAAAAGACGAGCCGCACAAGACGGCTCGTCTTTTTACATTACCGTTTCAATTAATCTTTCGATGAGTCTTGCATTGGGTAGCTAATCTCTGCTGATTCACGCAATGTTTTCAACGTGGCAGCAAGATCTTCTTGAGCAAACATTTGCCCAATTTGCTCTTCAAACTGGCTACTTACTTTATCGCCAGCCAACTTCATATTTACAACTTTATCCAGTGCAATGATTTCAACATTACCGTTGTTATCACGTGCCATACCGTAAGTTGCTTTACCTGCTGTTGGCTTAGGTAAGCTAAACGCTACATTTGAAATATTAGCGTCTGGGCCTGAACGATTAATTGTTTGTTCACCAGAGAAGCTTAAGCCATCTTTAGCGACAATATCGTCCTTACCTTTACGTAAGTCTGCAATAATCTCATCAGCTTTCGCTTGTGCTTGCTGCTCACCTTTTTGGCTAGCAACCATCGCATTTACTTTCGCTGTCACATCTTTAAATGGCAGTACTGCTTGTGCACGAGCATCATCAACACGTACAACAATCACATGCTCAGGACCTAACTCAATCACATCTGAGTTCATACCATCATCATGAACTTCTGGACTTTGTAGTGTCTCTTGAACTTGCTTATTCGCCAATACACCTTTTTCTGCTGCAGGTGTGATGTAATCAGTATGAACAATTTTTGCATTTACAGCTTTAGCTGCTGCATCTAGCGAATCAGGTGATTCAAAAGCAACTTCTGCTAACTTACTTTTCAGCTTATAGAACTCATCAGCTGATTGTTGTTGCTGTAATTCGGCAACAATTTTCGCTTTCACGTCAGCAAATGGTTGTACTTTTCCAGGTTTAATACCATCAAGTAAAATGATGTGGTAACCAAATGATGACTTCACTAAACCTGACATATCACCCGGTTTTGCAAGAGCAAAAGCTTCTTGTTCAAACGCTGGGTCCATCATACCTTTCGTGAACCATTCTAGTTTACCGCCATCTTTCGCACTGAATGTGTCGTCAGATGATTGCTTAGCAACTTCAGCAAAATTAGCGCCATTTTGTAGCTTCGCCAGCAATGCTTCAGCTTTAGCTTTCGCGGCTGCTGTATCGCCTTTCACTAATATATGGCTAACTTCACGCTCTTCTGCAGTGCTGAACTTAGCTTGATTATCTTTATAGTATGTTTCAGCAGCTTGCTCTGAGATTTTAATATCTTTGGTTAAGCCTTTACCTGATAGCTCAATGTAAGACACTTTGATTTGTGCAGGTCGAGTGAACAAGTTCGGGTTTTGGTCGTAAAAATCTTGCGCTTCTTTATCTGTCACTTTCACTTTTTGAGTAAAGTCAGCTAAATTCAGCGTTAAAGTACGTACAACACGTTGCTGTGATTCAAGTTTACGTAACTCATCAGCTTCATCGCTCAGTACAAAGTCACTACCTTGTAATGCTGATAAGAACTGTTGACGCAGCATGTCTTTACGGATTGTTTCTGCAAACTGATCCGGTGTAAAGCCCGCACGGCGTAGTGCCATGTTGTATTGCTCGTTATTAAATACACCATCAACGGCAAATGCTGGCATCGCAAGAATTTCTTGTTTAACTTGGGCATCACTAACACTAAGGCCAAGCTTATCAGCACGTTGTTGAATCAGTTCATCATTGACCATACGATCTAATACACTTTGACGGAATTGCTTCACATAAGCAGGATCGCTCATCAAAGTTGAAAAGTAATCGCCCATACGCTGTTGCATACGGTTACGTTCATTTTGGTAAACTTGCTCAAACTGACGTTGGCTGATTTCTTTACCGTTAATCTTTGCTGCAACTTGCTCATTACCACTCGCCAGATAACTGCCGACGCCAGCAAATACAAAAGATAAAATAATTAGGCTTAGAATAATCTTAACCCAGATGCTGTTAGCGCCTTCGCGCAATCGCTCCATCATAATCTGCCGTCTCTCCTACTGTTCGATCTGGCTCGGTTTCGAACTACTATCAAATTTATGCATAATGCTACCGGCATCACCATGATGACCGCACCATACTATTTACTACATGTTATATAACAACAACTGAATAGCTACTGCTATATCGATAACCAAGTCTTAATTAACCTAGTCTTATCAATATAGATAACCTGCGACCGATAAGCCACACACAGCACAGAGAATTGTTACATAAACTCAATTAAACAACATTATAATGAATATCACATTTAATATCCGTCATAATACGTTGTCTATCAGGCTCTTTTATAAGTAAAAAAAGCGCATCAACCGATGCGCCTTTATCGTACCGAAATAAGTATACTCTTTCCGGTAGCAATTTTTAAGCCATGAAAACATGACAAAACAGTGGGCTTACACCCATTGCTTTTAGTTTACAGAATCTTTAAGCGCTTTACCTGGCTTGAAACCAGGAACTTTTGCTGCTGCAATTTGAATCTCAGCACCTGTTTGTGGATTACGGCCTGTACGTGCAGCACGCTCACGAACAGAGAAAGTACCAAAACCAACTAATGCAACCTGATCACCCTTTTGTAGGGTCTCACTAACAGTTTCAATGAATGCATCAAGAGCACGGCCAGCAGAAGCTTTAGAAATATCAGCACTTTCTGCGATTTTATCAACTAGTTGATTTTTGTTCACAATTAGATCCTCTTAAATGAACCTTGATTACAACGCTATGTTTAGATAGATACGTCACGTAATAGTAATCAAATAGAAAAACATTATTGCCTTAATAGCCCACTGTAAATGGCTATCAACGCTTAAAATCAGTTCGCATGATGCGGATTAGATGTACCTTATAGCCACACAAAAAAACGCTGACAAGGTTTTTAGCCTTGAAAGCGTTTTTTCTTTAACTAATTTTGCTATAGGTCACTATTTTGCGCATTGACTAACTCAATGCCTGCTGGATTATTCTGCAATGCTATCGTTAGCACTTCATCAATCCAACGTACAGGTCGCACTTCCAAATCAGCAATCACATTCTCTGGAATTTCTTCTAGATCACGCTCATTTTCTTTTGGAATTAACACCGTCTTAATACCACCACGGTGAGCTGCTAATAGCTTCTCTTTTAAGCCGCCAATCGGTAATACTTCACCACGTAATGTGATTTCACCTGTCATAGCAACATCAGCACGTACTGGATTTCCCGTTAAGCTAGATACCAAGGCAGTACACATTGCAATACCTGCACTTGGGCCATCTTTTGGCGTTGCACCTTCAGGAACGTGAACATGAATATCGCGTTTTTCGTAAAAATCGCTCGCAATGCCCAAACGTTCAGCACGACTACGTACTACTGTCATTGCCGCCTGAATAGACTCTTGCATCACATCGCCCAAAGAACCAGTGTATGTCAGTTTACCCTTGCCAGGCATAGATTCAGTTTCGATAGTTAATAAATCACCACCGACTTCAGTCCACGCAAGACCGGTTACTTGACCAACACGGTTACTTTCATCAGCTTTACCATAATCGCAACGCTGTACACCTAAATAATCTTTAAGGTTTTCTTGGCTAATAGAAACGTGCTTGATGTCTTTGTTCAATAAAATTTCTTTTACTGCTTTACGGCATAGCTTAGAAATTTCACGCTCAAGACTACGTACACCCGCTTCACGAGTGTAGTAACGAATAATGCCAATTAATGCTGAATCTTCAATCGTCAACTCGCTAGGCTTTAATCCATTACGCTGGATTTGCTTATCAAGTAAATGATTTTTAGCGATGTTCAGTTTTTCATCTTCGGTATAGCCAGAAAGACGAATAACTTCCATACGATCAAGCAATGGTCCTGGAATATTCATTGAGTTCGACGTTGCCACAAACATCACATCAGATAAGTCATAATCAACTTCTAAGTAATGATCGTTAAACGAACTATTTTGCTCAGGGTCTAATACTTCCAATAATGCTGATGCTGGATCGCCACGCATATCAGAAGACATTTTGTCAATTTCATCTAATAGGAATAATGGGTTTTTCACTTCCACTTTTGCCATTTTCTGAATTAACTTACCTGGCATAGAACCAATGTAAGTACGACGATGACCACGAATTTCCGCTTCATCACGCACACCACCTAATGCCATGCGTACGTACTTACGTCCGGTTGCAGCTGCAATAGATTGCCCTAGAGAAGTTTTACCCACACCAGGAGGACCCACAAGACAAAGGATTGGACCCTTAAGCTTATTAACTCGACTTTGAACGGCTAAATATTCAAGAATACGTTCTTTAACACGCTCTAAACCATAGTGATCAGCGTTAAGAATTTCTTCCGCTTTAGCGAGGTTCTTTTTAACTTTAGAGCGTTTATGCCAAGGCACACTTAGCATCCAATCAATGTAGCCACGAACTACCGTTGCTTCAGCTGACATCGGTGACATCATCTTCAGTTTCTGTAATTCTTGCTCGGTTTTCTCACGAGCTTCAGTAGGCATCTTAGATTCTTCAATCTTCAGCTTTAACGCTTCAAATTCATCAGGTGCATCATCAAGCTCACCCAGTTCTTTCTGGATAGCTTTCATTTGTTCGTTAAGATAGTACTCGCGCTGACTCTTCTCCATCTGCTTTTTAACGCGTCCACGGATACGTTTTTCAACTTGCAGTAGATCAATTTCAGATTCCATCATCGCCATCAAGAACTCTAATCGTTCTGTGATATCAACAATTTCTAGTACTTTTTGCTTATCGGCTAATTTCAGAGGCATGTGCGCTGCGATAGTATCTGCAAGGCGCGCTGCATCATCAATGCCATTAAGGGATGTTAATACTTCTGGTGGAATCTTTTTATTAAGTTTAATAAAGCCTTCAAACTGACTAATTGCAGTTCGAACTAAAACTTCCTGCTCACGCTCATCCATTGTTGGCGTAACCAAAAATTCAGCATTAGCAGTAAAAAACTCATCATCAGCAAGATCTTCAACTTTGGCTCGTTGTTGGCCTTCGACCAACACTTTTACCGTACCATCTGGTAATTTCAATAGTTGAAGAATCGTTGCAACAGTACCAACATCATAAAGATCAGTGATCGACGGTTCATCTGTGGAAGCTTCTTTTTGAGCAACCAGCAGGATCTGTTTATTGTTTTCCATTGCCGACTCAAGGCAACGAATTGATTTTTCCCGGCCCACAAACAATGGAATAACCATATGAGGGTATACCACTACATCACGTAGAGGTAGAACCGGGATCTCAAGGCGCTCAGAACGCTCCAGGTTCATATTCTTCTCTCTTCCTGTCCATACTAATCGTATTAAATAACCCAACTGGATACAGTACAGTTACTTAATACGATTAGAGTTAGCTTATATTGAGTATATGGGGGTGAAGCATCAAGTTTCAATGTATGAAATGTCAGAAAATAGAAAAGGAGGCAAAAGCCTCCCTTTTTTAGCTTTTATGTGCAGATATTAAGCACTTACTCAGCACTAGCCGCTTCTTGTGTTTCTGTATTTTCGAAAATCAGTAATGGTTCTGACTCACCGTTAATTACAGACTCATCAATAACAACTTTACTAATACCTTCTAGAGACGGAAGCTCATACATGGTATCAAGTAACACTGCTTCAACAATAGAACGTAGGCCACGAGCGCCTGTTTTACGATCCATTGCTTTTTTAGCAATTGCAATCAAAGCATCATCGCGGAATTCTAACTCAACGTTTTCAAGTGCTAGTAATGCTGCATACTGTTTAGTAAGGGCATTCTTAGGCTCACGTAGAATTTGAACTAGCGCTTCTTGGTCAAGTTCACCAAGCGTTGCTGTAACAGGTAGACGACCGATGAATTCAGGAATTAAACCGTACTTCACCAAATCTTGTGGTTCAACTTTCTTAAACAAATCACTTAATGTATCTGTTTGGTCTTTTGAACGTACATCAGCAGCAAAACCGATGCCAGTACCTGTTGCTACACGTTGCTCAACAACTTTATCTAGGCCGGCAAATGCACCACCACAGATAAAGAGGATCTTAGAAGTATCAACTTGCAAGAACTCTTGTTGAGGATGCTTACGACCACCTTGTGGCGGAACAGAAGCAACAGTACCTTCGATCAGTTTCAGCAATGCCTGCTGAACACCTTCACCTGATACATCACGTGTAATTGATGGATTATCTGACTTACGTGAGATTTTATCGATCTCATCGATGTACACAATGCCGCGCTCGGCTTTGGCTACGTCATAATCACATTTTTGTAGCAGCTTTTGAATGATGTTTTCAACGTCTTCACCAACATAACCAGCTTCAGTTAAGGTAGTAGCATCAGCCATTGTAAACGGTACATCAAGCATACGCGCTAATGTCTCTGCTAATAATGTTTTACCACTACCAGTAGGACCAATAAGTAGGATATTACTCTTACCTAATTCAACGCCATCACTATTCTTGTCGCCATTACGTAGACGCTTATAGTGATTGTATACAGCAACAGCCAACACTTTTTTAGCGTGTGATTGGCCGATGACATAATCATCTAAGTTGTTACGAATTTGTTGTGGAGTAGGCAGCTCGTCGCTATCGCTTTTCGTCATCACTTCTTTGATTTCTTCGCGAATAATGTCGTTGCATAAATCAACGCACTCATCACAAATATAAACAGAAGGACCGGCGATTAGCTTGCGAACTTCATGCTGACTTTTGCCACAGAAAGAGCAGTAAAGTAGCTTGCTACTACTTCCCTCTTTTCGCTTATCTGTCATTCGCTAACCTCTTTATTGGGGTATCCCATCATTGTCTTGTCTTGAGTGTATAACAAGTCGACTTATTTTGCTTTACTAAACCCGCATCGCGAATTGCAAAATAAAACTGTTTTAGTCGCGCTTACTCAATACCGCATCAACAAGACCGTACTCTACTGCCTGATCTGCAGACATAAAGTTATCACGATCTGTATCACGCTCAACAATTTCTAATGGTTGGCCAGTATGTTCAGCCAGTAACCCATTTAAACGTTGTTTAATTGTTAAAATTTCTTGTGCATGGATTTGAATATCCGATGCTTGGCCCTGGAAGCCACCAAGAGGTTGGTGAATCATAACGCGTGAATTAGGTAGACAGTAACGTTTACCCTTAGCGCCGCCAGCCAATAGGAATGCACCCATTGAACATGCTTGACCCATACATACTGTACTTACATTTGGTTTAATGAACTGCATGGTGTCATAAATTGACATACCTGCAGTTACAGAACCGCCTGGAGAGTTGATGTAAAGGAAGATGTCTTTGTCTGGGTTCTCAGACTCCAAAAATAGCAACTGGGCTACAACTAAGTTAGCCATATGATCTTCAACCTGACCGGTTAAAAAGATCACGCGCTCTTTTAAGAGACGGGAATAAATATCGTAAGAACGCTCACCACGAGAAGTCTGCTCGACCACCATAGGTACCAGCGCATCCATAATCGGTGACATGCCGTTTTGTGCTTGGTAGCTCATAATCTTATTTCCCTAAAATAAATGGCCCGAATGAAAGTATTCACACGGACCATTGTTAGCAGAAGACTTGAGAGAATGTCAAATCTCTACAGTAATTTCAGTAAATTAAGCAGCAGGATTCATTAGATCGTTGAAGCTAACTTCTTTATCTGAAACCTGAGCTTTAGCTAGAAGTGCGTCAATTGCTTGCTCTTCTAGAGCAACGTTGCGCATATTGTTCATTAGCTGCTCGTTGCTTTCGTAGTATTTAACTACTTCTGTTGGATCTTCGTATGCAGAAGCCATTTCAGCGATAATTGCGTTAACACGCTCTTCGTCTGCTTTTAGCTCTTCTGCTTTAATTACTTCACCAACTAGTAGGCCAACAACTACACGACGCTTAGCTTGCTCTTCGAACAATTCACGTGGTAGTTCAGGCATGTTCTTAGCATCGCCGCCAAAACGTTGTGCAGCTTGCTTACGTAGTGCTTCGATTTCTTGATCGATAAGCGCTGTAGGAACTGCGATGTCGTTCTGCTCAACAAGACCGTTAAGAACTTGATCTTTGATGCGACCTTTAACAGCTTGCTTAAGCTCACGTTCCATGTTCTTACGAACTTCAGTCTTAAGACCTTCAACAGAACCGTCTTCAACGCCGAACTTAGCAACGAACTCTTCAGTTAGTTCAGGTAGCTGTTGTGCTTCAACTTTATGAAGAGTGATAGCAAACGCTGCAGATTTACCTTTTAGGTTTTCTGCGTGGTATTCTTCAGGGAAAGTTACTTCTACAGTAAACTCGTCGCCTGCTTTATGACCAACAACGCCTTCTTCGAAACCAGGGATCATACGACCTTGGCCCATAGCAAGTGCGAAACCTTCAGCTTTACCGCCTTCGAATTCTTCGCCATCGATAGTACCAACGAAATCGATAGTTACACGGCTATCTGCTTCAGCTGCTGCTTCAACATCAGTCCAAGTTGCTTGCTGCTTGCGTAGTGTATCTAGCATGCCGTCAACGTCAGCATCAGTTACAGTTACAACTGGCTTCTCAACAACAACTTTATCTAGACCCGCTAGTTCGATCTCAGGGAAAACTTCAAAAGAAGCTTTAAACACTAAATCTTTACCTTCAGCAATTTCTACTGGAGTGAAAGTTGGTGCGCCTGCTGGATTGATCTGCTCTTTAACGATAGCTTCGATAAAGTGGCGGTGCATTACTTCACCTAGGATGTCTTGACGTACAGATGCGCCAAACATTTTAGCAACCATCTTCATTGGTGCTTTACCTGGGCGGAAACCGTCGAAACGACGAGTTTTAGCAATTTTACGTAGTTCAGCAGCAACTGCATCTTCGATGTTTGCAGCAGGAACTGTAATAGTTAGGTGGCGTTCTAGACCTTCAGTGGTTTCAACGGTAACTTGCATTATATTTAACCTCAAAACTTAACTCAGCGTTTTCTGAGTGGTGTTGCCGAACAGCCATTTACTGACGGTGGCATCCTTTCGTGTTACAGCTCGAAAACCATAACGCCTAAATTCTTTCTTAAAGAGTCTGATACGTAGAGTTCCTACTTATCAGAGCGCGCTATTATAACGGCACGCAAGCGCGACGTCGAGGTAGATACCTTACAACGAAACAATCTCTTTAATAACTGCATTACAAGATAGGGCCTATAAATATCATTTCAAGGGGAAAAATGAAAAAAATCGCCTTTAGACGTTTTTTTTTAGTTTAAATGTTGGAAAAACGAGCTAATTAGAAAAATTTTCAGCAGTAGTGTCTGAGAAAAATAGGCTTGGAATAATAGCAATAGTAGAAAAAGGGAGTTTTATTAACGAGGAAAATTACAGCAAGAAGAGAGAAAGATGGTACGCCCTGCAGGATTCGAACCTGCGACCACATCCTTAGAAGGGACGTGCTCTATCCAGCTGAGCTAAGGGCGCATCATGGTGTAACTGAGGTTACGAGGCAAGATTATACGTAGCTATAAGGTAAGGTCAATCCCTTTACTTCATTTTTCATGCTTCAAACAACTGACTGGTTAAAGATACAACAAAAAACACATTTTTAAGGATATTTTTAAGATAAACAAAGGCTCAGTACGACTATTTAAGCTAATTACTACCACAGTATTTTTATCGTTGGGCGCCACTTTGGTCACCAAGTCATAGTAATAGCACAACATAAAATAAAATAGCAATCGTTTGCTTAATAGCTATTCCATTCATAATCTGCCACAATATTGGCGTTGATACGTTCAACCAACACAACAAGGATCACCATGAGCGCTCAAATTATTGATGGAAAAATCATCTCCCAAACTGTACGACAGGAAGTTGCCGCGAGAGTTAAAGCTCGCACCGATGCCGGATTACGCGCACCTGGATTAGCTGTTGTTCTTGTAGGGCAAGATCCAGCCTCGCAGATCTACGTTGGTAGTAAACGCAAAGCGTGTGAAGAAGTCGGCTTTATTTCAAAATCATTTGATCTGCCAAGTACTGCATCTGAACAGCAATTACTCGATTTAATTGATGAACTCAATCAAGATCCAACCATGGATGGTATTTTAGTTCAATTACCATTACCTGCGGGTATGGACTGTACGCGTATTCTTGAACGCATCGATCCAGAAAAAGATGTTGATGGCTTTCATCCCTACAATGTCGGTCGCCTTAGTCAGCGTATTCCCAAATTACGTTCATGTACACCTAAAGGCATTATTACGCTACTTGAGCGATATAATATTGAAGTACGTGGTAAACATGCGGTTATTGTTGGCGCATCCAACATTGTCGGCCGCCCGATGACACTCGAGTTATTATTGGCTGGGGCAACGACAACAACCTGCCACCGCTTTACACAAGATCTTGAAGGTCATATTCGCCAAGCTGATATTTTAGTGGTTGCCGTTGGCAAACCTAATTTTATTCCAGGAAACTGGATTAAAGAGGGAGCGACTGTTATTGATGTAGGTATTAACCGTCTTGAAAATGGTAAATTATGCGGAGATGTTGAATTTGACGTGGCTTGTCAGCGCGCAAAACATATAACGCCAGTACCTGGAGGCGTTGGGCCAATGACAGTAGCCAGTTTAATTGAAAATACCTTGCTTGCCTGCGAGCAATACCATTCAGCATAAACCAAGCGTATATAATTAATAAATACCGTCAATGAAAATTCAAAAGCGAGTAATGGCATACTCGCTTTTTTATTGAACTAAGCTTTATTTTTAACTAAAGCTGTATTCTCAACACTGACCTTTACTTGTTTACCAAGCAAATTAATCAGCATAAATGAACGTTTTTCGCCATCAGGCTCCTGATAAATAGCATCAAGACCTTTAAATTCACCTTGTTCTAAGATCAATTTATCACCTTGCTGAGGTAATGACTCAAACATATGATCATATGAATTATTAGCTTCATTGGTCATCAAATTATAGATAAGTTCTTCACTAACAACTTGCGGCATCGCTCCCTGACGAATAAAGTCAGCCACTCCACGAGTTGAACGCACAGTCGTAAAGCTCAATTGTTCAGGATCAAACGTCACAAAAACATAGCTAGGAAATAGCGGCTCATAGCATTCACAACGTTTGCCACGCACGATTTTTTCGACAACGACCTGAGGGTAATAACATTCAGCCCCTTGACGATCAAGATTGATCACTGCGCGCTCTTGTTCACTACGCTTACAATAAAGTAAATACCAATCTTTCATCATCAACCTCAATAAAATCTTACCTTCGATTAGTATATACAAAATTAACCGTGATTTATATCTTTGCCTAGTCGCTCTATTTTTAATACTGAGATCTATTTTTATATTCTACAGTTATAAGTTTTAGCAATACTATTGACCAATATACTGCTTGGAATTTGTAACATATATGAATATTCTCAAGGAGTGATATAAGCAACTAACATGAACTTCAAGAACAATATAAAAAACCAAATAAGAGCCAATAAATAGTGTAAGATATACCACAGAGTGATGAAATTTGATTTTTCATAATTGATCAAAAAAAACACAAACTCTTACTTATCAGTTGTTTATAATGTTTTATCATTGTTTGTTAAATGTAAAAACTTGCAGTTAAATATATTGTGCTTTATAAACCTACATGAATGAGCAAACACACAAATTAAAATAAAATAGAGAATCCTATGAGTCATAATAGTAGTGGTACCCTTCTGGGCCACCCAAAAGGCTTGTTCCTTTTATTTGGAACTGAGCTATGGGAACGCTTTTCTTATTACGCGATGCGAGCCATCTTGGTTTTATATTTAACAGATAAAACCATTAACGGCGGCCTCGGCTGGACTACAGAAGAAGCACTTAACTTATACGGTATCTACACTGGCTTAGTTTATTTTACTCCTCTTATTGGTGGTTGGATTGCCGACAACATTTTAGGTCAACGTCGCTCAATTATTATTGGTGGCGTATTAATGGCTATAGGTCAATTTACGCTAGCCTTGCCTCACAGTGTCGTTGATCCGCATGCTGTTAGTGCCTTTTATATCGGTTTAGCCTTCCTTATTGTCGGTAACGGTCTATTTAAACCAAACATTTCAACCATGGTAGGAGACTTATACCCAGAAGGTGATAATCGCCGTGACGGTGCATTCACTATTTTCTACATGGGTATTAATATCGGTTCATTACTTGCGGGTGTTATCGCGGGAACAGCATCAGCCGTTTATGGCTGGAAAGCAGGTTTCCTATGTGCCGGTGTTGGTATGTTAATGAGCTTACTTATCCAAGTATTCTTCGCCCAACGTTATTTAGGTGATATTGGTACTGTACCTGCTGCTGTACGTGATGCGGAAAACAATGCCAGTGGTAAGAAAGAACCATTAACTAAAATTGAGCGTGATCGCTTAAAAGTAATTTTAGTGATGTGTACTTTTGTTATCGTATTCTGGGCTGGCTTTGAGCAAGCCGGTGGCCTAATGAATATTTACTCACAAGAATATACCAACCGCATGATCGGTAATTTTGAAGTACCAGCAGCATGGTTCCAATCTTTGAACCCATTCTTCATTATTATCTGTGCACCAATTTTGGCAGCACTTTGGGTTCGTATGGGTAAAAGTGAGCCAAACTCACCCGTTAAATTTGCTTTAGCTATGTTCTCTCTCGCACTTGGTTTTGCTTGTATGATCGGTGCAGCTTTAGAACAAAACGGCGATGTAACAGTGAAAACATCAATGATGTGGCTAGTCGGTGCCTACTTCTTCCATACTATTGGTGAGCTATGCTTATCACCTATTGGTCTATCAATGGTAACCAAATTAGCGCCGCTACGCCTAGCGTCACTAATGATGGGTGCATGGTTCGGTGCCAACGCTATTGCAAACTACATTGCAGGTGTTGTTGGTGCAAGTATCGGTGAAGCTGGTCCATTAGCTATCTTCTCAGGTATTGCCATTACTGCAGTTATCGCGGGTGCATTACTACTGTTGTTCTCTAACAAATTAATTTCGTGGATGCACGGTGCTGAAGGCGCTGTTGATAACGATGATAGTGATACCAAACCACAACCAGCAAATGCTTAATTGTGGCTTAAAATAAACGAAGGGGATGCAATGTATGCATCCCCTTTTTTATAGCTCTCGTCTTAATATAATGCTTATGTCACTGTTTCAAAATTAACACTAAAATTAGCATGATTGATATCACTGAGTGATAATCGACCGCCATCATCAGACATAGGTAAAATGACTAGTGGGTTATTACACGCATCATCACCAAGCCATTGCCCTGCGGTTATCATTGCACATTGCTCACTAACTTGTAGCTTACCGCCAATACCAGCAGCAATCAGATGTAGTTGTCTCTCTGCAAGATTAAAGACCCCAAATAGCCCCTTCACCGGGGTGGCATAACCTGAATACTTTAAACCTAATTCTATTTGCGCCACTAAATGTTGAACACTACTTAAGTAATTACCTTGGCGGCGCAAAAAATCATTAAAACATGCTCTGATCAATAATGCTGTTGCAGTACTATTTTCGCCACCAGAGCTAGTATCAACCATATAGAATGCTAATTGGCCATCGATTAACCAGATGTAATCAAAGATAACCGGTGACATATCTGCCGACTGTAAAGCACGATAACTGAGTTTCCAACGCCCACAACGCGATTGGAGATCTGGCATTAATCCCATCAATAACTCACGTGCGGCTTGAGGGTCATTTTTTAATTCTGAAATGTGCCATTGTAACTCTTCTTCGACTAAACCTGAGTCATCACCGTCCGTTACCCATCGCTGAGAAAAGTCTTGTTGTTTCTGCTGAGCACTATCTTGCATCTTTAGCACCGATACAATCGCAGATTTAAGCGTCATAATGTTATCAATTGGCTTAATTAAGAAATCTTTAACACCTAAGCGTAATGCTTGAGCGACATCAGTCATGTTTCCAGTGCCAGAAATCACAATCACAGGGATCATTGGATACTGTAAGGCTACCTCTTCAACAAACTCCATTCCCGTCATGATCGGCATCGCCAAATCACACAGTAATAAATCTGGAATATTATCTTTTAAGGCTTTTAATCCAGACAAGCCATCTTCTGCCTCTCTCACCTGACAACCTTGGCTATTTAAAAAGCCAACAATCATGGTTCGGAACACAGGATCATCTTCTACGATAAGTATATTTTTCCCTGCAAGCAAAAGTATCTCCTTTTCATAACTACATCTATGAGTGTATAAGCTAAAATTAGCAAGACCAACTCTAGATCACTAAACTTTGTTATCACAAGGTGATTTAAAGCTGTGGCACCACTAAGCATAGATAAATAATGACAACTAATAATTCTTTTCTAGGTAATATCAAAAAATCTGTTCTATAAATATAGACAAGTTCAAACTCTTCTAATATTTATAGAGAAATAGAGTCCAACTCAATAAATATTAGGCCTAACATATTTTTATTTTAAATTCATAACAAAAAGGGGTGATTTTGACTCGTTTTGTTATACAATTACCCATTATCAGTTTTCACAAATGACTTTGATATGAAACTTGACGATCTAAACCTATTCCGCATGGTTGTGGAAAATGGTAGTTATACTGCCGCATCACGAAAAACGCAGGTACCTGTTGCGACGCTAACACGTCGTATCCAAGCACTCGAAGAAGGCCTTAACATTCGCCTTTTAAATCGTCATGCTCGTAAACTGTCTCTGACTGAAGCCGGTCAGAAGTTTTATCAGGATTGTGCGCCGTTATTACAACAGCTACTTGATACGACTGAACACATCAGTGAAGAGTGTAAAGGCGCTGCAGGTAAATTGCGTATTGCTGCACCGACAAACATTACTAAAGTAATGTTACAGCCGTTGCTAACTGCATTTATGCAAGAACACCCAGCGATTAGCATTCAGTTGTACATGAGCAATGAACCCGATCAACTTGATCCAACCGATTGGGACGTTATGTTCCGTGTTGGCCCTCAACGAGATTCAACGCTTATTGCACGTCGTATTAATGAAGTAAAAGATATTTTGGTCGCAAGCCCTGATTATCTAAAGAAAAACCCAGAACCTAAGCATGCTCAGGATCTACATGAACATACGCTATTAAAAGGTAACCCACTTTTACGCTGGCGTTTAACCAATCAAAATGGCGAAACAGTTACTATTAATGAACGCGCCCGTTTTGAAGCTAGCGAACTTAATGTAATTCGTAAAGCATGTACAGCTGGTCTTGGTATCACATTAATGCCAAATGTTATGTTAGAAAAATACATTGCAGCAGGTGACGTGGTACAAGTGCTTAAAAATTGGTCTGCAAACCCGCGTGATGTATATTTGATTTACAACCACCGTGATTACCAACCAGAAAAACTACGTCTATTTATTGATTTTGCAAGTCATTACTTTGATCTTGAAAAACACTAATTAGTTTTAGAACAAAAACAGAGAAAAATGCCGCCAAATAAATTAGGAGCGGCATTTTCATTTATCTTCGCAACAACTTATCTTATTAGTCAAACCTCTCATCACAGTACCTCTCGTTACGTTAATTCATCGATAAACTGCCATTTTAATAGACCACTAAAGCTAGCGAACATCATACTATCCATTATCGATACCAATAAAAAAGCGATAGGTATCAGCCTATCGCTTTAGTCGTTAATTAGTCAGTCCTTGCAATTACATCCCTTCGTTATACAACTCAAGGTTAGCTAAATCTTGCTGTAATTCCACCTGTAACTTTGAATCTTCATTGCGTAATGCATCAAGGTAATCGAGATATTGTTGATCAACATCGCCTGTCACATAATTACCATTGAACACTGAGGTTTCAAATAAGGTTATATCCGGATTACCTTCAGCAACCGCTGCCACCAAATCAGTCAGATCTTGGAAAATCAGACCATCAGCACCAATCAATTGACCAATTTCATCCACTTCACGGCCATGCGCAATCAACTCATTAGCACTTGGCATATCAATGCCATACACATTAGGGAAGCGAACCTCAGGAGCAGCAGAAGCTAAATAGACTTTCTTTGCGCCAGCATCACGTGCCATCTCAATAATTTGCTCAGAGGTAGTACCACGAACAATAGAATCATCCACCAGCAATACATTCTTGCCTTTAAATTCAGAACGAATCGCATTCAATTTGCGACGAACTGATTTACGGCGCATTTGCTGACCTGGCATGATAAAAGTACGGCCAACATAACGGTTTTTAACAAAACCTTGGCGATAAGGCTTATTTAGCGTACGAGCAATTTCAAGTGCACTATCGCATGAGGTTTCAGGAATCGGGATCACCACATCAATATCAATATCAGCCCACTCACGCTTGATCTTTTCACCAAGTTTAGTGCCCATCGCTAAACGTGCACCATAAACCGAGACTTTATCAATAAACGAATCTGGGCGTGCAAAGTATACAAATTCAAAGATACATGGATTCAGCTGTGGATTAAGGGCGCATTGCTGAGTGTAAAGCTCACCATCAAAGGTAATATAAACCGCTTCACCAGGTAATACATCGCGCATAAAGTCGAAACCAACAGCATCTAATGCCACAGATTCTGACGCTACCATGTATTCGATTTTGCCGTTTTCTTCACGTTTACCTAAACATAATGGACGAATGCCATTAGGATCACGGAAAGCAATTAGACCGTGGCCAATCACCAAAGCAACGACAGCATAAGCACCTTTAACAATGTTATGTACTTCGCTAACCGCTTTGAAAATATCGTTAGGACTGATTGGATAACTTTGACTATGTGCAAGTTGGTTAGCAAGCACATTCAATAAAACTTCCGAATCAGAGGTAGTATTTACATGACGCTTTGTTTGTTCAAATAAGGTTTCTCGAATATCAGCCGCATTGGTTAAATTACCGTTATGCGCTAAAGAAATACCGTAAGGAGAGTTAACATAAAACGGCTGGGCTTCTGAAACACTTGAGCTTCCTGCCGTTGGGTAACGTACATGTCCAATACCCACATTACCCTGTAAGCGCTGCATATGTTTAGCTTCAAAGACATCACGTACTAAACCATTCGCTTTACGCAGACGGAAACGATTGCTTTCTAAGGTGCAAATACCAGCGGCATCTTGGCCGCGATGCTGTAACACTGTAAGTGCATCATAGATAGACTGGTTTACCGGGGTTGAGCCCACGATTCCAACAATACCACACATTTCCTAAGTCCTCGTCCTGCATAAAATAACAGCTGCTAGCGTCACTATTATGAACAATAACGCTAGCAACCGCGGTTAATCTTGCACTATTTAATGCTATGTAAAAAACTAGAGCTCTCTTTGATGTATTCGAAGAACCATTCTATTACAGCACCAAATTGAGGTATCAACTCAGACTTCTTCCACCATTCTGAGTCCGACAAACCCGTAAAGGTATCAATAAAGAACAATACCGCAGCAACAATAAGCACGCCACGAACCGCACCAAAAACAACTCCTAAAACACGATCTGTACCAGACAAACCGGTCTTCTGCACTAATTGACCAATAACGTAGTTTACTACTGCGCCAACAATCAACGTCGCTACAAACAGTACTGCGATAGCACTACCGTTACGTAACATCTTGTCATTGAAATTGGTAAAATAAACCGCCAATTCCGTATAAAAGTTACTAGCAATAAAAAATGCTGTAAACCAAATCACTAATGACAGTGCTTCTTTAACAAAACCACGGACCAAACTTACCATTGCTGAGAAGCAGATCACGCCCAGTATTACATAATCAATCCAGATCATTTTTGTTATTGCTCGTTTTGTTGATGGGTATTCTAACAGAAAAAATGCTAACGCAAACGTTTACCTAAGGATTTATTGCATCAAATCGGTTCAATTTGCCGTTTAAGCCAGTAATTTTTTTCAATTCTGCAATTTGCCCCGTTAGCTTAGCTTTTGATACATCAGGCCCAACAACAACCTTTACGTATTGACCAGGTTTAGCATTACGTGGAATTAATTGTGCCTGATAACCGTTCAATCGTAATTTTGCGACTAACGCATTAGCGTTATCGAAATTACCAAAAGTCCCCATTTTAATTACCCATGCTGAACTTGTTGTTGCTGGCACTGGTTTTTTAACCGCAGGCGTTGGTACATTTGGTTTTACCACCGGTTGAGCAACTACAGGTTTTGCAGCAACAGGCTGGGGTTTAACAGCAGGCTCAGCCGTTGCACTATGATCAGCTTCAATAGTGTATGTTTCATCACCTGTTGATGTTGATGCTTGGCTATCTGTCGTCGCCGTCACTGGCTCTTTAGGTAACACCACGTCAGCATTTTCAGGTTCAGGAATTGTTTTAGCTTCACTTTGTCCGCCCATCTTTGGCTGCAACGGAATACTCGCAAACTCTTCCTTATAATGTTCTTTCTTACCATCGAAAAAATCGGGTAGAAAAATCACCCCTATCGCGACTAAAATAATGGTTCCAATTAGTCGGTTTTGAAATTGACTAGCCACAATGACTCCTGTTGATATCTAAAACGAAAACGGCACAATATGTGCTCTGTTTAACGTTCTACAGCTTTAAATGAGTGGTTATTTGGCCAACAGTGTAAAACGAGCCAAACACGATTACCACATCGTCAGCACTTGCTTGTGTTAAGGCTTGGTCAAAAGCTAATTCCGGACTATCAAAACCACTGCAACCTGTTGGTAAATGCAGCAATATCTCTGCAGCAACAGCAGCACGCGGGCCTTGTAGCGAAGCCGGATACCAACAATCAACACTATCACGCATCGCAGCAACGGTTGCTGCGATATCTTTATCATGCAGCATCGCCACCACCGCATGGACTTTGTTTTTCCCTTCTTGGGCTTTTATTTTGGCTAGCTGAGTCGCAAAATATTGAGCTGAATGTGGATTATGTGCCACATCCATAATAATTAATGGTTGCTCACTCACCCGTTGCATTCGCCCCGGTAAGCATGCATTACGCAGACCTTCAACAATGTCTTTATCACTAATATCAAGCTCAGCAACAGACAATGCCATCAATGCTGTTGCAGCATTCGGTAACGGTAAGCTCGGCAAAGGTAAATCACTCAGCGCAAAGGCACCCGCTTGCCAATGCCAGCAGTCAACCTCTACTTGATAATCAAACTGATAGCCAACTTGATAAAGCTCTGCACCGATATCATCGGCATGCGCTGGTACTGTTGCTGGCGGGTGTGGTTGACCACAAATGGCTGGTTTACCACTACGGAAAATCCCTGCCTTCTCATAGCCAATAACATCGATGTTATCGCCTAACCAATCAACATGATCAATCGCTAAACTGGTGATGACACATACATCATGGTCAACAATATTCGTCGCATCTAAACGTCCGCCTAAACCGACCTCTAATACCACCACATCAACCTGATGCTGCTTAAACAATGTCAGCGCAGCTAAGGTGCCGAATTCAAATAAACTTAAACTGGTTTCACCACGAGCAGCTTCCACACTTGCGAAAGCACCACAGTGCTCACTATCATCAAGTTCTTGGTTATTAATGCGTACTCGCTCGTTATAACGTACTAAATGAGGAGAGCTATACACCCCCACTTTATAGCCAGCAGCCAATAAAATAGCTTCAAGCATGGCACAGGTCGAGCCTTTACCATTAGTACCAGCTACCGTAATAACACATGGCGCAGGTTTAAGCAGATCTGCTTGTTCAGCCACCAATCGAACCCGATCGAGTCCTAAATCAATGGCACTAGTATGGAGTTGTTCAAGATATTTCAGCCATGTTGAAAGCGCGGCTGTCGCTTGCGGAGAGGTCAATCCTGACATTAAAAATCATTCACTTGTAGTAACAAACTGAATCATTAATTTACCACTGAATGACCAATAACTTAATCATCAAGCACAATAAATTCGTGATTCGGTCTAGAAAACAAAAATGCCATCCTAATTAAATCAATTAGAATGGCATTTATTAACATTAATCGTAGTAACTACCGTTGGTAAAACACTCGATTAAAGATAAAGTTTTTAGTCTAGCTTTGCTGCTTCAGGTTGTGGCTCTGCTGCAGGCTTACTATCAACAGAAACAAACAATGGCGATGCTTGATTGGTCATTTTTGCCATTAAACCAGCAATACGTTGACGCATTTCACGACGATCAACAATCATGTCAATCGCACCGTGTTCAAGTAAAAACTCACTACGCTGGAAACCTTCTGGTAGTTTCTCACGCACAGTTTGTTCAATAACACGTTGACCAGCAAAACCGATAAGTGCTTTTGGCTCACCGATATTAATATCACCAAGCATTGCAAGTGATGCCGATACACCACCCATAGTTGGATCCGTCAGTACAGAGAAGAACGGCAAACCTTTAGCAGATAAACGCTCTAAAGCAGCACTGGTTTTCGCCATTTGCATTAGTGACATTAATGCTTCTTGCATACGGGCACCGCCACTAGCTGAGAAACAGATCAGTGGGCAGTTATTCTCAATCGCAGAGTCAACCGCACGCACAAATTTAGCGCCAACAACTGACCCCATAGAACCGCCCATAAAAGAGAATTCAAATGCGCAGGCAACAACAGGCAGACCAAGCAGCTCACCATTCATAGCAATCAAGGCATCTTTCTCACCGGTTGCTTTTTGAGCTGCGTATAAACGGTCTTTATATTTCTTAGAGTCGCGGAATTTAAGCTTGTCTTGTGGCTCTAGCTCAGCGGCAATTTCCACTTGCGTACCAACATCAAGAAATGTTTCAAGACGACGACGTGCTTTCATACGCATGTGGTGGTCACATTTAGGACAAACTTCAAGATTGCGTTCGAGATCTGCGTGATACAGTACCTGATCACAGGACGTACATTTCGTCCATACACCTTCAGGAATAGATACCTTACGCGAAGATACGATGTTACTTTTTGTTAGAATCTTTTCAAGCCAGCTCATGAATGACCTTTCTTTTTTATTCTTCCGCCAATAGACCGAAGAGACAAATTCATTAAATATTATTTAAGATTAAAACATAATCTTATTAATCTGTAGATAAAAAACTGGTATTACCTTTGTCAGTCATTAGGGTATTTTTAAACAAAAACACCAGTACACGTTAAAAACAGTCATAATCGCGATCATTTAATCGTAAATTTTTACCTGTACTACATAAATAGCTTACAAAAATAATGGACCAAGTACCGAACGAGGCAAATTATGTTCCGCAGGATAATCAACATCAACTAAATAAAGGCCCGCAGATTTTGCTGTTGGACCAGCAATACGACGATCTTTTTGCTCAAGTACCCACTTGATCCAATCTGGTTGCTTTTCGCCTTTACCAACTTTAATCAGGCTACCTGCAATATTACGCACCATATGGTGTACAAATGCATTGGCCTTAATATCAATCACAACAAAGTCACCTTTACGAGTAACCGTTAAATGCTCAAGACGACGCCATGGGCTCCGTGATTGACATTGGGTTGCACGAAATGAAGTATAGTCGTGCTCACCAATTAAATGTTGAGCAGCTTCATGCATTTTTTGCTCATCAAGATGACCATGGTAATGGCTAACACCGTGTTGAAAAATAGCCGGACGCACCGCATGATTGTAAATCACATAACGGTAACGACGCGCTGTTGCTGAAAAACGTGCATGAAAATCTTCACTGACTTCATGTGCCCAACGTACAGCGATATCTTTAGGAAGATAAGCATTTACACCCATTGTCCATGCTGCCATTTTACGGTCAATATCAACATCGAAGTGAACCACTTGTCCTGTACCGTGAACCCCTGTATCGGTACGTCCGGCACAAAAAACAGCAATGGGTTTATTCGCAATATGTGACAGTGCTTTTTCTAAGCGTTCTTGAACACTATCTACATCTACTTGACGTTGCCAACCACAATATTTAGCACCATCGTACTCGATACCTAAAGCTATTCGCATAATCTCACTTCGACTTAATTCAGCATAGACACACAGGCGATGTTATTGAAGCGCCTGTTCAAAACAGAGGAGAAGTATAGGGGATGGCGCAACAAAGGGGAAGAGGAGGGATTTCGAGGGGCGAGGAAAAGCAGGGGCGAGTTTCGAGATTATTAGTGTCGAGACAGCCTAATAGACGTCATCTCGGAAGTTGAGGCACGAAGCTATCCGTGATCTACTCAACGCGTGATTGAGCTTTAAAGAAGCCAGTGACTCCACAACGCGCGAATAGTAGATTCCCTATCGCCCTCGCGGGCATTCACTGTAAGGAATAACGGGGGTTGGATACAAAAAAAGCGACAGGCTTTCACCCATCGCTTCTTATTTATACTGTGAACTCTCAAAACACGAAATCTCGCTACTCGAAACCCCGCCTCTAGAAACTTCCCTATTTCTGCGCTTTAAACTTCTCAAGTAAAGCCTTTGCTTCAGTTTGGGTCTCACCCTCACCTTTTAAGACGATATCCTGTAGTAAGTCGACTGCGCCGCCAATGTCATTCATTTCAAGGTACGCTTTAGCCAAATCCAATTGACCTGCATATTCACCAGCACTATCAACATCAAATTGACGAATATTAGCAAACATATCAGGGAATTCCTTTAAACCAACATCAAGGTTTAATGGCTTCTCATCAGGGTCTTCTTGATGATAATTAGGATCATCGGCTAATAACTCATCGATACTAATGTAATTCGATGATGTCGTCGTTGCCGCTTTAACATCCGCTTGTGCAAGATCCGGTTGTTTAGACCAATCTTCCTGCTCAAGTTCAGGCTCTGCAACAACTCCTCGCCATACTGCCGCTTCATCTTCTGCTAATACATCTTCGTTATCAGCAATAGAACTATCATCGGCTGTTGAGGCTAATAACTGCTCTCGTTCATCATTATTAAGGCCACGCTGAGGCGTTACTGTTGTTGGTTGTGAATCATCAAACAGTAATGCATCCATATCTAAGCCCGCAGAATCAACCCGATCTTGCTCAGCTTCTGGAGAACGATCAACCGTGGTAATGCCCGGAGATGATGGCTGCGGCTTAAGGCCTTGTTCAATGGCGTATTGCTCTAACTCATGCTGCTCTTCAAATGATGCAAATAAAGCTTCATCTTCATCAAACTCAGGTAAAGCTCTGACATCAATATTATCAAACGCATATTCTAAATGACGTGCAGTATCAAACGGCGAGTAATCAGGCTCAACGTTAGCACTCGCATTATCAACCGCCGCTGGCTGACGTTGCTCTGCTGCTTGTGCCGCTTGTTGTAATTGACGGGTAACATTGTCGATTGCAACTTGCTCATCAATTTCTGAACGCTCATCCATCTGTTCTAAGGGGGATGCTTGCGGATCATCCAACGCTGAATTTTCATCAAACTCAGGCAAATCATCAAGGCTTAAAGGCTTATCATGGACCGCATCCGCTGCTGGTAGAGCTGACATTTCATCGTCATAATGATCAAATGCTGCTTGCTCATCAAACTCAGGCAGGTCATCAACACTAAAGGTTGTCGGTGCCTGATCATCAGGTATTAGCTCATCCAATAACGCAGTACTATTTTCGTCCAGCTTAATATCAGAGGTTGCTGCTAAATTATCATTTTCATCCGCAAGCAATTCATCTAATAAATCAGTACTATTTTCAGCTAATTCAATCTCGCTACCCAATGCGTTATCGGCATCATCTGCGACTAAATCATCTAATAATTCAGTACTATCTTCAGCAAATAATGATTCATCATCATTCGTATCTGTTTGAGTCGCCGCAGGTGTAATCTCAGGTAAGTCATGATTAAACTGAGAAAACAGTTCATCAAGTTCATCTTGAGAGTTTACATTGCTATCCTCTAACGTCGGCTCAGTACCCTTTTCCTGATCAGAAGTGTCTGAGGTTGATGCTTGAGCTTGTTGTAGGATCTCATCTAATAGCGCTTGGTCAGATAGCTGTGTTTCAGCATCTTTGTCATTTTCTGTTGTTGCTGTTGCTGTTGCTGTTGCTGAAGGAGTCGCTTCATCATATTCAGACAAGTCAAAATTAGCTTTATCTTCTTCGCTAAGAGATTTTTCCCACAACGCCGCTAATGCTTCATCAGCACTTGGCTCAGCTTTTGTATCAAGCTCATCTAACGCACGCTCCATGTCCTCAAGACCGATAGCATCATCGTGAGTAACCGAAATAGTGCTAAGACTATTATCAAAACTGCTGTCATCAAAATCAGTATCAGACAATGACACTAACGCATTATGCTCATTACTCTGTGGTGATTTATCTTCTTCAACGGCAGAGTTAAGCTTTGGGTCTTGATTTTTATCTGTCGATTTAAGCTGATCTATATCCGCAAACAAATCATCGTCTGCAAATAAATCATCAAGATCGTCATCATGTTCACTACCCACCAAGTCAATTGGCGGCGTAACAGTGACATTATTATTATCATCATCAGCCACAGGAGCTGGTAACGATTGTGGTTCAGGATCATTTTTCTTACGACGGAACAGTAGTAGTGCTAATAATGCGGCAATTAAACCACCAGGAATAATACCTGCCGCAGCTAATGCCCACGGATTATTGGTTAGACGTTCCAACCATGTTTCAGGAACAGGAGCTGCAACTTGCTTTTGTTGTTCTAAAAACGACACCATTTGTTGACGAATGCTATCACTTTCAGTGACTTGATTTTTCAATGCAGCCATATCTTGCTGCATCTCAGATAACCGTAACCGTAAAGCATGGTTACTTTCGACCAATGCATTCATCTTTACATGAGTAACATCAACCTGTGGCTGTACTGGTTTCGCAGGAATAATTGTATTGTTATCGCCATCAACCACATCAGTAACAACCTCTGCTGATAGCGCTTTTTTTACTGCCGCCGCGACTGCTGTTGGTGGCGTTGCTGGCTCAATATTCGCTGTAGCATCAGTATTTGATGTTGCTGTAGGCGCGACATCAGCCGCTGGTGCATTTTTAGTCGCTGGTGATGATTCTGTTACTGCTGGCTGTGGCGAGGTCTTTTTTGCCTCGATCGGAGCAGCTGCCGTTGTTGCCTGTTGCTCAGCCAAACGTCGTTTTTCTAATTCAGTCGCATAAGGAGCACGTAATTGATCAGCCGCTAATTTTCGACTAACAGCGCTAATACGTTGCTGCTCAATTTGATCCATTGTCGGCAGTTTTAAATAACTTCCAGGCAATAGTGAGTGAATATTATTATTTTCAAAGGCATCATGGTTGAGATTATAAATAGCACCTATGACTTTAAAAATAGACACATTTTTATTGGGTAAATGACGAGACGCAATAGCCCACAACGTTTCGCTTTCATACGTCGGGCCATAGCTGCGTGCCATCAATGATGATGTCGAAAACTGTTTTGTAGGTACGTTCAACTGGCTCGTGGCTGGCTCTCGATTAAGCGTCACGTACGAGCTGTCTTCATTCGCTGGGCCGACGATACGTATAGTATTTGCATGCACTACCGGTAAGTAGGAAGAAATAGTAACGAAAGCCACCGGAAGTACCATACGTTTTAGTATTTTTGGGATGTCAGACACTGCCTACATTCCTCTTTGGCAGAGATAAAATTGCCCGAAATCGTCGCATCGCAACAACTTCGAAATAATAGCTTCTTTGTTATAACGACTAATATAAGCAAAGCTTGAGTGGTTATATTCAATCACAATAAGCAGCATATTATGTCAAGTTATCAGCAAAAGAAAAGCTAGTCGCTAACGAAATAAAAAAGCGACAGGCTTTCACCCATCGCTTTATTATTTTGTTAGCAAGTTTACTCGTACTATTGTGCCACTAGACACTAATAGCGCGATCTAATCCTTACTTTAAATAAGGTTTATTACAAATAATCTGCAATCAATTTTTCCGCAATTTGAATACTGTTAGTTGCTGCACCTTTACGAACGTTATCAGCAACAATCCACATGTTAAGCCCACATGGATGACTAATATCCTCACGGATACGACCAATCATTACATGATCTTTACCCACTGCATCAGTAACTTGAGTTGGATATTCATTACCAGGGAACACTTCAAGACCATCAGTGTTTTCAAGCAAGTTGATCACATCTTCTAATACAATCGGTTGATGCGTTTCAACATGCACCGCTTCGCCATGACCAAAGAATGATGACACACGAACACAGGTTGGATTCACACGAATCGTTGAATCGCCCAAAATCTTCTGTGTTTCCCACACCATTTTCATTTCTTCTTTGGTGTAGCCGTTATCCATAAACTCATCAATCTGCGGAATACAGTTAAATGCAATCTGCTTATCGTAAGCTTTTTTCTCAATCGGTAGACCATTAAGCAGTTTTGCTGTCTGTCCAGCTAACTCATCAATACCTTTACGGCCTGAACCTGATACTGACTGGTAAGTTGCCACATTAATGCGATCAATACCGTAGGCATCTTGAATCGGCTTAAGTGCAACTAACATTTGAATCGTTGAACAGTTAGGATTGGCGATAATGTTACGGTTACGGTAATCCGCAATCGCTTCTGGGTTCACTTCAGGAATAACCAACGGCACATCATATTCGTAACGGAATTCAGAAGTATTATCGATAACCACCACACCCTGCTCGGTAGCAATTGGCGCCCAATGGCGTGATGCTTCAGCACCAGCAGAGAACAAAGCAATTTGCACTTGGCTCCAATCGAAATCTTCAACATCACGAACGCGCGTTGATTTACCTTTAAAACGTAACGCTTTTCCTGCGCTACGATCACTTGCTAACAAGTAAAGATTGCGAACAGGAAAATTGCGAGCTTCTAGTACTTCAACCATGGCTTCGCCCACTGCGCCTGTTGCGCCGAGTATTGCGATATCATATTCCTGAGTCATTGTGTAACCTCTACTACTGTAAAACCTAATTTAGCCAGCGACTCTACCGCAAACTCGGCCTTCGCCGCTACTGTAATCGCACTATATTCACGTCGATCCCAGTAATTTTTACGCATTAGATCAAAAGCAGTCGCCATTTTGCTGTTATCGTCACCAGCGGCTAACATTTTACGGCGGAAAATAGCATCATCCTTACGAACATCATAAATCAACTGCGTCAGACTAAATAAGCTCGCTTCATCCCATTGCTGGCTTAATTGTACTAATGGAATCGGCGCGATGGGTAATAAATCACTTGCCTGTACTTGCTGATCATTATTCAAGAATTGGCAATAACGGTTAAATACCATCGTTGTACCGCGCGCTTTACCTTCAAGGCCGTAACCTGCAATATGCGGCGTCGCAAAAGCTAACAACGGCAATAACGCTAGATCAACCACTGGCTCCTGTTCAAACACGTCTAATACTGCAGTTAACGCTTTACCTGAACCATTAGCAGCGGCTTGTAGTGCCTGTTTTAACGCTTGATTATCGACCACAGGACCACGAGCGGCATTAATTAAAATCGCATTAGGCTGCATTGCTGCGATAAAATCGGCATCAATTAAATGGTGGGTTGGGTGATCACCCGTACGTGTAATTGGTGTATGCGCGCTGATCACATCACATTCTGCCAATAAGGTTTCAAGGGAATGAAACTCACGGGTATCACCTTCAGCTTGTTTTAGGGGGTCGTTGAGCAAATAACGGATCCCTAACGCATCAAGGCATTTAGCTAAATAAGTACCCACATTACCAGCACCAATGATCCCCACAGTACGATCAAAGATAGAAAAATCGTGAAGCTGTCCTAACACCATTAAACTACTTAATACATACTCAGCAACCCCGACCTTATTACATCCAGGAGCTGAGGTAAAAGTGATTCCGCGCTCACTCAACAATGGTTGATCAACATGATCTTGACCCGCAGTGGCAGTACCAACAAATTTTAATTTATTCGCTTTCGTCAGTAATTCTGCATTCACTTTTGTTACCGAGCGAATCATCAAAGCATCAATATCTACTAAATCATCAGCAGTCAATGTTCGTCCAGGCTTAGCAATTACCTCACCGAGTTGGCTAAATAATTGTTGCGCGTAAGGCATGTTTTCATCGATAAGAATTTTCATATACGTCCTGTAGAGAGAATAAAAAATAAAGGATCGTGCTGATAAATATTATATAGGAGAACAATACAAGAGAGTAGTAAGGAGGATTTAACTCACCATTCACAAAAACAAGGCTATCTTCGTTATCTCGAAAGTAAAACTATCCTCGTCATCCCCTATAGAGAATAACTGAGTCGTGTATTCGTTGTTGGAAATAACAAAATAGCGCCCCTACTAGTAACTATTTAATGCTAGTCATATGTGATAAACCTCTTATTTATTCACTTTATCAATATATTTAGTTACACAAATAGAGCTATATCCTGTTTTTCTCTGATTGTTGGAGCTAGTGTGCCTACCTCACTTTTTACTCGATGGACATTTTTATATGCAAAAGACAGCGATTGCAGTCAATACAAAAAAGACCAGATGGGCCTATAAAGATTTCACATGGGCGCTATCATTATTTGGTACCGCCGTCGGTGCTGGTATTCTTTTTCTACCCATAACAGCTGGCGCAGGTGGCTTTTGGCCATTGGTTATTTTGGCATTGATTGCCTTTCCAATGACATGGTTTGCACATAAAAGTTTGGCACGCTTTGTCCTTTCTTCATCAAAAAAAGATGCAGATATCACAGATGCTGTTGCAGAGCACTTTGGAAAAACAGGAACGAACATAATCACTGTTGCTTATTTCTTTGCTATTTTCCCGATTGTTTTAATTTACGGTGTAGGTATTACCAATACGGTCGATTCCTTTATGATCCACCAATTGGGGATGGAATCAATTCCACGGTGGTTACTATCAGGCATCCTGATTGGGTTAATGACCGCCAGTGTTATCTTTGGTAAAGAACTAATGTTAAAAGTAACATCAGTGCTAGTTTACCCCTTGGTTATTATTCTATTAGTACTTTCCATCTACCTAATTCCAGACTGGAATATGTCAATGATCCATACCAATACTGATTGGTCATCAATGCCTCTCATTATTTGGTTAGCTATTCCAATCATTGTGTTTTCGTTTAACCACAGTCCAATCATCAGTCAATTTTCTAAAGAGCAGCGTCGTGTCTATGGTGACGAGGCAATGAATAAAACCGATATGATCACTGGCGGTGCCGCGATGATGCTAATGGTGTTTGTGATGTTCTTTGTATTCTCGGTAGTATTATCGATGACACCAGAACAATTAAGCACGGCAAAATCAGAAAATATTTCAGTCTTATCTTACTTAGCTAACATCAAAGCCTCACCGATCATTTCATACTTAGGGCCACTAATTGCTTTAGCTGCGATCATGTCAAGCTACTTTGGTCACTTTTTAGGCGCTCATGAAGGGCTTACTGGCTTAATAAAATCTCGCTCTAAAATGCCCGTTAAAACCATAGAAAAATTTTCACTGGCTTTCATCGTTATCGTCACTTGGGTTGTCGCTATTATTAACCCAAGTATTCTCGACATGATTGAAAGTATCGGCTCACCAATGATTGCTGCAATTTTATTCTTATTACCAGTATTCGCAATGCAATTTGTACCAGCAATGGCGAAATACAAAACATCACCAATAGCACGAATCTTCACAGCTATCTGTGGTATTGCTGCCATCACTTCTGTCATTTACGGTACGTTTTTTTCTTAGGGGATATAGGGAATGGTGAGTGGCGAGATTATTAGTGTCGAGACTTGGTACTCCTAAGCCCAATACCCGTCATCTCGGAAGTGAGGTACGAGCTATCCGTGATCTACTCACCACATGCTGAGCCCTAAAGACACAGTGAAATCAATGACTCTACAACACGTAGGAGTAGATTCCCTATCTCGCTCGTCCCTCGCTGTAGGGAATGGCGGCGGAAGCTTACAAATAACCACAAAAAAAGCGATAGGCTCTCACCTATCGCTTTCTATTACGCAGTGGACTTTCAGGCGCGAAATCTCGTTACTCGAAACCTCGCCCCTGCTCTTCCTCAATTACGCTTCGTATTTCTTAATCACTAGCGTTGCGTTAGTGCCACCGAAACCAAAGCTGTTAGACATAACAGTCTTAAGTTCAACATCACGCTTCTCAGTCACGATATCAAGGCCTTTAGCTGCTTCATCAAGGTTATCAATGTTGATACTTGGCGCAACAAAACCGTGCTCTAGCATTAATGTTGAGTAGATAGCTTCGTGAACACCAGCGGCACCTAGAGCGTGACCTGTCATCGCTTTAGTTGCAGAAATTGCTGGGCAGTTTTCGCTGAATAGTTCTTGAATAGCACCAAGCTCTTTCACGTCACCTACAGGAGTCGATGTGCCGTGGGTGTTGATGTAGTCAACTGGACCATCAAGATCTTTCATTGCCATCTTCATACAACGCACTGCGCCTTCACCTGATGGTGCTACCATGTCGTAGCCGTCAGATGTTGCGCCATAACCTACGATCTCACCGTAAATTTTTGCGCCACGTGCTAATGCATGCTCAAGTTCTTCAACCACAACCATGCCGCCGCCACCAGAGATAACGAAACCGTCACGGTTAGCATCATATGTACGTGATGCTTTTGATGGATCATCATTGTACTTAGTAGACAATGCACCCATAGCATCAAACATCATGGTTAGTGACCAATCAAGCTCTTCACCGCCACCAGCAAAAACAACATCTTGCTTGCCTAGTTGAATAAGTTCAACTGCGTGACCGATACAGTGTGCTGAAGTCGCACATGCAGAACTCATGGTGTAGTTAACACCGCGAATTTTAAATGGTGTCGCTAAACATGCAGAAACTGTTGAAGACATAGTACGCGGTACCATGTAAGGACCAACACGCTTAACGCCTTTTTCACGCAATGTATCGACTGCATGATATTGGTTATATGATGACGCACCACCAGAACCAGCAACTAAACCAGTACGCTCATTTGATACTTGGTCTTCTGCTAGACCAGAATCGGCAACCGCTTGCTCCATTGATAGGTAAGCAAACGCAGCAGCATCACCCATGAAACGCATTTTCTTACGATCAATATGCTCAGAAGGATTGATTTTTAGATCACCCCAAACATTTGAACGCAATTTCATTTCTGCGAATTGCTCAGAGTAATTGATACCTGATTTACCTGTTTTTAGGGATTCTAATACTTCAGCAACGTTGTTACCGATACTAGATACAATACCCATGCCTGTAATTACGGCTCGTTTCATGATGAATTCCTACTGATATTAATGGAAATACCTACCCATTTTATAGAACAACCAAGGCTCAATTTCAATGGCTAGAATACGTCCCAAACGGCTTTAAAATCTGCGCTCACATCCACTCTTCGTTTGCTATAGCGAACGAAAACACGCGATATTAAAGATGTTTGGGCCGACATTAGTGCTTAATCTAACCCTTTTATTAAGAAAAAAACAAAAAAGTTAACAATTATTTAGTACGAGAACTATAACGGCTTTGTTCCTGAAAAGTGGTCAGCTTTCCTGTATTTCAGGTACAATCGAGTAAAAATCACCATACAATCGCATTTAAAGCTCACAATTGCTGCATTATCATGCATAAAGTGGTGGCAAAATGCTCAGCAGCTAAGCAAGAGGTTCGTTTTGTCTCGTCCAACTCCCGTAAAGTCTACTCCACGGATTGAAAATGCCGTCCTTGATTGGAACAACGTCGGCTGCCCATTATCCCATGACTTTAATGATATTTACTTCTCAAATGACAATGGACTGGAAGAAACACATTATGTGTTCATCAAACAAAATGGTCTGCCTGAACGCTGGCATGACTTTAATCGACGTCGATTTGTCGTTGCTGAAACCGGTTTTGGTACCGGACTTAACTTTCTAACACTATGGCAAACGTTTAAAGCTTTCCGCGAGCAACACCCGTATGCAGCGACCAAAGAATTACACTATATTAGCTTTGAAAAATATCCGCTGACCAAACAAGATCTCATCAAAGCCCATCTCGCTTGGCCAGAACTGGCTGAACTCACAGAAAAGCTGCACGCGCATTATCCTCCTGCTGTTGCTGATTGTCACCGTATTGTGCTTGAAGATGGCATGATCACTCTTGATCTATGGTTTGGCGATATTCACGAATGTATGCCTCAGGTCTGGGTTGGCAATAACGGTATTGTTGACGCATGGTTTTTAGATGGCTTTGCACCTAAAAAAAATCCCGAAATGTGGAGTCAGGACCTATTTAATGGCATGGCTAATATGGCACGACCCGAGTGTAGTATTACCACATTTACTGCCGCTGGGTTTGTACGCCGAGGCTTAAGTGATGCAGGCTTTGATATCAAAAAAGCCAAAGGGTTTGGTGTCAAACGTCATATGACCGTAGGCACAATAACCAATCGCCACCCGCAAGCTAATTTTAAACCATGGTTTGCGCGTAGCCCACAGCAAACACAGAAAAGCGATATTGCAATTATTGGCGGCGGTGTCGCTTCGGCCACTACCGCACTTGCGCTGATCCGTCGTGGTCAATCGGTAAGCTTATATTGTGCTGATAGCGAATTAGCACAAGGAGCATCAGGTAATCGTCAAGGAGCGGTATATCCACTGCTTAATGGTAAACATGATCCACTATCACGCTTTTTCGGCCCTGGCTTTATTTATGCACGCCAATTTGTCGAACAAGCTGCACAACAATGCCAGTTCGATCATGATTGGTGTGGCGTTACCCAATTAGCATGGGATGAAAATGGTAAAAACCTTACCGAAGCCGAAAAACAACTCGCACTTGCAACCAATGATAAAAAGCTCGGTCGTCAGACTAAGAAGCTAGATTGCATACTAAGTGGTGGTTTTCCTGAAGAACTAGTTCGCGCGTTAGATATCGAACAAACGCGTGCAATAACAGGTGTTGAAACCGATTGTCGCAGTATTAACTACCCACTTGGTGGTTGGCTATGCCCACAACAGTTAACTCAAGCATTAATAGAATCAGCCGTTAACACAGGCAAGCTCAGCTTACACCTCAATAGTGACGTCACTGAACTTGAACAAATTAAATCGAATGATAACAGCGACCAATGGCAATTAACCTTCGCTGACGGCACAGCGGTAAATCACACTACCGTTGTCGTTGCCAGTGGTCATCGCTTTAATCATTATCCACAAACAGCACCGATCCCAACCTCTTCCGTACGGGGTCAAGTAAGCCATGTACCAACCAATGATACATTAGCAGAACTTGAAACAGTGTTATGTTATGACGGTTATCTAACCCCTGCCAACATTCATACTGAAAGCCATTGTGTAGGCGCCAGCTATGCTCGTCGTAATTGCGATCTTGATTACAATGAGGCGGATCAACAGCAAAATAAACAACGTTTACTTGATAGCGTCCCAGCCACTGCCTCATGGATAGATGCGATTGATGTTGACGAGTTTGATCCCCAGCAACGTGCTCGTGTCGGTGTCCGTTGTGCTAGCCGTGATCATTTACCCTTTGTCGGTAATGTCTGTCGCTATGATGAGTTAATTAAGCAGTATCAGGATCTAAAAGATAACCAGCTTTATGCTCAAAATGTGCCTGTCTATAAAAACTTATTTGCGATTGTCGGTTTAGGCTCACGCGGATTAAGTTCAGCGCCACTATTAGGCGAATTACTGGCTTCACAAATTTGTGGCGATCCACTGCCACTGCCACACACTGTACTTGATGCCCTCCACCCCGGACGGATGTGGGTAAGGAAATTAGTGCGCGGCAAAGAGCTGAAGTCATAAGCTATCGAGGAGCGAGGAAAAAGCAGGAACGAGGAAGATCTGAGTTAAAGATGGCGAGTTTCGAGAGATTTAGTTTCGAGACTCGCAATTCCCCTATTCTTCCCTATCTTTTTCTCCCCCTCGCTACTCGTAACCTCCCACCTCGAGACTCGCCCTTACTCACTCGCCGCGACTATAATCTCAGCTTCTGGCTTTACCTTTCGTAACTCTTTCGCCAATGCTGTTTGCGCTTCAAGATCACCATGCACGACTTTAATTACCTTTGGCCCTTGCTCTATATCAGCCACAAAACTGACTAAATCTTGCTGTGCTGCATGGGCTGAATAACCTGATAATTGATGGATCTGCGCTGCGACATCAATGACTTGATCATCAATTTTAATCACTTTTTCCCCATCAACTAATGCCCGTCCAGTTGTACCTTGCGCTTGATAACCAGCAAAAATCACATCAGTGCGTTTATCGGCTAATAACGCTTTTAAATAATTAACCACTCGCCCACCGGAGCACATACCACTGGCTGCAACAATAATTGCAGGTTCACCAGTGTGTTGAAGTCGATTAACCAATTCAATATGATCAGCATGATTATCAATAGTAATACATTGATCAAATGCTAATGGATGACGTCCCATATAACGCCGTTGCTTAGCTTCTTTTGCCCATAGCTCATGAAAATAACGATATTGCTCAGTCACCTTTTGTGCCAATGGCGAATCAAGTATCACCGGTAAACTTTGCCAAATCCGCTTGCTCGATTCATTAGGATCAACATCAGCTTCGGAGATAATATTTTCAAGATCAAACAGTAATTCTTGGGTTCGACCAACGCTAAAGGCCGGAAGAATAATTGCGCCACCATCTTGTAAAGAACGCTCAATAATTTGCTTTAATACTTGCTGTCGCTGCTTAAATTGATGCTGTGGTTTATCGCCGTAAGTACTCTCGATAACCAAGGTATGAGCAATTGTCGGGGCTATGGGATCCGTTAATAATGGCGTATCTTTAGGCCCAAGATCACCACTAAAAACCACAATTTCATTCGTTGGCAATTGAATTTCAATATAAGCTGACCCCAGAATATGCCCTGCGGGTCGAAAGCGAATTTTAATTAACTCCCCCGTTGGCAATACTATTTGAGCCCAACAATCATAGGGCACAGGACGAATTCGCTGATAAATTAAAGCCAACGCTTTTTGACATTGTTTACTATTTAATCCTAACTGAATTTTAAGCCCATCTTCCAACATTAACGGTACCAATGCGGCAGTTGCTTCAGTGGCATAAATAGGCCCTGCAAAACCCGCAGCAAGTAGCCACGGCAACCGCCCGATGTGGTCGATATGGCTGTGAGTCAGTAATAATGCAGCAATATTGTTAATATCAAACTCAATATCTAACGTCTCACGCGTTTCTTTTCCCTGAAATAAACCACAATCAATTAATAAGCTATTTTTACCGACGATAAGCTCATGACATGATCCTGTTACTCCTGTTTTTGCACCGTGATGAACAATATTCACTGCTACCTCCTCTGCCAAGAATTAATAAGCCACCTATAATGACAGCCCACTAATATTGTTAGAAATATTAACAGGTAGAACGGGAAAACATTCGCTTTTACGCGCTTAATGTAATGTAACGGCCACTAAGTAATTATTAATGGATCACAAAAAAACACCTTTAAATATACAACTGCACACATAGTAAATTTAATAGCACTCTAATAATCTATCAAGAGAGCTTACCCATTATGTATCCGATCATTATTGCGATTCATGGCAGAGGCAATAAACTGCCAACCACCACCTTGAGTGCCCTGTGGCAGCAAGCACTGAAACACGGCTTACAATGCTACAACCAGTCACAATTACATCCGCAAATTGATTTTAAGATGGCCTATTATGCTGATCATTTTTATCAACAACCATTAGTCCTGTCAGCAGCAACAAAAACCGCTATTCGACATATTTACTCCGTTAAACAATTACCGCCTCAACATCATCAGCAGCTATTACTCTCCACCAGCACGCCTCGTTGGGGAACTAAAATCGCAGAATGGATAGAGGATAAATTAAGCGTGTTCTCTTTTGTTGCGAAGCCATTGTTAAAATCACTACTGCCCGATATTCACCACTATTTTCATGATGCAAACTATCAACATGCCGTCGAACAGCCATTAGTAAAACTCCTTAATCAATATCAGCATCGACCAATTATTTTACTCAGTCACTCAATGGGAACAGTGATCGCTTATAATGTCCTGCATCAACTTAGTCGCCAAACCACACCGCCACAAATTAGTACTTGGTTTACGTTTGGATCTCCTCTTGGCCTTACTAGCGTTAAAGGTTTTTTACCAAAGATAACCCAACAACCAAGTGTTAAAGCGTTAGCAACTCCTGATTGTGTTACCGAGCAGTGGATCAATGTCAGCGATAAGCGTGATATCGTGTGTATCGATCATGATTTAAGTGATGATTACCTTGCTAACCGCCATAAAATAAAACCCAAAGATTGTTATATCACTAACGATTACCCCGGTAATTCACATAAGTCTTACGGTTACTTATGGAGCCATGTTATCGCTAAATACGGCATTCCAAAGGTGACGCTATGAAGCCATTAATTTTATTAGATCCAGGCCATGGCGGTATTATTAATAATATCTACCAAACACCCGGCAAGCGCTCACCAATATGGTCCAATGGTAGCCAATTATTTGAAGGGGAATTTAATCGTGCAATTACCCAAGGAATCAGCCAAGTATTAACTCTACATGGGATTGAAAATAAAATTATCGTACCTGAACGAGAAGATATAAGCCTTCAAACCCGCGTCAATCGCGCTAATCATTTAGCGTTTCAATATCCAAATCATCGCTGTGTATTAATTTCAGTGCATGCCAATGCTGGCGGTGGTAGCGGCTTTGAAATTTATACTAGTCGTGGTCAAACTCACAGTGACATTATTGCTGATCATCTCACTCGCGCTTTTAGGCACGAATTTCCTAATAAACCTCTGCGCAGTGATTATAGTGATGGCGACAGCGATAAAGAATGCAACTTTTATATACTTCGTAAAACCAAAATGGCAGCAGTATTAACCGAAAACTTTTTTATGGATAATGAAATCGAATGTTGCTTGATTTTAATGCAACCCCAAGGCCGTCAAAAGATCATTGATTATCATGTGCAAGGGATTTTAGCATGGGTGCAGGGAGAAAAATAAGGGGTGAGAGAAATAGGTAAACAAGGAAAAGCAGCAAGATCAACAGCAGTATCAAGATAAAGCATTCACGGTTAGCGATGCTTTTTTCTTGATACGTTTTATTATTACTCTACTTTGGCAAATAATTACGCTTCGTGTACTGTTGGTATACCGAACAAACGTTTAACGGCGGCAGTAATACGCCAAATATGGTTAATCATCATAAAGTAACCACCAAACATCACTAAGAAAGCGATAAACATGGTTGATTCTTTCACCCCAAGTCTTTCACACCAAATACCAATCGCTGCGCAACAGATAGCCAAGACACAAATAACCACTAACGTCATTCGTGAAGATAAACCAATTCGTTGACAAATATGGTGTAAGTGCTCGCGATCGGGCTTGAACGGTGATTGGCCTTTGCGTACGCGGCGAATCATAATCGTCGCCATATCCATTAATGGAATAGCAATCAGCCACAATGCTGTCACCGGTTGAAATGCAACGACATCCGCTTCTTGAGTACCACGAACGAGTAACCACACCACGGTAAAGCCAATAAATACACTGCCCGCATCACCCATAAAGACTTTAAACCGACGTCCAAAAGGTAATCCTAGATTAAGCATAATATACGGCAGCATTGCTGCGACTAATAAACCACAAAACAGAGCTAAATCTGGATTGCCATTAGTATAAAATACATAACCCATTGCTGTGAACGTTACTGAAGCTAATCCCCCCAGTAATCCATCAATACCATCAACCATATTAAAGGCGTTGATTGCCCCAATAAACGCAACTACAGTGACAATGCCACCAATGAATGGCGATAACTGTAAGGTTTCACTGCCCATTAAGTAACCAAGATTATCTAATGAATGACCGCCGACACTGATGATAGCCAATGCGATCCCTGCCTGTACCACCAACCGTATCTTAAAGCTAATATCAAGGTAATCATCAATCACCCCTACCGCCAATAAAATTAAACCACAGCCGAGATAAAGTAAAAGAGTGACGTTAACAGGTAAAAACAATAACGCGGCAATAGCAAAAGCAATAAAGACGGCAATCCCCCCTACTAAAGGTATAACGCCCTGATGGTGTTTACGTGCATTGGGCTTATCGACTAAGCCAACTTTTTTTGCAACCTTACGCATAATGAATAAGCTTACAAATGACAGCACAAAAACAAAGATATATGAATATTCCATAATTAAATACGTACCTGTAATTTAAAGAATAGTTCGTTATCAATTAAAGCAAAGATATTCATTTAAATGATAACCTTGTAATTAACTTACTAACGGAAACTACACCCACAATATTACACAGCAATTAATTGCTAAAGGAATAAACGCTCAAAATAAAAGAAAGCAGAACATTTAAGATAAATTAATCATAATAAATAATAAATACAATTCAAAATAAAATTAAAACCTTATTATTCAATCTATTACAACAATTTTATTCATACAAGAGATAGCAACACACAATCAACATGAATATATTAAAAATACAAATATTATCAGCAACGCAAATAATAACAATATTATATATAATAGTTAAACATACAATACAGAATATATTTAGTAACGCTATTAAAATAACAACGATAAAAAAGCCGCAACCATTCAATTAAGATATGTATTGCAGCTTAATTCTAATTATATATTCGAGTAGTACCGTTACTATTATTCCATTATCAATGATTAGATATTGTGGAATAGCGGCTATTTTTTTGTTTTTATAGACTCGGTACTGTAATCATATTCACCACGGCGATCTTCACAACGTATCTGCTTTGCTTGCTTATCATACGCATCAAGTTTGCTTATCCACGCCTTAAATTTTTTAAACAGTTGCATACTACTTCACTCTTAAATATATAAATATTCTGAGCAGCCCCCTGCTCTGTTTATTGAGTATATGTAGAATATCAATTGCAATCCATAAAAATAATTCACATAGAGCATGCTTAAGATGGAAAACATACACCTAGAACATATTTCAGCAAAAATAAAGATTTAATATAAATTATTTTTATACTTACTGCTTTAATGATTATCTTATGAGTCAAAAAGGGAACGAGGAGTTAGTTAGCGAGGGCTAGATTTTAGGAACTAGGAAAAGCTAAACCTCGTCATTCCCTACTGCGAGGTTACGAGCAAGATAGGAAATCTACTGTCCGTGTGCTGTAGAGTCCTTGTTATTAACTCTTGCCTAATACTTTGTCACTCATACCTTATTTTGGCATAACCAAGCTCCTCGAAGCCTCATTCCCACCCCCTACAAGTATTAATATGCAACCAAGAACTTATGAAGTTCAAAATATGCCAAAAAAATCTTTAATTATTATTCGTAAGGATAATTATTTTGATCAACATCTAAAAATATGATGATTTACATTGACGAATATATGCTGCTAAAATATAAGTTTTCATTATATTAGCTGGTTGATGTATTGATACCTTACTTTATTGCTTGATAACAAAAGACAACATTTATGAAACCTATTAAATATTTACTATCAATGCTAAATAACAAAAAACAAAACGAAATAAAATTTATTGAGTACACATGGAATGAAGTTCTCAATATGTCACCAGAAACTGATATTGTTATAAAATGGAACTATGAAAGTAGTGATGCAGCGCCTGAATTAAGAACAGCTGGTGAAATTCAAGCGATGGTTAAAGAGTATGACGAGAATCAACAATACGGCTATCAGACCTTCGCAACATGCTATCACAAAGATAGTTTTCAACTACTATCTCAATAAATAGTAATAAAGAAAAAACCATTTACAGCCTACTATTTCAGTAGGCTTATGATGCCAGATAGCGCTTGATAAACGTAAATAGTTTTATAAACCATTAAAACACAAAAAGCCAGAATCTCCCCATTTCTGTAAACGGTTCAATACTGACTTTTATTTAAGAAAATATAAACTCAGGCGTTAGCTTTATCGGCAAATGGCATTAAATCTAAGAATCAGCAAACGATGCTTCATTCAATGATTTAATATAAGTAGAGAAAGCTTCACCTAATACCTTATCGCGCATTGCATAGACAACAAAAGCTTTAGCATAACCTAACTTGTCACCACAGTCATGAGATTGACCACTCATATGAAATGCTTCTACAGTTTCATCTTGCATTAGCATATCAATTGCATCAGTCAGTTGGATCTCATCACCCGCTCCTGGTGGTGTCATCGCTAGCTTATCCCAAATGTTATGAGATAAAACATAACGACCGACCACTGCAAGGTTTGATGGTGCATCCTCAACCGCAGGCTTTTCAACCATACGTATCATTGGGCAAGACTCACCTGCTTTAAGCTCAGTACCGTTGCAATCAACTACACCATACTTAGATACATCACTCATTGGCACCGGCTCAACCATAATTTGGCTAGCCCCTGTTTGCTCAAAACGTGCAATCATTGCAGCTAGGTTTTCTGTACGTTGATCTGCGGTGTATTCATCTAGAATCACGTCGGGTAACACAACTACAAACGGCTCATCACCAACGAGTGGTTTCGCACACAACACTGCATGACCTAACCCTTTCGCTTGGCCTTGACGCACATGCATAATCGTCACGTCTTTCGGACAAATCGCTTTCACTTCATCTAACAACTGACGTTTAACACGCGCTTCTAAGGTTGCTTCTAATTCAAACGAGGTATCAAAGTGATTTTCAATGGCGTTTTTAGAAGAATGGGTCACCAACACAATTTCTTTAATACCCGCATTCACACACTCATTAACGATATATTGAATTAAAGGTTTATCAACGATTGGTAGCATTTCTTTTGGAATAGCTTTTGTTGCAGGTAACATACGCGTGCCAAGACCAGCTACGGGGATAACTGCTTTTTTTATTTTGTTATTCATTATCTATCTATCAAACTAGAGGAGGAAGTAGTTAAACCTTTTTTAGTAAGTAAAAATCTAAACACACTACTTATATGCCAATATAAATGTTTAGAAAAGAACTTTCTATTTTCATGCTTTGCATAGTGTAATGCTTTTATTTGAGGGTAATAGACGACAGGGTATCCTTGTTTATTACTTCGATAGCAAATATCTATGTCTTCACAATACATAAAATATCTCTCATCAAAGCCTTCTAGACTTTTATACCTTTGCACTAGAAATGCTAAAAACGAACCAGCAGCCCAGTCAACAGTCGTTGTATCACTAATAGTACTCTTGTCTATAATCGCTGTATTACCAAACCCTAAAAAAGATCTTATAAATTGATGGAGTTTTGGGAAATCTCTTAATGAACAATCATAAATAGTATGATCTTTATCCCTAAAAAGATTAATACAGCTCATATGTGTTTTATTTGTTTTCATTAAAGACACTAATTCATAAATAAAATTACTATCCATTAAGACATCTGGATTAAATACAATAAACAAATCATCGTCTTTCATATTTAAGTTATTGATACAATATGAAAAAACATAGTTATTATTATGACCAAACCCAAGCCCGTAATCACTATCAATCCAATGAACATTATTACATAAATTTAATTCTTTGAAGTCATCACCTTGCTTATTACTTTTTATTATAATATTAAAATCATCAGATAATGACTTAAGGCAACCCAATTTATTTATTATTTTATCGTGTCCATGAGAAACAACTGAAATATATACATCCATAACTATACCAATAAGTTCATGTAGAAAGATTATTTTGCAAGGATTTATTTAACAAATATAGGAATAAAGGGAATAAAACACTTCTAAAAGTTAATTTTTAATGAGTAAAGATGTTATTACTATTACAATCCTTTTATTTTTTTGAATTTAGCACCCTTTACATCTTTATCAGATAATACTGGCATATCAATTAATGGCCATTCAATTCCAATATCTGAATCGCTCCATAAAATAGAGTTTTCTGCTTTTGGGTTATAATAATCTGTACATTTATAAACAAACTCAGCTTCATCACTGGTCACATAGAAACCATGAGCAAAACCTTCAGGTACCCATAACTGACGTTTATTTTCAGCAGAAAGATAAACACCGACCCATTTACCAAATGTTGGAGAATCCTTTCGAATATCTACAGCAACATCGAATACTTCACCAGACACTACACGTACTAATTTACCTTGCGTATTTTCAGTTTGGTAATGTAGACCACGAAGAATACCTTTTTTGGATTTGGAATGATTATCTTGTACAAATTGAGTAGGCTTACCAGTAACTAATTCTTCAAATTTATTATGATTCCAAGTTTCCATAAAGAAACCACGTTCATCACCAAATACTGTTGGTTCAATAATTTTCACATCAGGAATTTCTGTGTCTATAACGTTCATTATTTTTCTCTAATTCAGTATTAAGCATAATCACTTAGATGATTTAATGCTGATTGCCAATCACTTGCTGGAATATTAAATACTGTTGTTATTTTTTTTGTATTCAATTTTGAATTGGCTGGACGTTTCGCAGGCGTAGGATATTGTTCAGTTTTAATCCTCTTTACGTCAGGAGATTTTACTAAAACCTTTTGTTCCATTGCTTTATCAAAGATAACTTGAGCGAATTCGCACCAATTTACATGTGGCATACCAGAGAAATGATAAATACCATAATTATCATTATTAAATTCATTTTTTAAATTAGTGATAGCTTTGGCTATTTTAATTAATGCCGCGGCAATATCCCCCGCATAAGTTGGCCCACCAAACTGGTCAGCAACAATGCCTAATGAATCTCTTTGCTGTGCTAAACGAAGCATGGTTTTTACAAAGTTATTACCGTCTTCACCAAAAACCCAAGCAGTTCGTAAAATAATGTGGCGAGAGCAAGCATTGATAACGGCTTTTTCACCCGCTAATTTACTTTCACCATACACACCTTGCGGGTTAACAGTATCAAATTCGCTGTATAAGCCCTCTTTATCACCCGCAAAAACATAATCTGTCGATATATGTAATATTACAGCGCTAACTCGCTCGGCGGCTTGGGCTAAATATAAAGGGCCATCTCGATTTATAGCATAAGATAATTTAACTTCATCTTCTGCTTTATCTACTGCTGTATGGGCTGCCGCGTTAATAATAATATTTGGCATAAAATCATTAACGGTATTTATTACTTCTTGTTCAGAAGTAATATCAAGTTCATTTCTATCAACCGCTAAAAATTCAATCTCAGGACAAGATTGTAGCTGTTTTACTAAACAGCTACCTACTTGACCACTGCTACCTGTAATTAATACTTTCACAATGTTTATTCACTTATTATTTATTTTCAGAAACAATGCGCATTAAATACTGACCGTATTCATTTTTCATCATCGGTTCAGCCAACAATTGTACTTGTTCTGTCGTTAACCAATCATTACGCCATGAAATTTCTTCTAAGCAAGCAACTTTTAAGCCTTGAATATTTTGTACGGTTTCAACAAATGATGCTGCCTGTTGCAAGCTCTCATGAGTCCCCGTATCAAGCCATGCAAAACCACGACCTAATAGCTCGACATTCAATGAACCATCATTTAAGTACATTTCATTAAGCGTGGTAATTTCAAGCTCACCACGGTGTGACGGTTTAACTTGTTTTGCCATTTCAACAACACGATTGTCATAGAAATATAACCCTGTTACTGCATAATTTGACTTCGGTTGTTGCGGTTTTTCTTCAATAGAAATAGCTTTCATATTGTTATCAAATTCAACCACACCAAATCTTTCTGGATCATGTACTTGATAACCAAAAACAGTAGCAACACCTTGTGATGTTAACTCTTTAGCATGATTCAGCTGTTGTCCAAATGATTGACCATAAAAAATATTATCGCCAAGTACTAAACAAACACTGTCATCACCAATAAACTCTTCACCAATAATAAATGCCTGTGCTAAACCATCCGGAGAAGGTTGAATCGCATACTCAAGATTAATACCAAAGTCGCTACCATCACCTAATAGACGTTGAAAACTTTGGTTATCTTCTGGAGTAGTAATAATCAGAATATCTTTAATGCCCGCTAACATTAATGTAGATAACGGGTAAAAAATCATTGGCTTGTCGTAAATAGGCAGTAACTGTTTAGATACACCACGCGTAATAGGGTAAAGACGCGTACCTGAACCACCCGCTAAAATAATGCCTTTCATAAATAAGAATCCGAGGTTATATATCGGGTTGGAAAATAAATACTCAACCCGAAATCAAAAAAGAAAGATGTGGATAAATTAGTTACCTAAACGCTCACGGTTATATGAGCCATCTAATACTCGGCTCCACCATTTTTGATTAGCTAAATACCATTCAACAGTTTTACGAATACCTGATTCAAACGTTTCTGCAGGTTTCCAGCCAAGTTCACGTGCAATTTTAGAAGCATCAATCGCATAACGGACATCATGCCCTGGGCGATCTGTTACGTAAGTAATTAAGTTTTGGTATTCTGTTACGCCTTGCGGTTTATTCGGCACTAACTCTTCAAGCAATTCACAAATTGTTTTTACTACTTCAATATTGGCTTTTTCATTATGGCCGCCAATATTATAGGTTTCACCTATCTCACCTTTGGTAACAACGGTATAAAGCGCAGAGGCGTGATCTTCAACATATAGCCAATCTCGAATTTGCATGCCATCACCGTAAACAGGTAATGCTTTACCATCTAAGGCATTGAGAATAATTAACGGAATCAGTTTTTCAGGGAAATGGTACGGACCATAATTATTTGAACAGTTAGTTACAATAGTTGGTAAACCGTAAGTACGTAGCCATGCTCGCACTAAATGATCGCTTGATGCTTTTGATGCTGAATACGGGCTAGATGGCTCATACGATGTTGTTTCAGTAAATAAGTCATCGGTACCTTCCAAATCACCATATACTTCATCTGTTGAAATATGGTGGAAACGAAATGCCGTCTTACGAGTATCATCTAATTGATTCCAGTAAGCGCGGGTTGCTTCTAGGATGGTATAAGTGCCAACGATATTGGTTTCAATAAATGCCGCAGGGCCATCGATTGAACGGTCAACATGACTTTCAGCGGCCAAGTGCATTACTGCATCTGGTTGATGCTCAGCAAAAACACGATCTAACTCAGCGCGATCACAAATATCAACTTGCTCAAAACAATAACGATCAGATGAATGAATTTCAGTTAACGATTCAAGATTACCAGCGTACGTTAATTTATCGACATTAATAATACTATCTTGAGTATTATTAATAATATGACGAACAACAGCAGAACCAATAAAACCCGCACCACCTGTAATTAGAATTTTCATATAATATTTCTCTATATCATTTCAAAGAAAAAGAATAGTTGCTATAGCTAGATTCCCATAAACTAAAATCAGAAACATTAATATTGAATGAATTCAATTTATCTTCTAATTTTCTAAAGGTATCTTCATTAATCACATCAGAAATAATCAACCCAGAATTATTAGCTTCTACTAAATTTGACATTGGAACTATTTCATTAAATATTATTGGCGTTTTAAATGCTAAATGTTCATAATATTTATTAGGGCATGCATATCTATGTAGAAAAACATCAGGAGAATAGAAAGCCCAACAGAAATCAATATTTGAGTATAAAAAACCTAATTGCGTTGAGTCATATGAACCATAAAAATAAACATTCTCATTTTCATTTGATAAATCTGTTATAGCTGATTCTAGCTCTCCTCTCCCTGCTATATAAATAATAAAATCATTTTTATCTTTAAAATAACTTATTAACTCTAATATTCCTCGAGTTGAATCTAAAGAACCAAAATAACCAATAACTTTTTTATCTATATTAAATTCCTTTTTAAATCTACAGTAATCTTTGCTAAGAACAGGAACATTTTCACAAATATAATATCTATTAATGGAACTTATATTAACATTAATCTTGTCATGATAATATTTAACTCTTGACTCACCAGGAAGAATAACATTATTACTATTTTTAAGAATAAAATACTCAATATAATCAAAAATAACATTAAAATAAGCATGCCTAAATTTTGTTTGGCTAATAGGATCAACTATATCTAAATAAACCTTCGAACGTCCAAATAGTGAACCTATTTTAATTGGTATATAAGTATCTATATCCATACAGATAGCATGAGTATTTTTATTTAATTTTAAAACAGAAAAAACAAAAAGATAAAATAAATAAAATGGGTAAGTAATAAACAGCCTAAAATCTTTCCTTCCCATTTTTATTTTATCAATACCATTACGTTTATCAACGTAATTATCTTCCCAGCAATTAAAAACCACATCACCTAAATAATCTTTATATCTTTTTGTTCTGGAATCACGTTCTAAAGGTAAAGATCGAAAAATAACATATTTTCTATTCTGTTCCATAACTATCCACATACCTATCTGACATTATTTTTAAAGAGTATTCTTTTTCATATATCTCACGAATATTATCTTTTGAAAAATTATCAACATTATCGATTATACTTTTCATGCTCTTATATAATTCTATGCTATTTGGTTTACATATATATCCGATGTCTTTTGTTACTACATCAGAAATACAACCAACATCTGTTGATACAATAGGGATACCATAACCAATAGACTCAAGAATGGTCAAAGGTAACCCTTCATAATCAGACGCGAGAACAAAACAATTATATCTAGGGTATTCTTGACTGAGATCAACTCTATTGACATATAATGATACTGGAATATTTTTTATATCTTCCTTAAACCTTTGAAATTCAATATCATTTTCATTGACAGAACAATAAATAGATAAAGATGTATTATAACCATCATCTAGTAGCTTCTTAAATGATTTCAATAATCGATTAAAATTCTTTTGTTTATCGAAGCGCCCCACAGATATGAAAGAAAAAACTTCTTTATTGTGACTTACATAATTACTATTTATACATTCTCTATTAATACAAACACCATTCGGTATTATCATATCAGGTTCAAATCCATAGTAATCTATAAAACTATTTACTAATTTCTGTCCTAAAATAACAGTTTTAACCTTTTTATACCTAAATAAAAAGCTATTAATATATTTTCTGATGCCTTGTGTTTCTTTACTTGGCTCATTATGTATAGTATGAATAAATTTTATTTTTAAGAAAATTATTGCAATCGCTGCATAAAAAAAACTAATTCCATGAGTATGGACTACATCATAATTATTTCTTCTTATAAATAAAAATAATTTTAGCATATCAATTATAAACCATTTCTTATTTTTCTTGGGTATAACATTATAATTAATTGCGTTATTTAATTTAATCCTATTAACATCCAGTAACATACTCCCTTGGGATAAAACATTAACATCTAATATTAAATTATTGGCCTGCTCATTTAAAAGACCAATACAAACATTTTCGACACCGCCAATTCCCAAAGATGGAACAATATGAAGAATTTTCATATCATTTTCCTTTTATTCTAGATAATAGATACAAAATAAATATCATTAAAAAATTGAAATTTGAATATATAAATTGTGATTTTAAAGAGAATAAAAAAACCACAGAATAATAAAACAATGAAAATATAAATAGCTTTTTTGTCTTAGTAGTAATCGTATTCTTCAACGTAATTAAATAAAGGTACAAAATACTACATATGTATCCACCAAGTTGAAATAAACCACCAGAGGTCAATAACCTCATATATCCTGAATCACTAGGAAATAATGCCTTTGAAAAATACTGGCTATTATCCATACTAAAAATACCATATCCAATAATATTATGGTAAACATCTGAAAAAAAGAATAAATGTCGACGGAATGTACTATCTGATGATTGAGACAATGATTTCCCATCAATAAAATTAAGTATTGGTTCAGAAATCCATTTAAAATAATTAGGAAAAAATTGACTCATGTAAAACATTGCAGTAACTAAACAAACAAAGATAGATACTAAAAAAATAAATTTATATATTATTTTTTTCTTATAAAACTCAAAATAAACAAAAGGAATTAAAACAATAAAACTACTTCTACCTGAAATTAGACCGCCACACACAAGTACGATTTTATTAACTATAGAACTTTTATTGCTAAAAAATGTTAATATTACAGCTGATATACAAAAAATAATCCCATTATCGGCATAAAGAAAACCATTTGCTCCATTACTTCTAATCAATACTTCCGATAACGTATATTGTCCTAAGTTTATCGCAGAAGTATTTTGTACAACCATGAACCAAACATTTTTAAATCCAGGCAAAAGAATCTGTAAAAGTATAATAACAACATGAACAAGAGAAGAATAGGAAACAATAATAAGTGAATTATATCCTTTATATTTCAAGACTAAATAATGTGCAATAATAACTGCAGTTATCATTCTAAAAAGTACAACTGCGTATGAATTTATATTTTGATGCCAAATAAAAACAAGAAATGAAATTAAAATAACCAAGAAAGAAAACATAATTATTTTTTCATCTAAATAAAACCTCCTTTTAACTAAAAAATAAACACTTATAAAATATAATGCTGATAAAATTTGTGAGTTTACACCTAGTACTATTATTGGCTCGATAAATAAGAATACTATTACAAGATCAATTAATAGACCGAAGCTAAATTTATTTTTTTTCATTTAAATATCTAATACAAGTTATTGGTGAACAAAAAGAATGTATTTTAAACTTATAATATAAATATAGTGATAGTATAGCTTTCCAAAACACACTAATAAATCCAGTTAAGTAAACCGCACCATAAAAACCGAAATTATTTATAAAAACAGGATATAATAAAGTTGATAATAAAACAAAAATAAGCATTACATATAATACAAACTTATGCTGCCCTATAATTGATAATATTACACCTGATATTCCCAATAGCATATTTACAGCACTGAAAATCATTAACACTATTGTCACATGAAATATTTCACTCGTTTCATAGCCAAAAAAAGATATAAGAAAATCACCAAAAAAATAGAACCCTAATAAAGAAAAAGAGATTATACTAAATACAAAATATGTCATAACAGAGCAATCTAAATTTATATTTTGAATTTTGTTTTTTTTATACAATTCTGAAATTTTAGGTGTTACTATCGATATTACAACTGAATTAATCATAAAAAGCATTAAATTAAATCGCATAGCAATAGTATAAATTGATATATATTTAGGTGATAATAATCTCTCAATATAAAATATATCAATAAATTTCAAATAACTTTGAGATATACCAATTACTGATAATATAGCCCCTAGCCATAAATAGTGTTTAGATTTTTTCAATGAGATATATTTAATTATCTTGAAATTACATCGTTTTCTCAATTGATAGATATAATACAAAAAAGGAACTAAATATGATACTAAGTTAAATAATAAGATATCTTCTATATTAATTTCAGAATAATAATATATAACACATAAAATAAAAGTAAAAACCAATCTGTTCAGAAAAGAGTCTAAATACACACCTCTGATTATTTCTCCAGCAGCTTTAAAATAAGAGGAAACAATAGAGTTCAGTGAGGAAATAAATATCAATAAAAATATTATAACTCCAATACTGATATCTAA
>NZ_PYON01000039.1 GCF_003026355.1 Photobacterium kishitanii | reverse complement strand
TAGAAGCATGGGACGCTGAATTCCCTGGTTTCGAACACGAAACTGAAGGTGCAGAGATCGAAGACGGTAAATACCACGTTCTTTGTATCAAAAAAGACGCACTATAATCGCCTAACGCGATAATGTGGCTACCCTATCAATCCCTCGCTAATTATAGCGGGGGATTTTTTTATACCGGTTAAATAGCAATTAAAAATTCCAACCAAGCATTCCACTTAGACTTAATTATTTTTAATACAAATTAAAATTCTTGAATCTGTAACAAAAAACATCCCTTTAAATACTTAATTGAATTTATTGTTAATATTTCCGAATAAGTATTCACTGGATGCTACTTTCAATATTATCACTAGGTGACAGTTACAACTTCTTGTAATAAAAGATTTTTCAATCAAATGAAAAAGTAGCAAATAGCTTTTAGGTGTCAATATTAAAATAATATGGCCGAATAACGATACAAAAATCACCACAACATATCATAAATGAAATCTTTTATTTCATTTATATTATTTTGTTTTTATCAAAATATGCACCTATATTAGGTCGAGTAAAAGATTAAGACTTCACTTTAAAATATAATTTTTATGGTTAAAGAATTATATTTTAATTATTTTATTACTAAAAAATTTAATAAAATAATTAAATTTTATTACTTACATAATAAATAATTCACCATGGAACCTATTTATTTAAATTAAGATAAATCCTTTTTTAATAAACTTTATCTCCTTTCTAATCATAGGTGAATATAATGTCATCAGATACAGACACTAAAAAAATGGGTCTTGTCGGCTTAACTGTACTTGTTGCAGTTAACATGATGGGTTCCGGTATTATTATGCTACCAGCAAGCTTGGCGCAAGTTGGTGCAATTTCAATGCTATCTTGGGTTGTAACTGCATTAGGCGCAATGTGTATTGCTTATACATTTGCTAAATGTGGTGCATTTTGTAAACGCTCTGGCGGTATGTCAGCTTACGCAGAAGAAGCACACGGAAAATCATCTTTCTTCATCTCTTCTTACACTTACTACGTGTGTTTAGTTATTAGCTGTGTTGCGATTGCCGTTTCAGCGTTAGGTTACATCAAACCATTTATACCCTGGCTTGATACACCTATCCACACTTTCTTCGGTGTCGTTGCTATCCTTATCTTCACTATGGTAGCTAACTTTGGCGGTGCGAAAATCACTGGTCAAATCTCTGCATTCACTGTTTGGGGTATCATTATTCCAGTTGCGGGTCTATCTATCATCGGTTGGTGGTGGTTCGATCCACAAACATTCATGAACGCATGGAACCCACACCACGACACAACTATGCACTCTGTATCTTCTGGTATCGCACTGACTTTATGGGCATTCCTAGGTATTGAATCTGCAGGTGCTAACTCTGATGCGGTTGAAAACCCAGAGCGTAACGTACCATTAGCAGTATTGTTTGGTACTGGTTTCGCAGCAATTGTTTACATTGCATCAACAGGTGTTATTCAGGGTATTATTCCTAACGCAGAATTATCAGCATCAACAGCACCATTTGGTTTAGTGTTCAGCCACATGTTTAACCCAACTGTAGGTAACATCGTTACCCTAGCAGCAGTTATCGCATGTATCGGCTCACTACTTGGCTGGCAGTTCACTAACGCACAGGTTTCTAAAGCAGCAGCAGATGAAGGTCTATTCCCTAAAATCTTTGCTAAAACCAACAAAGCAGGCGTACCCATTGCCGGTATGTTAATCATGCTAGCGGCTGAGATTTTACTAGCCGTAATGACTATCTCTCCTAACTTGATCAGTCAGTTCAACGCGCTATTGAACCTAGCAGTGTTTATTAATATGGTGCCTTACATCCTATCGATGACTGGTCTTGAAGTATTACTTCGCAAGAACATGGTGTCTAAAAAGCAATACCGTCTTGGTGCAACCGTGGGTACATTAGCTGTTCTTTACAGTATCTATGGCGTCTACGCCTGCGGTGCAACTGCAGTATTTGGCGGTACCATTCTGACACTACTGGGTTATATTTTCTACGGCTTCATTGCTGCTCGAGATACCAAACCCGACATTAAAACAAGTTAATTTATTAATAACCAACTAGAACAAAAGTGGGGATAAATAATAAATACGCTTACTATTAATAATGATATTAATAACCAGCTTTATTTATTCCCTGCTTAAAAAATTCGATCGAGCGTTTTATTACTTCACACTCATGAAGTCAGCATAAAACATATCAGCCATTAATCATTTTATTCAGGCGTTATTATGAACAACAACTATATAACCAACAAAATGCGTGCTCTCGTTATTGAACACCAAAACATTACTCCAAATAGCTTTGCTGATCGTGCAACTAAATCGCTAATTACAGAGCTACAGAATCGCAGTATCGAAATTATTACTGCAACATCTTATGAAGATGCACGTGCGGTTATTCTATCAACTCAAATTGATAGCCTAGTCTTGGCACTTGAAAAAACTGAAGAGCAAATCGTTAGCTCGAACGAAGAAGTTGAACTACTCAGTGCACTGCAAGCACGTCAATCTGAAGTGCCAGTATTTCTACTAGCAGAACGCGCTCGTACGTCTATACTTAACAACCGCCAATTAATGGAGCGTGTTGACGAGTGTTATTCAGTACTAGAAGACACCGCTGATTTCGTTGCTGGCCGTATCGTTGCTTCAATGCGTCGTTACCGTGCACAAGTGCTACCACCGTTCATGAAAGCGATGATGCACTACAACGACATCCATGAGTACTCATGGTCTGCTCCAGGTCACCAAGGTGGTATTGGTTTTACTAAGACTCCTGCTGGTAACCAATTCTTTGAATTCTTCGGCGAAAACTTGTTCCGTACCGATATGGGTATCGAGCGTGCTGCACTAGGTTCATTACTTGACCACAGCGGCGCATTTAAAGATTCAGAAGTTGAAGCAGCTAAAATCTTCGGTGCTCACCAGTCTTACTCTGGTATTGTCGGTACATCGGGATCAAACCGTACTATCATGCAAGCATGTATGAAAGATGACGACATCGCTATTTGTGACCGTAACTGTCACAAATCAATTGAACAAGGTCTGATCCTAACGGGCGCACGTCCAATCTATATGGTGCCTAGCCGTAACTGTTACGGTATCATCGGTCCGATCAGCAAAGTTCAAATGAGCAAAGAAGGCATTGCACTTAAAGCTAAAAATGCGGGCATTCCTTTCAACGCTGATGAGAAAAAAGCCAGCTACGCTGTAGTAACTAACTGTACTTACGACGGTTTATGTTACCACTCAGAAGTGACTGAAGCGCTACTAGGCGAAAGCTCTAGCCGTATTCACATGGACGAAGCTTGGTTCGGTTACGCACGTTTTAACCCTATCTACAAGGGTCACTACGCAATGCGTGGCGATGCTAAAGACCACACAGGTCCAACAGTGTTTGCTACTCACTCAACGCACAAGTTATTGAATGCATTGTCTCAAGCATCATACATTCACGTACGTAACGGTGAAAACGCGATTAACTTCGATCGTTTCAACCAAGCTTACATGATGCACACTTCAACATCACCACTATACGCAATCTGTGCGTCTAACGATGTTGCTGCGAATATGATGAAAGGCGAAAGTGGTCTATCGCTAACTAACGAAGTTAACCGCGAAGCGATCGTCTTCCGTCAAAGCATGCGCCAACTATTCAACGATTACACTAGCGAAAACGACTGGTTCTTCAAGCCTTGGAATGCTGAAATTGTTACTGAAATGAACGGCGACAAAGTTAATTTCGAAGATGCTTCTGTTGAGTCACTAATGACTATCCAACAGAACTGGAAATTAACGCCTGGTGACAAGTGGCACGGCTTTGACGAAATCGACAATGACTGGTGTATGCTTGATCCAATCAAAGTTAGCCTACTCACTCCGGGTCTTGATGATAAAGGTCAATTCCTAGATACCGGTGTTCCAGCAGCACTTGTAACTGCATACCTAGGTCGCTTTGGTATCGTACCAACTCGTACCACTGACTTCCAAGTAATGTTCCTATTCTCAATGGGTATTACTAAAGGTAAGCGTGACACCTTGATCAACACTTTATTGTCATTCAAGCGTCACTACGATGCTAACTCTGCGTTAGAAACAATCTTACCAGAGCTAGTGGCATCTTCGCCTCAAGCGTACTCGGGCCTTGGTTTACGAGATCTTGGTGAGCGAATGTTCAAGTATCTAGTTCGTCATAACCCAAGCCAAGTACTTAACCAAGCTTACTCAAGCCTGCCAGAAATGGAAGTGAAGCCACGTACTGCTTACCAGTTCGTAGTATCAGATGACGTAGAGCTAGTACCTTCTGACAAGCTAGTCGGTCGTGTTGCAGCGAACTCGGTAATCCCTTACCCACCAGGTATCCCAATGCTAATGGGTGGTGAAAACTTCGGTGATACCACCAGTCCTCAAATTCAGTATTTGAAAGCACTAGAAGCATGGGATGCGGAATTCCCTGGCTTCGAACACGAAACGGAAGGTGCAGAGATCGAAGACGGTAAATACCACGTTCTTTGTATTAAAAAAGAAGCACTATAAATCGTCTCATACGATAACGTGAAGACCCTATCAATCCTCCACGGGTAACTGTGGGGGATTTTTTATCTCGATAACTTAAGCGCAGGAAGTGCAGGAAGTGCAGGAAGTGCAGGTATTTGAATAAATAAACATCAATAACTAAAGCTTTACATATAAAAAATGCCGGCCTTAGCCAGCATTTTCTCAGAAGAGAGATCTTCGAATTATAACGCTACAACATTTGCAGCTTGCAGACCTTTTTGGCCTTGCTCTACTTCAAATGATACTTTTTGGCCTTCAGCCAAGGTCTTAAAGCCGTCTGAAGCGATGGCACGGAAGTGAACGAATACATCAGCACCGCCGTTGTCTTGAGTAATAAAACCAAAACCTTTCTCTTCGTTAAACCATTTTACTAAACCAGTTGTTGAATTAGACATGATGTGTCCCTTATATTTTATTTCATTAAGTTGCCGCAACACGCGACAGGCTGAAATGAAGATGTTTGAATATCGATAAAGCAAAGGGAAACACGGATACAACAACATAAATGTAGCGATAAACAGTTTTCTTTTTGATAAAGATGACAAATAACGTTTTCAGCAGTGTAAGACATTTAACTAATATCTTATTTAGTTAAACACCCTAATGGATGTTCAGGTAGCGGCTATACCGCTACCC
>NZ_PYON01000038.1 GCF_003026355.1 Photobacterium kishitanii | reverse complement strand
ATCGCCAGGCTTCAAATTGCTTAAATGCTGAATAGACACTGCGGAGTGGTAGTTCAGTTGGTTAGAATACCGGCCTGTCACGCCGGGGGTCGCGGGTTCGAGTCCCGTCCACTCCGCCATTATTAAAAAAACCTGAATCTAACGATTCAGGTTTTTTTTCATCTGTAGAAAATGATAATTATAATGTGGTAGTTCAGTCGGTTAACTTTCTATTGAGAAGCTTCGTTGCTTACCATGCTGAAATGCGCGCTGATGTACTGTATGGCATAAGAAACCTGAGTCTAACGATTCAGGTTTTTTTTCGTCTGTAGGAAAGGGTAGCTATAGCGTAGTTGTTCATTTGATTAACTTTTTGGAGAGCTAGTGTTATATCACGAAGAGGGGGTTGATGTCGGTATGTCTATTTTGTCATTATTAAAGAGATCTATAATTAAGTATGCCACTGTTTAAATAGATGTAATAGCTCTGAATTTGATAGTAGGTATTGGTCGGGGAATGGTTAAGAAGTAGAGATATTGCGCAGCAAATTATGTAATTGCTGCGCATTGTAGTGATGTTATAGGATTTGATTAAGGATATGATCGGCCTTTACACGACGGATCCGCTTAATTAACTTCTTCACTTGGGGTGGATAACTGTCAATCTTTTCAATTTGTTTGTAGCTACCAATCAACGTGGTGTGGGTAAGGATACAATCAATTTCTTGTTGAGTTTGAGGAGCTAGAAGTTGGTTCTTATCATGAATTAGAATGGCATTTTCTAAATCAAGTTTCCATGCGCGAGGGTTTAAGTTATTACCTGTAACAAGCATATATTGGCTATCAACCCAGATCCCTTTAAGGTGAAAACTATTGTTATCATGCTTCCAAAGGTGAATCGCTAATTGGCGACTTGCGATTGCGGACTCATTATTTTTAGCAAAATTACGTAGGTTTACTTCGTAAAGATAAGGTAAACCAGCAATAGTTTTAAAAGGCTCTGATGGTGGAATATAAAAGTCATTAGCCGTTTTATCGCCTACAACGATAGTAATTTTAACTCCGCGTTTTAATGCTTTAATAACTTCTTTGCTTACACCACGTGGAAAGTTGAAATAGGGCGTGCAAATTGTTAATTCATGCTGTGAGCTTGCAATTAATGCACAAATTTCTTGATTGAGCTGGTTACGACGTTTACCTAAGCCAATTAATGGCGTTAAGCCTACTTCATCGGCAGCAATCGTTTCTGCAGTATAGTGATAACTTGCTTGTTGTAATTCTGCACGAAGATCTTTAATTGCACTTTTTAAAGATTTTGTATCGGGACGTACCGCTTGATTTAAACAATTAACAGCATCACTTTCGACTAAGGTTTCAGTGATAAATGTTGCCATGCTATTTGCGAGTTTGCTGTTTTTAATAACATGGTAGCGATCGTAACGGTAACGGTCGTGTTGTGCGAGATAAACGTCATTAAGGCTAGCGCCGCTATATATCACCGTATCATCGATAATAAAGCCTTTTAAGTGTAATACACCAAAAACTTCACGATTACGTACAGGCACACCAAGCACTTCTATTGGGTGTTGGTATTTCTCTGCATATTCACGGTATAAAGCCGCATTACCATCAGATTGGGTTGCACCAATGAGGCCACGTTGGGCACGATGCCAATCAACGAAGACTTTAATATCTAGCGCTGGATTACGTTGCTTTGCTTCGTATAGCGCAGTCAATATACCGCGACCAGCCTCGTCATCTTGCAGATAAAGAGCAACGATATAAATGCGTTGCTGTGCCGAATCAATTTCTTGGTATAAACGCTTTCTGAAAGAGCTCGCGTCAAAAAGAGTCTCTAAATTTTCGGGCTTGTGCGCAATACACGGCAGTTGATCTATATACTGCCTGTTAGCAATAGCTGAATCCATTATCGCCTCGTTTACACGATCTATAAGAAGATAAATTTGAGTTAAGGAACGAATTATACCAGAAAAAGTGTCAAGTCAACCTACTTCATTGCTAGATATATGACCACCTCACTAATTTATGATTATGGCTGAGCAATATAGTGCATCGGGATCAGTTTTTTTCCACTATTACAGTAACGCTCAAATCGTTGCTGTAAATCATGTGGTAGTTGTTGAGGCTCTAGAGTAATAAACCCAGCATGCTGATAGAGCGTCTCAAGCTCTTTAAATGCAAAGCAATAACAAGGTTTTTGATTTATCTGAGGTATAGCGTGTTGTAGTAATTGGGTTGCAATTTTCTGACCTCGGTATTCTGGCTTAACTAACATTCCAGTTAATAGTTGTAGCTCACCAATATATTTAAATCGAACACAACAAATAACCCCTTGCTGTGATTCGCCAACCCATAGAACTTCATCACGTTTTGCTTTGCCTGCGGGATAAAAATCTTTATAGAGTTTATTAATGATAGGTAATCGAATTGGATTTAACTGCTGATAGTGAATTTGGCTCATGGGAAAACACTGCGTTGTGGGATTGAATCGGGTAAAATAAATGAATTAGTATAAAGATATGGTCTTAAATTAACATGAAAGTTTTACCTGATCATGGGTTAGCGCCTTATCATACCTTTGGTATTGATGCTGTAGCCGCACAGATTGTTGAAGCTGAAAGTATTGATGATTTTGTTAATATTTGGCACGATTCAAACTTTAATACAATGCCTAAGTTAGTAGTAGGTCAAGGAAGTAATTTACTTTTTTGTGAAGACTATCAAGGTGTGATTATTCTTAACCGGATTAAAGGTATTACGTTAACAGAAACTGACACAAGTTTTTGTTTGCATGTCGGCGGTGGTGAGGATTGGCATCAACTAGTGAGCTGGTGTGTAAAACATAAGATTGGTGGTTTAGAAAATTTAGCCCTAATCCCTGGTTGTGTTGGCTCATCACCCATTCAAAACATTGGTGCTTATGGCATTGAACTCAAAGATGTTTGTCAGTACGTTGATGTACTTGACGTTAACACCAATAACGTTAGCCGCTATGAAGCCGCTGCTTGTGAATTTGGTTATCGGGATTCGATCTTTAAACATCAATTAAAAGATGGTCATATTATTGTCGCTGTTGGTTTTTGTTTACCCAAACTATGGCAGCCTCAGATAGCTTATGCACCTTTAAATCAGTTTGATGTGGCAACGGTGACGATTCAGCAAGTGTTTGATGCAGTATGTACGGTTCGTAAAGCAAAGCTCCCCGATCCTGCAGAAATTGGTAATGCAGGTAGTTTTTTTAAAAATCCTATTATTTCCAAAACATTACGTAATAAGCTACTTGTTGACTATCCGGCAATGCCTAGTTATGGTGTTGATGATAATCAAGTAAAGCTAGCTGCTGGTTGGTTGATCGATCAATGTGGTCTTAAAGGACATCAAATTGGTGGTGCGAAAGTACACCCACAGCAAGCATTAGTATTAACTAATGTAGGAACAGCGACAGCGCAGGATGTTATTTGTCTTGCACAATATGTGGTTGATAGTGTTGTAGCAAAGTTTGGTGTTGTTTTGGAACATGAAGTGCGATTTATGGCTGCGAATGCTGAGACACATTTGAATGAGATATTAGCATAATGAAAGAGCATTCAACGCGTTTAGCCCTTATTCGCTTATTAGCCGATGGTCAGTTTCATTCCGGTGAACAATTGGGATCGGCATTAGGTATGTCACGCGCTGGAGTCGCTAAGCAAATTAAGATTATTCAGCAGTGGGGGCTCGATTTATATAGTGTCCAGGGTAAAGGTTATTGTTTAGCTGCACCGATTGAATTACTTGATAGTAAACGTATTACTGAATTAGTCAGTTGTCCACAGCTAGAATTGATCCCAGTGATTGATTCGACTAATCAACATTTGCTTAATCAGATTGGTCAATTACCAAGTGGTGCAGTCTGCCTGGCTGAATATCAACAAGCTGGCCGCGGGCGACGAGGCCGACAGTGGCAGTCTCCTTTTGGCAGTAATCTCTATTTATCTACCTACTGGCGTTTAGAGGCTGGTGTGGCGGCTGCGATGGGATTAAGTTTGGTGGTTGGTGTAGCTATTGCTGAAACCTTGCAGCAATTTGGTGCGCCAGATATTCGAGTGAAATGGCCCAATGATCTTTATTGTCATGATCAAAAATTAGCTGGTATTTTAGTTGAGATGACCGGAAAAGCTGGCGATGCTGCTCATTTGGTGATTGGAATGGGATTGAATATTGCCATGCCGACAGTTGCTACCGATATGATTGATCAAGCATGGACCAATTTAAGTGCTGCCTGTACGCCGTTACCATCGCGTAACGTGTTAGCGGCGACATTAATTGCTCGTATTCATCAAACTTTAAATGAGTATGAAGAGGTTGGTCTTCGTGGTTTTGTTGAGCGTTGGAATAAAATTGATAACTTTTTAAATCGCCCAGTAAAATTACTCATTGGTGAGCGGGTTGTTGAGGGTATTGCTCGTGGTATTAATGAGCAAGGCGCGTTATTACTTGAAACTGACAATGGTATTACTGCTTATGTTGGTGGTGAAATCAGCCTTAGAGGTTGTTGATGCAATTATTAATTGAAGCGGGTAATACTTACGTTAAGGTTGCCCTATTACAAACAAGTGGTCAGATAGAGTTAATCGGTAAATATCCGAGTAAAAAATTAGAGCTAGTACTTGATCCTATTTTAGAGCAAAGAATTAAGCGGATTGTTTTTGCGAGTGTTGGTCCCGTTGAGGTTGATAATACCATCCAGCGTATTGCACAAGTGGCAAATATTCCTGTATTACAAGTGAAAACAATGCGTAAGGACTTTGGGGTTAAAAATGGTTATAACGAATATCAGTATTTAGGTGTTGATAGGTGGTTAACCTTAGTGGCTATCCATCAAGAGTTTAAGCGTCCGACCGTCATCGTTGATATTGGTACAGCGTTAACATTTGATGTTTTAAGTGGTGATGGAAAGCATCTTGGTGGCTGGATTGCACCAGGCTATCAATTAATGATGAAAGTGGTGTTAGAAAATACTACCAAGGTGTTTTCTGATCATGAACATTGCAATAGTTTGCGGTTAGCTGACAATACTGCTGATGGGCTTAAAAATGGTTGTCGTGCGGCCTTGATTGGCTTGATTGAATATGGTTTAAAAGAGGCGCGTGAAAAGCTAGATGCTGAGCCTGTGGTGGTGTTATGTGGTGGAGGGGTAAGACATCTACCTATTACGGATATTAAAAATTATAATCACCGCTCAGAATTGGTACTTGAAGGGCTTGCTTTGTATGCGAAATGTCGATAATGGATAAATTTACGACAATTGATAAAAAAAGCATAAAAAAAAGCCGTTAAGCTATTGCATCAAAAATCATCATTATCTAGAATGCGCATCAATTAAGCCGACTTAGCTCAGTAGGTAGAGCAACTGACTTGTAATCAGTAGGTCACCAGTTCGACTCCGGTAGTCGGCACCAGTTTCAAGAATTTCGGTGGGGTTCCCGAGTGGCCAAAGGGAGCAGATTGTAAATCTGCCGGCACTGCCTTCGAAGGTTCGAATCCTTCCCCCACCACCATTTTCAAATAGTTAAATAGCGCTACGAGTAAATAAGTTTTTGCGGGCATCGTATAATGGCTATTACCTCAGCCTTCCAAGCTGATGACGCGGGTTCGATTCCCGCTGCCCGCTCCACACTTCTTGTGTGCTGATATAGCTCAGTTGGTAGAGCGCACCCTTGGTAAGGGTGAGGTCGGCAGTTCGAATCTGCCTATTAGCACCACTCTTCAGTCAATATTTATCAATTTGTTATATACTCAACAAACCCATGTTTGGTTGTGTGGTCGTAATGCCACTAAATACCGTGCCCAGAGGGACTATCCATGTCTAAAGAAAAATTCGAACGCGTAAAACCGCACGTTAACGTTGGTACTATCGGCCACGTTGACCACGGTAAAACAACTCTAACTGCTGCTATCTGTACTACACTTGCAAAAGTGTACGGTGGTGTTGCTAAAGACTTCGCATCTATCGATAACGCTCCAGAAGAGCGCGAGCGTGGTATCACAATCTCAACTTCTCATGTTGAGTACGATACTCCTACTCGTCACTACGCACACGTAGACTGTCCTGGACACGCCGATTATGTTAAAAACATGATCACTGGTGCTGCTCAAATGGATGGTGGTATCCTAGTTGTTGCTGCAACTG
>NZ_PYON01000037.1 GCF_003026355.1 Photobacterium kishitanii | reverse complement strand
GTTATATTTTCTACTTGGCTTAAACATTCATAAGCATTTATTGTTTTTAAAATTGTATTAACAATTGGCTGTAATAAAAAGCTTAGTATTACTTTTGATTTACCATCAGAAAATGTATATTTTTGTGTCATGTAACTTTTGCCATTATTATTGTTGGTGTTTATTTTTTATAATAAATATTTATGATTATATTTAATACTAAAGGTAAGTAAGGATAGTTAAGTCTATAAGTAATTATTCTTAATTTAATGAAATCGTTTTTTGTAGTTTCTGCTTAGTATTGCTTAACTATACTTACTTTATCTTTAGTTGGGAGATCGTTTATGGTTGTCTATTGAGTGTCTAAACATTGAATTAATTTAATCTTTTTTATCAACTACTTAATGGTTATAACTCCAGAGTATTGGTTGTTAGATTTAATTGATATTAAAATATAGAGAGCAGACCAATGTCTAACATACTAATAATTGAAGATGATCAACAGTTGAGAGAAATGCTATGTTATTTTCTTTCTAGTATCGAAGGTTATAATGTTAGTTGCATATCATCGGGTGAGAATGCGGTAGAATACATATTTGATAAAAAGCCAGATTTAGTCTTATTAGATATTCAATTGCCCAAAGTTTCTGGATTAAGTATTTTAAAATCGTTGAGAGATCAAGGATATATACATCCAGTCATAATTATGACAGCGAATGATAGTGAAATAACAGAAACAAATGCTTTATCCTTGGGTGCTGATGATTATATAACTAAGCCTATTAGAACAAACGCTCTTCGTGAAAGAATTAAAAGGCAAATTCGACCTGTTTTAAATGATAAATTGAATGTGGTTAATGATAATTTTTACCTTGATACTCATATATCTTGTTTATGTTATAAACATAATAAAGTGTCTCTTTCTCCAGCAGAGGTAGAAATTTTAGAAATATTGATTAAAGAAAATCGTCCCGTACCTGTGTTTGAATTATTTGAGATGATTCATGGATTTTCATATCAACTCGAAGATCGTTCAGTATATATGCGCATATTTTCAATTAGAAAAAAAATAGCAGCGATTTTTCCTGATATTGATCTTGTTAAGAATCGTAGAAATAAAGGATTCTATTTGAATTATTGCGTTATTAAAATATGAAAACTTTTATTTCTCAGATTGTTATATCATTGTTGATTGGCCATGTAATTAGCAGTGTTATTAGTAAAATTTTTATTGAAGATCATAAAAATGAATTAGAGCTTGAGTTTAATTACCATAGAGTAGAAATGGTTCTTGAGGGTTTTAATACTCATAGGGATAATGAAGAATATATATGGCTATTTCAGTGTGATACTAATACAGATGATTTTAAACCTATTGATGATGATGAACTTACACTAACAAAAAAGTATAGAGAGAGACAAATAAGAGTAACATTTAATAGTTCGGCTTATAAAAACGATCCAATTGTAAAAAAAATAATGTGGCTTAATATTTGTGAGGATATTATACAAATAATATGTACTTTGTTTGTTTTAGTTCTATCGCTAAAAACGTGGACTAATGGAATTAAATCTTTGCATATATTATCAGTAAATTATTTAAATGGAAATTTTAAAAAAAGAGTAGATGTTAAGGGACCAAGTTCTATTAAAAAACTCATTGTTAATCAGCATAAAATGGCAAAAGATATCGATCTTTTATTAAAACGACAAAAAATGATATTTGGATCTCTTCCTCATGATATTAGAACTCCATTATCTGCAATCCAATTAACCAGTGATATGATGAATGAAGTGAGTTTAAATGATAATTTTTTACTTAAAAGATTAGATATTCAAGTGAGAAACCTCAACATTCTATGTGAGTCTAGTCTATATTTATTAAAGGTTTTAAGTGGAACTATACCGATAAATAATAAATATATTAATCTAAAAAAAATTATTGATAAATCTAAAGGTTGCTTAGGAATAGATTTTTTTATTAATCATGTAAATACGGACAATGTTATTTTATCTGATGAAAAACTGCTTTCTATCGTTATTTTAAATGTATTATCAAACTCCATAAAATATATGAAATGTAAAATAGAAATAATATATCAATCTTATGAGCATTATGATGTAGTAAAAATAAGTGATGATGGTGATGGGTTTGATAATAAAATTATAGAGTCATTTAATAATGGAAATATTGATTATATATCAACTAAAAATGGGTTTGGTATTGGTATGCTTTTAATTTATGAGATAGTTAACTATCTTAATGGAAGGGTATTTTTATCTAATAGCAACAAAGGAAGTCAGGTGACATTAATTTTACCTAAAACTATATAATTAGATTTGATATATTTCGTTATTCACATTGTGAACAGATCATGTTTATTAGAGTTGTTAATGAAAAAGGCACTTAGGTCTTATACACTTTCAATTAGAAAAATAAGTATTTCTAAGTGCCTTTTTATTTGATTGAGTCAGCTTATTTTACGTGTTGGTTGATGTGCTTGGTATTGATAAAATTTAGGGTAGCTTTGCGTTTCAGCTTCTTGTTTAGCTTGGAACCAATTTAAGCTGTGGGTGAGAGTTGTGACACTGCCAATGACTATAAGAGCAGGGCTTTTAGCGTCTTTTGCTAATGATTCTAAATGTGCTAGATCACTGGTATGTACCCGTTGTTGTGAACTAGTTCCGCGTTCAATGATGGCAATAGGCGTTGCTAGCGACATACCATACGCACTGAGTTTATGGCGAATTACATGGCTCTGGTTTAATCCCATATAAAACACCAAGGTGTGATTAGATCGCGCTAGAGACGGCCAATCAATTTGATCTTGGCCTTGTTTTAAATGCCCAGTAATAAATTGTACACTTTGAGCATGATCACGATGGGTTAATGGAATGCCAGCATAGGCGGCACAACCTGATGCTGCGGTGATCCCTGGTACTACTTCAAAAGGAATATTGAATGGCAGTAATGCCTCTAATTCCTCACCACCACGACCAAAAATGAACGGGTCACCACCTTTTAGGCGTATTACCTGTTTACCTGCAAGTGCATGCTCAACCAATAAACTATTTATTTGCTGCTGGGGAACACAGTGATTTCCTGCTTCTTTACCGACAAAAATAAGATGGCTATGAGGTGGGAACATTGCAACGATTTCATCAGATACTAAACGATCATAAACAATGACATCAGCCTGTTGAATCAAACGCATTGCTTTTACTGTTAGCAAGTCAGGATCACCAGGTCCAGCACCTACAAGGATCACTTTACCGATATTTTTTGAAGTAGATAAAGTATATAAGGCGTCTTGTTGTGGCATACATTTGCTCCAAGGCTGTGTCATTATTATCGGTATGATTACACTGTTTGTGGTTGCGGTTGAGTGTCTGTTGATGTCGGTTGAATAATCGGACGTTGTGATTTTGGTGTGGTGAACCAATAACCTAATCCCATAAATACTACGCCAGAGATAGTATTACCGATTGTTACCCAAAGGAGGTTATGACCAATACCTGCAAGGGATAATTCCTCTTTATGTACGCCGAACCAAGATAGTGCAAAAATAGTCATATTCGCGATAGAGTGCTCATAGCCTGAAGCGATGAAGGCTAATAAACACCACCAAATAGCGATGAATTTCGCAGAGCCTTCAACTCGTTGACACATCCAAATGGCTAAACAAACAAGCCAGTTACAAAGAATACCTTTAAACAGTAATACTGAAGCTGGAGCGGCCGTTTTTGCTAGCGCAACATTGTTTAATAGGCTGTTAGTATCATTTAAAAGGTTACCACCGCCAGCATAGAAGAAAAGTAGCGCAACACCGACAGATCCTAATAAGTTACCCATCCATGTTTGAGGTAAAACACGCATTGTATCTGCAACGGTAATTTGACCCGTTTTTACACCAAAAGTTAAAAACATAGTGTGTCCGGTGTAAAGTTCAGATCCTGCGATAATGACTAATGTTAAGGCGATACCAAATGTGGCTCCCATAACAAGAGGCCTAATACTTGGATCAACCATATTACCTAGCGTAAAAATTAAAATAATGCCTAAGCCGACATAGGCGCCCGCCATCGCTGAACTTAGCCAGAAGCCTAATTTTTCTTTTTGTGCAAATTCAACAATACGAGCAGCATTTGCTGAACATTTTTTGATGGTATCAGTGTACATACGTTTTCCCTGTAATAATTAAAACTGTTTGTCATAGGTTAATGACAGTTTGTCGCCTCAACCTATGGCAAAAGAGTTTGGCAACTTCTGCCAAACTCATTACTGCTCTAATTACAAACTTACTTGTACTTGACCTTGTTGTACTTGGATCTGATAACAAGTGATTTTGATTTCAGGTTGTTCTAAACAATGACCATCAATTAATGAGAAGCGTTGTTTTTTGAGTGGACTTGCGACCCAAAGTTGATCTTGATGTTGACAAATAATTCCACGAGAGAGCACATTTGATTGTGCAAACGGATCTTTATTATTGAGAGCAAAAAGTTGTTCACTATGATCTGGACGGAAAATTGCTACTTGTTGATCGCCAATTAATGCACAAATACCAGTGCCAGGAATTAAATCATCAAGGCTACATACTGTAATCCACTGACTCATGCTTTCTCCTCCAATGAGAGAGTAACGGCTGTTTCTTGTTTATTACTGATTGCTTTTTCATGAATAGTAGCGGGACGATGTTGTTCACGTTCAGACACAAAAATAACGTTGTCATCACGCTTAGTACTATTAATAAAGTGGGCAAAACGTTTTAGCTGCTGCTCATTGCTAAGGGTGGTTTTCCACTCACAGTGGTAACTGGCAATCAGCCTTTCTGCATCCGCTTCAAGTTGTTGGTTAAGGCCTAACTTATCGTTGATGATAACTTCTTTAAGATAATCAACGCCGCCTTCCAAGCTCGTTAACCAAGTTGAAGTACGTTGTAATTTGTCGGCTGTGCGAATGTAAAACATTAAGTAGCGATCGATGTATTTAATTAAGGTTGCAGTATCAAGATCAGCTGCAAATAAATCAGCATGGCGTGGTTTCATACCGCCATTACCGCCGACATACATATTCCAACCTGCATCGGTAGCAATAATACCTAAATCTTTACCCTGTGCTTCGGCACATTCACGCGTACAGCCTGAAACGCCGAATTTCATCTTATGTGGGGTGCGAATACCTTTGTAACGGTTTTCAAGCTGGACACCTAAGCCGACGCTATCTTGCACACCAAAACGACACCAAGTACTGCCGACACATGTTTTTGCCATGCGTAGTGCTTTGGCATAGGCTTGGCCAGTCTCAAACCCTGCATCAATCAAACGTTGCCAAATTTGTGGTAAATCATCTTTTTGAGCACCAAAAAGGCCAATACGCTGTGCACCTGTGATCTTGGTATAAAGCTGATAATCATTAGCGATTTGTGCTAAGGCTAATAATCCTACAGGAGTGACTTCACCGCCAGCCATACGAGGAATGACTGAGTAGGTACCGTCTTTTTGCATATTGCCAAGGAAAATATCATTGGTATCTTGCAATGGTGTATTTTGAGGGGTGAGGGCGTATTCATTCCAACACGAAGCAAGGATTGAACCGATCGTTGGCTTACAAACTTCACAGCCATAGCCTTTACCATATTTGGTAAGCAAAGCCTCAAACGAGGTGATTTCTTCTACGCGAATGAGGTGAAGTAATTCTTGGCGAGAATATTCAAAGTGTTCACAAAGATGATTTTTAACTTCAATACCGGCTTTAGCAAGTTCGCTGTTGAGGACTTGAGTAATCAACGGTACACAACCACCACACCCCGTTCCTGCTTTAGTGACGGCTTTTATCTCACCAAGTGTTGTATGGCCTTCCGCAACCGCAGCTGCGATCTTGCCTTTGGTTACATCAAAGCATGAACACATTACAGCACTATCAGGTAGTGCATCTGCTCCCATTGCGGGTTTATCTGCACCTGCATGGGCTGGTAAAATTAAGCTATCTGGGTTTTTAGGTAACTCAATATTATTTAATTTAAGTTGCAGTAAATTACCATAGTCAGCGGTATCACCAACTAAGACAGCACCTAAAAGTTGTTTGCCATCTTCTGAAACAATAATACGTTTATAAACATCTTGCTGCTCATTTAGGTATACATAGCTTTTGCTGTTGGGGGTACGACCATTAGCGTCACCAATGCTGCCGACTTTAACACCGAGTAATTTTAATTTAGCGCTCATATCAGCGCCTTCAAAGGTGTGAGATTCGCCAAGTAAATGGCCAACAGCAATTTGAGCCATTTTATAACCAGGAGCGACTAAGCCAAAAAACATGTCGTTCCATGAGGCACACTCGCCAATAGCGTAAATATCGTTATCAGATGTTTGGCAGTGGTCATTAATCGCAATACCGCCACGATTACCTAATCCTAAACCACAATGGTGGGCAAGCTTATCTTGTGGCCGAATACCAGTAGAAAAAACAATAAAGTCGACTTCAAGGGAGGTACCATCGGCAAATGCTAATGTATTACGGGCATGTTCACCTTTAGTAATAATTTCTTGAGTGTTTTTACCTGTATGAACCACAACCCCAAGTTGTTCGATTTTTTTTCGAAGTTGTGCGCCGCCATGTGGGTCAAGTTGTTCAGCCATAAGTACCGGGGCAAACTCAATTACATGAGTATCAACCCCTAATGCTTTTAGTGCGCCAGCAGCTTCTAACCCGAGTAGACCACCCCCCACGACAACACCACTTTTACTGTGCTTAGCGGTAGCTTCGATGGCTTTAAGATCTTCAATGGTGCGATAAACAAAACAGTCTTTTGATTCATTACCTTTAATGGGTGGAACCCAAGGGTATGAACCCGTTGCTAGGATCAATTTATCGTAATGAACTTCACGACCACTGTTAGAGTAAATGAGTTTTTGATCACGGTTAATTGTAATGGCGCGTTCGCCTAATAAGACATTAATGCCATGTTTTTGATAAAAACCGTGTTTGACGAGTGATAGCTCTTCTGCCGTGTGGTGAGAGAAATAAGATGAGAGATGAACTCTATCATAAGCAACGCGTGGTTCTTCACAAAAGACAGTAACGTCGTATTTATCCATGTCAGCTTTATCGATTAGTTCTTCGATATAGCGGTGACCAACCATACCGTTACCAATAATCGCTATTTTGACTTTGCTCATAAATCCTCTTAACAACATCGTGAATTACGATAATCTTATTGATAGTTAAGTAGAATAAATATGATGCAAATCAAATCCAACTTTAAATAACCCTAAAGGGGTATGCTTTAAAATCAAATAATTAGAGGTAAATATTAACTCTTATTGGTTTGGTCTTATGTATAGTAGGTGGCTTTGTTTTAGAGATTGTATTTTTAGGGGTAATACGGTGGTGGCTTTATTTTTAGTAGGTATAGTGAATAGCAAGATGCAATTTAAGTGGGAATAAAGATAATTATCGGGGTTTAGTATAAAATACCAATTGCAGTTAAGAAGAGATGATAACCTTTAAATTTATCGTGATTATTTTGATGCGAGTGGATTTTGATCAGAAATGGGCTGATTTTTAGGTGGATGTAACGGAAAATGACCACTTAAATAAAAAGTCATAATTTTTCGTTGACTCAGTCCGTAAAATCAGTAAATTACACCACATACCGCAGCGGGTTACTCGCTAAGGTTAGTGAAGAATATAATTCTTTACGATATGGCGCGTTGGCAGAGTGGCTATGCAGCGGATTGCAAATCCGTGTACCTCGGTTCGACTCCGGGACGCGCCTCCATTCTCTTATGAGAATATGCGACACTAGCTCAGCTGGTAGAGCGCAACCTTGCCAAGGTTGAGGTCACGAGTTCGAACCTCGTGTGTCGCTCCAATTTAAGAATATTGATGTTGTCAGTATTCAGCAATACAAGAGGTGACTCACAATGTTGAGGTCACGCCTGAGTTTACAAGATCGGGAACCTCGTGTGTTGCTCAAAATTAAAAGATACGGCTTAGGCGGTATTTACAGATGGTGTCTTACCCATCGCAAGAAATTGCGTGCCCTGGTGGTGGAATTGGTAGACACAAGGGATTTAAAATCCCTCGGCGTTCGCGCTGTGCCGGTTCAAGTCCGGCCCGGGGCACCATCTATTTAGTTGTTAAGTAATTAACAACAGCCTAGAGAAATCTAGCAACGTTGGCGCGTTGGCAGAGTGGCTATGCAGCGGATTGCAAATCCGTGTACCTCGGTTCGACTCCGGGACGCGCCTCCATTCTCTTATGAGAATATGCGACACTAGCTCAGCTGGTAGAGCGCAACCTTGCCAAGGTTGAGGTCACGAGTTCGAACCTCGTGTGTCGCTCCAATTTAAGAATATTGATGTTGTCAGTATTCAGCAATACAAGAGGTGACTCAACAATGTTGAGATCATGCCTGAGTTTACAAGATCGGGAACCTCGTGTGTCGCTCCAAATTAAAAGATACGGCTTAGGCGGTATCTACAGATGGTGTCTTACCCATCGCAAGAAATTGCGTGCCCTGGTGGTGGAATTGGTAGACACAAGGGATTTAAAATCCCTCGGCGTTCGCGCTGTGCCGGTTCAAGTCCGGCCCGGGGCACCA
>NZ_PYON01000036.1 GCF_003026355.1 Photobacterium kishitanii | reverse complement strand
GAGGTATGAGGTATGAGGTATGAGGTATGAGGTATGAGGTATGAGGTATGAGGTATGAGGTATGAGGTATGAGGTATGAGGTATGAGGTATGAGGTATGAGGTATGAGGTATGAGGTATGAGGTATGAAGTATGAAGTATGAGGTATGAAGTATGAGGTATGAAGTATGAGGTATGAGGTATGAGGTATGAGGTATGAGGTATGAGATACGAGGTATGAGATGCGAGGTATGAGATGCGAGGTATGAGGTTGAGATATGAAGTTCGAGTTTTGAGATACGTGGGATTAAATTATAAAACAGGCACTTAAACACAAGTAAATCATAAGGTTCTAAGTTGATGATGGCTGTTATAAATAGAACGAATAAAAAAAGGCATGCTATTACTAGCATGCCTTAATATTATTAATGAGAGTGAATATCTTAACGCTTGATCACTTTCACTTTGTAAACACCATCAACGTTGTAAACACCGTGGATGTCAGTTTCAAAGCCAGGGAAGTGATTACCAATTTCACATAGCATTTCAAGGAAATCTAATACTGGACGAGATTGCTCAGTAACCATTTCACCAGGAAGCACAACAGGCACACCTGGAGGATAAGGTAGGATCATATTGGCACTAATTTCATTAACCATTTCAGATAATGGAATTTCACGCACTTCACCACGTAACTCTTGTTGCCATGCATCGTGTGGTGTCATCTTCATTTCTGGTAACACATCAAATGCTTTGTACATTAACTCTGGTAATTGGTATTTCACTGTTAGATCGTGAATACCTTGTGCAAGATCTTGAACACGCATATTAGCGTAGAAATGAGGATCTTCTTGGTATAGAGATGGTAAGAATGACTTAATCGTCATGTTACGGTCGTAGCCACGTTTGAACTCAGTTAATGCACGAAGTAGCTGCATTGCTTTTGGCTTATCGATACCGATAGAGAACAAGAACAATAGGCTGTATGGGCCAGTTTTTTCTACTACGATACCGTGTTGATCAAGGAACTTAGCTACAAGTGATGCTGGAATACCTGAACTTGCAAGTTCACCGTCTTCGTTCATTCCTGGTGTTAACAGAGTGATCTTAATTGGATCAAGGAACATATGATCTTCATCGATATTCTTGAAACCATGCCATTTTTCATTTGGTTTTAGATTCCAACATTCAGTAGTATCGATGTTTTCTGGTTGCCATACATCAAAGAACCAACCGTCACATTCTGAACGTAATTTTTTGATTTCTTTACGGAAACGAATAGCGCGATCAATTGAATCTTGAATTAAACGACGACCTGCATTGCCATGCATCATTGCTGCTGAAATTTCAGCTGACGCCACAATACCGTATTGTGGTGACGTTGAGGTGTGCATCATAAAGGCTTCGTTGAAAGATTCTTCTTCCAATTGACCTTTAACATGGATCATTGATGCTTGTGAGAATGCAGCCAATAACTTATGAGTTGATTGCGTTTCATAGAACACTTTACCCGGCATTGCATCACCACTCATACCACACTTACCTTCGTAAATAGGGTTAAAGTTAGTGTAAGGCACCCAAGCACTATCAAAGTGAATGAACTTAGTATCTAGTGATTCTTTGATAAATTGAGTGTTATAGAACAAACCATCGTACGTTGAGTTAGTAATAACCGCATAGCCAGGTTTAGTTGCGCCTGGAGTATTAGCAACTTTCTCTGCAATTACTTCACGGCTAAACTCGCTTTTAGGGATACCACCTAAAATACCGTAAGCATTACGAGTTGGACGGAAATAGATTGGCACTACATCGGTCATCATCATCATGTGAGTTAATGATTTATGACAGTTACGGTCAATCAATACAGTGCTACCAGCTGGTGCTGAGAACATACCAACAATTTTATTTGCTGTCGAAGTGCCGTTAGTCACAATGTAAGAACGATCAGCGTTAAACGTACGCGCAATGTACTCTTCCGCTTCTTTATGTGGACCAGAGTGATCCAATAATGAACCTAATTCAGGCATTGAAATTGAGATATCAGCCTTGAATGTATTTGCACCGTAAAAATCGTAGAAAATACTACCTACAGGGCTTTTATTAAAAGCAGTACCGGACATATGACCAGGGGTACAGAATGTATATTTAGCTTCATCAACGTAGTTAAATAATGCTTTAGTCAGTGGCGGTAGAATACTGTCTTTGTAGTCTTCTGTTGCTTGCTCAATTTTATGGGCAATATCAGAAGCACTACCAAGGCAATATTCAAAGAAGTAAATATTTAAGCGAAGATCTGCTAAGTTAATATCTAACGTTGAATGTTCGTTAGCAAATGCATATAGCGGCAGTTTTTCGTTAATTTGGTTAATTTGTTGGCATAAGTCTAATGAGTAAGTATCCCAGTCAAAAATCACACCACTAATACGTGGGTTCATTTCAAGTAGCTTCATTAAATCTTTTTCATCAACAGGGTAAACAACTTTATAGCCACGAGTTGCTAATGCTTGTTCTAATTCTTGTACTGGGTATTTTTTGAAGAATACGCCTAAGTTATTTAAGATTGCTATGGTATTCATTGTTGAATATCTCCAGGGTAAACAAAGGCGCACCACTCCAATTAGGGAGGTGTAGTTGTGCGCCTTGATAATATTATTAGGGGATTAAACTTAGTGAGATTGCGCTACTTTATTTGCTTGCTCTTGTTGTTCTAGTTGTAAGTGTTGACGGAAGCCAAGCTTACGAGCGTAGAACATGAAGATAGCTAGCGAAACAACGAAAGTTGCGGCTAATGCTGATGGATCTGCACCGATAAGTGCGATGAAACAGAAGATACATGCAACACCTGCAAACAACATTACAAACACATTGCGAGTTGTCATACCTTCGTAACGGATAAGGTTAACCGCTGAGTAGAAGTAAGGCAGCATAGTTAATAACACTGCGTCAGAGGTTAAAATATCGAATAAGTTTGAAGCATGGCTGTTACTTGAACTAAATAAAGTAATCACGATCATAAGAATGGTCATCATCACAGAAGCAAGTACTAAGCCTTTTTTAGCAACACCATTTTTATCTGTTTCACCAAAAACGGCAGGGAAGTTGCCATCACGAGCTGCACGTTTGCCTGCCTCACCTACTAACATCATCCAAGAACCTAGAGATGTAAAGCACGCTAAAGCGGTAAATGCTGCAACAAATGGAGCAGTCCAAGCACCAAAGATAGCCGTTGTTGCAAGTGCAAATGGTGCACCAGAAGCGGCAACTTCAGAAGCTGGGAACATACCAGCAATAACTTGGGTTGATAGAATATAAATAACACCAGCAATAACGGTTCCAAGTAGTGTCGCTAATGGAACTGTTTTCTTCGGATTTTTCACCATACCAGATGATACCGCTGCTGATTCAACACCAACAAATGACCAAAGTGTGATCAGTACCGCGCTAACAATAGCGTGTGAATTTGAGCTGTGTGATGTATTCCAGTTTTGCATGTAAGTTGTCGCATCAAAATGCCCCCAACCAACAACGGCAGTACCAACGATAGGAACAAGAATAAGTACTAAGCCTAAAGTACATAGACGACTTACCCATGAACCACCCAATAAGTTAATAATGGTGAAAACCCACACTGAGGCAATAGTTGCGATTGCCGCTGGAATAGTGTTGTTCAAAATTGGGAAGAACACAGAAAGGTACGATACCCCAGTAATAGCGATAGCAAGGTTACCAATCCAGTTAGCGTGGTAATAAAGCACACCTGTTTGGAAACCAAAAGCAGGCGAAACTTCACCAGCATAGGCAATAGGACCACCTTCTTGGGGGTTATTCGTTGCTAAACGAGCGTAAACAAAGGCCAAAGACAAGGCGCCAACTAAACAAATAATCCAGCTATAAATAGATATTGAACCTACTTTTGCCAATGTCGAGGGCAAAAGTGCGATACCACTACCCATCATATTACCGGCTACCACACCGGTACAGGCGATTAAGCCTATCTTTTTTGATGTATCGGACGACATGTAACAATCTCCAAATAATACAATTATATTTAAAATGTTTACGCACGTTTAACGTCAGTAATTAAGAAGTATTTCACTTCCATACAATCAATGACTAGTGAGTTCGATTTAATCTACAGCAGATAGAAGAGTTAATTAAATAACCTTCTACTCAAGGATTTTAAAATAATAAAATTGGTTTTTTTTAATTTAATTTATTTTGTTGCCCTTATTAATCAATTAGTTAGCTTGTTAGTGAAAAAGTAATTTATTTATCAATAAAATAATGACAGTTTGATAATCTTTATAAACTCTTAGTGGCAGATTAATTCAAGCAGCCATTGTAATGTTGTTATTGTTATTAACGGTAAATCTGAGGTGCTACTCAGTATGATCGCTAAGTTCGAAACCTATTAGGCCTATTAAATGGATAATCGTTACTTACTGAGTAATAAAATAAATAGAATTGTTGCTAAATATAATGATGTTCTAAACTTAATGCGGAGGAGTGATTTCAGTAGTATTTATTTGTGATATGAAGACTAGTTTTTGACACAGCTGCAGCGTTTCTTCAGAAGGGGATAAATACATAGCCATACTATAATACTCATTGGCTTGCTGTGTTTTATGAGTAAGTTCACTGATCTTACCTAATAAAATGTAGCGTAAAGCTGTATTTTGTTGAGACTGCAATGCCGCCAGTGATAAATAATGTTCAGAAGCCGTTAGGTTACCTTGGTAAAGTTCATTAAGTGCTAAAGCATCGTATATTTCACTGGATACTAGTTGTTGATTAGGTGTAATGCTTTTAACCAAAACTTTGCCATAGTTCATTAATGTTGGCATTGATGTTACTTTATTGTTTATAGTAAGTATGATCGCATAAGCAAGGTATCGTTGTGCTAATAAATAACTATTTTTTGGGGATAACTGAATAAGTTTGCTGATTTGCTTAATATAACTAATATTTGTCTGACCATCATTGGTAATGACACTAGGCAGCTCAAGGTAGCCATACAATATATTAGAGTTGGTGAGAGTTATATGATTCTGAGTCTGTTGATGATTATAATTTAAGGATTGTATTAATTTATTTAGTAACTTATCTATAATGATGTACGAATTATTACTATCAAGATGAAGGTTTTCCTGTAACATAATTGTTTTTGATATGTTATTAAATAATTCGATGTGTAATTGGTGTTGCTGATTTACGTATAGCGATAGCGTTTTACCAGCATTAGGTTGATGGCTGAAGCTACTGATGTAACTTGTAGATTTAAATAATGAGTCTTTTATTATATTTGCGATTGAATACAGCTGATTAGTTGATGGCTGCTGTGCTAATTCAATATTAATTAAGCGCGGATTTAAGATTGTGGTTGGTGGTGTAACTTTTTCGTTACTCCAACTAATGAAAACAAGTGTTATTAGTAACATAGTTAAAATACAAACATCAAAAAACCAATGATTCCATTTAACATTATTTGAACTTGTTGTTGTCGTTGATGGCGTTTCTTTTGAGGTTTCGTTAAAAGCGCGCGTCATTGGCCCAGCAGGGAATGATGCCTGGGGGGAAGTATCATTAGTATGCTCATGTGAAGAGTGAAACTCTTCTAGCTTAAAACCTGTATTAGGATCGACATATATTTGTTGTACATCAATATCAAGCTTATAGCCTCGCTTTGGAATAGTAATAATCCAGTGATCTTCATCCATTTTTTTGAGAGTTTTACGTAATTCAAAAATAGATTGCGTCACGACTTGTTCGCTAACAACTGCACCGTCCCAAACGTTTTCAATTAATTCATCTCGTGTAAAAACAATACCTTGATGTTTGGCTAAAAAGGCTAATAGCTTGGTTATTCTTGGTTCAATAATATAATTTTGTCCTGATTTATATAAACAATTTTCAGTTGTAATTAATAACCAGTTATTTATTTTATAATTTACCCAAGCCATTTGGTTTTAATTCTATTGTTAATAATTAGGATGATATTAATTCTATATTATTTGCTTTTATATATAGATGGAATTTTTTATTTAAATGGTAAGCGTAATTTCATATTTCATTTTTAATTATAAATAATAAATAAATTTTATATTTCTAATGTTTTGTGATGGATGTCACGTTTTTTATTTTGTGGTTATTTATTTTAAAGTAAGCCCATAATCGGATTATAAATATGGTTTTTTTAAATAAATATTCGATTGTATGCATTTTAATAAAGTGATTAAACGATGAAGGTAATATTATGTTAGAAACTGAAATTGATGAAAACAGACTGATTGCAGAGCGTCGAGCAAAGCTTGATTATATAAGAAAAAATTGTAAAGCAAATGGTCACCCTAATACTTTTCGTCGATTGAAATTAGCGAGTGATTTAATAATTGAATATAAAAATAAATCTAAAGAAGATTTAATTAATACCACTTATACCACTGCTGTTGCTGGTCGTATTATGGCAAAACGTGGGCCATTTCTAGTATTACAAGATGTTTCTGGACGTATTCAAGTTTATGCCAATAAACAAGTTCAGGAAGAATTAAAACAAAAATATCATGGTTTAGATATTGGCGATATTATTGGTGTTAAAGGTCAATTGCATCGTTCAGATCGTGGTGAACTTTATGTCAATATGGATAACTATGAGTTACAAACCAAAGCACTACGCCCATTACCTGAAAAATATCATGGTTTAACAGATCAAGAGCAGCGTTACCGTCAACGCTATGTTGATTTGATCATTAATGAAGAATCTCGTAATACCATGATTATGCGTTCTAAGGTAGTCGCTGCGATTCGTCAATTTATGATCACACAACAATTTATGGAAGTTGAAACGCCGATGATGCACCCGATTGCTGGCGGTGCTTCTGCTCGACCTTTTGTTACCCATCATAATGCGTTAGATATTGATATGTATCTTCGTATCGCACCAGAGCTTTACTTGAAACGCTTGGTTGTTGGTGGCTTTGAACGGGTATTTGAGATTAATCGTAACTTTCGTAATGAAGGTCTTTCACCGCGCCATAATCCAGAGTTTACCATGATGGAATTTTACATGGCGTATTCTGATTATAATGATTTGATTGATTTTACAGAAAATTTATTAAGTACAATTGCCAAAGATCTTTGTGGTAATACAGCGTTACCTTATGGTGAGCACGTTATTGAGTTTAATGGCCCTTATACTCGTATGACGATGTTAGCTGCGATTCAACATTACACTCAAGACAATGCTCGTATCCAAGCATTAACTTATGATGATGTTAAGAACCGTGAATTAATGGCTGATATTGCGCGAGAAGTTGGTCTAACGGTTGAACCATTCTGGACTTGTGGTCAGTTGTTAGAAGAAATTTTTGGTGAAACTGCTGAGCCTAAGTTAATTCAGCCAACATTTATTACTGGTTACCCTGCTGATATCTCCCCATTAGCGCGTCGTAGCAATGAAGATTCATTCTTGACTGACAGGTTTGAGTTTTTTGTTGGTGGCCGTGAGGTTGCTAATGGCTTCTCTGAGCTAAATGACGCTCAAGATCAAGATGCGCGTTTTAAAGCACAGATGGATGCTAAAGATGCTGGAGATGATGAAGCTATGCAATATGATGAAGATTATATTCGCGCATTAGAGTTTGGCTTACCACCAACAGCTGGTGAAGGTATTGGTATTGATCGTTTAGTAATGTTGTTTACTAATGCGCATACTATTCGTGATGTGATTTTATTCCCATCAATGCGCCCTAATAATAATTAATAGATAGCTAGTTCGTTAATCTACTTTTGTTCAATGCAAAAAAAAGCCTCAATTTACACAATTGAGGCTTTTTATTCGATAGCGTTTTAGTTAGTGACTATCAGCGTGACCGTTAATCCGGTGTTTAGTTACAAAACCAACCAAGATACACATCACAAATACTGCTGCATACAAGCCATTAGCCGTAACTAATGCTGCGTGTGCGCCGTAGTTTTTAACAATAGGGCTTGTGACCACGAAAGTTAACATGGTACCGATTGTGCCGCATAACAGAATAAAGTTAACCAGTTTTGGTGATGATACTTTGGTCTGTTGTGAGCCTAACGTAATGATAGTGGTGTAAATAGCACTACTGATAAAGCCAAGTGCTGAAATAATATAGATAAGGTTATGTGGGTCAGTATCTTTATTAAATAGATACATCAATACAGTGGCTAATCCAGATAAAACAACCACAAAGTAATGCAGGTCGAATTTTTTCAGTAACACACTGAAAATCCACATACCAATCATATAAGCACCCCAGAAGTAGCTCACTAATTGGCTTGCATCACTAATAGATAAACCTAGTTTTTGGGTTGCATACTCAGGGATCCAAGAAATAAAGCCAAGTTGACCTAGGATGTAGCATAAAGCAGCGATCGCTAGAAATAGAACACCCAATCCCCATTTTTCTTTTGGTTCATTAGTTGTTGTTTCTTGAGGCGCATCTTTTCCTAATACAGGGAAAGTTGAGATTAATGCTAATAGGAAGATAGCAAGGTAGATAACGCCGATAGCTGCATATACCCAATACCATTGCATGTGGTGCGCAAGTACTGCTGCTGAAATTACAGGGAAAATCATTCCGGCCATACTGAAAAATGAATCAGTGAATAGCAGGCGTGAACCTCGTTGCTTACCATCATAGATATGAGTGATTAAGTAAGTACCAATCGACATGGTAATACCACTCACAACACCTAATACGAACATGCAGCCAGAGAATATAGCAAGATTATGACCGAAAATTAGGCCAAGAATTGCTAATAGCATGAGAATAAAACCAAAAATGAGCTGGCGCTTAAGTGGCACAATTTCCATCAACCAAACATTAAGGAAGATTGAAATTAAAATACCAGTATTAAGAAACGTAAAAGTGTTACTCATGCTAGATATTGGCAAATCAAAATATTTGGCAATATCTCCCATAACGATACCGGTGACGATAATCAGAGATCCAGTTAGGGCATAAGATAAGAAACTTATCCACGTCAGAAGGATGCGATTCTGGTTTGTCATAGCAAATCCTGTATAGCTTTCGATTGTAATTAAAGAGGCAGACGAGATGCCAATTAATGAAAGGGCTGAATCCTAACATAAGGACTAGCTTTGTTTGTGACATACATCACCATTATATGACATGGAAGAATTTATCATACCAATAAGATATGAATAATCAGTATTTATGAGATGGCATTCTATTACTGGTTGTTTTCATTGTTTTTATTTTGGTGTGAATTTAAGTTTTTTTAACAATATTCGGTTGTTATTTATTTTCTCTCTCTTTATTAACAAAGATTTTGATGATTTTGGTCTATTTATAGCATTTAGTTACTTTCAGCTATAAATAGAGGGAGTATTAAAGCGAACCAAGGTATGTCAAAGCACAATTAAAGATGATTTTTAAATCATATTTAATGAATTTGGTTGTAGTGTGTGCGAACGTGTGTTTTTTTTTATATTTTTGAAAATTAACCCTTGCCAACGTGATCGAACTCTCTATACTACGACCTCACTGACACGGAGCAAGCCATTGGCTAGCAACGAAATCAGTATTGTTCTTTAACAATTTGACCATGCAATCTGTGTGGGCACTCACTGAATAGTTAAGTCGAAAGATTTATCAATAAACTGAGTGACCAAAACAAAATGACGCAAGTTATTTTGGCACAGTTATTTAATTATCATTTTTTAAATGATAAAAAGCTTTAATTTACTACGGTATTTAAAGTCAGTATTTATTGAGCCGGTCGAAAGACCAACAAAACTTTAATTGAAGAGTTTGATCATGGCTCAGATTGAACGCTGGCGGCAGGCCTAACACATGCAAGTCGAGCGGTAACAGATTGATAGCTTGCTATCAATGCTGACGAGCGGCGGACGGGTGAGTAATGCCTGGGAATATACCCTGATGTGGGGGATAACTATTGGAAACGATAGCTAATACCGCATAATCTCTTCGGAGCAAAGAGGGGGACCTTCGGGCCTCTC
>NZ_PYON01000035.1 GCF_003026355.1 Photobacterium kishitanii | reverse complement strand
TTATAATACTCTTTTGTTTTATTACTCCTCCAAAGCATTACCATTGACTTAATTAATCCTATGAAGAATACTCAACCGTTAATGTATAATTTCATCTATTTTCAATAAATTTAGTCTCACATCTCATAAAATAAAAATCAAAAGCTGATATGACTTATTATTTTTGTTTATATAGTATTAATCCAATAAAAACAGCTAGAGATAAAAATCATATAAGGATATAAATTATGAGGACGTTAGTATTATTAACAATGTTATTTTCATCATCTTTCTCTTATTCTGGTATATTAACATTTTCAGGTTCAGTAACATCTCCTCCATGTAAAATAGAAATATCAAAGACACAAAAAATATTTTATAAAAACACAACTGATTGTGTTCCTGTTATGAAAACAACAGAAAAAAACATTTATAAAAAAAACACAAAGGATATAAAAGGAAAAATCCTAACTGTTAGTTATATTTAATACATTCTGAAATAACGATAAAATAACATCCAAATATATTTATTTTTAGTTATTTAATTCATTTAGGATATAAATAAGTTAGCGTTTAGACTCTATCAAGTAGATATAGATAAAAGAAGTATTTATGGTTCTGTCGCAAATCTAGTTGGAGGCGCGACAGACCTATCCTACAGATACAATTATACTGCGAGTGCATTAAATCGTTCAAAGGCCGTCTGACCTTCGACATCTATCTGCTCTCGTTTCAACATAGTCCACATTTCTCGTCCATGTAAGCTTGCTAAGGCGCCTTCCATTGACTTCCAACCTAGCACTTGACGCGTTTTCTGCTTAACCCAACGGTGACTTTGCTCAACAATATTGTTGAGGTATTTAATATCCAATATCTCTATCAGAGAAAGCATAAAGAAACCGGTTAACCAGAGCTGAACATTCATCGAATCAAGAGCTGCGTCGTTACTCTTACTTCCATCGATTACCACTTTGCTTGGTAAACCATTTAGAGCGATGGCCTTATTTGAAAAGGCTTTTGCCGCTGCTTTATCACGATTCGGGCTAAGATAATAATCGACCACATTTCCAAATTTATCGACGGCTCGGTAGTAATAGGTCCACTTACCCTTCACTTTGATGTAGGTTTCATCCATTCGCCACGAGTCAGACACTAGCTTCTTTTTACGCTGTGCTCTAATACGGGCGCAAATTTTATCACCCAACGATTAATAGTAGCGTGATCCACAACGACGGCACGCTCTAATTGTATCTCTTCAATTTCACGATAACTGAGTTTATAAGCGAGATAATAACGGACGGTTTCTAGAATAACTTCAGAAGGAAAGTGGCAACCTTTAAACATGAGAAAAATATCGTGATTAGTTTTGATAGCTGATTTTAGCTATTTGCTGTGAAATTTGCGACAAAACCCTTAAAAGACCAAAGTTTGCGACAGAACCCTCAAAAACCATAGTGTTTTCTAGTTGGCTTTGTAAGGATTAATTGCCTGGTACTGCACATCTATTTTTTGATAGAACTCTTCTGTCCAGCTAGGCGAACCAGCAGGAACCACTAACTTATTAATAGAAGGGTTAGTCGGAGATATTAAAACTTTAGTATTGCTTCTACCTGTATCAAACACGAGGGTAAACAATTCCTCAATGGCAGCATCCCCCATAGCTAAGCACCCAATAGACGAAGCTTTACCATGAATAAAAATATTAGTACCAGGCTCTATTCGACCTTCAATATTTGCATAATACTGGTCAAATTTATTTGGATAATTTAATTTCATTGAAAGGTGATAAGAACTATTTGGGTTAAAGCTGGTGATCTTGTATAAACCTTCCGGAACTTGTTTATCACCTTCTCTTAATTTCGGTCCCAAAACTCCGCTAGCAGCTTCAATGGAGTAGTTAGTAATCAACAAATACTTTTTGCCTTCATTAGCTGCCCAAACCTCTAATAAATTAGTATCTTTATAAGAGAGCAATGCTAACTTATTAGGTGGATAAGATATTCCTTTCGAGGTGAACTTAGTCTCTAATAAGCTTCTAGCATTTTCTCCATAACTTTCAATTGCATCTGCTACAGTTTTTTTACCCATTACCTTAACCTTAACCGGGTGCTATATAGGCCTTCCATACTGAAAGGTGACTATTGAAACAATACTTATTGATAAAACTGCAAATATAACTTTTTTCATCACTCAAGATTTCCAATGTTGATGTTGGTTCTGTCGCAAATCTAGTTGGAGGCGCGACAGAACCTAATAGCCTAATGGTATTAAATTTTATTTTATTGGTGCATACAATTCTTCAGAGGGCCAGCTTGCTCCTGGTGGATGCCTATAAAGTTCCATAGTACCGACATGTGTACCTTCATTTATGATCTCCACAGGCCACCTATTCAGTTTATCAGCTCTTTTATTCAGTAATGTCGCTATATGGGCTATTGAGTTTTCGCAAGCTGGATTAGAATGCGGCTTATCTCCATCTAGAGAAATTGAACAATAAGATAAACTCCTTGGAAACCATATCTCCAATGGTTCACGATTCATTGGCAATGCCAAAAAAAGACTATCCGGGTTAAAGCTAGTGTCAGTCGAACCATCAAGAATTTCGCCAATTGGGTCGACTTTATTAGAACCAGGATCTTTATAGCATTCAAAACCATTACCATCATCAGAAACAACCCTTAGAAATTGAAATCTCCGAGTACTCGAAGAATTTCCAATAACTTCGCCAGCTGCCGCACGATCAATCATTATCTCTTCAACAGCCCTAGCTGACTCTAGCCATTGGTTCCTAGGTACGTTAATCGGATAAAATAATTGCGTACCTTGTAAAGGCCTGCGAAGTACTAAACTAGTACTAAAGGGTACCTTCTCCGAAAAATATGTCATTGATATATAGTTTGTAGTAGAAGGAGTCGGTTGTTTAAAAGCGATGTTATCAGGGTAATCATCCCAGCTAAATTGTGCTGTAATATATAGTCCGACTACAGTCCCCATCACACCATCACAATATCCAGATGCCAATGACATATTTTGATCTTCGGTTATTCCATAATTCTTACCGTTCCACTCTACATCTATTATTATATTTGGATTCGCTGTCTTTTTTATTTCATCTACTAGCCATTGAGGACTTTTTGTACTAGGAATAATAAAAAATTCTAACGTTTTTATAGGTACATCTCTAGGGGATAGACCTACAAGCAGAGGATCTGTTCCAGTTTTATTTCTTATCATTGATAATCTATAATTACTACCATTAATATCCTCGTACTTATTTAATCGTGAGTCTATCAATAATCCGTGCTGATACAATTGTATAAACTCATCTGGATAACTCGCTCCACGATCAATTTCTAAAGTATTACGAATAACCTCCGATGGTACATAGTGACTCCGCCCAATAATCTCTTGTGCGCTAATATAACTATAATCTCTAACGGCTGACACTCTCAATTTTATTCCGCTAAGCCCTCCAGTATCATTATTTGCCATAACTGTTATTATTTGATCGGTATAAACAGATGGAGCCATATCTGTAAATTCAATAGTGTGACCAACTATATTTATTCTATAACCTGTTGGGGCATCAGCCTTGATCGAAGATGTGTCAACATAACTCGGCAAATTCACTCGAATTCCTGCTCCGGGAAACATTAATGCTCCCTCTGTCATCGCAGAACTACTTGGAAGAAATTTATCATTTGTATATGTACCATCTTCTTTTAAAATATCAAACGTTACTCCAGTTGTATCTAATGATCTCTCTACATAACAACTAGTGTAATGAGCATTATCTGACCAATCACGACTTCCATCTTGTAACGAAATAACTATATCGCCATAGTATTCAGTTTCTTTAGACATATATCTTAATGCTATTGGCCATCCCTTTGATTTAACAATATCACCTGACGGATAAGCATTATATAAGTTAGTTAAATCAGTACGCATAGGAACATTATTTACACAATACGCTAATGCATCATCTTGTGTAAAACGTCCCCATGTCTCACCATTTTCAGACCATGTTAAACCGCCAACTCCATTCGACTCTTTTGCTAATGGTGGGCGATAGTATTGCCCTTGACCAATATTAATTTTATTTGGCATATGACCATAAAAATTTGCACTATGAACATCAGGGCTAGTGAGAACACTGAATATCACTGCTTTATTCCCATAACTTTGACCGTCGATAGATGCGTTAATGATAGTCTTAACCCCTGGCCCGTTATCAGTGATCGAAAAGATCGCATTACCGTTACTATCCGTCGTTTTCGTTACGCTCGGCGCCCCATCTATTTGCGCTGTCACAGTCGCTTGTGTGCCATTTTGACGGTTAGTAGCAGATGTACCTTTAACCGTAACGGATGCTCCTGCAACTGGTCTTCCAAGGTGCGTTACATTGACCGCATAAGTTATCGTCTCACCTTTCTGAACCTTATCACGATTCACCGTAATAGTCGCCGCGCGGAACGGATAGCTATAAGTGACAGATTTAGAAACGCCACGTACTCCTGCAGCGTTGTATGGCGTTGCCACTAAGACTAGGGATTCTCCCGCCTCACCATTGGGTACAACGATACTGTTTTTTTCACTATAAACTCCGTTTCCAAACCACCATTTATAAGTAGTTTTAGCCGGTATACAGTTCGCACAAGAGCTTGTTGCTGTAACTGTTGCACCAATATCAACGATAGGTGTAGCACCAACATCAGTTATAATTGGAATATATGCGTCACCTATTGAAATAAAAATACGTCCCGTAGCGCTATTCTTTTCATCATTAATAGTATAATTAATTGCAACCAGACCTGATTTATTGCCGCCTGAGTACTTATACGTCAATATTGGGTTTGCCTTAGTTGGAGCAATAATATGCGCTGGATTTTTATCAATACTGCCATTCGTGGCAGCATCAAACGTTGCCCCAACAAAATCAACCTTAGATATATCTGACGCAGTGATATAAGAGCGTAAATCTATCTTAAAGTCGTAAGGGATATTGGATGATTTGCGATAAAACGAAGCATCTCGCGCAATCAAACCCACATTTCCAACAACAGATACCGTTGCTTTTCCTGTACTGTAACCACCTCGATGATCATGCGCAGTGTAAAACACCGAATAAGAACCAGGAACACTTGCGCTAAATGTAAAACTTTTATTCTTAAAATATGCAGTATCAACTGTATTAGTTGCTGACGTTACCGTAGCACCATCATTACTTACAACACTGATTAACTGTGGATCATCAATAGAATTTCCCCAACTATCAATATCAGCATCAGTTATAGGCAAAGTGAATATTTTACTTTCACTAGGTAATGACGAGAAAGAAACATCTGGTGTTTTAGGTGGTGTATTACCATCTGCACTCTCTGATACAGTAACATTTAATATGCCGATTTTTTTTGTTACTGGAGCGGCTGTATCATCCGATATCGTATACACCACTCTCGATAACCCCACAGTTTGTGGTGTAAATATAATATTATTATCTTCAATACGTACAGAGCCAGAGCCTAGCACAGTGACTACTTGTAGGGTTTCATCTGCTGTCAATGCAATGGGTTTTGTTAACTCCGTCGCCATAGTACCACTCACACTGATATCAGGTAATTTATTACCTGTCAGCGAAGCAAATGAAATAAGGGTTCCTGTTGTGGAAGTTGTGCCATCCGTAACGGTGTACTCGTAATTACATACACCTTGAGACTCCTGTGTGTAAATTAACTCTAAACCATTAATCTGAGGATCAGGACATGATGAACCCGTTGACATCTCACTTAACGAGCGTACGGATGCAATAGAAAGCATTTGCCCTGCTTTAGGTAACACACTTTGATAGATAGGAATACGTTTCTGCGTACCGGTTATCGCTTGTATGATTAATGGTTCCACTTGAGACACAGCCTCTAAAGGAGGCAGTAGTGGTGAAACAACTTTGGGGGGGGAATTGTCATCACCGCTCCCATTACAACCTGTTAATGCAAACAGGGCCGCTAAAAACACCATGTATTTTTTCATATAAAGAATCTCAACTTTAATTAGCAGACGAACAAAAAAAACAGATAGAAAAACTAACAGCTATAGAAATAGTTATGAATAAAACACTATGTAAATTATCTGTGCACATGCTTATAATTTCAAAAACAAATAAAGGTATTGATTACCAATATTTTATTTAGTATCCACGTTATATTCATTATGGTAAAGATGCTTACCGAGTATAAAATATATGTAATATCTTGTCATAATAGAAAAAGTTAAATACACATTTAAAAAATAAAATAAATAATTTAATTAATATAAAACGAGATAGGTGTACTAACCTGCTATCCGAATATCAGTGCTACAGTCACCTTTATTTTTGGGATTATATGATTTTAAATTTAATAATTATTTTTAATGCCATATTTACTTTCGTTAGTTATACATTACATTAATTACAACCTGAGCTTCATAATCTCCTGGAGCCACTATCGGTTGAAGTGCGACTGGTTTTGCATTAAACGAAAAATCATAATTTTTTGTGTTTGCAGGGAATAACGTTGTGTAATCAATTACCTTATTGAGTTCAATGCGTGTAAGGTTCTTGATAGAAGTTAATTCCACACCAATATCGTGGCGATTTTTTGCTTTAACAACAGCTTTACCTATAATGTTTGCATCGTTACCCAAAAAGGTAATAGTTCCTGAATATACAGAGCTATCACAATTTAGTTGCAAAGGTACTTTTGTTGAATATACCGATCCTGACACAATATCAGCAGCAGTACTAATTCCTAATATCACGGTTTGGTTCATTTGCTCCGTTGGTATTGTACATGTCACACTGCGTTTCGTTATCTGTACTGGTAACGTAAATTGCTTAATACGATAGGTTACTTGCTCAACACTTGTGCGCTTGTACACAAGAGGTAATGTTAATGCAATATTGCCTTGATAAACCCCACTCGGCTTTCCTCTAAATAGCGTCTGAATATCACCGACATCTAAAATAGGCTTAAACGCCGTAAACGGGGTTTGTGCATTGGTAAACGCAACCGTTTTAGAAAAAAACTGTGCACTGACACCACTTCCTGCTTTCATCCATACGTTGGGATTAGGCTGAGTAGCACTGCCTGCAAAGAAAGCGGTTCCATCACTCCCTCGGCCGTTCGCATTGTACTGTACACCGATGACATCGACAGGCACAACAACAGAAGCGCTTCCCCCATTTTGGGTCAGTGTTAATGTTGCAGGCGCAGAAGGTACACTGGGTTGCCACTCAGCTACTGCTTCGGGAACTGCGTTCATCCAGCCTTGCGGGACTATCCCGCCATTCTGACTGTAAGCATTATTCCATGAAAACACGCCACCATTGATATCACCGGAGAGATTAGCTGCATGTGCAGATGTCGCCGAACACAACAACAACAAAACATAACAATTAGTAAACTTCATAATTAGTTCCATCGAAAACCACCATTGGTGTGATGAGGATTTAAATTTTATTTGCTACACAGAACGCCCAACCATCGGTTTGGTATGCCGATGAGCGCCCAATAAAAGGCTCTACGTAATCTGGGTTTGATGTCGGCCAATCCACCATGATTAAGCCATAGTTATCTGGCCCCCATCCTGAGTCGGGGGTGAACACTGTTCCAAGACGAGCCCATACAGTCCAACCATTATAACTAACAACATTCGAAAACCCCTTGGCGACTACAAAATCTCGATATGCTTGACCCTCTGTTAGTACGGGAATTCTTGGTTGGGTGGTATTAACCCCATACATACTGGATGATAAGGATTGACATAACCTGCTGATTTGATCGGTATTTCCGCCCACATAATTTTCATGTAAGTTGTGTTGCAGTGTGTACTGATCTGACGCAAGGATGGTTTCACCAACAAGCTGTGCTCTTAGCCAAATCAACCCTCCGCCAATATCTTCATAATTTGGCATATGTCCATATCGATTAGCTTGCGGAACATTTGGGCTTGTTAGTGTACTGAACGTCACATCTTTCTCGATACTCTTTCCATTCGACGTTATGCTGATGGTTGATTTTAAACCGCCCTTCGGAGCCACGATGGTTAAATCGGTTTCACCTCCAGCAGGTATCACCACTGACTCCGATGCCACCAATATGCCATCTGCTCGCTTTATCTTGGCAAGATTGTCTGTCTGTGCTCGACCTTGACGGTCTAAACCGCCCGTTATCGATACCGTCGTTGCAGGAGCAGCAGAGCACGCTTGAATGGTCAGTGTCACTTCCTCTCCCTCTTTCGCTGAAGTCTTACTTAATCGCGCTGTTAACACATCAGGAGAGACCCATGATTTTCGAACAGGCAGACCTTCAACCTCTTTGGTAACACCCCCTTCGGTATACGTACCCACCGGTGTTGCCCATAACTCAAGATCATCTTCACACGGAAAATACTGAACGGTATAACCACTTTCTGTGGGACCTACTCCTGTGGTTACAGTGTCACCTGACTGGCGCCATGTCCATTTGGTTTTACTGTTGTCACACCCTGTTGCTGCATCACACGTTGCCACACCTGTTAAGGCATCCCCTGTTTCTGGTGACGCGCCTGCGGCAACACCACTTACCGTGAAAGTTGAGAACGCAGGAAGCTGATCACCTACACTGATGAAAATATTACCATCAGCAATTAACCCCGTTGCTTTATCTTTCAATTGATAAGTAATATTACTGATACCATTTGCATCACTACCGCCATAAGTATATGTAATCACCGTTGAACCATCAGCCTGAGTGGCTGTGGCCGTGTATCTCGAACCAGAAGGGGCTTGTTTACTGGTGATTTTTACCGAATTAGCCACTAACTCAAACTGCCCAACACTTGATGGGGTCATGGCAAAATTCGCGGCATCTATCTTTAACGTGCGAGAATTGGCCGTTGGCTCAAGGGAATAACGCGCATCACGCAATAATAATCCCGTTGGACCTTCAACCACGACATTTAACAGGTTGTAAGCAATATCACCTTGCCCATCACTGACTTGATAATAGATAGGGAAGACGCCTGCACGGCTTGCCGTTACCTTGATGGATAATGGCGGAACAATTTCAGCATTAATACCCAACGACGGTACGATCTTCGTTAACGTTAACCCTGATGTTCCCGCATTGCTGCCATCACTGTTTTTTGCCGTGACCAACGATATCGGGCTACCGCCATTTATCGGTGTAAAGTTAGTTAAATCATACGTTGCTTCCGCTGTCGCATTGGCCAGCGTCGCATCGCCACGCTGCGCTGTCGGGGCGACACTCACATCTTGTGTTACCGTAAAATCAACCACACCGACTTGCACTTCACCGCCAGCATCCGTGACGGTGTACATCACACGTGTTACACCCACAGCATCGCTACTGAGCGTAATCGTCTTTGCTGTTGTATCAACTGTTGGTGGCGCAGTGGCATCCCCAAGCACCAAGACTGAGGCGTTTAATGTCCCCCCAGCTGGAACTGAAATCGTCGCGGGGATATCTTCGCCAACAGCACCAATAACCCCAATCCAAGGCAATGTGGGGGTTAACGCTCCTGACTGAGAGACGGCAAAGGCTAACGTTGATTGCGCCGTGTGACCATTACTTTCTACGGTGTAATCATAAGCGCACAGGGCAGGCTCAGCGCTCTTTGAGCGTTGAGGATAGACCATGATGCTATTTTCTTGCGTTTTAGGTTGATTATCACATGCAGAAGATGAGCCTTGTCGTTGCATCACCGATTGAAGCTGACTTGGTCCATCACTCTCAATAGCCGTCTTCATGTTAATGGTGGTGGCATGCAACGGTGAAATTGGGTCCGGTAATGTAATGGGATAAACGACAGGCGCTCGCTTACCATCTGGTGTCGAAGGCGTGACCGCTGACGATGAATCATTGCCGCTTTTGCATCCAAAAAGCAGCAGTGGTGTACTTAAAATGACGCAAGTGATGATATTGCGCTGAAAGAGATGACTGTTTTTTTTCATGATGGCTAACTCGCTAAAAAAGCATATACACAGGGTGACTCATGTTTCGTATCAATACATTAGAATGAAAATGTTTGTGGTCCACCCCAATCATTAATGGCATCAAACGTTGCTTTACCCACAGGAAACGAAGGAATTCTTACCTCACTGAAAGGTTTAAATGTGGCTATTTCGTTTGATTGTTGAGATGTTAAAGCGACTTTTTTACCATTAACTTTAATGTTCACAATAGCGAAATAATAAGGCGTTGGGTTAACCACAAATGTTTTATCGTCTTTACGCTCAATCTTGACGCTTTTTTCTGCATCTAAGCGCCCCTTTTTAAGGTCTGAAGGCCGATAAATTAATTTCACCTTGGTATTCATCGCAAACGCAAGCACATTCCCGTCTTCTTTTTTCGCCTTTGGCGGAACCTCCATGACATTCAAGAAAAACAAGGATTCTTGTTGTTGAGGCAGTGTTTTATTCACATTCATTAGACGTATAATTTGTTGCTGTTTTGCTTCCACACGAAAGAACGGTGGAGATGGCACCATATAAACGTCATCTTTCGATTGATTGCTATTATCAATCCAGACTTGCCCACCATAAAGGGTATCGGCATTATTAGTAACACGCACAGGAATACTCTTATCCCCTTCGTTATAAATAAATCGCGTACCATCAAGAACAAAGGCAGCCATCGCCTGATGGCTAACACCAAGAGCAAGTAATGTAACAAGTATTTTTTTTTTGTATTTATTCACAAATAACCTCTTGCAATGTAGTAAGTCCAGTTTTTACGTGTTGCATATCAACACGGCATACCTCACCTTCATGGTGGATATTGAGTTTTTTAGGGGTGTTTTTCACATTCAGTAATAACACACCATTACGCGCAATAAAGCCGACCTGCTGTTCATCATCATCCGTAACATTACCGCCAGCTAGTACATCACCCAATCCGTTTTTTATGCGCAAAATATAACGCTCTACTTGAACCATATCGAATTGACGATAAACGATAGCTTTATCAGTAGGTACAACGTTGAATGACGTATTCAGTAATTCAATATTCTCCGGAACTTTCTCTGGATTAATCAATATTGTATTTCCATTGTAACTGTTTAAATTCACAACGGTATATCCTGCACCATTAGTCGGTAATGAAGAATTAAAGACCACATTAGGTATATCTTTAATATTCACGACAGCTACTGTATCGAAGGCAGATTTTGTAAACATCAGTCCTGTTTTTTTGGTCGCAATTATCGAACCTGAAACGCTGCTAGAAATTGACGTATTACTTTTCGTTTGACTAAGAGATACGTTAGTTTGTGCTGCATCGAATGCATAACTGATAGAGCCAGTGACGCTTCTTGCATGAGTATCGACACCTGAGTTAATGTTATAATTTAGGCGATCATTAACAACCGCAGACACCCCAGAGCCAGCTGTGAAGCCATTTGCTTTGCTATAGCCAACATGATTAAAGTTATAATGTTTTCTATCGTTTAATGAGAATGGAATACTGATACTCATTGATAACGTATAATCAGACTCGGCATGAAAGGCATTGTCAGTGTATGTGCCATTGATGTACACCGGGTACTGATTGAACAAGGTTGTATTGAGAGCAAAGCTCATACCAGTTTCGGTACTATGCTGCCCCCAGTACCGCTGTTGCCAATAGGCACCACTGATAAAATAATCATTTAATCGGTGTGATAAACGGGCTTCATACCGCGACTTTTTACGGTCAAGTAATGTGTTTTTTGTTTCTGCGGGGGAAAAGTCCGCAAATTCCACATACCCACTACTTTGATAGCGGTAAGCCAATAATTGAATATCGGTTCTATCGGTAAAACTTTTAGCATATTTAACACCGACGCTGATGCCGTTGGATTTTTCATTATTATCATAGTCCGCTGTAGCGCCAGCGACATCGCCATTAAGGGCTCCCCACTCTCCGAGAGATTTTGTCACACCAAACCCCATGCTTTGGTATTGGCTGTATAATATTGTTGCGGCACTCAATGTGTAATCAGAAAAACCATAAGACATATCCCACAACGAGAAAACGCCACCTTCAGAGGCGAAGGCATCTTTAATATCAGCGCTATTATTTTTTGCACCAATAACGAAGTTATATTTGTATTCTTCAAGGCGCAGCAATGTAGGCAGTGTTGCAATAGGGTAAATATTAACTGTTTTGCTACCACTATCACCGGTAACAGTCACGGTAATATCACCGTTACCAACCGGTGCGATATCATCAAGGGAGTAAGGTCCTGACGGTACAATTTTAGAATAGATGGTATACCCATCCTGTGTAACCGCTATACGGGATGTAGAATCTGCAATACCAGAAATAATGGGGGCATACCCACGTTGAGCCCAGGGCACCATTTCGCTATTAGAGCGTACGGATACCCCATAAAAGCCGAAATCAGCAAATAGGCTGCTGCTTGTTTGGGCGCGACCAAGTAATAAATCACCACGGATATGACTAATTGGTGTTGATAACACCATGTTATTGGTTGAGAAATCATGGCCACTATCTGAAGAGGATGCGTTGATATTGGAATCAAACCGCCACCGCCCCATATTCAGACCAACATCAACATTCCCAAAAGCTGAAAGGTTTTGTTCTGTACTTTTTGTAAAGTTACCGTTATATTTTACTCGAGCACCATTTTCACCAAAATCCCATATGGCAGCATCAGACTCATCGTAGAGATAAGCCTGAGGGATAGTAAAAGTAATCGATTGATTGTTAAGATTGAAATCAACGTTAGTGTGAGCCTCTGTTGCAAGGGAATAACATTGCTTTTGCGCATTAAAAACAGATTGATAATAAGCGGGGTTAAACATAACACCAGCTCGCTGTAACCAATCCATTGACAGACACAACACGCCTGTTTTTTCTTCTTGTTTAGAAACGGTTAATGTACGCCGACCTAAGCCTTTCCCATTCATGCGCACATCAACATCATAGACGCCAGATGGAAATCTGACATTCGCATCCAAGATACTTGGGGTAGACGTTGTACCTTGAATAAAATCCAAATTTAGCTCTGAAGAGTGAGCGCTAAATGTTAATACAGGGAATACTATACTTATGGCTACGTTTTTAATATTCAACATTTCTGAATTCACTAAAAAATAAAAGGCTAGGCAAAGTTACCTAGCCTTTTATTGGTCGTATTATTGAAAGGAATTATTTGTAAGCAACAGTGTACGCAGCGGCAGTTGTGAAGTTACCTACCACAATGCCAGATTTAAGTTGTGCGTTATATTCAAAACCATCGATAGCTTTATCTGCTGTAAAGTCAGCAGACGTAGTACCTTCTACCATATTTACCACTCCAGTTTTAGCGTTAACTGTAGAAAGAAGAACATGAGAATCAGTTGCAGTGCTTACTCCCGAAGATTTAAGACCTACTGAATCAAATGGACCAGACCATGCGATAGTTGCAGTATCAGTGTCCAATAGAGAAGTACAACCACTGCTTGTTGGATCAGCAGCTTTTAGCCTAAATTTTATAGGGCTCCCTGTCGATGATGTTGCAATACGACCCATTTGCACTGTATTACTTACAGCGCCGTCAACATCAGGTAACACTTCACACGTTTCTTCTGTTACCGAACCGATAAAAGTTACATCCGAATTTGCGTAAGCAACAGGGAAAGTAAGAGAAGAAATTACAATTGGTAATGCTTTACGAAGAAAAGATTTCATTTTTAGTTATCCTGTAATAATTGTTAATAGTGTATTGTTATTTATATATTGCTCATGCAATCATGAAGCAATAATCGTTTTTTTACCTGATGTCGTTAATATATTTTTAAACCCATATTGATATTTTTAGATGGTAATATACATGTACTCATAAAAAGTATTTCAATGACATCATCAGACCAGCACGCCACATAATAACTACTTCCAATTGAAGTACTGCAATAATACAAATTAAAAATTTTTCTCATATATAAATTAATGTAAGAATTTATCTCGAGCCAGAATTTACACAAAAGAAACGCTATAAACAATCGATATAAAGCAGAATTGTGCAATGCAATACTAAAACAAAGCAATAAGAAAACACTCACACACAAACGATAGAAATAATATATTTTATTTATTTAGAGTATTTTAAATGTTATTTGGGTATTTATATATTCCAATTCTGCATTCTCACCATTCGTAACAATCAGATCATTACATCTCCACCAAATATAAATATATACATTTAAAGTATTTATTATATTTAACGCACATACACCTCATTCTACATATGTAAAAATAGCACAAAAAACAAACAGACACATAATGAAACAAGTATCAGATGCACACTAGGAATATACACAGGTAAAACCACTTGTGATAAAATAACAAGCAAAAGAGTCAACTTATTGTGCAATATAGCGTACCATTATTCGCTATTAAGCTTAATAATAGACAAATAGATTTCTTCTAAATAAACAGAAAAAATAATGACATTTAAATTTGAAGCTAACTCATTCGGAAAATGGAAAGATGTATTATCTAACCTAGGATTTTCAGTTACGGACATAAATAAAAACGATATTTGCTATTTTTATGGTTCTCTAACAAGAAAAAAAATTACAGGTGTTGATTTTTATTTTATAAAATCAACACCTGTAAAAGTTAGTCTACAACCAAGTAACAATTTATATTTATTTATTACTTACTCTGAGT
>NZ_PYON01000034.1 GCF_003026355.1 Photobacterium kishitanii | reverse complement strand
TAACTGTGCCAAAATAACTTGCGCTATTTTGTTTTGGTCACTCAGTTTATTGATAAATCTTTCGACTTAACTATTCAGTGAGTGCCCACACAGATTGCATGGTCAAATTGTTAAAGAACAATACTGACTTTCGGTAACCGCTTGCGCCGTTGTCCGTGTCAGTGAGGTCGCATTATAGGGAGTTTTCTGATGCTGACAAGCATAATTTAAACAAATAAAATCGTTTGCTCACATTAAAAGCATAATCACTACTAATTGTTATTTTTATAGCCGGCTTGGGATTATTTAAGAGTTATAGACGATCATAAAGTATCAATAAATAATGATTATTGGACTGTTATTCAATAAAAATAACCATAATGCTATCGAGCCAATGAAAGCGGTAACTATAAAGAAGTAGAAGTAGAAGTAGAAGTAGAAGTAGAAGTAGAAGTAGAAGTAGAAGTAGAAGTAGAAGTAGAAGTAGAAGTAGAAGTAGAAGTAGAAGTAGAAGTAGAAGTAGAAGTAGAAGTAGAAGTAGAAATGAAAACTATAACCAGAAATAAAGTCAATAAAAAACAAAAAAAAAGCCGAGTCTAAAGACTCGGCTTTCTTCTTATTTAACGGCTAGTGCTTATTCAGCAGCAGCTTCTTCCTTTGCAGGACGGTCTAATAACTCGATGTAAGCCATAGGAGCTTTATCACCAGTACGGAAACCGCACTTCATGATACGAGTGTAACCACCAGGACGCGCTGCGAAGCGTGGACCTAGTTCGTTAAATAATTTCGCAACAACTTCGTTATCACGAGTACGAGCGAATGCAAGACGACGGTTAGCAACACTGTCGGTCTTAGCTAGGGTAATCAAAGGCTCAATTACGCGACGTAGCTCTTTTGCTTTAGGCAAGGTAGTCTTAATTAATTCGTGACGTACCAGAGAGCTAGCCATGTTGCTGAACATCGCTTTACGATGACTGCTGTTGCGGTTGAGTTGACGACCACTCTTACGATGGCGCATGACCTAATCCTTCTAACTAGATATCAGTAAACTATTAATCTTCAGCGATTGATGCAGGTGGCCAGTTTTCTAGGCGCATACCTAGAGATAGACCACGTGAAGCCAACACATCTTTGATTTCTGTCAAAGACTTCTTACCAAGGTTTGGCGTTTTAAGAAGCTCAACCTCAGTACGCTGAACAAGATCACCGATGTAATGGATCGCTTCTGCTTTCAGACAGTTAGCAGAGCGAACAGTTAGTTCAAGATCGTCTACAGGACGCAGTAGGATCGGATCGAACTCCGGCTTCTCTTCTTTCTCTTCAGGAACTCGTACATCGCGAAGATCTACAAATGCATCCAGTTGTTCAGCAAGAATTGTTGCTGCACGGCGGATAGCTTCCTCAGGATCAAGTGTACCGTTAGTCTCCATATCGATTACTAGCTTGTCTAGGTCAGTACGTTGTTCTACACGTGCTGCCTCTACTGCGTAAGCGATACGGTCCACTGGGCTGAAAGTAGCATCTACTAACAAACGACCAATTGGACGCTCATCTTCTTCAGTGTGAATACGAGCTGATGCTGGTACGTAGCCGCGACCACGTTCTACCTTGATGCGCATGCTTAATTCAGCATTGTCATCAGTTAGATGGCAGATTACGTGTTCTGGGTTCGCAATCTCAACATCACCATCATGGGTGATGTCACCTGCAACAACAGGGCCTGCACCAGATTTGTTCAGAGTAAGAATAACTTCATCCTTACCCTCAACCTTAACGGCTAGACCTTTAAGGTTAAGAAGAATTTCAAGGATATCCTCCTGAACGCCTTCTTTGGTGCTGTACTCATGTAACACACCGTCGATTTCCACTTCAGTTACAGCACAACCTGGCATTGAAGATAATAAAATACGACGAAGAGCGTTTCCTAGAGTGTGGCCGAAACCACGCTCCAACGGCTCTAGAGTTACTTTTGCGTGCGTAGAGCTAACTTGTTCAATGTCAACTAAACGCGGCTTGAGAAATTCTGTTACAGAACCCTGCATTGTGTCCTCTCTTAACTGTAGCCTTACTTAGAGTAAAGCTCGACGATCAGGTGTTCGTTGATGTCGGCAGACAAATCAGAACGTTCTGGAAGACGCTTAAACGTACCTTCCAACTTACTGCTATCTACTTCGACCCAAGTCGGTAGTTCACGCTGTGTAGCAACTTCAAGAGCTGCTTTAATGCGTGCTTGGTTCTTAGCTTTCTCACGAATGCTAACAACGTCGTTTGCCGCTACCTTGAAAGAAGGAACGTTTACGACTTGACCGTTAACTAGAATCGCTTTGTGGCTTACCAATTGACGAGATTCAGCGCGAGTTGCACCAAAGCCCATGCGGTAAACTACGTTATCTAAACGACCTTCAAGAAGCTGAAGCAGGTTTTCACCTGTGTTACCCTTGATGCGGGCAGCTGTCTTGTAGTAGTTACGGAATTGTTTTTCTAGTACGCCATATGTACGACGAACTTTCTGCTTCTCACGAAGCTGAACGCCGTAATCAGATAGACGACCGCGACGAGCACCATGTTGGCCCGGAGCGTTATCAATCTTACACTTGGTATCAATCGCACGTACACCAGACTTAAGGAATAAGTCAGTGCCTTCGCGACGGCTAAGCTTTAGCTTAGGACCCAAATATCTTGCCATTTTCTTTCTCCAATATTCCTAGAAACTAAACGTTAAACGCGACGTTTCTTAGGTGGACGACAACCGTTATGAGGGATCGGAGTCGCATCAACAATGTTAGTGATACGGAAACCCGCTGCGTTTAGAGCGCGGATTGTAGACTCACGACCAGGACCTGGGCCCTTAACCATAACTTCTAGGTTCTTAACGCCATATTCTTTGGCCATTTCACCACAACGCTCAGCAGCAACTTGTGCAGCGAACGGAGTAGATTTACGAGAACCACGGAAACCTGAACCACCTGCAGTTGCCCATGAAAGAGCATTACCTTGACGGTCAGTAATGGTTACGATTGTGTTGTTGAAAGAAGCATGGATGTGCGCAACGCCATCGGCTACTTGCTTGCGTACGCGCTTACGAGCGCGAGTTGGTTGTTTTGCCATTGTACTCTACCTTATCCGACTATTTTTTGATCGGCTTGCGCGGACCCTTACGGGTACGAGCGTTGGTTTTAGTACGCTGTCCACGTAGAGGTAGACTGCGACGGTGACGAAGACCACGGTAACAACCAAGGTCCATAAGACGCTTGATGTTCATGGAAATTTCACGACGAAGATCACCTTCTACAGTGTACTTAGCTACACCATCACGCAGTAGATCGATCTGTTCTTCAGTTAGTTCACTGATCTTAACATCTTCAGCAATACCCGTCTCAGCTAGAATAGCTTGAGAACGAGTCTTACCGATGCCGTAAATCGCAGTCAATGCGATTACAGCGTGTTTCTGATCAGGAATGTTAATGCCTGCAATACGGGCCACTATTCACTCCTAGTACTTTACAAGAATAACCGCTGCAGAGCCCGTTTAGGATACGCAGCGGTGGCACAATTCTTTTGCACATAACAAAAGATGGTTGACTAATTTAGCCAACCTATCTTCAATTTGCAAGAAATATTTCTGCTAATTAGCCTTGGCGTTGTTTATGCTTTGGCTCACTGCAAATTACACGCACAACACCGTTGCGCTTGATAACTTTACAGTTACGGCAGATTTTCTTAACGGAAGCACGAACTTTCATTGCTAAACTCCGTAAATATGGAAAACTAAACTTAGCGGCCGTAGCCTTTTAGATTAGCCTTTTTCAAAACTGACTCATACTGTTGAGACATTAAATGTGTCTGAACTTGAGCCATGAAATCCATGATAACAACAACTACGATTAGTAGAGAAGTACCGCCAAAATAAAAGCGTACATTCCATGCAATCATCATGAACTCGGGGATCAGACAGATAAAGGTGATATACAACGCACCCGCAAGGGTTAGTCGAGTCATTACTTTATCAATGTACATTGCGGTCTGTTCACCCGGGCGAATACCAGGAATGAATGCTCCAGACTTCTTCAAGTTATCAGCTGTCTCACGAGGGTTAAACACCAACGCGGTATAGAAGAAACAGAAGAAAATAATTGCAGCAGCGTAGAGCATTACATAAAGAGGCTGTCCTGGACTAAGGGCAAGTGAAACATCACTTAACCAACCAAGACCTTCACTTTGTCCAAACCACTGAGCCAGTGTGCCTGGAAACAGAATAATACTCGATGCGAAAATTGCTGGGATTACACCTGCCATGTTGATTTTCAACGGCAAGTGTGTGCTCTGCGCAGCGAAGACACGACGGCCTTGTTGACGCTTGGCGTAGTTAACGACGATACGACGTTGACCACGTTCCATGAACACTACAAAGTAAATCACAGCAAAAGATATAACCGCAATTAACAGTAGAAGAAGTACGTGCAATTCACCTTGACGCGCTTGCTCTACGGTCTGTCCAATAGCTGGCGGCAAACCGGCAACGATACCAGTGAAAATAATCACAGATATACCATTACCAATGCCACGCTCGGTAACTTGCTCACCTAACCACATTAAAAACATGGTACCAGTAACCAAACTAACCACGGCAACAAAATAGAAACTAGGACCTGGATTATGTACCAGGCCTGGAATCATACTTGGTAACCCCGTTGCAATACCAATTGCTTGGAAGGTTGCCAATACAAGCGTACCGTATCGGGTGTACTGACTAATCTTACGACGGCCAGCTTCACCTTCTTTCTTCAACTCAGCCAAAGCTGGATGAACTACTGTTAGCAACTGGACAATAATAGACGCAGAAATATACGGCATTATGCCCAGAGCTAAAATAGAAGCACGCGAGAGTGCACCACCAGAGAACATGTTAAACATCTCAATGATGGTACCCTTTTGCTGCTCGAACAGACTGGCAAGTACAGTAGCGTCAATACCAGGAATAGGCACAAAGGATCCAGCTCGGAATATTAATATCGCACCTAATACAAAGAGAAGGCGTGACTTAAGCTCTGCTAGGCCACCTTGTCCACTACGAAAATCTTGTCCTGGTTGTTTAGCCATCTGTACCTCATCCTCGAGTTAATTATTCCTCGATTTTACCGCCAGCAGCTTCGATAGCAGCTAAAGCGCCTTTAGTAACGCGTAGGCCTTTCACTGTTACTGAACGAGCGATATCACCAGAAAGTACAACTTTCACGAACTTAATGTCCTTAGTGATAACATTCGCAGCTTTTAGTGTTTCAAGGCTTACAACATCACCTTCAACTTTCGCTAGCTCTGCTAGACGAACTTCAGCTGTTACTAGGCTCTTACGAGACGTAAAACCGAACTTTGGTAGACGCTGTTTCAAAGGCATTTGACCGCCTTCAAAACCTGGGCGAACAGAACCACCTGAACGTGATTTCTGACCTTTAACACCACGGCCACAAGTTTTACCTAGACCTGAACCGATACCACGGCCTACGCGCTTCGCAGAAGGCTTAGAACCAGCAGCCGGTGATAGAGTATTCAAACGCATAGTGATTACTCCTCAACTTTAACCATGTAGTAAACTTTATTGATCATGCCGCGTACGCAAGCAGTATCTTCAAGTTCAACAGTGTGGTTGATGCGACGAAGGCCTAGGCCGCGCAAAGTAGCTTTATGCTTCGGTAAACGACCGATAGAGCTCTTTGTTTGGGTTACTTTAATAGTCTTAGCCATGTCGATTACTCCAGAATTTCTTTAACAGAAAGACCACGTTTTGCAGCGATCATTTCTGGAGAGTTCATTCCACTTAGACCCAAAATTGTTGCGCGAACAACGTTAATTGGATTAGTAGAACCATATGTTTTTGCTAGTACGTTACGGATACCCGCAACTTCTAGCACTGCACGCATAGCGCCACCGGCGATGATACCAGTACCTTCTGATGCAGGCTGCATGTACACTTGAGAACCAGTGTGACGGCCTTTAACAGCGTGGTGAAGAGTACCTTCGTTGATTGCGATCGTAACCATGTTACGACGTGCTTTTTCCATCGCTTTCTGGATTGCAGCAGGCACTTCACGTGCTTTGCCGTAACCGAAACCGATGCGACCGTTACCGTCACCAACTACTGTTAGTGCAGTAAAGCTGAAAATACGACCACCTTTAACCGTTTTTGAAACACGGTTAACAGCGATCAGCTTTTCATTCAAATCTGATTGTGTCTTTTCGTTAGCCATCTTCCGCCTACCTTAGAATTTCAGACCAGCTTCACGAGCAGCTTCTGCTAGTGTCGCGATACGGCCGTGGTATTGGAAACCAGAGCGATCAAATGCAACGTTAGAGATGCCTTTTTCAATCGCGCGCTCAGCAATAGTTTTACCTACAACTGCAGCAGCGTCTTTGTTTCCGGTACTCTTAACTTGCTCACGGATCGCTTTTTCTAAAGTAGAAGCGGCTGCGATAACCTCAGAGCCGTTCGGTGCGATTACCTGAGCGTACACGTGACGTGGAGTACGGTGTACAACTAGGCGAGTTGCGCCCAGTTCAGCAATCTTACGACGTGCTCGGGTCGCACGACGGATACGAGATGCTTTCTTATCCATAGTGTTACCTTACTTCTTCTTAGCTTCTTTAGTACGCACAACTTCGTCGGCGTAACGAACACCTTTGCCTTTGTAAGGCTCAGGGCTGCGGTAAGCGCGAATATCAGCAGCTACCTGACCAACCAACTGCTTATCAGTACCTGTAAGTACGATTTCAGTTTGTGATGGACATTCAGCTTTGATACCTGCTGGAAGTTCGTGCTCAACTGGATGAGAGAAACCTAGAGTTAAGCCTACAGCGTTGCCTTTGATAGCAGCACGGTAACCTACACCCTTAAGAGTCAGCTTCTTAGTGAAGCCTTCGGTAACACCAACAACCATGTTGTTAACTAGTGCACGAGCAGTACCTGCTTGTGCCCAAGCTTTATCGAACCCTTCACGAGGACCGAAAGTAACTTTGTTCTCTTCCAAAGTTAGAACTACTGCTGGGTTCATAACACGAACTAATTCGCCTTTTGAACCTTTAACAGTAATTTCCTGACCGTTAAGATTAACTTCTACGCCGGCAGGGAAAACTACTGGTGCTTTTGCAACACGAGACATGTTCTACTCCTATTATGCTACGTAGCAGATAATCTCACCGCCAAGACCCGCTTTGCGTGCAGCGCGGTCGGTCATAAGACCCTTGGAAGTGGAAATAACAGCAATACCAAGGCCACCCATCACTGATGGTAGCGCACCTTTTTTCTTGTAGATGCGTAGACCAGGACGTGATACACGTTGGATTTGCTCAATAACTGGGTTAGCTTCGAAGTACTTAAGTGTAACTTCTAGCTCTGGCTTAACATCACCTGTTACAGTGTAGTCAGCCACGAAACCTTCTTCTTGTAATAATGCTGCAATTGCAACTTTAAGCTTAGAAGATGGCATTTTAACAGCAACTTTTTTCGCTGCCTGACCGTTACGAAGACGGGTCAGCATATCCGAAATCGGATCTTGCATGCTCATAAGTTAATACTCCGTGATTCTGAATTGCTTACTGGTATTACCAGCTTGCTTTACGTAGACCCGGAATCTCGCCTTTCATGCAAGCTTCACGAACCTTGATACGGCTAAGACCGAACTTACGTAGGTAGCCGTGTGGACGTCCAGTCTGGTTACAGCGATTACGCTGACGAGACTTCGCAGAATCACGTGGTAGTGACTGAAGTTTAAGCACTGCATTCCAGCGATCTTCTTCAGACGCATTCACGTCGCTAATTAGAGCTTTTAGCGCTGCACGCTTTTCAGCGAACTTAGCTACTAGCTTGGCACGTTTAGCTTCACGTGCCTTCATTGATTCTTTAGCCATTAGTAACCCTTACTTTTACTTACGGAATGGGAAGTTAAAAGCAGACAGTAGAGCTAGAGCTTCTTCATCAGATTTAGCAGAAGTTGTGATTGTGATGTCTAAACCACGTACACGATCCACTTTATCGAAATCGATTTCTGGGAAGATGATCTGCTCACGAACGCCCATGCTGTAGTTACCACGACCATCGAATGATTTCGGGTTTAAACCACGGAAATCTCGAATACGAGGTACAGCAATTGAAATTAGACGCTCGAAAAAGTCCCACATACGCTCGCCACGTAAGGTTACTTTACAGCCAATAGGGTAGCCCTCACGGATCTTAAAGCCTGCAACTGACTTGCGTGCTACTGTGATTAGCGGCTTCTGACCTGCAATTGCAGTCATGTCAGCAGCAGCGTTTTCTAGCAGCTTCTTGTCGTTGATAGCTTCGCCCACACCCATGTTAAGTGTGATCTTTTCGATCCTTGGGACTTGCATGATACTCTTGTATTCGAACTTGCCAGCAAGGTCTTTTACAACAGTCTCTTTGTAGTAATCATGCAGTTTCGCCATAGTACTACTCCAAACTTACTTGATAGTTTCGCCAGTCGATTTAAAGAAACGAACTTTTTTGTCGTCTTCAAATCGGAAGCCTACACGGTCCGCTTTACCTTGACCGTTAACGATAGCAACATTAGACGCATCGATCGCAGCTTCCTGCTCAACGATACCGCCTTGAACACCCATTGCCGGAACCGGCTTCTGGTGTTTCTTAACCATGTTAATACCTTCAACGATAACTTTACCGGTTGCTAGAACCTTAGTTACCTTACCAGTCTTGCCTTTATCTTTACCAGCAAGAATGATAACTTCGTCGTTACGACGGATTTTAGCTGCCATTATAGTCGCTCCTTAAAGTACTTCTGGCGCTAGTGATACAATCTTCATGAATTTCGTATTACGAAGTTCACGAGTCACAGGGCCAAAGATACGGGTACCGATAGGTTGCTCAGTAGTGTCGTTCAACAATACGCAAGCATTACGGTCAAAGCGAATGACAGAGCCATCTTGACGACGAACGCCTTTACGGGTGCGTACAACCACCGCTTTCAGTACATCACCTTTCTTAACTTTACCGCGTGGAATTGCTTCCTTTACAGTAATCTTGATGATGTCACCGATATGTGCATAGCGACGGTGAGAACCACCCAGAACCTTAATACACATTACGCTACGTGCGCCGGAGTTATCCGCAGCATCAAGCATACTTTGCATTTGGATCATGTTAGTGCTCCGCTAATTTAAAACATCTAGACCCAAATCGAGTCGATATGCCTTTTCTTCAAAGGCGGCGAATAATAACACCATTTTCGACCGATGGGTAGATAAAAAAATGAACGGCCCTAAGTTTTTCAGGGCCGCTTACTTAAATAGCTGAAAAGTCAGTAATTAGATACGTGCTTTTTCAACTACGCGTACCAGTGCCCAAGACTTAGTCTTTGACATTGGACGGCACTCACGAACTTCAACCATGTCGCCTAGGCCACATTCGTTGTTTTCGTCATGTGCATGAAGCTTAGTCGTGCGTGTGATGTACTTACCGTAAATCGGGTGCTTCACTTTACGCTCGATAGCAACAACAATAGACTTATCGCCTTTGTCGCTAACTACACGACCAAGCTGAGTACGGATTTGATCGCTCATTATGCGCCAGCCTTCTCAGTCAGTACAGTTTTAACACGTGCGATATCACGACGTACAGTTTTAAGATTATGAGTCTGCTGTAGTTGACCAGTCGCAGCTTGCATGCGCAAGTTAAACTGTTCACGTAGCAAATTCACAAGCTCTGCATTAAGCTCTTCAACGCTTTTAGCGCGTAGATCTAGTGCATTCATCACATCACCGCCTTAATTACGAATGTTGTCTTGATTGGTAGCTTACGTGCAGCAAGATTAAATGCTTCACGAGCTAGTGCTTCAGGAACACCACCCATTTCGTATAGAACTTTACCTGGTTGAATCTGTGCAACCCAGTACTCCACACTACCCTTACCTTTACCTTGACGAACTTCAAGAGGCTTAGATGTGATTGGTTTGTCTGGGAATACACGAATCCAGATTTGGCCCTGACGTTTTACATGACGAGTCATAGCACGACGTGCAGCTTCGATCTGACGAGCAGTTAGTCGACCACGACCAACAGCTTTAAGACCAAATTGACCAAAGCTTACATCAGTACCGTTCGCTAGACCGCGGTTACGACCTTTAAAGGCCTTGCGGAATTTAGTGCGTTTAGGTTGCAGCATCAATAAACTCCTTATTTACGGCTTTTGCGCTGCTTCTTAGGCTTGTCAGCCTTTGGCTCTTCAACCGGCATGCCGCCTAGAACTTCACCTTTGAAGATCCAAACTTTAACGCCGATAACACCGTATTGGGTGTGAGCCGAAGAAGTTGCGTAGTCAATGTCAGCACGAAGAGTGTGTAGAGGCACACGGCCTTCACGGTACCACTCAGTACGTGCAATTTCAGCACCGCCTAGACGGCCGCTTACTTCAACTTTGATACCTTTAGCGCCAAGACGCATAGCGTTTTGAACTGCACGCTTCATCGCGCGACGGAACATAACACGACGCTCTAGCTGAGACGAAATGCTGTCTGCTACTAGTTGACCATCTAGTTCTGGTTTACGTACTTCAGCGATGTTGATCTGAGCTGGAACGCCCGCGATCTTCGCTACTGCTGCACGTAGTTTCTCTACGTCTTCGCCTTTCTTACCGATTACTACGCCTGGACGAGCAGTGTGAATAGTCACACGGATGCTCTTAGCAGGACGCTCGATAACGATGCGTGATAGAGATGCTTTTGCTAGTTCCTTAGTAAGGAACTGGCGTACCTTGAAATCGCCGTCTAGGTTGTCAGCGAATTCTTGGCTGTTAGCAAACCAAGTGGTATTCCAAGGCTTACAGATGCCTAAACGAATACCATTAGGATGTACTTTCTGACCCATTGCTTTCTCTCCTAGTCTCTTAGCGGTCTGCTACAACAACAGTGATGTGGCTAGAACGCTTCAAGATGCGATCGGCACGGCCTTTAGCACGAGGCATAATACGCTTCATGGTAGGACCTTCGTCAACGAAGATTTTAGCAACATTAAGATCATCAATGTCTGCGCCTTCGTTGTGTTCTGCGTTAGCGATAGCTGACTCTAGAACTTTCTTGATTAAATCAGCAGCTTTTTTGTTGCTGAAGTTAAGAATTTCTAGAGCTTGAGCAACTGGCTTACCGCGCAGTTGATCTGCAACCAAACGAGCTTTTTGCGGCGAGATGCGAGCAAAGCGATGTTTAGCGATAGCTTCCATTACCTACTCCTTAGCGCTTTTTAGCTTTCTTATCCGCAGCATGACCGCGGTAAGTACGTGTTGGTGCAAATTCGCCTAGCTTGTGACCGATCATTTCTTCAGAAACGAAAACAGGAACGTGCTGACGACCATTATGGACAGCGATGGTCAAACCGATCATCTGAGGGATGATCATTGAGCGACGGGACCAAGTCTTAACAGGCTTTTTGTCTCCGCTTTCCAACGCTTTCTCTACCTTCTTCAGCAAGTGTAGGTCAATGAATGGACCTTTCTTGAGAGAACGTGGCATGGCGTATCCTCTTTATAATTACTTATTACGACGACGTACGATGTACTTGTCGGTGCGCTTGTTGCTACGAGTCTTATAACCCTTAGTTGGAACGCCCCAAGGTGTTACTGGATGACGACCGCCTGATGTACGACCTTCACCACCACCGTGTGGGTGATCCACTGGGTTCATTACAACACCACGTACAGTTGGACGAACACCGCGCCAGCGTGAAGCACCAGCTTTACCTAGCTCACGTAGCATGTGTTCTGCGTTACCAACTTCACCTAGAGTCGCACGACCGTCAGCAAGAACTTTACGCATTTCACCAGAACGTAGACGTAGAGTCACATAAGTGCCTGCACGTGCAATGATCTGAGCGTATGCACCAGCTGAACGAGCCAGCTGTGCACCTTTACCAGGCTTAAGTTCAACACAGTGTACTGTTGAACCTACTGGGATGTTGCGCATTGGTAAAGTGTTACCAACTTTGATAGCAGCATCTTCGCCAGACTGGATCATATCACCAGCTTGGATACCTTTAGGTGCGATAATGTAGCGGCGCTCACCGTCTGCGTACAGAACTAGAGCAATGTTTGCGCTACGGTTTGGATCGTATTCTAGACGCTCAACTTTCGCTGGGATGCCATCTTTAGTACGTTTAAAGTCAATTAGACGGTAGTGTTGTTTGTTACCACCACCGATATGACGTACTGTGATACGACCGTTATTGTTACGACCACCTGACTTAGAGTTTTTCTCTAGTAGTGGTGCGTACGGCTTACCCTTATGCAGGTCAGAGTTAACCACTTTTACTACGTGGCGACGACCTGGGGAAGTCGGCTTACATTTTACAATAGCCATTCTTCTTTGCTCCTAGCCTTACTCTGCACTACCAGCGAAGTCGATGTCTTGACCTTCTTTCAAGATAACATACGCTTTCTTCACGTCTGAACGACGGCCTTGGCGCATACCTTGACGTTTGGTCTTACCCTTAGTGATAAGAGTATTTACAGACTTAACTTCAACCTCAAACAGTTTTTCAACTGCTGCTTTAATCTCTCTCTTTGTCGCAGTAATAGCAACTTTAAACACGATAGTATTCGCGTTTTCAGCAGCCATTGATGCTTTTTCAGAGATGTGCGGAGCACGTAGAACTTTTAAAATACGCTCTTCAGTGATCATGCTAGCATCTCCTCAATTGCTTTAACTGCAGCTGCAGTCATTACAATTTTATCGAAAGCGATCAAGCTAACTGGATCGATTGCCGCTGCATCACGTACGTCTACTTTATATAGGTTACGTGCTGCAAGGAATAGATTCTCATCTAGTTCGCCAGTTACGATTAGTGCATCAGTTAGCTCAAGCTCTTTAAGCTTAGCAACTAGTGCTTTTGTCTTTGGTGCTTCTAGAGTGAAGTTTTCAACAACGATTAAACGCTCTTGACGAACTAACTCAGAAAGAATGCTCTTCATAGCACCGCGGTACATTTTCTTGTTTACTTTTTGGCTGTGATCCTGAGGACGAGCAGCGAAAGTAACACCACCAGAACGCCATAGCGGACTGCGGATTGTACCTGCACGAGCGCGACCAGTACCTTTCTGGCGCCATGGCTTAGCGCCACCACCAGAAACGTCTGAACGAGTCTTCTGAGCACGTGTACCCTGACGAGCACCTGCTGCAAACGCAACAACTACTTGGTGTACAAGCGCTTCATTGAAATCACGCCCAAAAGTAGTTTCGGAGACAGTTAGCGCGTTAGCGCCTTTGACTACCAATTCCATTACTAACTCCTCGACGTTACGCTTTAACAGCTGGTTTAACGATCACGTTACCGCCTGTAGCACCAGGGACTGCACCTTTAATAAGAAGCAGATTGCGCTCAGCGTCAACACGTACGATCTCTAGGTTTTGAGTCGTTACACGCTCAGCACCCATGTGACCAGCCATTTTCTTGCCTTTAAATACACGACCTGGAGTTTGACATTGGCCAATTGAACCCGGAGCGCGGTGAGACAAGGAGTTACCATGGGTCATATCTTGAGTACGGAAGTTCCAGCGCTTAATAGCACCTTGGAAGCCCTTACCTTTAGATGTACCAGTAACGTCTACTTTTTTAATTTCGTTAAAGATTTCAACACTTAGCTCAGCGCCAACTGCGAATTCTTCATTATTTTCTAGACGGAATTCCCAAAGACCGCGACCAGCTTCTACACCTGCTTTCGCAAAGTGACCAGCTTCTGGCTTAGATACGCGGCTAGCTTTCTTAGTTCCAGCTGTTACTTGAATAGCGTTGTAACCGTCAGTTTCTACAGATTTAACCTGAGTAACGCGGTTGTTTTCAACTTCAACAACAGTAACTGGAATAGAAATGCCATCTTCGGTAAAGATGCGGGTCATGCCCACTTTACGACCGATTAGACCAATCATTCTCTTATCTCCCCTTAACCTAGGCTGATCTGTACGTCAACGCCAGCAGCTAGATCTAGACGCATCAGAGCATCAACAGTTTTGTCTGTAGGCTCAACGATGTCGATAAGGCGCTTGTGTGTACGAATTTCGTACTGGTCACGTGCGTCCTTATTAACGTGTGGAGAAATAAGAACAGTGAAGCGCTCTTTGCGAGTAGGAAGAGGGATTGGACCCTTAACCTGTGCGCCAGTACGCTTAGCTGTTTCAACGATTTCCGCAGTAGACTGGTCGATCAAACGATGATCGAACGCCTTTAGGCGGATACGAATACGTTGGTTCTGCATTAGACAGAGCTCCAAATAAAAATTACACAAACAATATCGCCACTCACGTTCGTAAAGACGAAGGAATGTCGATTGATTTATGTGAACGTAGCATCCCTATCGGATGCATTGTCAGCCAATTTAATGACTGCGAACATAAGTCAGAGTATTCATTATGAAACATACTCGGCATAGCCTGCAGTAAGTTTCTCCTCAATGCTTATTGGTTCACAACAGCGCTTACAAGACTTTGTCTTAGGCAGTGACGAGCATTATACAGATCACATTTTTGAAAGCAAGCTTTGATCGATAAATAAACAACCTTCTAATTATTCATCTATTTTATCAATAACTTAAATCCTAATATGCAGTTATTTGCTCCTCCACTACTGATTCAAAAGTAGAGATATAAAAAAAGGAAGCCGAAGCTTCCTTTTTATTTAGTACTTAATGGTGCACTAATTGCTATTAAGCAATGATAGTTGCAACAACACCAGCACCAACTGTACGGCCACCTTCACGGATAGCAAAACGTAGACCTTCATCCATCGCGATAGGTGCGATTAGAGTAACAGTCATAGAGATGTTATCACCAGGCATTACC
>NZ_PYON01000033.1 GCF_003026355.1 Photobacterium kishitanii | reverse complement strand
TCCTGCTCTTCCTGCTCTTCCTGCTCTTCCTGCTCTTCCTGCTCTTCCTGCTCTTCCTGCTCTTCCTGCTCTTCCTGCTCTTCCTGCTCTTCCTGCTCTTCCTGCTCTTCCTGCTCTTCCTGCTCTTCCTGCTCTTCCTGCTCTGCATTATATTATTCATAAACAAAAACGGATGCCAACAACACTGATCGTTGGCATCCGTTTTATTTAGCAATATAGCTTTAATCAATAATTATGATTATGCAGCGGTTACCTCTGCAGGTGTATCTTCACCACGCATAACACGCGTTAGTTTTGGTGCAATAAGCATAGTGAAAATAGCAATACCAGCAGTAGAGTAACCAATAATGCCAAACACATGGCTATATAACATTAGCGTCTGGTGAGGCTCGATAACATTAGCAGGTGCCGCTGTTAGCGTTGCAACCCAGCCAGCTACAACCGCTGCTGTTGCTGATGTGAGGAACCACATGCCCATGGCAAAACCCATCATTCGCTGTGGTACTAGCTGAGCAACCATAGCCAAACCAAGACCTGATACAAATAACTCGCCAATGGATTGGAAACCATAAGAAAGAATAAGCCAATTTGAATCTACAATACCGTCACTATTAGCAAAATGAGCACCAACTACTAAGACTAAGAATGACAAGCTACATAGCACCATACCTAAAGCAAATTTAAATGGCATTGAAAAACGATCGCCATATTTATTATAGACCATCGCTAACACTGGGCTAGCAATCATAATCCATAAAGGGTTAAGTGCTTGGAACTGCTCAGGCGCAACACTTATACCAAATAAATCATGCGAAATATTATGTATCGCGAAGAAGTTAAGTGATGTTGGCATTTGGAAATAAAGTACAAAAAACACAATACCTTGTAGCATCAATACAAAAGCAACAAACATTTTTGCTCGTTCAATACCCGAGGTTGAAAATAGTTCTTTAAAATATAGACCAACAATTGTAGTACCAACAATAATTAAAATAGCGTGTGCATAAAATAGATGTTGTAATAATATTGCACTAATAAAACTAAATATAATTGCGCCGACTAAAACACCTAAATAATATATTTTATTAACTGGTTTCATATCAGGTTTAGAACCAATACCTTTAACAATATGACCACTAATATAAAAATTAATAAGTGTAATAACTAGACCTGCAGCACTTACGCCAAAGGCAATATCATAACCAAACTTCTCTGCAATCCATGGTGATAATAGCATTGAGAAAAATGAACCCAAATTAATGGCCATATAGTACATTGTAAATGCACCATCTAAACGAGGATCATTTTCACCATAGACTTTTGCTAATAGGCTTGAAGGGTTAGCTTTAAACAAACCATTACCCATGGTAATAAAGCCCATCGCTATATAGATAAGATCGGAACCACCATAACCGCTGGTTGCTGATAAACCTAATAAAGCGTAACCAACTACAAGTACCATTGCACCTAATTTAATGGTTCTTTTAGTTCCAAGAACTTTATCGCCGACCCAGCCACCAATAGCAACTGAACCATAAACTAATGCTGAGAATGCACCAAATAAAGTAAAAGATGCTGTCTCTGACATGCCAAGAATTTTAACCATATAAACAGTTAAAATAGCTTGCATACCGTAGAAACCAAAACGTTCCCAGAATTCAATTGAAAATATCAAATAGAACGGTTTTGGCTGTTTGAATACGTTCTCGTCAGACATGTACTGTTTCCTTGAAAGATTTCAGGTAAAACTAATCCAAACACGTATATTTCTAAATGTTATTTCTCCCCAATGTGAAATAACAAGAATAATGACGCTATACCGTTTTATTAGTAATGAATATAAAATAAAAAGCAGCTACAAATTATAGTTATGCATTTTCTTACATTAAGACTGAAATAAAACAATAAATAAAGACACCGAAAATGAAATATTAAATACCATTAAGGATTAATTCTTTTTAATACTCTTATAAACATATAGTTATAGTATTAAAACATCGTTCAAAAGTTATCTTTTATATCATTTTGATTTATTTAAATAGAAATATAACAACAAAGGCAAATGATAATAATAATCAATATCATAAAATAAACAGTAAAAATAATCTCTATTCTGGTTTGTTTAATATCCATATACTATTATTTAAAAATATAAAATAAGTAATATCACAATGGACAATAGTATCGCTTATTTCTACTTAATATAAGCAATGCTAGTATAATTATTCAATATAACGAATAGGGAAAGGATCATGATAAAACAATCATCACGGCGACGCTTTCTACAATTAACAGCTGGCGGTATTATTGGCTTAACACTGGGTAACAAAATAATAATACGCTCAGCTTATGCCGCTGATCTCCCCCACCTGAAACAAGATAGTCCACAAGCTAGTGCACTAAAATACGTTAATAATTCAACAGTTAAAGGTCAAAATTGTAAAAATTGCCTTTTGATTCGAAATGATAACAGTAGTAGTGACTGGCAGCCTTGTGCCATCTTTCCAGGAAAGACAGTTAACATCAACGGTTGGTGTTCGGCCTATGCACCTAAGCCAGCATAAGTTGTCCTTATTCAAAAATGCCTGCATTCACGCAGGCATTTAACTATGAATTTTTATTTTTAATTAATATATTAGCCATAGCAGCGTTCACCCCAACGTGCTAAACCGGCAGTTACTGACCCAAAATAGCTACCACTTACGATAGGAATATTCGGTAATTGCTGCTCAATACATTGACGTAAAATAGGCGAACGTGCTGTGCCGCCGGTCATAAATATAGCATCTGGTTTAACCTGACTTTGTGCCATTGCCTCAATGACAAGATCGCGCATTTTCTCTTTTGGTGTTTCTATTGCTTCAGCCAATTGCTGGGCGGAAATATCAACTTCAAACAAATCTTGCATTAACGCCATATTCACGGTGTGATGTGCTTGACTCGATAATGCAATTTTAGCCTCTTCTGCATGGCGAATGATTTGATAGCCAAGAGTTTCATGATAAACATGAATTAATCGCGACAATAATTGTGGATCAGCAGCATCATGACGAAGTTTTTCTAACGCACGTAAATTAGCATCACCATAAAATTCAGTTTGTGCGGCAACATTATTAATCGCAATCGGATTCCAAAATTGATTAAATGGCATTTCGATACCACGAATCGTTTTACTGCCTAAGCCAAACTGTGGCATTAATTGTTTAAACGCCAAATGAATATCAAGATCATTACCGCCAACACGTTGACCACTATGGGCTAATAAACTAGAGCTACGATCAGTAAGATGACGGAAACTAGGCCCCATATTAATTAACGAACAATCGGTAGTACCACCGCCAATATCAACCACCAGCACCGTTTTATCTGCCGTTAATGTAGATTCATATTCAAGTCCAGCAGCAACAGGTTCAAACTGAAAACACACGTTTTTAAATCCAGCTCGTTTAGCTGCTTGCGATAAAATCCCTTCAGCTTGTTGGTTAGCACTTTCGCCACCAATACCTTGAAAGTTTACCGGGCGCCCAATAACGGTACTGACAATATCTTGTTGTAAACTTTGTTCAGCGGTGCGCTTTATATTAACCATCATTGCACAAACAAGATCTTCAAAAAAGCTAATTTGACCATCACGTAAACCATTCGCACCAAGAAATGATTTTGGCGATTTAACGTAATAAACTTCTTCGGGATCATCGAGATAAAGATCAAGTGCAGCTTGACCGAATTGCAAATCCCCCGCAACAACCTCTATGTCTTCTTCACGATTAAATGCCATAGCACGACGTAAAACCTGCTCACCCGTCGCGTTTGATGGTGAAATACCCATGAAGCGATATAAATATTCAGACACAGATTCACGTGTTGGCGCACATAAGGTCGACGGAATATATTGATTATTATTCTCTAATGGTAAAAGTTTAGGCTTACTGTCTTCCATCACTGCAACCGAACAATTCGCGGTTCCATAATCAAATCCAATGTACATCGATTAACACTCACATGCGGTAAAAAAGCCGCCAATAATAGCTTATTCTATAATTTAACACACGGAGATATTTACACCTTATTTATGGATAATGAATTGATAACAATAAACGCTTAACATTTAGACTCAAAGGAATTAAATAGCACACTTTTTTATTGATTATTATCATTTTGTCGATGCATTTACAGTATTTTATCGACATAATAGAATCATAACTTCTTTTAAAAGTACTGAAACATGAAACGTATTTATCAAGCTTTTTTTGTTCTACTATTCACTGTATTTGCACTATCTGGGTGTTCTGATTCAAAAACACCGCAAGAAGGTGATCAATACTCAGTGATCCCAACCCCAATGCCAGAAATGAAAGGTGTTACTGAAATCTTTTCTCTTTCTTGTGGCCACTGCCGTAAGATGGAAAGCATTCTTCCTGAAATCAAAAAACTTACGAATGGCGATATCAAGCAAGTTCACGTTATTTTTAATGAAAGTGCTCAAAAAGCAGCCTTCATTTTCTATGCTGCAATGGTACAAACAGACAACAAACCAAGCCATGCATTAGTTGAGCAATTATTTGCTTTCGTACAAGATTCTCCAAAAGACATGACAGTTGAGCAACGTAAAACTGCACTTGATAAAATCTTCCATGATAACAACTTAAAAAGTCCTTACGAGCTAACAGAAGCTCAACAAAAAGAAGTATTTAAGATGTTCCAACAATCTGAAGATATTGTGCATAATTCAGCCCTTGAATCAGTGCCTGCATTCCTTGTAAATGGTAAGTACTTAGTAAATACCAGTGCACATAAAAGCCTACAAGATTTAGCTAATACTATTGTTTACTTAAAAAATAAATAATCATCAATATTAGAAATTACTTTTTAAATACTCGTCTCTATGACGAGTATTTTTTTGCCTTTTTCTTTAAATTAACTGCAAGATAATGTAATAGCTATAATTTTTTGGGAACAATATCTTATTTATGCCTCTTTTTTAAACTTATTTTATAAATCGATATAAATATATTTATATATAAGTCGAATTCATATTTATCAGTAATCAATAAATATAATCATCAATATTGGAGAGGCTCTACATTTTTATGCTCAAATCAATAAAACTCAAACTGCTATTACTTAGTCTATCTCCTATGATACTCATTCTGAGTATTGCTATGACAATTGTTATCTATCTACAAAATCAGTCATTAAAAAATAATGTTAACGATTATCGCACGGCTGTTATTGAAGAAAGGCAAAAAGAATTAAAAGATGCAGTACTAATTACTAAGCATGTCATCGACAACATGATAGCTAAAGGTAACAATGAACAAGACACAATTAAAGAAATTGAAGCACTACTCAACCCATTACGTTTTGCCGACAATAACGCTGGCTACTTTTTCATTTACACCATAGAGGGTATTAATGTTGTTCACCCTCTCAATTCTGCAATTCAGGGTACAGATCAAATAGCAGCCATTGATGCTAATGGTATACGTTATATTCAAGCTTTAATTCAATCATCTAAAGGCCATAACCAATTCGTTGAATACAGCTTTCCTAAAAATGAAGGTCAACAGCCACAGCTTAAAAAAAGCTATGCTGCCACTGTAAATAACGGCAAATGGATCCTAGGGACAGGCCTTTATCTAGATGATATTGATGCTAATGTTTTGAAGTACAATAATAAACTCATACAAAGTAGAAATAACCAAATCCAAACCGTCATTATCCTTTCTATTATACTTAGCTTATTATCAATTGTAGTCATTGTATTAGTCGCAAGTCGTATTACTAAACCGATTACACGAATGGCAAAAGCTTTAGACGATATTGCTGATGGTGAAGGCGATTTAACCAAACGCCTAGATGTAGCGGGTAACGATGAGATCGCCCAATTAGCTAATGCCTTTAATCGTTTCGCTTCAAAACTACAAAATATTATGACAAAAGTATCTCAATCAACAGCAAGCCTTACCACGGCTGCACAGCATGTCCACCAACAGACAAATATGCTAACGATGACATTAGACTCCCACAACTGTGAAACAGAGCAAATTGTAACCGCTGTGCAACAAATGAGTTTAGCGGCAAATGAAATAGCAGAGAGCACCAATGACGTTGCATCCTCAACCACAAAAGTAAGCGATGATGCATTACTAGCACAACAACAAGTTGATACATCATTAGTTTCAATTAACACTCTTGTTGATGAAGTGACCCATGCATCAGGGTATATTGACGATTTGAACCAGCAATCACATAGTATTAATAATGTATTAAAAGTCATTGGAGATATTGCAGATCAAACCAACTTATTAGCCCTTAACGCTGCTATTGAAGCTGCACGAGCAGGTGAACAAGGACGAGGGTTTGCTGTAGTTGCAGATGAAGTACGTGAGCTTGCAAGCCGAACTCAAAGCAGCACACTCGAGATTAATGAGATGCTGGATAAATTACACTACCTAGTGACTCAAGCTGTAAATGCAATGGAGAGAAGTCAAACCTCATGTAATGAAGCCGTTAACTCGACTAATCAAATCTCATACAGCCTTCAATCTGTGACTAAAGCAGTCAATGCTATTGACGATCGTACAAATCAAATTGCTACAGCATCCACTGAACAAAATGCCGTTACTGGAGAAATTAATAGTAATATGATTTCTATTCAAGACATTGTGACCACATTAATTCAAGAGAATCATAATTCAGAAAAAATCATTACTCAGCTAGATCAAGCAACTCATGGGTTAAAACAATTAGTCGGACAATTTAAGATCAAATAATTACTTCACTAGTTATCTTTAAAAAGGCAGTTTATCTGCCTTTTTATTTTATCGCTAACACCAACTAGTCTATTTCTAATGACTTAAATTAATCAATAAAAACCAAACAGGGAACGCCATTATGATCAATTCTATGAATACTTGTTTTAAACACCGCTTGTAACTTTTCAACTGTCATTACTTGTTCAACATTACCATAAGCGGCGCAGTGACCACGATCCAACATCACCACGTTATCTGCTTCACGTAAGGTTCTATTTAAATCATGACTGACCATCACTACCGCAATACCCTGTTGCGCAATATACCGTACTAATTGATACATTGCTGCCTCTTGAGCAATATCTAACGCCGCAGCGGGTTCATCAAGTAATAATAATTTCGCTTGTGGATTTATAGTTGGCCAAACTTGTAAACATGCCGCTGCTAATCGTACTCGCTGCCACTCGCCACCAGAAAGTTGTTGAATATTTCGCGATAACTTATCTTGAATATCTAAACGGTTACAAATCTCATCGAGTGCGATTTGTAATTGCTCATTATCAATATGCTGTAAAGCTGACACTGCAAGTGATAAATATTGAAAAACTGGAATTGAAAAGTTGGGTTTATCTTGTTGCGATAAATAACTACGAACATGCGCTAATGACGGCAGATCATAATCAACTAAATCATCATTAAGTAATATAATGCTACCATTATAATCAAACAACCCTGATAAAATGGATAATACAGTGCTTTTACCGCTCCCATTTGGTCCTATAACATGCGTGATCTGGCCACTATAAAGCGTTAACGACATTGGTAATAATCGCGGTACAAAAGCGATATTTTGGGCTTTTAATATTAACGTAGCCGCTGTTGAAATATCACCGTTATCAAACATTGTTACCATAATTTAATCCAACTGCGAACGCATTAGCATCCAAATAAAGACAGGTGCACCGAGTGACGTTGTCACCACACCTATCGGTAAATCGGCATCAGTCAATAACACCCGTGATAATGTATCTGCTAATACTAATAATATCCCACCGCAAATAGCCGATAACGGCAATAAATACCGATTCTCGGTGCCCAATTGTAACCGTAACAGGTGCGGTACAACCAAGCCAACAAACCCAATCACACCAGCAAGTGCCACCGAACAACCCACTAATAACGACACCATTAAAATTAATAGCCATCGAATACGCCTAACATCAACGCCTAATTGCCGTGCTGCTACATCGCCAAGCATCATCACATCCAATGACTTACCTTGCATACAAAGTACAACTAATACTGGCACAATAAAAAATAGTAGTGACAATTGCTCCCAATTCACCCCACCAACACTGCCCATCAGCCAATACATCAGCTGACGCATACTTAAATCATCACTGAAATAAAATGCCCATGTCACTACTGCACCCGATAAAATACCTAAGGCAACCCCAATTAATAATAATCGAGACATAGAGACTCTTTGACGTCGAGAAAAGCCAACTAAAATAAGCGTAAACAATAACGCGCCAGCCATAGCAGCAAACATAGTAATAACGGGAGTTGGTACGATAGGAACAAAGAATAAGAGCGATACGACAGCTAAACTCGCACCGCCTGAAATACCAAGTACACCGGGCTCAGCTAATGGGTTACCCAATAACACCTGTAGAACCGCACCAGAACTGGCTAATGCAGCCCCCACAATCAGGGCAGCTAATACCCGTGGTATACGTAATTGCAGTAATAATTGTTGCTGAAGAGCGCCATCAGGAGCCCAAGGTACAATCCATACTTCGCCAATGGCAATAGCAAGCAGGCAAATACCGATCAACACCATCGATGAAACTATTATCCAAATACGCCACCGTTGTTGCTGTTGATATAATAATTCATTTAACAACATTAAGATTTCATTACGATTAAAAGAGTAAGGTCAAATACCATACCCTGTGACTTTCACAATGAAAAGAAACGCCTCTAAAACTGCAGTATTAAAACTATTAATCAAGACGATGCGTTACTTTTAGCACAAACTCTAACTTGTTCATCAAAAATCAAATTAGCTTTTTTTACCATCAATACCGCTCGTTGCCCTACTACCACATGCCGATTAGGAAAAACAACGGCCTCCCCACCAACACTTGCGGTATAAGTTTGACTACCATCCACTGCAAATTCATCGCCTTCTGCAAAAAAAGTAAAATTGGCAACATCATCATTAAACGTAAAATAGAATTCGGTTTGTCGTTTAACAATCGTACGACTAACCTGATACACCTCGACTTCACTGGTCCAAATAATTGGCAAAGCAACATCCGTAATTAATTGCAAAATAGCATGTCGAAATGGTGCTAATACGGTGAAATCATTATGCCCCAGTTTACCCACTCGCCCGAGTTCGACAGTCAGTGCCTGCGCGCCATGATATTCAGCGCTATACCAAGCAAATGTTGGTGATGGCTTATTAGAAAGCAGAACTGCATCTAATTTAGCGTGATGGATAAAGCTAAACAATTTATTACTGCGAGTCTGTTTATCAGTATAGGGGCTTATTGCAAAGGTATCATGCTGTGACGGCCGAATAGCACAATGTAAGTCTAGATGCCATCGTTCAGGTTTTATCGCAATAGAAGTGCCATAAAAGCTGTTTATCGCCAATTGTAACGCGTTAGCAATACGACACTCGTTATTTTTCTCAAAATTCCTAACTTGAAACAATCGATTCATGTTTTCAGCCATAAATCGTTGCTGATGATTAATCGCTTCAGGATGCGCAATAATTAATAATAAACGATGTACCGGTTGGATCTGGCCTAATACTACACCTGAAGCTATTTGCTGAACGAGTTCTATCGGAGAAGTCTCATCACCATGAACGCCACAAGACAAAACAATATCTTTTGTATCACTGGCTAATTCTCGTGGCGTAATTTGTAAGACACCACGATATAACAGCTGACAATGTAACCCAGAGTCTAAGACCCACTCTCCAGCAACAAAAGGCTGTGAAAAATCGCACGTTGCTTTAAGAAACTGTCCTCGTTTTATCTGTTCGATTAAAGTCATATACCAACCTCCTTGTTCATTATAAATAAACTCCCTATATTTATTCTTATCGCATCCTAGAGATAAGAAATAATGACGTCACTATTATTAATATAGTCATGTCACAAGTGACATCCTAAAAATAGGGTAATAAAAAACCCAAGTAAAAATACATTTACTTGGGTTTCAGTTCAGATCAGCAAACTTGCGAAAGATTTATTTATTAACTTCTAAACTTTCGACACGAGCCTTAAGCTTCTGACCAGGACGGAATGTAACGACACGGCGTGCGGAGATAGGGATATCTTCACCCGTTTTAGGGTTTCTTCCAGGTCTCTCATTTTTGTCACGCAAATCAAAGTTACCAAAACCTGATAATTTAACTTGCTCACCATTTTCTAGAGCCTTCCTAACTTCTTCAAAGAAGACTTCCACCGTATCCTTGGCGTCCCGTTTGCTTAATCCAACATTTTCAAACAGGTTCTCAGCCAAATCGGCTTTTGTGAGCGCCATAGATAACTCCCTCAAGACTATGTTGAATGGATAGTGTACATACCAATTATAAAAGTATGCCACTGTGAATAAGGTATATGTCAATTAGAGATGTAATTCTAAACTGCAAAAACTACGGGACTATATTATCCCTCTCACTATTAACTAGACTCAGTCTAAGCCAACTCGCTGATTTTCGCCAACTTTTTTACGTTAACTTCATGTCAAATAACACCATTTTGGTTGCATAATTTTACTATAACAATGCATCTAGTTGACCTTCCCAACACCACGAACAGCACTAAACCACTAAAAAATCAGCAATATACAGTCAAAAACTCTATTTAATAACTAAGAAATAGAAAATATGACTATTTATCAAGCTGTTATTATTTTTTAGATCTAGATCAAAAAAAAGCAGCCTCTAGAGGCTGCTTTCCTAAAACAAAGACTTAAATTTGATTATGGTGTTTTTTTAGTCACGAAGTGACGCATCAAATTTTTCTGCTAATGCATTAACAATACTTTCTACTGCTGCTGCAATATCAGCTTCTTCTAATGTACGCTCAGTTGATTGCAATGTTAGCGCAATCGCAAGACTCTTCTGACCGTCATCTACACCTTTACCAGTGTAAACATCAAACAGATTAACTGCTTTTAAGAGCTCACCACCGTTTTCACGACAAGCAGCCACAACATCACCAGCTGCAATATCTTCACTCACTACAACCGCAATATCACGACGGTTTGCAGGGAATTTAGAAATAGCGACAGCTTCAGGAAGCATACGAGTATTAATTGCTGCCCACTCGATTTCAAATACAATCGTACGACCGTTTAAGCCAAACTTACGCTCTAGCTCAGGGTGTACGGTACCAATGAAACCAATTTCTTTGCCATCAACAACGATTGCTGCTGATTGACCAGGGTGAAGTGCTGGGTGTTTAGCTGCTTTAAAGCTATAAGCATCTTTTGCTGTTAGCTCAAGAACGGCTTCTAAATCACCTTTAAGATCAAAGAAATCAACAGTGTTAGTTTCAATATCCCAATGCTCATCACTACGGTTACCCGCAATTACACCAGCAAGCATCATTTCTTGACGCATGCCGTTTTCCGCTGATTGCTCAGGTACAAAACGTAAACCAGCTTCAAATAAACGTACACGTGGTTGCTGACGCTTTTGGTTGAACACTACTGTATTTAGTAGGCCAGTCCATAGGCTCAAACGCATTGCTGACATATCCGCAGAAATTGGGAATGGCAGAATCAATGGTTCAATTTCAGGCACGATCAGTTTTTGCTGCTCAGGCTCAACGAAACTGTAAGTAATTGCTTCTTGGAAACCACGACCGACTAGCAAATCACGTACACGTTTCAGCGGTAAATTCGCTTCTTTGTGTAGGTTCATGCTCAGTGCGGCAACTGGTGATTGATTAGGAATGTTGTTGTAACCGAAAATACGGCCCACTTCTTCTACTAAATCTTCTTCAATTGCCATATCGAAACGCCATGCAGGTGCTGTTGCTTTCCAGCCAGCATCTGTTGTTTCAACATCACAACCTAGACGTGTTAGGATCTCTACTACTTCTTCTGAAGCAATAGCATGACCTAATAGACGATCTAATTTAATACGACGTAATTCAATCGTTGCGGCTTTGGGTAAATCAGCTTCTGATTCAGCTTCAACGATTGGTGCTACTTCACCACCACAAATTTCAACGATAAGTGCTGTTGCACGTTCCATTGCTTTCATTTGTAGCGTTGCATCAACACCACGCTCAAAGCGGTGTGAAGAATCAGTATGTAGACCATAGCTACGAGCACGACCACGAATCGCATCAGGTGCAAAAAATGCACACTCAAGCAAAATATCTTTCGTTTCAGTGCTAACACCAGAGAATTGACCACCAAAGATACCTGCAATTGCAAGGGCTTGAGTGTCATCTGCAATCACTAGTGTATTGCTGTTTAATTTAGCTTCGCTACCATCAAGAAGCGTCAGCTTTTCATCCTGCTCTGCCATGCGAACAACAATACCGCCATCGATCTTAGCCAGATCAAATGCGTGCATTGGTTGACCCATTTCAAGCAATACGTAGTTAGTAATGTCAACGATAGGATCAATTGAGCGCGTACCACAACGACGTAGCTTTTCTTGCATCCACAATGGCGTCTCAGCTTGTACGTTCACATTGCGAACGATACGGCCAAGGTAACGTGGACATGCTACCGGTGCTTTAACATCAATTGAAATTGTATCAGCCGCTGTTGGCGCAACAATATCAAACTGAGGTTCAGTCACTTCAGTACGGTTAAGAACACCAACTTCACGAGCAAGACCGGCAATGCTTAAACAGTCAGCGCGGTTCGCTGTTAGGTCAACATCGATAGTCACATCATCAAGACCAAGGAATTCACGGAAATCAGTACCCAGTACTGCATCCGCAGCTAATTCCATAATACCGTCAGACTCAACATCAATACCTAGTTCAGTGAAAGAACAAAGCATACCGTGAGACGGTTGACCGCGTAGTTTTGCCTTCTTGATTTTAAAATCACCAGGCAGAACAGCACCAACAGTTGCAACAGCAACCTTGAGACCTTGACGACAGTTAGACGCACCACAAACGATGTCTAGTAACTCTTCAGCACCAACATCTACTTTTGTTACACGTAGTTTATCAGCATCAGGGTGTTGAGCACACTCAACAACTTGACCAACTTTAACGCCAGTGAATTCACCAGCAACTGCTTCAATACCGTCAACTTCCAAACCAGCCATTGTGATTTGGTGAGCTAGCTCTTCGCTGTTTACTGCAGGATTAACCCACTCGCGTAGCCAAGATTCAGAGAATTTCATAGATTTCTAGCCCCTAGTGCTTACTTGAACTGTTTTAGGAAACGTAAGTCGTTCTCAAAGAACGCACGTAAATCGTTAACGCCGTAACGAAGCATAGTTAGACGCTCAACGCCCATACCAAATGCAAAGCCTGAGTATTTCTCAGGATCGATGTTAACTGAACGTAGAACATTAGGGTGTACCATGCCGCAGCCTAGTACTTCTAACCACTTACCATTCTTACCTTTCACGTCAACTTCAGCAGAAGGCTCTGTGAACGGGAAGAAAGAAGGACGGAAACGTACTTCAACTTCTTCTTCAAAGAAATTACAAAGGAAATCGTGAAGAATACCTTTTAGCTGAGCAAAGTTTACATTTTCGTCAACTAACATACCTTCCACTTGGTGGAACATTGGTGTGTGAGTTTGATCGTAATCATTACGGTATACACGGCCAGGCGCAATAAAGCGGAATGGCGGGTGACCATTTTCCATAGTACGGATCTGAACACCAGAAGTATGCGTACGTAGCATCAGATCTGGGTTAAAGAAGAACGTATCGTGATCGGTACGTGCCGGATGATCTTCGGCAATATTCAATGCATCGAAGTTGTGGAAAGCATCTTCGATTTCAGGACCGGCTTCAGTTGTGAAACCAAGCTCACCAAAGAAACTTTCAATACGCTCAATGGTACGCGTCACTGGGTGAAGGCCACCATTTTCAATACGGCGGCCAGGCAAAGAAACATCAACAGTCTCAGCAGCAAGCTTAGCTTCAAGCTCTGCTCGTTGTAGGCCGTCTTTACGCTCAACAAGTAATGTTTGTACTACTTGCTTCGCTTTATTAATCTCTTGACCAGCAGTGCGACGCTCTTCTGGTGGTAATTTACCTAGGGCTTGTAATTGAAGAGTTAAATGACCCTTCTTGCCTAGAAATTGAACTCGGACTTCGTCCAGAGCAACTGATGAATCAGCCTGCCCAATAGCTGCCGTTGCGTTGGCAATAATCTCGTCTAGATGTTGCATCGTATCCTCATCCACCCACAGGTGGCGTCCTTAAGGGAGATATAAAATCGCGTAACGATACATACTAAAGAAAGCAGCGTCTAAAACCAAATTGAATCGTAATAAAACAGTAAGTTTGGACGAAAAAAAAACGTCTTTTGCCGTTAAAATCTGAATTTGTGCTTTTTCAGTACACTAACGTCCAGCGACATAAGGCTATAAAACAGATTTCGCACACCTATATTCCATTTTTCTCTCTTCCTAAAATGAGATGAAAAAAGTAAATTTCAGCGGTATTTACTTTGGAATAATCATCATGAACACCCAAAACTTTTCGGCTTTAATCAAAATGAGCCTTATCGCATCTTTACTTTGTTTAGGCCTTGTTGTGCTTGGTAATTATGGCTTACTTTCTAACATGCCGATTGAAGTTAAAGATATGACCAGTAATCAAACCCATATTGATTACATCCATATCATTTTCTACGTAGTTTTTAATTGTATGTTTGTTGGGTTTCTTGGCTGTCTTCTTTGGAGAGCAAAACAGTCACAACGACAAATGAAGCAATACCTTGCTCATAACTAATTGTTAATATTAATTAATTAACTAACATAAATGCTTATACAAGCGCCTCTAAACGTTATATGCCAATTATTGAGGCGTTTTATATGTAATAATGCTGTGATAAGTACGATCTTTTTTTATCAAATTGGTTTCAAAATTACATTTTTCAGTGTAAATTATGATCAATGTCAATGTTAGGAACCATATTATGAATACTAAAGATCTTGCTGCTCTCTCAAAAATTTCTACTATCGCTGCGATTCTTTGTACTGCTCTATTGCTGCTTGGTAATTATGGCCTGGCATCAGCAATGCCAATTGCTCCAGAAGAGGGTTTCAATTTCATTAATCTTGTCTTCTTTATGGGTTTCAACGCATTATTTGTTGGTTTCCTAGCGTTTTTACTTAAAACTCTAGCAACAGCAAACAAAAAACGTAATCAGCGTTACGCTCGCGCATAAGCATTAGCTACTGAATCTTATTTTAAAGCCAGTAATTATCGTTTATCGATATATTACTGGCTTTTAATCATCTCAACGCCTTCTATACTCCCTCTCCTAAAAATATTCTCCTCCAAACAAAGAATAAAAAACAGTGTTGCATTGTTTGATTTTATCGATTAGTATAATTGAACACTGTTTTAAATGTGTTTATAAAACACTCTTTACGTAATTAATTTACACCGGAGATTAATATGAGAAAGCAAGATAACTATTGGTTAAACTACGCTAAAGCAACTTTTATCATTGCCGCTATAGCAATGATTATCAGTATTATAAAATTACCAGGCGATCTAATCGTAAAAGGTTATTACAGTATTTGCAGCCTTTTTTTAGTCAGTGCGACTATTACTTTAAGTAAAGCAATTAGAGATAATACTGAGTCAAATCAATTAATGAATAAAATAGAACAAGCAAAAACAGCTAAGTTATTAAATGAATTTGACGAGTAATCAATAACAATGAACACGATAATGGTAATCAACGAGTTGGTAACACAACTCGTTTCATTAAACCGACTAATCGTGCACTCCCAGCACAATATTACCAAAACATATCTCGATATCAGCCCACCAATCTACTCAGCGTTTATATCAATCTCAGCTCCAGCACTTACTAGCAGCCTCATCCACTAGCCCTCCCCAATACATTACTTTGATTAGAAAACAGCAACAGCATGCGCTAACACTCAAGCAATTAACCCAAAAAGTCCACCAACAACAACGGCAGCTAAAACAATACCAACAGTTAAAGCAAACCGCTTACCACTGGCTAAAACAATATCAACAACAAGGACACGGTAATAGCTATCAGCAACTAAAAACGGAAGCAGCATTATTAGTGATCTCAAATAAAGTATCACTACAATTAGAACTACCATAATGCGAGGTGCGAGGTGCGAGGTGCGAGGTGCGAGGTGCGAGGTGCGAAACAATATCAACTAGTAATAACTTATCTACCGCTTTAAACGAAAAAAGGAGAGCCGAGGCTCTCCTTTTCAACTTAAAACTAGACTGAAATTACAGTGCAGCTTTTGCCTTTTCCACAAGAACAGTGAAAGTAGCTTTGTCGAATACAGCAATATCAGAAAGGATCTTACGATCGATTTCGATAGATGCTTTCTTCAGACCGTTGATTAGACGGCTGTAAGACATACCATTTTGACGTGCAGCAGCGTTGATACGAGCAATCCAAAGTTGACGGAAAGTACGTTTCTTCTGACGACGGTCACGGTAAGCATATTGACCAGCTTTAGTAACAGCTTGGAAAGCTACGCGGTAAACACGTGAACGTGCTCCGTAGTAACCTTTAGCTTGTTTAAGAACTTTCTTGTGACGTGCACGCGCTTGTACACCACGTTTTACGCGAGGCATAGGAGACTCCTAACTAAAATTAAAAAAATATAAAACTAAAAACGATTAAGCGAACGGAAGCATACGAGCAACTGCAGCCACTTCACACTTAGGAAGGATTGCATTTGGACGAAGCTGACGTTTGTTCTTAGTAGTACGTTTAGTCAGGATGTGACGCTTAGTAGCGTGCTTAAACTTAAAGCCACCAGCTGTTTTTTTGAAGCGCTTAGCTGCGCCACGATTTGTTTTCATCTTTGGCATGAGATGATAACTCCGCATTGTTGATAGTTAATAATCATAGTAATAGGGCGAACAAAAAGCGCTACTTAAAAGCAGCGCTTTTTAGCTACTTGAATGCCGTTATTACTTCTTCTTTGGGGCAAGCATCATGGTCATTTGACGACCTTCTACACGATTAGGGAAACTTTCACAGACCGCGATCTCTTCAAGTTCTGCCTTAATACGATTAAGAAGCTCAATACCAATGCCTTGGTGGGCCATTTCACGACCACGGAAACGTAGTGTGACTTTACCCTTGTTGCCCTCTTCTAAAAAGCGAGTCAGGTTGCGTAGTTTTACCTGATAATCGCCTTCGTCTGTACCAGGTCGGAATTTAACTTCCTTGATCTGGATTTGTTTTTGATTCTTCTTTTGCTCTTTAGCAGCCTTGCTCTTTTCGAACAAGTACTTACCATAGTCCATCACACGACAGACTGGTGGCTCGGCATTAGGGCTAATTTCAACTAGATCCACACCAGCATCAAGAGCAACATTCATTGCTTCTTCAATAGAAACAACACCGACTGATTCGCCGTCAAGGCCAGTTAGACGAACTTCACGTACGCCACGAATTTCTTCATTCAGACGATGCGCGTTTTGCTTAACTGGTGCTTGGGTTCTTTTTCCGCCTTTAATACCTTATTCCTCCACAACATTGAGCTTACGATTGCTGATTTCTTCTTGCATAAATGCAATTAATTCATCAATCTTAAATTTACCCAAATCTTTACCCTTGCGAGTACGAACTGCTACTACGCCTGCTTCGACTTCTTTGTCTCCGCAAACGAGCATGAAAGGCACTCGCTTCAAAGTATGTTCGCGGATTTTAAAGCCAATCTTCTCATTTCTCAAGTCCGCATTGACTCTAATTCCACTTTTTTTCAATTTTTCTACAATTTCTTGCACATATTCTGCTTGAGAGTCAGTAATATTCATCACTACAGCTTGCTGAGGCGCCAACCACGTTGGGAAGAAGCCTGCGTAATCTTCGATAAGAATACCGATGAAGCGCTCTAGTGAACCAAGAATTGCACGGTGAATCATAACCGGTGTATGGCGTTCGTTGTCTTCACCTACATATGTAGCGCCTAAACGCTCAGGTAATGCGAAGTCAAGCTGAACAGTACCACACTGCCATGCGCGATCAAGGCAATCGTGAAGTGTAAACTCGATCTTAGGACCGTAGAATGCACCCTCACCTTCTTGAATATCAAATGGAATATCCATTGACTCAAGCGCGGTAACTAAATCGGCTTCAGCTTTGTCCCACATTGCATCAGAACCAACACGCTTTTCAGGGCGAGTCGATAATTTAACAACAATGTTATCAAAACCAAATGTCTTGTATGTATCATACACCATTTCGATGCAAGATGTAACTTCTTGTTGTACTTGTGCTTCTGTACAAAAAATATGCGCATCATCTTGGGTGAAACCACGAACACGCATAATACCATGAAGTGAACCTGAAGGCTCATTACGGTGACAAGAACCAAACTCAGCCATACGTAATGGTAAATCGCGGTATGACTTAAGGCCTTGGTTAAAGATCTGTACGTGACCAGGACAGTTCATTGGCTTGATAGCGTATTCACGGTTCTCAGAACTTGTAGTGAACATCGCTTCAGCGTACTTATCCCAGTGACCAGAACGTTCCCAAAGCACACGGTCCATCATTAATGGGCCTTTTACTTCTTGGTAATCGTATTCGTTTAGCTTTTCACGAACAAATACTTCTAGCTCACGGAAGATAGTCCAACCGTTATGATGCCAGAATACCATACCTGGAGCTTCTTGCTGCATGTGGAACAGATCAAGTTGCTTACCGATTTTACGGTGGTCACGCTTTGCAGCTTCTTCTAAACGCGTTAAGTGCGCTTTCAGTGCTTTCTTATCGTGGAATGCAGTACCGTAAATACGTTGCAGCATCTTATTATCGCTATTACCACGCCAGTATGCACCAGCAACGCTTAATAGCTTAAAGTTCTGACAGAAACCCATGTGTGGTACGTGTGGACCACGACACATGTCAATGTATTCTTCATGATGGTATAGACCTGGACGATCGTCACGAGCAACGTTTTCATCTAGGATTTCGATCTTGTACGTTTCGCCACGTGCATCAAACGCATCACGCGCTTCTTGCCAGCTTACGTTTTTCTTCACAACTTGATACTTAGTTTTCGCTAGTTCAAGCATGCGCTTTTCAATAACTTCAAGATCTTCTTGCGTTAATGATTGCTCTAGATCGATATCGTAGTAGAAACCGTTGTCAATCGTAGGACCGATCGCCATTTTTGCTTCAGGGTACAATTGCTTAATTGCATGACCTAGCAAGTGTGCACATGAGTGACGAACAATTTCAAGACCATCAACATCATCTTTTGCTGTGATGATTTCTAGACTTGCATCATTTTCAATAAGATCACAAGCGTCAACACGAACACCATCAACACGCCCTGCGATGGTTGCTTTTGCAAGACCAGGACCGATTGAAAGTGCAACGTCCATTGTTGATACAGCGTCATCGAATTGACGTTGACTACCATCAGGAAGAGTAATAACAGGCATTTAAATATCCTTAAACAGTGGTGCCACACACCAAGTAGCACATGTTGAGTTAATAAAGCTTTTAGAGAAGCTTTTATGAATAAAATATTTTTACTTTGGTGCCGCAATACAGAGCAACACGTTAAGGCAAAAATAGGGTGACACTATACAAACGGTAACAAGATATTGCAAAGGATCACCCTAAATTTTTATACTACTAATTCACTAAGGCGTAATTCACTACGTACAATTTCTCGATACCAGGATAGATATCGTGAATAACACCCTTAAGCTCCGCTAGTGTCATATTTTCCTGTTGTGCATGAAAATCATTCAAATCACTAAATGCTATTGGTTCAACAGTCAAAATTTCTAAACGACAAAACCAGCGTCCGTCTTCATAAGTTGAAACATCAACAGTTGTACCTGGTACATAATGACTTTCAGATTCATCACGAATAGTTATCGTTTTTTTACCCGACAAGATATCGCTTTCAAAACGCGCAAAAAAAGTCATTTCCGTAGGAATTGCATTAGTAGTCATTAAGGTGTCCTTTATTACCAAATAAATTTTCGGCCTAGAGTAACCGCAAATATTTAAAAGTAAACGAACAATAGCAAAGAAAAATAAATATTTAAGGAGTATTAATAATATTCCATTTTTAATTCTATAAATATTATTATCTTTACTTTCAACATATTACAAAGAATAAGCATGACAAAATACTTAAAATAGCTTCGACTTCACAGATATATATAAATGAAATGAACTAAGATGTTGATAGACAAGTTTTATCTAGTCCAATTTAATGCGTGGAGGATGCTATGTGGCAGGCTATTTCTCACCAATTGTCGGAAGTACTTGGTCGACAGTTCAAGATAAATGAACGTGAAGAGATTCAAGGTGGTGATGTAAACCAATGCTATTGTGTTAGTGATGGCGAACAACGTTTTTTCATTAAACTTAATGACAGAAATCAACTCGCCGTTTTTGAAACTGAAGCCGAAAGTTTACGTATTCTCAACGAAGCTAATTGTGTCCAAGTCCCGCAACACTTCCATCTTGGCACTTGTCGTGACAAATCTTTCCTTATTCTAAACTATCTTCCCACCAAGACCATTGACGATGACGCAGGTTATAAACTCGGCCAACAATTAGCACAACTTCATTTATGGGGTGAGCAAGTTGAATACGGCTTCGATTTTGATAACTATATTGGTCTAACACCTCAACCCAATAAATGGCGTCGTCGCTGGTATAAATTTTTTTCTGAACAGCGGATTGAATGGCAATTACAACTTTGCGAAGAGAAAGGACTTCATTTTGGTGATATTGATACGATAACTGCAAATGTTGCTCAACGTTTAAGTAATCATCAACCCAAGCCCTCCTTACTCCATGGTGACTTATGGCATGGCAATACTGCATTAACTGTATCTGGACCAATCATTTTTGATCCAGCCACTTACTGGGGTGATCGTGAATGTGATGTCGCAATGACTGAATTATTTGGCGGTTTTCCTGCAAGTTTCTATCAGGGCTATCAGTCAGTCTACCCTTTAGATGAGGGCTACCAAGATCGTAAAGATCTTTATAACCTTTATCATATTCTTAACCACTGTAATCTTTTCGGCGGTGAATATATGGGACAGGCACAACATATTATTGCCAAACTTATGCTATGGGAAGAATAACGTTCCCTCTTTTATTAACCGCCTGTCACACCAACACTTTAACCTCGAAGTGTTGGTCGTTCTTTATTAGTGGTAAAATAGATAACTAGCAACTAGGATCAATATAAAGTCATACAACTATAATTCATCAAGCTATGTATTCAGCTATAAATTAAGGATACGTCATGCACAAATATTCAAATCAAAGCGTCAGCTGCCCACATTGTGGCCATATTATTAGAATCCCCCTTGATGCAAGTGCTGGCAGTCAAGAGTTTTATGATGACTGTTCTATCTGTTGTAATCCAATCCATTTAACAATGGAAGTTGATGAATTACATAAAACCATTAATTTGTTTGTCGATGCTGATGATGAGCAAATATTTTAACATTATTATTTATTTGCCATCATACGTTCAACAGTATCAACAATAGCTTGTGTTTGCGGATCAATTTCAATATTAATAACGTCATTAATGATGCGATTTTTAAGATTCGTTCGTTGTAATGTTTCAGGAATTAAACTTACACTAAAACAACCATCTCCCACTTCAGCAATCGTTAAGCTAATACCATCAATACCAATATACCCTTTTGCAAAAATATATTTTATCAACTGAGGCGGTACTGAAAACCATATTTGATGATTATTTTCAGAAATATTCACGGCCGACACCATGGCAGTCGCCATAATATGACCCGACATAGCATGCCCGCCAATCTCATCGCCAAATCGAGCAGCGCGTTCAACGTTAACATAATCCCCAACATTGAGCAGACCTAAGTTAGTTACATTCAATGTTTCTTGCATTAAATCGAATGAGACTAATTGATCGTCAAAACCAGTAACCGTCAAACAACAGCCATTATGCGCCACTGATGCACCCAAGGATAATCCTTGCATCATATCTCTCGGTAAACGAATAATATGGGTTTGAAAATTCTGTTTTTTATCAATGGTAACGACTTGTGCTATACCTTGTATAATTCCAGTAAACATATCTATCCTTTATGTCTATTCGATAATTTAATCTATGATTAAGGTGTTGGTTTATCAAACAATGTTGATCAAAAAAATGCTCATATGTTCAATAAAGTAACCATATTATCAGCTACAGTTGTCAAAAATAACTTTTTGACATTAAAGTGACACTTTAAAACACGATGAGCGTATTAATTGTATAACAATAAAAGTTAGCCTATTTTGACTAGCTTTTTCTATTTCTATACCTAGCCAACAAATAACACGTATATAAGGTACACTATGGCCGCTGATGTCTCATCTACCGTTACACTATCGCTACAGCAACAACAAAAACAACCTGTTTTACGTGTTTTGCTTATTGCCTTACTAGTGGTGTTATCAGGTTACTATATTTGGGTGCTTTACAAAGCAATAACACCTAATGTAAGCCTTGCCTACAAGGCTTATTATATTAAAAATCAAACATTATATTGGCAACCAAAACAGCCAAATCTGACATTAAAATTACCCATTAAATTAAAGGTCACTGATAATGTCCCTAATTTATCCCGCGCGGGTTGGAGTTTTGATACCAGTAACAATATGCGTGAATTAACCCAACAAGGTGGCTTATACTTTACGCTACCTACTGCGCCAGCAGCAAATATCAAAATTACATTTACCTTAGCAAAAGCACAGCAGCAGATAAAGCCTCTGTCATTTACCTTTAATCATCATCAAGGTACGTTATTGCCACAAGCACAGGGAAAAACGCTTGTTGCTCAATTGCCAAAACAACAATTTTTATCAGCGTCACAGCAATTACAAACATTTATATTAACAACACCAACACCATTGCAAGTTACTACTATTAGCCTAACACCAACGAATGTAGATACCTTACCTATGCCACATAATACTGGCCATCTTAATCAAAACACTGGGAACGTAAAATGAATCATAAACCAAACCCGCTTGATTATCGTTTATCGCTTATTGTGCCAGTCTACAATGAAGAAGTTGCTATTGAGCCCTTCTTAGATGCTATCAATGATAAACTGAGTAGCATTCGTTCACATATAGACATTGTATTCATTAATGACGGTAGTAAAGACAATACTCAGCGCGTTATTGATAAAATGATAGAACAAGATCCAACTATCTCATTAATAAACTTTGCCCGTAACTTTGGTAAAGAAGCAGCAATGACCGCAGGCTTAGATTACGTCCAAGGTGATGCTGCCGTTATCATGGACGTCGATTTACAAGATCCACCCGAAGTGATCCTTGAATTTGTCGAGCTATGGTTAACTGGCAACTATGACACTATTTATGGTGTACGTGTGGATCGCTCACAAGATACTTATACCAAACGATTAACTGCTGGTGGTTTTTACCGTTTCTTCAACTTTTTATCAGCAGAAACCACATTACCTGAAAATGCAGGCGATTTTAGATTAATTAATCGCTGCGTAATTGAAACCGTTAAGCAATTACCTGAGCGTAATCGTTTTATGAAAGGTTTACTTGCTTGGTCATCATTACGCGCGATTGGGGTCAATTTCCAGCGTCCTGAACGTCTTGTTGGTGACACCAAATTTAATTATTGGAAACTGTGGAACTTCGCGATGGATGGCATCACAAGCTTTACTGCTTGGCCATTACGTGTTTGGGGTTTTGTCGGTTTTGGTATCTCCTTTTTATCTTTCATCTTTTTAATGTATATCGTTATTAGTGCCTTATGTTTTGGTGTCCATACGCCAGGTTATGCCTCTACTATTTCAGTAGTGCTTTTTTTAGGCGGTATCCAATTGATTTCTTTAGGTGTTATTGGTGGTTATGTCAGTCGCATTTATACAGAACTCAAACACCGACCAATCTATTTAGTTGAAGATGTATATGGCAACTATAAAAACAATCAACACCTCACACCAACAACGTTAAACAAGTCTAACAATAATTATGAGTGATTCTTTTCTTAAGCATTTTTGGCAACTTAATCGCTTTGCCATTGTGGGATTATTAGCAACAGCGGTGCACCTGTCTGTCGTACGACTGTACTTTTTTCAGATTGCACATCCATCAGAGTATATTGCTAATATTCTAGGATTTACTGTCGCATTTTTGGTGTCGTACTTTGGCCATCGTCATTTTACTTTTGCGCAAAAAGGCTCATTTTTTAAATTCTTAGCAGTCTCTCTGTTTGGCTTTTTAATTAATAACATCATCTTAGTGACATTATTACAAACAGCGCATGTTAAAGGTTGGATCGCGGTGACTATTTCAACCTTGTGTGTACCAATCATTACTTTTATTTTATCGAAATTCTGGGTCTTTAAATGAATCCCTTATCTCTTACTGATATTCGTCTGACTCGTAAAGATTGGTTAAACTTAATCTTTGCTGTCATTGTTAGCCGTATTGTCATCTATGCCCTTGGCCTTTGGGGTGTTAGCATGTTCATGACAGGGCATTATGCAGAACAACCATTACTACAAACCGTGTGTCGTTTTGACTGTGTATGGTTCTATCGCATTATTGATAACGGCTATGATCTTGTCCCTCAATGGCTTGGACAAAAAAATGCGGCAAATTGGGCATTTATGCCATTACAACCATTTCTTGGCTGGATATTCTCCCATTTAACAACCTTTGAGAACCCAATAAATAACTATCGCTTTGGCCTAGCATTTGCTTCTAACCTCGCGTTTTTATTTAGTATCCCAATGGTATTAATGGTACTAAAACAGCTAAAAATAAGTGACACAACACGCTATACCATGATTTGGGCATTATGTTTTTCGCCTTATACCGTTTACTCATCTGCGGGTTATACCGAACCATTATTCATTGCATTAGTCGCTGGCGTGTTTTTATTTAGCTACCGTCAACAATGGTTTTTGGTCGCAGTTTTAGGCATGTTAGCAGCAGTAACCCGCAACCTAGGGGTATTTTTAGTATTTCCAGTATTAATCATTGCTATTCAGCATTATGGTATTCAAAGCTTTTTACGCTTTAAGACACCGGCACTGAAAGTCTTAGCGGCTATTTGGGTGATCCCTATTGGCTTTTTTGGCTTTATGACTTATATGTATTTCCATGTTGGAGATGCACTTGCGTTTGGACATATTCAAATCGCTTGGGGGCGTCAACTTACCAATCCATTCCATTGGCTAAAATTTGGTTTTGAGACTGGTGGTCCTAAATTATACCTCACGATCATGGCATTGCTTGCTTTTGCACTTAATATCTACTTAGTCGTGCGTAAGTATTATGCCGAAGCGTTATTTATGTTTATTTGCTTAATATTGCCTCTTTCTTCAAGCCTTAATGCGATGCCGCGTTACGCATTTGGCCTTTATCCAACTTTTCTTGGATTAGCTTTGCTTGTCGAACGTTACCCTAATATTAAGACCCCAATGTTATGTATTTTTAGTGCTGCAAGTACCTTTATTGCGATAGGTTTCTTTGGGCATCATTTCTTTACCGTCTAATCAAATATAATAACTGTCAACTTAAGCTAACGGTCTCGATTATCACCTATCGAGGCCGTTTGTTTTTATATGCATAAAGTGTTAAATAGTACTTGGCTTTGTTAGTTTTATTTATATAATCCAGCCCATTTAGGGCGCATTAAATAGTAATTAACGACTATTAAGTCTCCCCCCCTTTTTATTTTCTCATTTTTGGAGCCATGCTGAGTGCAAAATTACAGAAAAGAAACAGCGCAACTGTTAAAACTTGCTATACCCGTCTTAATTGCTTCAGTCGCCCAAACATCGATGGGATTTGTTGATACAGTTATGGCTGGTGGTGTAAGTGCGACAGATATGGCGGCCGTTGCTGTTGCTGCAAGTATTTGGCTACCCTCAATTTTATTTGGGGTCGGCTTGTTAATGGCTATTGTTCCTATCGTAGCACAACTGAGTGGTTCCGGTAAAAAGGACAAAATACCGTTTGAAATTCAGACCGCTTTTATTCTCGCCGTACTGATTTCAATTCCAACCATGTTGATTCTTTACAACGCTGGAATTTTGATCCATTACATGAATGTCGAGCCAGTATTAGCAGAAAAAACGGTCGGTTATTTACATGCGGTATTATTTGCTGTACCTGCATTTTTATTTTTCCAAACTCTAAAAAGTTTCTCTGAAGGTTTATCGTTTACCATTCCTGGCATGGTGATTGGATTTTTAGGTTTATTACTCAATATCCCTCTTAACTGGATTTTTGTTTACGGTGAGTTTGGTATGCCAGCACTCGGTGGGGTGGGTTGTGGTATCGCAACAGCTATCGTGTATTGGTTTATGTTCTTTGCCATGCTTGCATTCGTCTTAATTAATAAGCGTCTTAACAGTCTTAATGTTTTTAGCGTGATTTATCCGCCTAAATTTGCCGCGATTAGTCGCTTGTTCAAATTAGGCTTTCCTGTTGCCGCCTCATTATTTTTTGAAGTTTCTCTGTTTGCGGTTATTGCATTATTGATCTCACCACTAGGGCCAATGAAGGTTGCGTCACACCAAATTGCAATGAACTTCTCATCCTTAGTCTATATGTTACCGATGAGTTTAGCCGCAGCGGTTAGTATCCGTGTCGGCCATAAAATGGGACAAGAAGACATTATTGGCGCTAAAATTGCGAGTCATTGCGGATTAATTGTAGGTACATCATTAGCATTTTGTACTGCAATTTTAACGGTCATTTTCCGTGAACAAATAGCATTACTGTACACTGATAACCCTGAAGTTATTATGTTTGCAGGTCAATTACTGTTATTAGCAGCAATTTACCAATGCAGTGATGCAGTACAAGTTGTTGCGGCAGGCGCACTACGTGGCTATAAAGATATGCGAGCAATTTTCTTCTGCACCTTTATTGCCTATTGGTTACTAGGATTACCTATTGGTTATATTTTAGGAATGACTGATTGGATAGTTAAACCTATGGGTCCGGAGGGCTTTTGGATTGGATTTATTATCGGCTTAACGTCTGCGGCAATAATGCTCGGCATGCGTATGCGCTGGGTGCATAAACTTGATGCCAAACACCAAATTGAGATGTCATTACGCTAACAGTAAATAGTCCCAGACTTAAAAAAGCGATCTTCGGATCGCTTTTTTTTGTCTAAAATTGCAAGCTTACATATGCTTAAATCATTGCCACTAAACTTGGGCTATGATGAAAATATTATTATTGGTATTTTTTTGCTCACTGCTACTAACTAGCTGCAAAAAAAACACTACCGAAGTTTTGTTAGACACTTATCAACAACGGCTTGCTAATGTGTTGGATATAAAGCCCACAGAAACACCAGCGCTTAGCTTACCCATCTACCCAGGTACACGGTTACTAAAACAACCCATATCTGATATTCGAATGGGATTATTAAATGCTTATGAACTACGCCAGTGTGGTTTATTTCAGTTAATTGCTGAACGCAATTCCGTATTAGGAAAAGTACAGGATCAAACTCGCCAACTACGTTATGAACTTCTGTTTTTAAAACAACTCGATCACTGCCTGAAAGTTCTCAATAATACCAATACATTGTGGCTTCAACTAAAAGATATTTATTATCAAAAACAACAGCAATTACCACAAGTATTATGGAATATGGTATTTACAGGTCAGGAATGGCGTCAGCAATTTACGCTAGGTCGTCAATTGCTGGAACAACATCAATTTGGAGGCTATATCGAGAATTTAGCCGCATTTGATTATTTAGATACTTTAACGACAACAATAACATCTCATAATTTATCTAATGCACTTACAACACTGACCACTAGCAATATTGATTTGCTGCTTTATCATCAACAACAAATTCACAATACTCAATATCTTGGCCAACTTTTTTATTCTATAGCTAGAGTCACAGCCAGGCTTAATACCGTTACAACTCAACTTATTCGTCATGAGCAAGATGTAATTTGTGGTAAAAATATCAACCAACAGCAAGCTCAATATTTACGTAATGTTTTTTATAAATATTACGCAAAAGATATTCAACCCTATCTAAGTAAATTACATTCGCAGTATCAACAATTACAACCATATTTAGCTAGCCTCTACACAACGCTAGCTAAACACCACATTCAGCCATCATCCATGATGACAGTATATGCTCGTTATTATTTTCAAGGTGAACTGCAACATCAATTTCAACAAGCAACTATTGAGCACGTGAATTATTGGCAACGATTATTCAAGCGCTGTAATTTTAAGGTTGGACTTCAATAACTTGCTGCCAACCTCAATTATCATTTTTGCTACTATTAGTTCATTTTAATAATAGGTAAACTACACTACATTGTAGAGGTTCAGGGAGATAAGAATGAAAAAACATAAAAATGAAGCAAAACTGTTAAAGAAAGCATTAGAACTCGGTTTCGCCTTTGCAAAAAAACAAGGATTTAATGATTTAGATCGCGGTGTAGGCTCAACTGATCGCGTTGAATGTATTTATCGCTTATTAGTACAATGTAAACAAATCACTCCATTAGCCGTCGATAAAGAAGACGGCGTTAACATGAAACACAAACTGGTATTGTGGATTATTCGTCTATTACCAGAAAATCATGAGCTACTGCAATAACCCCAACTCATATTGCCACTAGTACTTTCTAGTGGCATCTATTATTAACAGTGTGCGTAATATCACATTCGTCTATTTATCTATCACCAAAATTAACCAAACTGGCTATTGTGCAAGCAAACGCACTGAATTCCCTAAAAAACTTTCTTTAAACACTTGCCTAGATTAGAGCGACTCGCTAATATGCTTGTCATTCGCTGATTACGATTAAACAGTAATTATGCTGACGTTGCTCGCTTAGCTCAGTTGGTTAGAGTACTTGCATGACATGCAAGGTGTCACTGGTTCGAGTCCAGTAGCGAGCACCATTTTCAAATAAATGGCTTAACAGCGGTTTATAGTAGTACAATTTGCTCGCTTAGCTCAGTTGGTTAGAGTACTTGCATGACATGCAAGGTGTCACTGGTTCGAGTCCAGTAGCGAGCACCATTTTCAAATAAACGGCTTAACAGCAGTTTAT
>NZ_PYON01000032.1 GCF_003026355.1 Photobacterium kishitanii | reverse complement strand
GTAACAAATTTAGTGCGCGCGTAGCTCAGCTGGATAGAGTACCTGGCTACGAACCAGGCGGTCGGAGGTTCGAATCCTCCCGCGCGCACCATCATTTAAAGCAATAGACCTTAATGTCTGTTGTTGTAACAAATTTAGTGCGCGCGTAGCTCAGCTGGATAGAGTACCTGGCTACGAACCAGGCGGTCGGAGGTTCGAATCCTCCCGCGCGCACCATCATTTAAAGCAATAGACCTTAATGTCTGTTGTTGTTGTAACAAATTTAGTGCGCGCGTAGCTCAGCTGGATAGAGTACCTGGCTACGAACCAGGCGGTCGGAGGTTCGAATCCTCCCGCGCGCACCATCATTTAAAGCAATAGATCTTAATGTCTGTTGTTGTAACAAATTTAGTGCGCGCGTAGCTCAGCTGGATAGAGTACCTGGCTACGAACCAGGCGGTCGGAGGTTCGAATCCTCCCGCGCGCACCATCATTTAAAAGCAATAGACCTCAATGTCTGTTGTTGTAACAAATTTAGTGCGCGCGTAGCTCAGCTGGATAGAGTACCTGGCTACGAACCAGGCGGTCGGAGGTTCGAATCCTCCCGCGCGCACCATCATTTAAAAGCTCAGCTTAAGCTGGGCTTTTTTTATATCCCCATTTTAGTCTCGATTCCATTTCTTTGTTGTTTGATCATAATTCTCCTGCCTATAACATCAATATGTTGCTTTTAATTTCCTCGTCGTAACTATTCTCAGTGCTAAATAAAAGATTAAATAACCGATTATTAACAGGCTTGGTATTATTATCAAAACCGAATAATTTGTACTATTGTAGCTAGGGTTTCGAGCTGCATTACGGCTTTAAAGCATCAATTTATGAGATAACAGCTTGATGACAGAATTAATGAACGGCGATCTTGGATTATGGGTATTATTTGCGACTGGTTTTTTAAGCGCGACTTTATTACCTGGTGGTTCTGAGGCTAATTTAATTGCCGCTTTAAAAATGGGAGATAACCCTGTTTGGCAAATTGTGGCGGTGGTGACAATAGGCAATACTCTTGGTGGGCTGACTAATTATTGGCTTGGCTTGTTGTTGCCAGATAAAACGGCAGAGAATAAGCAAAGTAATAAAGCATTATTGTGGCTAAAGAAATATGGTTACTGGAGTTTATTATTAAGTTGGATGCCACTTATTGGTGATCCATTATGCTTAGCTGCTGGATGGTTACGTATGCGTTTTTGGTGGTGTGCTACCGCCATTTTTATTGGGAAAATGATCCGCTATGTTGCTTTAGCCGTGATTGTGTTAGGGCTATTTCCCGGATTATCAGTGTAAGGAATATATTAACGTGCAAAAGTGGGTCTTAAGTGCTGCATTGCTGTCATTAGCTGGTTGTAGTCAATGGGGTGAACATGCTGCTGTAAATGATAACTTACCGCAAGGCGTTAAGTTTATCGAGCAGGTGAAAACCGTACCTGGAAAGGCGGTAATACCTTACAGTAAATATAAACTAGCCAATGGGTTAACGGTTATTTTATCGCCTGATGATTCTGATCCTTTGGTTAATGTCGATGTGACTTATCATGTTGGATCGGCGCGAGAACAGCAGGGGAAATCTGGTTTTGCCCACTTCTTTGAGCATATGATGTTTCAAGGGTCAAAACATGTTGGTGATCAGCAACATTTTCGACTAATTACAGAGGCGGGAGGCAGCCTTAATGGCAGCACTAATCGTGATCGTACCAATTATTATGAAACGGTTCCGGCTAATCAGCTCCAAAAAGTATTGTGGTTAGAATCAGATCGAATGGGTTTCTTACTCGATGCTGTGTCACAGCGTAAATTTGAAATTCAGCGTTCAACGGTTAAAAATGAGCGCGCTCAAAATTTTGAAAATCGCCCTTATGGGATGATTTATGAAAAGATGGCTGAGGCGTTATATCCACGTAGCCATCCGTATTCATGGCAAACAATTGGTTATGTTGAAGATCTTGATCGGGTTGATGTTAATGATCTTAAAGCCTTTTTCCTACGCTGGTATGGGCCTAATAACGCCACTTTGACTATTGGTGGCGACATCAATAAAGCGCAGACGTTAGCATGGATCAATAAATACTTCGGCTCGATCCCTCGTGGTCCAGAAGTCAAAAATGCACCTAAACAGCCAGCCACCTTAACGCATAATCGTTTTATTACTCTTGAAGATAATATTCAACAACCAATGCTAATGATGGCATGGCCGACAGCCTATCTTGGGGCTAAAGATCAATCATCACTTGATATGCTTGGACAAATTATTGGTAGTGGTACCAATAGTTTACTGTATCAAAAGTTAGTTAAGACTGGCGAAGCTGTTGATGCTGGTGCTTTTCAAGATTGTGCTGAGCTAGCTTGTACTATGTATGTATATGCGATGGCTCCAAGTGGTAATAAAGGCAATCTAAGCCAATTACGCACTAAAGTGATGAACGTGGTTAATGGTATTGAAGCTCAAGGTATTAACCAACAACAGTTAAATGAAATCAAAGGCTCAGTAGCTGCAAGTGCAATTTATGGTTTGCAGAGTGTGGCTGGAAAAGTATCTCAGTTAGCGGCTTACCAAACATTTTTTGGTGATCCTAACTATTTACCGACTGAGCTTGCTAATGTTAATCGAGTAACCACCAATAGCGTGATGGCTGTTTACAATAAATATTTATACCAGCAGCCAAGTGTCAGTTTAAGTGTGGTACCGAAAGGACAATTGCAGTTAGAGGCCGCGCAGCCAAACTTTACGCCTGCACCGCGCCACCTACCGCCACACCACAAGATCAAAGAACAAGATCTTGCTTACCGTACTGTCACTGATAACTTTGATCGCGCTGTGATGCCACAAGCATCGACACCAGTCAAAGCAGTAATGCCAAGCTTGTATGAGTTTAAGTTAGCTAATGGTATTAAAGTTATTGGTACTGAATATAAAGAAACCCCAACCATTACCTTACAGTTAAGTGTACCTGCTGGACGTCGGGTTGAGCCTGAAGGTAAAGCTGGGTTAGCACAATTAACTGCGGCAATGATGAATGAAGGTACAGCTAAATTAACCGCTGAAGCGATGGCATCCCAACTTGATACTTTGGGCAGTAGTATTACCGTGAATGCAGGGCTTTATAATTCTACTGTGTCATTAAATACTTTGACTAAGAATCTACCTCAGACCCTCGCATTATTTGAGCAACGGTTGCTGCAACCTAAATTCACTGAGTCTGATTTCAAGCGTTTGAAAAAACAAATGTTAGAAGGCATTGTCTATGAACATCAAAGCGCAGACTGGTTAGCAAGCCAAGCGACTCGTGATGTGTTGTTTAAAGGCACGCTATTTAGTCGTCCAGCAGAAGGAACTCAAGCATCAATTAATGCTATTACATTGCAAGATGTTAAAGATTTCTACCAGCGTTACTACACCCCAAATGGTGCCGATATTGTGGTTGTTGGCGATATTAAACAAGCGAATTTAAATGCTGATCTCGCTCCATTAGCGACTTGGCAAGGTGCGCCTAAACCAACCTTTATTACACCGACACTACCGCATTTATCGCAACAAGCAATTTGGTTAGTGAATAAACCCCATGCGCCGCAAACAGTCATACGTTTAGTGCGCCAAGGCATGGCTTATGATGCCACGGGGGAGTTATTTAAAACCCAACTTGCTAACTTTAATTTGGCTGGTAACTTTAATAGTCGTTTAAATTTAAACTTACGAGAAGACAAAGGCTATACCTATGGTGCAGGTGGTTATTTAACCGGTGGCCGTGAAATTGGTATGGCAAGTTTTTATGCTCAAGTGCGCGCCAATGCGACGTTACCAGCGATAAAAGAATTTATGGCTGAGTTAAAGCGCATGAGCACCACAGGGTTAACGGATAAAGAAGTTAAATTTATGCGGTTAGCTGTGGGTCAACAAGATGCATTAAGTTATGAAACACCGTCTAAAAAGGCAGCTTTACTAGGCACGATTTTAAGCTATAACTTAGCGCCGAGTTTTGTTGCTGAGCGCAATCATATTGTCGCGACAATTACTAAAGCTGAAATGGATAACTTAGCTCATAAATGGTTTAACCCTAAGGATTACCAAATTATTATTGTTGGTGATACTAAGACATTATTACCGCAATTAAAGACCTTAGGTTTACCGGTTCATCAATTAGTGCTTAATCAGTAAAATATAATGGCAGTAACAGCCTTTATTAAGCTAGAGGCTGTTACTGTGTAGTAAATATGTTTCACAATTATTAATACTATAAAGCATGGTAATCGTGGTTAATAATGATTACCCTGTTTCTTCAATTGGATAAAAATGAGAATGGCCTTCATGACTTTTTTCGAAAGGTTGCAACAGGTTGCCAATAACCCTGAGGCATTAACACAGCTAGGGCGTGGTCTTGAGCGTGAATCTTTGCGCATAACAGAAGATTTAAAAGTATCTTCATTACCACACCCAAGTGCTTTAGGTTCGGCACTAACGAATAAATGGATCACCACTGATTTTGCTGAATCCTTATTGGAGTTTATTACTCCTGTCTCACGTGATGTTGACCAACTGTTAGCACAATTAGACGATATTCATAAGTTTTCTTTAAGCCATATGGCTGGCGAGCGCTTATGGCCGATGTCTATGCCGTGTTTTGTTGGCGATCAGGATGAGATCGAGCTAGCGCAATACGGCAGTTCAAATACTGGCCAAATGAAAACTCTTTATCGTGAAGGTCTCAAGCGTCGTTACGGCAGCGTGATGCAGATTATTTCAGGCGTGCATTTTAACTTTTCTTTTCCTGATGCTTTTTGGGATAGTTTGTTTGGTGATCAAACAGAGCAACAACGACAAGATTCAGTGTCAGATGCCTATTTTGCATTGATTCGAAATTATTACCGTTTTGGGTGGTTAATTCCGTATTTATTCGGTTCTTCTCCTGCAATGTGTGGTTCATTTATTCAAAATGAAGCGCTTAAAGCTTCATTTGGGAAAGTGGGCAAGGGAACCTACTTTTTAGAAAATGCCACCGCATTACGATTAAGTGATTTAGGTTATACCAATCATGCTCAAAGTTCGTTAAAAATTGGTTTCAATAGTATTGAACAATATTTAACTGGGTTAAACAGTGCTATTCATACACCGTCAGAGGAGTTCTCTCAATTAGGTGTAGTTGTTGATGGTAAACGTCAGCAGTTGAACAGTAATGTATTACAGATTGAAAATGAGCTATATGCACCTATTAGACCTAAGCGTGTAGCTAAAAGTGGTGAAAAGCCATCAGAAGCCTTAAAGCGTGCTGGGGTGGAATACATTGAAGTACGCTCGCTAGACGTTAACCCATTTAGTCCGATTGGTATTGATGAAGATCAGGTGCGTTTTCTTGATCTGTTTTTAATCTGGGCTGTTTTAACGCCATCACCAGAGATGACCGATTGCGAGTTAGCCTGTTGGCGTGATAATTGGAATAAAGTTGTTGTCGATGGACGTAATCCGCTATTGGAACTGAAAATTGGTTGCGATGGTGAAGAGCTACTTCTAAAAACATGGGGACAACAAGTGTTTGCTGAACTTGAACAAGTTGCAATCACAATCGATGCTTTACATGGCGATAATAAATATCAGCAAACTTGTCAGCGATTATTAACTTGGATTAACGATCCGCAGCTAACGTTTTCAGCGAGATTATTAGAGCAAATTAAAACTTATCAAGGTATTAGTGCTCTTGGTGATTTTTATGCGACAGCCCATGCTAAACAATTAGCGCAACAAGATTTCCGCTTTTATGATCAAGCAACATTTGAGCAAGAAGTGGCGTCATCTGTGATTAAACAACGTCAAATTGAGCAAAGTGACACACTTTCGTTTGATGATTTCTTAGCAGATTATTTTGCTGACGTTGATGTAGAGATACCGACGCTAAATAATTAATCGTATTAAGCTGACTTCTTTGGAAGTCAGCTTTTTTTTGATCGATTTTAGTGGTTAACGAGTAGGATAAAAAATGCGATTACGTGTACGATTATTGTTGCTAACAGTGGTGGCCTTAATTGTTAGCGGCTGTGCGACGCCGCCACCAAGCAACCAATCAAATCTGTGTAGTATTTTCCGTCAATACCCTGATTGGTATGAAGATGCACTCGACATGCAGCAGCAATGGGGAACGCCTATTAATGTTGCTATGGCGATTATGAAGCAAGAAAGTAGTTACCGTCACGATGCACTTCCTCCTAAAGATTACGTGCTTGGTTTTATTCCATGGGGGCGAGTAAGCAGTGCCTATGGTTACGCTCAAGCGCAAGATCCTGCATGGTCAGATTTTCAAAAGCATACCGGGCATGGTGGTTCGCGCAGTGATTTTGCTGATGCAATGCAGTTTATTGGTTGGTATACCCATGAAACCCAGCGTCAGTTAGGTATTTCTAAATGGAATGCGTATGCTCAATATTTAGCTTATCACGATGGTCGCGGTGGCTATAAGCGGGGAACTTATCGTCGAAAACCGTGGTTAATGAAAGTGGCGCGTAAAGTCGAACAGCAATCGAAAAATTATGGCTGGCAACTGAAACAATGCCGCAAAGAGCTCGATGCCAATAAAAGTTGGTGGTAAGTTAATTGTTATAAGCACTATAAAAATTAACTGCTAAGATTTATTTTTATTTGGACAAGGAGAAGTAAGCAATGCCATTACTTGATAGCTTTACTGTCGATCATACCAAAATGCATGCTCCCGCAGTACGGATAGCAAAGACCATGCAAACCCCTAAGGGCGATACTATTACCGTATTTGATTTACGTTTTTGTCGTCCTAATGCTGATATTCTCAGTGAACGTGGTATTCATACGTTAGAGCATTTGTACGCAGGGTTTATGCGTCAGCATTTAAACTCTACCACGGTTGAAATTATTGATATTTCACCTATGGGGTGCCGTACCGGTTTCTATATGAGCTTAATTGGTACGCCAACTGAGCAGCAAGTCGTAACTGCTTGGTTAGCTGCGATGAAAGATGTGTTGGCGGTAGAAACGCAAGAGCAAATACCTGAGCTCAATGAGTATCAATGTGGTACCTATAATATGCATTCGTTGGCTGAAGCAAAATTGATTGCAGAAACGATCATTAGTGCTGGCATTGAAGTCAATAAAAATGACGCGCTTGCTCTGCCTGATGCGATGCTACAACAGTTACAAGTTAAATAACGGCTATGATGTAAGTATAAAAAAAGCCACTCGGAGTGAACAATCATCGAGTGGCTTTTTTATTGTCGCTATTTTTTATGTAACTATTGCGTTAAGGCGTCTTTGATTCTTGTTCGGTATCGGTGTTAGTTTCAGTGTCTATTGTTGCTGCACTATGCATGGGTAATACTTTAACTAACTTAATCATATTGCCTGAAACTTCAATGATTTCCATGTTGTGACCGCTAATATCCACTTTGATATTTTCTTCTGGAATATATTCTAAATGCTCGAGAATAAAACCGTTTAATGTGCGCGGTCCATCTGTTGGTAATTGCCAATTTAAGCTCTTATTAAGATCGCGAATATTGGCGCTACCTTCAATTAATAAACTACCATCTTTCTGTGGGGTAATTTCTTCCGCCAGTGTTGGTGCGATTGAGGTGGTAAATTCACCAACAATCTCTTCAAGAATATCTTCGACAGTAATCAAGCCTTGAATATCGCCATATTCATCGACAATTAGACCAATACGTTCTTTATTACGTTGGAATTTTAATAATTGAATATTTAACGGCGTACCTTCTGGAATGAAATACACTTCATCAGCAGCACGAAGTAGATTCTCTTTACTAAAATCATTTTTATCCATCATTAAACGGTAGGCTTCACGAACACGTAACATGCCGACTACTTCATCAATATTATCGCGGTATAAGACAATTCGCCCATGCGCTGAATGACTTAGCTGACGCACAATAGATTTCCAATCATCATTAACGTTGATGGCTGCAATTTCATTACGTGGGATCATCAATTCTTCAACGGTGACATTTTCTAAATCAAGAATCGAGAGCAACATATTTTGATGGCGGCGCGGGATCAGTGAACCTGCTTCATTAACGATGGTACGTAATTCTTCAGAGTTAATGTTTGAGGCACTGTTAGTATCTTTTTTCACACCAAGGATAAACAAGAAGCCGTTAGTAATCCCATTAACAAACCACACTAATGGGTAGAGTAACTTCATTAAAATATTAAGTAAGATACTACTGGTGTAAGAGACTTTTTCTGGATACAACGCTGCGACTGTTTTTGGGGTAACTTCAGCAAAAACAAGAATAACAATGGTTAAGATAGCGGTTGCGATAGCAACACCGGCATCACCATAGAGGCGCATACCGATAATCGTCGCAATGGCTGATGCGATAATATTTACCAGATTATTACCGATCAGAATTAAACCAAGTAAACGATCGGTACGTGAAAGAAGTTTCTCAACCCGCTGGGCCCCTTTATGTCCTTGGCTGGCAAGGTGGCGCAGTTTATAACGATTGAGCGTCATCATTCCCGTTTCAGAACTTGAAAAGTAAGCTGAAATGATGATCATAAGAGCGAGTAAAGCAAATAATAAGCCTGTGGAAATTTGGTCCAAAAGGGGCAGTCCTTAACAGATTAAGCAAATATTGTTAGTTATTGAATAAACGAACAATAATATATAGAACAGTAGCTATTATAAAAACAAGTGTAGCAATAATTTAAGCTGGTGTGCGTTAACTAGCTACCAATGATAATTTCTTTGACAAACCGACTACCGAAATAGGCTAGTGTTAGTAAAAAAGCGCCGGCTAAACTAAACCAAACTACTTTACGTCCACGCCAACCTTGACGGTAATGACCCCATAACAATACGCTGTAAATTAGCCAAGCAAGCAAGGATAGTATGGCTTTATGGGCTTTGCCTTGAGCAATAATGTCACCAATAAAAAAGTAACCGCTGATTAAAGTGACGGTTAATAAGCTATAACCGACAACAATGATCTTGAAAAGTTGGCGTTCTACCATCATTAATGGTGGAATGTTAGGATTAATCTGTAAGCTTTTTTTATGCTTTAATTTATGATCAAGCCAAGCCAGTTGCAGTGCGTACAAAGTGGCAATCATTAAGGTTGAATATGAGAACAATGCCAGAGAAATATGTACTAAAGCTTGCGGTTGTGCCTCTAAATGAGTAATAAAAGTACCGGGCAGTATAGTTGCTGCAAACAAGTTAATAGCAGCGAAACTGTAAACGACGGGTAGTAAAAACCAGATCCGCATTTTTAACATTGCAACTGTAGTTAAACTGGCAACAATAACGCTTATTAGCGATGCAACGTTAAGGATGCTGAGATTTTGACCTGATGCACCAAGGATAAGATCCTTAAGCAATAGCAGATGCAAGGCAATTGCAATAATGGCGGTAATAAAAACCGGTTGAGTTTTAATGCCGTTATTGTTAGCAAGCCCTGGGACAACAAGCAGTAATGCAATGATATAAAAGCATACTGCAGGGATGGCAATTAACATGTCCATAGTCAACCAGATAGCTCCTTAGTAACGAATAGCTATTTTTAATATGTAGAAGCAGCAATTATACCCTGCTCAAACCTTAGTCGCCAATGTAATCCCAAAAAGAGCTGTGGGTTTACATGAAAGACCAAGCTTTTTTGCGGTATACTTGTAGCAATTTTGATAATTTTGCAATTTTTGATTGAGTTGCGTAACGAGCGAGTAGCACCACATGTTCGAAAATTTAACCGAGCGTTTATCGCGAACGCTTAAAAATGTCAGCGGCCGTGGTCGTCTTACGGATGACAATATAAAGGATACCTTGCGTGAAGTTCGGATGGCATTACTCGAAGCCGACGTTGCGCTACCTGTTGTTCGTGAATTTGTTAAGCGTGTAAAAGAGCGTGCTGTTGGTACTGAAGTATCAAAAAGTCTAACGCCAGGCCAAGAGTTCATTAAGATTGTTCAATCTGAACTTGAAGCGGTAATGGGTGATGGCAATGAAGCGCTTGATTTAAGTTGCCAGCCGCCAGCCGTTATTTTGATGGCAGGCTTACAAGGTGCAGGTAAAACCACCAGTGTTGGTAAACTGGGTAAGCTATTAAAAGAGCGTGATAAAAAGAAAGTATTGGTTGTTTCTGCCGACGTTTACCGTCCAGCGGCAATTAAGCAACTAGAAACGCTGGCTGCTGATGTAGGGGTGGATTTTTTCCCATCATCCGTTGAGCAAAAACCATTAGCGATTGTAAAAGCTGCTTTAGAACACGGTAAAACCAAGTTCTATGATGTAGTGATTGTCGATACTGCAGGTCGTTTGCATGTCGATGAAGAAATGATGGATGAAATTAAAGACGTCCATAAAGCATTAAATCCAGTTGAAACCTTGTTTGTGGTTGATGCCATGACAGGTCAAGATGCGGCTAATACAGCGAAAGCATTTAATGATGCATTGCCTCTAACCGGTGTTATTTTAACCAAGGTTGATGGTGATGCTCGTGGAGGTGCTGCATTATCTGTACGTCACATTACCGGTAAGCCAATTAAATTTTTAGGTATTGGTGAAAAAACTGATGCCTTAGAACCGTTCCACCCTGATCGTGTTGCGTCACGTATTTTAGGTATGGGCGATGTTTTATCGCTAATTGAAGATCTAGAACGTAACGTTGATAAGAAAGAAGCAGAAAAATTAGCCAAGAAATTTAAAGATAAAAAAGGTTTTGATCTTGAAGATTTCCGTAGCCAGCTTCAGCAAATGAAAAACATGGGTGGCATGATGGGCATGCTCGACAAACTTCCAGGTATGTCGCAGTTGCCCGGTGATATGAAAGATAAAGTTGATGATAAAATATTCATGCAAATGGAAGCTATTATCAATTCAATGACCAAGGGCGAACGTGCTCGACCTGAGCTAATTAAAGGCTCACGAAAGAAGCGTATTGCTGCTGGTTCTGGTACTCAAGTACAAGATGTAAATCGATTATTGAAGCAATTTACCCAGATGCAAAAGATGATGAAAAAGATGCAAAAGGGTGGAATGAAGAATATGATGCGCCAAATGAAAGGCATGATGCCTGGTGGCGGCATGTTCCCAGGTCGCTAATAGTTTGATTTTTAATGCTTTTGAAGATTTTATTCTACTTAAACGGCGAAAAAGTAACTAAAGCAGTTGCATTCGCCGCTCCAAAGGGTAAAATTCCGAGGCTTTATTTTGGCACGGACCTCGTTATTATAGCGGGGTCATTTATTTTACAGTAATGCAAAGAGGACGATATGGTAACCATTCGTTTGGCACGTCACGGCGCTAAGAAGCGTCCATTCTATCAAATCGTTGTTGCTGACGCACGTGCTCCACGTGACGGCGCAAACATCGAGCAAATCGGTTTCTTCAACCCACTAGCTAAGGGTCAAGAAGAGCGTTTACGTTTAGATCTAGATCGCGTAAACCACTGGTTAGGTCAAGGCGCTGCGGCGACTGATCGTGTAGCTAAACTAATCAAAGATGCAGCTAAAGCAGCAGCTTAATTAGTACTATTAGGTACAGAGAAAAACGATGAGTGTAAAAAACCAAGACCACATTATTGTCGGTAAACTGGGTGCCACCTACGGTATCAAGGGTTGGCTCAAAGTTTTTTCCTACACCGAACAATCTGAAAGTATTTTTTCCTATACCCCTTGGATGATTAAAATCAAAGGTGAGTGGACGGAAATCCATGTTGAATCATGGAAACGCCACGGCCAAGGTCTTGTTGCTAAGCTAGAAGGCATGGATATCCGCGAGGATGCTCAAGTTTTCACTAATGCAGAAGTAGCAGTTTTGGCTGATCAACTACCCGCACTGTCAGATGAAGAATTCTACTGGCGTGAATTGTTTGGTATGTCAGTTGTCACTACTGAAGGTTACGACCTAGGTAAAGTCACTGATATCCTGGAAACAGGTTCAAACGATGTGTTAGTTGTTAAGGCGAATCTCAAAGATGCTTTCGGACAGAAGGAACGTCTAATCCCGTTCCTCGATGAGCAGGTCATCAAGTTGATTGATCGCACTGCTCAGCGGATCGAAGTTGACTGGGATCCTGAGTTTTAATCCCTGGTAAATAAGTGAGTGAGCATATGTGGGTTGGAGTAATCAGTCTTTTTCCTGAAATGTTCTCTTCCATTACCAATTATGGGGTAACAGGCCAGGCGGTAAAAAAAGGCCTTTTGAGTGTCGATACGTGGAATCCTCGTGATTTTACGCATGACAAACATCGTACGGTGGATGATCGACCGTATGGTGGTGGACCTGGTATGTTAATGATGGTACAGCCTTTGCGCGATGCTATTCACACTGCCAAACAATCTGCAAAAGGTCAGGCTAAAGTAATCTACCTTTCCCCTCAAGGCCGTAAGCTGGATCAAGCTGGTGTTGAGGAGTTAGCGCAGAATGAGAATCTGATTCTTATCTGTGGTCGCTATGAAGGGGTTGATGAGCGCATTATCCAGCAAGAGGTAGACGAAGAATGGTCTATCGGTGATTTTGTGTTAACGGGTGGCGAGTTACCTGCCATGACGCTAATTGATGCAGTGGTTCGGTTTGTTCCGGGCGTACTGGGTGATTTTGCGTCAGCAGAAGAAGATTCTTTTGCAAATGGTTGGCTAGATTGTCCTCATTACACTCGACCTGAATTGTTGGACGGACATGAAGTACCTGCGGTATTAATGTCTGGCAATCATAAAGAGATTAGTCGCTGGCGATTAAAGCAATCGTTGGGCCGTACATGGCTGAGAAGACCAGAGCTCCTGGAAAACCTAGCTCTGACTGACGATCAGGAATTCTTGCTAGCGGAATTTATCCGCGAACATAAAGCAAGCATTTAATTAAATTAGTATCAGTTTATTCTAGGGTATATACCAAATGAGTAACATCATTAAAGCTCTTGAGCAAGAGCAGCTAAAAACAGACCTACCAACTTTCGCACCAGGTGACACTGTTGTTGTACAAGTTAAGGTAAAAGAAGGTGACCGTGAGCGTCTACAGGCTTTCGAAGGCGTTGTAATCGCAATCCGTAACCGTGGTCTACATTCAGCATTCACTGTTCGTAAAATCTCGAACGGTGAAGGCGTTGAGCGTGCGTTCCAAACTCACTCTCCAGTAGTTGACAGCATTACTGTTAAACGTCGTGGTGCAGTACGTCGTGCCAAGTTGTACTACCTACGTGAGCGTTCTGGTAAATCAGCACGTATCCGCGAGAAGCTTACTAAGAAATAATAAGCGTCTGACGTTTATCGAAAAGCCCACCTTTTGGTGGGCTTTTTTTTGCTTATAGAATCGAAACCTCAATGGTTGCTTGAGGTGAGATGAATATTGGCGACATATTCTTCCTCATTCCAGTATATGCGCTCAGCAACTTGTGCTTCAGGGTTAAGTTCAACGTCGCGTAATACTCGTTGCTTAAATTTATGATAACCCGCACGATCAATCAGATGCCCCATATGCAGATAAATGGGCGTACCTTCAAGCATTTCTTTTTCAAATTCAAGTAAGTTACTGATAACCTGATGCAGTACATCTTCTGTTACCCAGTTAAGAAATGTTTTACCTACACGAGGTGTTTTTTTCGAAGTACGACCGCCGAGTTTGACCATGTACAATTGCTTAGGATCACGTTGCCAAGCTAAAGTTGGACACGCAAGTACGCACTCACCACAGCCAATGCATTTACTGATCTCTTTGGTTGCTTTACCATTTTTAAGTGATAGGCAATTAACCGCATGATGTTTGCAAGCTTTAACACATGCACCACAGCCAATACAGCGTGCAGAATTAAAGTTAACTTGTGCGATGCCTATTATGCCAAAGTCAGCCATATTCGCTTTAGCACAATCATTTGGACAACCTGCGAGCACTAACTTTAAGTGGTAAGGTTGCGGATAAATATGGTGTTCTAGTCGTTGTGCTAAACCGGTTGTGTCGGTGTTGGCTTTTTGACAGATACGACTACCTTGGCAAGCAACAATGTTTCGTCCTGCAATACTTTGATAACCTGCTTTAGTATCTTTGACATCAATACCACATAACTCAACCGTAATATCTTTAAGAAACGGCTCTAATGCAGCATTAACTTTGGAAATATTTTGGTAGCGAATACCTGGCATTGCTAGTTTTTGGCGAGTCGTTAAATGGATTGTGCCATTACCGTATTTTTCTGCGATATGCTGTGCCACTGCGAGTAAATATGCAGGCATAATTCCGCCAGGGATACGGACACTGATCATGCACTCACCGCGTACTTTTGAAAGACGATAGTCACCTTGAGCACGTGTTTTAATTATATCTACATCTAATCCCATCATAGCCTCCTAGTCGATCAAATATTCAGCTTCATCAAAACGAAATACAGGGCCATCAATACAAACGTATTTTTCACCCATTCGGCAGTGGCCACATTTACCAACAGCACATGCCATACGGCGTTCATAATCGACCCAGATTTGTTGTTTGGTCAGTCCTTGCTGAAGCAGCGCTTGTACTGCAAATTTGATCATAATAGGTGGGCCTACCACTATCGCTTGTGTATTAGCTAGATCTGAGAGATCCAGTTTATCTATATGCTCAGTAACGACACCCACTTCAAATTCATCATTTGCTTCACCTTGATCTAAGGTGGTGATTAAATGTTGGCATTGACGCCATTGCGGCATTTCATCACGATAAAGTACGGCATCTTGGTTTTTAAACCCTAAGATCATATCCATACCTTTAATTTTTTCTGGCGCTTCGACAAAGTGACGAATTAAGCCTTTAACTGGGGCGACTCCAGTGCCTCCAGCGATGATGATTAAATGGTTATCATGGTAGGATTCAATTGGATAACCATTACCATGTACACCGCGCATCCAAATATTGTCACCGATTTTTAATTGAAATAACTGCTGTGTCACTTTACCGACATTACGAATTAATAAATCAATATAGTTGTCACCACAGTCGGATACTGATATAGGGGCTTCACCAACCATGGGTAATGAAACTTCAACAAATTGACCCAGTTTAGTCTCGAAATTTTTTGCTACGCGGAAATTCCATTCATTGTCAGTGTATTTAATGATATCGAGGATAGGATAAGCATTCGGCATTAAAATATTGTCGTGTGAATGGCAATCATGATGGTGTTCAGGCATTTTCTTGCTCCTGATGCTGGGTTGCGATGTGGTGTTCGACAATATCTGTCATACGGTTAATGATATTGGTGAATGAAATATATTGTGGACAGCGATCATCACAGCGGCCACAACCGACACACATGTGATGGTTTCCTTGACGTGCTTTGTAATCGTTAACTTTGTGTAGGGCACGATAGCGTAGGCGCTCACCTGTTTTTTGACGAAATTTATGCCCACCTGCCATATCAGTAAAATTATCTGTCATACAACTTGCTTGCTGACGTCGACGTTCACCCATTTGAGGGTTTTCATCGTAAGCAATATCAAACACGTTATAACAGCTGCATGTTGGGCAAGAGGTTGTACAGCGGCCACAACCAATACAACGGCTATTATATTCGCCCCAACTGGGGTCATTTTGTAGTATTTGGCGAATTAGCGCGGGATCATCACAAACTTGATCGGGGGTTCGAACGCTGGTGGGATTGGACTGTACAAATTGAGGTTGATAATCACAATGTATGCCAAGCGAGTCAAAATAAGGCTGTAAGCTGGTATCTTTGATATTAAGGTAAGCACCATTATTCCCATCAAACCGAATAGCGGCATCAAATTGGTCAGTCTCATTGGTACCCATAGAGACACAAAAGCAGTTTTCAAAACTGGATTGGCATTCAAGTAATACCAGCTTTAATTTTTTACGCTTAGCTTGGTAGTAATAATCGGCATTACCGCCATTTTGAAGGTACATGTAATCTAAGCGTTCAAGGGCATGAATATCACAAGCGCGTAAGAATAATAAGGTTGGCCTTGCTTCTACCTTTGACTCCCTAAGTTCATTCGCATTGAAATAAAACAGTGTTTCAGTTATCGGTAGTACCACTTCTTTGGGAGAAAAGTGTGACTTTTTATTCCAGACAATTTGATCTATCTGACTAATCGGTTGATAGAGCAGATTATCCGTATGGGCAAAACGGCCTCCCAAATGCTCATAGGCGGGTGCCATTATTCTAAACTCAGGAGCAAGTGCGCAGAACACCTGATTGAGTTCATTACTATCGAGATATTTTTCCATGGTGGATGTCCTTATAACGCTAAGACGTTATTAACAGAATCGGGTATTGAATGGATTTGGTTGGCAAAACGAACGACATCACCGACGACAATCAATGCCGGGCTAGCTAGTGGGTTTAAGGCAAGTTGCTGCGGTAGTTCGATAAGTGTTGAGATAAGGTGAGTATGCTGTGGGGTTGTTCCTTGGCTAATAATGGCCATTGGTGTCTGACTTGAAACCCCTGCTGCAATAAGTTGTTGGGCAATCCATGCGACTTTATGCAATCCCATATAAAAAATTATTGTGTGTTGGAGTTGTGCCAATGTCGGCCAATCAATATCGTAGTCGTTACCATGGGCAGTGATAACCGTGAATCCACGAGATACGTTACGATGAGTGATTGGAATACCACTATAAGCACAGCATCCCATAGCAGCAGTGATGCCTGGAATAACTTGATAACGAATATGATGTTGCTCTAGATAAAGCGCTTCTTCGCCGCCGCGACCAAAGATGAACGGATCCCCGCCTTTTAAACGGCAAACGGACTGACCTTTTAGTGCAAAATCAATCATTAACTGATTAATTGTCTTTTGTGGGGTAGAGCAACAATTAAAGCGTTTACCCACTGCAATGGTATTCGCATGGGTGGGGAATAATGCCACAATTTCTGGAGAGACTAAGTGGTCATATAAAATAACATCAGCATGATTAATGACATTGAGTGCTTTGATTGTTAGTAGCTCAGGATCACCAGGGCCAGCTCCGACTAACGACACTATTGCGGTATCATTTTCGTTAATATTGTGAGGTACAATATTATTTGTAGGTGTTTTTTCCATTATTAAGCTCTATAAAAAGAACGTTATTTTTATAGGTTAAAGAATGATTGAATGTTTAGAAATTCATTATTTTTGACTATCTAGTTAGATTATTTTTAACCGAAAAGTTGTTTGGTTTTGGTTTGATTAACATCAATAAATGGTCAAATAAAAACCAACACGAATGTTGGTTTTTATCGGTGATAATTTTATCTTAGCTTTTTGATGATAGCGGGGTCTTGGTTTGAGCTACCTCATCGGCATCAATATCAATCACGCCTTTACCTTGTGATTTTTTGATGATCATTATGGTGATAAATCCGGTCGCAATCATTGCTACAATTGTCGATACCGTCATCGGTAAACCAAATCCCAGTTGATCATTATTAAGAATGAAACAGATACAAACCGTGGTCATAAACATTGCTGGAATGGTGGCTACCCAATGTAATTTATCAAGACGTAGTAAATAAGCAGATGCTGTCCATAACATCATTACCGCCGTCGTTTGGTTTGCAAAACCAAAGTAACGCCAAATAATTGCGAAATCGACCTGAGTAAGAATGGCACCTAAAACAAACAGTGGCATTGCCATTAATAGGCGATTACGTAATGGTTTTTGATCCATATTGAAATATTCAGCCAAAATTAAGCGACTTGAACGGAAAGCGGTGTCTCCTGAGGTAATCGGTAAAATAACGACGCCAAGGAAGGCAATAATGCCACCAAAGACGCCTAATAATCCAAATGATGAGCTGTACACCACATTACCAGGGCCACCGTTGGCTACTGCTTCAGATAACGCTTCAATTGAGCCAAAGAATGATAAAGCCAATGCACACCAGATTAAGGCAATAATGCCTTCCCCAATCATCGCTCCATAAAAGATAAAGCGGCCGTTTTGTTCGTTTTCAATGCAACGAGCCATTAATGGTGATTGAGTGGCATGGAAGCCTGAAATAGCGCCACATGCAATGGTAATAAATAGTGCTGGCCATAATGGTAAGTCATTAGGGTTCATGTTAGTGAACATATGACTCATCTCAAAACCGCCTAATAATTGGTGTTCATCTGAAATGCCAATGGCTGTAATGAGCCCTACTGACATGAAAATCAGTAATGCGCCAAAGAATGGGTAAAAACGACCAATGATTTTGTCAACGGGAACAATGGTTGCCAGAATATAGTAACCAAAAATAATCACTACCATGGTGGTCATTGATACGTTGAGGCTCGTTTGATCATTAATTAGGTTAGTGATCATTCCCGCTGGTGCTGATACGAATACAACCCCAACCAGTAGTAACAGTACGATAGCAAAGATGTTCATAAAATGTTTTGCACCGTTACCCAAGTAGCGCCCAGTCAATGTTGGTACTGATGCTCCGCCGTTACGAACAGAAAGCATGCCAGAGAAGTAATCGTGTACTGCTCCTGCAAAAATACAGCCTAATACAATCCATAGCATTGCTGCTGGACCGTATAGTGCCCCCATAATTGGACCAAAGATCGGTCCAACTCCAGCAATATTTAATAATTGAACCAAATAGACTTTGCTGTTGGACATTGGTACGTAATCAACACCATCTTGTTTGGTATAAGCAGGAGTTTGGCGATTGGTATTAATACCAAATACTTTTTCAACAAAACGCCCATAAATAAAATAACCACCAATTAAGGCTGCTACACAGAGTAAAAACCACGCCATTTATATTCTCGCTATGCAATATTATGATTTAAAAAGAATCGCATTATTTCAATTGGCGGCTAGTGTAGTAGTTTCAATTTTTTGCTTCTTAAGATAATGTTACATATGTGATATGCATTAGTGTTCAATAATAACTTCTATCGATATTTGTTAATATAAGCACACTTTTAATGTGGTATAGATATTGATGTGATTTTTAACAGGAGATGCGAATGATTAATAAAGCCTTATTGATAGTGCTATTGCTATAAAATGAAGTTTGTAAACTATTTTTTACAAATGGAATTTTATGTTTACAAGTTGTTGCAATAGTGGCGGTGCAATTGTTATGTTGATGGAAGAATATCTATTACTTGCAGGGATGACCCATGGAAAAAGATGGCTTAAACAATATTCATATTGCAGAAGAATCAGTATTAATCACGCCAGCGCAACTGAAACAAAAAATGGCAGTATCAAAAACAGCATTGGCATTTATTGAGCAGTCACGTCAAACAATCGCTGACATCATTCATCAACGGGATCACCGTTTATTAGTCGTGTGTGGACCTTGTTCCATCCATGATGTTGAACAAGCTAAAGCGTATGCTAAAAAATTAAAACAACTCGCCACTGAGCTTGATGATCAACTTTATATCGTGATGCGGGTTTATTTTGAAAAACCGCGTACGACGGTGGGTTGGAAAGGGTTAATCAATGATCCTTACCTTGATGGTTCGTTTGAAGTTGAAGAAGGTTTACATATTGGTCGGCAATTACTGATTGATTTGGTTGAAGCGGGTATTCCTGTTGCGACTGAAGCCCTCGATCCTATTAGTCCTCAATATTTGGGGGATTTATTTAGTTGGGCAGCTATTGGCGCGCGCACGACCGAATCACAAACTCATCGTGAGATGGCGAGTGGACTATCAGTACCTGTTGGCTTTAAAAATGGTACTGATGGTAGCTTAGCAACGGCTATTAATGCGATGCAGGCTGCAGCTTCTGGGCATAAATTTATGGGAATAAATCCTGATGGCCAAGTGGCATTGCTCGCGACGCAAGGCAACCCTGATGGTCATGTTATTTTGCGTGGCGGTAAACACACTAATTATGATTCAGTATCAGTTACAGAGTGTGAGAACGAAATGGTTGCATCCGGTCTTACACCTTCGTTGATGATTGACTGTAGTCATGCTAACTCTTTGAAAGATTATCGTCGTCAGCCATTAGTGGCAACGGACGCTATTCATCAGATTCGAGAAGGTAACCGTTCTATTATCGGTTTAATGATTGAAAGTCATCTTAATGAAGGTAATCAAAGTGCAGATTTACCGTTGCAAGATATGGCATACGGAGTGTCAATTACTGATGCGTGCATTAGTTGGGACACCACTGAACAATTATTACGTAAAGCTCACCAAGAATTAGTGCCATTTTTACAAAATAGAATTAAATAGCCCTTTGCACTATAGTTGCAGTTGGATAAATACGGGTGTCAAAAGTCATGGTTGCTGAGTTAAGCATATTAAGAGATCAAATCGACGATGTTGATCGTCAAATGGTGGATTTATTAGCGCGCCGTTTAGCGTTAGTTGAACAAGTTGGGGTGGTTAAAAGTCAGCATGGATTACCTATTTATGCCCCTGAGCGTGAAGCTGCGATGTTGGCCTCTCGTCGTCAAGAAGCGGAATCAAAAGGTGTTCCAGCAGATTTAATTGAAGATGTATTAAGACGAACGATGCGAGAGTCGTATTCGAGTGAAAATGATTCAGGTTTTAAGTGTCTTAATCCTCAATTACGCCCAATCGTCATTGTTGGTGGTCACGGGCAATTAGGACAGCTATTCCAACGGATGTTTGAGTTATCAGGCTATCAGGTGCGTATTTTAGGCCGTGATGATTGGCATCGTGCTGATGAGATATTGCATGATGCTGGTATGGTGGTTGTTTCTGTACCAATCCATATGACAGAAGCAATCATTGCTAAGCTAGATCAACTGCCTAGTGATTGTATCCTGACCGATCTTACCTCAGTTAAAAGTGGTCCATTGCAAGCCATGTTAGAGGTTCATCAGGGGCCAGTCGTGGGTTTACATCCGATGTTTGGTCCTAATATTCCAAGCTTAGCCAAGCAAGTGATTGTTTATACTGATGGCCGTAATCCTGAAAGTTATCAATGGCTATTAGAGCAGTTTCAGATTTGGGGGGCATCATTAAATCGTATTAGTGCGATTGAGCATGATCAAGGTATGACCTTAATTCAGGCTTTACGTCACTTTACTTCGTTTGTTTATGGGGTTCATTTAGCTGAAGAGGATCCCCAAATAGAACAGCTAATGTCATTAAGTTCACCGATTTATCGGTTAGAATTAGCGATGGTTGGGCGTCTATTTGCCCAAGATGCACAGTTATATGCCGATATTATTATGTCTGCACCTCAGAATTTAGCGATGATTAAACGTTTTCATCACCGGTTTGGTGAGGCGATTGAAATGTTAGAGCGCCAAGACAAAGAGGCCTTTAAACAAGCTTTTTGTCAGGTAGAAAGTTGGTTTGGTGATTATGCCCAATATTTTTTAGTCGAGAGCCAGGGACTATTGAGACAGGCGAATGATTCAACGCAACGAAAATAAAGCATTTTAAGCTCGATAAGCTGATGATAAAAAGCCCACTATCAATTAATGGTAGTGGGCTTTTTAATTGGTGTCATAAACGATTGTTGTCGCTGATGTTAGTCAATGAACTCAACTTCAGTAGGAGTGACATTTTCACTAGGATAGCAGCCTAATACTTTAATAAAGCGGGTTAAGCGGGTGAGTTCGTCTAATACTTGCTGCATGACTGGATCTTTTAAATTAATTTCGACATCGACATAAAACATTTCTTCCCATGGATTACCGATAACTGGGCGAGATTCAAGTTTAGTCATATTGATGTTGGCATTGCGCAGCACTAATAAACACTCGACTAATGAGCCTGCAGCTTGTGCTGTTGACATGATTAATGTTGTTTTAGCAGGAATAAGCGAAGTGACGCTAACCGGTTTACGAGCAACGACGATAAAGCGAGTGAAATTTTCTTGTTGATTAGCAATATTGGTTTTTATTGGGGTTAAACCATAGATTTCACCGCTAGAAGCATTACCAATTGCGGCAATATTGGGCTGTTTAAGTTCTGCGACAGTCAACATTGCATCGGCGGTACTTGAGCAATATTGCTGATTAATTTTTCCCATACCGTGTAAGAACTCACTGCATTGTTGGTGAGGTTGTGGGTGTGAGTAAAGGGTATCAATCTGTTCGAGTTGGGTATCTACTGCGGTTAATAAGCAATGCTCTATTGGTTGAGTAATTTCCCCTACAATCGATAAACTGGTGTGTTGCAATAGGTCGTAGACTTCATTGATTGAGCCTGAACTGGTGTTTTCTATGGGTAATACACCATAATCAGCATGGCCTGTTTCGACCTCATTCACAATATCTCGAAATGAAGAACAGCTTATTTCAACTAACTGGGTTTGTTTACGACTAAAATAATTGCGGCTGGCAAGGTGTGAATAAGATCCTTTGGAACCTAAAAATGAAACACGTGCTGTCGGCAAGGCATTTTCTGGATTAACTAATCGCTGTAAATAAGCTTGTTGATATAGGACTGAATCTTCAATAATGGTGTGAAAAAGTTGGGTAACGTATGACGGATCAAGTTGATGCTCTTTACCTGTATCAATAAGACGTAACAGCAATGCTTGTTCACGGGCTTGATCGCGTACGGGTTTAGCGGTACTTATTTTACTCTTTGCGACTTCAAGGCTTAACGTGCGGCGCTCAGCTAAAAGAGCTAACAGTGTATTGTCGATACGAGTGACATTACGACGAATATCATCTAATGAGTAAGGTGTGTTATCGGTCATAGCGATCCCTATTATGATCGGCTTTCTTGAATATGAAAGCAGCATATTATCGTGTTGGCATTGCAATCCACATTAGGCAGGGTGTGTTTTTTTGTCAAGCACAAAGCAAACAGCCCTGCATCGGCAGGGCTGTTTTAAATCCTCTTAATCGTTAACGATTAAACTTCATCAAATTCTACTTCGTCATCATATTCAGCGGCATCTTCAGCTTCTGCCTGTGTTGGTTTCTCACTATGACTAGCACGACGTGCATTTGGTTTATGAGCTTGTTTCTTCAGTTGGCGATCTAATTTTTGATAAAGGTCAGTGATCGCACCAAACAAGTCTTCATGCTCTGCAGAAGCAACAAGTTGTCCTCCAGCAATGCTAACAGAAGCTTCAATTTTAAATAGCTTGCTTGGTTCTTTACTAATCATAATGTGTTTTTTGATTAGTGGTACCTGAAGTTTCTCTAACTTATTGAATTTAAATTCAAAACGCTCACGGATAGCCGGGGTGATATCGATGTTCTTGCCAGTGATTTCTAATGTCATATTTATCTTCCTCGTTTGCTACCCTTCGTTGGGTTAAGTTCAGATTACTAAAAATACCAACTTATAATGTGATCTGTATCACACTATTGCTGTTAGTGATTTTTGAACAAAAAAAATGTGACCAAAGTGGGTTTGTTGCAAAAAAGTTTCTAAAAAATGCTTGAGCTTTACTCATTAATTAAGGCAGTATGGAAAAAGATAATTGCTGGTGGCTGGTGCTAACTAGGGAATAAATACGTTTTATTTCAAGTTGTTGAGCGTTTTTTGTTCGTGAGAGTAGTTATTGCTTTCAAGGTGCTATTCATTGAAGTAAATAATTGTCGTTAACATAATTCATAAAAATGGCAGCTCAATGAGCTGCCATTTTTTTATTACTGTATTTCAATGATGTTATTTTACTGGGTTAAGTTTAATCATCGCTTCAGTACGTGAAACTTCTTTATCCAGTTTTAATTTAGCATAAGCTGTTTTTTCAAGTAGTAGTGATTTACGCGCAGCACTTGTGTCTGGGTATAAACGTTGTACTTGTTGGCAACGATTGATAGCTGCAATCCATGCTTCACGGCGGACATAGAAGTCAGCAACAGCAAGATCATATTCAGCAAGTTGGTTTTTCAAAAAAACCATGCGTGCTTTCGCATCTGCGTCATACTGACTATTAGGGAAGCGCTCAAGTAAGTACTTAAAATCGCGGAATGCTTGGCGTGAAGGGGTTGGATCACGATCAAAACGATCAATATTGAACATGTCATGCATAAAGCTACGATCTTGTGCCATATGCGTTAACCCACGCATATAGATAACCCAATCAGCTTGTGGGCTGGTTGGATTTAAGCGTAGAAAACGTTCAATTGTTGCTTGCGATAACGCTAAATCATCATTTTTATAGTAGGCATAGATCAAATCTAATTGCACTTGATCTGAGTAAGCACCAAATGGATAACGTGAATCCATTGCTTCTAGGCGCTCTATAGCATTATTCCAATTACCGCTCTGCAGTGCTTGCTGGGCAGTAGAATATAAGTCTGATGGTGGAACATCAGGAATGACTTTCTCAGTACTGGAACAGCCTGAAAGCAAGGCTACAGCAAGAAAAGTCGATATTGTCAGGCGTTTCATTACGGCGTCAGTTTCCTTGATAAAAATTTTATTTTGCTCGATCCATTACGGACTGAGCCGTTAACAGATACAATGACATTATATTAGTTTACATCAAGCATCGTTTTATTAAGCTTGGTACATTTTACGCAGCGTATGGCAATTAGTCTCACGCTTTTTAAAAAAGTTCGTTATGGCACAGCAAATAGAATTAACAAATACAGTTAGCGAAAGCCAACTAGGTAAGCGCCTTGATCAGGTTATTGCTGAATTATATCCCGATTATTCCCGCTCTCGTATCAAAGAGTGGATCCTAAAAGACATGGTTTCAGTCAACGGTAAAATTGACAATAAACCACGTTCAAAAATGATGGGTGGCGAAGAACTTTTCATTCAAGCTGAAATTGAAGATGAAGTTCGTTGGATCGCGCAAGATATCCCACTTGATATTGTTTACGAAGATAATGATATTCTCGTAATCAATAAACCACGTGATTTTGTGGTTCACCCAGGAGCTGGTACACCTGATGGTACAGTGTTAAATGCACTATTACATCATTACCCAGCATTGGCTGAAGTGCCACGTGCAGGTATCGTGCACCGTTTAGATAAAGACACTACAGGTTTAATGGTAGTGGCTAAAACTATTCAGGCACAAACACGTTTAGTACGCGCACTACAAAAACGTAAAATCACTCGTGAATATGAAGCCATTGCAATTGGTCAAATGACCGGTGGTGGTACGATTGAGAAACCAATTGGCCGCCATGCAACCAAACGTATTTGTATGGCCGTTCATGAATTGGGCAAAGATGCGATCACTCACTACCGTGTAGCTGAACGCTTCCGTGAACATACTCGTATTGTGTTACGTCTAGAAACTGGTCGTACTCACCAAATCCGTGTGCATATGTCATACATGAGCCATCCGTTGATTGGTGATGTGATTTATGGTGGTCGTCCGCGCCCGCCGCGTAATGCATCTGATGAATTTATTCATGCATTACGTTCATTTGATCGTCAAGCATTGCACGCTCGTATGTTGCGTCTATCACATCCAATAACGGGTGAGTTAATGGAATGGCATGCGCCATTACCTAACGACATGGTAGCGATGATTGATATTCTACGTAAAGACAACGCTGAAAATAACGAAGATATCTATTAATGCGAACCATTATTCCTAACTGGCCAGCTCCAGAAAATGTATTAACGGTCAGTACGACCCGTTTTGGCGGTGTCAGTTCAGCACCCTACGATGCACTTAATTTGGGATTGCATGTTGGGGATGATGTAAGTTCCGTGCTGACAAATCGCCAATTGCTGAAACAGCATTGTTGGTTAACGGCAGAACCTGCATGGTTAAATCAAATTCACAGCCCTATTGTGATTGATTTAACTGCACCGTTAACCGAGGCTATTGACGCTGATGGTAGTTTTACTCGTGTGCCTGGCTTAGCCTGTGCCATCATGACGGCTGACTGTTTGCCTGTTCTCTTGTGTAATAAGCAAGGTACCGAAGTGGCAGCTGTTCATGCTGGGTGGCGAGGACTTGCTGCTGGAGTGATTGATAATGCTATTGCTAAGTTTACCTGTCCTGCGGCTGATATTATGGTGTGGATGGGACCTGCAATTGGTCCAACGGCGTTTGAAGTTGGTAGTGAAGTTCGTCAACAATTTATTGATGTTGACGCCAGTGCCGTGGATGCATTTGTCGCTCAAGGTGATAAGTGGTTAGCGGATTTATATTTATTGGCACGCCAACGATTACAACAGCACGGTATTGACGCTATTTATGGTGGCGAACACTGCACCTTTAATGATGATAAATTATTTTATTCTTATCGTCGTCAAGCGGTTACCGGACGCCAAGCTTCATTGATTTGGTTGCGTTAATTTTATAGTGATCGTCACAAATAATAAGCGGGTATATTAGTTAATAATATACCCGCTTTTTTTGCAGCATTATTTTGCGCTTTAATAGCCTTGAAAAACCACCACCAACTACCATATAACTAGTAACAGGTTATTAAATTTATTATTGGGGGACCTATGCGTCTTGACCGATTTACGAGTAAATTCCAAGCAGCAATTTCTGATGCACAGTCATTAGCATTAGGACGTGATCATCAATATATCGAACCTGCTCATCTAATGGTGGCGTTATTAAACCAAGAAGGCAGCACCGTACGTCCTTTACTAACCCTTTTGAATGTAGATTCTACTCAGTTGCGTTCACGCTTGGGTGAGATATTAGAGCGTATTCCAAAAGTGACCGGTATTGGTGGTGAGGTTCAGTTATCCAATAGTATGGGTACATTACTTAATATGTGTGACAAGCTGGCACAGAAACGTAATGATAAATTTATTTCCTCTGAATTATTTATCTTAGCTGCCGTTGATAACGATAAAGGCCCTTTAGGGGATTTATTACGTGAACTAGGCTTAAAAGCGGATCAGATTGGTAAAGCGATTGATCAAATTCGTGGTGGTCAGAAAGTTGATGATCAAAATGCCGAAGAAAATCGTCAAGCATTAAGTAAATACACCATTGATTTAACTGAGCGTGCAGAACAAGGTCGGTTAGATCCTGTGATTGGCCGTGATGATGAAATTCGTCGTACTATTCAAGTATTGCAACGCCGAACTAAAAATAACCCAGTGATCATTGGTGAACCTGGGGTTGGTAAAACTGCAATTGTTGAAGGTTTAGCACAACGTATCGTTAATGGTGAAGTACCAGAAGGTTTACGCGATAAGCGCGTTTTATCATTAGATATGGGGTCATTGATTGCTGGTGCTAAATTCCGAGGTGAATTTGAAGAGCGCCTAAAAGCAGTATTGAATGAGCTATCTCAAGAAGATGGTCGCGTGATTCTATTTATTGATGAAATCCATACCATGGTCGGTGCTGGTAAAGGCGAAGGCTCAATGGATGCGGGTAACATGCTTAAGCCTGCTTTAGCACGTGGTGAACTTCATTGTGTTGGTGCGACAACCTTAAATGAATACCGTCAATATTTAGAAAAAGATGCCGCATTGGAACGTCGCTTCCAAAAAGTGCTGGTGGATGAGCCAAGCGTTGAAGATACCATTGCCATTTTACGTGGTTTAAAAGAGCGTTATGAGCTTCATCATCATGTAGAAATTACTGATCCTGCGATTGTTGCAGCGGCGACGCTATCACATCGTTATATTTCAGATCGTCAATTACCAGATAAAGCAATTGATTTGATCGATGAAGCGGCTTCAAGTATTCGTATGCAAATCGATTCTAAACCAGAATCAATGGATCGTTTAGAACGCCGAATTATTCAATTAAAGATTGAACAGCAAGCATTAGAAAAAGAAAGTGATGATGCAAGTCAAAAACGCCTAAGTAACTTACTTGAAGAGTTAGATATTAAAGAGCGTGAATATTCTGAACTTGAAGAAGTTTGGAATGCAGAAAAAGCGTCATTGTCAGGTACTCAGCATATTAAAACTGAGCTTGAGCAAGCACGTACTGATGTTGAAATCGCACGTCGTGCTGGCGATTTAAATCGAATGTCAGAATTACAGTATGGTCGTATCCCTGAACTTGAAAAGCAACTTGATTTAGCTGCTCAAGCTGAAATGCAAGATATGACATTACTTAAAAATAAAGTAACGGATGTTGAAATTGCTGATGTACTTTCTAAAGCAACAGGTATTCCAGTAGCGAAGATGCTTGAAGGTGAGCGTGATAAGTTAATGCGGATGGAAGATGAATTGCATAATCGTGTAATTGGTCAAGAAGAAGCCGTTGAAGCCGTTGCAAATGCTATCCGTCGTAGTCGTGCAGGTTTATCTGATCCACAACGACCAATTGGTTCGTTCTTATTCTTAGGCCCAACGGGTGTTGGTAAAACAGAGCTATGTAAGTCACTCGCAAACTTTATGTTTGATAGCGAAGATGCAATGGTTCGAATTGATATGTCTGAGTTTATGGAAAAACACTCAGTGGCACGTTTAGTGGGTGCGCCTCCAGGCTATGTTGGTTATGAAGAAGGTGGTTATTTAACCGAAGCTGTGCGCCGTCGTCCATATTCAGTTATTTTGCTTGATGAAGTAGAAAAAGCGCATCCGGATGTATTTAATATTCTGTTGCAGGTATTAGATGATGGTCGTTTGACTGATGGTCAAGGTCGCACGGTTGATTTCCGTAATACGGTGATCATTATGACCTCGAATTTAGGCTCAGATCGTATTCAAGAACATTTCGGCAGTTTGGATTACGAAGGCATTAAAGCATTAGTGATGGAAGTGGTTGGTCAACATTTCCGTCCTGAGTTTATTAACCGCGTTGATGAGACAGTAGTGTTCCACCCATTGGGTAAAGAGAACATTAAGCATATTGCTTCTATTCAGATTGCGCGCTTAGAAAAACGTTTAGCAGAAAAAGATTTTGAGTTAGATGTAGAAGAGAGTGCTTTAGAATTGATTTCAGAAGCGGGGTTCGATCCTGTGTTTGGTGCTCGTCCATTAAAACGCGCAATACAGCAATATATTGAGAATCCATTAGCACAAGATTTGTTATCCGGTAAATTTATGCCAGGTAAACCAATTATCTTATCTGTAGTCGACGATAAGATTGTTGCTAAACAAGATTAATCAGAAATAGCGTTCTAAAATAACCAATAAACGCCTTAGCTGTAATGAGCTAAGGCGTTTTTTTGTGGGTGAAATCAGCCTTAGCTAACACGTATTTATAATGAAAGCTGTTTTATTTGTCACAAAATGGAGTTATGGGTTAATGATTGAGCGAACAGAAAAAAATGATAAAAATAAGGTTGTCAGCATCAAAAATCTCCCTATAATGCGACCTCACTGACACGGACAACGGCGCAAGCGGTTACCGAAAGTCAGTACGTTCTTTAACAATTTGACCATGCAATCTGTGTGGGCACTCACTGAATA
>NZ_PYON01000031.1 GCF_003026355.1 Photobacterium kishitanii | reverse complement strand
ACATATACTTATATATTAAAACCGTAATTAAAATATCCATTTTTTAATAAATTAATTCTACCAGACAATGATATATTTCAATTTTATTCGGTCTTATTATAAGGTGTATCATGATTTCAGATTTTAATTCAAATCAACTCCCCAACTTATCTGCTATTAATGACATTACGATCACATCTAAAACTAGCAATACAAACTATGGCGGAAGTGACCTATTAAGTAATGTAATTATCATGCCTAATGGTAAATTATCGATAACTGATAATGCTGTGGCAAATAAAACTATAGCCGAAGGTACAACTAATTCAGCCTCAGGCATGGGAGCTTATTTTTACGTTAATGGAGATGCTAAGTCAAATAATGCCACCATTGGGAATAATGGTTTTTTAAATATAGGTGAGAATAGAAATCAAGAATATAAAAATGGTCATTGGGTTGATAAACCTTTATCTGAGCAATTAACTAAAAATAAAGCCTATGCCACTAATACTCACCTATTAAAGGGGGGGAATTTATGGACAGGTATTAACTCTGTTACAGAAGGTACAATTAATGAGGGAGGGATACTTAATGAATATTATGGCTCTGTTTCTAACTCAGTAAACACCGCAGGAGGAAGAGAATATACATATTCACCAGTCGTATCTTCAAATTCAAAATTCAATCGTAGTTATGATTATGTTGGACTTCAATCTAAGAAAGGTGGAACACAAAACAATGTAACCGCTGAAAATCATAGCCTTATAAATGTAACTAATTCTGGATATATAAATAAAATAAAAAGTACTGATAGCACCATAAACTCAAATAATAAAGGTGCTATTAATGATATTGAAAGCCATCACAGTATTATCAATGTTAATACTGGTGGCGTTATTTCTAATGTTACTGCAACTAATAATAGCATCATAAATAACAACAACTCAATGAATGGTAAAAATACTTTAACAAACAGCACCTTGAATGCTAATTCAGGTTCAAAATCTGATACAGTAACATTAAATGGTTCATTAATTAATGTTAATGGAACATCAACCATTTCAAACATTATAAGTAACAATAATAACAACACCATTTCATTTCCAAGTAAAAAGCCAGTTACATTAAATTCAAACTCTATTTCTGGTGACTATACGGTTAAAATCTCGTCCAATTTAAACAACTTTTCAACTGATTTAATTAATGTTAAGCACGGTATATCTGGAAATTTAAAATTAGACTTTAGTGGATTAGGAAAAACAGGTAGAAATACTCTTGGTAATGGTATCAAAATCATTAATAATGAAAATCTATCTTCAAATCATCATATAACTATGACTAAACCTATTAATCGAGGGATATTAGTTTATAACTTAAAAAATATTGATAATGATTACTATCTTCAGTCTACACTAAATAAAGTTAACTATATTAATGTTTACACACCATTAGCACTATCAGATTACTCATTATCAAATACAGGCAGTTTATATCAACGTCAGGGATCATTTATTAACACCTCAAAGCATGATGTTTGGGTGAAATATAATTCGAAAAAACAAAAGATTAATGATGGTCAACTATCGAGCAATACATTAACATTAGGGTATACATTTTATAACAACAACAATAGTAATAAGCACATTGATTCTGGTTTAATGTTAAATCTAGGGAAATTAGATTTTTCATATAATAGCGAAGTAAATAATACTAATGCTATAAGCGTCTATAACTACACCACAATCAAAAAGCCTAACTATTATTTTGATTTTGTGAATGGTTTTGGGTTATACAAATCTAAAATTAACCCTACAATTTCAAATGAAACTGAATCTTTTGACTCTAAAATATTCACATCTTCAATTGAAACTGGATATTTATTCAAGTATCACAAGATTAATATCATCCCTCAAACTCAACTAATTTATCAAAACTATAGCCAAAATAGTTATAATTTAGTGGGCTATGAGTCTGACACAAAAATGAATTCGGTTAAGCAAAATAATATTATTGGCCGAGTTGGTATTAATATAAACCGTGATTTCCAAAGTAAATATTTATATCAACCATTTATTCAACTTAGTGTTTATAATAAATTCAACAAGAGCCATAACATTACTGCAACAGATATTAATGTTAGTCAATTTGCGCAGGTAAAAGATGATAAGACTTGGCTTAATGTGACTGCTGGGTTAAATGTGAAAGTTTCAGACCAATCTAATGTGTATGCAGATGTCATTTATGACCATCATAATCTCAATGAGTTAATTGCATACAGATATAGTTTTTGATTGTAAAATCAGAAGGTTCCGCGTGTTTTAGTAAATTATGTTAAGGCGATAATAAGATCTAATCTTATCAGTAGCCTTAACATAGCAATTAATCTTTAAGCCCCAACTTAACCATATTTTCATTTACAATCGTAACGGGTAATGGAATATAACCATCTTTTTGCACAATATTCTGACCATCACTCGATAAAATAAACCGTAAAAACTCTTGCTCCATCGGGGCGAGGGCTTTGTTGGGATGTTTATTGATATACAGATACAAATAGCGCGATAACGGATAGTTACCATTGATCGAGTTTTCAACGGTGGCTTCAACATAATCCGTGCCCTCACGAGCCACTGGAATAGCGCGAATACCCGTCGTTTTATAGCCAATCCCTGAATAACCAATCGCATTCAGCGAAGTCGATACTGATTGCACTACTGATGCAGACCCCGGTTGTTCATTAACGTTATTACGAAAATCACCACGACATAAGGCGCGCTTTTTAAAATCGCCATAAGTACCGGATACCGAGTTACGGCCAAATAATTGAATATCTCGCTGTTGCCAGCTATTGGGTAACCCTAGTTGGCCCCAACGAGTGATTGGCACTAATGCGCCGCAGCGTAAGGTCCGCGAATATATCGCGTCTAACTGCTCAAAGTTAAGGCCTTGAAGAGGATTATCTTCATGTACAAACACAGCTAAAGCATCAACAGCAACTTTAATTGCAGTTGGTTTATAACCATATTCTTTCTCAAACGCTTCAATTTCTTTGGTTTTCATTTCGCGACTCATCGGCCCTAATTGCGCCGTCGCTTCCACCAGCGCAGTAGGGGCAGTAGATGAACCTGACGTTTGAATTTGAATATTAACGTTTGGATATTGGCGCTTAAACGCTTCAGTCCAATAGGTCATTAGGTTAGCTAACGTATCTGATCCAACCGAAGACAAATTGCCAGAGATACCGCTCACTTTATGGTAAGGCTGTAATTGGGTATCCACGACGACAGCAGCAGGTGTCGCGGCCACAACAGGTACTAATGCCATCGCACTCCACAAAGTGAGTCCACTTATTGTCATAGTGATCATTTTCGTTAGCGGTGACATTAGCATGAGGTATCCTTACCTTTTATTGATGATCATTGATTTCTGCATGAGGTAGTGCTGTATCTGCCACTAATCGATTTGGCAATGTAAATGAGAAAGTACTGCCTTTATCAAGCTCACTGTCGATTTCTAAATGGGCATCATGATGACTTAATGCATGTTTAACAATCGCTAGTCCTAAACCACTACCACCAGTTTCACGCGAACGGGCTTTATCAACTCGATAAAAACGTTCGGTTAAACGATGAATATGTTGCGCGGCAATACCTTCACCACTATCCGTAACTTCTAATCGAGGCCCTGTTGGTGAACGATACCAACGCACATGGATTGCTGCATCATTGGGAGTATGTTTAACCGCGTTATAAACCAAATTTGAAATCGCACTTCGCAGTTGATCATTATCACCAAACACTTTTAAGCTATTATCAACCTCAAAAGTAAACGATTGATCTTTATTAGTACTAAGTGACATCGCTTCTTTTTCTAAAATATCGAGCATTGCGGGCACATCAACTATTTCTTCAAGTTCAATTGTGGGTGCAGCTTCAATTTTAGATAATGTCAGTAATTGCTCAACTAATGCATTCATCCTTGCTAATTGTTCAGTCATGACTCCATGAGCACGATCCCACATCGGCCCCATGAGCATTTCAGGATCTTGTGCCATTTCAAGATAGCCCTGTAAAACCGTCATTGGAGTACGTAATTCATGGGAAACATTGGCAAAAAAGTTACGTCGCATGCCTTCCAATTGCTTTAACTGTGACACATCACGCACAGCCATCAGATATTCACCTTCGGTATAACGCATGATCCGCAATTCTAAGGTGCGATCATAATTCATTGGTGAAGTGATTTCTAATGGGGTATCAAATGCTTGGCGGGATAAGTAGCGCACAAAATCAGGACTACGTAGCAAGTTGCTAATCGGTTGGCCGCTATCATCAGGCCAACGCAAGCCTAATAATTGCTGAGCTAATTTATTACACCAAACAATGTTGCCTTCACTACGAAATACGACGACCGCATCAGGCAATGATTCAGCACCATTACGGAAACGACGGATTAAGGTTGTAAGTTCTTTACGACGGCGACGATTACGTTGCTGCAAACGATAAATACCATTAAAGAGAGGCTCCCAACTGCCAGAACCAGAAGGTGGCGTTAAGCTACGATCTTTCCATAACCAATTCGACATTTTAAGTTGGTTATGAAAATGCCATCCGAGTTGAATCCAAGTGGCAATTAATAAAAACCACGGTAGATAGCCAAAAATAGCGCCAAGCACGAGCCAAGGTAGATAGAATAATATCAGCTCCCCAACCAGCCTTTTCCATGTCAATCTTTCCACCACGTTTTACTCCTAGCAACAACGGAGGAGTACTATGGTTCCGTTACGCTATTTTTCTATTCGATAAAACCAACACAACCGTCATTGTTATCGTAGTCTCACGATAACAATGACGGTTAATAGTTTGCCATTGCTGGCGTCAGCACAACGCGATATCTATATACGGGTTGAAAAGCGATATCCCGCGCCACGTACCGTTTGAATCATCTTATCGTGACCACCATTTTCAAGCGCTTTACGTAAGCGACGAATATGCACATCAACGGTACGATCTTCAACATAAACATTGGTGCCCCACACATTATTCAGCAATTGCTCGCGGCTATAGACCCGCTCTTGGTGAGTCATAAAAAAGTGCAACATCTTGAACTCAGTCGGCCCCATATCTAGCGGCTCATCAGCTGAGGTTACTCGATGTGAAACAGGATCTAACTTTAAACCTTGAACATCAATCACATCATCTAAAGCAGTTGGTGAAGCGCGGCGCATAACGGCTTTCAAACGCGCCATTAGCTCTTTAGGTGAAAATGGTTTGGTGATGTAATCATCCGCTCCCACTTCCAGCCCACGTACTTTATCCTCTTCTTCACCGCGAGCAGTTAACATCACTACTGGAATTTGGCGAGTCAGTTCATCACGCTTGAAATGTTTAATCAAGTTAATGCCAGAGCCCCCAGGTAACATCCAATCCATTAAGATCAACTCAGGATACGGCTCGCACATTTTTTCTAATGCACTATCGTAATCTTCAGCTTCTATAGCTTGATATCCATTTTGCTCTAGTACAAAACACAACATTTCGCGAATCGGTGCTTCGTCTTCTACTACAAGAATCCGTCTTGCCATAATCAAATATACCTAGTCGTTTGTTTTCTCTGACATGCGTCATTATGTGTGTAAATTATGACACTTTTGTGACTTTTACAGATAAAGCTGGTTTTAATAAAACCAATAACAACCATTAAAAACAGCCTTATCGATTGATACTACAACAAAAACAACCTAGCGATTGCCGTAAATCTTATTACCCTTTAATGACAATTTGACTACGACCACCTCCCATCGCTTCCACTGCAACTTGGACCCCAATCCGCTCGACTAAAGTGCCAACATGCGAGATCACACCAATTTGACGCCCATCAGCTTGCAGCGCATCTAAACAGGCTAATGCCATCTCTAAACTATCGGGATCAAGGGTGCCAAAACCTTCATCAATAAACAATGAACCCAGTTGTCGAGTATCTGCAGCCAAAGAGGCTAATGCCAGAGCTAAAGACAGTGACACCAGAAAACTTTCCCCGCCAGATAACGATTCAACACTGCGTACTTCATCACCCATATCATGATCAATAACTTGTAACGCTAATGGGCTTCCTGGAACAGGTTGCAATGCATAGCGCGGCGCAAGATCTTGCAGATGATGGTTAGCATTAATCACTAGCTGCTGCAATGTTAAACCTTGCGCCAAGGTACGGAATTTATTGCCATTTGCTTGACCGATTAAATCGCTCATATCCATCCAAAGTTCAGTTTGCGTTTGTTGAGTGACTAATGCTGTGCGTAAATCCCCCGCTTGTTGTTCTGCTTGTTCTGCTTGAACTAAACGTTGACGCAATTGGAAAACCTGATCATCCAGTTGCCCTTTTTCCGCTTGCCACTGCAACAATAATTGCTGCTGTTTAGCGATCTCATCAGCGATCTCATGCTGGCTAAACCACAGCACCGCCGCTTCAACTGTCGGCTGATAATCGACCTTAGCTTGCTGTCTTTCTTTAACAATGGTTTCGCCTTGAGATACAGTTTGCTGTAGCTGTTTGAGTTCACTGCGCTGGTGCTGTAACCATGTTTCATCTTTATTTAATAATGCAATTAATTCAGTTTCAGTTATAGCCAGTTTTTCAAGCCAGGTTTGCCACACTTGTTGCTGCTTGTCTTGCGCCGCTTCAGATTCAGCTAACTGCTGGGTCGCGTTGTGCTGTTTTGCTTGTTCAGCTGCAATTACTTCAGCTAATTGATTGAGTTGTGTTTGCAAGCTTTGGTATTGTTGCTGCTGCTGTTCTATATCAACTTTAGCTACACGTTCAATAGTCTCTAACGGCTGCTCACCGATAAGCTCAACACGTTGCTGCCAACAGGCTTGTTGCTCCTCAATCAAAAGGTTAACTTTAAGCATCATCTCATTTGATTGTTGCTCGGCATATTGAACACTGTTAGCTAGCGTTGCCAATATCGGCGCTAATTCTGTCAGTTGTTTTTCAAGCTGCTGTTGTTGTTCTACATTTGTTTGATACTGTTGAATTTGTCGTTCTAGTGCAGCAATAAAGCCGGCTTGTCCTTGCTGCGCTAACGCACTTAACCATGCGTCATTACCATAAATGACCATTAACGCTTGTTGGCGTTCATTGACCACCTTTTGCTGGGTTTCGGCTTGGGCAATAAAAGAATTAAGCTGCTCTTGCGCTTGGGTTTGCTGCTGAGTTAACTGGTAACATTGTTCTTTTAAGTCTGCTTCTTGTTTTGTTAATTGCTGTAATTGCAGCTGTTTTTTCTTCACATCTGCAATCATCAACTTGCGCTGTTCACCCTGCACTTTAATCTGCTGCATTTGAGTGGATGCATCATCTAACGCTTGTGACCAATTCGCTTGATAATGAGAAAGCTGAGCTAAATCACTTTCGATTGATAACACAATTTCCGCTAAGGTGATTGCATTCAAATCTGCTGCCATTAAATCTGTCCAATGACATTGCTGCTGATTGACTAAGCCTTGAATGGTATTATTGAGCCCTGATATATCTTGCTCAAGCTCGATTTGACGTAGCTTATCTTGCGCAATAGATTGGGCTAACTGGCGCTGCTCTGCATGGCTATCTTGCAATTGTTGCGCTAATTGCTGTAATCGTTGTTGCTGCTGGCTAATAATGGTTTCAACTTGCGGATTATGCAGCTGATAAGGGTGATCAGCCGCACCACATAGTGGGCAAGGCTCTCCTTCCACTAACTGCTCACGATAATCCGTTAAGCTCATCACGGCTCGGCTTTGGTTTAACTGCAACTCCACTTCTTTGTGTTGCGTAACTAATTGCAACAGCTCAGGTGCTAAGGCGGTTAAACGCTGTTCACTGTTGGCAATATGGATCACTAAACCTTGGTGCTGAAGCTGGGATTTATCGCGCTGCTGCAGCAATCCATGCCATTTATCCAAACCGAATAGACACTCTTTGAGCTTACTACTCAGTTGCTGATAAGCGCCATAGTGTTGACGTTGCTGATCTTGTAATTGCTCTAATGCATTGAGATCTAGCTCAGCCGTTTGTTGGCTTAATTGCTGCTGTTGTTGATCAAGCGCTGAGAGCTGTTGATCAAATTGAATTTTCTGCTCAGAAATTATCGCTAATGCCGTTTGACGCTGCTTAATGTCGGTTTGTAATTGTGTAACTTTGGCTTGTGCTTGTTGGAACTGGCTGATGTTATCTTTGATCGCTGTTTGCTGTTCTGCTAAGGCTTTAATCCCTTGAGTTTCAGCAACAGAAGTCATCACTTGTTGCTGTTGTAATTGTGCTGATTGCTGTTGCTTTTGCTTACTCACTAGTTGCTCGCGCTGGGTAGTGAGTTCTTTATTTAAGCCAGCTAACTGCTGTTGTAGCTCAGCGCTTTGTTGCTGCAAACCATCACGTTTTTGCTCAATGCTTGCCGCTTGTTTTAGTTTAGGTTCAAGCTCATTAAATGCTTGTTGTTTTTGCACTAATTGCTGCTGGCTGTGCTGAGTATTTAATTGTAATTGGCTTTGTTGTTGCTGCTTGTCAATTAACGTTGCACCTGTTTGCTGCTCAGTGGCTGTCCATTTAACCAGTTGCTGTTTAGCTTGGGTTAATAAGCTGAAATCACTGCGCGCAGGTAGCGCTTGCTCATATTTTTCAAGTTGGAGATAACGTGGCGCAGCCAATTGTTGGGCTTGCTTAGCTTGCACTAACTGCTGTTCACTTTCAGCAATACGTTGAGTCAGTTTTTCAGCACTGACCAACACATCTTGGTGCTGTTTTAGTTGATCTAGCTGTTGTTGCTGACTATTCACTTGCTCACGAGCAGATGCTAATTGAATCTTTAATGCTTCGCGCTCTTCATCAGTTAGCAGTGCGATATCACCTAACTTGCCTTGAAGTTGCGTCAATTTAAGCTTTTCATCTTTGGCACGTTCATAAGCAGCAATGGATAATCGACCGTAAATTTCACCGCCAGTCATACGCTCTAACAGCGCTGCACGTTCATCAGCCCCTGCTTTTAGAAATGCCGCGAACTCGCCTTGTGGCAACATCACTGCACGACGAAATTGATCAAAACTTAACCCAATCAACTTTTCTATTTCGGCTTGCAACTCTTGTTTTTTACCGGCAAATCGCTGCCCTGTTTCAATGTTTTCTAACCATTGTTCAGCGGCTTGAATTTTACCTTCGGCGCGCCCACGGGCACGACGAACATGCCAATGTGAGCGCCAATGTGAGCCATCGTTAGCAATAAAATCAACCTCAGCAAAACCTTCGCCCTTACCGCGCGATAAAATACTGCGGACATCATTGGCTTTAATACGGTTATCTTCATCATCACGGCCAATTTCAGCATCATTTTTTTTATTTGATTGCAAACGAGGAATACGATCATACAAAGCTAAACAAATCGCATCGAGTAAAGTTGATTTACCCGCACCGGTTTTACCCGTGATTGCAAACAAGCCAGCATCAGCTAAGCGGCCACCAGCAAAATCAATCTCAAATTTGGTTTGTAAACTCGCTAAATTTTCGCCACGAAGCGCAAGGATTTTCATTATTTTTATCTCTCTTCTTGTTCTTCAACGTGAGTTAACAGAGTTTCAAACGCTTCAGTCATCGCTTCGGTTGGTTCGCCATCAAATTTCTTATTCCAACTTAATGCAAATACTTGCTGAGGCGAGACCTCAGATAAACGGCGATGCTGTAAGCCATGTTGTTGCTCGCGTTGGCTATAATGCGGCGTAATTTTAGCAAGGCGAACGGATTTGCCTTCTAATGCTTGCAGCACTTTTTCACGCAATAAGGCTTGTGGTTTATCAAGCAATACATGCACTTCTAAAAAGGGCTGTTGTTCACGTGGCAGCTCATCGTCAGGTAAGGCTTTCAATGCTGCTAACACTTCATCTAGCGGTGCTGGTTTTGTTGGCACTTTAAGCATATCGACACAGCGAGGAATACTGATCTCTTCAATCGCTTTAACGTTATTGCCATCAAATTCTACTGCTATAATTTGGTGGTTATAATTACGCTCCGACATCGATAATGGAATCGGTGAGCCGCTGTAACGCACATGATCTTTCTTCGCCACTTTTTGAGCTAAATGGAGGTGTCCAAGGGCAACATAACTCATGTCATCAGCAAAAATAGACGCAGGCAGCGCGTGTTGATTGCCACCTAATACTCGACGTTCTGACATTTCAGATAACTTGCCAGATGCCATATACGCGTGACCCATTCCAATCATTGCTTGCTCTGGATTCATCAGCGTTCGAGCAGCTTGAGTCATTTCGCTATAGAGCACTTCCACTCCTTTAATTAAGCGATCATCGCTATCGTCAAGGTTATCGGTTCGCAAATCAGCACTGCGTAAAAATGGCACTGCGAGCACATAAGCAACTGTTTGTTTTTCTTTATTGGTTAATGGCACCAACATCCGTTCAACATCTAATGTGCCATCGGCAAAACGATGAATACCGCCGACCATATGCAAATCAAACGCTTTTAATAACTCATGCGGCGCATCCAATTTGCTTGGCGAATCATGGTTACCCCCTATCATCACCACATCTAACTTCGGTAATGTTTTTGCGAGTCGGGCAAGGAAGCGATATAACATTCTCCACGCACTGGCCGGTGGATTGGCGCTATCGAAAATATCTCCTGCCACTAATAAAGCATCAGCTTGTTGCTGTTCAAGCTCATCTGCTAACCAGTCTAAGAATGCTTGATGTTCATAGTCACGGTTATAACCATGTAATTGATGCCCAAGATGCCAGTCTGAGGTATGGATAATCTTCATAATATAGTGCGCTACCAAGCCAGTAATAATCTGTTGATTGTACCGTGTGAAGCTCTAAACCACACATAATTTCACTGCCTTGCACTGCTATCAAGAGTTTTATTTTTGACAAATGAGTAGGAAAATTAACTAGAGAAAACTAGCAATAAATTTTATTAATTGAAATAATAAGTGTGGGAAAAGTCAGTTTTTTAGCAAGTATGCACAAATAAAGCCACTGTTTATTAGCGGCTCTATAGTAAGAGTTATCTAAATTAATTTAACTAAATATTGGAGCAATAATCTCTTGATCTTGTAATACCCCTCTAGCAATATCAATATTGTATAACTGCCTGAGATTATCTTTATTTAACATGTTTTTACTCAAACCAAATAAACTAGGGCCTTCTCTTCTAACAAGAAGAACTTTATCAGCAACATGTAAAGCTTGTTGTGGGCAATGAGTTGAAAAAATCACAGCAGTGCCCTTTTTCGCTACCTCCTTAATCGTAGTTAACACCTTATTTTGATTAAAGTAATCTAGTGCAGATGTAGGCTCATCAAGGATCATAATATTAGGTTGAGAAACTAATGCTCTAGCAATCAAGATCATTTGCTGCTGACCACCACTCAAACAACAAAAGCTCTCATTAGCAAACTTTAACATTCCGACAGATAATAATGCTTCATCTGCTTTTTCTTTATCTAATTTCGATGGTGTCGCAAAAAAACCATTTCGACCACTAGCTCCCATTACAACCATATCTCGAACACAATAATCGAATGGGCTCGATGTACTTTGTGGTACATACGAGCATTTTCCAACAGTTTTCACTTCTCCCCCAGAAATTGGTAATAACCCTAATAAACATTTTATTAAGGTCGTTTTACCCGATCCATTTGGCCCCAATATAGCTAAAACTTCACTTTTATCTAATTCAAAAGAGTGTCCATCAAATATATTTTTTGGCCTATTGGGATAACAAAAACTAATTTTACTAACTTTAATCATGTCGCCAGCCTCTTAATTGGCTTTTATATAATAACCAAGCAAAAATAGGTGCACCAAATATGGCTGTTATTACCCCAATAGGAATTTCACCGTAACTTATTGTTCTAGCAAAAACATCAACCAGTATTAAATATATTGCACCAATAAACATCGATATTGGAATAAGCTTACCGTGATTAGAACCAACAATCATACGTGCAAAGTGAGGAATGATTAATCCAACCCAACCAATAATTCCACTAACAGAAACAGAAGCGGCTATTAATATCGCTGTTGAAAGTAATATTACCCATCGACTCAAATTGACATTCACTCCCATAGAAGATGCTTCTTCTTCACCAAGAGACAATATATTAATAACATATCGCATTTTGAAAATAATAATTCCAACAGTAAGTAATGGCAGTAATATATATATAACATCTATATAGCGTGATTCATTAAAAGAACCCATTAGCCAATAAACAATACTCGGCAATGTATTATTTGGATCTGCAACATATTTAACCAAAGATACTAACGATGTAAAAAATGCTGACGTAACAATACCTGCAAGTACTAATGATAAAACGTTTTTTCCACCTCCCGATTTAGCAATCATCATCGCAACAAGCAAAGCAATTACACCAAATAAAAAAGCAAAAATAGCTATATAAAAATCTGGCAACATAAGAAGTATAGCAATAACACCACCGAATGCGGCTCCAGAAGATACGCCTATAACTTGTGGGCCAACAAGAGGGTTTCTAAACAATCCTTGTAATGCCGAACCACCTAGTGCAAGTGAAGCACCGCAAAGTCCAGCCACTAAAATCCGCGGCATTCTAACAGACTCAATAACTTGTTGCTCTGTAATACTCCAATCAATATTAATATCGATTAATTTTGATATTAATACCTTTATTATTGTACTAAAGTTGATCGAGTACCTACCCATTGATAATGCAAATATCAATGTAAGTATCAATATTAATGACATCATAGCCAATAATATAAAATAACTATTTTTTTTCACTAAAAAAATACTATTCGAATTTAATTCAACTCGAATATCTGAATAATCCTTTGAGTTCATAATAATATCTAAACAATTAAGTTAATAAATAATTAGTTAATAATGCCTTTATAACCTGATGCGTCTTTATTTATTTCAGCTCGTAGCATTATATCAAGTTGTTCATCAGTTGCTTCTTTACCATATAGAAATTCTAAAGCACTTTTTAAATGCTCACGCATGGAACCTGGTAAAATATTAGGATGTACGGTTCTTGTAAACCACTCTAATGCTAATGCTAATTCTTGATTTGGTGGATCCCAACGATCTCCTCCGACCGGAACTTTATATACATGATGATTTTTAACGGCCTTAATTTCTGAGTAAATAGGATTTGTATAAATATCATTCGGCTTTAGATTTATATTGAAACCGAATAACCAAATAATATCTGGGTTAGCATTCAAAATCATCTCAGGATCTATATTTATAATATTTCCCTTTACCTTGATTGCATTTTTAGCTCCAGCAGTATCAATATAAAATTGGAAATGCGATTCACTACTCGCTGCACTAGATTCATCCATTAAATACAAAACACTCGGTTTATTTTTATCCTCAATATATTTTGTCTTTGCTACAATATTTTGATAGGTTTTTTCTTGCCAATCCAATATTTCTTTTGCCTTTTGACTTTTATTTAAAATAATACCCATATCATTAAGCCATGTTTTTGCTATATCTGTCTTTTTGTACTGCATAGCTGCCACATTTAATCCCGCAACCTCCATAGCTTCAATACTTTTATTTTTCCTAGCCCACTGTATAACCAAGTCAGTATTAAGATTTAGTAATGCTTCTATATTTGGCGAATCATCTTTCCCTACAACCTTATCTGAAATTTTATTCAATACTGGAAAGAATTCATTTAGAACACCTTCATTGATGGCATTTTTAGAGTTAGTTGTTGTTGCAACTAATCTATCTCCACTACCATCAAGTGCCACAACCATTGTACCTGCGGGCGTTGCAACCACAGATATACGTTCTGGGGTTTTTGGTATCTCAACTTTACGTCCAGCTTGATCAGTATATGTAACGGGTTCAGCAAAAACATTTATTGATAAAACAATCGCTAACAAACATAGATGTTTTCTAAAATAACAGGTAAAGGTACTCACAATCCCTCTGAAATGATAATCAATCTCAAAAACAAGGAGTGTAATATAATCGCTCAAACGCATCAAAACAAGTATTATATATACATGTTTTGATGCGATATGGAAGTAATAAATAACTTAATGCTTACTAAGTCATTATTTTTAATATTGAATATTTATTCACATTGAACTTTTTTACTTAAAATAAGATCACTGATTGAGCTGATAAATTAATCTCTTATTACTTTAACTAATCATAACTTCAACAGTTGAGCACTGGTTCAACAGGATAAGCGATGATACATAAATTTATTTATAATTTAATTTCACACTCTTATTGTCCCATCTTGACGTTAATTTTGAATCGCCACTTAGTAATTTTTAGTGGTTGAGTTAATATGTGCGCCCCGACTGTTTACCCTAGGAAGCGTGACTAGCATGATGTGGTTTAAAAATATACTGACTTACCGTTTTACGCGTGAGATTGACTTAAATGCAGACCAAATAGAAAAACAGCTGGAAGAATTCCGCTTTACCCCTTGTGGTAGCCAAGATATTCAAAAGTTTGGCTGGGCACACGCACTTGGCAAGCATGGTGATATGTTTACCCATGTCTCTGGTGACAATATTTTAATTTGCGCTCGCAAAGAAGAAAAAATGCTACCAGCGTCAGTGATAAAAGAATCATTGAACAACAAAATTGAAATACAGGAAAAAGATCTTGGCCGTAAGCTGAAAAAGACGGAGAAAGACACCCTAAAAGATGAAATCGTGATGGATTTACTGCCACGCGCGTTCAGTCGTCAACATCAAACTTATGCGTTAATCATGCCTAAATTAGGTTATATCGTAGTTGATGCCGGTAGCTACAAAAAAGCTGAAGATGTATTAGCATTATTACGTAAATCTATTGGTAGCCTACCAGTAGTCCCAGTAGTGTCTGAAAAACCATTGGCATTAACTCTTACAGAGTGGGTTCGTAGCAACCAATCACCACAAGGTTTTACTATTGGTGAAGAAGCTGAGTTTAAAGCTGTTGAAGAAGACGGTGGCGTGATCCGCTGTAAGCAGCAAGATTTAAATTGCGATGAAATTCTAGCACACATTGAAGCGAATAAAGTGGTAACTAAACTAGCGCTTAATTGGCAAGATCGTATTGATTTCATTTTAGCAGATGACTTGAGCGTTAAACGTCTTAAATTCTCAGATGAAATTAAAGATCAAAACGAAGATATCGATCGTGAAGACATGGCACAACGTATTGATGCTGACCTATCGCTAATGGGCGGTGAGTTCTCAGTGTTTTTACCAAACCTATTTGATGTTATCGGTGGTTTAGAAAATAAAGGTTAATCCTGATTTTTCTTGAGTGTAAGTAACAAAAAGCGTCACTTAGATAACAAAAAAAGAGCCGTCACGTTATTTCACGTTACGGCTCTTTTTATTTTCTACTGACTATATAACGATTATTAAAAGCAATAACTGCTACATGCTCATCCCCATGCCAGCATTGGCTTTTTTACCCACTTTGTAATACCAAATAGAAAGCGGAATGAAAATCAAGTTCATTACTGTGGTCATATTAAAACCAAAGCCTGATTGATTTAACGTCCGTACTGTTTGATCGCTAGTGACCCAACCAAAACCATTAAAGATCGCATCAACACATAACCCAGTAAATAAAATAGCGACAAATAACAACCCAACCATCCATTTAGCTGGACGTTTACCGTAGTATTTTTGATACACACGAATCATTGGGATCGTTAATACATCCGATAGAATAAACCCAATCACACCACCAAATGAAATCCCACCATGCCATAACGCCGCGGCTAAAATAAGATTACCGACTGAACATACATAAGCGATCATCGCCACAAAAATACCAATGATCACATCTAAGAAAGAATGTAGCCATACAGGTAAACCGGCATCGTTACTGATAAACAGTGCTCGCCAGCCGTCTTGCGGCATTAATGCGATTAGAAGCGAAGAAACCACCACCCCAATCAGGATCTCTTTACCAATCATGGCAATATCCATTTGGAAGAAACCTGCTGATTTAGTCACTTTAGTCATAAAATCTGAACTAGGCTCTGGCGCCATATCCATTTTATGATCCATTTGTTTCATGCTTGACATATCCATGCCACAATCACTGTCGTCAGACTTCATCTTTGACATATCCATGCCGCAGTCACTGTCATCAGACTTCATCTTTGACATGTCCATGCCGCAATCGCTGTCATCAGACTTCATCTTTGACATGTTCATGCCGCAATCACTGTCATCGGACTTCATCTTTGACATGTCCATACCGCAATCACTGTCATCGGACTTCATCTTTGACATATCCATGCCGCAATCACTGTCATCAGACTTTATCTTTGACATATCCATGTCGCAATCACTGTCATCAGACTTCATCTTTGACATATCCATACCGCAATCACTGTGATCACCGCTCATTTCAGACATATCCATACCACAGCTGGCTTTCTGAGGTTGAGCATCCTCTAAATGTTGGCGCATTTCTTGTTCGACATCTTTAGGGAAAAAGCGGCTAAATAAAAATCCAACCGTAACGATCAGAATCAAGCCACCAATCACTTCCCCCCATAAAAACGTCCAGCCCATTAATGCAACTAAGACAATAAACATCTCGACAATCAAGTTAGTGCTTGAAACTAAAAATGCCATTGCATTAGCGACAGTTGATTTTTTAACTAATAAAGTATGTGATAACGATGCGGCGGCATAAGAACACGATGACGATACCATCCCTAAAAAAGTAGTAAAACCAAGGCTCACAGGAGTAGTTTTACCAAGGTGTTTAACCACACTTGATACTGGAATAAAATTACGAATCCATGACGATAGTATGAGGCCAAACGCTAACGGCCAGAAAATTTGCCATATCATATTACCGAATGTTGAAAATACGTGGATCACTAACCCACTTATATCGTGACCGATCATAACTACCTTCTTTAATGTATGCTGTCACTCATTAGTGACAATATTGTGCTAACCGCCTGCATATAGTGCACTAAAATATAAATCATGTACTTAATGCACAATAAGTATGTATTTAAAGGTGCAGATATCTAAATTAATTAAATAATGCCAATTAAATATATACCTCCTTCTATAATAGTGTTGATTTTTCATTGCCAATTATTTTTAAGAAAATTGGCAATATGGTAATGAAAAACGTAGAATCTCGCCTCCTCCCTATAACACAAGGTGTTATAGGCTGATTTGGAATCAGACATCTATAGAGAACTGAGCAATGTTTAAACCAGAATTACTATCTCCAGCCGGTAGCCTTAAAAATATGCGTTACGCATTTGCCTATGGTGCAGATGCTGTTTATGCAGGCCAACCACGTTACAGCCTTCGTGTTCGTAACAATGAATTCAATCACGACAACCTTAAAATTGGTATCGATGAAGCTCACGCACAAGGTAAAAAGCTGTATGTGGTTTGTAATATTCAACCGCATAACTCAAAGCTTAAAACGTTCATTCGTGATTTAAAGCCGATTGTAGATATGGGTCCTGATGCACTTATCATGTCAGATCCTGGTTTGATCATGATGGTTCGTGAAGCATTTCCTGAGGTAGTAATTCATCTGTCAGTGCAAGCTAATGCCGTTAACTGGGCAACCGTTAAATTCTGGGCGAGCCAAGGCGTTGAGCGTGTCATTCTTTCTCGTGAGCTATCATTAGAAGAAATCGAAGAAATTCGTGAGCACTGCCCAGATACTGAACTAGAAATCTTTGTCCACGGTGCGCTTTGCATGGCTTACTCTGGTCGTTGTCTGTTATCTGGCTACATCAACAAACGCGATCCTAATCAAGGTACATGCACGAACTCATGCCGTTGGGAATACAAAGTAGAAAAAGCAGTCGAAAACGATGCTGGTCAAATTGTTGAAACCCAAGACGCAATTCAGATTCAAGAAGTTGAGTCACGTCCAGACAATACTCTAGGACTGGGTAAGCCAATTGACGATGTTGTATTGCTAAGCGAATCTCATCGCCCTGAAGAAAAAATGGCAGCATTTGAAGATGAGCATGGTACTTACATCATGAACTCTAAAGATCTTCGTGCCGTACAACATGTTGAGCGCCTAACCAAAATGGGAGTGCACTCACTAAAAATTGAAGGCCGTACTAAGTCTTTCTATTACTGTGCACGTACTGCGCAAGTTTACCGTAAAGCAATTGATGATGCGGTTGCGGGCAAGCCATTTGATGATTCATTACTTGGTACATTAGAAAGCCTAGCACACCGTGGTTATACCGAAGGCTTCCTTCGTCGCCACACGCATGATGCTTACCAAAATTATGACTACGGTTACTCAATTTCAGATACCCAACAATTTGTGGGCGAGTTCACTGGCGTACGCCGTGGCGACTTAGCTGAAGTTGAAGTAAAAAACAAATTTATTGTTGGCGATAGCCTTGAAGTAATGACGCCAAAAGGTAACGTTATTTTCAAACTTGAAACCATGGAAAACCGTAAATCAGAAATCATTGACGATGCTAAAGGCAATGGCCATTTTGTGTTTATTCCAATGCCTTCTGATATGGATCTAGATTTTGGTCTATTAATGCGTAACTTAGGTAACGGTGAAGATACCCGTAATCCACACGCACCTAAAGACGGTAAATAAGCATTATGGCACTGCTCATTACAACTAAATGCATTAACTGTGACATGTGTGATCCTGAATGCCCAAATGAGGCAATCACTATGGGGGATGAGTTTTACGAAATTAATCCTGATCGCTGCACAGAATGTAAAGGGCACTATGATAAGCCAACCTGCCAGTCAGTTTGTCCTATTACCAATTGCATTATTACTGATCCTGAGCATATTGAGTCAGACGATGAACTACTTGAAAAGTTTGTCACCCTGCAAGGCCTTGCTTAGTTTCCAATAATAAACCGTATAAAAAAAGCGCCACTCAGTTAACTGTGCGGCGCTTTTTTATTTAATCAATATAAATGTCAATCAATACTAGTTTTTCAAAACCACCGCACACATTGGTGGTAATACTTTTACTGGTTTTGGCTTTGGCTTAACATCGCTAATCGGCTTTGTGGTTACTGGCGCTTTATAATTTGGCGCCCACGATGCAAGCTCAGTTCCACAACCATCACCTGCTGGCGGCGGCGTTTGTGGCTCACAAGTAGTACTGCCTTCTGGACAATTTAAACGCACATGAAAGTGATAATAATGACCAAACCAAGGTCGCACTTTACTTAACCAATCACGCTGTTTCCATTCGGTTTTACATAACTGTTGTTTGATCACTGGATGAACAAAGATCCGCGCTACTCGATCATCACTTGCCGCTAACTGAATAAGCTGTGCTTGCTTAGAGCTCCAATTCTTCTCAATGATCTGGTAATTTTTCACATCAACCATTGGCAGTGCAGCAACTGTTTTTAGTTCTTGCTGTGATAATGGCTTTTCCGGTATCCGTAACCAAATATCAGCATCTAACCCTGTTTGGTGACTTGCATGGCCTGACGAGAAGCGTCCACCACGTGGCATTGCAATATCGCCCACCAGCACATTACCAATTTTTAGTTGCTGTGATTGCTTCATCAATTGCTGTAAAAAAACAATCATTTCACTGTGGCCATAATAACGCTCACGCTCAGAACGTATCACTTGATAGCCATCACCTTGAAGTGGTAAATCTTCACCACCGGCAAGACAGCCATTAGCATACGAACCAATCGAACTTGAATCGCCACTACTTGGTTGTGTTACTTTTTCCCACGCTGTCGCCATCACAGCCTGGCTCATACAAATGAGTATCAAGCCCGTGATTATCTTCCCTAAATACATTACTCTTCCTTTCTCTCATCGGTAATCATAATGATAACGCAACTGTTTAACGATGCAAAATTCAGCCACCAATAAAACAGAGCTATTTACGCTAATATCGAGCACACATCATAGTAACTAAAATATAACTATTATTATTTTACTGTTATCATTTAAATTAAATTATTAATTATCCAATCACAATAAACAACAAATAACGCAACAACTTTATTCTTTAACTGATGATATTAACTGTTCACAATTATAAAAAAATAATATTTTATAAAAAAACAAACCGTTATTAACATCATCTATTCAACATTGTATGTTAAATAAACACCAAAATATATCATATTTGACATTTAAGATTTCACTTAATTGCATTAAAAGTTAAACCCTCATGTCTATTTTACTTTTAAATAAAATAACCTGTTATTAGTACTATATTTAAATATATAAAGGTACAGATTGAAAACAAAAAAAGCAAAAAACTAACATCATGATTAAAAAGGGAATATTGAAATATTAGTTATTATTACTTGAAAATTAATTTATCATTAGTTAACAAAAAAAAATTAACCAACTAATTATTGCAACGTTTAACTTTAAGTTAATAATAAAATCACCACCTACAACGTATTATATAAATATATTTACTATTAAAGACAAAACATGAGTAAATATAGTAAAACCACCACAACTACAAATGCAAACAATTATCACTCAGCCGTAATTACCTCTTTTTTGCTTTAAAGTATGATAACTACATCATGAGTTATTAATGATATTTAAATATATATATATATTATTTAATTTTTTATTCTAATTTTCAAAGAACCTTACCTAATAGCAATATTTGACGACATTATATTCACCCATATAATAACCTCGTAAATTTCACCCTCTTCTTTATTTCTAATAAGGTCTTTTTAGATTGAATATAAGTAGACGTCAATTATTTAAATTGTGCGCAGGGGCTGTAGCAACAACTACAATTGCTTCCCTTGCCACAATACCGCAAAAAGCATGGGCACAAGCTCGTGAGTTCAAATTAACTGCAGCCAAAGAAACACGTAATACCTGTTCTTATTGTTCAGTGGGCTGTGGCACATTACTGTATAGCACTGGTGCTACTGGCGGTAATATTAAACAAAAAGTGTTCCACGTTGAGGGGGATCCTGATCATCCAGTAAGCCGTGGTGCATTATGTCCTAAAGGTGCGGGCCTAGCTGGTTTTGTTAACAGCGAACAACGTTTGAAATTCCCAGAATACCGCGCTCCAGGCTCAGATAAATGGCAACGTCTAACATGGGACGAAGCATTTAGCCGTATCGCTAAACTAATGAAACAAGACCGTGATGCTAACTTGGTAAAAACCAATGATGAAGGCACCATAGTAAACCGCTGGCTAACAACAGGCATGCTTTGTGCCTCAGCGGAAAGTAATGAAAATGGTTGGTTAACTCAGAAATTTGCCCGTGGTTTGGGTATGGTTCCTGTAGACACTCAAGCGCGTATTTGACACGGCCCAACGGTAGCAAGTCTTGCTCCAACATTTGGCCGCGGCGCGATGACCAACAACTGGGTTGATATCAAAAATGCCAACCTTATTCTTGTTATGGGCGGTAACGCAGCAGAAGCACACCCTGTAGGCTTCCGCTGGGCGATTGAAGCTCAAAAAAATAACAACGCTGAAATCATTGTGGTTGATCCACGTTTCACGCGTACAGCAGCAGTCGCTGATCACTATGCACCGATCCGTTCAGGTGCCGATATTGCTTTCTTATTAGGTGCTATTCGCTACCTAATCGCTAGCAGTCAAGTGAATCATGAGTATGTTAAAGCATACACTAACGCTAGCTTTATCGTACGTGATGATTACGCGTTCCACGATGGTCTATTCTCTGGCTATGACGCCGAGAAACGTCAGTACGATCGCAGCAGCTGGTTCTACCAACTTGACGATCAAGGTTATGCGCTAAAGGATGAATCACTACAACATCCTCGCTGTGTATGGAACCTACTTAAAGATCACGTTGCCCGTTATACACCTGACGTTGTTTCAAATATCACAGGTACACCTGTTGATATGTTTGATCACGTCTGTAAAGCACTAGGTAGCACAGCTGCGGATAACCGCGTTGCGACTATCTTATATGCTACAGGCTGGACTCAGCACTCTAAAGGCGCTGAAAACATCCGTTGTATGGCAATGATCCAGTTACTACTAGGTAACATGGGCGTGGCTGGCGGCGGTGTTAATGCCTTACGTGGTCACTCTAACATTCAAGGTATTACTGACCTTGGCTTGTTAGCACAAAGTTTACCGGGTTACTTAAAACTACCATCGGATAAAGATGTTGATTTAGCCGCTCACCTTAAGCACCACACACCAGTGGCACTTGAAGCGGATCAAACCAACTACTGGCAGCACTACCCAGCATTCTTCGTGTCATTACTAAAGTCTTTCTACGGCAAAAATGCAACCGCTGAAAATAACTTTGGTTACGATATGATGCCGAAGTGGGATCAAGGCTATGACATGTTGCGCGTGTTCGAAATGATGAACAAAGGCGAAATGAATGGCTATATCTGTCAAGGTTTCAACCCTGTTGCTTCTATGTCTAACAAGCAAAAAACATTGGATGCACTATCTAAGCTTAAATACTTAGTGGTTGTTGATCCTCTTGCAACTGAGACTTCTACGTTCTGGCAGAATAAACCTAACGTTAATGAAGTTGATACCGCAAGCATTAACACTGAAGTGTTCCGTTTACCTTGTGCTTGTTTTGCTGAAGAAGATGGCACCATCGTAAGTTCAGCACGTTGGTTACAATGGCACTGGAAAGCTGCTGACATGCCAGGAGAAGCTAAGGGTGATGCAGAGATCTTAGCCGGTATCTTCTTGAAGATGCGCGATATGTATCAACAACATGGCGGTACATACCCTGATCCGATCCTAGCACTTGATTGGAACTATGCGATCCCTTCAGCGCCAAATACTAAAGAGTTAGCGCAAGAACTTAACGGTAAAGATGCTAACGGTAAGCAGCTATCTAGCTTTAGTAAACTAAAGGCTGATGGTTCAACCAATGCAGCTTGTTGGTTATACACTGGTAGTTGGACAGAAGCGGGTAACCAAACAGCACGTCGTGATAACAGCGATCCATCTGGTTTAGGTATTGCACCTAACTGGGCATGGTCATGGCCTGCAAACCGTCGTGTATTGTACAACCGTGCATCAACACGTCCAGACGGCACACCATGGGATAAATCACGTATCTTGGTTGAATGGAATGGTAGCAAGTGGGTCGGCCCTGATGTGCCTGACTTTAACGCTAAATTGCCACCATCAAGCAATGCTGGTCCATTTATCATGCAACCAGAAGGCGTTGGTCGTCTGTTCGCACTTGATAAAATGGCTGAAGGTCCGTTCCCTGAGCACTACGAACCGTTTGAAACACCGATTGGTACCAATCCATTACATAAAAATGTGATTTCAAACCCAGCGGCACGTTTGTTCAAAGATGATGCAGCTCAACTAGGTACGAAAGAGGACTACCCATTCGTGGGGACCACTTATCGTCTGACTGAGCACTTCCATACCTGGACAAGTCACTCTCACTTCAATGCTGTACTACAACCTGAACAATTTGTAGAAATTGGCGAAGGTTTAGCGAAGGAGCGTGGTATTAACAATGCTGACATGGTACGTGTGACATCTAAGCGTGGCGCTATTGTAGCTAAAGCTTATGTATCGAAGCGTATTACGCCACTACATGTTAACGGCCAAGCAGTTCACACTGTCGGTATTCCGATTCACTGGGGCTACGAAGGCGATACTAAGCCGGGTTACCTTGCGAATACGTTATCGCCATGTGTCGGTGATGCTAACTCACAAACGCCTGAATACAAGGCATTTTTGGTTAACGTAGAGAAGGTGAAGTAAGCCATGGGTATGGAATCACAGAATATTATTCGTAGTTCTGCTACATCGTCGATTACTCCATCTCCTGATGCGCGTGAGCGTCAAATTCAGGTAACAAAGTTAATCGATGTAACATGCTGTACCGGCTGTAAAGGCTGTATGGATGCCTGTAGTGAGTGGAACAACTTACGCGGTAAAGTAGGTACCTTTGAAGGTTCTTACCAAAATCCGCCGAATACGACCGCTGAAACTTGGACCACTATCCACTTCAAAGAAATTGAAGAAGATAATAAATTCAAGTGGCTATTTAGCAAACATAGCTGCATGCACTGTTCTGATCCAGGCTGTTTAAAAGCTTGTCCAGAACCTGGCGCTATCGTGCAATATGAAAACGGTGTAGTCGATTTCAACTCGGAAAAATGTGTCGGTTGCGGTTACTGTATCGCAGGCTGCCCATTTGATATTCCGCGTATGAACCCAGTTGATAACCGCGTTTACAAATGTACCTTATGTCTTGATCGTCTTCAGGCAGGTCAAGTGCCTTCATGTGCTAAAACCTGTCCAACAGGCGCACTACGTTTTGGCCCTCGTGAAGAAATTCTTGAGTATGCCAACCAACGTGTTACGGCACTACAAGCCAAAGGCCATAAAAAAGCAGGTATCTACAACCCACAAGGTGTTGGCGGTACGCATGTGATTTATGTTCTACACGATGTCACTGATCCTGAGCGTTACGATCTCCCTAAAGATCCTAAAATCAGCGAAACAGTGAAATTATGGAAAGACGATCTTAAGCCACTAGCTGCAGCAGGTTTAGTCGGTACGTTAGCACTTGCTGCTATCCACCGTGTAACTGTTGGTCGTAGTCGTGTTGCTGAAGATGAAGGGGATGAGAAATGAGTTTGAACCAAACAATTTTACGTCATAAGCCTTTAGATCGTGTTGTGCATTGGACTGTTGCGTTAACAGGTATCTGGACTTTATTGTCTGGACTATCTTTTATGTTTGCACCATTGCACTTCCTTAGCTATGTCTACGGTACACCACAACTTGCTCGTATTTTGCACCCGTTCGGTGCAATTGTGATGACAGTAGGTTTATTTTTCCTTGTGATCCGTTATTGGAGCCATAACCACTTTGAAAAAGGTGATCTCCAATGGATGCTAAAAGTAAAAGATGTACTAACTGAAAACGAAGAAAATGTACCGGAAGCTGGTCAATATAACGCTGGTCAAAAAATGCTTCTGCGTCAGTTTATTGCCTGTGGCCTCATTTTACTGATCACTGGTTTAATCGCATGGCGTGCTTACTTTTCGGCTTACTTCAGTATTGATATTATCCGTATTGCATTGATTGTTCACTCAGTCACCGCCTTAGTATTTGCCTTAAGTTTAATTATCCATGCCTACATGGCGTATTGGGTAAAAGGCTCTATTGACGGCATGTTAGAAGGTAAGGTTTCTCCCGCTTGGGCAAAGAAACATCACCCACGTTGGTTCCGTTCTCTATCTGACAACAAAGACCAACACTAATAACATAGCTCTAGAACGGATAAGCCTCGCTGTTTATCCGTTCTTTATTTCTATACCAACCTCGGTTTACCGTGGTTGGTATTCTTATAATTGGATATCTGTATGAGCGTTAAAATTTTAGATAAAGACACCATAATTAAACAAAAAAGTGATGGCTTTAGTCCGCTAATTATTGGTGATCCCGCCACCATTTTTCATGCCCGCGCAGCACGTTTACGTCAGTTGGCACAAGATTCTTTTATGGCAGATTACCTGTTATTAGCTGGACAAATAGTGCAGCAACAACTGCATTTAGTTGATACTTTTAATAGCGCAGTACAGCAGCAATTACAAACGAAAACACTAACATGGCCAGTTGAAATTGATGGTACTTGGCAAGCAATTTTAGACCCAATGCTAACCCAGCTAACCTCTGCACTGCGTCCTGTTGTTAGCGATGATATCGTTAAGGTTATCGATAATATTAGCCAAATTGATCAACAAACATTGCAGCATTACTTTCATGCTTTACAGCAAAATCAAGCTGAACGCGTACCCGCTGATATCGCTATAATCCTTTGGGGTTGTATTAATACGTTAATGAGCTTAATCGTAGCGAATACCAAACTAGAATGGCAACCAGAAGCGAATGCCAAACAATCACATTGCCCTCTTTGTGGTGGCGCACCTGCCGCAAGTTTAATCCAAGGCAGTGGTCATCGTTACCTGCATTGCAGCCAATGTGAAGCGCAATGGCACCGATTACGTGCAGAATGCACTCAATGTGGTGATGGCGAAAATATTCAACTTCAAAGTGAATCACTAGAAGATAGCGTTCGTGCTGAAACGTGCAGTCATTGTCAAAGCTACTTAAAAATGTTGGTACTAGAGAAGAATCCACAATTAGATCCTATCGCTGATGATCTTGCGACACTAGTGCTTGATCAAAAACTTAGCCAAATGGAATTCTATCGCAGCGGCTTTAATCCTTTTTTACTGCCCCTCGCTCAATAACGCTTTAGAGTAACGCTATGATTATTGCTACAGCTGGCCATGTCGATCATGGTAAAACCAAACTATTACATGCCCTTACTGGGATCAATGCCGATCGACTGCCAGAAGAGCAACAACGCGGGCTCACTATTGATTTAGGCTATGCTTTTATGGCTTATCACTCAACAAAATCTAATCAGCACCAAACCTTAGGTTTTATTGATGTACCAGGCCATGAAAAGTTCCTATCCAATATGCTCGCGGGCGTAGGCACCGCGCACCACGCAATGCTAATTGTTGCTGGTGATGAAGGCATGATGCCTCAAAGCCATGAACACCTAACTATTCTGCGCTTATTAGCCATGGATAGCTTAACGGTGGTGATCACCAAATCAGATCTCACTACCTTTGAGCAACAGCAGCAACTCGAAGCTAAATTAAGCCAGTTATTAGTTCAATATGGGTTTACTCAAGCGACGATCTTTCATTGTTCAGCCGTCACCAATGAGGGTATTGATGATCTCAAACAACATCTAATTGAACTTGCAGACAATGAACAGCAGCACGATAACACGCTTAATTTTAAACTTGCTATTGACCGCGCGTTTCATGTTAAAGGCTCAGGTTTAGTGGTAACAGGAACCGCTTTAAATGGTCAGATTAATATCGGTGATAGCCTGTGTTTAGTCAGCCATAGCAACCTTAAAAAAGGCCATAGCCAAGCTCATATTGTGCGAGTAAAGAGTATCCATGCTCAAGGTAAATCAGCTGAATTTGCAACAGCAAATCAACGGGTAGCGCTTAATATTAGCGGTGATATTGATAAAGCACAGTTAAAACGCGGTGATTGGTTATTACACACTGCGCCAACGGAAATAATCACTCGAGTCACGGTTAAATTAAACGCTAATCAACCCATTAAGCACTGGCAAAACATTCAAGTTTTCCATGCGGCTACCCACACCACTGGCCGTATTGCATTATTAGAAGATAATCAATTAGCGAGTGGCGATAGCGCACTTGCGGAAATCACATTTGATACGCCATTGTGTTTAACCGAACAAGATCGCTTATTACTGCGCGATCCGGCTCAAAAAACCAACCTTGGCAGCGCAATTGTTATTGATCTACTCCCACCGAATCGTGGCAAACGTAAACCGCAGCGACTTGAATACCTCAATCAACGCGCAGGGTTAAATACACTCAGTGATATCATTGAGTTTAAGCTCCAGCATGCGCCCCAATCACACCAACAATTGATCGAACAACATCAGTGTCAAGCTGATGTTATTAGCCAGCTATTAGTCACGAATACGACCATCAACCAATATGGCGATTACCTTTGTTATAACAGCTATCAGCAGGCGCTACAGCAGCACATTATCACCACCTTAAAGCAGTATCATCAGCAAGCTCAAGATAACCTTGGTGTTGGTAAAGATCGTCTATATCGAATGACGGCGCTGAATCAGCCCCAAATTATCTTTAATGCAATTATCACCCAATTGCTCAATCAACAACTGTTAGCAAATACTCGAGGTTGGTTGCACTTAGCCGAGCATAAGTTACAGCTCACCGCAACTGAGCAACAATGGTGGCAGCAAATAGAACAACTGATGATTAGTGATCCCCAACCATGGTGGGTACGTGATCTTGCTGCTGAAATTGGTGAAGATGAAAATGATATTCGCAAATTAAACTATAAACTTGCGCAATTAAGCTATGTTGCCGCTATCGTTAAAGATCGTTATGTAACACATCAATATCTAGTACAAATGGCAACTGAGGTACGTCAACATACCGCTCAACATCAAAAACTAGAAACGGCTGAATTTAGAAATATCAGTCAGCTAGGTCGTAAAGTTGCAATTCAATTATTAGAATATTTTGACAAGATTGGTTTTACTAAACGTAAATTTAATTATCGCGAATTAAAAGATCAGGATTTATTACAGCAAGAATAAACAGAGAAGTGGCGGAAGAACATAGGAGTCGAACCTACCCAGGACTGCTGGCAGCCCTACCCGGATTTGAAATCCGGACGCATCACCGGATACGACGTTCTTCCTTTATATAGAAAATGTATTTTATTGCTTTAAGGTATATTCTGCAACCGCTATCTAGCATTGATTAAGATAGCGGTTTCTTTTATAGATCAATTGTCTAAATAACCATCTATTTCATCTGCTGATCAAGATTTAGAATCGTTAAAGCATTACTAACACTGGTCGCAAGCACATCGACAACCCCAGATCGCAGCGCACCTAATAAGGCTAATGCTTTACTATTTTCTGCAGCAGTGACCACTACTGTTGGAATATGACGTAGTTCATCCATGGTTAAACCAATCACTCGATCACTCATCATGGTATCCGCTTGTTTACCTTGGCTATCAAAAAAATCATAACCCGCAATATCACCGACAACACCTTTACGAATACGTGCTTCTACTATCTCTTGAGGAGTGAACCAGCCTAACTTCACCATATGACTATTTTCATTCATATCACCAACTCCCACTAAAGCAACATCAGCGCGACGAGCGCGATCCAACGTTTCCTTAACAGTGCCATTTTTCATGAATGCTTCTTTAACAATAATATCTTCAACATAAGCCGGGGCATATAGCGTTTCACTGATACCATCATATTTTTTAGCTAATTGACGACAAATATGATCGGCATTAATAGCATTGCCAGAACGGTGAGTACCACCAATACCACACACAAAACGGCAGTTCCGATGTGGTACAACTCCAACATGATTGGCAATTGAAGCAATATTTCGCCCTTGCCCAACAGCTACCACCATATCATCAGATAATGTCGCAGCAAGATAGCCAGAGACAAGGCTCGCCACCTGTTGACGTTGAGATTCATCATCAGGTTGATCTAATGCAATCAACGCCCGTTTTAGATTAAACCGCTCAATTAATTGCTGTTCTAACTTTTCACTAAATACCGGATGATATTTAACGGTGATCTCAACCACCCCTTCATCGCGTGCGCGACGAAGTAAACGACCAATTTTGGCACGAGACATGCCAAAACGTTGTGATATTTCTTCCTGAGTTGCACCTTCTTGATAATAGGCAATAGCAATTTCAGTCAGCTGATCATTCTCAGCATGATTATTTTCATTATTCAAACTGCTCATCACTTTGTCCTTCATATACGGGCACTTAGATCAATGGCTTATTCTAACACTGCCAAATCAAAATCGAGAGGTTATTAACGCACATGCTACACCTCTGGCAATGTACAGCTTTAAAAGCCATGATCATCAAAAACATAACCACCTTTTTAATACACCGTAGGCCGAATAAAATCACATCACTATCTAACTGATAATTAAAGAGTGTTCAGTTTGTACAGCTTTTGGTGCACCTAAACCTAAAAGCTATTTTCGATATAATAATATTGATTGATATCCAACAAATAACGACATCTCAGAGTAACGAGCCATAAAGCACAACAAGTTTATGGCTAAATTTAAGCCCTCTGCCGTCATTCCCTACAGTGAGGTTACGAACGAGATAGGGAATCTATTATTAGCACATTGTAGAGTTATTGTTTTAGCTGCTTTTTTATTGGTTTCTTTAATGCTCAAATACGTGATGAGCAGAGCACGGATAGCTCGTGCCTCCCTTTCGAGATGACGGATGATAGCCTGCGCTATCATTACCATTTTCTACAGACGAAAAAAACCTGAATCGTTAGATTCAGGTCTCTTTAATAATATGAAGTGGACGGGACTTGCCATATCTAATATGACAACCAAAGCATCAGCGCGCCCTTTTTCTATCACATAATAACCGTGGAGGCTGCTAAGCTTCCTAATCAAAACTAACTTATGACTTAATCCTCTGCCGTCATTCCCTACAGTGAGGTTACGAACGAGATAGGGAATCTATTATTAGCACGTTGTAGAGTTATTGTTTTAGCTGCTTTTTTATTGGTTTCTTTAATGCTCAAACACGTGATGAGCAGAGCACGGATAGCTCGTGCCTCCCTTTCGAGATGACGGATGATAGCCTGTGCTATCATTACCATTTTCTACAGACGAAAAAAAACCTGAATCATTAGATTCAGGTCTCTTTAATAATGGCGGAGTGGACGGGACTTACCATTCCGAACATCAGCACGCCCCCCGACATGACAGGCCGCTAAGGTTCCCAATAAAGAGCCTAACCAACTGAACTACCACGTAACATAATCATTTTCTACAGACGAAAAAAAACCTGAATCGTTAGATTCAGGTCTCTTTAATAATGGCGGAGTGGACGGGACTCGAACCCGCGACCCCCGGCGTGACAGGCCGGTATTCTAACCAACTGAACTACCACTCCGCAGTGTCTATTCAGCATTTAAGCAATTTGAAGCCTGGC
>NZ_PYON01000030.1 GCF_003026355.1 Photobacterium kishitanii | reverse complement strand
TGTTAGGCCTGCCGCCAGCGTTCAATCTGAGCCATGATCAAACTCTTCAATTAAAGTTTTGTTGGTCTTTCGACCGGCTCAATAAATACTGACTTTAAATACCTTTTCTTTATAAATAAAGAATGTAAATTAAAGCTTTTTATCATTTAAAAAATGATAATTAAATAACTGTGCCAAAATAACTTGCGTCATTTTGTTTTGGTCACTCAGTTTATTGATAAATCTTTCGACTTAACTATTCAGTGAGTGCCCACACAGATTGCATGGTCAAATTGTTAAAGAACGTACTGACTTTCGGTAACCGCTTGCGCCGTTGTCCGTGTCAGTGAGGTCGCATTATAGGGAGATTTTTGATGCTGACAATAGTTTTTTTACACCAATTCAATCAACTGATTATTTTTAAAGCAACCGTGGTTGTTTTATCTATTTTTCAACCATGTTTAACAATAATTGATGAACGAATTGCTTCACTACCAGTGAAAATAGTTAACTATTAAACATCATTATATTTAAATTTACGGATTGATGACTCTATCTAAAAAGATCAATAGTATTTAAGAGGTGATTTTGAAGGTAAAACTAAGGTGGGAAGATTGTAGTCGTAGTGAGTTGTACACTATATATAGTAGCCTTAATAAATTATCAGTCTTACTGATATTATTAGCTATCACTACAATTATAGGAGCAGCAGTATAACTACTGCTCTTTATATAGCGTTACAATTATGCTTGTTCTGCTAGCCATATTGGAACATTTTTAATGCCGTCAAAAACAGCATCAGCTAAAGCTTCACCTTCTTCAGTAATCGCTTTACCTGTACGTACTAACACTTTTAAAGCGACACCAGCAGCTATTGCTGCTTTCATGTCATCCGCTTTATCGCCAATCATCACAGATTTTGACATATCAATATCTAAATGACTCTCAGCTGATAGCAACATACCTGGATTAGGTTTACGGCAATCACAATCTTGTAAATATTCACCCTTACCCTCTGTTGCATGGTGTGGGCAATAATAAATACCATCAAGTTCAATACCTTGATCTTCGAAATTCCAATCCATCCATTCCGTCAAAGTAATAAACTCGTCTTCACTAAAGAAACCACGAGCAATGCCTGATTGATTAGTGACTAAAACAAGTAAGTAACCCATTTCTTTGAATTTTTTACATGCACCAAAAACACCATCAATGTATTCAAAATCATCAACAGTATGTACATAGCCACGATCAACGTTTATTACGCCATCACGATCAATAAAGACAGCAGGTTTGGCCACAAGAAAGCCCTCAAAAATTAGATATTATGCTGATTATGTCACGAGTTGACATCGAAAAGTATTAGTTATCACGCTTGTGAAGATGATCATGATTACAGCAGACGATATTATAAATCATAATATCCATTTAGACGTCTAGACGTAAAAATAGCTATTGACTTAAAAACCGATTCACCATAGCATCAGTTTAACAGTGGTTAAGATGATTTAACTACAATAACTAATATTTAACAATAAATGCAATATAACATCACTCTCATATAATCATTTCATCTAAGAATCAGGAAGTTCAATGATAGAAATAAAGCAAGTCAACAAAGTGTTCTATCAAGGTGAGAAAGCGATAAATGCGCTAAAAGATATTAATCTCACCATTGAACAAGGAACGATTTTTGGCGTGATTGGTTCATCAGGAGCAGGGAAAAGCACCCTAATCCGTTGTGTGAATTTATTAGAAAAGCCAACCTCAGGTAATGTCATCGTTGATGGTATTGATTTAACACAGCTAGCATCCAGAGACTTAACCTTAGCTCGTCGTAAAATTGGCATGATTTTCCAACATTTTAATTTACTCTCGTCTCGCACCGTATTTGCCAATATTGCATTACCGTTAGAACTTGCTGGCGCTTCAGAACAAGCAATAAAGACTAAAGTGACTGAATTGCTATCACTCGTAGGTTTAGAAGATAAACGTAATAGTTACCCTTCAAATTTAAGTGGTGGTCAAAAACAACGGGTGGCTATTGCACGCGCTTTAGCTTCTGATCCAAAAGTACTCCTATGTGATGAGGCCACCAGCGCCCTCGATCCAGCAACAACACAATCAATCCTAACTTTATTACGTAAGATTAATCAGCAACTTAATTTAACTATTTTATTAATCACTCATGAAATGGATGTAGTTAAACGTATTTGTCATCAAGTTGCGATCATCGGTGATGGTGAGTTGGTTGAACAAGGCCTAGTCGGCGATATTTTTGCACACCCTAAAACAGAGTTAGCGAAAGCATTTATTCGCTCAACATTAGATTTATCTATCCCTGAAGATTATCAATTACGCATGACCCCAACTCCTATAAAGGGAAGCTACCCATTAATTCGACTCGAATTTACTGGTGACTCTGTGGATGCACCTTTAATTAGCCAAGTGGCACGTGAATTTAACCTAGACATCAGTATTCTAAGTTCTGATATGGATTATGCCGGCGGGGTTAAATTTGGGCTGATGCTAGCGGAGTTCTTTGGTACTCAAACCGCTATTGATGATGCAATTACTTTTTTACGTGATCATAAATTAAATGTTGAGGTGCTAGGTTATGTCGCTTGATTCAATAACAACATGGTGGCAGAGCAATCAACGCCTCACTGAATTACTTATCGATGCGCTGGGACAAACATTAACCATGGTGTTAGTTTCAGGTTTGATTGGTTTTCTCATCGGTATTCCACTTGGCGTTGCACTGCACCTAACTAAGAAAAATGGTTTATGGCAAAACCCAATTTTAAATAAAGTACTTGGCATTGTGGTCAATATCGGCCGTTCGATCCCTTTCATTATTTTATTAGTCGCGATTATTCCTTTTACTCGGTTTGTAGTTGGCAGTTCAATCGGAACAGCTGCTGCTATTGTGCCACTGACGGTGGGTGCGATTCCTTTTATTGCTCGTCTCGTTGAAGGAGCATTACTAGAAATTCCTGCGGGATTAATTGAAGCTGCACAAGCAATGGGCGCTACCCCAATGCAGATCATTACCAAAGTACTGCTACCAGAGGCACTACCTGGAATTATTAATGCTGTCACTATTACCTTAGTAACCTTAATCAGTTATTCCGCAATGGCAGGCACTGTTGGTGGCGGCGGTTTAGGCGATGTCGGTATTCGTTACGGCTATCAACGCTTTGATGGCACAGTTATGGCAATCACCGTCATCATGTTAGTTATTTTAGTACAACTTATTCAATCTATTGGTGATCACTTAGTTAAACGTGTTGATCATCGCTAATAACGCAAGTCGTTATTTATAATTACATCATTAGGGAAAGCCCATTTAAGGAGAAATACTATGGCGTTCAATCTTAAACATCTTTTTGCCATTGCTGGCGTCGCTGCTGCTATCACGCTGACGGGTTGTAGTGATCAAGAAACACCCGTTGTTGATAACAATAAAGTGAAAATTGGCGTTATGGCTGGCGCAGAAGAACAAGTTGCAGAAGTTGCAGCTAAACAAGCCAAAGATAAATATGGACTTGATGTTGAATTAGTCACCTTTACTGATTACGTGTCACCCAATGCTGCATTAGCTGAAGGCTCTATTGACGCTAACGCTTTTCAACACAAACCTTATCTTGAGCAACAAATTAAAGATCGTGGTTATAAATTTGCGATTGCTGGGAATACCTTCGTTTACCCTATTGCAGGCTACTCGAATAAAATTAAATCGGTTGATGAATTAAAAGATGGCGATCAAATTTCGGTTCCCAATGATCCGACTAACCTTGGCCGTTCATTATTATTATTACAGCAACAAGGTTTAATTACTCTCAAACCAGATGCGGGTTTGACGGCAACGGTATTAGATATTGTTAACAATCCTAAAAACCTCAAAATCGTTGAATTAGAAGCAGCACAACTGCCGCGTTCATTAGATGATGTTGCCTTAGCGATTATTAATACTACTTATGCGAGTAGCTTAAATCTAACCCCAGAAAAAGACGGCGTGTTTGTTGAAGATAAACAATCACCTTATGTCAATATTATCGTGGCGCGTGAAGACAACGTCAAAGCCGAAAATGTCCAAAAGTTCATTCAGGCTTACCAATCAGACGATGTCTATAATTCAGCCCAAACCATCTTCAATGGCGGTGCCGTTAAAGGCTGGTAATCACAACGATTAGCTATACTGCTATCAAGAGTAGGCCTCATCGCCTGCTCTTTTTTTATGTTATATTATAGAATTATTTTCAGCTTATAATTGGCTTAATTTGATGGCTTATAGCATTGAACCTATCGGTATTATTCACTCTCCTTATAAAGAAAAATTCGCGGTTCCTCGTCAACCAGGATTAGTGCCTAGCGCTCGCTGTGAAGTTGTTTTACAAGATCAAGCTAATTCATTAGACGCGGTACGAGGCATTGAACAATTTAGCCACGTATGGTTACTGTTTTTATTTGATCAAAACTTAGACGCAGGTTGGCGGCCGACGGTACGTCCACCTCGCCTTGGTGGTAATGAACGCATTGGTGTATTTGCCAGTCGTGCTACTTTTCGTCCCAATGGTATCGGCATGTCAGCCGTTAAGTTACAAGGCGTTCGTCATCACAACGGCCAAGTCATTATTGATATTGCCGGTGCAGATCTGGTTGATGGCACTCCAATTATTGATATTAAACCTTATATTCCCTACTCCGACAGCTTGCCTGATGCGTTAGGTGGATTTGCTACCAGCCAACCCTCGACACTAGAAGTACAATTTACACCACAGGCACAACAACAATTAGTCGGTAAACAAGCCGATTATCATCGGGCCGTTATTACTGAAGTGCTAGCGCAAGATCCACGCCCTGCGTATAAAAAAGGCAAAACAGACACCAAGCACTATGCCGTAAATTTATTTGATTTTAATGTTCAGTTTACAGTTACAGAACCTATCATTAGCGTCATTAGTATCGATCCTCTTGTTCAATAATCGCTCCAATGCAGTTATCTTTGGCGAATAGCGCCGAGGCTGGTAATATAACGGGCTATCGTCATCAAACTGACGGGTGGAACATCAGTTCCTTCTCTTTCCTTTTATCAATAACGGATACCATCAATGCGTACCAGTAAATATCTTCTTTCTACCCTGAAGGAGACGCCAAACGACGCAGAAGTCATTAGTCATCAACTAATGCTACGTGCAGGTATGATCCGTAAGTTGGCCTCAGGTCTATACACCTGGCTACCTACCGGTCTACGTGTTCTGCGTAAAGTCGAAAACATCGTTCGCCAAGAAATCGATAATGCGGGCGCAATCGAAACGTTGATGCCCGTTGTTCAACCGTTTGAACTATGGGAAGAGACAGGCCGCTCTGAAAAAATGGGGCCTGAACTACTGCGCTTTACTGACCGTCATATGCGTCCGTTTGTACTTAGCCCTACAGCAGAAGAGGTTATCACTAGCCTTGTGCGTAACGAAGTAAGCTCTTACAAGCAACTTCCGCTAAACCTGTACCAAATCCAGACTAAATTCCGCGATGAACGCCGCCCTCGCTTTGGCGTAATGCGTGCACGTGAATTCTGCATGATGGATGCTTACAGCTTTGATATCGATAAAGACGGCTTACAAAAGTCTTTCGATACAATGCACGCAGCTTACTGTAAAGCCTTTGATCGTATGGGTCTTGAGTACCGTCCAGTATTAGCAGACTCAGGTGCTATCGGTGGTAATGGCTCGCAAGAGTTCCACGTACTAGCAGAAAGTGGCGAAGATTTGATCGCATTCTCTACTGAATCTGATTACGCTGCTAACATCGAAAAAGCCGAAGCAATTGCACCAGCTGTTGAGCGTGCAGAGCCAACGCAAGCAATGACTGTTGTTGATACACCAAATGCGAAAACTATCGCAGAATTAGTTGAGCAACACGGTATTGCTATCGAGAAAACAGTTAAGACACTATTCGTTAAAGCGTCTGATGAAATCGATGCGCCTATCGTGGCATTAATCATTCGTGGTGATCACGAGCTTAACGAAATCAAAGCCGAAAACCTGGCAGAAGTTGCTGCTCCATTAGAGATGGCTACCGAAGAACAAATGCGTGAACTGATCGGTGCAGGCGCGGGTTCTCTAGGTCCTGTTGGTCTAGATCTGCCTATTATCGTTGACCACAGTGTTGCGGTAATGAGTGACTTTGCTGCGGGTGCGAATATCGATGGCAAACACAACTTCGGTATCAACTGGGGTCGTGACGTTGAGCTAGGTCGCGTTGATGATCTACGTAACGTAGTAGAAGGCGATCCAAGCCCATGTGGTCAAGGTACGCTAATGCTAAAACGTGGTATCGAAGTGGGTCATATCTTCCAGTTAGGTACCACCTACTCTGATAAGATGAACTGTAGCGTTCTAGATTCAAACGGTAAAAGCTCTATCCTAGAGATGGGTTGTTACGGTATCGGTGTATCGCGTGTGGTAGCCTCAGCTATCGAACAAAACAACGATAAATACGGCATTATCTGGCCTGACGCACTAGCGCCTTTCCAAGTTGCAATCGTACCAATGAACATGCACAAATCAGAGCGCGTTCAAGAAGCAGCAGAAAAGCTATATGCTGATCTTACTGCAATGGGTATCGAAGTATTATTTGATGATCGTAAAGAACGTCCAGGCGTCATGTTCTCTGATATGGAACTAATCGGTATTCCTCACACTATCGTGATTGGTGATCGTAGCCTTGAAAACGGTGAGATGGAATATAAGAACCGTCGTACTGGTACTAAAGAAGCAGTTATTGCTGCTGATATCATGGACTTTCTTAAGCAAAAAATGGCTTAATTAAAAATCCTGTTATTTTAAAAAGCTGCCGATTATGGCGGCTTTTTTTATAGCTAAATAATCACAAACGTTTTTTATCTCGATTAACGCTATGCTAATATTTAGCCCAATAACAGCCTAAGTATCTTCACGTAAGATCATTCTATTGTGATCTTATGTGAATATTTTTAGCAAAGGAAAGACCATGCAAGTTTATCAATGCTGCGAGTTAATTCGAATTACTTACTCCCAAATCGGCAGCGGTGATCAAGGCTATATTCCAACCGCGATCAAGTGTGCAATTAAAACCTTGGATGATATTGCTGCTAATACTGAGCTACCACTCGCTGTACGAGAGCAAGCTGCTTTTGCTGCGGCCAACCTACTGATTAGCGATCACGAGGATTAAGAGATGGATTTATCAAAATTTGAAACCATGGACACTGTGATGCTGATGAGTATTGTCAATATGAAAATTCGCGATGAATTTAATACTCTTGATGATCTAGTCAAATTCTTTGATATCAACCGTGACCAATTAATCGCAAAATTAGCAACGAGCGGATTTGATTTCTTACCTGAAGTGCAACAGTTTCGTTAATGGATACTCATCAATAACAGATAAATAAAAACGGCACTTATAGTGCCGTTTTTTTATGTCCATTAAACAAGATCTATTCTGTTTAGCGACTCAATTATCCTTTTAATATAGGCAATACATCCGCCATCGCTAATAGATGAAAACAAGCAGTTAATACGCCAAATATCATCACAGCGTACACAGTAACATTACCGCCAGGTACCACAAATCCTTGTAATTCAGGCTGACGTTGTCGAAGTTTTTTCGCTAATAATGCTGGAATAATGCAAGTCCAAATCGTTGCCGCAGCCCCTGCTAATCCAATTGCCGCCACAAAACCAAATGGAGCAAATAATGAAAACACTAATGGTGGAATAAAAGTAACGCCCCAAGCTTTAAAACGCCCTTGCTTAGTGTCTTCAAAACCAAATAAATCAGCTAGGTAATCAAATACCCCTAAGCCAACCCCTATAAACGATGACACTACTGCCGCAATTGAGAAAATATTAAGTGCCTGTTTAACACTGTTAGAGTTCACCACTCCACCTAAAGCTGTCATTAAAGCATCGACACTACCACCAGCTGCAACAATCGGCCCAAATTGAGTACGTGGTAAATTACCAAAAATACATACCACCCAAATTACATAAAAAGTTAATGCTATTAAGGTACCGCCTAAAATGGCATTTTTAGCTCGATTTTCATCACGGTAATAATCACGCATCGTACTTACAGAGTGATGATACCCAAAAGAGGTTAATGCAACAGGCAAGATCGCCAGTGCATAGGGAGAAAGGTCAGCTTGTGAATCGATACTATCAAGTAAAGTAGGCAATTGGATATTGGTAGCAAGGCCTGAAATGCCAATCACAAAGCTGATGATCATAAATAAGATCAATAAAACTGAAATGCGATCAACGGCACGGGTTGAGTGAAGTACAAACACAGAAGAAGCGATCACAAACAATACCGAAGCCAATTTAGCATTGATATCAAGTAAGCCGCCAAAAATCATACCTGATGAAGAGATATAAGCATAAAGCAGAATACCGCCAACAAAATACAATGACAAGTTATTGATTAAATTGACTTTTCCTTTGAGTACATCTTTAGTGATAGTGTTAAATGAAACTTTAAACTCATAATGCTTTAATGCTTCAAGTAATAACCAGCCAGATAATGTCATCATTACCATCGTTACTGAGATCGCAAGCACTGTCCATAATGTCCATGCTCCAGCACCAGCACTTGGTAATCCAAGCATACCTGCGCCTACGCATACACTCGCTATAATGCATGCACCTCCAAGTGTCGATGGTTTACTCATATTCTATCCTTCATTGCCATTACTATGTATCAGTGAACTAGTACGATAATATGCATCGAACATTTTAGCAACAAAAGAATATCCATCTGAATAAATATTTATTTAACAGCTGCATATGTTAAAAAAATTAACATCTGCAGCCTAATAGCTAAAGGTAATTCCAATCAACTCAGCGCTTATAAACGCTGCCATTCAAACTGGACTGCCGTCGTTGTTGTCGCAGAGACAACAAACTCTTCAACCACAAACACGCCAGCTATCGCAACCAATTGCTCGCCATAAAATAACATCGGTGTACGCCGACGCAACCAACTCGGCACCTGATACTCTTGGAGCAATTTTTTAAATTTGCGCTTACCACTGCGCCCTTGAGGTTTTATTTCTGGGCCAGAGTAATCAAATCTCACTGAAACTAATTCATCAGCTTTAGGAGGCCGTAAAGTTGCTAAGGGAGTCTCTTTTAAACAAACCTGACCGAGATCCTGTGGTAATTGACATGCTTGATTGGTGATCAACGTTTGCTGCCAATGACTAATATCAGGCCATTGTTGCAATAAATACAACTGCTGTTGATAACGACGTAATTGATATTGCTGCCAACACACTTGCGGATTAGCATCATTTTTTGCCTGTACGAGGTTAAACCAAATTTGTTCAAGCTGGGCCAGTGAAGGCATAATCACAGCTTGTTGTTTTAACCACTGTCGAATCAAAGCCATTCCTAAACGGGCACTGATATTATCAGTAATCAATAAACTGCCATCGGTTTGCACAGCTTGGTGTAAATGAAAGCTCAGCAACTCTTCTAACAAACCTTCTTGTTCACCGCATAAATGTGCACTTCGAGTGACAGCTTTACGTATACCTGGCCAACGATCGTTGAGCAGTGGTGTTATTTGATGGCGAATGAAATTGCGATCATAACGCTGATCTTGATTACTTTCATCTTCAACCCACTGCAACTTATGTTGTGCGCCATAAGCTTCTATCTCTGTACGACTAATCGTTAGTAACGGTCGTAAATGTTGTCCGGCGGCAAAGGTAGTTAACACCGGCATTGCTGCCAACCCCGCAGGACCACTACCGCGTTTTAATGCTAGTAATACTGTTTCAATTTGATCATCAGCATGTTGTGCTGTTAGCAATGTATCGCCACATTGAATATGCTTGGCTAATGCTTGATAACGCGCCTCACGAGCAGCTTGCTCAACACTGATCCCACGACCTAATACACACTGTACTCGTTCAATATTACAACTGACACCACAGCTTGCAGCCCAAGTAACACATTGTTGAGCCCACGTATCAGCATTAGTACTAAGCCCATGATGAACATAAACAGCATGAGCGCAATAATCACGATGATCACTAATAAATCGAGCTAATAAATCCAGCATTACCCGTGAATCTAACCCACCACTTAACGCTAACACTAGCCGTTTAGTCTTGGGGGAATTGGCGAGTATTTGATGACAAAAATGAGAATACAACATCGGCTTATATCTTCAAAAAACAGATTATCTAGTCTATACCAGCAATGCATTAACCAACACCGACAAACAGCACTGATTGATATAAACATATAAAAAAAGGCCAGCATGCATGCTGACCTTCTTTAGGCGTATAACCAACAATGATTAACAGTAACCGTAGCTCATTAAACGCTGGTAACGACGTTCAAGTAGTGCTTCAGTATCAAGCTGATCTAACTCTTCTAATGTCGCTTTAATTTGGGCTTTTAACGTATTTGCCATTAATGGCACATTACGATGCGCACCACCCAATGGTTCTTCGATAATATTATCGATCAACTCAAGCTCTTTCAAACGTGGAGCTGTAAGTCCCATTGCTTCAGCAGCTTGTGGGGCTTTATCAGCATCACGCCATAAGATTGATGCGCAACCTTCAGGTGAAATAACTGAATAAGTAGAGTATTGCAACATGTTAACGCAATCACCAACACCAATTGCTAACGCACCACCAGAACCACCTTCACCAACCACATTACAAATAACAGGTACAGTAAGACCGGCCATTGCTTTTAAGTTAGCGGCAATCGCTTCTGATTGACCACGTTCTTCTGCACCGACACCAGGATAGGCACCAGCAGTATCGATAAAAGTAACAACCGGCATTTTAAAACGCTCAGCCATTTTCATGAGGCGTAACGCTTTACGATAACCTTCAGGTTTTGGCATGCCAAAGTTACGTTTAACTTTTTCAGTCGTACCGCGACCTTTTTGATGACCAATAACCATAATTGGACGACCATCAATACGTGCAATACCGCCAACTAACGCTTTATCGTCAGCAAAAGCACGATCACCGGCTAATTCATCAAACTCTTCGAACATGTGCTCTACATAATCAAAAGTATATGGGCGCTGAGGATGGCGTGCGAGTTGCGCAACCTGCCAGGCACCAAGATCACCAAAGATTTTCTTAGTTAATTCGAGGCTTTTCTTTTCTAGTTGCTCAATTTCTTTTTCAAGATCAACCGAATTAGATTCATCACGACGTGAAACATCACGTAGTGCTTCAATCTTTGCTTCTAATTCTGCAATCGGCTGTTCAAACTCGAGGAAGTTCAGGCTCATACCACTTAAAATCCTTTTGCTTATTTTAATGATAGGGTTTTGTTATACCCTACCACAAATAATAAGCTAACTTAATTAAACTCAAGCTCGACCTGCTTATCACCTAAGAGCATTTTTAAATCCGATAATAATTTATCGGCAGGCGTTACGCGCCACTCTGTTCCTAGGGTAAACTTGGCCCGAGCATTCGAGCGCTGATAATACATATGTACAGGCACTGTACCTGCTCTATGCGGTTCCAGCACTTGGCTGAAACGGGAAAAAAATTGTTCGTCGATTTGCTCTTCTGTTACTGAAATAGCGACCCCACGAAGATGTTTTTCTCGTGCTTCTGAAATATCGAGTACTTCACGTGCTGACATTCTAAGGCCACCATTGAAATCATCAAAGCTGACCTGTCCAGATACGACCACTATTTTATCTTTTTCGAGCAAATCAATGTAACGATCGAGAGCATCGGTGAATAACATCACTTCCATGCGGCCCGAACGATCATCTAATGTCATTAAACCAATTCGGCTGCCACGCTTAGTGGTCATAACACGAGCAGCAATAACCAGCCCGGCAACAGAAGCGACTTTATCACGCCCTGTTTGCTGAGCATCTTTTAAACGCCAAGTAGTGTAATGCTTTAATTCTGAGATGTAGGCATTAATCGGATGACCCGTTAAGTATAATCCTAATGTTTCACGCTCACCTTCAAGCCAAACACTTTCAGGCGCTTCTGCAATATTAGCATAAGCATGTTCAACTTCTTCAGGTGCAGCGGTTAAAACACCAAACAAATCCTCTTGACCTGATGCTTCTGCTTTATGATGTTGACTTGCTGCTTTAATTGCATCATCAAGGGTCGCTAACATTGCTGCTCGGTTAGGTCCTAAACGATCTAATGCTCCCGATTTAATTAACTTCTCAAGCACACGTTTATTAACCTTTTTAGTATCAATACGCGCACAAAAATCAAATAAATCTTTAAAATGGCCGTCTTTTTCACGGGCACTAATGATATTTTCAATCGGCCCTTCACCAACACCTTTAACCGCACCAATACCATAAACAACCGCACCGTCCTCATCGACATTAAATCGATACAGGCCTTTGTTAACATCCGGCGGTAACAACTTTAGCTTCATGCGGTGACATTCATCAACCAAACTAATGATCTTATCGGTATTATCCATATCTGCCGTCATTACCGCCGCCATAAACTCAGCAGGATAATGGGCTTTAAGCCATAAGGTTTGGTACGACACTAACGCATAAGCAGCTGAGTGTGATTTGTTAAAACCATAACCGGCAAATTTCTCTACCAAGTCAAAGATTTTCATCGATAACTCGCCATCGACACCGTTATCAATAGCACCTTGCTCAAATACAGCCCGCTGTTTCGCCATTTCTGATGGTTTTTTCTTACCCATCGCACGACGTAACATGTCGGCACCACCGAGGGTGTAGCCTGCCAGTACCTGTGCGATCTGCATTACCTGTTCTTGATACAGAATAATGCCGTAAGTGGGATCAAGAATTTCTTTTAACGACTCATGTTGCCATTTTTCATCAGGGTAAGATACCGCTTCGCGGCCATGCTTACGGTCGATGAAGTTATCTACCATGCCTGATTGCAACGGACCTGGGCGGAACAATGCCACCAAAGCGATCATATCTTCAAAACAGTCAGGTTGCAGACGTTTGATCAAATCCTTCATACCACGGGATTCGAGCTGGAATACCGCAGTTGATTCAGAGCGTTGCAACATATCAAATGACTTTTTATCTGCCATCGGAATTGCAGCAATATTAACCGGCTCTAACCCTTGCTCAATACGGCGAGGGTTGATCATTGCTAACGCCCAATCAATGATGGTTAATGTCCGTAAACCTAAGAAGTCGAACTTCACTAAGCCTGCGGTTTCTACATCATTTTTATCAAATTGGGTGACGGGGTTATTACCTTCAGCATCACAATATAATGGCGCAAAATCAGTGATCGTCGTTGGTGAAATTACCACACCACCTGCGTGTTTACCTGCGTTACGCGTTACACCTTCAAGAATGCGACACATATCAATCAGATCACGAATTTCTTCGTCGGCTTCATACGATTGGCCTAATTGAGGTTCAACTTCAAAGGCTTTTTCCAATGTCATTCCAGGTTCTGCTGGAATTAATTTAGAAATGCGATCGACAAAACCATACGGATGTCCAAGCACACGACCGACATCACGAATAACTGCTTTAGCTGCCATGGTACCAAAGGTAATGATCTGCGATACCGCATCACGACCATACATTTCAGCCACGTGATCGATCACTAAATCACGCTTATCCATACAAAAATCGATATCGAAATCGGGCATCGATACACGTTCAGGGTTCAAGAATCGTTCGAAAAGCAAGTCAAATTCTAGCGGATCGAGATCGGTGATTTTAAGCGCGTAGGCCACTAATGAACCAGCACCAGACCCTCGACCAGGTCCTACAGGCACATCATTATCTTTTGACCACTGAATAAACTCCATAACAATCAAGAAGTAACCAGGGAAACCCATTTGGTTAACTACTTTTAATTCGATATCGAGACGTTCATCATATTCAGGGCGACGCTGAGCACGCACTTCAGGATCAGGGAATAAAAACGCTAAACGCTCTTCAAGTCCCTGTTTAGATTTAGCGATCAAAAAGTCTTCAATACTCATGTCACCAGTAGGGAAATTCGGCAGGAAATATTCCCCTAAACGCACAGTAACATTACACCGCTTAGCGATTTCTACCGAGTTTTGCAATGCCTCAGGAATATCGGCAAACAGCTCACACATTTCATCTTCACTGCGCAAATACTGCTGATCACTATAAAGCTTTGGTCGATTAGGATCGACCATGGTGTAGCCATCATGAATAGCAACTCGAATCTCATGGGCATCAAATTGATCAGCACGAAGCAAGCGCACATCATTGGTGGCAACTACCGGTAAATCATATTTTTCTGCTAATTCAATTGCAAAATGAAGATAAGCATCTTCATCGATACGGCCAGTACGCACCAACTCTAAATAATAGTTGTCTAGGAAATAAGTTTGATAAAAAGCAACACAAGCATCCGTTAGCTGTTGATTGCCTTTTAGTAATGCACGCCCGACATCTCCCGTTCTACCACCAGATAAAATAATTAACCCTTCACGATGCTTAATGAGCCATTCTTTATCAATCACAGGCTGATGTTGAACATGGCCACGCTGATAAGCTTCTGAAATTAATAATGTCAGGTTTTTATAACCTTCATTATTGGCAGCGAGAATGGTGAGTTCAAATAATTCATCGCCCATTTCTTGGCTTTGTACTTTAAAATCAGCACCAATAATCGGCTTGATACCCTCATCGTGGGCAGCAAAATAAAACTTCACCAAACCACATAGGTTAGTGAAATCGGTGAGAGCCAATGCTGGCATGCCAAGTTCAGCAGCGCGCTTAACGATAGGTTTCACTTTCGCCAAGCCATCGATCATTGAATAATCACTATGAACTCGAAGGTGGATAAAACGTGGTTCTGCCATGACAACCTAATTCATTACATTACTTAATTAACAAAAATTATACCCGATCGAGCAGCAATTCGTCGTATAAAAAAAGGCGAGACCAAATGGTTCGCCTTTTTATCACGCAATCAGAGCTACTTAATCAAGACCCAATACGCGCTTAACTGGTTTAAAACTTTTTCGATGTTGTTCAATCGCACCATATTGCTCTAATGCTGCAAAATGGGCTTTGGTTGGATAACCTTTGTGCTTCGCAAAACCATACTGCGGAAATTCAGCATCAAGAGCTTCCATTTCCCTATCACGAGTAACTTTAGCAATAATTGACGCAGCACTGATCTCTGCAACCCGTAAATCCCCTTTCACTACCGCTTGTGCCGCCATCGGTAATGCTGGAATTTTATTACCATCAATCAATACAAAATCAGGCTCAATGTTAAGCCCAGCAACTGCTCGCTGCATAGCAACCATGGTAGCTTGTAGAATATTAAGCTGGTCAATTTCATCAGCTTCACAACGGCCAAGTGACCACGCTAGTGCTTTTTGCTTAATTTCATCAAACAACAAATTACGCTTTTTTTCACTGAGCTTTTTAGAATCGGTTAGTCCAACAATAGGATTATTAGGATCTAAAATCACCGCCGCCGTCACTACAGCACCCACTAATGGGCCACGACCAACTTCATCTACTCCCGCAATACACTCTGCTTGCGGATATACAAAAGGAGGATATTCTTGCTTTTCAGCCATTACAACTATGCCTTATCGATTAATGCCAATACAGCCTGTGCCGCTTGCTCATCAGCATTACAACGAATGGTTTTATGCATTTGTTCAAACTGCGCCATCAATGCTGTGGTATCGCCATAAAGGATTTTATCAACTTCGTGATACAGCTTGTCAGGGGTACAATCTTCCTGAAGTAGCTCGGTAACTAATTCACGATCAGCCATAATATTAGGTAACGACACATACTTAGTCTTTAACATCCGCTTAGCTATCCAAGCAGTTAATGGCTTCACTTTATAGCCAACAACCATTGGTCGCTTAACAAGCATACATTCTAAGGCCACCGTACCTGAGGCTAATAATACCGCATCAGCGGCAATCATCACATTACGGGCAGTATCATCAACTAACACAAAATCTAATTCAGGTGCAACCTGCTGCCATGTTTGTTCAAATTGAGCACGGCGTTTTTGATTAACCAACGCCACCACAAAACCTAGCTCAGAATGTTTCGCTTTAAGTTTTTTGCAGGTTTCAATAAACGGCTCTGCAAGCATTGCCATTTCACTGCCACGACTACCAGGTAGCACAGCTAACCAACGTTTTGTCGGGTCTAATCCAAGTAATTCACGTGCAGCAGCTTGATCGGTTTGCAATGGAATAGCATCTGCCATGGTATGACCCACAAACTGACACGGTACATTGAATTTATCGTAAAACGCTTTTTCAAACGGCAAAAATGCCAAGACTAAGTTAGTTGCTGCTTCAATTTTAAAGATCCGTTTTTGACGCCATGCCCATACCGATGGGCTGACATAATGTACGGTTTTAATACCACGATCTTTTAAATCTTTTTCAAGCCTTAAATTAAAATCAGGCGCATCAATACCCACAAAGACATCGGGAGGGTTATCACTAAAGTATTGCACTAACTCAGCTTTAACTTTAAATAACCGCGGTAGCCGTCCAAGGACCTCGACGATCCCCATTACAGCTAACTCTTCCATATCAAACAGCGCTTCACAGCCTTGAGCTTGCATGCGAGGACCCGCAACACCGACAAATTCAGCATCGGGGTATTGCGCTTTTACGGCTTTAATAAAACCGGCACCTAAAATATCGCCAGAAATTTCTCCGGCGACAATAGCTATTCGAAGAGGCTTCGTCATTAGCGAATAATACCGCGTTCTGAATTATCGAGTAATTCAGAAAAACGTCCAACTGACGGCCAATCTTTAGCCATTTCAGCGAGTACGGGCTTCACTTCTGCCAAAGTTTTACCTGAACGATAAATCTCTTTATAAGCACGGCGAATAGCATGTAACTCTGGTTTTTCAAACCCGTTACGCTGTAAACCAACAATATTTAGTCCAAATGGCTTGGCGTGGTTACCTTGTGCTAACACATAGGGGGGTACATCTTGTACTACCGCAGAACAACCGCCAATATAGCTATATGCACCAACTGTACAGAATGGATGAATAGCAGATAACGCCATTACGCCAGCATAATCACCAACAGTGACATGACCACCTAAAATAGAGTTGTTACCAATATGAGTATGATTGCCAACAACCACATCATGGGCAATATGGGCATTCACACACAGCAAGTTGTCGTTACCAACAACAGTAACACCTTTATCTTGGGTCGTACCACGGTGGATCTGTACACTTTCACGGATCACATTACGATCACCGATTTCTAAGCGTGTCGCTTCACCGCTAAACTTCTTGTCTTGACACTCTTCACCAACAACAGCAAATGGGAAAATACGATTATCTTTACCGATAACCGTTGGTCCTTTGATAACGACATGAGACATCACCTCAGTGCCTTCACCAATCTCAACCCCTGTTGCAATATAGGTAAATGGGCCAACAGTAACGTTAGCGCCAATGATCACTCCATCTTCAATTACTGCAGATGGATGAATTTTCGCACTTTCATGAATCATGAGAATACTCGTCTCGCACACTTAAGTTCAGCTGAACACACAGTTTCGCCATCAACTTTAGCGATACCATTAAATAACGCGATACCACGACGTTCTTTAATAAATTCAACTTCTAGAATCAGTTGATCGCCTGGAACGACTGGCTTACGAAACTTTGCTTTATCAATACTTGCAAAGTAGTACAGCTCGTTTTCCTCTGGCGCACCAAAGGTTTTAAATGCTAACAAACCTGTTGCTTGTGCCATCGCTTCTAAAATCAATACGCCAGGAAATACCGGCATCTTAGGGAAATGACCCGTAAACTGAGGTTCATTGACAGAAACATTTTTGATGGCTGTTAAGGTTTTACCTTCATCATAATTCGTTACACGGTCAATCATAAGAAATGGGTAACGGTGAGGAAGAAGTTCCTGAATTTCGGTGATGTTTAACGTCTTATTTTCGGTCGTCAAAACTAAATTCCTGTCTTAAAAACATTTAAAAAAATATGCGATGAAAATGAAAATGGCCTACACAAAGGCAGGCCAATCAATACTGATGAATAATTATTCGTCTTTAGCAGCCAGTTGTTTTTCAACCGCCTTGAGACGTTTATTCATATCATCAATACGATGAACCCGGGTAGCTGTTCGGCGCCACTCTTTATTAGGTTGCAGCGGAATACCTGAAGAATACATGCCTTTTTCTTCAATACTACGCATCACCATTCCCATGCCAGTGATTGTTACGCCATCAGCAATCTTAATATGACCATTAAGTACAGAAGCGCCACCAATAATACAATACTTACCGATGGTAGTACTGCCAGCAACAATAGTACCACCTGCCATCGCCGTACCATATCCGATCTGCACGTTATGAGCGATTTGCATTTGATTATCAATAATTACGTTATCAGCAATAATAGTATCTTCTAATGCACCACGGTCAATAGTAGTACACGCACCAATTTCAACGCGATCGCCAATGCGTACAGAACCAAGCTGTGGAATCTTAACCCACTCGCCTTTATCATTAGCATAGCCGAAACCATCAGCACCGATAACAGTGCTTGACTGCACTAAGCAGTGAGCACCTAGTACTACATTATGATAAATAGTTACATTAGCCCAAAGTTTGGTGTTATTACCAATCATGGCATTTTTACCAATAAAACAGCCCGCACCAATTTGAACGTTATCGCCCAACTGTACGCCAGCTTCAATCACTGCATTGTGACCAATAGCAACATTACTACCAAGAGTTACGGTTGGATCAACATAGGCTGAAGCAGCAATATCGGTTGCAGCAGCTGGAGTCGTATCTAGAAGTTGAGCCACTAATGCATAGCTAAGATAAGGGTCTTTTACAACTAACATATTGCCGTTGAAAAACTCAACATCCGCTTCTCGTAGCATTACTGCATCCGCTTGACACTCACTAAGCTGTTGACGGTACTTGCTATCAGAAAGGAACGTTATTTGCCCTGTAGCAGCCTTGCCCATCGCAGCAATAGAGTGAACTTCAGTTGTGCCATCGCCATGTAGCTCAGCACCTAATTTATCCGCTAATTCAGCAAGAGTAATTACAGCCATTTTATTCTATCTCTCTTGTAACAACAGCCACACAAGGTGGCTGTTAGATCAAAAGTTGTAGCTAAGCCTGTCAGCTACAACGTTTACCACAGAGCTACTGTTTTACTTTACGGCAGCAATAACTTTAGATGATAAGTCATCGCTCTTACTTGCAAACAATACCGCTTGTGCATCAAGTACAACATTATAGCCATTTTTCTTCGCTACAGTGTCGATAGCTGTACGGATTTTCTTAACTAGCTTCTGCTCTTCTTCCATGCCACGACGGCGCTGATCTTCAGAAAGTGCTTGTGCTTTTAGTTTGTAATCAGAGTCAAGTTGCGCAAGCTCACGTTGTAGCTTTTGACGATTTTCGGGAGTCATTAACTCACCATCACGCTTCAATTTATCGATTTTGGTCTTCATTTTACCTTCAATCGAACGTAAAGCTGCCACACGGCCACTAAACTCTTTTTGCAGTTTTTCTTGTACATTGTAACGTGCTGCTAGCTCAGACATTGCCTGACCTGTCGACACATAACCAATTTTTTGTGCTGCTTCTGCTGCATTAGCATACATAGATGAAGATAAAATCACTAAACCTAAACTTGCTGCTTTAATCCACTGTTTCAAAAGATTCTCCTTAAAATTAGAATGACTGGCCAATGGTGAATGTGAAGAACTCTTCATCATCCCCTTCATATTTCTTGATTGGTTTAGCAACCGAGAATACAAGTGGACCCATTGGGGACATCCACTGTAATGCAGCACCGTAAGACGCTCGAATCATACCTGGATCAGAATAGTCAGGTAATGAACTTGCATTGGTATAATTAGGGTGGAATTCAGTATCCCACACAGAACCAGCGTCAACAAAGAAACTAGTACGTACTTGATTTTTCACTTCTTGAGAAGCAAACGGGGTCGGAACAATCAATTCCATACTCGCAAGTGCAATCGCGTTACCACCGGTTGACTCATCACTAACAACACCTGATTGGTTATTACCTTGACCTGTACCATAAACAGCTTTAGGACCAACAGTGTTAGAACGGAAACCTCGAATAGTCGTAAAACCACCCGCATAGTAGTTCTCATAGAATGGCATCAATTGATCGCTGCCATTGTCTGTTTTACCGTAACCGTTACCGTAACCTAACTTACCACGTAGCAATAAGGTGTAGTCTTGTTTTTCCGTTAATGGAATGTATTGACGTACATCATATTGCGTCTTGAAGTATTGTGAATCAGAACCTGGAATGGTCATCTTAAATGACGCACTCTGGTAATTACCCGAAGTAGGGAAATAACCACGGTTTAAGTTGTTACGCGTCCATGCAATAGTCCAGCTATAGTCATCGAGTTCAATCGCGTTATCACTATCGGCATCAAATCCATGAATCTTTTTAAACTGCTGGATCTGATAGTAATCTTGGATATTAGAGATCTTGTTATGATCGTAACCGAGACTAAAATCGAAGTAGTTCAATTCATTATATGGGAAACCCCAAGTTAAACTTGCGCCATAACTTTGATTGGTATAATCCGAGATATTAGCATCAGATGCTTCAAACTCGTTGTAGTAAACTTTTCCACCAAGACTAACGTTATTAATTGTAAAGTACGGGTCTTTGTATTCAAGGCTAATATTCTTAGAGTAATCATTCGTCATCGCATTGATGCCAAATAAATTACCAGTACCTAAGAAGTTTTTCTGGGTTAAACCCGCCTGAAAACTAATACCTGATTCTGTACCGTAACCAACACCGAAGTTCACACTACCAGAGTTAGCTTCCTTAACCTTGTACTTAACATCAACTTGATCATCAGACCCTGGAACACGCACGGTTTGAACATCAACATTTTCAAAGAAACCAGTACGGTTTAAACGCTGCTTACCTGTATCAATTGATTTACTGTTAAGCCATGTACCTTCCATTTGACGCATTTCACGACGCAATACTTCATCTTTAGTCGTATTGTTACCACTAAATTCAATGTTACGTACATATACACGCTTGCCTTGCTCAACATTAACAATCAAAGACACTTGATGTGCTGCATCGTCAAACTCAGGCATAATAGTTACTTGAGGATAAGCATAACCTGCTTTACCTAGTTCAGCCTTAACCGCTTCTTCTAACGCAGTTACTTCAGCGCCATTGTAAACAGTATCAGGTTTAAACGTTACCAGCTTATCAAACGCAGCAATACGACCAGCAACGTCACCTTGGAACTTAACGTTTTTAACTTTGTATTGCTCACCTTCGTGAACTTTTAAAGTAATGTACACGCCTTTTTTATCAGGAGAAATAGCAACATGCGTTGATTCTAGGCGGTACTTTAAGTAGCCATTATTTAAATATTGCGAGCGTAATGTTTCTAAATCGCCTTGCAATACTTGTTTTTGATACTTCTCATTCGCCATAAAGTCCCACCAAGGCACGCTGTCCTTAAGTTTGAACTTACTGATCAAATCAGCATCACTGAAAACATGATTACCGAGAATATTAATCTGCTTGATTTTAGCGGACACACCCTCAGTAAATACAAATTTAATATCAACACGATTACGAGGTAAAGGCGTAACAACAGCTTCTACAGTGGCATTATATTTACCAACACTGTAATAGAAATCTTCTAGACCTTTATCGATCTTAGATAACGTTGTTCTATCTAGTGCTTCACCAACACGTAAGCCTGATGCTTCAAGGTTCTCTTTTAGCTGCTCATCTTTGATGGCTTTATTACCTGCAAAGGTAATATCTGCAATAGTTGGACGCTCTTTTACATCGACCAGTAACGTATTACCGTCTCGATATACCTTAATATCTTCAAAATTGCCGGAAGAATAAAGAGATTTGATCAGCGTTGAAATATCCTGCGGATCAACAGTGTCACCCACTCGAACCGGCATTTTTAATAATGCTGCGCCCATAGTGACTCGCTGAAGACCTTCAAAACGAATGTTATCAACTACAAATTTATTTTCCGCGCTATGCGCAACGCTACTTGTCAAAAGCAGCGATGCGACTAACAGTTTTTTAATCGCCATTACTGTACTGATTATTCCTTGCTAAATACGCATTTATTAAAGTCGGGTAAAATCATTGAATAGCGCAACCGCCATTAACGCAACCAAAACGGCTGATCCCACTCTATAGCCAATATCCTGAATTCGTTCAGATACAGGACGACGAGTTACCGCCTCGATAGCAAAGAACATTAAATGTCCGCCATCAAGTACAGGTAAAGGTAATAAGTTTACAATGCCTAAGTTAACACTGATCAATGCTAAGAAACCAAGGAAATATACCAAGCCAAACTCGGCAGTCATTCCAGCTCCTTTCGCGATAGAGATCGGTCCGCTAAGGTTTTTCATTGCAACATCACCAGTAACAAGCTTAGTGACCATATCAAACGTTAGTGACACTAATTGACCGGTTTTTTCGGTCGCTTTTATCGCCGCATCAATTGGACCAAATTGCAAATTAACTTTGTACGATGCTGGCCAAGGTTCAATACTTGGTGCCAATCCTACATAGCCAACTTCTTTGCCGTCAGCTTCTACTTTTACACGAGGGGTCAATGATAACATCACTGGTTCCTCATCACGTAAAACTTCAACTTGTAGCGTTGTTCCCGGATGCGTACGAACAGCATCAACAAATTGCTGCCACTGTGTTACTGATTTATTATCTACTGCGACAATCTTATCATTTAATTTAAATCCTGCATCAATTGCTGCACTATTATCAACAAGTTGTGAAACAGTTAGCGTAATTGGCGGCGTAAATGGAGTAATCCCCAATGTCGTCAATACTCGCTGCGATTCAGGATCAAATGACCAATGTGTTAAATCAAGTGTACGTGAAACGACAACAGAACTGTCAGGTTCTTGTGCCGTTACTACCACTTGTTTATCACCAATCTGGGAAATCAACGCCATATTGGCAGATTCCCAATCAGATGTTTCGAGTCCAGAAACTGATTTTAGTTCCATTCCTGGAATAATTCCCGCTTTTGCCGCAATTGATTGTGGGGCAACTTCACCGATCATAGGCTTTAATGCAGGTACCCCAATTAAATAAACGACCCAATAAGCAAAAATAGCAAACAAAAAGTTTGCCATCGGCCCTGCGGCAACAATAGCACTTCGTTGCCATATTTTCTTATTATTAAACGCCATATGACGCTTCTCGGGAGGAACTTCAGCTACCCGCTCATCAAGCATTTTAACGTAACCACCAAGTGGTATCATAGCTAATGTGTATTCAGTGCCATCTTTGCCAACGCGACTAAACAGGGATTTACCAAAACCAATAGAGAAACGTTCAACATATACACCACAACGACGAGCAACCCAAAAATGGCCAAACTCGTGGACTGCGATCAGAATACCAAGAGCAACTAAAAAAGCGCTTAAATTACGGATAAATTCAATCATGCAAATTCCTTCGCAATAATGTCTAGTGCAAGCTCACGAGCTTGTTTGTCTAGCACCATTACGGCATCAATATCATTAGGTTCAGTTAATACAGCCATTTCTAACACCGACTTATTTACTTTTGCAATATCAGTGAAACGGATCTGATTAGTTAAAAATGCTGCAACTGCTATTTCATTCGCAGCATTCAAGGTCGTGGTGGCAGCTTGACCTTGATAACAAGCATCAATAGCTAATTTCAGACATGGGTAACGCTCAAAATCGGGTTCCATAAAGGTAAATTCACCGACTTTACTAAAATCCAGCGCCGCCACACTAGACTCAACTCGTTGTGGATAAGCCATCGCACACGCAATCGGGGTACACATATCAGGTAAGCCCATTTGTGCAATTACTGAGCCATCTTTATATTGCACCATCGAATGAATCACAGACTGCGGATGAATAATGACTTGCATTTGATCGCGGCTGGCATTGAATAACCACCGTGCTTCAATATATTCCAAACCTTTATTCATCATCGTTGCTGAATCAACAGATATTTTAGGCCCCATCGACCAGTTTGGATGTGCAATCGCCATCGCTGGTGTTACTGCATCTAAAGCACTAATATCAGTGTAGCGGAATGGACCACCAGAACCGGTTAGTAGTACCTTACTTATTCCATGCGCGGCTAAATCACAGCGTCCCATACGACGTTGAATTTCTACGGGTAACGCCTGAAAAATCGCATTATGCTCACTATCAACGGGTAATAGTTCTGCACCATACTTTTCACAAGCATCAATAAACATTTGGCCAGTCATTACTAGCGCTTCTTTATTGGCTAATAAAATACGCTTGCCTTGTTTCACCGCCGCCATGGTCGGTAATAAACCAGCAGCACCAACGATTGCAGCCATCACTGTATCGACTTCATCTAGTGCTGCAACGTGACAAATACCGTCCTCACCGCCAACCACCGTGATATTTAAACCCGCTTGCTGAACTAACTCATTAAGTTGAGCTGCTGCGGTTACACACGCCATCGCGGCAAATTTCGGTTGCCACTGCTGACATAGCACAAACATTTTATCAACATTAGAACCAGCAGCTAGTGCGGTGACCTCAAATGAATCTGGGTTTTGAGCGATTACCGCTAAAGTGCTACTACCAATCGAGCCTGTCGCACCAAGAATCGTTAACTTACGCATAAAATCACTTACAGTTACAAAAAAGGCAGCGAAATAGCTGCCTTTAGAAAAGATGGCTGTTATTAATTATATTAGCCACAGATAGAGCAATGCAAATACGGGAATTGCTGCGGTTAAACTATCAATACGATCAAGAATACCACCATGTCCAGGTAATATATTACCACTATCTTTAATGCCAGAAACACGCTTAAACATACTTTCAACTAAGTCGCCTAAGACAGAAATTATCACAGTGACAATAGCAATAAAGAATAATTGGCCTAACGATGAAAACTCAATTGACAGTATATGCGATCCTAGCCAAGTAACAAAAATAGCTAAACATGCCCCGCCAACTAAACCTTCAATGGTTTTATTTGGACTCACTGCTGGTGCCATCTTATGCTTACCAAAACGCTTGCCAGAGAAATAAGCACCAGTATCGGCAGCCCATACTAATAAGCACACTAGTAAAACTAAGCAAGCCCCATGATAAGGATTATTGTCATAATTCACGGCGCGGAGCATTAAAATACTCCAAAAAAAAGGCAACAATGTGAGCAAGCCAAAAATTTGCTTTAGAAATGGTTTCTTTGACCAAAAATCAGCACTTTTAGGATAACTAATGGCTAAAGCCGATGCGATTAACCACCACAGGCCGCCAATAAGCAATATAGCGCGATAAATTCCAGTAGGATGAGAGAGAGAGGCAGGATCGGTCGGTAATAGCGCAATGCTTGCCCCCAACGTGATCGTCGGTAAAATCATCGTATTAATACGTGATGATGCATTAACAAACTGCGTCCACTCCCAGAAACCAACTAAGGTTATCGCAGCCATAGCAATAATAAAAGCAGGCAACGGCAGAAAAAATATTCCTGCAATGACAAGTGGCGCGAGGATTAACGCGGTAATAATTCGTTGCTTGAGCAAACTACGTCCTCTTTTATATTGAAAATATTTAGTATCGGAAAAAACCGCTACTTAAACAATAACGCCAACACACAACACTGCGCATTGGCGAAAATAATGTCTGTTATTTTAACAAAGCTTGTATCTGCTCGCCAGTACAACCAAAGCGGCGCTCACGATTAACAAACCATGCTACAGCATTCACCAAACTTTCTTCATCAAAATCAGGCCAATGTTGTTCCGTGAAATACAATTCTGCATAAGCCGTTTGCCATAGCATAAAGTTACTAATACGACACTCGCCACTGGTGCGGATTAACAGATCAACATTCGGTAAACCTTGAGTCACTAAACCCTGCTCTAAATCTTGTTCAGTCAGAGATTCAATATCAAGTTGTTGATCCATTGCACGTTGCATCATTTGCTTAGCTGCTTGAAGAATATCCCATTGACCACCATAGTTCGCTGCCACATTTAACACTAACCCAGTGTTATTTTCAGTTAGCTGCTCTGCTGCAGTAATTTTTTTCTGCAATCGAGCACTGAAGCGACTTTTGTCTCCGATAATGCATAATCGAATATTATTTTTATGTAGTCTTTTTACTTCACGGCCTAAAACGGTCATGAATAATTCCATTAGCAATGAGACCTCATCCTCAGGACGACGCCAATTTTCACTACTAAAAGCAAACAATGTAACGACTTTAATTCCAAGTCGATTTGCCGTAGAAACCGTTTTACGTACCGCTTCTACGCCTGCTTTATGGCCAAATACTCGCGCTTTACCTTTGGCTTTAGCCCAACGGCCATTACCATCCATAATCACTGCGATGTGTTGTGGAAGATAGTCGGCTGAAAGAACAGCGTCTATTGAAGGTTGTGCCATATTTATCCCTCAAAAAAAAAGCGCCGTGCTGCCGCACAGCGCCTTAACTTTGTCAGCTAAATTAAGACAATAATGTCTTAAACTTCCATTAGCTCTTTTTCTTTAACTTCAAGAACAGCTTCAATATTTTTGATAGCGTCATCTGTTAGTTTCTGAATCTCATCTTGTGCACGACGATCATCATCTTCAGAAATATCTTTATCTTTTAATAAAGTTTTAACTGTTGCATTAGCATCACGACGAATATTACGTACAGCAACACGGCCTTGCTCTGCTTCAGCGCGTACAATCTTAACCAGATCGCGACGACGTTCTTCTGTTAGCGGTGGCAATGGCACACGAATTACCGTACCTGCTGACATTGGGTTTAAACCCAAATCAGACATCATAATTGCTTTTTCAACTTTAGCTGACAACTCACGGTCAAATACAGTAATAGCCAATGTACGTGAATCTTCAGCAACCACGTTAGCAACTTGCTTAAGTGGTGTGCTTGCGCCGTAATACTCAACATAGATAGTATCAAGTAGGCTTGGATGTGCACGGCCAGTACGAATTTTAACTAATTGACTTTTTAGTGCTTCAACACTTTTTTCCATGCGCGTTTGCGCATCTTGTTTGATTTCGTTAATCACGATAAATACCTTAAATTATGCTGTCATCATAGCGCTGATCTTCAGCGCCACATTAATCAATTTACAAGGCTTAAGCGTTAGTGATCAGCGTACCTTCTTGCTCACCCATTACAACACGGCGCAATGCACCAGGCTTATTCATGTTAAATACACGAATTGGCATGTTGTGGTCACGAGCAAGAGTAAATGCAGCCAAATCCATTACCTTAAGTTCTTTTTCAAGTACATCTTGGTAGCTCAGCTGTTCACAAAGCGTTGCATCTGGATTTTTAACTGGATCATCCGTGAACACGCCTTCAACTTTTGTTGCTTTTAATACTACATCAGCTTCGATTTCGATACCACGAAGACATGCAGCAGAATCTGTTGTGAAGAACGGATTACCTGTACCTGCAGAGAAAATAACAACACGGCCTTGACGTAACTGACTGATCGCATCAGCCCAGTTATAATTGTCACATACGCCGTTTAAAGGAATAGCAGACATTACTCGCGCGTTCACATAGGCACGGTGCAGCGCATCACGCATTGCTAAGCCGTTCATTACTGTTGCTAGCATACCCATGTGGTCGCCCACAACTCGGTTCATACCTGCTTCAGCCAGACCAGCGCCACGGAATAGGTTACCGCCACCAATAACAAGGCCGACTTGAACACCTAATTCAACGAGTTCTTTTACTTCTTGTGCCATACGGTCAAGAACTTGAGCGTCAATACCAAACCCTTCTTTACCTTGTAGTGCTTCACCACTTAGTTTAAGAAGAATACGTTGATAAGTTGGTTTAGGGTTTGTGGTCATGTTTTTTTACCTTCCAAGCTGATTTTGAGATATGGAGTTGTAAAAAGACCGCAACGTCGGTTGCGGTCTTTGATATTCTGATTAAAAAGGATTAACCTTTTTGAACAGCTGCTACTTCTTCAGCAAAGCTCATTTCTTGAGCTTTCTCGATACCTTCACCAACTTCTAGACGTACGAAGTTAGTTACTGTAGCGCCTGTTTCTTTCAAGATATCGCCAACAGTTTTCTTTGGTTCCATGATGAAAGCTTGGCCAGTTAGAGAAACTTCGCCAGTGAACTTCTTCATGCGACCTTCAACCATCTTCTCTGCGATAGCTTGAGGCTTGCCTTCGTTCATTGCGATTTCAACTTGAACTTCACGCTCTTTAGCAACTACGTCAGCTGGTACGTCAGATGGGTTAACGTATTCAGGCTTAGATGCTGCAACGTGCATTGCAATGTGCTTAAGAGTTTCTGCGTCGCCGTTACCAGCAACAACTACTGCGATACGAGTACCGTGAGTGTAAGCAGAAACTTTATCACCAGCAATGTATGCTACGCGACGGATTGAGATGTTCTCACCAATCTTAGCTACTAGCTCAATACGTTGCTCTTCAAATTGTGCTTGAAGCTCTTCAACTGCAGCGTGGCTAGCAAGTGCTGCATCAGCAACCATGTTAGCGAATGCAAGGAAGCTACCGTCTTTAGCAACGAAGTCAGTCTGGCAGTTTACTTCAACAAGAGCTGCTTTACCGTCAGCATCTTTGATGATGATAGTACCTTCAGCTGCTACGTTACCTGCTTTTTTAGCAGCCTTAGCAGCACCGCTCTTACGCATGTTTTCGATTGCTAGCTCAATATCAGCGTTAGCTTCTACTAGTGCTTTCTTACAATCCATCATACCTGCGCCAGTACGTTCACGCAGTTCTTTAACTAGGGCAGCTGTAACTGTTGCCATGTGATAATCCTCAGATTTGAATTCGTTGAGTAAAAATCAGGGGCCATTATCGGCCCCTGGTAACCATTCTTAGTTTACGCAAGGTAACTTAAGATGCTTATGTAAAGCAGCAGGCTATTAAGCTTCAGCTACGAAACCGTCTTCTTCTGCTTGAACAGCGATATCTTGGTTACGAGCTTCTTTAACAGTTTGAGCTACAGCACCAGTGTAAAGCTGAATCGCGCGGATTGCGTCATCGTTACCAGGGATAACGAAGTCAACGCCGTCTGGATCAGAGTTAGTATCAACAACAGCAAATACTGGGATACCTAGGTTGTTAGCTTCTTTGATTGCGATGTGCTCACAATCAGCGCCGATTACGAACATTGCGTCTGGTAGGCCGCCCATGTTCTTAATACCACCTAGTGATTTCTCAAGCTTTTCCATTTCACGAGTACGCATTAGCGCTTCTTTCTTGGTTAGCTTTTCGAAAGTACCATCAATAGATTGAGCTTCAAGTTCTTTAAGACGCTTGATTGATTGACGAACAGTTTTCCAGTTAGTCAACATACCACCCAACCAACGGTTGTTTACGTAGTACTGGTCACAGCTGATTGCTGCTTCTTTGATTGATTCGCTAGCTGCGCGCTTAGTACCAACAAAAAGAACTTTACCCTTACGAGCTGCAATTTTTTCAATTTCAGCTAGTGCTGCATTGAACATTGGTACAGTTTTTTCTAGGTTGATGATGTGTACACGGTTACGAGCGCCGAAAATGAATGGCTTCATTTTTGGGTTCCAGTAACGAGTTTGGTGACCAAAGTGTACACCAGCCTGAAGCATGTCGCGCATTGATACAGTTGCCATTGAATAATCCTCTATGGGGTTAGGCGTCCACATATCCCATCTTAAAACCGACCCTATGATAGCGTATCGCTATCGTTACCTAAAATAGATAACTGAGCACCCCGGCAGATGTGTCGATATGTGTGAATAATAAATAAAAGTATGTGTAATCCAATCAAGTTGCACCATTACATATATTAATTCACCATCTAATGATTAAATTATTACTTATAATAGAAACAAAATCACTGTTTACGGCGCGCTTTATACCATAGAACAGTCAATAAAATCCAGTCAAAATTGGATATGAGAACTAATCTTATCTTCCCTTTAACCCCTTGCGACTGGTAATATAGAACCATACAGAAACATACAGATTGAGACGATTTTATGAGCATTAAGATCAAAACGGCTGAAGAAATTGAAAAAATGCGTATTGCTGGCCGTTTGGCTGCAGACGTATTAGAAATGATCGAACCGCATGTAAAGGCGGGTGTGACGACAGAAGAACTAGACCAAATTTGTCATGACTACATCACACAAGTTCAGCAAGCGATTCCTGCACCGTTGAACTACCACGGCTTCCCTAAATCTGTGTGTACTTCAATTAACCACGTTGTTTGCCATGGTATTCCTGCCTCTAAAGATGAAGTTGTATTAGAAGCCCGTGGTAAATATAACAAGCCAGCAGTATTAAAAGATGGCGACATCATTAATATTGACGTGACAGTGATTAAAGATGGTTACCACGGTGATACTTCAAAAATGTTTGAAGTAGGTGAAGTATCTCTTGAAGACAAACGCCTTTGTCGCGTTGCTCAAGAAAGCCTTTATCTGGCAATTAAAAAAGTAAAACCTGGCGCAAAAATTGGCGATTTAGGTACAGCTATTCAGAAATTCATCAAAGCGGGTAGCAGTCGTTTTTCTATCGTGAAAGATTACTGTGGTCATGGAATTGGTAATGAATTCCATGAAGAGCCACAAGTGGTTCACTACAAAAACAGTGATCGCACGGTAATGAAAGAAGGCATGTGTTTCACTATCGAGCCAATGATTAACGCTGGTAAATTTAGCTGTGAATCAGACGAGCAAGATGGTTGGACTGTGTACACTATAGATGGTAAAAAATCTGCACAGTGGGAACACACATTACTGGTAACTAAAGATGGCTGTGAAATCTTAACGCTACGTAAAGAAGAGACATTGCCGCGTCTAATGCATAACGCATAATTCGTCATCTGCAGTTGCGGGCATATACCGCAAATCAAAAAAACCGACCTCCTGTGTCGGTTTTTTTATATCTAGCGATACAGTTCACCATGTGAAATGGTTATAGTAATCCTAGAATATCATTACCGCACGGACAGCAATGACAGACATTTTAGCAACTCAGCTTTCTGATTATCTCGACGATGCCATTACTCTCGACAGCTTGCGCAGTGCTCTTAACCATTTTGCTGAAGAGCAGAAACTTCAATTTAAACAGCAAAAATCAATTGTCGATTTAGTCACCCAACGTAGTCAATTTATCGACCAATTACTGATTCGATTATGGCGTTTTTATGGTTTTGAACAACAGCCAGATTTAGCATTGGTTGCTGTGGGTGGTTATGGCCGCGGAGAATTACATCCATTATCTGATGTCGACCTACTAATATTAAGTCAGAAGCCATTAACTGAAGAGGTCGCCACCAATGTTAGCGCCCTTGTCACCTTGTTATGGGATTTACGGTTAGAGGTTGGTCAAAGTGTGCGTACTGTCGATGAGTGTATCGAAGTAGGCAAAGATGACCTTACTGTTGCAACCAACTTAACTGAATCACGTTTTTTATGTGGAAATCAACAAACCTTTCATCAATTAACTGTCGCAATTAACTCACCTCAATTTTGGCCAAGTGAAACCTTTTTTCAAGCCAAATTAGAAGAACAACGAATTCGACATGCCCGCTACCATGACACCACTTATAACCTTGAACCAGATATCAAATCTAGCCCGGGTGGTTTACGTGACATTCATACCCTTAGTTGGGTTGCACGGCGTCACTTTGGTGCCACCAGCTTATTAGAAATGAGTCATCATGGCTTTTTAACTGATGCCGAATACCGTGAATTGGTTGAATGTCAAAATGCGCTGTGGCGAATTCGATTTGCGTTACATATTGAACTACGCCGCTATGATAATCGACTCACTTTTGATCACCAAACATCAGTCGCTGAACATCTCGATTATCATGGTGAAGGTAATCAAGCCGTCGAAATGATGATGAAAGCATTCTATCGCATTTTACGGCGGGTAGCTGAACTGAATAAAATGCTCTTACAGCTATTTAATGAAGCGATTATTCAACCCAATGCTCGCCTAGCCCCCATCGTACTCAATGATGATTTTCAATTACGTGGCAATTTAATTGAAGCCACTAAGCCAGCATTATTTCAAGCTCGGCCTGAAACTATTCTCGATATGTTTCTTCATATCGCGCAAAACTCTAATATCGAGGGTATTGCAGCACCGACATTGCGTCAATTACGCACCGCTCGTCGGCGGCTCAACCGATTTCTTATTGAAATTCCAGCCGCCCGTGAAAAATTCATGGAATTGGTGCGCCAACCCAATGCACTTCAAAAAGCATTTCGACTCATGCACCGCCATGGTGTCATTGCAGCCTATTTGCCCCAATGGAGCCATATTGTTGGTCAAATGCAATTCGATTTATTTCATGTTTATACCGTCGATGAGCACAGTATTCGCGTAATTAAAAATCTGCATAAATTCAACGATCCCAATAATCATTCGCAACACCCTATTTGTTGTGAAGTTTATCCGCGTTTAATCAAGAAAGAGATCTTAATCTTAGCGGCAATATTCCACGATATAGCTAAAGGTCGAGGTGGCGATCATTCTGAATTAGGTGCTGTTGACGCCTATGATTTTTGTATCGAACATGGACTCTCCCACCCTGATGCTGAAACCGTATCATGGTTAGTGCAAAAGCACTTATTAATGTCGGTCACCGCTCAACGGCGTGATATTTACGATCCTGAAGTGGTAGCAGAATTTGCCAAGCAAGTTGGTGATGAGGAACATTTAGATTATTTAGTCTGTTTAACTGTGGCAGATATTTGTGCCACTAACCAAGATCTATGGAATAGTTGGAAGCGTACTTTACTGGCAGAGCTTTACTACTCAACCCAAAAAGCACTGCGCCGCGGGCTAGAAAAAACCCCAGATATGCGCGGTCGTATTCGTCACAATCAACAGTTAGCGTCGGCAATATTACGTAGCAAAGGCTTTATGCCGCGTGATATTGAAGTGTTATGGCGTCGATTTAAAGCTGATTACTTCTTACGTCATACCCATAAGCAACTCGCATGGCATGCACAAGCATTACTGAATCATACTGGCGATAAACCGATTATATTAATGAGCAAAAAAGCCACCCGTGGCGGTACTGAGGTGTTTATCTATAGTAAAGATAAAGCCAAACTGTTTGCGATTGTAGTGTCTGAATTGGATAAGAAAAATCTCAGTATTCATGATGCCCAGATAATGAACAGTAAAGATGGCTACACCCTCGATACATTTATGGTACTGGATCCTAATGGTAAAGCGATCAATGAAAATCGTCATATCGGTATCATTCGCAACTTAACCAAAGCATTAACGGCAATGAAATCTGAACGTAAAATCCGCCGTGCACCACGTAAATTACTCCATTTTAATGTGCCGACAAAAGTTGAATTTTTAGCAACCAAAACTGGCCGTAAAACCATGATGGAATTAGTTGCACTAGATATGCCGGGTTTATTGGCAAAGATAGGCGCGGTATTTGCAGAACTTAATATCAGTTTACAGGCAGCCAAGATCACCACTATTGGCGAACGTGCTGAAGACTTTTTTATTATTGTTAATGAAACCGGCGGGCGTTTAACTCAACAACAGCAACAGCAACTGCGTGAAACACTGATTATCACTATCAATAAGCACGCTTAAGTAACGACTGAAACAACACCGTATTTAACTACGGTGTTGTTACTTTTCATAATAGTTATAAACTAATCATCTTATGCGGCAGCTTGTTCAGCACTCGCAACAAATTGACTAAACCACACTTCAGCAACCTCTAGCGGTTCAAAATGCACCCCAGCATCAATATCTAACCGAGGTTGAACTCGCTGAGAATTCAATTCTGATAGTAATGCATCAAATTGACGTCCAGCACCACAAAAACGATCTTCACCATAACTAGAATCACCCAATGCAATGACACCATAATGTTGCTTAGGTAATAATGGGAATTGATCTTTCAGTGCAACGTATAACGGTAATAGATTCTCAGGGATCTCGCCTTGCCCCGTTGTCGAGCAAATAACTAAAACCGTATCAGCGTCATAGGCCATAAAATCATCTAACGTTGAGTCAAAAAAAATCTCAACGGGTACGGATGTTAACTTAGCAGCCAATGTTTCTGCTAACTCTTCTGCTCCACCATATACAGAGCCTACAAATATGCCTAACTTGTTCATTGTCCGCTCTCCTTTGCTGTAAGACGCCCTCAATAAGGGACTATTACCAATCTGGCTACTACAGCTAAGAAAAGCAAGTACTGGTGTGAATTTAAACTAAGAAATTTGCACTATAGCCCATTCATTACAGTTCGTGGTTATTCTACATTACACATCTAACAATAATGTCGGCGACCAATTAAAACGAGTCATGACACGCTGCCAGACTTCGTCCACATCAGCTCGAATATCAATTGCAGCACCAGTAATAGGGTGGTTAAATTGTAATCTTGATGCATGTAACATTAATCGGTGACAATCAAAATTTTCACGGAACATACGATTATGTTTACCATCACCATAATTAACATCACCAATCATATGATGATCTAAATGATGCATATGACGACGTAATTGGTGTTTACGTCCAGTTTCTGGTTGCAGTTCTATTAAGCTATAACGACTGGTCGCATAACGACCAACAGCAATATCTGTTTCTACTGTTGCTAATGGGGCATAAGCTGTAATAGCCGATTGGGGCTCTTTATCTTCCGTTGCTTTTTTATCTGCAATTTTATCTAACATGATTTTAAGCGGATAATCTAACACTGCCGCTTCTTTAATCCAGCCTCTAACAATTGCATGATAGGTTTTATGCATCTCTCTACCAGCAAATACAGGCATCATCATTGCAGCTATTTCACTGGATAATCCAAATAAAATCACCCCTGATGTTGGTCGATCTAACCGATGTAATGGAAATACATGCTGACCAATTTGATCGCGTAATGTTTGCATTACAAACACGGTTTCATGGCTGTCTAACCATGAACGGTGCACTAACATACCAGCCGGTTTATTAACCGCAATTAACGCTTCATCTTGGTATAAAATTTCCAGTTCCATTATTGCTCACTTAATGTTTAACAGTTGATCGATTGCACGTACAGTCACCACAATATCCTCCACCCCAACCTGATTCTTCATTGCTTCTTCAACATAAGGGGAAATAACAAACTGAGTCGGTAACGGTAAGCGTTGTAATATTAAATAACGTAATTTAGGAATAAAAATCCATTGTAACCATTGATGGCAAGCCAAACTATCAATCGCAAATGGTTCAGTACTCGCCAAAGCTTGTGGATCAGGAGTAATCATTTCCCAATATTGATGCTGCTGTAAAATATTTTCTAATTGAGTGAGTAATTGCTGACTTTGATGATACTTATCCACCGTAACCCCTCTTTGTTGACAGTAAAAACGGCGCAGAATAGCATTTCAGTTACTACGCCCCAACTATATTATGGTGATTAGCTGCCTATTCACAGGTATGCTGAGTTAATGCTACTAATTATACTGACGAGCTAATTAAAGGAGCTTTATTTATTATGTCCATGGAAACGTTTCATACTTTAACTCAATTACTTGATAACGCAGGTTGTCGTTATAATATTTTTGATTTGGGTCGTCGTGTTAATGAAATTAATAGCGACCAATTTAAAGCCGTTGAGGAAAATCGCCAGCCTTACCCATGGCCACTTCAGCAACATGCTCATATTGCTATTTCATTTTGGCAACATCAACAGCCACCTTGGGTATGGTTCTTACGATTACCACTTGATGAGCGAGGGCTACTTAAACAAGCCGCAGTGGGTGATTTTATTAAGTATGTTATTGAAGCGATGGGGGCAAGTTTAAATAGTACGCCAACAGAAGAAGAACAACAAAAACTCGCTAATAACCCTTACACATTTAAGCCGAATGACGACAAAATGGCTATTTTTAATGCCCAGCTACGAGTATTACTCTCTTTGCCACCAAGTCAATATTATGCGGATGCGCAAGCTTATTTATCAGGCCAACAAGATTGGCAGCAATGGCAACATATTGGGTTACAAGGATTAGCGGATATCTGTGCCCGTATATCGCAACACAATAATGCCACTTATTTGCGCAAAGCACTTAACCATCTGCCAATGACACCGTTGTATGCATTATTAGGCTGCCTTGAGCACTGTTCGATACCTGAACCCCTTGCGCAACGTATCACCGAGCGCTTAACCCTAGAATGCCAACAACCTCAACCCGATTTATTTTTGATTGCAGCCTTAATTCGTGCTCTTGCTGGTAGTTCACCACAACAATTACAACAAACACTGCTTACGATCTTAAATCAACAGCCATTGTGTCATCGCGAGGTATTGATCGCTATCGCTGGCCGCTGCTGGAGTGGTTTTACTGATTCAAATATCGCATCATTGTTTTTATTACGATTAGCCGAAATACAAGATCAAACCTTGTTTAATCAATTATTTACCGATCTAGTCATGCAGCCATTATTGCGTGGGATCATGCTACAAATACTCCATGGACAAGCGGATCCTGCACTGATCACTGCGATTCAGAAACTACAACAACATGCTAAAAAACACTGATAATATTTATCGTCTATAAGGGCTTTTTATTATATGGATAATCTGTTCGGCATTTTAATTATTGCCATTATCGGCTTCTTATTTTGGCAGCAACGGCGTCAAACTGAATTAGCACAGTATTATATTGAACAACGTTGCAAAAATATGGGCCTACAGATGTTAAGCTTTGCTCGTGGTGAACATAAACTCAAAGATCATCATGGTGAATGGGGCTGGCGTACGGTATTCGTATTTGAATTTTCAGCCGATGGGGTCGATGTGTATCAAGGTTATATAGAAATGAAACGACTGCGTGCCAGCTATTTTTATTTACCGCCGCATCGTATTCCAGAAAGTAGTGATTATTAATAGGGATCGCCCTAAAAAGAATGGGCGCGACAATAATTATTGTCACGCCCTTAGATATTACTTATAGCAATCCAGCTACTATAGTGCTCCCTGCTATCAATCCTTGATATGCTTTAATCCCCTGGTAAATCTTAACTTCATCCTAGAAGTCACTCTTCGGTAATCCTTGACCCATCAGCATATCCAACACTGACTCTCTCTCCATAAAGGAGGTGTCCTTAGCTTCATTAGAAGTTGTTCCTGACTTCGTTTTGAAGTAATTCCCTATCCCATCCTTGAATATTGCCATCCTGGCTAATAGATATCCTATCTATGGCCTCTATCCCAGAGAATCCTTGCATCCTGCTAGGTGATAATCCTCATCACCTATTTGCTCTTCCTGAGCGGCCACTTCCATGGCTATTCCTAAATCCTTTCCAGCTCCAGCTGATGACAATATATTACCTCACAGAAAAAATGACGCAATATTAAATATTCCATTAATTATTACTAACAATTATTAACATTAGAAGAGCTTAATGTAATCAACTGATAATTAATATAATTAAATTTTATCAGCAACTATTAACGACGACGGGTAAAGAAATAATCCCACACTTCTGTAAGATATATCTCACAATAAAAGTAGAAAAAAGCCATTACAGATTACGATATGATCATTAACAAACTAAGTATTGAGCAGTGCGAGGTGCGAGGTGCGAGGTGCGAGGTGCGAGGTGCGAGGTGCGAGGTGCGAGGTGCGAGGTGCGAGGTGCGAGGTGCGAAATAAAACCGATGTTATTTAATCAGTCAAATAAAAACCCACTTAAGATTATTACACAAAAAAGAGAGGGCGCGACTTGCGTCGCGCCCTTAGGTCTTACTTGCAGCTATCCCGCTACTATGTTGCTCCCTGCATCCATCCGTTGACTGCTGTGTTCCGTCAGCATTGTCCTTTAGATTTCACCCTGAAATTGTTCCTGTGGTCATCCTAACCCGTCATCACATCCTGCTCTGACTCTCATCTCCTTCCTGGAGGTGTCCTTTACTTCGTCCTGAAGTGATCCTTTATGCCTCAATCCTAGAGGTGTTCCCTACTTCATCCTGAAGTTATCCTAGTGTCATCCTGACCAGTAAACATCCTGTTTACTTTTTAGCGCATCCTACGCTATTCCCTTCACATTCCATGTCCGATAAACCATCCTAGTTTACCAGTATCTCATCCTGAGACTGCCTGTATCCGTGGCACT
>NZ_PYON01000003.1 GCF_003026355.1 Photobacterium kishitanii | reverse complement strand
CAGCTTTGAGGATTAGTGGATTTGAACCCTAACTACAATTTACTCATCGCACTATTAAATACCAATAAAAACAGCAATAACGCGCTAATAATCGATTCCCTATCAGCGCTCGTACTTCACGATAGGAAATGATGACGGTTAAGGATTGGTATTCGTAGTAGAGAATAACGGAAACCAATTTATTCAGATATAAAAAAGCCGCTAATTTTCATTAGCGGCTTTTTTGAATGTCGCGGAGCAGCTTTGAGGATTAGTGGATTTGAACCCTAACTACAATTTACTCATCGCACTATTAAATACCAATAAAAACAGCAATAACGCGCTAATAATCGATTCCCTATCAGCGCTCGTACTTCACGATAGGAAATGATGACGATTAAGGATTGGTATTCGTAGTAGAGAATAACGGAAACCAATTTATTCAGATGTAAAAAAGCCGCTAATTTTCATTAGCGGCTTTTTTGAATGTGGCGGAGAGATAGGGATTTGAACCCTAGATACGCTATAAACGTATGCCGGTTTTCAAGACCGGTGCTTTCAACCACTCAGCCATCTCTCCAATTTTATATCTCTTAAAAGAGATATGGCGGTGAGGGAGGGATTCGAACCCTCGATACGTTGCCGTATACACACTTTCCAGGCGTGCTCCTTCAGCCACTCGGACACCTCACCACATTGTTGCCAACAACGCTTTGCTTGTCGACGGCGTGTAATGTAATGATTTATGGGATCAGGGTCAAGGCTTTTTATGTGACTTTTTTCTATTTGCTGGCTTATGCTGCAATTCGTGCTGTTCTTATACCAAAATCATTGTTTATCATATTTTAAAAACAACAAAAGCATCACCAAGGATGCTTTTAATTGATATCAATAATACTAATAGTGCTTAAATTATTGGTTGCGCCGCTGCAGTAACACGGAACATTCTACGGCATAACTCAAGAAACTGGCCATAAACCACTCCTAACGCACCTGAGACTAAAATGTTACTCATTACCGCTGCAATCACTTGCTCTTTATTAGCACCAACGGCAAATAGGATACAAGCGTAAATAGGTGACTGGAATACCACATATGCCACCATATCAGACATTCCTTTCATCCATCGCGTTGGAGAAAGTTTACTACCACAACCAATAACATAATCACGAAACATACCGTAAGGCCATGCAATCGCAATATTAATCGGTATGGATAACGTACGTGATGCTAATGACTGTTCAAAAGACATGCCTGAAATAAAAACTTCAATCATCATCCCTGTAATAAAGCTAAATACCACCATTGCAAATATATCTGCAGCAGCATTTCTCACCTTAAATGGCACTTTAATAACAGACATTCACTTCCCTTACCCTAGCAAAATCAACCAATATTAACATGGCAAACGTTACTTAAAACCATTCAAATAACACCATGCAGTTTATGTGCGCATTAGAACAGTTTTATTGCGAAATAAGGTACTATTTTTAAATTCAGTTCCGATTTATTATCTGCAATATCTTCTATTAACAGTCATTTTATCTAGTTGTGATTTTGATAAAATATCTTTACATATTATCTGGTTACAAATATACCCACTAGATATATATTACAAATATACTTCCCTATTTATACTGTTTTTATCTCTGATAAATAAGGCGTCGCAATATGTGAATATAGCCATGCTCCGCATAAAGCACCAATAATTGGTGCCACTAATGGCACGAGGAAATAAGGAATATCTCTACCTCCTGTAAAAGTTACCCAATCCCACCCCGCAAAAAATGTAAATAGTTTAGGTCCGAAGTCTCTTGCGGGGTTCATCGCAAACCCTGTTAATGGCCCGACAGATCCGCCAATAATTGCCACAACTAATCCAATCAACAATGGCGACATTGCCCCATTAGCAATACCATTACTATCATCCGTTATTGCTAAAATAGAAAACATCAATATTGCTGTAATAATCAATTCAATAATAAAAGCCCACTGCGTTGATAATAATGGTTGAGCATAAGTTGAAAAAATAGATGCAGTATCAAGACCAGATAAGCCACTACGTATAATATGGTGAGTTATTTCATAATTATTTAGCAAGCTACCGTAAATACCATAAATAATAGCAGCAGCAAAAAAAGCGCCACCTAACTGTGCCGATATATAAGGTAGTATTTTCTTTTTATCAAATTTATTAAATGTCGCAAGTGCTATAGTAATAGCCGGATTTAAATGTGCTCCTGATATTCCAGCTGTACAATAAATAGCTATAGCAACCCCTAACCCCCATATAATACTAATTTCCCAATGGCTAAATGTAGCTCCAGTAAGTTTTAATGCTGCAACGCTACCAACCCCAAAAAAAACTAATAACGCAGTACCTATAAACTCAGCAATACTTTCTTTTATAATTCTATTTTTAATATTCATTGATATATTACACCAAACTTTAATTATTTTATGTATGTAAAATCATTGAATTTACATATATAAAAAATTAATGAATACAAATGCAATTATATTTTTAAATTAGCATTGCGTATAAAATAACGCTCCTACTTATTAAATAAGCATAAGTAGAAGCATAAGTAGAAGCATAATATTATTTTTTTAAACCTAATGTGTGTGCAGTAAGTATCGCCGAAACTACAGCTTCAGGCGTCACTATAAATGGCATATTATGAATCGTCTCACCTTCAGCACAAGATGCAATAGCAACGTCCATCAACTTATTAAGGTCAATATCTTTCACACCCAAATCAAATAAGTTAGTAGGTAAACCTACTTGATGACAGAAATTAATAACCGTATTAATTTCTTCTAATGGTGTATTTTCTAATGCTAATTGAACTAATGTACCAAAAGCTACTTTTTCGCCATGAAATAGATGATGAGCTTCTTCCAGTTGAGTCAAACCATTATGAATAGCGTGTGCCGCCGCCAAACCACTACTCTCAAAACCAATACCACTTAAATAAGTATTTGCTTCAATAATATTCATCAAGGCTTTAGATGGTAAATTATTCTCTGCTGAGATTTTGGCTTTCAAACCATCAGCTAATAAGGTCTCATAGCATAATTTAGCCAATGCTTGTGCTGATAATGTCGGTGCACCGCCAGCCATTGTTGCTTTACCCGATGCTGCATTTGCACGAGCTTCAAAATAAGTTGATAAAGCATCCCCCATTCCTGCAACTAATAATCGTACCGGTGCCTTTGCAATTATGGTCGTGTCCATAATAACCATCGTTGGGTTAGTTGGAATCATTAAATACTGATCAAATTGTCCAGTAGGGGTATAAAGGACAGCCAATGCACTTGTTGGAGCATCTGTAGAGGCTATAGTAGGAACAACAACAACTGGGATTTTTTTATAAAAACCAATCGCTTTTGCTGTATCTAATGTCTTCCCACCACCAATGCCAATAATGACATCATTGCGATCATCATCAATTTTAACTTGTAACCGATCGATTTCTTGTCGTGAACATTCACCACCAAATAATTCCATTGAAAACTGCATATCAGCATCAATAAAACTATGAGCCGCTGTTTCACCGACTAACTCCGTAACAAAATCATCAGCAATAACCATTGGATTGTTGCCGTATGGCTTTACGTAAGCTGCTATCGCTGCAATCGTATTCTCACCTTGAACATATTTACTTGGGCTAATAATAATCTTATCCATAAATATAACACCTTATTCTATTAATTATTTTTCATATTATTTAAAAATCTATAAGGTATTTTTAATTATTTTCACAATTGACACTAGCCCATTAGTTCACAATTGATTATTACCATAATGTAATAATCATCCCTATACGGCCGATAGTGGTATTTTATTGGTATAAAAAAGCCCAAACCATAACGGGTTTGGGCTTATATTATTAAGGTGATTTATAATATTCTATGCGATATTTTGACTCGGCAACTTAGGTAACTTAATCGTTAATGCAATCACTAGTGAAATAATCAGTAGTGCAAACATCAAGTAAAACGTTGCGATAAAGCCACCAAAGATAGAGGCAACAATTGAACCAATAAAACTACCAATACCAAAGCCTAAATAAATGATGCCATAATTTTTGGTAAGATTATTTAAACCAAAGAAGTCACTGACTAATGATGGGAATACGGTAATTGTGCCACCAAAACTAAAGGCAATACAGCCGACAGCAACATAAAAACTCATCATACTTTGATGAGCAAATAGCAATGCACACACGCCAACTAAACACACAATCAATGCAATTGCGATAACCTTGGTACGAGCAATTTTATCTGATAGCACCCCTAGTACTAAACGCCCGCCTAAGTTAGCCACAGCAATAATAGCCACACCCGCAGCAGCAACGTCTAACGATAAGTGTACATAACCTTGACCGATATCTTTAGCAACACCAATAACATATAAACCGCTCATACAAACAGTTAAAAAGACTAATGCTAACATCCAAAACTGCGGACATTTCATTGATTGTGCAAGACTAAAATCACGCACATCAGCAGCTGATTCTGTGGCAGATACTTGCAGTTTAGGGGCATCTTTCATCATTAAGCCACCGATAATAACCATGACCATTGCAATAATGCCCCAGTAATCAAACGTGCTCTCTAAGCCATTATGTTCAAGGAAATACATATTAATGAATTTAAAACCTAAGCTACCTAATCCATAAGCACCTATAGCACAGGCAGAAATTAAACCTTTACGCTCGGGGAAAAATTTAACGCAATTAGATAATGTCATTAAATAACCGGTACCATCAGCAAAACCGATCAAAAAGCCAGCAAAGATATAAAGTAGCCATATATTTGAAGCGTGCGCAGTAAGCAAAAGACTCACTCCAAATAAGACGCCAGCGCCAAGAGTTACATTACGCACCCCAAATCGCTCCTGCATTTTCCCCGCCATTGATGAAGCGACAGCTAAAGCTAAGCTCATGATCCCAAAAGAAAAAGCAACACGACTTACGGGTTCAGATAACTTACCAGCAAGCTGAGCATTAAATAAACTCCAGGTATAAACAGAGCCTAAAGCAAACTGAGTAATGATAGTGCCCAGTAACGTGAAATAACGACTACGATGGGTAAGTTGGTTGGTCATGGCAATGCCCTCTTACGATGAAAATATTCAAGGTAACCTTGTGTCATACCTTGGTGCTGGTCACCAAAATACGACAATAACCACATATAACAAGAGGATGATAAAACAATAAAATCAGTGGTAACTTATGAGGAATAAAATGCAATATAGCGGCATGAAATGCATTATAACCGCTAACAATATACTGTTATTTACAACTGCATTAAGACACGGAAGGCTTTTAAATTACTGCGACTAACAGGAATATGCTGCTCAACATCAGCAAGTTTTATCATATAAGTACTATTAACCCACGGAATAATCTCTTTAACGTCATTAATATTTATACAATAAGAACGGTGACAGCGAAAAAAGTCACTCGCGGGCAAGCGAAGCATTAATTCACTAATCGTAACCGGCGCAATAAAACACCCTTCGGATGTATAAACATGAGTAACTTTTTCATGCGCAATAGCACAACAAATGTCACTAATAGCAGTAACATGAATACGATTATTATGCATTAAGTTGATAGTTTGACTACGTATATTCGTTGGTGGTTGTTGAGGTTCTTTATCTTGGGCACGAGTGTGTAATTTAGTTAATAGTCCCATAACTCGTTGCTCATTAAGTGGCTTTAATAAGTAATCAACCGCTTCTAATTCAAAGGCATCAACCGCATATTCTTTATAAGCAGTAGTAAATACGATTTGAGGTTTATGTAAAAATTGAGCAATATTACGCGCTAACAACATACCATCAATTGACGGGATATTAATATCTAAAAAAACAATATCAACCTTGTTAGATTGCAAGAATTTAAAGGCATCTAAACCATCATCAAAAGCGGCAACAATATTAATTATACTATGTTTTTCGATTAGATAAGTTAATTCTTCACGTGCTAAATATTCATCTTCGACGATCAGGGCGTTTAGTTTCATGGTACTAATCCTGTTCTTTTACATAAAATTTCATGGTCGTACCTTGCTCAAGGCGACGAATATGCAAACCATCGCCAAATAATAATAATAGCCGTTGATGAACATTATTTAGTCCGATGCGATGTGAGTCTATTTTACCTTGATATAATTTATCAATAGTTTGTTGATCAATACCAACCCCAGTATCTGTGATAGTAATAACCACATTGCCAACACTTTTTTTAACCGAAATCAGTACCTTACCAGCCACTCGTGATGGTTGAATACCATGCAAAATAGCATTTTCTACCAGAGGCTGAATCAACAAACACGGCACGCGCGGATGTACATCATCAATATCAAACACCACCTCAAGTTTTGGGCCAAAACGGGCTTGCTCAATAGCGACATAATCCCGTACTTGCTGAATTTCTTCCTGAATATCAATTAGCTCTACATCTCGTTCTAAATTGTATCGTAAAAAATCCGCTAAATTAGCAATCAACAGCCGAGCATCATCGGGACGAATTCGAATTAGGGTAGAGATGGCATTGAGTGCATTAAATAAAAAATGAGGGTTTATTTTGCTTTGTAATGCTGAAAATTCGGCTTTTGAAGCCATTTGCTTTAGTTGCTCAATCCGTGAGACTTCCATTTGGGTTGATATTATTTGTGATAATCCAATTGCCATTTCACGCAACGACATTCGAATACGATCGGGCTGGCAATAAAATATTTTAAGCGTGCCACTAACCTCACCATTTTCCCATAAGGGAATAATAAGCAATGAATGAAAGTTATGTACATTGAGGTTATTACTAATGATTTGCTCGCCACTTTCTACTGCTTGGCGCGTCATTTGACTAATTTTATGGTGGGCATCTAGAAATTGTTCTTCTCCACGGCCAACATAAGCACGTACATCTTGAGTATTGGTTATTGCAACCGCATCTGCCCCCGTATAAAACCGAATGATACTGCATACTTTTTGTAAAGCATGGCGAGTATTAATTCGAAAATAAGGCAAGGTTTTATTAGCAATATCAAGCGCCAACTTCGCTTGTTGAGCAGCGATAAGATCCTTTTCTTCATCAAGATCTTGTACTAATTTAATAATTAGCCCAATCGATAATGTACCCACAATCATCGGTAAACTAATATGAGAAACAATATTATAAGCCTGAACTTTGTTATGAGATAGCACCACAATTAGTACCATTGTCAACATTTCACAACACATTCCAGCAAGAATACCAAGTAAGGCATAATTCTTTTTAGCGCATTTACAGTGGATCCATGTTGCTAATAATCCAGCAAAAATACTCGTAATCAAACATGCAACAGATGTAGGACCATCAACATCGATTAAATAACGGTGAATACCGGCAATAATACCTGCAGGAATACCAATCCACGGCCCAAAAATAATGCCCCCTGATAACACTGCGATAATACGCACATTCACTAATGAGCCGTCTACATTTAAGCCGGTATAAGTGCTAAATACGGCAAATAAAATAAACAAAGACGAAATCATTGCTGTTTCAACAGGCCGTCGATGGGTTTTCTTTACGATTGATTGAAACAATTGCGTACGCGTTAATAAAAATAATGTCATCAACATCAATGCAGCGCGTTCAAATACTGCTAATAACATCATTAATTGTTCGCTATACATCACTCAACCTTAACTATAAGTAAATAACATCACTCGTTGATCTGTTTTACCAATATCAATCTGCTTAGTAATTGAAGATTATGTTATTTGTGAAGTCACCGTGTTTTAATTAAAATCAAAAATAAGCAATTTAATCTCAGCAAAAGTATTTCGTGCATTTTTTATACTGCAAGATGGACAAATATATTCGACCATTGCTAGGTTGTTATCAAGAGACTGTTACAATACTGGTATAAAGTTCAGCTATGCATGTATAGTTAATGCACCTGAACAGTTAATCATTATTAAACTGAGATTGTTTTATGCCTTCACAACTAAGTACTATCCTGCAAAACTCTCAACTAGCAGAGCAATTGCTATCTGAATCACAAACTCGCGGCTTTGTAACAGCAATGGCAGCGGCACCGCACCTTATAGATCCAACTGAATGGCTAGCATTTATGTGGGGTGGCGAAGAAACATCACCTTTTGAAAATCATGATGACTTAGAAACTTACGCAAAAGCAATCATCGAGATCTGGAACGAAGCACGTGCTGCATTATTTGAAAGTAGTTGGCAATGGCCTGATGGCTGTGCATTAGACGATAGCCAAATTGTAACTGAAGCAACCAGCAACTTCTGTGAGGGTATGCTTCAAGGATGGCAATTAGCACGTGATGATTGGGAAACTATTATGCCACCAGATAGTGAAGATAACGCGCTACTTGGTGGTGTATTACTGTCTTTTAGTTTGTTATTTGATCCAGAAACCGCATTAGAGGCACTAAAAGAACAAAATGCTGATGCTCTCGCGCAATTTGAAGAAATATTCAACGCTATTCCTGTCATGCTATGCGGTCTAACTCAACGTGGTGCACAACTCGTAGCGGCCCAATAGTCTGTCATCTAATACGATAATAAAAAGGCGAATCGATGCTTTTACTAGTAATAGTAATAGATCGAATCGCCTTTTCTTTTACATTAAGTAAGTGACTACTTACGCATTACCTTTAACTTTTAACTGTAACTCAGCAGCAAAATCAAGCATTCGATTAAGAGGAATGAGCGATTTTAAACGAACAGCTTCATCCACAAAAATTTCATGCTGTTGGCCACCTTCAGCTAAAGCTGTATAAATAGCTTTTAATCCATTCATAGCCATCCACGGACAATGTGCACAACTACGACAAGTTGCGCCAGCTCCCGCAGTTGGAGCTTCAATTAATTCTTTATTTGGCACCATTTGTTGCATCTTAAAGAAAATGCCTTTATCGGTTGCCACGATTAATTTAGTTTGAGGCAATGTTGTTGCAGCTTTGATTAACTGGCTAGTAGATCCAACAGCATCAGCCAATGCGACGACACTTGCCGGTGACTCTGGGTGTACTAAAATAGCAGCATCTGGATGAAGATGTTTCATCTGCTTTAGTGCTTGCGCTGAAAACTCATCATGTACAATACATTCCCCCTGCCACAACAACATCTCGGCGCCAGTCTGTTTTTGAATATAGCCGCCAAGATGACGATCTGGCCCCCAAATGATTTTACGGCCTTCACTGTCTAAATGATCAATAATTTCTAAAGCGATGCTCGATGTAACAACCCAATCAGCACGTGCTTTCACTGCAGCAGAAGTATTAGCATAAACGACTACCGTATGATCGGGGTGTTCATCACAGAATGTTGTAAATGCATCAACAGGACAGCCAAGATCGAGTGAACACTCAGCATCTAACGTCGGCATTAATACCGTTTTTTCAGGCGTTAATATTTTTGCCGATTCACCCATAAATCTTACCCCACAAACAATCAGGGTTGTTGCTGAGTGTTGATTACCAAAACGTGCCATTTCAAGCGAGTCACCAACAAAACCACCGGTTATTTCAGCTAGGGCCTGAATTTCGGGATCAGTATAATAGTGAGCAATCAGTACAGCATTATTGTCCTGTAGCAGCTGCTTAATTTTTTTAATATAAACCTGCTTTTCATTATCCGATAAGACAGCAGGTTTAGGGGGAAACGGATAGACCATTTCCGATGGATCAAATGCAATATTCATTATTCATTTGCTCGTCAGCATTCCTTACATGTTTAGTTATTATACCTGTGAATTTCGAAATTTCACCTTCAACAAATAAACACTCACTAACAAGCAGATACACCCAAAAAGGACAAAATATACCTTGAGCGTCTATATAAAAGTGAATTTTACGTCACTTTATTCTGAGAATCCTCTGAGAACATCTCAGAAAAAACAATAGTGACATTGATCACAGTTTTAAACCTTAGTCTATTAAATAATGCTTTATCGCTTTTAAAGCAAAGATTTAACTACCTGTAGAAGAGGTGAGACATTGATGAATGTCTATAACTGTCATCAAACTAGCCCTTACGGCATATAATTATAACTTAAGCCGGAAGCCTTTCTCATTTGAGAAAGGCTTTATTTTTGAAGGTTAGACTGTCTTTAGAAACACTAAAAAAAATAGTGATAATTTCTTTGGGTAAATGTGTATTACTCAGTACTTTTACTAAGTTTACATTCTGACCAAAAAACACTTTTTTTTCGAGTTCAGCCACAGAGATAGGCCTACCAACGTTATCAAAAATATACTTAATGAAACGATAGTTACCGCTCCCACCTCGAACAGAAATCACTTTCTGTCCACTGAAATACACCGTTTTAGTGCTTTCATCAAATTGTAGCAGCTGCTCTTTTGCTAAAAAAACCTGCAATAAATAAAGATAAGAGACAACTGCTACACAACAAAACAGAACAACCAATATGAATGTTGGTATGTCCATATGCTAACCTATTCTTCTTGATGGCATATCTTCGTTATATTATTTTTACCTACCCAATCAACTAGCTTTTGGGGATCAAGGTTACACAACGTTATAATTGAGCCAGTTTGAGCTGTCCAACCATCCTTTTTCCATTTCTGGATCTGTGCAAGTATATCGGCTTCTGTGTGATTATTTTTTAACGATTGCTCGATAATATTAAACGCATTCTCTCCTGCCATTTTTGTTACGTAATCATCATTAACTTTGGAATAATATGAAAATATTCCACCTGTTATCCAACCAGATAGCGCCAATAAGACTAATAACGCTGATATTGACTTATTCATCATAATCACCCTAAAACTAGATATGTAAACGGCAAATAGTAGTGATTGAAGAATCAGATAAAATCTTCTTAAACTTACTGCGATCATTATCACAAATTGTAGTCACTGATCCTGTCTGTGCTGTCCAGCCATCGGCAAACCATAACTGCATTTGCGCAACAATTTCTTGGTCTGTTTTCTTGTCTTGTAAGGACTGAGAAACAATGTTGTACGCATTCTCAGTTATCTTATCGTTAATTAATGTACGATCATTATGTAGATGCATAAACATCAGATAAGCCGCAAAAATCCAGCCTGAAATAGAAATTAATGAATATAACGCTATCTTTTTTTTATCTAACACAAGAACTCCAACTATCCATAGTATTAACCTTAAGATAAGTAGTAAAACTACTCATTTATCTAGGTGATCATACCAAAAAAACATTAAAAAAAAAGCCCACATCTCTGTAGGCTTTAAATCTATCAATAACGATAAATTTAGTGTTTTGATAAATTAGTTAATGCAGATTGAGCTTGCTTAGCGCTAGTTGAATTAGGATACCCTTTTACGACTTGAGTATAATAAGACATAGCTTTTACTGTGTCGTTACCACGTTCAGCGATAACACCTAGCTTTAATAATGCATCCGCACGCTTACTTGAGTCTTTAATGCTTGCGACTACTCCAAAATTCTTTGCTGCTTGCGATAAGTCATTTTGAGCAAAATAGAGCTGTCCTAACCAGTAACTCGCATTTGGCTTATATACAGAATCAGGATAAGAAGTTAAGAAAGACTGAAAGGCTTGGGTTGCTCCTTGATAGTCTTTCTTTTTTAAGATCAAATTCACCGCATTCTGATAAGCATCATTCTCACCCATATTTTTAGAATATGCTTCTGTCGGTGTATTAGTTGTCTCTTTAGCCGCTGGTGCTGCTTTTACAGGCTGACGACTTAACTGATCGACATCATTGTACAATTGTCGTTGACGCTCTTTCATCTGCTTAATATCGTAGCTATTACGCTCTACTTTGCCACGAATATTATCAAGATCAGCAGACATTTGATCTAACTGACGTTGAACCTGTAATTGCGATTGCCCTTGCGCTTCAAGCATACGTTCTAAAGTTTGTAAATTAGCTGCTGAAGCAGGAGCGGCGACCGCCTGGGTCGCCGCACCAACCAGCAACACTAATGCAAATTGACGCATTATTTTGTTACTGTTCATAATTATTAACCTAAATCTTAATTAGTATACGATCACTGCACGACGATTTTTCGCATAATCAGCGTCAGTATGTCCAAACAATAATGGCTTTTCTTCACCGTAACTAACAATCGACATTTGATTCGCCGGTACACCTAAAGCCTGTAAATATTGAGATACAGCAGTTGCACGACGCTCACCAAGTGCAATGTTATATTCAGGGGTACCACGCTCATCAGCATGACCTTGAACAATTACCTTAACATTTGGGTTATTACGTAAATATTCTGCATGTGCCTCCAACATTTTTTGATATTCCGGTTGGATTTCAGCATTATCAAATTTAAAGAACACTGTTTGTTCTTCTTGACGCAACTTTTGCATTTGTTGTTCATGCAATTGTTGTTCAGTCATTGCACCATTTTGATCGACTGGTGTCGAGATAGTTGTTTGACCAGCACCACCGCCACCTATACCACCATTTTGGTTTTGAGACGCAGCTGAACTACCAGCACTGTCTGTTGAACTACATGCTGCCAATGTCATCATTGGTAACGCAATCGCTAGGCCTTTTAAAATTCGGTTAAGTTGCATCTATTTTTCATCCTTTATCATTCAGTAATACCCATTATTTGGGTATGTTATTGTTCTATAATCCTATTATAGGAATGGACCCCAAGCAGGAGCTCGTACACGTTTACTTGTCGACGGTAAACGCGCCTGGAATCGACCATCAATAGATACCAAAGACAATTCATAACTATTATTTTGTGCTGAGCTATAAATAATCATGCTACCGTTAGGTGCAATACTTGGTGATTCAGCTAAGTTTGCTTTTGTTAAAATCTGCACTGCACCACTTTTTAAGTCTTGTTTAGCGATGTTATAACCGCTATCTGAACGATTAACCATCACTAAGAAACGGCCATCAGGGGTGATTTGAGCCCCCATGTTTTGACTACCCTGCCATGTTACACGTTGAGTATCACCAGTAGCTAAATCAAGATGATAAATTTGTGGGCGGCCACCACGATCTGAAGTGAAATACATTGATTTACCATCTGGCGTCCAAACTTCTTCAGTATTATTAGCTCGACCATGAGTGATTTGACGTAATTCTTTCGTCCGTAGATCTTTAATATAAATCTGTAAGCTACCCGTCTTTGATAACACCATCGCTAATTTTGTACCATCAGGTGAAAACTGCGGTGAACCATTATGACGTGGATAATTAGCAATAAGTTCACGAGTACCTTTATAAATATTCAGTATAAAAATTTCAGCTTTGCCATTTTCAAAGCTGACATAAGCTAACTTACTACCATCAGGAGACCAAGCTGGCGACATTAACGGCTGCTTTGATTTTAAAACTACACGTTCGTTATAGCCGTCATAATCAGCAACACGTAATTGGTATGGAAATTCTGCCCCTTGATTATCATCTACATAAGCAATACGGGTTAAAAAAGCACCACGCTCACCGGTGAGTTTTTGATAAATCATATCTGAAATTCGATGCGCATATTGACGCATTCGATCAGGCTTTACTACCGCACGATTATTTAAAAGTAAGTAATCACTCGCAGCACCTTGCGAATCACTATTTAGTTTGCCTTTAACGACATCAACCAGTTGGTAATCAATAACATAATTACCATCTGCGTCTTGAGTAATACTGCCCGTTACAACCGCATCTACCCCTAATTTAGTCCACGCACTGTAATTAATTTGGCTTTCGTTATAAGGGTGTTGTGGTAACTTATTATTTGCTAGTGGGCTAAATTTACCACTTCGCTGTAAGTCAGAAGCAATGACAGCTGAAATATCGGTAGGTAATTTATTTTGGCCTTGCCATTCAAAAGGTACTATCCCTATTGGACGGGCGGAATCAACACCATCAGTGATGACTAAATCAAGTGCAGCATGTGCACATTGGCTAACGCTTAGTAAGGCAAAAAAAACACCTATCATCCAACGTTTCATCAATCGCTCCTTATCGTTACGAAAGCCACAACTATTGTTGTGGCAAAAAATAAAGTAAATATTCAACAACTTCTATGGACTAACAGTCAGATTAATAACCCGTAATTGCTTAACGACATCAGGATTATCTGGCATTGGAAACTCACTCACTTGCAGTACGGCTGATTTAGCTGCTCGACAAAGAGTATCATTCCCAGCTAACTGAGAAACATTTAACACTAAACCATTAGCAGACAAACGTAACGTTAGCTTACATTCTTGACCTTTAAAGCTTTGATCAACCAATAAATTTTGTTGAATCATTTGCTTATAAATAGCACCATAACGGGCTACTTCATCAGCAATATGCTTACCTCGAGCACCACCACGTTGTGCATTCTCAGCTTCTAGCCCAGAAAACATATCATTTAATGCTGCATCTTGTTTCGCTTGAGCTTCTGCCTTTGCTTTAGCCTCTGCCTCTGCCTTTGCTTTAGCCTCTGCCTTTGCTTTAGCCTCTGCCTTTGCTTTAGCCTCTGCCTTTGCTTTAGCCTCTGCCTCTGCCTTTGCTTTAGCCTCTGCCTTTGCTTTAGCCTCTGCCTTCGCTTGAGCCTCTGCCTTCGCTTGAGCCTCTACCTTCGCTTTAGCCTCTGCCTTTGCTTTAGCCTCTGCCTTTGCTTTAGCCTCTGCCTTTGCTTTAGCCTCTGCCTTTGCTTGAGCATCTGCCTTTGCTTTAGCATCTGCCTTTGCTTTAGCATCTGCCTTCGCTTGAGCCTCTACCTTCGCTTTAGCCTCTGCCTTCGCTTTAGCTTCTAATGCTTGTTGCTGCTGTAATTGTTGTTGTTTTTCGGCCTCACGCGTTTGTTTTTCAGCCTCACGCGTTTGTTTTTCAGCCGCCAACTTATCGGCTTTTAGTTGCCGTATTCGTTCAGCTTCTGCTTTACGCTGGGTTTCAAGGGCTGCTGTTTGTTGTTCTAAACGATCTTGGCGTGCCTGCTCAGCCTCTTTGGCCGCTTGACGTTGTTGCCGAATCTGCTGAGCTTGTTGATTCAACATTGCAGGATCAACCATGGTCGCTTGGATTGTATTACCTACAGGCTGTTTATTATCAAAGGTAAAATCAGCTCCCCATAATAGCAGTACAATTAATAACGCGTGAATGGCCACCGATATAACGACAGACTTAGAATAATTACTCTTCTTCATGCCTTAATTTCCGGGTTTATCTAACGGATCAGTCATCAAGCCTACAGATCCTACCCCAGCATGGCTTAGCGCATCTAAGGTTTCGACAATATTAGCGTAAGGTGTGCGTCCATCACCACCAACCATCACTAAGGTTTTTGGATTACTCGCAAGTTCAGCTTTTACGCGCGCAATTAGCTCATCAAGACTCAGCCCGTGCGCCATATCAGCATTATCAATGCTAACCCCTAAATTGCCATCTTTATCGACTTCAACAATGATTGGCGGAGTATTATTATCTTTATTTAATTGCGCAACTGTTTCAGCAGTTTGGGTTTTAGGTAGATCAACATCTACCCCTTGGCTAACAAACGGCGCTGTCACCATAAAGATAATTAATAAAACCAACATAACATCAATGTAAGGGACGACATTAATTTCTGCCGTCATTTTGCGTTTCTTCGGTTGATAAGCCATTGCTTATTACTCCTGATTCGCAGCAAATGCCTGACGATGTAATATGCTTGAAAATTCTTCCATAAAGGTTACATAAGTATGTTCAAGTTTAGTCACTTTATTAGTAAGGCGGTTATAAAACATTACCGCAGGAATCGCAGCAAAAAGTCCCATTGCTGTTGCTACTAATGCTTCAGCAATACCAGGAGCAACCATGGCCAATGTTGCTTGTTTTACCGCACCAAGTGCAATAAATGCGGTCATGATGCCCCATACAGTACCAAAAAGGCCGATATAAGGACTGATTGAACCTACGGTAGCAAGAAACGGTAAATTCGTTTCTAACTCATCGACTTCTTTAGATAATGACACTCGCATTGCACGCCCAGTACCTTCCATTACCGCTTCAGGTACTCGACCATTACTACGATGCAAACGTGCAAATTCTTTAAAGCCAGAGTAAAAAATTCGCTCAGATCCTGACAGCTCTTCTTTGCGATCTTGAATTTCTTGATAAAGCTGCGAAAGGTCGATACCAGACCAAAAACGATCTTCAAATTGAGCGGCGTTACGTTCAGCGCTGTTTAAAACTTGTGAGCGTTTAATGATCATTGCCCAAGAAGCAATAGACATTCCAAGCAAAATAAGCATAACCAGTTTTACCAACAAACTTGCTTGTAAAAAAAGGTCTAAAATGGTTAATTCTGAATTCACTTAATTGATCTCCGGCTTTAATTGTGCAGGTAACGCTATTGGTTTCATGATGGTTGGATTAATACAGGCAATTTTTACAATTGCACGGCAAAAGACCACATTATCGTCATTAACAAGCTCTTGATTAAATTCTATTGATGCACGACGTACATTTTGAATAGTTGTATTAACAACAAGCTGGTCATCTAGTTTTGCACCGCGAATAAAATCAATATTCATACTGCGTACCACAAAGCTCATATTATCAGCGAATAATTGTTGCTGACTTAAGCCAATATAACGCAGTAGTTCTGTCCTTGCTCGCTCAAAAAACTTCAAGTAATTGGCATGGTATACCACCCCACCCACATCGGTATCTTCATAATAAATGGTAATTGGCCATTTAAAAATATCTTGTTCTTTCATTTGGTATCCATAACCGTCATGCCTACACGGTGCTAACAATCTTGCTTAATACTACTATACCCTAACTCACCCACAGATAGTTACCGTGGAGCTAATAGATGGGAGCATTTAACTGAAAAATGAAATTTGTCAGTAGGTTCTGACAATCAAATCACAATTCTGTTCAGTTATCATGCATTAAAAACGAATTGTTAATCATGGTTACAATTTACTCATATAAAAAAAGCCTGTTCCATTGCGGAAACAGGCTTTTTAGTACTACAGATTAAACGCTATAAAAAACGTAATCCGAGAATATACAATAATATAGGCAGTGCGATATAAGGTGTAAAAAACACCTGAAAATACCACCGACGAGGAACGAACCCCATACCAAATACCATGGCACTACAGGTTGCCCAAATCATCAGAGGTGCTAACCCCGCACTAAATCCACCAATATCTTCGGCAAATTGTCGAGGCTCCCACATTAGTAACCCAGTAACAGTCAACGCCATTACTATCGCTAATAATTTAAGCGGTAACACATTCAGTGGTGCATGAATTAGCTTAACCGCACGATCTATATTACTCACTGTCTTTATCCATATTTTCAGTCGTTTCAAGCCATAATGCATTGACAATACCGAAAGAACAAGCCAGTAGAACACCTAGAATCCAAGCGAAATACCACATAGTTCGTCTACTCCTTAGTACAGTGACGTCTTGTTGTCTTCGATATATTTAGTATCAAGACGACCAAACATTTTGTAGTAACACCATGAGGTGTACGCCAAGATTACAGGTACCATAACAAATGCTACCACTGTCATAATCTGTAATGTGTATTCAGATGATGTTGAATCCCAAATAGTCAAACTTACATGTGGATCTAAGCTTGATGGCATAATGAATGGGAATGTCGCAAAACCAAACGTTAATACCACACCAACAACAGTTAGGCTTGAGAACAAGAACGCAAAACCAGCACGGTTAGCACGTGAACATAACGCTGTTAGTAATGGCATTGCTACTGCAAGTATTGGTGCAATCCATAATACAGGGTAGTTATGGTAGTTAATAAACAACGCGCCTACCTGACGAACAACTTCTTTAGTTAATGGATCTGACGCTGCATTTGGTAAGACTTGCGATGTAATCACATAACCGTTAATACCTTGAGAAACAAAGCCAGCAATAATAAACACGACCGCCATTAATACTGCAGAGATTGCTGCAACATTACGTGCACGAGCATGAATCGCATCGGTTGTTTTCAATTGTAGGAACGTTGCGCCTTGAGTGATGATCATCAGTAGACTCACAACACCACAAAGTAATGCGAACGGATTTAATAACCCAAAGAATGATCCTTTATAGGTTGTAATCATAAATTCGTTTACTTCAAATGGTACACCTTGCATAAGGTTACCAAAAGCAACACCAAAAATGACTGGCGGTACAAAACTACCAACAAAGATAGCTTTATCCCACAAGCTACGCCATTTTGGATCAGTCAGCTTAGAACGGTAATCGAAACCTAACGGACGTAACCACAATGAAGCTAAGGTCAAGATCATTGCTACATAAAAACCAGAGAATACGGTTGCGTAAACTAATGGCCATGCTGCAAATAATGCACCACCGGCGGTGATCAACCAAACTTGGTTACCATCCCAGTGAGGTGCAATTGAGTTAATCATTACACGACGTTCGTTATCTGTCTTACCAATAATTGGTGACAGCATACCTACGCCCATATCAAAACCATCAGTGATAGCAAAACCGATGCATAATACACCAATTAATACCCACCAGATGACTCGCAAGCTTTCATAATCAAACATTATTCTGTCTCTCCCTGCTTACACTTCAACCTGACGTGAAACCACATCTTGCGCCGTATCTTTTTGTTCAAAGTGATAACGACCTGTCTTCAAGCTACTTGGACCTAAACGTGCAAACTTAAGCATTAAGTACACTTCGGCAATCAAGAACAAGGTATAAAGTCCGATAATCGCGGCTAACGAGAACCATAATTGCGATGGCTCAAGATTGGATGCAGCCATATGTACTGGTAATATTTCACCAACAGCCCATGGCTGACGACCATATTCAGCTACAAACCAACCAGCTTCAATCGCAATCCAAGGTAATGGAATACCAAACAATGCTGCTTTAAGTACCCACTTATTGCCTGTGATTTTATGACGGCATGATTGCACAAATGCAGCACCAATAATGGCAAACATTAAGAAACCAGCACCAACCATGATACGGAAGCTAAAGAATAACGGCCATACGCGAGGAATGGAGTCATCAACGGCTTGTTGAATTTGTTCTGGTGTCGCATCAACAACGTTCTTAGTATAAGGCTTCAATAATAAGCCATAACCTAAGTCGCCTTTTACTTCATCAAATGCAGCAATGTTAGCTGGTGTTCTTTCGCCTGCTCGTAATTTTTCAAGCAATCCGTAAGCAACCATACCGTTATGAATTCGCACTTCATGTTGTTTCTTCAGATCACGAATACCTGTTACTTGAGTATCAAGTGAACGAGTAGCAATAATACCCATTAGATACGGGATCTTAATCGCGTAATCTGTTTCCATCGTTTCTTGGTTAGGGAAACCAAACGCCGTAAATGCCGCAGGAGCAGGTTCGGTATGCCATTCAGCTTCAATCGCTGCTAGCTTAGTTTTCTGAACGTCACCTAATTCATAACCAGATTCGTCACCCAGGATCATTACTGAAACAATTGATGCAAGACCAAATGCCGCAGCGATTGCGAATGAACGACGAGCAAAGGCAATATCACGTCCTTTAAGCATATAGTATGAACTTACGCCAAGGATAAACATCGCACCACATACGTAACCTGATGCAACGGTGTGAACGAATTTAACCTGAGCAACAGGGTTAAACACAACGTCCGCAAAGCTCACCATTTCCATACGCATGGTTTCAAAGTTGAAATCTGCGCCGACTGGGTTTTGCATCCAACCGTTGGCAATCAGAATCCACAATGCTGAGAAGTTAGAACCTAACGCTACTAACCATGTCACTGTAAGGTGTTGACGTTTTGATAGACGGTCCCAGCCAAAAAAGAACATACCGACTAAAGTGGATTCGAGGAAAAACGCCATCAGTGCTTCGATGGCTAATGGAGCACCGAAAATATCACCAACATAGTGAGAATAGTAAGCCCAGTTTGTACCAAACTGGAATTCCATGGATAGACCAGTTGCTACACCTAAAGCAAAGTTAATAGCAAAAAGCTTACCCCAGAACTTTGTCATGTCCTTGTAGATTTGCTTGCCGGTCATTACATAAACCGACTCCATAATGGCTAGCAAGAAAGCCATACCTAGAGTCAATGGAACGAACAAAAAGTGATACATTGCTGTTAAAGCAAACTGTAACCGCGATAGTTCGACGACATCAGTTAACATTGATAACTCCTTTTTTCACCAGCTGACTGGTGCAGTACTACACAGTGTACCGATTATTGGGCTTAGCCAATCGTAGATAACAAACTGCAATATTAGTGATCTTCCTGATCGCATTTATCATGTTGATAATGGCGTCCATTCTATTGTTGCAGTTTTGTACCAAAAATATTGTTTTACTGTTATTCTACAGCTAATAAAGTCAATACTAATATTACAGATATCAGCATTGATCTTCAAAGCATTTATTAATAGTGTTTCCTTGATATCCATCAAGGAAAAACCTCATCAAAGCAACGAACTTCAAATCATTGATGCAAGTCAACGTTGAGTTCATTTTTGTTTATCGAGCCGAGTTTACAAGAGTTACATCTTAATATTTAGCGACTAAGTGACATATTGTTACATAATTCATTCTTATCGTGTCATATGATGATGGTATTCAGTCAATTCGTCATCATTAATGCAAAAAATAAAAGTTACTACCAAACAATACGTTATAAACACAGATGCTTATAAGTAAAACGTTTTAAAAAACAATTAAAGCATTGATATATAAACACAAAAGCAAACATAAAAAGAGTCATCACTGCCGTTTATATTACACAACCCATCAATAGATAAAAACACACCACTTGTGGAATCGATATAAGTCAATATTCATTTTTAATAAAATAGATTTTAATTTAGGAGGGGTTTTTACGAGGTGGTGGTAACAAAATTAGCGCTATCCTCTTTGTAAACGATAATAATTACCCTTTAGACTCTATTAATGAAATATTGTAACCACAAAAATAGCCATTAGTTATATTTAGAAAGTTCAAATCCACACAATACATGTTAAATAAAATCATTAATTGTTAATTAATATATAAGTTATTTGTGATGCTAATATGTGACCTTTTACGCAACTCAAAATATTAGCAAAAAAAAGTGAGGTCTATAATGCCCCACTTTTACATTATTTTAACCTACCGCAAGATTATTTAGTCTGGGGGATATCCAAACCGAAATGTAAATAAGCACGGTGAGTTGCAATTCTTCCACGTGGCGTTCGCTGTAAAAAACCCTGCTGAATTAAATAAGGTTCAAGTACATCTTCAATTGTATCTTTTTCTTCACCAATCGCTGCAGCTAGGTTATCTAATCCGACCGGCCCTCCCATAAATTTATCAATAATAGCCATCAATAATTTACGGTCCATATAATCAAAACCACTGCTATCTACATCAAGCATATCGAGCGCTTTATTCGCGATATCAGGACAAATATGGCCATTACTTTTTACTTCGGCATAGTCACGCACTCGACGTAATAATCGGTTTGCAATACGAGGTGTTCCACGTGCACGCATTGCCATTTCCATTGCACCACCCTCTTCGAGTGATAAACCTAAATAACTAGCACTACGAGAGACGATATCTTTAAGATCATCAACTTTGTAATACTCTAACCGCTGAGTAATACCAAAACGATCTCGCAACGGTGAAGTTAATGACCCTGCACGTGTTGTTGCACCAATTAAGGTGAAAGGTGGTAAATCAATTTTAATCGAACGCGCAGCAGGTCCTTCACCAATCATAATATCTAATTGGTAATCTTCCATTGCTGGGTAAAGAATCTCTTCAACCTGCGGACTTAAACGATGTATTTCATCAATAAATAATACATCATTCTCTTCTAGGTTGGTCAATAGCGCTGCTAAGTCTCCCGCTTTTTCAAGCACAGGCCCTGAAGTAGTACGAATACTCACTCCCATTTCATTAGCAACAATATTGGCTAAAGTAGTTTTACCTAAACCAGGAGGACCAAAGATCAACAGATGATCTAAAGCTTCATTTCGCAATCTCGCAGCTTGAATAAAGATTTCCATTTGATCACGGACGTGATCTTGCCCTTGATAATCATTCAGTAACTTCGGACGAATAGCACGATCAATAATATCATCTTCGCGAGGTGTCTCGAAATTACTAGAAACCAGTCTATCGGCTTCAATCATAATAAATACCTATTATAGGATGTGCTATTACACCATTGAACGCAGTGCATCACGAATAATCGCTTCGCTGGTCATGTCAGGTTGAGTAACTTGTGATACAACTTTAGCAGCTACTTGTGGTTTGTATCCTAAAGCCACTAAAGCACTAACCGCTTCATCTTCTGCTCGAGCTTGAGTCGCTGGATGTTGAATTGCCGCATTAGAAGCTGCAGTATCTAGTGCCGCAGTAAATAAATCACCTTCACCCCAACCTTTAAGACGATCTTTCATCTCAACCACTAGTCGTTCTGCTGTTTTCTTACCAACTCCGGGGATTTTAACCAATGTAGTAACATCTTCTAATTCTACGCTACGTACAAATTGGCTTGCTGTCATTGCAGATAAAATAGCTAAGCCTAATTTTGGCCCGACGCCATTAGCTTTAATGACCTCACGGAACAATTCACGCTCACTTTTTTTATTAAAGCCATACAATAATTGTGCATCTTCACGCACCACAAAGTGAGTAAAAATAATAGCTTCTTGACCTAACTCAGGTAACTCATAGAAACAGCTCATTGGCATAGATACTTCATAGCCAATACCGCCCACTTCAAGTAGTACTTCTGGTGGCTGTTTTTCAATCACAATTCCGCGTAGTCGGCCAATCACAACATCATCTCTATAATAGAAAGTAAATTGGCACTAGAATAGTAAACTACTGGATCAATATCCAGCCCTTTATCTGTAATCGCGATCAAACAGCCACAGAATATCCACTATCGGTCATGTAATAAAATTCCACCCATAAAAAAAGCAGCCATAGCTGCTTTTATATAACCATAATTACTATCATCGAGCAGTTAGCGGTAACGACCACGACGAGCACTGGTCGCTTTTCCTGCCATTGCAATTAAGGTTTTATGAGTATGAGCATGACATATAGCAATCGCTAAAGCATCGGCAGCATCGGCTTGTGGTTTACCTTCAAGCTTTAGCACTGAACACACCATATGTTGCACTTGAACTTTATCTGCACCACCGTTACCCACTACAGCTTGCTTAATTAACCGCGCGGCATATTCACTCACGGGCAAATCGGCATTAACAGCCGCTACAATGGCACAACCACGTGCTTGTCCAAGCTTAATCGCAGAGCTAGCATTTTTCCCCATAAACACTTCCTCAATCGCAAAACAGTCGGGTTGAAATTGAGTAATAACCTCAGAAACCCCTGCATAAATCTGTTTTAATCGACCAGGAATATCAGGGCATGATGTACGAATACATCCACTGCCTAAATATTCAAGTTTCCGTCCTACTTGACGAATAACACCATAACCCGTGATCCTTGACCCTGGGTCAATACCTAAAATAATTGACATTTATATTCCGAAGCAAACACTTATTCGAGTGCTGCTGCTACTTCATCAGACATATCACCATTATGATAAACTTCTTGAACATCATCCAGATCTTCTAATGCATCAATTAAACGTAGTAGCTTAGGGGCAGTTGTTATATCCAGCTCAGCTTTGGTTGACGGCACTAATGTTACTTCAGCATTCTCAGCAGCAAACCCTGCATTATCTAACGCATCTTTCACAGCGCCAAAATCAGCTGGTGTGGTATAAACATCAATTGAGCCATCATCATTGGTTTCAATGTCATCAGCGCCCGATTCTAATGCCACTTCCATTACCGCATCTTCATCTATCCCTGTCGCGTATGAAATAACACCTTTCTTTTCAAAAAGATAACTAACACTACCATCAGTACCTAAATTACCACCCGCTTTAGAAAAAGCATGACGAACACCAGAAACAGTACGATTACGGTTATCAGTCATGCACTCTACCATCACCGCAGTCCCTGCCGGTCCATAGCCTTCATAAATAACCGTTTCGACCCCTTCATCACCCTCTCCACCAGCACCACGACTTGCCGCTCGATTAATGGTGTCACGGGTCATATTATTTGATAATGCTTTATCTATTGCTGCACGTAGACGAGGGTTATTTTCAGCTTCAGCTCCTCCTTCTTTGGCAGCAACCGTAATTTCACGAATTAATTTAGTAAAAATCTTACCGCGTTTAGCGTCTTGTGCCGCTTTACGGTGCTTAATATTGGCAAATTTACTGTGACCAGCCATCTCGCTCTCCTACTGTCATTATTTTTAGTCCTCTAAAAAACATAAACTAAATAAATCATGAAAGCGAACAAAAGACTTTTACCAAAGCGATGCTAAATCATCTTAATAGCTATAAAAAAAGCCAATCCCTGTATTAGGTGATTGGCTCATTAAAGACTGAAAATTTATCCTGTTTAGGCTAAATGACAGTTAACAGGATAAGATTACTCTTGATCTTGTTCTTTTTTCTTAGCAATGTTAACCGCAATAGAAAGCTCTTCTAGTGACGCTGGGTTTGCTAGGCTTGGCGCATCTGTTAATAGACATGCCGCTGCTGTTGTTTTAGGGAACGCAATAACATCACGGATGTTATCAGTACCACAAAGAAGCATTACCAAACGGTCAAGACCAAATGCAAGGCCTGCGTGTGGTGGTGTACCAAACTGCAGTGCGTCTAGTAAGAAACCAAACTTCAGACGTTGCTCTTCAGTAGAGATACCTAGAATATCAAACACTGTCGATTGCATTGCTGAGTTGTGAATACGAACTGAACCGCCACCAACTTCGTAACCATTGATAACCATATCGTACGCATTCGATAATGCATCAGCAGGATTAGCCGCTAATTCTTCTGGCGTTAGGTTTAATGGTGAAGTGAATGGGTGGTGCATTGCAGACAATGAACCATCTTCATTTTCTTCAAACATTGGGAAATCAACAACCCAAAGTGGTTTCCATGCAGACTTATCAGTTAACGCTAGATCTTCACCTAATTTAAGACGAAGTGCACCCATCGCTTCTGTAACAACACGCTTGCTATCAGCACCAAATAAAATGATATCGCCAGATTCAGCTTGAGTGCGCTCAAGTAAGTTCTCAACAACTTCTTCGTTTAAGAACTTAGCCACTGGAGATTGAACACCGTCAAAACCAGCTGCGCGATCATTAACTTTCATCCACGCTAGGCCTTTAGCACCATAAATACCGACAAACTTAGTGTACTCATCGATTTGTTTACGGCTTAGAGATGCACCGCCTGGTACGCGGATTACAGCAACGCGACCTTTAGGATCATTTGCTGGTGCTGAGAATACTTGGAATTCAACATCTTTAAGAATATCTGCAACATCTACTAACTCTAGTGGGTTACGTAGATCTGGCTTATCAGAACCAAAACGACGGGCAGCTTCTTCAAATGACATTACAGGGAATGCGCCAAGATCTACATTTAGTAGCTCTTTCCACATTTCTGTGATCATTTTTTCAGTTGTCGCACGTACTTGATCAGCTGACATGAATGATGTTTCGATATCGATTTGAGTAAATTCAGGCTGACGATCAGCACGTAAATCTTCATCACGGAAACATTTAACGATTTGGTAGTAACGATCAAAACCAGACATCATTAGCAGCTGCTTAAATAGCTGTGGTGATTGTGGTAATGCGTAGAATTTACCTTTATGTACACGACTTGGTACTAAGTAGTCACGCGCACCTTCTGGTGTTGCTTTTGTTAGTACTGGTGTTTCGATATCAAGGAATGCATTATCGTCAAGGAAACGACGTACAAAGCTTGATGCTTTAGCACGTAGCTTAATGCGATCGCTCATTTCTGGACGACGAAGATCTAAATAACGGTATTTTAGGCGTTGTTCTTCTGAGTTCTTTTGGTTGAAATCAAGTGGTAACGCTTCTGAACGGTTAATAATTTCAAGGCCAGTTGCATAAATTTCAACTTCACCCGTTGCCATGTCTTTATTGCATTGGCTTTCAGGACGCTCACGCACTTCACCCGTTAGACGAATACAAAACTCGTTACGTAATTGGTTTGCTAGTGTGAAGATCTCTGTCATATCAGGATCAATAACAACCTGAACTACACCTTCGCGATCACGCATATCAATAAAGATAAGACCGCCCAAATCACGGCGACGGTTTACCCAACCGCATAAATCTACTGTTTGTCCTGCAAGGGACTTATTTAGGTGTCCACAATAATGGGTGCGCATAAGAAATTCCCAATCTATATATTTACTTAGCATGTTTGTGCTCAGGTTACAGTTCACTGTTAACCAAGCACAACTGGTTCAATCCCGACCGCTTGCTGTCTAATTTACGCATAAAATTGGATAGCAAGCCGGCCAAGAGGCAAAAATAACGAGCTATTATACCCAAACAGCCTCAGTTTGCGAAGTTAACCGCACGTTTATTCGTACTATCAGCAACCAATCAAAACAGATCATTACTGAAATTATTCCTAATTGCGGCAATTTAAGCATTTTAAATACAAATACGATAAAGTAATCATGAATTAACGGTTATCACCATGAGGCTTTGCATGTCATTAACTACAGCTAAGATGCCACCACTTCGATTAGGGCTCACCCAGTGGTCGCATAATCACTGGATCAATAGTCTTTATGATAAAGGCTGTAAAAGTGGCGATCGATTAGCGCGTTATGCTGAGGTATTTAATACGGTAGAAGGGAATACTACATTTTATGCCACACCAAGTATGACAACTGTACAAAAGTGGCATGATGCAACTCCTGACCATTTTCGTTTTACTTTTAAGCTGCCACAAACCATCACTCATCAGCAGCAATTACGGCACTGTGATCAAGCTGTGGCAGATTTTTTAAGTACGATGCAAGTATTAGAGCCGAAAACAGGGATTTGGAAAATTCAGTTACCGGCTCAATTTGGTCCTGACGCTTTGCCTATACTGGCACAATTTTTAACCAAATTTCCAGCTCATCTAACAACTGGGGTTGAAGTTAGACATCCGGCTTTTTTTGCTAAAGGCCCAGAAGAACAAGCCCTAAATCGATTATTAATCAAATACCGCAGCAACCGTATTATTATGGATAGTCGGCCTGTCTTTTCTGCCGCTCCAATTACACCAGCGGTTATTGATGCCCATCGTAAAAAACCGCAGATTCCGGTGCATGCTATCGCCACAGCCAATAACCCTGTGATCCGTTTCATTGGTCATCCGAATGACAACTGCAATGATCCATTCTTTAAAAATTGGTTGCAACGGCTACCGCTGTGGATAGCCGAAGGTAAGCAACCGTATTTATTTATTCATTCACCCGATAATAACCATGCGCCAGAATCGGCGGTACGTTTATATAAAAACTTACAACACCAAATGGCATCAATCATTGCTCTTCCTGATGTTGAATTACCATTACATCAACAACAGGATCAGCAAATTAAACTTCTATAATCATAGACTAACGCGAGCTATCAGTGTGACTCAACAATATTATATTTATTGAAAATTTTTGCACTGATACTCGCTACCACTCGGTTTAGTTCCGGTAATGTTTTAAGCTTTGAATTAGCAATAAATATTCCGATAAACAATGGTTGTTGATGTTCATTCCACACCATTGCCGTCAGAGTTCGTGAGCCATTGACACCACCACCACTACGATCAGCGATTTTCCATCCCGCCGGTAGCACTGCCCGTGCCAAACCATCAGATACCATATTATTGGTCATCCATAATTGTAATTGGGCTTTATTTTCACTATCTAACACATTCCCTGTTAATAATTTTTTAATGGTATCCATCATCGCAATTGGCGTGGTCGTATCGTTTAGCGCCCCTTTTTCAACATAGTTTAACTTAGGTTCAAAATGATCAAGTCGCGTTTTTTTATCACCAATCGTTCGCAAAAATTCGGTCAACCCTTGTGGCCCACCAATCTGTTCTAATACTAAATTAGCTGCATAGTTATCGCTCATAAACATTGCAGCCCCACAAACACTTTGCAGTGACATTTGACCACCAACAAAATTTTGGGTAATGGGATTCCAATTAATAAGACCAGCTTTGGTTACCTTGATTTTATTGGTCAAACTTAGCTTATGTTGTTGCACGTCATATAAAACATTAGCGCAAGCCAACGTTTTAAAGGCACTCATCATAGGAAAATGACTCGAGCCATTAAAGTTCCACTGACTATGCTGTTGAGTATCAATAATCGCTACCCCAATTTGTCCTTGAATCTGTTGTTCTGTATGACGTAAATACTGTTCAAGATCGGTTGCTGATGCCGTATAAGAAAACAATGCCAACAAGCTACATACCAAATATTTTTTCACTGTTCTTGTCCATAAAAAGATGAGTAAAGGATTTTAAGAGGTCATCCAAACACTCACAACATACCATTTCTAACCAGAGACCAAAGATTTTCTTGGGCTAAAATAATGATACCGTCGCCAGATTAATATTCGTAAATAATATGTAGCACGATAAAATACCCAACTTTAATTGGCGAATAAGAACCCCATGAACTTAAATCAACTTCCGCTCAATTCACTACGGGCTTTTTTTGCAGCCGCAAAACACCAAAACTTTACCAAAGCCGCTCAGGAATTGTGCGTAACCCAAACAGCAGTGAGCCAGCAAGTTAAAGGATTAGAATCGAAATTAGGCATCACACTATTCAACCGTATGCCAAGAGGAATAAGTCTAACCATGGAGGGCGTTCGATTATTTCCCGTCGTTGAAAAAGTATTTTCTGACCTTAGCCTCAATCTTGATAATTTAAAACTAGGCACCGATCGAGAACTCATTAATATTGGTGTCGTCGGCACATTTGCGATCAATTGGTTATTACCAAAACTACGTGATTTCTATCAATCACATCCACATATTGAACTTAGAATTTCAACGAATAATAATATTGCAGATACATTTGCCGAAGGACTCGATTACACCATTCGTTTTGGACGCGGTAATTGGCACTGTACCATTGCTGAGCATTTATTTGATACCCCCTTTAGTGCTCTTTGCAATAAAACAATTGCCTCATACTTACATACGCCACAAGATATCTTACAACACACATTATTGCGCTCTTACGATATTAACGAATGGAGTTTATGGTTTAATCAAGCGCAAGAAATGGCCCATTGCTCACACACTGCAAGTATTACTTTTGATTCAACCGCGCTGATGATGGAAGCAGCAATAAATGGGCATGGTATTGCACTAGCATCACCGTTTATGTTCCAAGAAAAAATAGCACAAGGACAAATAGTGCAACCCTTCGATATTTACCTTAATAAAGGCGGATATTGGCTTACTCGATTAGATATCAAAAAACAAACCCCAGCTCAAATAGCATTTAAATCTTGGTTATTAAAACAAGCACACCAACTCAATAACGAATGATTGAATCACAACATAGTCATGACTCAACATTCATTTTACTTATCAAGCACGATGAAGTATCAATCCTAACTAACAGTGCATTTCAACAATTATTAAAGACAAATGATGCTATTTTCTCTACAATACGCGACCTTTCAAAGGTGATGGATCACCTGATGGTTGCTCTTTACTGCAAGACACCATCACTGTATCTGTAGGATCCCTATTCTTTATATATGATGAGGTTCGTGAGAATGGCAAGCCACGACAATATTTTTGCTACGCCAATTGCAAAGCTAGGTGACTTTACGTTTGATGAACGTGTTGCTGAAGTTTTTCCAGATATGATTCAACGCTCGGTGCCGGGTTATAGCAATATCATCTCTGCTATTGGTATGCTCGCTGAACGTTTTGCCAAACCACACTCAAAAGTGTTTGATCTTGGCTGTTCACTTGGCGCTGCCACTTTATCGATGCGTCGTCATATTCATCAAGAAGGCTGTGAAATTATCGCCATTGATAATTCAGCAGCTATGGTTGAACGCTGCCGCTTATTGGTTAATGCTTACCGTTCTGAAACTCCTGTACAAGTGATTGAAGCCGATATTCGTCATGTCGATATCCATGATGCATCAGTAGTTGTGCTCAATTTTACGCTCCAATTTCTTGCTCCCGCAGACCGTCAAACATTATTAGAAAAAATTTATGCCGGTTTACGTCCGGGGGGAATATTAATTCTCTCTGAAAAATACATTTTTGATGATGAACGAGCCAATGAACTGCTGATCGATCTTCATCACGACTTTAAACGAGCAAATGGTTATAGCGAATTAGAAATCAGTCAAAAACGTAGCGCAATTGAAAATGTGATGCGTCCAGACAGCATTGAAACCCACAAACAACGTTTCAATGATATTGGTTTTTCTAGCTCTGAAGTGTGGTTCCAATGCTTCAACTTTGGCTCAATGTTTGCGATTAAATAAGGTTTACAGTTCCAATATGTTTAGTTTTTCTGCTTTTTATCAGCTTCTCGCTCAACATGAAACGTTGCGTCCATGGTTAAATACGCTGCCACAACAATTAAGTGATTGGGAACAGCAAGAACATGGCGACATGGCTCGTTGGGTACGTGCACTACAAAAATTCCCTACCGACAAGCCAGATATTATTGATCTCAAAAATGAAGTCAGTGTTCGTAATGAAGTACCGATTGCCGATGGTGAAAAAAAACGTTTAGAAAGTCTATTACGTTTACTTCATCCTTGGCGTAAAGGCCCATTCACTATGCACGATATTCATATCGATACTGAATGGCGCTCTGATTGGAAATGGGATCGCGTTCTACCTCACATTACACCACTAAAAGGTCGTAGTGTATTAGATGTGGGTTGTGGTAATGGCTACCACATGTGGCGCATGCTTGGCGAAGGTGCCAAGTTAACTGTCGGTATTGATCCATCGAGTCTATTCTTAATTCAGTTTGAAGCTATTAAGCGTTTAATGGGGCAAGACGAACGCGCATACTTACTTCCTCTAGGCATTGAGCAGCTACCTGAGTTAAAAGCTTTTGATACTGTATTCAGTATGGGAGTGCTATATCACCGCCGTTCACCATTAGATCATATCCTGCAATTAAAAAATCAATTGCGTGCCGGTGGTGAAGTTATTTTAGAAACATTAGTCATTGATGGCGATGAAAATACCGTGTTGGTACCCACCCATCGTTATGCACAAATGCACAATGTCTATTTTTTCCCTTCCGCTAAAGCATTAAAAGTGTGGATGGAGAAATGTGGCTTTGTTGACGTTCGTATTGTTGATGAGAATATCACTACTACAGATGAACAAAGATCAACAGACTGGATGACAAACAATTCCCTCCCAGAATATTTAGACCAAGAAAATAGTTCAAAAACTATAGAAGGATATCCAGCCCCAAGACGGGCAATCTTAGTGGGTAGGAATCCTGACTAACGACTGACAAAGGGATGCTGTGCGCATCCCTTTTTTGATGTAAACTAATGTTGTTATTATATAAAACAGACGCACATAGGAGATATGATGCTTCGTCTTAGCGTATCAGTAATTGCACTAGCGATACTTTCAGGATGTACCTCAAATGCAACGCTAGAGAAAAATCACCAACAAACTTTAGCAGCTATCAATAATGTTGAAACTCACATTGACACTAAAATCAATAATGTTTCTACGCACGTTGCAAATCAGCAACAATATATAGGCCAACTTGAAAGAAAATTAGCATCTATCTCAAAAGATATAAAATTTCTTAAGCATAAGAGTCTAACTCAGCCTAAAGTAATTGTTGAAAAGCAAATTGTTCGTGTTCCTATTGAGCAACCTGTAACTGACTCTAAAACCGCGAATGGTAAAGCCATTTTAGGTCAAGAAGAGTGGGTATGGATTGACTCAGTTAAGAGCCATTTTAAAGCGCGTGTTGATACCGGTGCGACTACATCATCACTCAATGCGATTGATGTACAAACATTTGAGCGTGATGGTAAAGAATGGGTTCGTTTTAATTTAAGTCATGACTCTGCAATGGACACACCTGAAGAAATTGCAGCGAATAGCAAAGCAAAACCAGAAACTATTGAAGCGCCTATTTTCCGCTGGGTACGTATTCGTCAGTCAACATCTGAAGAAGCGGTTCGCCGACCTGTTATCGAAGCTTGGATCACCTTAGGTAATCTACACGAAAAAGCGCAATTTACTCTCGCAGACAGAACGAAAATGGATTTCCCTATTTTACTTGGACGTGAATTCTTTAAAGATATTGCGCTGGTTGATGTAGGTAAACAATTTGTTCAGGGAAAGACTGAGCCCAAACCAGTCCAAGTTAACAAATAAATGATGAGGATGTCATGACGTCTAGAATACCCTTTTATATTCTTATATCACTGCTAATTATTTCAGGTATAGGATTAAGCATGTACCGCCACGATGTTTATGGCGTACCATGGACCCCTGGCAAAGAGCGGGCAGTATGGGAAGTTGAAGCACGAGTACAATTTGATGCTATTGGCGATCCTGTACAAGTAAAAATGTCAGCTCCAGGCACGCAACAGGGCTTTACTCTTATCGATGAAAGTACTTCATCCCCCCCTAATTACTCTGTTGTGATCCACAATACTAAAGATGGTCGTCAGGCCGATTGGGCTACTCGTACCGCAATTGGTAAACAAGTGTTGTATTACAAAACCCAATTACTGGTTGATGACCAAGCTGAATATAAGCCGATACCACCAAAAGGTAACGTTGCTGAAGTCAGTTTAAGTAACCCACAACAAACAGCGGCAACAGCATTATTAACTCAAGCTCGTAACTTATCAGCAGATGATGTCACATTAGCACGTGAGTTAATTCGTGAATTACATGATAAGCAGAATCAAAATGCTGCAGTACTGCTTGATACAATGTCACCAGCAGACGTAGTGACAAGCTTACTTTCACTTGAAAATATTCACTCTCGTATTGTCAGTGGGTTAACGCTTGAAGATGGCCGTCGCCGTCAAAGTGTTTCACCTATGGTTGAAGTGTGGGATAAACAACATAAAAATTGGCAGCTGTTTAATCTGACTACTGGTGAGCAAGGCAAACCAGAAAATGTGATGATTTGGAATCAACAAGGTAATGCCCTACTTGATGTTGTTGGTGGTCGTAACTCAAACATCAGTTTCTCTATTATTGCGCAAGACATCACGCCACAACGTGCAACCCAAGAAAAGATTAAAGCAGAAGATCTACTGAACTTCTCAATCCATAGCTTACCACTTGAAGAACAGGCGATGTTTAAAACCATCATGCTGGTCCCTATTGGTGCGCTAATTGTGGTGTTCTTACGTGTGATCATCGGTTTAAAAACCTCTGGTACTTTCATGCCAGTATTGATCGCAGTAGCGTTTGTCCAAACCCAATTACTCACAGGTATTGTTGGTTTCTTACTAATAGTCGGTACAGGTTTGATTATTCGAAGTTATCTATCGAAACTCAACCTGCTCTTAGTTGCCCGAATATCCGCGGTCATAATAACCGTTATATTGATTATTTCGATATTCACTGTAGTGGCGTTTAAGATTGGTCTGATTGAAGGCCTAACAATTACCTTCTTCCCAATGATCATTTTGTCATGGACTATCGAGCGGATGTCGATTCTATGGGAAGAGGAAGGTGCAAAAGAAGTGTTTATTCAAGGTGGTGGTTCACTGTTAACCTCAGTGTTAATTTACCTTGCAATGACGACACCAATCGTACGTCACCTAACGTTTAACTTTATTGGTGTACAGTTCCTGATTCTAGCAGCGATCTTAATATTAGGTAACTACACCGGTTATCGCCTAAGTGAATTACGTCGCTTTAAGCCGCTCGCTGAGGACTAAACTATGTCATTATTTTCACAGTTTACTTCACCACAAAAACTGCGTGAACGTGGCATCATGGGCATGAATAAACGTAACCATAGCTACATTGGACGTTATAATGATCGTAGCCGTTATCCTCTTGTGGACGATAAACTAAAAACGAAGTTTATTGCCCAACAAGCAGGAGCAACTGTACCCGATTTGATTGGCGTTATTGATAGCCAAGCTACCGTTAAACATATTCATCATATGGTTAAGGACTGGCCGGGATTTGTAATAAAACCCGCACAAGGTTCAGGTGGTAAAGGTATTTTGGTGATTGTTAAGCACAAAGATGGAATCTATGTCAAACCATCAGGTGCAGAAATCAATCAACAAGATGTTGAACGCCACATTACCAATACTCTGGCGGGATTATTCTCGCTAGGGGGTAAAAATGATGTTGCCATGGTCGAAAACCTAATTCAGTTTGATAATGTGTTTGATGGTTTCAGTTATGAAGGTGTGCCCGATGTACGTGTTATCGTATTTAAGGGTTACCCTGTTATGGCAATGATGCGTTGTTCAACATCGGCTTCTGATGGTAAAGCGAACTTGCACCAAGGAGCTGTTGGTGTTGGTATCGACATTGCGTCAGGTAAAGCCATTCGAGCGGTTCAATTTAACCAACCGATCGAGCGCCACCCTGATACCGATCGTCTATTAAGTGAGCTCAAAGTACCTGAGTGGAACAAACTGTTAGTACTGGCGTCAAGTGCGTGGGAAATGACAGGTTTGGGCTATATGGGTACAGACATGGTATTGGATAAAACCAAAGGTCCAATGGTATTAGAACTTAATGCTCGCCCAGGGTTAGCGATTCAAATAGCTAACGGTACTGGTTTATTACCTCGCTTACGCCATATTGAAGCAATGGGTGTTACAGCACATACACCAACACCAGAAGAACGGGTTGCTTATTGTGCGCATCAGTTTGGCGCTAAGTCTGAGTTTTAACCTATAATTACGTTGCCCAAAATACAAGCCCTGACATGTTCAGGGCTTTTTATTATTTGAAATAAATCATTAAAGTTACCTATGCTATGGTCGATAACTTAAGTACCTTATCTTACATAGATGTCTATTGGTTACATGCAAACTCAATCACTTGATAATATACAGCTCATTAATGAAATCCAACTCGGTACTAACCTCAACCATGCGGTTGAAAGTGGCCGTCGTGCTGATTTCTCTCTAATGCTGGCACTATTATCTTCTGATCTGCATGAGAATATTCCTGTAGATACAACACCGACTGAAACACAATCATCGCAACAATTACGGGCTTATTTTGAAATTCCAGCTTCGCAGCCACTAACCTCAACAGCATCATGTTATCAGCGCTCAGCAGAACAGGCTCAAGCTTTTCACCAAGCCAGTTTAACTAGCACCCGTTTACTGGCAGAATTACAACCCACCGCCCTTTGCTACCCACCACAACAAACTAAAGGCTTACCTGAAGATTTATTTCATAACTTATCGATCCATGAACGCCGTAAGTTACCACCAGTCGACCCCAAACCTCTTCAAGCAACACCACAAGATCTTTACTTAGCACTGATTAAATCTAAACGCCTAAGTGAAATGAGTTGGGCTGCTTAAAGCAATATTTGCGGTTGGTCAAAGATAAAATATGCCATTTATGATGCAGAAATAACAGCGGTATTTGTTCGTGACATTGCTCATAATTTCTTCTTTATTATTATTAGTTTGCGGCCTTATTGGCTAATATTAATACTAGTAATTGCCTTAGAGATAACCACTCCCATATTGATACCAATAAGGCTTAAATTGAACCATTCAAACATTAAGGCTAGGAATCTATGCATATCGGACAATCAGTCGCTATCATTACCGATGCTGGTAACCCTATTGGTAAAGCGGTGGCACTTCATTTCGCATCATTAGGAGCAACCTTAGCACTCGTCGATAATAATGAAGTTGAGTTAAAAAAAACCTTACAATCTTGCCGTAAAATTAATGATGCTTCAGCCGCTTTCTACATGCAATGTTATGATGAAACCAGTATTCAATCCTTATTCCAACAAGTCACTGAACGGTTTGGAGCCATTAATATTTTATTAAATACTTGGACTGGAACTGAAATACCACATTTATTATCACCGACATCAATCACTGATTTTAATCTTATTATGCAAAAAAGTGCCGCCAGCTTTTTTATTTTCGGCAAAGTTGCTGCTGAATTTATGCAGCATCAACCCCACCAAAGTGTCATTATTAATTTAGCATTGAGCCATGAAAACCACCACCCACATACACCAACAACGAGTAAAACGGTTGTTAGCGGCTTAACTCAAAATTGGGCTAATGAACTTGCGAGTTTAAATATTCGAGTCGGTGGTATTGTGCCCATTAATTTACAAGACAAACACCATGAGCAGCATACGATTGTTAACGTGCCGATGCAGGATGAAATTGCACGTAATGTTGAATATATTGTCCGTAACGATTCATTTAATGGCCGAATGCTTGAGTCTGAAATTGGCGTCTAATCTCATCAGTACTAAACAATAAATCTAACCAATAGGCTGAGTATAACTACTCGGCCTTTTTTAGGTTTCAAGGTTAAGAGGTTAAGAGGTTAAGAGGTTAAGAGGTTAAGAGGTTAATCATTTATCGATCTGTAAATAACCCCAAACAAAAAGCCCGTCTATTGCTAGACGGGCTTTATTATTTTTTAATCAGTAAAGAGGATTAAGCTTTCGCTTTTTTACCTTTAGCAGCAATTACTACTGGCTCTGATTTCTTGATTACTGTAGTGCCTTCAAACGCTTCACCTTCAATGAAAGGTTTACCGTAGTAAGAAGCTAGTAATACTTCTTTAAGCTCAGAGATTAGAGGGTAACGTGGGTTTGCACCAGTACACTGGTCATCAAACGCTTCTACCGCTAACTCATCAACTTTCGCTAGGAAATCTGCTTCAGCAACACCAGCTTCTTGAATTGACATTGGAATCTGAAGATTCACTTTCAATTCGTCTAACCAAGTTAATAGACGCTCAATCTTCTGTGCAGTACGGTCACCTGCATGAGATAGACCCAAGTGGTCAGCAACTTCAGCATAACGACGACGCGCTTGTGGGCTTGCATACTGTGAGAATGCAGTTTGCTTGGTTGGGTTATCATTTGCGTTGTAACGCACAACGTTAGAAATCAACAATGCGTTAGCAAGGCCGTGTGGTACGTGGAACTCTGCACCTAGTTTATGTGCCATTGAGTGACAAACACCTAGGAATGCGTTAGCAAACGCGATACCAGCGATAGTTGCCGCATTGTGTACTTTCTCACGTGCAATTGGATCATTAGCACCATTTGCATAGCTTGATGGTAAGTACTCTTTTAGCATTCTTAGTGCTTGAAGCGCTTGGCCATCTGAGTATTCGTTAGCAAGAACTGATACATAAGCTTCTAATGCGTGAGTTACTGCATCGTAACCACCAAACGCTGTTAGCGACTTAGGCATATTCATCACAAGGTTCGCATCAACGATAGCCATGTGAGGTGTTAGTTCGTAATCTGCTAGTGGGTATTTAGCACCTGTTTTATCGTCAGTTACAACCGCAAACGGTGTTACTTCAGAACCTGTACCAGATGTCGTTGTGATACATACTAGCTCAGCTTTTTTACCCATTTTAGGGAACTTGTAAATACGCTTACGAATATCCATAAAGCGCATTGCTAGTTCTTCGAAATGCGTTTCTGGGTGCTCGTACATAACCCACATGATCTTCGCAGCATCCATCGGAGAACCACCACCAAGTGCAATAATCACGTCTGGTTGGAAGCTCTTCATTGCTTCAGCACCTTTCTCAACAACAGAAAGTGTTGGATCCGCTTCTACATCAAAGAATGTCTGAACTTCGATACCTTGCGCTTTAAGCAAAGATACGATTTCATCTGCGTAACCGTTATTGAATAGGAAACGGTCAGTTACTAAGAACGCACGTTTTTTACCTTCTAGATCGCTAAGTGCGATTGGAAGACTACCACGACGGAAGTAGATTGATTTAGGTAGTTTATGCCACAACATATTTTCAGCTCGCTTCGCTACTGTCTTCTTGTTGATAAGGTGTTTAGGACCTACGTTCTCAGAGATAGAGTTACCACCCCATGAACCACAACCTAGAGTTAGCGAAGGTGCAACGTTAAAGTTGTAAAGGTCACCGATACCACCGTGTGTTGTCGGGATGTTTACAAGAATACGGGCAGTTTTCATTTTGTCGCCGAAGTATTTAATACGGTCAGCGTTAGTATCTTGGTTAGTGTACAGGCCAGATGTATGACCAATACCACCGATTTCAACCATAGTTACTGCTTGGTCAACTGCGTTTTCAAATGAAGACGCGCGGAACATACCTAATGTAGGAGATAGTTTCTCGTGTGCGAATTCATCATCGTAAGAAACTTGCTCACCTTCACCAATAAGGATCTTAGTATTAGCTGGAACTTTAACGCCTGCCATCTCAGCAATTTTAGTTGCTGGCTGACCAACGATATCTGCGTTTAGGTTGCCGTTAATCAACAAGATTTTACGAACTTTATTTGCTTCATCTTTAGACAGAACATAACCGTTGTGAGACGCAAAACGTGCTTTCACTTCGTCATATACTTCATCCATAACGATAACTGCTTGCTCAGAAGCACAAACAACACCGTTATCAAATGTCTTAGACATAAGTACTGATGCAACTGCACGTTTAATATCAGCAGTTTCATCAATAACAACTGGTACGTTACCCGCACCAACACCGATAGCAGGCTTACCAGAAGAGTAAGCAGCTTTAACCATGCCTGGACCACCAGTTGCAAGGATAAGATTAATATCATCATGCTTCATTAGTGCATTTGAAAGCTCTACTGAAGGTTGGTCAATCCAGCCAATGATATCTTTTGGTGCACCAGCGGCAACAGCTGCATCTAATACAAGTTTAGCGGCTGCATTGGTTGAATTTTTAGCACGCGGGTGTGGCGAGAAAATAATCGCGTTACGTGTTTTAAGAGAAATAAGTGATTTAAAGATAGCGGTAGATGTTGGGTTCGTTGTTGGAACGATACCACAAATGATACCTACAGGCTCAGCAATAGTCATAGTGCCGAACTCTTCGTTCTCTTCTAAGATACCGCAAGTCTTTTCATCTTTGTATTTGTTGTAGATAAATTCAGAAGCGAAGTGGTTTTTGATAACCTTGTCTTCAACAATACCCATACCAGATTCAGCAACTGCTTGCTGTGCTAAAGGAATACGTGCGTTGTTTGCAGCAAGAGATGCTGCACGGAAAATTGCATCTACTTTCTCTTGAGAAAAAGTAGCGAATTCTTTTTGAGCCGCTTTAACACGTGCAACCATTGCATCTAGTTCAGCCATATTTGTTACAGGCATACATAACTCCTAGCTTTAAAATTAAAAATCATTTAGTAAGAACATGCTGGAATCCTTTCACATTAAAGCGTTAAAACGCATTAACATTTATTGCAATACACATACTTAGTAAATTGCTTTCAAATTTGATTATAATTTTTCACACTGTAAAAGAAATTGATTTAGATCACTACACCCTCAAAATGCTGAAATAATCACTAAATGGCAAAAAGTAGTGCATTTTTCATGCTTTTATATGCAATTTAATGAACCTCACAGTTGATTTGTTTAATATGTACCAAAATCATTTATTTCACAAGCCGAAATATTACGTAATAAAAATACATTTACTAGCCCCTATCACATCCAGTTGTGACAGAAATCACGATTTATCACGCTAACCGCTCAATATTTGTTGCATATTACCTAGCACGTCATTTGCCCATTAATCCTAATACACAAAAATTCACTTTACATAATCAATCTAATATAAAAATTATCCACGTCTTAAGTTGCACAAATTAGCTTTTATTAGTGGCTGAAATAGCTAGCTTAGATTAAAATATTGTAACAACGATAGTTTTTGTACATACGCCTTATAGATCACTCACTTAGGTAATACATATTGACGGTTAATTACTCCTTTCATGGTTTAATTTTTATTACCAATATAAAAGATTTAAATGGCTATTTTACTTCTTACCACACCATAAGAAATTAAGGTCACCGAACAGGCATAACCATGCAGGCTTTTGATATAGCTATATTTTTACATTTTTTCGTGGGGCTTATTGCAACGGTAAACCCTGTTGGCATCATGCCTGTTTTTGTTTCTCTTACGGGATCTATGAGTCCAGAGGAACGAAATAAGACCGCATTAACAACCAATGTTGCCGTTGTTATTATTTTGATTATCGCATTAATAGCTGGGCAGCATTTACTGGACCTATTCAGTATTTCAATTGACTCTTTCCGTGTTGCCGGTGGTTTACTCCTTCTCAGCATCGCTTTTTCAATGATGAGCGGTAAAATAGGCGAGGTAAAACAGAATAAAGAAGAGAAGTCAGAATCAATCAGTCGTGAACAAGTCGGTGTCGTACCATTAGCAATGCCATTAATGGCAGGTCCTGGCGCGATTAGCTCAACCATAGTGTATGGATCTCGCTATCCTGGCATTACCTCAACCATAGGAATTGCGATTACTATTGCAGTATTTGCTTTTTGCTGTTGGTTATTATTTCGTTCAGCGCCTTACATAGTACGCTTTTTAGGCCAGACAGGAATTAACGTCATTACTCGTATCATGGGTTTGATTCTTGCTGCACTTGGAATTGAATTTATTATTAACGGTCTACGAGTGATGTTACCGGGTTTGAGTTAATCACACGGTTTATCTCGATGAGAATACTAAGCCTCAACATAACGTTGGGGCTTTTTTAGCACTCAATAAAAGCTTAAGTCGATGCGAGGTTTTGATATACTTGAAGTTATCCAAGCCAGTTAATGGCACTGCGCAGCCTCTATATACTACGTTGCGTTTTACTTGTTAATAAATACTATTTGAATTATGACAAAACTAACCTTGAGACAACGTCTATATCAAGTTATTTTCGGTACATCTACTCGCTTTGGACAATTGTTTGATATTGCCTTAATTATTGCCATTGTAAGCTCTGAAATAATATTAATTATCTCATCCGTTGCTAGCATTGAGTCGCAATACTCTCATCTACTCGTAGGTGCTGAATGGGGATTCACCATCCTATTTACCATTGAATACATTTTACGTTTATATTGCTCTCCTCGCCCATTAGCTTATGCTCGCAGCTTCTATGGCGTTATCGATTTAATCGCTATTCTTCCAGCCTATATTGCGTTTTTAATTCCAGGCTCAAATTATTTATTAATTATTCGCCTAATTCGCGTCCTACGTATTTTCCGCGTTCTAAAATTAGCGCGTTTTCTTAAAGATTCAAATATTTTGTTACGCTCACTGCGCCATGCTCAACGCAAAATATTTGTATTTTTTAGTTCAGTATTAATACTCGTTACGGTATTTGGCTCATTGATGTTCATTATTGAAGGACCAAATAATGGCTTTACCAGCATTCCAAAAAGTATTTACTGGGCAATCGTTACTATCACCACTGTGGGTTATGGCGATATTGTGCCACATACCGTCATGGGTAAGGCACTTGCATCATTAACTATGCTATTGGGTTACTCAATTCTTGCAGTACCAACAGGTATTATTACTGCAGAATTAAATCAAGAAATGAAAACACATCGCGGGCTTATTCGCTGTCCGAATTGCGCCACCAGCGGCCATGAAATGGATGCTGAATATTGCAAAAAGTGCGGCACGCAATTGCCTGAGACGTTATAACGCTATAAAAAAGCCCGTACCAATAAATGGAACGGGCTACGAATAACGAGAAAATAACTATTTAATTAGTAGGTAGTTATTTAATGGTGTTGAGTTTGTTGTTGCAAAAAGCTAACTGCTTTATCAGGAAAATCAGTAAATACACCATCAACATCAGCCTGATTATAAAATACCTCGAGCATGCCATTATAATCTTTGACGTAGGTTGGAATACGATCTTTATCGGCACGGAAAGTATAAGGATGCACAACCATACCATTAGCGTGAGCATTTTTAACCATATCGGTGAGTTCAATGTGACCCAATTTTGAGCTGTCTTTCACTATCATTGGTTTCCATGGCCCAATACCATCAGCATACTGAGACAACGTTTTCATCCCTTCAGGCTTAAACATCCAATCATAATCATACGGATGTGCTTTACCTGATTTATCGTACACCATGGTCTCGTTCCAGTCAGTTTCTGCCATTAACTGCACTAAATTTAGATCCATGCCCATGGCTGGCATTAATTGATCATTAATACGTTTCAATTCATTAAAATCAAAAGTTTGCAGATAAACATTACTGTTTTTATCTATATAACCATATTGCTTTAACACAGTTAATACCGCTTTACTTATATCTTTACCTTCATGACGATGAAACCACGGCGCCTTAATTTCTGGATATAGGCCAATATCATAGCCTAAGGTTTTATTTAACCCTTGGATCATTTCGATTTCTTCTTGGAACGTTGGCACTGTAAAATGAGACTTCCAAATAGGGAAACGTTCAGAGAAACCTTGGACTTGCTTACCGTCTTTAATATTAAAGCCTTCCGTCACACTCAATTGCTTAATTTCAGCGAGCGTAAAATCAATCGCATAGTAGCGACCATCCTTACGAGATCGATCTGGAAACAGTGCCGCAACATTGGTTACTCTATCAAGATAATGATCATGAAGTACTACCAGCTTATCATCTTTAGTCATCACCACATCTTGCTCGATATAATCCGGCTTCATACCATACGCAAGTGCTTTAGCTGGCAGAGTATGCTCTGGTAAATAACCTGACGCACCACGATGGGCAATAACAATTTTATCGGTATTAGGTTGGGCAATAGCACTTGTTGATAATACCGCACAACCGATCAACGTCGCTAAAATCACTTTCTTCATCATTATTCCTTCAACTACATATTGTTCAATATCGAACATTAATAATTTCATTCGAAACAATGATACAAATAATTAATGACAATATTGCGATCGAATACGTATATGACAATAATAATACGTAAAACAATGCTTTTTATTCTCGAATAGTGACGTTGATTCCAAAGTAGAATAAAGTCATTAAATATTCACCGAAGAAACCTCTTTCACTAATAATATTAAATTTGATGATAAGCCCAGCAAATAACTGCAGTACGTAAAAATCTAAGAATAATAGATAAAATGAGGATATAAAAAAACCGAGACTAAAAGCCTCGGTTTTATAGTAATGACTGTAGGCTAATAAATATTACTTACGGCGCCACGTTGTACCTTGTGCGCCATCTTCTAAAATAATACCCATTGCTAATAACTTATCACGTGCATCATCAGCCGCAGCCCAATCTTTCGCTGCTCGTGCATCCAAACGTTGTTGAATTAACGCTTCAATTTCAGCAACATCATCTTCACCAGCGCCACCTTGCAAGAAAACTTCAGGCTCTTGAGATAATAAACCTAAAATATCAGCCAATTCACGCATACGAGCGCCTAATACAGAAGCTGCAACTACATCATCCGTTTTAAGGCGATTAATTTCGCGTGCCATATCAAACAATGCTGAGTACGCTTCAGGAGTATTAAAGTCATCATCCATTGCTTCTTTAAAACGAGCAACAAACTCTTCACCGCCAGCAGCTTCTACTGTCGTATCCAAACCACGTAATGAAGTATATAAACGCTCAAGCGCTGAACGAGCTTGCTTAAGGTTATCTTCGCTATAGTTTAGCTGGCTACGGTAATGACCAGACATTAGGAAGTAACGTACCGTTTCAGGATCGTAGTGGTTTAACACATCACGAATGGTGAAGAAGTTACCCAATGACTTAGACATCTTTTCACGGTCAACCATTACCATGCCACTGTGCATCCATGTATTCACATATTGACCATCGTGAGCACAGCATGATTGCGCAATTTCATTTTCGTGGTGAGGGAATTGTAAATCTGAGCCGCCACCATGAATATCAAAGTGATCGCCAAGAATAGATGAGTTCATCGCTGAACATTCAATGTGCCAACCCGGACGACCAGGTCCCCATGGTGATTCCCATGTAGGTTCGCCTGGCTTTGACATTTTCCATAACACAAAATCTAATGGGCTGCGTTTTGCCATATCGATATCAACGCGCGCGCCTGCTTGAAGTTGATCAAGATCTTGCTTAGAAAGACGACCATAATCGTCATACTTGCTCACTTCAAACATCACATCGCCATTAGAGGCAACATATGCAAAACCACGCTCAATTAGACGCTCACAAAGTGCAATAATCTCAGCAATAAATTGTGTAGCACGTGGTTCAACATCTGGACGTTTCATACCTAAAGCATCAAAGTCAGCGTGCATTTCACCAATTAAACGCTCAGTTAATGATTCACAGCTTTCACCATTTTCAGCAGCACGTTTAATGATTTTATCGTCGATATCGGTAATGTTACGCACGAAAGTAAGATCGTAGCCTGAGTAACGCAAATAACGCGACACCACATCAAAAGAGACAAATGTACGACCATGTCCAATATGACATAAATCGTAGATCGTAACGCCACAGACGTACATACCGACTTTGCCAGGATGGATGGGTGTAAATACTTCTTTTTGTCGAGTGAGCGAATTATAGATCTTTAACATGTCTCAGCATTACTCATTAATTTCGAATTTGTCGGTAATTACACCTTTTATAGCATTTGATCGCAAGGAAAATCCTTGGATGGATGCTATTTTAGCAATTAGTGCAGATTAAGCGGGTAATGTTTGTCTGACAAGGCTAAGGTAAGTTAATATTCACGCTTAAAGAAAACACTCCATTTAAGGAAAAAATCATGATTACCCTTCACACAAATTTTGGTGATATCAAAATTAACCTTTTCGAAGATAAAGCACCGATAACTTGTGCTAACTTCTTACAGTACTGCCGTGACGGTTTCTATAACGGTACTATTTTCCACCGTGTTATTGATGGTTTCATGGTTCAAGGCGGCGGCATGCTTCCTGGTATGGAAGAGAAAGAAACACGCGCAACAATCAACAATGAAGCAAACAATGGCCTAAGCAACAAAACAGGCACATTAGCAATGGCGCGTACAAACGCACCACATTCTGCTAGCTCACAGTTCTTCATTAACGTAAAAGATAACAACTTCCTAGACTTCACTGGCGAGAACATGAGTGGCTGGGGCTACTGTGTATTTGCTGCTGTTGTTGAAGGCATGGACGTAGTAAATAAAATCAAAGCAGTGAAAACAGGCCGTAACGGTTACCACGATGACGTGCCTGTTGAAGACGTTATCATCGAAAACGTAACAATCGAAGACTAATACTTCGCAAAGGGCGGTCAGTTACCGCCCTTTACTAATCACTTATGACCACATTATTTATTTCAGATTTGCACTTAAGTGCTGAACGTCCAGACATTACCGCTTGTTTCTTACGCTTTATGGCACAAGAAACCCACGCTATCGACGCCTTGTATGTATTAGGGGATTTATTCGAAATGTGGATTGGCGATGATGAAGACTCCCCTTTCTTACAGCAAGTCAAACAAGCCTTCAAAACGCTGACAGATGCTGGCACACCTTGTTACTTTATTCATGGTAATCGTGACTTTTTAATTGGTAAACGATTTAGCCGCGAAACGGGAATAATAGTATTACCCGAACATACTGTGGTTGATCTTTATGGTACACCAACGTTAATTTTACATGGTGATACACTCTGCATCGAAGATCAGGCCTACCAACGCTACCGTAAAAAAGTCCATAACCCTGTTATTCAATGGTTATTTGCACGATTACCATTATCGTACCGTATTAAAGTCGGTGATAAATTTCGTCAGAGTAGTGGTAAAAATAATCAAGCTAAAAGCCAATCAATTATGGATGTCACTGAGGCAGAAGTCATACGCATAATGCGTGATGCTAATGTAACCCAGATGATTCACGGTCACACTCACCGACCTGATATTCATAATCTTAATATTGATGGTCTACCAGCACAGCGTATTGTGCTTGGTGATTGGTATGATCACGGTTCAGTACTCGTATATGACATCAATAGTTATCAACTAGAAACCCGTAACTTCAATGCCCCAAGCTCAAACTGATCATTCATATCTAAACCACAAAAAAAGCAAAAGGTACGACATGCGTACCTTTTGCTTTCATAAGTAGACGTTACGAACGTTAGACTTATTGTGGTTTCATTATCGCACTTGGCATAATTTTTCTATCCGCAGCCCATGAACGATACATGGTCACAGAAGTGTAAAATACCACGGCACACACTAGCCACGCGAGCACATGCATATCTAATGATTTCACTAAATAAGCTGCAACCATCACCATTATCGGTCCTACCAACGCCACAGTCACTGTCGCACGACTATTAAATCGATTGTGGCGAATAAAACTTGCCGATGAGAAGAAACTTAAAAACGCACATGAGCACATCATGACCGGAAAAGCCGCTAATGGATTCATCCCCAGCAAGTAAATCATCACCATACATGGCGCATATAAGCCAATACCTACCGTCATTAAAGCGCCAAAAATAAAGTTACCAATAATACCGATGACTAACTTCCAACCGCTTAAACCTAGGCTGCTACCTCCAAGTGGAAACAACTTTAATTGTCCAGCAAGCATTAAACTCGCCACAATTAATAATGCGACACTCATTACGATACGAATATGTTGTCGATCCCAACTTGAGACTAACCGCGCCCCAATAGTTGCACCAACACAAGCAGCAACAACGAGGCTTAATAACGTTACCGAATCAACCGAAACCGCTGTCATAAAGATAAATGCCTGAAAAACAGTTGGCATCACTGACTGACAATTAAGGGTTCCGGGTAACTGCTGATCATCAATTAACTTAAACTGCTTATAACCCGCAGTCATAATGGCAAAACTACCAATGCCTAAAGTATCGCAAAAATGGGCAAAACCACCAACAATGGCAATAGGGATAATACGTGTCTCTGCTTCCTGCTTACGGTTTTTCTGCCATGCTATAAACAGCATAAAGCTAAAAATACCGCCACCAACAAGCAATCCCGCTTGTATCAAGGTAAATATGGACATAACTACTACAAATGCGAGAAGGTTATTCGAGGCACACAATTGTGCACGTCACTGATTTTATTCCAGTGGCCGATATTATGTACCTATGTGTTATCAGTTTCCATTTTTTTAATCACCCAATCAATATATTGCGCCAAATATAAACACCGATTGCCAATCAAGATGATAAAAACGTAAACTAAGGCTAATTCCTTTACTAAGATCGGCTAAAAACATGTCAAAACATAATGATGAATGTCCTTGTGGCAGCCATAAACCCCTTACTGAATGCTGTAAGCCTATTCATCTTAATCATGCATTAGCAACCCATCCCGAGCAACTGATGCGTGCACGCTACAGTGCTCATGTATTAGGTTTAGTTGATTTTGTGGTGCAGACTTATCACTCTAGCTGCGAAGCTGAACAACACCGTGCCGCCATTGCAGAATCTATCGCTCTAAAATGGCTTGGGCTCGAAGTTATCAGCAGTGAAATCGCTGCTGACGGACAGGGCTACGTCGAGTTTAAAGCTGGCTATAAAGAAGCAGGGGAAGAATACGTCCTACAAGAGCGATCTCGATTTGTACAGCAGCAAATAAATGGTGAGTTATATTGGTTTTATATTGATGGTGAATACCCACAACCACCACCAAGTGAGCAACCTGCACCTCCAGCTCCCGTCACCAGCAATAAAACCATAGGTCGTAATGATCCTTGCTTGTGTGGTAGCGGAAAAAAATATAAAAAATGCTGTGGTTGAACAAACTCATTACTGCATTTAATCAATAAATGAGAACCATGTGGTTCTCGTTTATTGGCGATAAAATTGTTACATCATTGATAAGCGACGTCGAAACAACTCATATTTCCTTACATCACAAAAAATCAATCTCATTCAAAAAAACAAATAACCCATTAAAGTTCATGTGTTTAGTTTGGTTTTATCCAATATATATCCCCTTAAAGCATTAACACTATTATTTAACATTTAATTTAACTTTCAGCTAAAATTATTGTTGCAAAAAACAATCAGCTTCGATAGTGTGAAGGACAACAACGAATAGCGTTGATCTTAATAGAGTAAATATTTATGCGTATCCAAATGATTACATTTCATCACCATCATCATCCTGACTAGTCTTTCGGGAGGATACGCCTCACCCTGGAAGACGCATTTTTTCTTCCAGTGGTCATAACGGAATATCACATTCAGACCCTCGGAAGAAACTTCTTTCGAGGGTTTTTTAATACCTAATTTTCAATTCGAAATTTTGATTATATGAATGAATTTAGACAAGGAATATAACTATGCAAACCCAACGATTACGCATTGCGATTCAGAAAAAAGGCCGTCTTAGCAAAGAATGCCAAGACTTATTAAAACGCTGTGGTGTTAAATTCAATATGATGGGGGAACGACTGGTTGTTCACGCTGAAAATATGCCAATCGATCTGTTATTAGTACGTGATGATGATATTCCAGGTCTGATCATGGATGGTGTGGTTGATTTAGGCGTTATTGGTGAAAATGAACTTGAAGAAGTCGGTCTTGAACGTGCAGCCCGTAACGAAGCATGTGATTATATTACATTACGTCGACTGGATTTTGGTGGTTGTCGCCTATCAATTGCGATTGATAAAGATGCAGATTACAACGGTCCCCAAGATCTTAATGGCAAACGTATCGCCACCACTTACCCGCAATTAGTTAAGCGTTACATGGATGATATCGGTGTTAAATTTACCACCTGTATGCTCAATGGTTCCGTCGAAGTTGCGCCACGTGCAGGTTTAGCTGATGCTATTTGTGATCTCGTTTCAACAGGCGCAACCTTAGAAGCCAACGGCCTCAAAGAAGCGGAAGTTATTCTGCGCTCTAAAGCAGTATTGATTCAATCAACTGAAACTATTAGTGATGACAAACAAGCGTTAATAGAACGCCTTCTGACCCGTATGCAAGGTGTTATTCAAGCTAAAGAATCTAAATACATCATGCTACACGCTCCAACAAATCGCCTTGATCAAATTAAACGTTTATTGCCAGGTGCTGAAGACCCTACCGTATTACCACTGGCTGGCGATAATAGCCGCGTTGCCATTCACCTTGTCAGTTCAGAAAATCTATTTTGGGAAACCATGGAACAGCTCAAAGAGTTAGGTGCCAGCTCTATTCTCGTTTTACCCATTGAAAAAATGATGGAGTAAGATATGAAAACAGTAGTATGGCAATCTCTCACTAAAGACCAGCAGCAACAGCTTCTGGCGCGTCCAGCGGTTAGCAATGGCGCGAATATCACGACCATTGTTAGTGATGTAATAAATCAAGTCCGTCAGCAAGGCGATCAAGCGCTATTGGCATTAACTGAAAAATTTGATGGTTTACGTCCCGCAACACTTAACGTTTCATCGTCTGAAGTGAATGCAGCTTGCGCCCGTTTAAACGACGAGATGAAAGCGGCTTTAGAGCAGGCACACCGTAATATCACGACTTTCCACCTTGCTCAACAGCTGCCTCCGCTAAGAGTGGAAACACAAGCTGGTGTTATTTGTGAGCAAGTCACCCGTCCAGTAAGCTCTGTTGGATTATATATCCCTGGCGGTAGTGCGCCATTGCCATCTACCGTTCTAATGTTAGGTGTTCCGGCGCAAATAGCAGGTTGTCGTCAAATCACTTTATGTTCACCACCGCCAATTGCCGATGAAATTTTATATGTCGCAAAACTGTGTGGTATTAATAATATTTACAACGTTGGCGGTTCACAAGCGATTGCTGCGATGGCATATGGCACCGAAACTATCGCCTCGGTTGATAAGATTTTTGGTCCTGGAAATGCTTTTGTTACTGAAGCCAAACGCCAAGTCAGTAATGATTTTAGAGGCGCGGCGATTGATATGCCAGCAGGCCCATCTGAAGTATTAGTGATTGCTGATGACACAGCGGATCCTGAGTTTATTGCTGCTGACTTATTAAGCCAAGCAGAACACGGACCAGACTCGCAAGTAATATTAGTTACGCCAAGCCAAAATATTGCTGACCGTACTGCTGCTGCTATTGAACGTCAATTAACTCAACTTTCACGGGCGAACATTGCCCAACAAGCCTTAGCTTCAAGCTTATTAATTGTGACTGAAACCATACTCCAGTGTGTTGCAATTTCTAATCAATACGGCCCAGAGCACTTAATTGTACAAACCTGCGAGCCACGAGAATTAGTGTCATTACTGGACAATGCAGGCTCTATTTTCTTAGGTCAATGGTCACCAGAATCTGTCGGTGATTATGCATCAGGCACCAACCACGTGCTGCCTACTTATGGATACACTCGTACTTATTCAAGTCTTGGTTTAGCCGATTTCAGCAAGCGAATGACAGTACAAGAGTTATCAGCCGATGGTTTACTCGGCATTGCAAAAACAGTGACCACAATTGCAGAAGCTGAAGGTCTTGACGCCCACAAACATGCAGTCACTATTCGGGTTAATAAATTAACCACACAACAAGAGAATTAATCATGGCCATCACCCAACTAGCCCGTAAAAACGTACGTGAATTAACCCCTTACCAGTCAGCACGTCGTTTAGGCGGTAAAGGTGATATTTGGCTCAATGCTAATGAGTCACCGTTCGCCAATGAATACAATATTAATCTTGCGAGATTAAATCGTTACAGCGAGTGCCAGCCACCGGAATTAATCAACGCTTATGCTGATTATGCAGGGGTTGAACCACAGCAAGTTTTAACCTCACGCGGCGCCGACGAAGGTATTGAACTTATCATTAAGGCCTTCTGTGAGCCAAACTGCGATAGCATTCTATATTGCCCTCCCACTTATGGTATGTATGCCATTAGTGCAGAAACGAATGCCGTTAATGCCAAAGTAGTGCCACTCACACCTGAGTGGCAACTTGATCTTAGTGCTATAGCCACCAACCTTGAAACAGTTAAAGTTATTTTTGCTTGCAGTCCCAATAACCCCACCGGTAATTTACTTGCCCGTAAAGATATTATTGCCTTATTAGAAATGACAACAGATAAGGCATTAGTGGTTATTGATGAGGCTTATATTGATTTTAGTCTCCAAGATAGCGTCAAAGATTTATTAGCAACATACCCACAGCTGATTATTTTACGCACGCTCTCCAAAGCTTTTGCACTTGCAGGTCTACGCTGCGGTTTTACTTTAGCTAATAGCGATATTATAGAAATACTACTCAAGGTGATCGCACCTTACCCTGTCCCCGTACCTGTAACTGAAATTGCAGTGCAAGCCTTATCAGTCGCTGGGCGTGCACGTACTAAATTTCAAGTATTAGATTTGTGCGCTAACCGCGCTTACCTGCAAGCTGGGCTTAGTATGTTAGCCGGTGTAACGGTATTTGATAGTTATGGTAACTACCTTTTAGTTAAATTTGCTGATGCCGATAAGCTGTTCAATGCCTTATGGGATAACGGCATTATTTTACGTCGTTCACCAATTGAAAATTGTATTCGTATCAGTGTTGGTAATCGTGATGAATGTGAAAAAACCCTCGCATTTATTCGCAGCCAATTACAATAATAATTAATAAGGACATTAATTGTGAGCAAAGAGAAAATTCTATTTATTGACCGTGATGGCACCTTAATTGTTGAGCCTCCTGTTGACTTTCAAGTTGATCGATTAGACAAACTGCAATTTGAACCGAATGTTATTCCAGCATTACTTGCTCTGCAAAATGCGGGTTATCACTTAGTAATGGTAACTAACCAAGATGGTCTTGGTACGGACAGTTATCCCCAAGCAGATTTTGATGCCCCCCATACAATGATGATGGATATTTTCAGCTCACAAGGGGTTCATTTTAGTGATGTCTTGATCTGCCCCCACTTTGACCACCAGCAATGTAGCTGCCGTAAACCAAAACTGGGGCTAGTCAAAGACTACTTACAGCAAGGCCGAGTTGATTTTGCGACCTCTGCGGTGATCGGCGATCGTCAAACAGATCTTCAATTGGCAGAAAATATGGCGATCCGTGGCATTCAATATCACCCTCAAACTATGAATTGGCAACAGATCGTGACAGATCTCACCACAAAACCACGGATCGCAGAAGTGGTTCGTACCACCAAAGAAACGGATATCCGCGTCAAAGTGAATCTCGATCAAACGGGTGGCAATACTATCTCAACGGGATTGGGATTCTTTGATCATATGTTAGATCAAATAGCCACTCACGGCGGATTCCAAATGACATTAATAGTCGATGGGGATTTACACATTGATGATCACCACAGTGTTGAAGATGCAGCACTCGCATTAGGTGAAGCATTACGCCAAGCCCTCGGCGATAAGCGTGGTATTGGCCGATTTGGATTTAGTTTACCGATGGACGAATGTTTAGCTCAATGTGCTTTAGATCTATCTGGTCGCCCATACCTTAAGTTTGATGCGACATTTAGTCGTGATCAAGTTGGTGATCTTTCGACAGAAATGGTGCCACACTTCTTCCGTTCGTTAACTGATACCCTTGCCTGCACACTGCATCTGTCATCAACAGGCAATAATGATCACCATATTGTCGAGAGTTTATTTAAAGCCTTTGGCCGCACGTTACGCCAAGCAATCAAGGTTGAGGGTAATGATCTTCCAAGTAGCAAAGGAGTGTTGTAATGACAGCACCATCAATCGCAAACACTGAGCAACGAGTCGTTATTATTGATACTGGCTGTGCCAATGTATCTTCGGTGAGATTTGCCATTGAACGCTTGGGCTATCAAGTAGAAATAAGCAAAGATCCACAAGTGGTATTAGCGGCTGATAAGCTATTTTTACCCGGCGTTGGTACTGCTAGCGAAGCAATGCATAATCTTGAGCAACGTAATTTGATTGCGCTCGTTAAACAAGTCACTAAACCGTTACTTGGCATTTGCTTAGGGATGCAGTTATTAGGTAAACAATCACAAGAGCATGGCCAGAATGGCACCGATCTTGTCCCTTGTTTGGGATTATGTGATGCCGTCGTTAAGAAAATTAGCGCTCCAGAGTTACCTTTACCTCATATGGGATGGAATACGATTACACCGCAACCCAACCATCCGCTATTTAAAAATATTCCCGTTGGCAGTTATTTTTACTTCGTTCATAGCTATGCCATGCCTGTATTTGATCACCGTGATAGCGACGGTGGGCAAACCATTGCAACGACAACATATGGTCAAGCATTTACTGCAGCAGTACAAAGTGGCAATTATTATGGGGTTCAATTTCATCCAGAGCGCTCCAGTAAAGCAGGGGCGCAACTGATAAAAAATTTCCTTGAACTATAACCATAACAAAGGATCTGTAATGATTATTCCTGCATTAGATTTAATTGAGGGCCAAGTCGTTCGTTTATTTCAAGGCGACTACGGACAAGTAACTGAATATAAAGTTAACCCTGCAGAGCAATTTGCGTTATATCACCAGGCTGGTGCTAACTGGCTTCACCTGGTTGATTTAACTGGCGCTAAAGATACTCAAGCACGCCAATTAACCCTAATTAGTCAATTACTTACTAGCACACCAGCCAATGTTCAAATTGGGGGTGGTGTACGCTGCGAGCAAGACGTTAGCGATTTACTTAACGCCGGCGCACAGCGGGTTGTGATTGGATCAACGGCGGTTAAACAACCAGAAATGGTCAAGGGTTGGATTGAAAAATATGGCGCTGAACATATTGTCTTAGCACTTGATATTAACATTGATGTCAATGGTAAACGTGCTGTCGCGGTTTCTGGTTGGCAAGAAGATTCAGGTATCAGTATCGAAACCTTACTTGATGACTATCTTAAAGTCGGTTTACGACATGTGCTATGCACTGATATTTCTCGAGATGGTACGTTAGCGGGTTCAAATGTTGAACTGTATATCGATTTATGCCACCAATACCCACAAGTACAATTTCAATCATCCGGTGGCATCGGTTCACTTGAGGATATTGCTGCCCTTAAAGGTTCTGGAGTTGCGGGTGTGATCGTCGGTCGTGCATTATTGGACGGCAAGTTTACCGCTGAACAAGCGTTCACTTGTTGGAATAGTTAAGGAGAGCCAATGTTAGCTAAACGTATAATTCCTTGTTTAGATGTTCGTGATGGTCAAGTGGTGAAAGGGGTTCAATTTCGTAACCATGAAATCATTGGCGATATTGTTCCACTGGCTAAACGCTACGCTGAAGAAGGCGCTGACGAACTGGTGTTTTATGATATTACCGCCTCAAGCGATGGTCGAGTGGTTGATAAAAGTTGGGTATCACGAGTTGCTGAAGTGATTGATATTCCATTTTGTGTCGCTGGCGGAATTAAATCAGTAGCAGATGCCAGTCAAATTCTACAATTTGGTGCGGATAAAGTATCCATTAACTCCCCTGCTCTTGCAAATCCAGCGTTGATTACCGAACTTGCCGATAAATTTGGCGTGCAATGCATCGTGGTAGGTATCGATTCTTATTTTGATGCCGCAACAGGTCAATACCAAGTTTATCAATTTACGGGTGATGAGCACCGCACTCAAGCAACCCAATGGCAAACCTGTGACTGGGTACAAGAAGTACAACGACGTGGTGCTGGCGAAATCGTATTGAATATGATGAACCAAGATGGCGTTCGTAACGGTTATGATTTAGACCAATTGAATATGGTACGTAATGTGTGTCAGGTACCATTAATTGCTTCTGGTGGCGCAGGTGAAATGTTCCATTTTCGTGATGCCTTTCAACTTACCAATGCTGATGGTGCACTGGCAGCGTCCGTCTTTCACAAACAAATTATTAATATTGGTGAGTTAAAGCAATATCTTAAACAACAACAGGTGGAGATTCGACTATGAGTTTAATAACGACTATTGATTGGGAAAAAGTAGCCGGATTGATCCCTGCTATTATTCAAGATAACAACAGTGGCCAAGTCTTAATGCTTGGTTATATGAATGATGAAGCCCTCACCAAAACTCTAGCCACAGAGCAAGTAACTTTTTGGTCTCGTACTAAAAATCGATTGTGGACCAAAGGGGAAACATCCGGCAACGTGTTACAGCTTAAAAGTATTAAGCTCGATTGTGATCAAGACACATTATTAATACAAGTCGATCCAGTTGGCCCAACCTGTCATTTAAACACCACCAGCTGTTTTGATAACGATAATAATACTAACGCTCAACCTAGTTTAGTATTCCTTCATCAACTTGAGCAAGTACTGGCTGATCGTAAAGGTGCAGATCCCGACTCTTCTTATACTGCCAGTCTCTATGCTCGTGGCACCAAGCGTATATCGCAGAAAGTAGGTGAAGAAGGCGTTGAAGTTGCGCTTGCAGCAACCTCGGGTGATAAAGCGGAATTAGTCTGTGAATCAGCAGATCTTATATATCACTTATTAGTATTATTACAAGATCAAGACCTCGCACTTGAAGATGTTATTAATAAACTCAAACAACGTCATCAACAATAAATACACCGAGTATTATCATCACTCATAAAAAAAGGAAGCTCGGCTTCCTTTTTATTTATGTCAATCTGTATTACAGACCCAACGCTTCTTTATAATGGGCACGACACACTGACACATAACGATCATTGCCACCAATTTCAACTTGGTTACCGCCAGCAATCGCATTACCAGCAGCATCTTGACGAATAACCATATTCGCTTTACGGCCACAATGACAAATTGTTTTTAGCTCAACTAATTTATCAGCCCATGATAATAAATAGCGACTACCTTCAAATAACTCGCCAAGAAAATCTGTCCGTAAGCCATAACATAAAACAGGAATATCTAATTTATCGACGACTTCAGTCAATTGATAAACTTGCTCTTTAGTTAGGAACTGGCTTTCATCAATTAATACACAATCAATTTTACCTGCGCCTGAAAGCTGAATTAATTTCTGATAAAGATCATCTGTAGAATTAAATAATTCGGCATCTTCCTGCAAACCAATTCGAGAGCTAACTTTACCTTTACCAAAACGATCATCAATTGCAGCAGTGAAAATAATTGGCGTCATGCCTCGTTCACGATAGTTAAATGACGATTGTAATAATGTGGTCGATTTCCCAGCATTCATTGCTGAGTAATAGAAATACATCTGGGCCATTAGGCTTTCCTAGTAATATTGATTACGTTTAAAAAATCGCGCCGATGCTACATAAAATCATCGCCAATGAAAAGTATCTATATCAACAACTGTTATTGTTGTTATAAAAAAAACCAGCTGACATCATCAACTGGTTCAATTTAAACCCATTGGGTTATTTTAATAACATTTAGTTTTATGCATTAACTTTCTTAGGTTGACGTGACAACCAAGCTAAGAAAAAACACATTAAGGTAAACGCAGTTGTCGCCGCTAAAAATGCGAGCGCCAATGAGTCAGTAATACCTAAAGCTAAAAATCCAATCGCAGAAATAATAGCAACAGATAATGCATAAGGTAGTTGAGTCGCTACGTGATCAATATGATGGCAACGCGCTCCGGTAGAAGACAATATTGTAGTATCCGAAATTGGAGAACAGTGATCACCAAAAACTGAACCCGCTAAAACACTCGCCAGCATTGGGAGCATTAAACTAATTTCCGTCGCGCCAGCAAGATCACCCGCTATTGGTAACATAATACCGAAAGTACCCCATGAGGTACCGGTAGAAAAAGCCATAATCCCTGAGAGTAAAAATAAAATCATTGGCAACAATGCTGGATTAATATTTCCTTGCACAAGGGTCGATAAATATTGCCCCGTTTTCATATCACCAATAACACTACCAATACTCCATGCGAATAGTAGAATTAATATCGCACCAAACATTGATTTTGCGCCAATCCATAATGTGTTACCAATATCTGAGACTGGAATTCGCTGACGAAACACCGGTATGATTGCCGCAACTAAACCAAAGGCCCCACCTAAGCATAATGCTTGACCGACATTGGTATTTTCAAAGGCGCCTAATAGTGCAAACGGTTTACCTTCTGCTGCTAGTACCTGATAGCCAGTAAATACCATAAAAAAGAACGTCGCTATAATAAGAATAACAATTGGCCATACTAAATCGCCAACGCGACCATTCTGGCTCTCTTTTATATCGAGTTCTTCGGTTAAATCTTTAGCTTGCTCGTCAACGTCACCACCAGCATCAGTACCACGACCATGACTCGCGGCAAGCTCATGCTTTCTCATCGGCCCAATATCCCATTGGAACCACGACACGACAAAGACCATTGCTAACGCAAAAATAGCATAAAAGTTCATTGGCGCTAACGTCATAAAAGCACTTAATGGCGTATATTCTGTAACGCCATGAGTGACTAAGATGCCACCAATCAAGGTAATTATATATGCCCCCCAACTTGATGCAGGCATTAATACACACATAGGTGCAGCAGTAGAATCAAGAATATAGGCTAATTTTGAACGTGAAACCTGAAAGCGATCAGTAACAGGGCGAGCGATAGAACCAACGGCAAGGCTATTAAAATAGTCGTCGACAAAAATGAATACGCCTAAAAAAGCAGCGAGAAGTTTTGCCCCACGTTTAGTCTTAATTTTAGTTTGTGCCCACTCAGCAAAAGCACGTGTACCACCTGAAAGTGTCAATAAGGCTGTCGTCATTCCCAGCAATATTAAAAATAGTACAATACTCATATTCCAAGTATTAATACCACCATCAGAAATAAACAGCCCTTTGATTGATGTAGCAAGGTAAGACCCTGTATTTGCGAAAGAAAAATCGTTAAGAAATAATGCTCCAAGTACAACACCAGTACCTAAAGACAATAATACTCTACGGGTTAAAATCGCCAAGCCAAGTGCAACTAACGGCGGAATAATGGATGTTAAGGAATGGGAATAATCTATCAAAGTTTATGATCTCTAAGACAACCAATTTTGGTTAGAAGATCTACTGCTTGATATAAGCGCAATGGCATATTAATTTGAGTATAAGGAAAGAAGGTTAGCCTTTCCAGCCTCCACAGTAGCACTCCATAGTTATGTATTTATCTACTATGGCAGTGTTGCACTTCTTCAATGCAACCCCAGTAAGAATATTTGATAGTTATATCTCACTTCGGCATCGGCTCCTTTCGCTAATAGTCATCGGTATCACCCTCGTATTAGTTACTGATAAACAATGCACCTCTACCCTTATCGTTAAGGAATAAATCATTCTACGTAAATAGCGAAATATTGCAACATCGGAAATTCAAAAAATTAACAACAAAAATCATAAACAGACCAAATGTAACCATAACCCTCCAATAATAATGAAGTAGCATAACATTTTAAATTTTATTATCATTTAACATATAAAACGCTGTAACAATAACTAAAACTATTCCGCTTGTATTTATACTATTAATGAAGATACATTTTATAAATAGTCTCATATACTAAATATAAATACTTTTTAAATTAAAGAAGTGATTAAAATGTTTTACACTGAATGTATAAAAGTATTACTATTGCAAAATATGTTTTAACGCTGCTATTATTATTTATAGTTAATTAAAAATAACAGGAAATATAAAATGTCTGATGCAATGAAAGCGCTTTTAAATCTTCGTAGCCTACGCGCACTTTCTCGTGAATATACACTAGAACAACTTGAAGAAGCGTTGGATAAACTAACAACAGTTGTTACTGAACGTTCTGAAGCTGAAGCTGAAGAACAAGCAAAAGAAAATGAACGTAATGAAAAGCTAGCTCAATATCGTGAAATGCTTTTAGCTGACGGTATTGACCCTGAAGAATTACTAGCAAGTTTAGCTAAAGCACCAAAAGCAAAGCGTGCAAGTCGTCCGGCTAAATATAAATTCATCGATGAGAATGGCGATGAAAAAACATGGACAGGCCAAGGCCGTACACCTAGCGCTCTAAAGAAAGCGCTAGATGATGGTCAAGCTCTTGAAGAATTCGAGATCTAATATATAAAGAATAAATAAAAAGCCTAAACTATTTAGGCTTTTTTTATATCTGCAAATAATTATATGATTACTATTTCACGTACAAATATCCCGAATAAGAATAAAACAACATTCTTATTTAGCCCATTAATATAACACCAACAAAAAAGCCAGACATTAATGCCTGACTTTTTAGTTATTACTTAAACTCGTATATTAAGTCTAATGGTAATTAATTTATTGAATACGATCAGCTAATGCACTTACTGCTAAAGCAAAATAATGCGAACGATTCCACTTTAGTAATGTTCTATAATTTTCATATATCAGATACGACTTACCTTCACCACCATCAGGCTGAATCAACCATGCTTGAATATCAGCTTTCGGCAAAGTGCCGCGACTATTACTCATCACGCCTAATTGTTGCCATTGAGCTAATGTTTTTCCTTTTTCAGTTTCAGTACCTTCGTAGCTATCAGCTAAGACCTTTGATAATTTAACTGGACGTCCCCAAGTATATTCACTATCCCATCCAGATAGTTTTAAATAATTAGCGGCAGAAGCAAAAACATCGGCTTTAGTATTCCAAATATCGGCTTTACCGTCACCATTACCATCAACAGCATACGTAAGGTAAGACGTTGGCATGAATTGACACTGACCCATTGCCCCAGCCCAAGAACCTTTCATATCAGCTATAGAAATATTACCATCTTGCAAAATTTCTAATGCAGCCATTACTTGCTTTCGAAATAATGCTTCACGACGGCCATCGTAGGCCAATGTCGCTAAGGCTTCAACAACATGATAATTACCTTGGATTTTACCAAAATTACTTTCAATACCCCATAAAGCGACAATAAACCGTGGCTGTACACCATATTGTTTACCAATCCGTTCTAGTGCCACTTTATTTTGTTGGTAAAGACGATTGGCCTGCTTTACTTTCCAATCAGGAACTGCACGAGTAATATATTGCTCTAGCGACAGTTTCTTCTCTGGCTGATTATTATCAGCTTTGACTGCACGGGCTGTATATTTAATGCCGTCAAATGCAGCATCAATTATTGGCTCTGAAATACCATTACCACGTGCTTCAACTTTTAATTTATCTACGTAGGCATCGAATCCTTCTTCACTGGCAAATGCAGAAGAGGACAATCCCATTCCTATGGCAACAAAAATCGATATCAAACGCTTATGCATAATAGCCTTATTTTATTATTTAGCAGCTTTATCTGCCTTATATTGATCCAATAAATTAGTCACTGGTGGCGGTACTTGTAAATAAAAACCGACAGTCGCTAATGCTTCTTTGACTTTCTCTACATCAGCCAGCGCTAATGTTCTTCCCTCAAGTTTGATCACCATCACAAATTGAGGTTTACCAAATGTCGACATTAATTGTGCAGGTACATCCGCAAAATCATCTTTTTTATTAATGTATAAATAAGTATTGTCTTTTTTTAAACTTTTGTAGATCGAACACAACATATAATTAGCCTATTTCATTTATGCGCCATACATTTCAGAGTACTATTACAAGCAATCATTCACTATTGACTCAGTTTTAAGTAAATAGTGTGAGAAGTTTGTCTGAAAAACAAACGTCAACGCAAGGATAGCTTGCCCCTAACGGCTAGTGAATATACCATGCTAGTACCTTTGTGATAATGAACTAAATGGTTAATTTAAAATCTTAGCCATAATATACCTATGACCAAGATAGCTGAACTAAAAGGGAGCTCGTTCACGCTCTCTGCACTTCATTTAGTTGATAATGACATTAGTAAAGTAACTAATCAGCTAAAAGACAAAGTTGAACTCGCACCAAATTTTTTTGCTTCAGCCCCTGTTGTTATTGATATATCACAAGTTGATGCTGATATTAACTTTGAACAACTAAAAGCTGGCATTATTGATGCAGGAATGATTCCTGTCGGTATCGGTGGTTGCAAAAATAAAACACAGCAAACACAGGCAAAAGCCGCTGGTTTTGCTATTATGAATGCTGCAAGACCTGTTAAAGATGAGCCATCTGAATTTTTAGCTGAAACATTAGATACCCCAGCAAGTACCGATAAAGAACCAACGTTAATTATTCGTACTCCGGTTCGCTCCGGACAACAAATTTATGCTCGTAATCGTGATCTGGTTATTCTCAGTAATGTCAGTGCTGGTGCAGAAATTCTTTCTGATGGTTGTATCCATATTTATGGCACGCTACGTGGTCGCGCAATTGCGGGTGCAAGCGGTGAGCAAAGTGCGACAATTTTCTGTCAAAACTTACAATCTGAACTAATTTCTGTTGCGGGAAACTACTGGCTGAGTGATAACATTCAGGAAGAGTTTTGGGGCAAAGGTGTTGTCATATCTCTTGAAGACAGTAATCTCAGTATAGAACACCTAGCTTTATAAAAAGTTTTAAGAAGGAATTGAGTAAATGGCACGAATTATCGTTGTTACCTCAGGTAAAGGCGGCGTTGGTAAAACAACATCAAGTGCTGCTATTGCATCTGGTCTAGCACTGAGCGGTAAAAAAACTGCAGTCATCGATTTTGATATCGGCCTGCGTAACCTCGATCTCATTATGGGTTGTGAACGCCGTGTCGTTTATGACTTTGTTAATGTTATTAATGGCGAAGCAAATCTAAGTCAGGCGCTAATTAAAGATAAGCGTGTTGATAATTTATTTGTGCTTCCAGCATCACAAACTCGCGATAAAGATGCATTATCTCGCAATGGTGTTGAGAAAGTATTTAAAGAACTAGCAAAAATGGGTTTTGATTTTATTATCTGTGACTCACCAGCTGGTATTGAAACGGGTGCCCTAATGGCACTGTATTTTGCAGATGAAGCGATTGTAACTACGAACCCTGAAGTATCTTCAGTTCGTGACTCAGATCGTATTCTAGGTATTCTAGATTCGAAGTCTCGTCGTGCAGAAAAAGGCCGCGAGCCTGTTAAACAGCACCTTTTACTTACACGTTACAATCCTACTCGCGTTAATCAGGGTGAAATGCTAAGTGTACAAGATGTTGAAGAGATCCTTCACATTCCACTACTCGGTGTTATTCCTGAAAGCCAAGCAGTATTGAATGCATCCAACAAAGGTGAACCTGTTATCTTTGATAAAGGTTCTGATGCAGGACTAGCCTATGAAGACACAGTTGCACGTTTACTTGGTGAAGAACGTCCTTTCCGTTTCTTAGAAGAAGAAAAGAAAGGCTTCCTAAAACGTCTATTTGGAGGCTAATTGACCATGGCACTGCTCGAGTTTTTTCGCCCACGTAGAGCGAAAACTGCAAATGTAGCAAAAGAACGGCTACAAATTATTGTTGCTGAAAGACGTAGTGCTGGGCAAGCATCTCCAGCCTACTTACCACAATTAAAGCGCGATATTTTAGCAGTTATTAGTAAATATGTTCAAATTAACCCTGAACATGTTTCAGTAAATCTAGACCATAACGGTGATGAATTATCGGTACTAGAACTCAACGTCACGTTACCTGACGAAGAAAAATAAAAAAGCCCCGCTAAGTATCACTTAGCGGGGCTTTTTATTATCTTATATATTGCCACGTTTATTTTTCATCAAGTATGGATAATACTCGTGTTTCAAATAAACCTTGACGCCAATTTTTAAGCATTTCTGGACGTTTTTCATCAGCACGCTGATGCTTCCAAGCCCACGATAGTAATTGGTGAATCTGCTTTTTAGAGGCTAAAAATTCAGGCGCTAACCCTGTTGCTAACTCAACATCTGCTACCACGTCTTTTAAACGCTTCACCATCTGTTTATAGCCGGCAAAGTCAACCAACCGCTCAATTTTTGGTGGGTAATCTGCACAATTAATTGCATCACAGTCATGTACCATTTTCAATAAACGGTTACCATGTCGCTGAATCTCCATCGGTTCAAAACCTTCTTTTTCAAGCGTTGAACGTGACTTTATTTCTAACCGTGCAAGTTTCCACAAATGTAATTCTTTAACAATAAAATTAAGTGCAATATCACGCTTTCTTGCTTCACGTACTCGCCAAGCAGCAGCTTGCTGTAACACCGCTAGCTGTTTTGTATTTAACTGCCATGCATTTTTGATATCAAGATACGCTTTATTCGGATCAAGTACTTTAGTTCGACGCAGCATAATCGCATTACATTCTTGGTGTAACGCTTCCATATAACCGGCTGCTTCAACTTTCTCTAATAGCGTTTCATATAATGGTTTAAGGTAATGCACATCAGCAGCAGCATAATCAAGTTGCTTGTCGGTAAGCGGTCGAGCCAGCCAATTAGTACGTGCTTCGCCTTTATCAAGTTCAACACCAACATATTCTTTAACTAACGCGCCAAAACCCGTTGAAATACCGTGGCCAAGAAAAGCCGCCATAATTTGGGTATCAAGCATAGGTGTCGGCAAACAACCAGCATGATGCTGGAACACCTCAAGATCTTCACCGCAAGCATGAAGGACTTTAATTACCGCTTGATTGCGTAGTAAGTCCCATAGCGGTGTCATATCTTGCACTTCAAGCGGATCAATAAGTGATAGATATTCACCATCGAACATTTGAATCAGACCTAAACGAGGGTAAAGCGTTCGCGTACGTACAAATTCAGTATCAAGCATAACAGCAGCATGCTGACATGCTGACTCACACCGCTGGCGAAGTTGTTCGGTTGTTGTAACAATCTCGAAATTCACAATGGACCTTTTTGATTACAGAACGACCCCGTTGTAGAGCCTATTAAATATTTTATAGTAAAATGCCGGCATCAAAGCCGGCATTAGATATGTACGAGTACAATCCGTTACTACTATTTTATCAAATTAACGTCATTTTATGTCAGTAAAAATATTATTTTGTGGCTTGTTGGGCTTTTTGATCTGACTCTTCACGTAATACTCGACGAAGAATTTTACCCACATTCGTCTTAGGTAACGCGTCCACAAATTCAACAATTTTAGGGATTTTATAACCGGTTAAATGCTGACGGCAATGGGCAATAATCTCATCTCGTGTCAAACTTTGATCACGTTTCACCACACAAAGCTTAACCACTTCACCTGACACTTCATGAGCTTGACCGATAGCAGCGACTTCAAGCACTTTATCGTGCAGTGCAACTACACCTTCAATTTCATTCGGGTATACATTAAAACCTGACACTAAAATCATGTCTTTCTTACGATCAACAATATGTAAGAAACCATCATCATCAAATTTAACGATATCACCCGTTGATAGCCAACCATCATCAGTTAATACTTCTTTGGTTGCCTCAGGACGCTGCCAATAGCCTTTCATTACCTGAGGACCACGGACTTGCAGCTCACCGACTTGATCCAATCCTAAAACATTACCGTCATCGTCAATCATACGAATATCTGTTGAAGGAACAGGTAAGCCAATAGATCCATTATAATAATTTAAATTATAAGGATAAGCAGCAACCAAAGGAGAACACTCAGTTAAACCATAACCTTCTAGTAAATAGTTACCAGTGATTTTTTGCCACTTTTCAGCAACAGCTCGTTGAACTGACATGCCGCCACCGACAGAGAAGTGTAAATGACTAAAATCTAATTCGTGAAAATCTTCATTATTAACTAATGCATTAAATAAGGTATTAACGCCAGTAATGGCTGAAAAAGGATAACGCTGTAATTCTTTAATAAAGGTCGGAATATCACGAGGATTGGTGATCAATAAATTTTGCCCCCCTCTTTCCATCAACAATAAACAGTTAACAGTCAGTGCAAACACATGATATAGCGGCAGCGCCGTAACGATTAACTCACGCCCTTCAGTCAATGCAGGACCATAAGCCCCTTTTGCCTGCATGACGTTAGACACCATATTATAGTGAGTTAGAATCGCTCCCTTGGCTATGCCAGTTGTACCACCGGTATATTGTAGGAATGCCATGTCATCACCAGTAATAAATGGCTTAACATATTGCATTCTTCGCCCTTTGCGTAAAGCAATACGCAGCGATGTTGCGTGAGGCAAGTGATATGACGGCACCATTTTCTTAATATACTTCACCACAAAGTTAACTAAAGTTCCCTTCGGGCGTGATAATTGGTCGCCAAGGCTAGTTAAAATAACGTGTTTAACACTGGTATTTTTAACTATCGCTTCTAATGTATGGGCAAAATTAGATACGATAACAATCGCTTTTGCACCTGAATCATTAAGTTGGTGCTCTAATTCTCGTGGTGTATAAAGTGGGTTAACATTTACGACGACACAACCTGCACGCAAAATACCAAACAATGCGATTGGATATTGCAGCAAGTTTGGCATCATAATAGCAACACGATCACCTTTTTGAAGTTTAAGCTCATTTTGTAAGTATGCAGCAAATGCACGGCTACGCTCTTCCAACTTACGGAAGGTCATAACCTGTCCCATGTTGATAAATGCCGTTTGATCTGCGAATTTACGTACAGATTGCTCAAACATGTCGACTAAAGATGAATATTCATCAGGGTTAATTTCTGCCGGTACATCGTCCGGATAGCGGCTAAGCCAAACCTTATCCACGTGCACTCTCCTTTATAATTAGACTGCTGTGTGTGCCTATTAAACTAACAAAACCGTAATGGTATAAACAAAGCGAATATTTACATCGTCATTACAGCATATTTAACTTTTGATTAAAATCTGATAGTTACACCATGACTTCAACTTTTGATGCCAAGCATAAAACATAATAATTAATCGAATTAAGTGGGGATAAATGTTCGAATATGGCGGTAGACATCGTTCGAACTTTGTAAATGGCAATGATGTCCCCCTGACACCATCACTTGAGTAAAATTATTAATCCCCCAGTCACTGGCCTCTGTTTTGCGAAGGTCAACATAACCATTATCACCAATAATGGATAACACAGGAGCTTGAATACTATTCAACAATGTCTGTGCGTGTTGCTGCGCCATTCGATATAGCGAATCACAACGGAGACGGGGATCATGACGCCAATACCAACGTCCATCACGCTCAATCGTTGCTCTTTGCACCACCGCTTCCAATAACGATACTGGTAGCCGATTAACAGAAGCACGAAGCGTTAATGCGTCAGTAAATGTTGCCATCGAACGCTGTTTTAAACGCAGATGTTGATGACGATAACGTTGGCGACTAACAATACCCATCCGTAACCGCTCCACAATCATGTGAGGCGGCTCTGTTAACGGTGATAATCCTTCAATTAGTACAATTTTATCGACATTTTCAGGAAATATTGCGGCATAACAACCAGCAACAATAGCACCTAGTGAATGCCCAATTATATGTACTTTTTCACGCTTTAGCTGAACGATAACTTGGTGCAAATCATCAATATAATCAAAAAAATGATAATAATTATCAGCACTTTTATGATCAGATTTACCATGTCCAGGCCAATCGAATGCAACAACATCGTAATCTTGTATTAGCCGTGGCCATAACGAAGCAAAAGTAGCTGCGTTATCTTGCCAACCATGCAGTAATATCAGCATCGGCTTTGAGGTTACCAGTGCCGTGGCTATATCGACATTACTGCAGCCAGCAAGATTATATTCCGCTAGCGTAAAGGTTATTTCGTTCATCACGATTATGGCACTACTCGCTCAACAATACGGCCGTTAATACCAAAATTAGGCATCATCAAATCATTGCCCCATGGATCACAATTAAATGAGTAACAAGGTTGATGAGTCCAAAAAGGATCATCTAATTGTATCTGTTGCTGTACTTGCCACAATTGCTGACCAGATACTTGCACTACAGGAAAAGTATAAGGGTAATTACCTATCTTTCCTTGCTCATCACCAGAAAATTGTCCAGCAACAGTCAATAGGCGTCCTTTAGCGTATTCAAGTGGCTCTAAAAAGCCATGAATATACGCAATAAACCGTCCTTGAGATTGTGCATGTAGTACTGGGCGACCGTCCGCAGTTAATGGCATCGCTACCATTTCAATACGGGTTTGCTGCTGTTCATTACGAATCGAAGCAATAACACCACCAAGACGAACTTCTTTACCTTTATTCGCCTGTGGGTGTTGCAGAATAACCGTTAAATCTGTAATCGGGTTTTTCGATTTCGTAACCAAAGTTGCAGGTAAGCTGGCGCAGCCTACCATAAACACTAATATCACCCCAAGAAATAGCTTACCAAACATCTAAAACCTCCACATATTTGTTTAATAACTCAACAAAAAATAACATATATCACTACTTTCGTCCTATCGCTACTGATTACCTAACACTGTTATCTTCAATATTATTAATGCTATTCACGCCCAAACATAGATTCTTAAAGCGCAAATTAATTGTATGATAATTAATAACGAACAATACTTTATTTGGTATCGTTAAGAGTACAGAGACAGGAACTCGTTCAAAATAAAATAGAAGTGATAATAGTTGATGCTATCGGTGTGAGGGGGATATTGCGCGAAATATAACTATGGTGGCAGAGGTTATAGAAGACGAACACATCATTACAGATAATAAATACACAAGAGTGACAGTCTATATACTGCCACTCTTCATATCACACAAATTTATAGTGCTAGATCACTCACGACCCGGCAATTTTTTCCATGTCACCGTATCACGTAAATAAACGGGACTAGCGGCTTCTGCAGTGACGATTTCACCACGCCCAAAAGCGTATTTTGCTAAATGCACCATATCTTGTGAATCCGGATATAACACACTGCCTAACTGCGCTTTTAGTGGCAGTTGATTTAGCAGTTCAGGATAAGCTTCCCATCCTGTACCTGCTGTTAGCCATGTATCAGCATCAGCCTGTACATTTGCTAATAATACATCAGGTGCAATCACTTGCTCATTACCCACTAATAGCCAATCACCATCGGTTTTACGTTGGTATTGTCCCCAGTAAAGCTCACCCATACGTGCATCAATCGCCGTTAACACATGCTCTGCTTGGTGTAAACGGAATGAACCTTGTGCCATTGCAGCCAAAGTAGACACACCAATCATTGGTAAGTTAGCCCCAAAGGCTAAACCTTGCGCAATACCAATACCAATACGCACCCCTGTGAAGCTACCCGGACCACGTCCATAAGCAAGTGCATCGAGCTGCTTTAATTTAATACCAGCCTCAGCCAGTACCGCATCAATCATCGGTAAAATTTTCGTGGTATGCTCACGAGGCGCATATTCACAACGAGAAATAACATCATCGCCGATCATTAGCGCGACAGAACAGTTTTCAGTTGCAGTATCTACTGCCAGAATTTTGGTGCTCATTCAAGCCTCTGAATGTTAGGTATCGTCACTTCCTAATACCTGAGTATCGGTTAAGTTCGACAAAAATTCGCTAACCCCTGCGACACTACGTGTGCGCGGAATTGGCGGTAAACTTCTTAAGAATACAGCGCCATAAGCACGAGTGACTAAACGATTATCGCAAATCACTAATACCCCTTTATCTTGCGTATCACGAATTAATCGACCAACACCTTGCTTTAAAGTGATCACCGCATCGGGTACTTGTACCTCTGCAAATGGATCACCACCTCGCAAGCGACAGTCTTCGATTCGTGCTTTTAATAGCGGGTCATCTGGCGCTGTAAACGGTAATTTATCTATGATAACACAGCTAAGGGCTTGGCCTCTAACATCAATACCTTCCCAAAATGCTCCCGTTGCCACCAATAATGCATTGCCCCGCTCTAAATATTCAGCCAATAACTTTTGCTTACTGGTTTCACCTTGTGCTAATACTGGCAAATCTAATCGTGCTCGAAAGCCTTCGGCAAGATCACGCACCATTTGATGAGAAGTACAAAGAAAGAAACAGCGACCATCATTAGCTTCAATAATGGGTGTTAGCATTTCAACTAACTTATCTGCTAAACCATAACTGTTAGGCTCAGGCAAATGCCGTGGAACGCACAACAATGCTTGGGTGGCGTAATCAAATGGGCTTTCAAGAGAGAATTGTTGCTTAGGTTGTAATCCTAAACGCTGACTAAAGTGGCTAAAATCATCATCAACAGCAAGTGTTGCCGAGGTGAATACCCACGCCCCTTTCTGCTCAGCCATGCGCTCACTGAACTTATCAGCCACTGATAATGGCGTAATATTCAAACTAAATTGTCGTGGTGTACATTCGTACCAATATGAATAACCAATAATACTGGTATCAACCACTCGTTTTAAGCGTGCTTTCAACAACGTTGCTCGCTCAAAAGCGGCATCTAATAATTGACTGCGCCCTAAGGCTAATTTAAGCACATCATAGATTAAATCAAGCGCATCATTCAAACGCACTAACTCACGTTGTACGGCGGGTGTTTGCGATGCTTCGCGCCAATTACCACGAAAACCGGGATCACCTAAAATAATCCGCATTTCAAATGCAGCTTGTTGTAAACGAGCAGCGGCTTTTTGCAGTTGACGCATATCTTTGGCTTCGGTGCGATAACCAATTTCGATATCTTTAGCCAATTCAATTAACTGACGACTAGACAAATTTTGACCGAAATATTGGCTGGCAATATCTGGCATCTGATGAGCCTCATCGAAAATAAACACATCAGCTTCAGGGATCAATTCACCAAAACCATTATCTTTCATTGCTAAGTCAGCCAGAAATAAATGATGGTTAACTACGACTACATCAGCTTCCATTGCTTTACGACGCGCTCTAACCACAAAGCAATCATCAAAAGACGGGCATTCTCGTCCGAGACAATTATCATTGGTTGAAGTGATCATTGGTATAACTGGGCTATCTTCTGCGATATCTTCACATTCACCAAGATCACCCGTTTTAGATGCCGAAGACCACTGGCGGGTTTTAATTAATAGACTCAGCATGATTGGATCAGAATGATCACCATGACTTTCAGTGATTTGACGGCTAAGACGATCAACACATAGATAGTTTGAGCGCCCTTTCAATAATGCGACTCGACCAGTAAAACCTAACGCACTTGCCATTAATGGTAAGTCACGATGAAATAACTGTTCTTGTAGGTTTTTTGAACCGGTGCTAATAATCGTTTTCTTACCACTCACTAATGCAGGTACAAGGTAAGCAAATGTTTTACCCGTACCAGTACCAGCCTCAACCACTAATTGTGATTGCTGCTTAATCGCATCAGCAACAGCTTTTGCCATATCAATTTGAGATTGTCGAGCTTGAAATCCGGGAATGGCTTTATCTAACGCACCACCAGCGGCAAAAAACTTAGCTATCATTCACTTCGCACTATTGGTTATTTATACAGTATCAATCGTTCTATTATGCCTATTTTATTACGTCACGACTAGCCATCTAAAGTGCTATTTCGTATAGATGAAACAGCACATCCAATAAACTATTTGACCCCAACATAGTATAAGCGTCATAGTGATAAATTATGATTTTTAGGCTGTGCACAGCGTTGCCGCCATCAGGAACACATATGGAAAAGAAAACATTATTAACGGAATGCCCTGATAATATGGGCCTTATCGCAAAAATTACCAATATCTGTCATAAACATCAGCTCAATATTATTAATAATAAAGAGTATGTTGATAACGCTAAAAATCACTTCTTCATGCGTACCGATCTCGAAGGGTATTTTAATGATGAAACGTTATTAGCAGATCTCGACCGTGCTTTACCTTCTGGTAGCAAACGTCGCTTAATCAGTTCTGAGCGTAAAAAAGTGGTCATTATGGTTACCAAAGAAGCCCATTGCTTAGGGGATATTTTGGTAAAAACATTTGACGGCTCACTAGATATTGAAATTGCAGCAGTGGTCGGTAACTACGATAAGCTGCAAGATTTAACTGAAAAGTTCAATGTGCCGTTCCACCATGTATGTCATGAAGGGCTAACTCGCGAGCAGCATGAAACACAATTACTCACAGCAATACAACAATATTCCCCTAACTATGTAGTATTAGCAAAATATATGCGTATTCTTACGCCTAATTTTGTCGCCCAATTCCCACATAAAATCATTAATATACATCACAGCTTCCTACCGGCATTTATTGGTGCCAAGCCTTACCAACAAGCCTTTGAACGGGGTGTTAAAATCATTGGCGCTACCGCTCACTTTGTCACCAATGATCTTGATGAAGGTCAAATTATTACTCAAAACGTGATTCCAGTCGATCATACCTTTAGCGCCGAAGAAATGGCAAAATCTGGCCGTGATGTTGAAAAATCCGTATTAAGTAAAGCGCTTGGATTAGTGGTAGATGATCGCGTGTTTGTTCACGGCAATCGTACTGTGATTCTTTAAAGAATAAATGCTTTGATAGATGCCACAGCTTCATTTAGCTGTGGCATTTTTTGTGCTTAATGTGCAGAAACCAAATACGTTACTCTTGCTCACTCTCAATAACCGCAGCTAAAGAATGTGAATGTAACTTAATACATAGATTATCTTTTTTAAATGCATAAGTAGGATTAGGTAAACGTTCATGCTCGCCAGCAGGAGAACTGGCTTTAACCTTAATTCCCTTACTTGCTAACTGCTGCCAATTTAATGCCGGAAAGGTAATATCAATAGACTGTTTTAATTGCTCAAGCGACATCGCATTACCCGGAATAACAAATTCCACGTGCTCCCATCCTTGCTGTGGATAAATCTTATCGCTTGGGTAAGGTAGCTCTAACGCTTCAATCGTCCAGTCACCGACTCGAAGTGGTTTATCAAAGCCAATCACCACAATAGGACGACCATTAATAATCGTCTGTGACCATTCAGTGCCATAAGCTAACCATGCCTGATGAAGTTCCAGTGCAATATCCTGTGAATTCACCCTTAATGCAATATGATCTGCTACGTACGATGAGAGTGAAATTCCGACCTCATCAGCTAAACGAATAATGCGATCCATAAAAGCGGGTAAATCAGCTAACATTTGCTCCGGATGTAAGCCTAATTGTTTCAAATTTTGCATTTCGTCTCTCCAACCACGTAACATTTAATAAACAACCGCATAATTACTCACACTTTTCGCATTGCCAATAACTAAACTACCACGAGGTAGCCCGTATCACTGTTGAATTTTGGCTTTATTTTAGCCTATTTGAAAAACTTTAAAAAAAATTGCTAACAATCTCTTTTTCCAGTTGCCAAAGTACCTAACTATGTGGGTATTATTAGGGTAACGCACGCTGCTTATTCAAGATATTGGTGTTTAAACAAAATTAACACTACCATCAAAAAATACTCACGTAGCTTTGGCCGCTTTTTAGTTAAGCAAAAAACACTTTAGCTCCGTGAGTATTTTTGGCGGCATATCTTGCTATACGCAGACGTTTTTGCCACATACATATGATTGGCGTTACAAACGATTAAGGAACAGCGAGTGAATATTCAAGCACTTATTAATGATAAAGTATCACAAGCATTAGAAGCTGCAGGCGCACCTGCCGGTAGTCCAGCAGCAGTTCGTCAGTCAGCAAAAGCACAATTTGGTGATTACCAAGCAAACGGTGTAATGGGCGTAGCTAAAAAATTGGGTATGAATCCACGTGAATTCGCTCAAAAAGTTATCGACTGCCTAGAACTAGATGGTATTGCAGAGAAAGTTGAAATTGCAGGTCCTGGTTTTATCAATATCTTCCTTGATAAAGCATGGTTAGCAGCTCGTGGTGAAGAAGCACTAGCAAGCGAGCGTCTAGCGGTTAACACTGACGAAGCACAAACGATTGTTGTTGACTATTCAGCACCTAACGTAGCAAAAGAAATGCACGTAGGTCACTTACGTTCAACTATCATCGGTGATGCTGTTGTACGTACCCTAGAATTTTTAGGTCACAATGTTATTCGTGCTAACCACCTTGGTGATTGGGGTACCCAATTTGGTATGCTTATCGCTAACATGCAGCGTAAAGAGCAACAAGGCAGCGATGTTTCGATGAACATCAGCGACCTTGAAGGATTCTACCGTGAATCAAAAGTGCTTTACGATGAAGATGAAGAGTTTGGCGTAACAGCACGTAACTTCGTTGTTCGTCTTCAAAGTGGTGATGAGTACTGTCTTGAGAAATGGCGCCAACTTGTTGCTATCACACTGAAGCAAAACCAGCGTAACTACGATCGTCTAAGCGTATCATTGACTGATGATAACGTTATGGGTGAGTCAATGTACAACGACATGCTTGCACCTGTTGTTGCAGATCTAAAACAAAAAGGTCTAGCCGTTGAAAGTGATGGCGCAACCGTTGTTTTCCTTGACGAATACAAGAATAAAGATGGCGAGCCTATGGGTGTTATCATCCAAAAGCGTGATGGTGGCTACCTATACACCACAACTGATATTGCTTGTGCAAAATACCGTTATGAGCAATTACACGCAGATCGTGTACTTTACTTCATTGACTCACGTCAGCACCAGCACCTAATGATGGCTTGGTCTATCGTTCGTAAAGCAGGTTATGTTCCAGAAGAAGTTTCTCTAGAGCACCACGCATTCGGTATGATGCTAGGTAAAGATGGCCGTCCATTTAAGACTCGTGCTGGCGGTACTGTGCGTCTTGCAGATCTGCTTGATGAAGCTGTTGAACGTGCTAACAAGCTAATCGAAGAAAAGAACCCTGAGCTAAGCACTGAAGAAAAAGCAAACATTGCACAAACTGTTGCAATGGCTGCGGTTAAGTACTCAGATCTTTCTAAGCACCGTACAACAGACTACATCTTCGACTGGGACAACATGCTTGCATTCGAAGGTAACACTGCACCGTACATGCAATACGCATATACACGTGTAGCGTCTATCTTCAAACGTGCAAATGTTGAACTGAAAGATCTAACGTTCCCTATCGTAATCAATGACGAAAAAGAACAAGCACTATTGTCTAAGTTACTTCAATTTGAAGAAGCTGTTCAGTCTGTAGCGCGTGAGGGTCAGCCACACCTAATGTGTACTTACCTGTTTGAACTTGCAGGTCTGTTCTCTAGCTTCTACGAAGCATGCCCTATTCTTAACGCTGAAGAAGCAGTTAAGCAAAGCCGCTTGAAGTTAGCACTACTAACCGCTAACACAATCAAGAAAGGTTTAGATTTGCTAGGCATCGAAACACTAGAGCGTATGTAATTACGATTTATTGTGATAGCTGCTTGTTATAATCGCTAGATAGCAAAAAGCCTTCATTCGTGAAGGCTTTTTTAATGGCACAAACATAATTGATTATTGACCGAAACGGAGTCCACCATCATGCAACCACGTTAACTCTTTCTTAGTAGATAACCGTCCTTTCACTGCATTTCGATGTGGAAATCGCCCAAATTCTCTTATCACCTGAAAATGACTATTAGCAAAATCATAAAAGCTATCAAACACCGTAATGTTCTCAAGTTGTACATTTTTACGGAGTAAATCAAATCGAAATACACTTTCTTCTTGATCTTCTAAGTCTTCTGAATGCTCTAAGGGCAAATAAAAGAATACTCGTTCAATTGCTGCAAGTTCAGCATCTTGATTAAGAGCTAAGCCACGCTTACAAATAGCAAGAGCTAATAGATCATAACGAAAAGCAGCATTTAATCCGCGATAAATATTACGTGGAAATTGATCCAATAAAATAATCAAAGCAAGACGGCCATGGGCAGTATCACTCCAATGATTAAGTTCCCCATTACCCGCCATACTTACCCAGCGTTGAAACTTAGAAGTAATTTCAGCATCAACATCAGCTCCCCCTAAAAACCATAGTGCATTTTTATTTTCACGGGTCACTTCGCCGTTTAGTTCACCAAACCAGTAATCAAGAATAAATTGATACTCAGCTACCATTTAAGCCCCCATTAATACACTTTAACCACGTTTTTATAGGATAATCATTATTAATTAAGCGACGATTATGCATACCCTAAAGGATAATACCAATTACGCTAAATTAAGCTTACTATAATAAATATTGCTCAAGCTTGTGAGCTAGAATGTACTGTTAAGGAATAATTACATGAGTTTCATTCTTCATCCTCGATTAATGGCAGATACAACGGTACTTGGCGATTTACCTTTATCACAAGTATTACTGGTAAAAGAAGCCCTTGGCCCATGGCTTATTTTAGTACCTCGTTATGAATCACTACGTGAGATCCACCATTTATCAGAACAAGATCAACAACAGCTAATACGTGAATCATCCGCTGTTGCAGCCTTGTTAGAACAAGATTATCAAGCAGAGAAAATTAATATTGGTGCACTTGGCAACCTTGTGCCTCAGCTTCACATTCATCATATCGCACGCTTTAGCCATGACATCGCATGGCCAGGGCCAATTTGGGGCAATACCAAAGGTATTCAGCGTAATGATGACGTACAACAAGCACTTGCTGAAGAACTACGTCAAGAACTGAGTAATATTGCAGGCTTTACCGCTATCAACGCTTAATCACAACGTTAATAAGCGTAGCTCTCACCGTTACGTTTACTATTGTTAATCAATCTGTCGCTATAACGCTGTTATCTTGGTTGATATAACAATGGGTATAAAAAAAGCAGCCCGTAGGCTGCTTATTAGTGATCACTATTAATATTTAACGCATAACGGTTACTGACAACTCATTAGCCGCTAAACATCGATACCACACATCTTTAGCGGTTTGACAGCATTGGCTACTATCACAACCGACCAATTCTTTGCCTATCGCACCTTTTCGTACCCAGACCGCTAGCATTGCATCAACGCCATCTTCTGACATTCCAAAATGAAGAGCCAACTGCTTACGGCTCACACGACCATGCTGTGCAATATACTGTTTTAATTGTTGTAAGATCATTCAAGCAATAATCCTTCTAGATGCGACTGCTTTTTACCTTGCCGTTTCATCAACAAGTAGATCCCGACATTAATCACAATGAAAAATGCTATCCAGAACGAACTACTGGCTGGATGTAGAGCAAAATCTGCAATTTGGTAGAACAATGATGCAAAAGTATAAGCCAGTAACATTGTCCAACCCGCAATAAAGCCTGCAAACTTCTTACCAAACTCACGTACATACGCACCCATTGCCGCAGCACATGGCGTATAAAGCAGAATGAAGATTAAGTAAGACATTGCCGCAGCGCCACTCACAAATCGTGACTGAATATTACCGAACACAGATTGATCAACACCTTGCTCTTCAGCAACAGCAGTTTTGTTCTCAAGATCGCCTACTTCAATACCCAAAGGATCACTGAAGCTTAGCGCGGATAAATTATCCCCAATAGAAGCAACGGCTTCTTTTAGGCTGCCAATAAGATCATATTCTTCACTCTTACCATCAAGTGCAGGCGCATATAAACTATTTAATGTACCTACTACTGCTTCTTTAGCAAAAATACCGGTAATAATACCCACAGTTGCTGGCCAGTTATCAGCTTTAACCCCAATCGGTTCTAATACTGGAGTAACCACTTGTGCGGCATGTGATAACACTGATTTTGAAGTATCTTCATTACCAAATGAACCATCAGTACCGAGTGAATTGAAGAAACTTAAAATTGTTACTACAACAACAATCGTTTTACCGGCGCCAAACACAAAGCGCTTTAACTTCTGCCATGTTTTAATCACCACATTACGTATTGTTGGTAATTCATAGTTTGGCATTTCCATGATAAAGCTATCACTTGCTCCTGGGTAAAGCGTATTACGCAAAATCAGTCCCGTCATTACTGCGGCGACTATACCCAAAATATAGAGTGTGAAAACAACGTTCTGACCATTATCAGGGAAGAAAGCAGCGGCAAATAATGCATATACCGGTAGACGAGCACCACATGACATAAACGGTGCCATTGCTGCGGCAAGTTTACGCTCACGCTCTTGTTCTAAAGTACGCGTCGCCATGATAGCGGGTACATTACAACCAAAACCAAGCACAAGTGGCACAAACGCTTTACCGGGTAAACCTACTTTTTGCATCACTTTATCAAGCACAAAAGCAGCACGAGCCATATAACCTGAACTTTCCAAAACGGCAAGGAACAGATATAGACACGCAATCACAGGGATAAAGGTTGCGACGGTTTGAATACCACCACCGACACCATTTGCAATAATAGTCACTAGCCATACCGGCAAGTGGTTATCTAATAAATAATGACCGCCATCAACTAACACTGCACCGAAACTAATATCAAAAAAGTCGATAAATGCACTGCCCACGTTAATTGCAAACATGAACATAACGTACATTACGAAGAAGAAAAATGGGATACCAATAGCACGGTGTAATAATACGCGGTCAATTTTATCAGTTAGATTATGACTTAATCGGCCTTCTTGACGACGAACTTTCTGACATAATTGATGTAAAAACGTATAACGCACATCAGCAACTTGAATATCCGGATCAACTAATTCCAGCATTTGACTACGAATAGCACAAGCCTGTTGCTTATACTCTTCTGATAAAGTGTGAATAACTAAAGTATCATTTTCTAATACACGAATCGATTGTGCGCGAGGGTTGAGCTTTTCATCATGGATAAATAAAGGCTTTAATAGCTCAACCGCTGCTTCAAAATCATTGCCATAATCAAGTGAAAAGTCTGAAACGACAATACCTTGAATCAGCATTTTATGTAGCTTCGATTTAAACTCGCCAATACGTTCCATATTATTAGCAGACAATGCAACCACAGGACAACCTAAAGCTTTTTCTAAAGCTTTAAGATCGATAACTTGTTGCTGACGCTTCAATACATCCATCTTATTAAGCACAACCACCATTGGTCGACCTAATTCACGCAGCTGTAACGTCATGTATAAACTACGTTCAAGCGATGATGCATCAACAACATTAATAATAACGTCTGCAGGGGTCGTTAAAATCGCGCGTGACGCAATCGCTTCATCAAGACTATTAGCATCATTAGCACTATCAAGATTATAAATACCAGGAAGATCAGTCAGAGAAAAATCATCACCATTATGCTGATAACGACCGGTCTTTTTTTCAACAGTAACACCAGCCCAGTTACCCACCTGCTGTTTTGAACCTGTTAATCCATTAAACAGTGTCGTTTTACCGCTATTTGGATTACCAACGGTAAGAATGTCATATTGCATTATTTAACCTCAACTTCTATATCTTCAGCAATTTTTTTACGGAGCGCAATATCAACACCACGTACCCGAACCTGAAGTGGGTCTCCTAATGGGGCTAAGCGAACCACAGTAATTTCTGTATGTGGTAATAACCCCATAACCATTAATTTTTTACGCGTTACCGCTGGTAACGCAGACATATTAATTACTGTACCGCTGTGGCCACACGACATATCTGACAGCTTCATAGTTAAACGGCTACCTTAATAAGAATTATTTTCATTACGATGTAGCGAAGTTTACACTTTGATACGAAATTAGTCTTGTCTTAAATCAATTATTCCATGACTGATTTAAAATAATAGTTATCACTTATTAATTGCGACTTTTCGATATAAATAACCAATAAACCTGCATTATTACTCTTTTGTCATTATTTTTACACACATAAAAAAAAGCGTACCTTTCGATACGCTTTAAGAACAACTCTTTATATTGGTTTTAACTCGGCATCTGAGTGCTTAATTGTTTTTTATACGCTTTAACACTACGCATAAATTGTGTTCGAGTGCTACCTCGCAACGGCTCTGCTTGCGGTAGGGGAACTTTCATTGCATTAACAGGACGTCCATTTTTGATCAACTCAAAATGTAAATGTGGGCCTGTTGAACGTCCAGTATTACCACTTTTTGCAATTCGCTGACCCATTTTAACTTTATCACCAACTTTGACTTGACGTTTACTTAGATGCAAGTAGCGAGTCATATATTCCCGCCCATGTTTGATAACAATGTAATTACCCGCTAACGGATGGTAACGTGATTTAACCACGACACCATCACCAGCTGCCAAAATAGTAGTGCCTATTGGTACCGCAAAATCGGTCCCATTATGTGGGGATCGACGCTTAGTGATCGGATGCAAACGATTAGGATTAAATGAAGAACTAATCCGGTATGATTTGAGTAATGGTATCCGTTTAAAACCACGATTCAAACTACGCGCATCTTGATCGTAAAATTGGTCATCGGCACCACGAGCAATAAAAATTGAATGCCCACGGCGTTGGCTTTTATAGTAAAAGGCGTTCATTTTACCTTTACCCACAGCTTTGCCATCAATAAATTCACGATCTAGCACCACACCAAACGAGTCACCTTTACGGGCATCACGGCCAAGATTCATCTTCCATTGTAGTGCTTTAACCACATTACCAATTTGCGTCGGCGTTAACCCAGCATCTCGTGCTGAATTATAGAAACTACCGGATACTCGCCCAGTTAATACCACAGGCTTAATATCACCTTTCTGCACCACTTCTTTATAGCTATAGCCTTTTTTACCAAGCGTATAAGTATCTGTCACTTTCTTACTACGAATAATACTCAGCGATGTCAACTTACCATCAGCATCGACTTCCCATTCTAATGTTTGCCCAACGCGTAGCTGTTGTACTGATTTATTAGCATCAATTAGACGATACATTTCTGATATCGGTAAGCCATATTGAGAGAATATGACCCCCAAGGTTTCCCCTGATAACACTCGATGTTTAGATTCGGTTTCAGCATGTGCTTGTACTAATTGCTGCTCAATTTCATCTTTTGGCGCTTGAAATTGAGGATCATTTTGATCTAGAGACGCGCCCATTGGTTCACTATCGGGTTCTGATATTTCAGCCGGAGTAATATTAATAGGCACAGCAATAGGTGGCGGTTTTTTTAATATCGGGAAAGGTATTGCAGGTTTAGATGGCTGCCATGCAATAGCAGCCACCATCAAAATTGTTGTCGAGAATAACGCAATTTTATGCTGCAGCGGTAACATCTTTAATGATGTTACCGCAGCGATATAATATTTCATGATTAATTAAGACACTTACTAAATCGTTGTCCAAGTTCATTAAGAAAACGGACATATCCTCCCTTGCCCTCAACGATATCAGTTGCCATTGGGTCAAGAGTCCCTATTTTTACATTCGTTCCTTTGGTCACTGATTTCACAACAGCAGGCGAAAACTGAGGTTCACTAAAAACACAGTATGCCTCATTATTCGTTAATGCCTGACGAATAGATAACAGTGTTTTTGCACCCGGACGACGATCCGGCTCAACCGTAAAATGGCCAAGATTATCTAGCTTAAATTGTTGTTCAAAATAGCCATAGCCATCATGGAAAACATAATAACCTTTATTATTTAAAGGTTTTAATTGCTTATTAAGCTCAATAACCGCTTGCTGAACATCTGTTGTGAATGTAGAAAGATTAGCGGTATATGTATTTTTATGCAACGGATCATACTTGATCAATGCCTTAGTTATGACATTTGCAGCTTGAACCGCTTGCTCTGGACCTAACCATAAATGAGGGTCGATGCCATGATGATTATGATGATGTCCTTCATGGTCATGATCATGGTCATCCTCATGGCCACTATGTTCTTGTGTATCTTCAGCATAGTATCGAAAGTTAATGCCTTGTTGTTTACTTAATGCGATATTTTCAGGTTTTGAGGCCATGGTTTTGGTTAAGAATGACTCCAACTCAGGACCGACCCATACCACAAGATCTGCTTGCTTCAGTTTTCTTACATCAGAAGGACGTAGCGCATAATCGTGTGGCGATGAACCAACAGGAATAACAAATTCACTGGTTGCAGCGCCTTGAGTTAATTCACTCACAATTAAGTTCAGTGGCTTTACTGTTGTGACAACGTTAAAGGTATCAGCAGCAATAGCAGATCCAGAAGCAACAAGAGCAGTAGCACAAAATAGAGAAGTTAAACGGTGCATGATTTTTTCCATAAAATGTAGAACAGCAAAAATTGTTGATTATCAGCAAAGAAATTTTTCTCAATTGGTTATAATCAGCGCGTATTAACAGTAACACAAGTAATATAGCGATGTTATAATATAACATCACATTTTTGCAACTTCTTATTTTAAGCACGCTTTATGACAACATTAGTCGAATTACAATCATTAACCGTAGCCTTCTCTGGACGCAACGTTCTAGATAATGTTGCACTCAAATTAGAGCGTGGTGAAATCACAACGCTCATTGGCCCTAATGGCGCGGGAAAATCAACTCTTGTTAAAGTAATCACTGGATTACAAAAGCCAACCTTAGGTAAAGTTGTGCGCCAAAAAGGAATTCGCATTGGTTACGTACCACAAAAACTACACCTAAATGAGACTCTGCCACTTTCTGTCGATCGGTTTATGCGTTTAGCTGGGCGTTATTCTATTGAGCAACGCCGTGAAGCATTAGCAATGGTTAATGGTGAACACTTAATTGATAGTGATATGCATCGTTTATCGGGTGGTGAAATGCAACGAGTGTTATTAGCGCGTGCATTGTTACAAAAACCCGATTTATTAGTCTTAGATGAACCAGTACAAGGCGTTGATGTTACAGGACAATTAGAGCTTTATCGCTTAATTCAACAATTACGTGATTTACTTAATTGTGCTATTTTGATGGTTTCGCACGATCTTCATCTTGTAATGGCAAAAACGGATAAAGTAATTTGTTTACAACATCATATCTGTTGTTCTGGCAGCCCATTTAGTGTCACTAATCATCCTAAATATATTGCGTTATTTGGTCGTCAAGCCAGTGACCAATTGGCGTTATATCAACATCAACATAACCACCAACACGATGATTCAATGACACCATCAACATGCTGCAATAATCATCAGGATAGTAATAAATAATGATTGAGTTTCTACTTCCCGCATTAATTGCTGGTATTGGGATAGCCCTTTTAGCCGGTCCTTTAGGTTCGTTTGTTGTCTGGCGAAAAATGGCTTATTTTGGTGATACGCTGTCACACGCGTCATTACTGGGTATTGCCTTAGGCTTTTTATTTAATATTAATTTAAATCTTGCGTTAGTGATTTGTTGTTTAGTGTTAGCGGTTATTCTAGTGACACTACAAAAGCAACGTTATGTCGCAACAGATACATTACTAGGAATATTAGCCCATAGTGCATTATCACTTGGCTTAGTCGCAGTGAGCTTTTTAGATAATGTTCGTATCGATTTAATGGCATATTTATTTGGTGATTTACTCGCTGTAACCACTAATGATCTAATGTGGATTTATGGCGGCGGTGCCATAGTATTAGCGCTGCTTATCTACTTATGGCGCCCACTACTGTCAATGACAATCAGCGAAGAAATGGCACAAGTCGAAGGTGTTAACGTTGATTTAATGCGATTATTACTAATGCTAATGGTTGGAATGGTAATTGCCGTTGCAATGAAGTTTGTGGGAGCATTAATAATCACTTCACTACTGATTATTCCTGCAGCAACAGCACGTCGTTTTGCTCGTAGTCCAGAATCAATGGCAGTAATTGCATCAATAATTGGTTCTATTTCAGTGGTGCTCGGATTAGCAATGTCATGGCATTATGATACTCCTGCTGGCCCTTCAGTAGTCGTATCCGCTGCAGCACTGTTTATGCTAAGTCAATTTAAGCCAACTCAGCGCTAACAAAATTCATCGTCAATAAAAAAACCGCTTCCATATAAGGTAAGCGGTTTTTTTATCGTTATATTTTAACAACTAAAGGCTGATTAAATTTACCAACCTGTTACTTCGCGTAATGCTTTACCAATGTCAGCTAAACTTTGAACAGTTTTAACGCCTGCTGCTTCAAGAGCCGCAAATTTTTCATCTGCAGTTCCTGTGCCGCCAGAGATAATCGCACCAGCATGCCCCATACGTTTACCTGGGGGCGCCGTGACACCCGCAATGTATGACACCACAGGTTTAGTGACATTGGTTTTAATATATGCAGCAGCTTCTTCTTCTGCAGTACCACCAATTTCACCAATCATTACAATGGCTTCTGTTGCAGGATCATTTTCAAACATTTCAAGAATATCAATGAAATTTGAGCCTGGAATAGGATCACCACCAATGCCAACACAGGTTGATTGACCAAAGCCTTCATCTGTTGTTTGCTTTACCGCTTCATAAGTTAGTGTGCCAGAGCGCGATACAATCCCAACTTTACCCGCTTTATGAATATGGCCTGGCATAATACCAATTTTACACTCATCAGGCGTAATAATACCGGGACAGTTAGGGCCAATCATTCGTACGCCTGTAGCCTCTAAACGCACTTTTACATCTAGCATATCCAACGTTGGAATGCCTTCGGTAATCGTCACTATCAGTTCAATGCCAGCATCAATAGCTTCTAAAATAGCATCTTTGCAGAAAGGTGCTGGCACATAAATTACGGTAGCGGTTGCACCCGTTGCTTCAACTGCATCACGCACAGTATTAAATACTGGTAAACCTAAATGTGTAGTCCCACCCTTACCCGGCGAAACACCACCGACTAATTGCGTGCCATAATCAAGGGCTTGCTCTGAATGAAACGTACCTTGACCGCCAGTAAAACCCTGGCAAATTACTTTAGTATTTTTATTAATCAGTATTGACATTATTTACCCTCCGCGGCAGCAACGACTTTTTCAGCAGCTTCTGTAAGCGAAGTAGCAGCAATAATATTGAGGCCACTATCAGCCAATTTTGCAGCACCTACTTCAGCATTATTACCTTCAAGGCGGACGACAACAGGCACTTTCACACCGACTTCAGCAATAGCGCCAATGATACCTTCAGCAATAAGATCACAGCGAACAATCCCACCAAAAATATTCACCAAAACAGCTTTAACATTGCTATCTGAAAGAATAATTTTAAAGGCTTCAGTTACACGCTCTTTAGTGGCGCCGCCACCGACATCAAGGAAGTTGGCAGGTTGACCACCATGAAGATTAACAATATCCATGGTTCCCATCGCTAAACCTGCGCCATTGACCATGCAACCAATATTACCGTCAAGTGCAACGTAATTGAGTTCCCATTGGGCAGCATGGGCTTCACGCTCGTCTTCTTGTGATGGATCATGCATTTGGCGTAATTTAGGTTGGCGGTATAATGCATTAGCATCAATATTAATTTTACCGTCCAAACACAGTAACGTGCCTTCATTAGTAATAATTAATGGATTAACTTCAAGCAATGCTAAATCACACTCAGCAAACATATTGCCAAGCCCTAAAAATATTTTTGTGAATTGTTTTACTTGATCACCTTGTAGGCCAAGTTTAAAGGCTAATTCACGCCCTTGATAAGGTTGTGGTCCAACTAAAGGATCGATGGCAGCTTTATGAATTAAATGTGGCGTTTCTTGAGCCACTTTTTCGATTTCAACACCACCTTCTGTCGATGCCATGAAAACAATACGCTGCGAACTACGATCAACAACTGCACCAAGATATAATTCATTGGCAATACTTGAAGCCGCTTCTACCAACACTTTTGTAACCGGTTGACCAGCTGCATCCGTTTGGTAAGTCACTAAGTTTTTACCTAACCAATGTTGAGCAAATTGTTTGATCCCTTCTTTATTATCATGTAATTCAACACCACCAGCTTTTCCTCTACCGCCAGCGTGAACTTGACATTTTACAACCCATTTTTCACCGCCAATTTTACCTGCAGCTTCTGCTGCTTCTTGTGGGGTATCACAAGCATAACCTTCCGGTACAGGTAAACCATATTCAGCGAATAGTTGTTTTGCTTGATACTCGTGCAAATTCATAATGTTCTATCCGTTTTTATCCCTTTGGGACGCATTAAATCCATTTGAGATATTCTTTGATATCTCTTCATCATTGCGCATACTTACTGTTTCCTATTGCTAGGAAGATAGTTAACCGAATAATGAGCACTTACTCGGTTAACTATTTAATACTTATACGTCCAGTAATAAACGTGTTGGATCTTCAAGTAACTCTTTAATTGTTACTAAATAACCCACTGACTCACGACCATCAACTAAGCGATGATCATAAGAAAGTGCAAGATACATCATTGGCAAAATCTCAACTTGACCATTAACCGCCATTGGACGGTCTTGGATCTTGTGCATACCTAGGATTGCTGCTTGTGGTGGGTTAATAATCGGCGTCGACATTAACGAACCAAAGACACCACCGTTAGTAATAGTAAAATTACCACCAATAAGATCATCAACGGTTAATTTACCATCGCGGCCTTTAATCGCTAAATCACGAATACCTTTTTCAATTTCAGCCAAGCTTAACTTATCACAATCTCGCAACACAGGAGTAACTAAACCGCGTGGCGTTGATACTGCAATGCTAATATCAAAAAAGTTATGATAAACAATATCATCACCATCAATCGAGGCATTCACTTCTGGATAACGCTTTAGTGCCTCAACAACAGCTTTAACATAAAACGACATAAAACCAAGACGAATACCATGGCGTTGCTCAAACACATCTTTATACTGTTTACGCAAATCCATAATCGGCTTCATATTAACTTCATTAAATGTTGTTAACATGGCGGTACTATTCTTGGCTTCTAACAAGCGCTCAGCAACACGTTTACGTAATCGTGTCATCGGCACTCGCTTTTCACTACGATGCGCTAAAGGCAATACTGGTTCAATTTCAGATTTAGTACTCTGAGTTACCGTTGATGCTGCGGCAATATTTTTCAAATAAGCATCAACATCTTCACGGGTAATTCGGCCACCGACACCGGTACCTTTAACTTTATCTGCTGTCACGCCATGCTCGCTTAATAAACGTCGAACGGCAGGACTTAAGGCTTCGCTATTTTCTTCATTTAGCGATGCAGTATTGCGTTTATTAGGCGATGATTCAGCATCAGCAAGTACATCTAATGTTGGCTCACCAGCAACCGCGTTAACTTTGATTTTACCAATCAACTGCTTAGTTAATACTGTGGTTCCTTCAATTTCAAAGATAGCCTCTAATACACCGTCTTCAGGTGCTGGTACTTCAAGTACCACTTTATCCGTTTCAATATCAACCAAGACCTCATCACGAGTAACAGCATCACCTGGTTGTTTGTGCCACGTGGCTACAGTTGCGTCGGCAACAGATTCCGGAAGGTCAGGAACCAGAATTTCGATTGTCATATCGGTATTGTCCTTTTGTTCTCGTTCTAATTATTAGAATGGTCTTGAGATTCAATAGTTAATGCGTCTTCAACTAACGCTTTTTGTTGTTTCAAGTGTACAGACATATAGCCTACAGCAGGTGATGCTGATGCTGGTCGCCCGGCATAACGTAAAAGCGCTCCTGCTGGTAACGCAGAATAGAAATTATGCTGGCTAGAATACCATGCTCCCTGATTTTGAGGCTCTTCCTGACACCAAACGAAATCAGTAACATGTTGATAATCAGCAATTGCCGCTTCAACGTCCTCTTTCGGGAAAGGATACAACTGTTCAATACGCACAATCGCGACATCAGTTTGGTCATTTTTACGACGTTGTTCTAACAAGTCGTAATACACTTTACCGGAACAAAATACGACTCGCTGCACTTGTTGGGCTGGAAGTTCATCAACTTCACCAATTGCTGCTAAGAAGGTGCCATTAGCTAATTCATCAAGTGTTGATGTACATAATGGATGGCGTAACAACGACTTAGGTGACATAACTATCAATGGGCGACGCATTGGCCGTACAACTTGACGACGAATCATATGATAAACTTGCGCCGGAGTTGAAGGTACAACCACTTGCATATTTTGCTCAGCACATAGTTGTAGATAACGTTCAAGACGTGCTGATGAGTGTTCAGGCCCCTGTCCTTCATATCCATGTGGCAGTAGCATGGTTAAACCACACATTCGACCCCATTTTTGTTCACCAGAACTAATGAATTGATCAACGACTACTTGGGCACCATTGGCAAAATCACCGAACTGCGCTTCCCAAATAGTTAAACCACTCGGTTCTGCGGTTGCATAACCATATTCAAAAGCAAGCACTGCCTCTTCTGATAATACCGAGTCAATCACTTCAAACGGGCCTTGACCATTATGAATATGAGTTAACGGAATATAAGTACTGGCATCTTCTTGATTATGTAATACCGCGTGGCGATGGAAAAACGTACCGCGACCTGAATCTTGGCCAGTAATACGGATACGATGACCATCATCAACCAATGTCGCATAAGCCAAGTTTTCAGCCATGCCCCAATCAAAGGCTTTCTCACCATTGATCATAGCTAAGCGATCATTATAAATTTTTTGAACTCGGCTCTGTAATTGATGACTTGCTGGATATTGACATAAACGACTGCCTAACTCCTGCAAACGTTGTTCATCAATTTTACTATCCCACTCAACAGTCCAATCATGGCCTAAATATGGTGCCCAATCGACAGAGTGCAATTTCATTGGTCGCCACTCTTTGACGACACACTCACCACGGTCTAATGCATCACGGTATTGATTGACTAAACCCGTCGCGACATCTAAACCAAACGCACCAATTTCAGTTAAATAATCAGCATATAACTTACGTGGCGTCGGATGTTTGATGATTTTTTGATACATCAACGGTTGAGTTGCGTTGGGCTCATCAGCTTCATTGTGACCATGACGGCGATAACAGACTAAATCAATCACTACATCACGCTTAAACTCATGGCGGTAATCAAAGGCAAGTCGAGTTACAAACGCAACGGCTTCTGGATCGTCTGCATTTACGTGGAAAATAGGTGCCTGTACCATCTTGGCAATATCAGTACAGTATTCTGTTGAGCGGGTATCTTGTGGATTTGAAGTGGTGAAACCAACTTGGTTATTAATAACAATACGTACTGTACCACCAACACTATAACCACGAGCTTGAGACATATTAAATGTTTCTGCAACTACGCCTTGACCAGCAATTGCTGAGTCGCCGTGGATAGTAATTGGCAATACTTTATCGCCAGTATCATCACCTAAACGATCTTGACGTGCTCGCACTGAGCCGACAACTACTGGGTTTACAATCTCAAGATGCGATGGGTTAAAAGCTAACGCTAGATGAACATCACCGCCAGGGGTTGCAAAATCTGCCGAGAAGCCTTGATGATATTTCACATCACCAGTACCCCAGCTTTCACCATGCTTACCTGCAAATTCATCAAATAGATCTTGCGGTTTTTTACCTAACACATTAACAAGCATATTTAAGCGGCCACGGTGAGCCATGCCCACCACAACTTCGCGCACGCCTTGTGAGCCGGCATGACGAATTAACTCTTTCATCATTGGAATCATGGCATCGCCACCTTCTAATGAGAAACGTTTAGCACCAGGAAATTTTGCGCCTAAATAACGCTCAAGACCTTCTGCTGCTGTTAATTCATCAAGAAAACACAGTTGTTCATCGGCAGTAAAAGATCCAGTGCCCATCACCGATTCAAGTCGTTGTTGAATCCAACGCTTTTCTTCGGTATCAGTAATATGCATATATTCAGCACCAATTGACCCGCAATAGGTCTTTTTAAGTGCAGCGTATATTTCACTGAGTTTCATGGTTTCTTGGCCAATCGCAAATGAACCAACGTTAAATGTTTCATTGAAATCATCAGCGGTTAGCGAATGGAATTCAGGATCGAGATCTGCAACATGATCACGTTGCCATAATCCTAAAGGATCAAGATTAGCATTTTGATGACCACGAAAACGGTAAGCATTAATTAGCTGTAATACTTTTACTTGCTTAGCATCAACATCAGGATCGTTAACGACGGCACTTAAAAAATTGGTTTCTTTTGCTAAACGTCGAAAGTAATCACGCACACGAGAATGGGGTTGCTCAATAACTACGTCATTAACAACCGGCAGATCGACAAATACCTCTCGCCATTGGGTATCAACTAACTCTGGATCGCTAAGATACAACTCGTAAAGATCTTCTATATAAGTTGCGTTGGCGCCAGCTAAATGTGAAGACTCAAGCCATGCCTTCATAACGCTATTCTGCATTATTTTCCCTTAACTACTAATTTATCGCCATTGGCATCGGTCTAATACCGAGCATTCCCGTTAGCGAGCCTGCAAACTGCATCGACTCACTAACATATCGATATTTTTAAACTGCTCGTTTAAGCAGCATAGATTTTATGTGTCCAATCGCTTTGGTAGGATTTAATCCCTTAGGACAAACATTTACACAGTTCATTATGCCATGGCAACGAAAAACACTAAATGCATCGTCAAGATCAGACAATCGTTCATCGGTTGCTGTATCACGGCTATCAATTAACCATCGGTAAGCCGCCAATAAACCAGCAGGGCCAATAAATTTATCTGGGTTCCACCAAAATGATGGGCATGCTGTTGAACAACAGGCACACATAATACATTCGTATAAACCATCTAACTGAGCCCGATCTTCTGGTGCTTGCAAATTTTCTCTTGCAGGCGGCAACGTCGCATCATCAATTAAAAAAGGTTTTACTTTAGCGTAGTTACTATAAAACTGTTCCATATCAATGATCAAATCACGAATCACCGGCAACCCAGGCAATGGACGAATCACTATGGTATCGCTATTCATTAGCGCAGATAACGGTGTAATACAAGCTAACCCATTTTTACCGTTCATGTTAATACCATCAGAGCCACATACCCCCTCACGGCAAGAACGACGGAAAGACAAACTTGCATCTTGTTCTTTAAGCAAAATTAGCGCATCTAACACCATCATATCTGAGCCATCAGGCACATCAAGCTGGTAGCCTTTCATGTGCGGAGCATCATCAACATCAGGGTTATAACGGTAAATTGAAAAATTCAGTTTCATCGCTGTTGTCTCCCGTTAATAAACACGCGCTTTAGGCGGAAATGCTTCACGATGAATCGGTGTCATATTGACAGCACGTTTTGTCATCGCTTCCGTTTCAGGATTATAAATCGAATGACATAACCAATTAGCATCATCGCGTTCAGGGAAATCAAACCGAGCATGCGCTCCACGGCTCTCTGTGCGGTAATTTGCAGCAATAGCCGTTGCCATTGCCGTTTCCATCAAGTTATCTAATTCTAAACATTCAATTCGCTGAGTATTAAACTCTGTCGAAGTGTCATCGAGTCGAGCATGCTGTAAACGTTCACGAATCGCTTTAAGCTCTTCAAGTCCTGCTGCCATTGCCTCACCCTCTCTAAATACCGAGAAGTTATTTTGCATGCAGGCTTGCAGATCTTTACGAATTTGAACGGGGTCTTCACCTTCTTGGGTATTATTCCAACGATTAAGACGCGCAAGAGAAGCTTCAATATCGGCTTCAGTTGCTGGTGTTGCTTCTACTTGAGCCGCTAAGGTTTCGCCAAGGTGTAAGCCTGTTGCACGACCAAACACCACCAAATCAAGTAACGAGTTACCCCCTAAGCGGTTTGCGCCATGCACAGATACCGAGGCGATTTCACCGCAAGCAAATAGACCTTTAACTTCTTCATCTATACCTGCTGCATTTTGTTTTAATGCTTGGCCTGATACTTGAGTCGGTACGCCGCCCATCATGTAGTGACACGTAGGGATCACCGGAATCGGCTCTTTAACAGGATCGATATGAGCAAACGTGCGCGAAAGCTCACAAATTCCCGGTAAACGCGATTCAAGTACGTCTTTACCTAAATGATCAAGTTTTAACTTCAAGTGTGGCCCCCATGGACCATCACAACCTCGCCCTTCACGAATTTCAACCATCATTGAGCGAGCGACCACATCACGTCCGGCTAAATCTTTGGCATTTGGCGCATAACGCTCCATAAAGCGCTCACCATCTTTGTTCAGTAAGTAACCACCTTCGCCACGACAACCTTCGGTGACCAATACCCCTGCGCCAGCAATACCTGTTGGATGAAATTGCCACATTTCCATATCTTGCATTGGCACACCAGCTCGTAATGCCATACCAACACCATCACCAGTATTAATATGGGCATTAGTAGTCGATGCATAAATACGACCAGCGCCACCCGTTGCTAAAATAGTTGCTTTCGATTTGAAATAACAAACTTCGCCAGTTTCCATGCACAAAGCAGTACAGCCTAAAATAACGCCGTCTTGGTTTTTAACTAAATCAAGTGCATACCACTCAGAAAAAATAGTGGTTTGATGTTTAATATTCTGCTGATAGAGAGTATGCAACAATGCATGCCCAGTCCGGTCTGCTGCAGCAGCAGTACGTGCAGCTTGCTCACCACCAAACTCTTTTGATTGACCGCCAAATGGACGTTGATAAATAGTGCCGTCATCAAAGCGAGAAAATGGTAGTCCCATTTTTTCAAGTTCAATCACAGATTTAGGCCCATTTTCACACATGTACTCAATCGCATTCTGATCACCAATATAATCAGAACCTTTAACAGTATCATACATATGCCATTGCCAGTTATCAGGGTGAGAATTACCTAAGGCAACAGTGATCCCTCCTTGTGCAGACACCGTATGAGAACGCGTCGGAAACACTTTTGATAACAAGGCACATTTTAAGCCTTGTTCTGATATTTGTAGTGCAGCACGCATTCCTGCACCACCAGCGCCGATAACAACAGCATCAAATTCACGAACTGCAATGCCCACTACACACCCCACACAATGAAGAAACCTGAAAATAGGTAAATAAATAGAACCGCGACAACAACAAACTGAAAACAAGCTCTTAATGCTGCGGGTTTAATATAATCAGTAAGCACTTGCCATAAACCAATCCACGCATGAATTAAAATGGAACCTAAGGCTAACAGAGTGAAAACTTTAGTCGTTAGTTGACTAAAAAAGTCCTGCCATGATGCAAAGGTTATTTCAGGACCAAAAGCAAAAAAACCAACTAAATAAACGGTGTATAAGGTCAGAATAATGGCTGTCGCACGAATTAAAATAAAATCATGCACACCATTACGCCCAACAGAAGAGACATTGGCTACCATACTAATACTCCTGCAAATACGGATAATATTGCCACAATGACAAAGCTCACCTTTGTACTAGCAAGACCCGTTTCCATTTCTTCAAAATACCCAAGATCCATCAGTAAATGACGAAGACCTAATACGATATGATAAAACAGGGCTGTTAATATTCCCCACAAGACAAATTTCACCAACCAACTATCCGTAATACTGGCAGCAGTAGCGAAACCTTCAGGGGAGGACAATGACAAGTTTAAAAACCATAACAAAATGGCGATCGCAACGAACGTAATCACGCCCGATACTCGATGTAGAATTGACGCTATCGCTGTTAAAGGAAAGCGCATTGTTTGTAGGTCAAGGTTGACTGGTCTGGATTTCTTTACTTTCACGTTTTGCTCACTCAGCTTCGTTGAAGCATTTTATTTTTTATTAAACTCTTTGATTGTTTCTATAGTGAGCCATCAAGAAACAGCTAAAAAATGCTACGCTATCATTAAAAGCAAAGTATTGAGCAATATAATCGCTTTGTCTTTCAACCGCATTCCTTACGCAGTTTATTAACAACATGTCAGCTATATCATAACCAAATGTCAAATCCACTATACATAGCGTAACATTCAAAAACAAACTTAGTTACACCATATTAAACACCCAGTTCACAAAAAAAATACAAATACAGAAAAGTTATTAACAAGCGCACAATGATGAATACAAAAATTGACAATTGACTCATCCAGCGGTACAACAAATACACATCCGTTTCGGATTCAGGATTCTACAAATAACAAAGGAGATTGTTATGGCAGATAAGAAAGCTACTCTTCATATAGAAGGGAAAGCACCTATCGAACTGCCGATTATCGAGGGCTCAGAGGGCCAAGATGTAATCGATGTGCGAAAACTAGGCGCAAACGGTTTTTTTACATTTGATCCAGGTTTTCTAGCGACAGCCTCATGTGAATCTCAAATCACGTATATTGATGGCGATAAAGGAATTCTGTTACATCGTGGTTTTCCTATCGATCAATTAGCGAATAATGCTGATTACTTAGAAGTTTGTTATGTTCTGCTTTATGGTGAAGTACCTACACGTGCTGAATATGAACAATTTCGCACTACGGTTACACGTCATACTATGGTGCATGAGCAAATTGCGAGTTTCTTCCATGGCTTTCGTCGTGATGCTCACCCAATGGCTATTATGTGTGGCGTGGTCGGTGCACTATCAGCGTTTTACCATGATTCATTAGATATCAATAATGATCTTCACCGTGAAATAACAGCTTTTAGACTACTATCGAAGATGCCAACCTTGGCAGCGATGTGTCATAAATATACTACAGGTCAACCTTTTATCTATCCACGTAATGACCTTGACTACGCTGAAAATTTCCTTCATATGATGTTTGCAACGCCATGTGAAGAATATGAAGTCAGCCCGGTTGTTTCACGTGCAATGGATAAAATTTTCACTCTTCATGCCGATCACGAGCAAAATGCATCAACGTCAACTGTACGTTTAGCTGGCTCTTCTGGTGCTAACCCATTTGCTTGTATTGCAGCTGGTATTGCTTCGCTTTGGGGGCCTGCGCATGGCGGTGCTAATGAAGCTTGCCTTAAGATGCTTGAAGAAATTGGTAGTGTAGAAAATATTCCAGAATTTATTGAACGTGCCAAAGATAAAGATGACCCATTCCGATTAATGGGCTTTGGTCATCGGGTATATAAAAACTACGATCCTCGTGCAACAGTGATGCGCGAAGCTTGTCACGAAGTACTTGAAGAGCTAAAGATTGATGATCCATTGCTTGATGTTGCAATGGAGCTTGAGCGAATTGCACTGTCAGATGAATATTTTATCAGTAAGAAGCTATACCCGAATGTTGATTTTTATTCAGGTATTATTCTCAAAGCAATTGGTATTCCAGTATCAATGTTTACGGTTATTTTTGCTATGTCGCGTGTTATTGGCTGGATTGCGCATTGGAACGAAATGCACAGTGATCCAACCAACCGTATTGGCCGCCCACGCCAACTGTATACAGGTTATTCACAACGTGAGTTTAAGCCACTCCATGAACGTGAATAACTAGGTTCGAACAAAATATAAAAGGTTGAGACTAAAGCTCAACCTTTTTTACAATATGAATAAATCGTTGTGGTTTGTTATACAGGATTATCGATATCAATAAACTCAACTGCAATACCATGTTCCTGTGCTAACCACTCACCTAATGCTTTAACGCCATAACGCTCTGTTGCATGATGCCCCGCAGCAAAATAATGAATGCCTAATTCACGCGCAATATGGGTTGTACGTTCTGATACTTCGCCTGAAATAAATGCATCGCAACCTTGCTGAACGGCAAGTTCAATATAATCTTGGCCACCACCAGTACACCAACCGACTTTTTTTATCTTGGCTGGCGCATTATCACCAATATGTAATGGCTCACGTTGTAATGCCATTGCAATTCGTGCTGCAAATTCTTCGCCAGTTAATGGTGTGTCGAGTTCACCATAAATCGCAATCGAACGCGGATTACCTAACTCTAATCCTCCAATCACTGCTAACCCAAGACGTTGTGCTAACTGGACGTTATTACCTACTTGGGCGTGAACATCAAGTGGTAAATGATAAGCATAAAGGTTAATACCATTCTCAATCAAAGCCTTAATACGACGATATTTCATTCCTCTAATTTCAGCAGGCTCTCCTTTCCAGAAAAAACCGTGATGAACTAAAATAGCATCAACACCTTCAGCAACCGCACGATCAATCAATGCTTGGCAAGCAGTAACACCAGTAATAACTTTCGTTATCTCTGCCTTACCTTCTACTTGTAACCCATTAGGACAATAATCTTTAATCAACTGTGGTGATAAAAAATCATTTAACAAAGATTCTAATTTAAGGTTATTCATCGCTTATCCTTTTAAAATAACGTCATGTTATTGATTCAACAACACCCTCTTGTTCAAAAAATATCAGCCTTTAGTGACAATCTCAATCAACAAAATCAATTGCATAATACTAGGTACAAAAAAAGCTGCCATTGGCAGCTTTTTTAACAACAATTGTCATACTTAATTTGCTACGTCAACTAACGACGTTGAGTACCATGATCAAGGCGTGACAACCATAGTGGCTTCGTGCTTGTTTGTGACCAACAACGATACATATAACTTGTTAATCGTGTACGTTTATTAACAGGCATCAAAAGCAGTACAGGTAAACACACCAATCCTAATAAAACCGTATAGACACGACGAGAAATAATATTCGCCACTGAAAACTGAGTGTACATTGTTAACTCCTGCTCAATAAACCTGACTGGTACTTTAATCCAATAAATGAAAGAATACTACAAAAACTCGGTCAATGATTAATCGAAAACAGAAAAGAAAACGTTTACTTTGAGGGATGTGTCAATATGTTACAAGTTCATGGTGTTTATCATCAAACGAATGCTGATTTTCATGCGCTATTAATGATGCCTAATATTGTAACGGAATGTAATTACAGCATGAGTAACCAGTGGCTACTTCAATTTGCCAAACGAGCGATTATTCCTACCAATGTAAGTTATCACGGTAACACCCGTTTAGGCTTTTATTATCAATGGTTATGGCAGCAATTAATCATTCATCATCCTGATTACAGTCTTATTGGTGAAGAAATCCAATTACAATGGCAACAACAAACAGTCGGGGCAATTGATTTTTTAGTGCATAACCATTGCAGTGATGAAATCGAACATTGGGAAGTGGCGATTAAGTTCTATTTAAACTTTCAACATCAATGGCCAGGTCCGAATGCCAATGATAATTTAGATAAAAAAATCAATCGAATGCTCGATCATCAACTTCAACTCACCGATCACCCTGCTTTTAAACAGCTTAATTATCATTATCCGATTCAACGCCGATTAATTATGCAGGGACGTTTATTTCATGCATGGCCAGAAACACAATCAGGTTCGGCTATTACTATTAATCCAACCGGTTTTAAAGGCCATTGGTGTTATTGTTCACAAGCTTCAACATTAACACTAAAAATACTAGAAAAACGCCAATGGATTGCACCACCACTTTTTTCTCAATTAACAACAACAGTCGAAATTAAAGACGTAACAGTGCCAATTCAAGCTGTAGATAGTGCTAATCAAGTGTGGTTTATCGTGCCAGATCATTGGCCACGTCATAATCACCAGCTATAAAAAAACGCCCTAATGCACTTTCAATTAGAATGAAAATCACTAGGGCGTTTTTTAGTATCTTGCGTCAATTATAGTATCGAATTATAAGCCAGCATCACTGAATACTTTGCTAACGATATCTTGTGCTTCTTTTTCGATAAGGGCTAAATGCTCTTTACCTTTGAAGCTTTCACAATAAATTTTGTAGATATCTTCAGTACCCGATGGGCGAGCAGCAAACCAACCATTTTCAGTTGTTACTTTCAAACCACCAATCGCTGCACCATTACCTGGCGCATGTGTTAGGCGAGCTAGAATAGGTTCACCAGCCAATGTTTCAGCCGCAACCATTTCCGGTGATAACTTACTTAACACTGCTTTTTGTTCTTTATTTGCAACAGCTTGTAGACGTGAATATTCAGAACTACCGAATTTATCTGCCAATTCATTATAATATTGTTGTGGATTTTTACCCGTTACAGCAGTGATTTCCGCAGCCAATAAGCATAACAAAATACCATCTTTATCCGTTGACCAAGGTGTGCCATCTTGACGTAAGAAAGAAGCACCAGCACTCTCTTCGCCACCAAAGCCTAATGTACCGTTATATAAACCATCAACGAACCATTTAAAACCAACTGGCACTTCAACAAGTTCACGACCTAATGCCGCAACAACACGGTCAATCAAAGCACTTGATACTAATGTTTTACCAACTGCAACTTGCTCACTCCAACCACTACGGTGACGGAATAAATAATCAATACACACTGCAAGATAATGATTCGGATTCATCAAACCAGCAGGCGTTACAATGCCGTGACGATCATAATCAGGGTCATTACCAAAAGCTAAATCGTAATTATCTTTATAAGCAAGTAAACCTGCCATTGCGTAAGGTGAAGAACAGTCCATACGCACTACACCGTCTTTGTCTAATGACATGAAACGGAATGATGGATCAATAGATTCATCAACTAAAGTTAGGTTTAGTGCGTAATGCTGTGCAATCTGACGCCAGTACTCAATACCTGAACCGCCAAGGGGATCAACACCTAGCTTTAAATTAGCTTTTTGAATCGCTTCAATATCAATAACATTGACTAAGTCAGCAACATAAGGCGCGACTAGATCTTGTTGAACAACAAGCTCAGAAGCAAAAGCGTCAGCAATTGGCACTCGTTTTACGTCAACCATACCATTGGCAATGATATCATTAGCGCGCTGTTCAATAGCGGTCGTTAATTCACTTTCAGCAGGGCCACCGTGAACAGGATTATATTTAATACCGCCATCTTGTGGTGGATTATGGGATGGAGTAATGACAATACCATCAGCTTTATCAGCATGTGCTTTATTGTGGCAAAGAATTGCATGAGAAATGCCTGGCGTTGGCGTGTAGCCTAACCCTTCTTGAACCACAACTTTAACGTTATTTGCCACCAATACTTCTAATGTTGAAGTAAATGCAGGCTCAGATAAAGCATGTGTATCCTTACCTAAAAATAGCGGTCCAGTTAAACCATTAGCTAGACGAACTTCAGCAATCGCTTGAGCAATCGCCCAAATATGGTGCTGGTTAAAGGTCCCTTTATCTGCAGTACCACGATGTCCAGAAGTACCAAATGCTACTTTTTGTAGCGGATCGGTAATATTCGGCTCAATTAGAAAATAATTAGCAACAAGTGCTGGAATATTATGCATATCTTCTTGCTGAGCGCGTTGACCCGCACGAGGATGGATTGCCATTGTCTTATCCTTGTAAAAACTCAATAGTGATTATATTTCACCACAAACTTTATCAATAATATCAGAACTAAAGCCCATCTTCGTCATTAATTGGTCAATCATTTGACGCTTTCGGTCAGTATTAGTATTAGTGATCACCCAAAATGGTGTTGTGGGAATTGATTTTGGCTTAGTTGTTTTGCCGCTTGCGAGCAATGTTTCTTCATCATGAGCAAAATAAACACGCGTGCGTCCTTTAATTGCTGCCGCTTCAGCAAAGCCATCGGAATCAATTCGGTAAAGAGAAGATAAGATCATCATAAAACGACCAATTGCTTTCTCCTGCGCCGCGAACTCATCTGAAATAAGCACAGTACGCATTTCTTTAACGCGATCCATGGTTGGCTCATTACCAGCATCTCGACTCACAACAATGCCTTTAGGACGAACAGGCATCACAACAGCAGCTTGCTGCAATTGTTCTTCTGGCACCATAAGCAAGCGACGTAAAATATCAGAAGCGCTTTCACCAATATGTTGAGTTTGGCTAGCGATATAACGATATAGCTCTTCGTCTACCTCAATAGTCTTCATGGTATTATTCATTATCATTCCGTTTAAAATTCTGGGTACGATTATAGCCTGATCCGAGGTTATACTCTATGGTAAATACCACACCTAATTAGAGAAAATAGCCAGTGAATCTTCATTTTCGTGCTGAAGGCAAGGGTAAAACGATCGTTTTGATCCATGGTTTGTTCGGCAGCGCAGATAATCTTGGTCTTTTAGCCCGAGAATTAAAACAACATTACCAAGTGATCAGTATCGATCTTCGCAATCATGGTTTATCCCCTCATAGCGATCAATTTAGCTATTCAGATCTTGCTCAAGATATTCTTGATACCCTCGATCATTTAGCCATTAATCAATTTGATGTTGTTGGCCACTCTATGGGAGGGAAAGTTGCGATGACATTATCGACATTAGCGCCCCAGAGAATCAATCACCTGATTGTTATCGACATGGCACCAGTAGCATACCACGCTCATCGTCATCAAAATGTTTTTAATGGTTTACGTGAAGTTAACCGTCACCCAATAACAAAGCGTAGTGAAGCTGAACAATATTTAGCCAAATATGTTGAAGATGCAGGTGTTCGTCAGTTTTTATTAAAATCATTAGCAAAAACAGACACGGGTTACCAATGGCGATTTAATGTCGAAGGCTTAATTGCTAACTACGCCACCATTATGGGCTGGCAGCCAGCAGCTCTACCATTTGCAGGCAAAACATTATTTATTAAAGGTCAACTATCTGATTATATTGAACCACTACACCGTAATGAGATTATGGCGCAATTTCCAAACGCTAAAGCACATGTGGTTGCTAACACTGGTCATTGGCTCCATGCTGAGAAGCCAGAGACAGTAAATCGAATTATTAATCAATTTTTAGAGCAATAAACTAAAATAGCACACCATCATAATCGGTGGTTAACTATAGTAGACCTCAGGACTAATTATTAAATCCGGCACTCTACTGTGATATAGTGCGTCAAGTTTGGTAGTCTTCTCTAATTAGTAATGCGATTAAAACAGCCTGTAAGCAAGCTGACGCTATTAACTCAGAGCTATCATGCCCTGTTGATAAAGGGCAACAATAACCAATGATATTATTTGGGCGAAAAAAACACTAAATCGCCATCAAAAATTAATTATCATTGCGTCGTTTATACTGATTTCTGTAAACTGCCTAATAGCAGTTAACAATTTAATATGGGTAATATCTACTATGGCGAGCGTTGGACTCTTCTTTGGTAGCGACACTGGTAACACCGAAGCTGTCGCTAAAATGATTCAGAAGCAACTAGGTAGCAAGCTAGTTGAAGTAAAAGATATCGCAAAAAGCAGCAAAGAAGATATCGACAACTTTGATCTGATACTACTAGGTATTCCTACTTGGTATTATGGTGAACCACAATGTGATTGGGATGACTTCTTCCCTGAGCTTGAGCAGGTTGACTTTTCAACTAAACTTGTTGCAATTTTTGGTTGTGGCGACCAAGAAGATTATGCAGAGTACTTCTGTGATGCAATGGGCACAGTACGTGACATCGTTGAAAGCAAAGGCGGCACAATTGTTGGTAACTTTTCAACAGCTGGCTACGAGTTTGAAGCATCTAAAGCATTAGTTGATGATGCAAACTTTGTTGGTTTATGTATCGATGAAGACCGTCAACCAGAGCTAACAGCACCTCGTGTTGAGCAATGGGTCAATCAGATCTTTGATGAAATGTGTCTTGCTGAACTTGCTGACTAAGTACTGCTACGATACACAATAAAAAACGCGCTCTGATAGCGCGTTTTTTATTATCTCAAGATAATTAGTCAGTACGATCCAACTTGATATCACCTGGTTGATATATCATCTCAGATCGATACTGCGGTTTTTTTCTAACATATAGTGTACGATTAACTTGTGCCACAACCTCATTCTTTGCGTTAATGACATTAACGCTAAACTGAGGTAAATATTTATTACCTCGCTCTGTCGCGGCTATAATTTCTGCAATGCACTCTTCTGAGATAACAAACTCAGCAAATAAATCACCATTCCCTGGCCGTATAAACTCAATCTGTGCTTGCTTATCCCACACAAAGTATTGCTTACCTAAAATGCCCATCAGCATCAGTGAGTAAACAGGATCTGTTAATGAAAAAATACTGCCACCATACTGAGTCCGATTAGCATTCTTATTCCACCAGCGCAATTTCAACCGTAACCGCACATAACGGAAATCATTGCTAATCACCATAATTTTAATACCAGCCCCCCAAAATGGAGGCCATAAGTTTAACGCTAGCTTAACCAAACTCGGTTTATAGTAATCAAACAAGGCAACACTCCATACAAACTGGTATGATGAGTTAATTTATTACATAATTTTCACAATATTGCAAACTAAAGAAAAGTGACACTTCTGCTAGATAACTAACCTTTTAAGGTTTATTGTTATCGTTGCGTCACATATAATGAATCTAAATGAGAAAGACTACTGCAACATTTTTGCAGCTAGCCAACAGGAAAATCGGATGTCAGATAATAATCACGCGCTCAAGCAAGCTGGTCTTAAAGTAACACTTCCTCGTCTTAAGATTTTAGAAGTGCTTCAACAACCTGATTGCCAACACATCAGTGCTGAAGACCTGTATAAAAAGCTCATCGATATCGGTGAAGAAATTGGCCTTGCGACCGTTTACCGCGTCCTTAACCAATTTGATGATGCAGGCATTGTAACTCGTCACCACTTTGAAGGTGGTAAATCAGTATTCGAATTAGCCACTCAACATCATCATGATCATCTCGTTTGTCTTGATTGTGGCAAAGTAATTGAATTTTCAGATGAAATGATTGAGCAACGCCAAAAAGACATCGCGGCACGCTTTAATGTTCGTCTAACAAACCATAGCTTATACCTTTATGGTCACTGCATGGATGGCGATTGCAATGCTGATGAAACGTTGCACGATGAAAAATAACAATGACTAGTTATTTTCTATCTAAGAACCAGTGATCAATATCACTGGTTTTTTTATAGCTCAACAAATAGAGACCAGCATCACGATTCAAATATCGTTACAATTGACTACGTGACAGTAAATGATTAATTGCCTATATATCAGTTATTTAATTATAATTGAGAACAAGTCATGAAACTGCATTCATTAACTGTTGCTTTAGTTACTGCTTTATCTTTAAGTTCTATTTCTTCTGTTGCCAATGCTTGTACCCGTGTTTTATGGCAAACCCAAGACCAAGGCACATTCGTTGCTCGTACAATGGATTGGTCTGAATCAACCCAACCAACATTAGTCAACTTCCCCCAAGGTAGTGAATACTCAACCCATTTAAGCCAGCTTAATAATATTAAGGCTAAATATGCCGTTACTGGTATTACCGCCTATGGCATTGTTGTTGATGGCATTAACTCACAAGGATTAGGCGGCAACGTGCTTTATGACGCAGGAATGGATCTAGGAAAAGCCGATCCACAGCAAAAAGCAGGCGCTATAACTTACTTACGTCATCTACTGTCACAGTACAAAAACGTCAATGAATTAGTTACGGCGATTAAAGATAGCGCCCCAATTGAAGAATTGATCGCAGGTATTCCTGTGCGGATTGCACTGCATATCTCATTTCAAGACTCAAGTGGCGACAGTGCGATTGTTGAATGGCGTGATGGCAAACCACAAATTTGGCATGGTAAACAATATACAGTGCTGACGAATCAACCGGGATATGATCAACATCTTGCTAATGTAAACCGTTCACAACGTGGCTGGGGAGAGCAAGATCAACAATGGAGCCAAACGAATCTCGGTACTGGTGGTAACGCTAACCCTGAAGATCGCTTTATCCATACCACTTATTTTTCTCAGCATCTAAAAGAACCTAGCAGCGTGACTAATGGTATTTTGAAACTAGACTCAACCATGTTCCGTATTCCACATGATGCACCGAACCGCCCGATTAATGGCAAAATGGCTGGTTATGCAACAGAATACTCAGTCAATACCCATTTACAGTCAGGTGAAACATTCGTTCGCTACCAATGGGGAGATACTTATACCCAATTTAACTATGACGTTAAAGCGATTCAACAATCACAAAAACTGATCAAATTTAATATCGTTAATAATGATCTAGCGGGTGATATTACTCAAAAAATCATTGCTACAGGTAAATAATTCACCCATAAGAAGCATAAAAAAAGCGCCTATCCATTACTGAAATAGGCGCTTTTTAGCAATAATTAACGACTAATTAGTCACCAATCTTTGCCCAAGTATCACGTAAACCAACAGTACGGTTAAATACTAAATGGTCAGCACTTGAATCTTTGTTGTCAGCACAGAAATAACCCATACGCTCAAACTGGTATGCTTTTTCCGCTTCTGCTGCAGCCAATGCTGGCTCAACAAAACCGTTCAATATAGTTAATGACTCAGGGTTAATCACTGATACAAAATCTTCTGCAGCACCAGGGTTTGGTACGGTGAAAAGACGATCGTATAGACGAATTTCTGCTGGAATACCTGCTTGTGCTGATACCCAGTGAATAACACCTTTTACTTTACGACCATCTGCTGGGTTTTTACCTAGCGTATCTTTATCGTAAGTACAGTAAATAGTAGTGATATTACCCGCAGCATCTTTTTCAATACGCTCAGCTTGAATCACATAAGCACCACGTAAACGTACTTCTTTACCTAATACTAAACGCTTGTACTTCTTGTTCGCTTCTTCACGGAAGTCTTCACGTTCGATGTAAAGTTCACGACTAAATGGCACTTCACGCGTACCCATTTCTGGCTTGTTCGGGTGATTAGCAACCGTTAAAATTTCAGCCTCACCATCAAAGTTTTCAATCACAACTTTAACTGGATCTAAAACAGCCATTGCACGTGGTGCATTTTCGTTTAGATCATCACGAATACAAGATTCTAGTGAGCTAATTTCAATGGTGTTATCTTGTTTAGTTACACCAATACGCTTACAGAATTCACGCATAGAGCCAGGTGTAAAGCCACGACGACGTAAACCAGAAATTGTTGGCATACGAGGATCATCCCAACCGTTAACTAATTTATCAGTTACAAGTTGGTTTAGCTTACGCTTAGACATCACGGTATATTCAAGATTCAGACGACTGAATTCATACTGGTGTGGTATGCAATCAATAGTAATATTTTCAAGAACCCAATCGTATAAACGACGGTTATCCATGAATTCAAGCGTACAGATAGAGTGCGTAATACCTTCTAGCGCATCAGAAATACAATGCGTAAAGTCGTACATTGGGTAAATGCACCACTTATCACCTGTTTGGTGGTGATGTGCAAAACGAACACGGTAAATAACCGGATCACGCATAACCATAAATGGTGATGCCATGTCGATTTTTGCACGCAGACACATTTTGCCTTCTTCAACTTCGCCATTCTTCATTTGTTCAAACAAGGCTAAGTTTTCTTCTACGCTACGATCACGGTAAGGGCTATGTTTACCCGCTTGCGTTAACGTACCGCGATATTCGCGCATTTGCTCAGGACTTAGCTCATCAACATACGCTAAGCCTTTATTAATTAATTCAATGGCAAACCCGTGAAGCTGATCAAAGTAGTTTGATGAATAACAAATCTCACCGCTCCACTCAAAGCCTAACCAGTTAACATCATTTTTAATAGACTCAACGTATTCGATGTCTTCTTTCTCAGGGTTGGTGTCATCGAAACGTAAGTTACATTGACCCTGATAGTCCTGAGCAATACCGAAGTTCAAACAAATAGATTTCGCATGGCCGATATGCAGGTAACCATTTGGCTCTGGCGGGAATCGGGTATGTATGCTTGTATGTTTGCCACTTGCTAAATCCGCATCAATAATTTGGCGAATAAAGTTAGTTGGACGAGCTTCAGATTCACTCATCTATTACACCTCGTGTACTTACAGGATTGAGAATTATGTACAGTTCATCAATATGAACTATGACTGCACACTATACCTTAATGCCGCTATGCAAAAAATCAAAAACACTGTTATAGCAGACAATAGTTGTGGATTTAATAAATAACGCGCAATAAAAAGCCGACGATAGTTATCCTATCGTCGGCAATTAGAGAGATCACTGGGTGATCTGGCTTACATCAGCATCAGTTGGTTACAGTGATGTAACACGACTGAAACGTTTGCCATCGCCACTTACGGCACGGATCTCAACTTTACCAGTCACACTTGGCTGTGCTTTCGCATCATAAGTGTTCCATGTTTTACCTGCGTCAGTAGAGTACTGTAGAGCAAGACCTGGCATGCTTACGTTCATCGCAAGTTTACCATTTTCAATCTTAGCACCTGGTACAGGTACACGGTATTGAATACCTGCAGCATCTAGTTTAGCCAGCTCACGTTGACCTAAGACGTTAGCAAAACGCTGCCACTCGTCATGTAGTGCTTTCTTGTTTACAAGGTTTGAATCTTGAGAATATTCAACACCAACTTGGTATTCATTTTCCCAATCACCCTTGTGCCATGCACGCTCAGCAGCAGCTAGAACGCGCGGGAATACCATGTATTCATACTGCTCGTCATTACCTACAGTCTCACTCCAAAGCTGAGCAGATAGACCGTGGAAACCTTTCGACTTCACAGTACCTTTACTTGCAAAACCATTACCATCACGGTCTAGTGATGTTTCAGCATTTTGCGGTAAGTTCTCTGGTGCAAAACCAAACATCTTACGTGTATCAGTTGCACGTGTTGCCCAGTAGTAGCCACGCTCTGATGGGTCTACTTCGTATGGCATATCCATGTAAACATAATCAGGGTTAGATACGATCACATCGTAGCCTTTATCAGCCCACTCATAAGCTGACGCACCGCCGCCCCAGTATAGAACGTCCCAGAAGTTTACACGTACGTTATCAGTCTCAAACGCTTTTGAGTCTTTTGAATACTTCAAGCCATCTTGCCATGCTTGGAAGTTTTCAATCCCTTTACCATTAACCACTTCACTTACACGCTCAGCAAAGTAACTTGGCAGACGGTCATAATCACTTACAACACCTTCAGCAATCAATTTCTGACACATTGGTGACTTCTGGTATGGCTTATCTTGCTTAGATTGATCAATAGAACCCGTCCAAGCTGTTTGCTCTGCCGCGTTAATATCTTGGAAACCAGCATTTAGCTTGATATTTTTCGCTTCATCACCACCGAAGTGCCATGTATTTAGCGGCATACCCGCTTCTTTATGCATTGCTTGAATTTCAGTAATTACTTTATCAACAAACTTTGCAGAAGAATCCATACATGGGTTAATGAAACTACGCTTATCGTAGAACTGTACTGTAGTAACGTTTGAGGTATCGTTTGGATCCATCAAGCGGTACTCGTTCGCTTCATCCATCTTACCTTCAGCAGCTAGACGCTTGTAACGCGCTTCCATTGCTACTACTGCAGCACGTGCGTGCGCTGGCATATCGATTTCAGGAATAACTTCAATACCACGTGCTTTAGCGTATTTTAGAATATCTAAGTAATCTTGCTTGCTGTAGTAACCAGAACCATCGTTATCAGATGTAGGACCTGAACCCAGTTGTGGTAATAGACATGAAGTCTCAGATAAATCGTGACAACGCTTACCACCAATGTCAGTTAGCTCTGGTAAACCAGGGATCTCAACACGCCAGCCTTCATCATCTGATAGGTGGAAGTGGAATTTGTTCATTTTGTACGCAGCCATTTGGTCTAACGTACGTAGAATCACTTCTTTTGAGTGGAAGTTACGGCCCACATCAACCATCACACCACGGTAATCAAAACGTGGCGCATCCGTTACTTCTAGCGTAGGAATGCTGTTTTTCGCACCAGTGCTCATTAAAGAGATTAGTGATTGCATACCATAGAATGCACCTTGGTCATCAAAACCAATAACCGTTGCGCCTGTTGGAGTTACATCTAGCTTATAAGCGCCAGCAATTTGTTGATCTTTAGCAAACGAACCAGGTAGAAGGCTTACTTTTACAGGGTATTGACCCTTAGTATTAACACCTAATACGTCAAGACGCTCATTCACTGCTGCCATCATATCGGCTGGTAGAGTGAAATTGCTGATTTTAATACCGTTTGCTAGTGAAACCGTGTTACCTGTTAGCTTAGTGCTTAGTGGTGTCGGAACAATCGTTGCTGCCACTTCTTCTGTAGCTAACACATTAATGTCTTGGTTCTTCTCAAAACGTGTTTCAGCAGTTGCAAGCACATTATTATCGGCTTTAACACGTTTAAATTGATCACCCTTAAGCGGTACTAGGTAATCTGAAGGATTAACTGAATCAGTACTCTTAATCGTTTGTGGCGCGGCATCACCCGACGTCACGTATGCGCGTGGCATATAATCGTTTTCGAAAAGCGTCCAGTATTCACCGATGTAAGGAATAACAACCTTCTCGCCTTCAGCAAAGCCATCAAACTTTTCAGTTGGCTCTAGCGTATGAAGGTCACCAGTTACGTGTGTAACTTTGAATTGGTCGTTTTGAACTTCAAGAATTTGGCGAATACTGCTGAAATAAATTTTCCAGTCTTTACCTGTAACTGCTGGGCCATTATTTTCCAGCGTCAAATTAATTAGATCACAAGATGCCCACTCTGCGCCTAGCGTCTTACACTGTAGGCCTTCTTCTGCACCGTGTTGAGTAACAATTTCATAAGTAACATCAAGGTTATTAGCTAATTTTTTAACAACCTTCTCATCATCATTTCCTGGTGTTGCACAACCAGTTACTGCTAGTGCAATGAAAGATGCTAACGCCGTAAGTTTAATAGTCATGAAATATTCCTTTCTCCCGATATCCCTTTAAATGAAGGGAAAATCTATATAGAGCCCAAAAGTTGGGTACTCAAAATGCCGGTCTTGATATCTTACAACTAAAATATCAGGACCGGTCTAATTAAAAGTGTTGCGGTATTTCGTGTATCGCTTAATTACTTAAGAATTTAGGTAATTATGGAAGCTTTACTGCTGATAGGTCTTCTGAAGCTGGGATTTTTTTCATCTCACCAGCAACGATTTCAGCTAGAGGGCCTAGGATAACTTGTAAGTTATTTGCACCTAATTTAACCACTCCCATTGCACCTAGTGCTTTTAATGTCTTCTCATCTGCAAGGCTACTGTCTTTTAGAGTTAGACGTAGACGAGTGATACAAGCATCAATATTTTCTAGGTTACCGTGACCACCAAGCGCTTTTAAGTATTGCTTAGCTAATTCACCCGTTTCAGCTGAACCACGTACTGATGAAGTCTCTTCTTCGTCATCTTCACGGCCTGGAGTCTTAAGGTTGAACTTAAGAATAACAGTGCGGAAGATAAAGTAGTATAGACCGAAGAACACAACACCTTGAAGAACAAGCATGTACCATTGAACAGCTAATGGGTTACGTGTTGATAAGAATAAGTCAACTAAACCTGCTGAGAAACCGAAACCAGCAATCCAGTGCATTGAAGCCGCGATGTATACAGAGATACCCGTTAATGCTGCGTGGATAACGTATAGTGGCGGAGCAAGGAACATGAATGCAAATTCTAGAGGCTCAGTAACACCTGTGAAGAATGATGCAAAACCAGCAGCTAGAAGAAGTGAAGCAACACGCTCTTTGTTCTTCGCTTTAGCTGTGTGGTACATAGCAAGTGCTGCACCTGGTAGACCGAACATCATGATTGGGAAGAAACCAGCCTGGTACATACCAGTAACACCAGGTGTACCTTTACCGCTCAAGAAGTTAGGAATATCGTTAATGCCTGCAACATCAAACCAGAATACTGAGTTCAGTGCGTGGTGAAGACCAACAGGAATCAATAGACGGTTAAAGAATGCGTAGATACCAGCACCGGCAGCGCCTAGACCTTGAATACTTTCACCGAAATGTACTAGACCGTTGTAAATTGACGGCCAAACATACATCAGTACGCCTGCGATAATAATACCAGCAACAGAAGTCAAAATTGGAATCAAACGCTTACCACTGAAGAATGCTAACGCTTTGTGCAATTCTACGTGAGAGAAACGATTGTAAATTTCTGCTGATACGATACCTACAAGGATACCTACGAATTGGTTATTGATTTTTGAAAACGCGGCAGGAACAGCGCTTGCGTCAATACCTTGGATTTGTGCTACTGCACCAGGTGCAAGTAACGTTGTAACAACTAGGAAGCCTACGAAACCAGAAAGTGCCGCTGCACCATCTTTATCTTTAGACATACCGTAAGCAACACCAATCGCAAACAACACAGACATGTTGTCGATAATTGCTGAGCCAGCTTTGATTAAGAATGCCGCTAACGCAGAGTTTGCACCCCAGCCAGTCGGGTCAATCCAGTAACCAATACCCATTAAAATTGCCGCTGCAGGAAGTACTGCAACTGGCACCATTAGTGCTTTACCTACTTTTTGAAAATATCCAAGAATATTCACCCTTAGTTCCCCCTATGGTTTTCTTAGATGCGATAGTGATAGCTTTTTTTTGCCATCTCTTTTTTGTCCTTTGCAGTTTATGAATTTTATTTCGCTCCGCAAATTAAAACATCATCATTTGTGATCTCAATCACCGACCGAGGTCAGAACTGAGTGATTTTGCTAGCTCGATCATAAAACTTATTTTATCATTCGAAACAAAGGCGCTATGCCGCTCAGATTTTTCCTGTTTTAACTATCTTCAAAGAGGTGTCAACGTGAGACTAATCCCGCTTAATAACGCTAAAGATGTTGGTCTATGGTCTGCTCGCTACATTGCAGATCGCATTAACAAGTTTCAACCAACAGCTGAACGTCCATTTGTGCTAGGTCTACCTACCGGTGGTACACCACTTGCTACATACCAGCGTCTGATTGAACTATACCAAGCTGGTGAAGTAAGTTTTAAAAACGTAGTGACATTCAACATGGACGAGTATGTTGGCATGGCTGCTGATCATCCAGAGTCATACCGTAACTTCATGTATAACAACTTCTTCAATCATGTTGATATACAAGAAGAAAACATCAACCTTCTTGATGGCAATACCGCTGACCACCAAGCTGAATGTCAACGTTACGAAGACAAAATCAAAACCTATGGCCGCATTAATTTGTTCATGGGTGGCGTGGGTAACGATGGCCATATCGCATTCAACGAGCCTGCATCATCATTGGCTTCTCGCACACGTATCAAGACTCTTACTCATGAAACACGTATTGCGAACTCTCGTTTCTTTGAAGGCGATATCAACCAAGTACCTAAGTACTCATTAACGATTGGTGTTGGTACGCTATTAGATTCTGAAGAAGTAATGATTCTGATCACTGGCCATAACAAAGCACAAGCACTACAAGCCGCTGTTGAAGGTTGTGTTAACCATCTATGGACAGTTTCTGCACTTCAGCTTCACCCTAAATCAATGATCGTTTGTGATGAACCATCAACACAAGAACTTAAAGTGAAAACAGTTAAGTACTTCCAAGAGTTAGAAGCAGAGAACATTACACACATCTAATCCATATAAGGATAATTCATGTACGCGCTAATAAACTGTCGAGTATTCACAGGTAGCGATGTGCTGAATAACCACGCCGTCATTATTGATGGCGTGAATATTCACGCAATAATACCTGAAAGCGACGTAAAAAAAGATATAGAAACAATTGATTTACAAGGTGCAAACCTAACCCCTGGCTTTATTGACTTACAACTCAATGGCTGTGGTGGCGTGATGTTTAATAATGAAATAACGCCAGCAACAATCGATACCATGCACCGCACTAACCTCAAATCTGGCTGTACCAGTTTCCTGCCAACGCTCATCACTTCTGCTGATGAAGACATGAAACAAGCCATTCAAGCCCAACGCACTTACCAACAACAATACCAACATCAATCACTTGGCATTCACTTCGAAGGCCCTTATATCAATGTATTGAAAAAAGGTATTCACCGCCCTGACTTCATTCGCCCAGCGACTAACGAGATGATTAATATCTTGTGTGAAAACACAGATGTTATAACTAAAGTTACCTTAGCGCCGGAAATGAATAGCGTTGAGCATATTAAACAATTGATAGATGCTGGCATTGTTGTATCAGCAGGACACAGCGATGCGACCTATGCACAAGCACGCCAAGGGTTTGATGCAGGAATAACCTTCACAACGCACTTATTCAACGCCATGACGTCTATTGAAAATCGTCAGCCAGGCCTTGTAGGTGCGATTTATGATAGTAATGAAATATATACGGGTGTTATTGCTGACGGCCATCATGTTGACTATGCCAATATTCGCATGGCGCATAAAATGAAGCAAAGCCACCTTGTTTTAGTGAGCGATGCCACAGCTCCAGCAGGTGCTAACATCGATAGCTTCCTTTTTACTGGGAAAAAAGTATATTACCGAGATGGTAAGTGTGTTGACGAAAATGGCACACTTGGTGGCTCGGCGCTGACAATGATTGAAGCAGTACAAAATAGTGTCGAACACATAGGCATCGCCTTAGACGAAGCGATTCGCATGGCTACTCTTTATCCTGCTCGCGCCATTGGTGTCGATAAGAAATTGGGTGCTATTAAAAATGGTATGGTCGCAAACCTGGCTATTTTTGATCGTGACTTTAACGTTAAGGCGACAATCGTTAACGGTAAATACGAGCAGAACTAAACTATGACAGGCGGACAAATTGGTAACGTTGATCTGGTCAAGCAGCTAAATAGTGCTGCAGTATACCGACTCATCGACTTGCAAGGCCCTATATCTCGCATACAGGTTGCTGATATTAGCCACCTAGCCCCTGCAAGTGTCACTAAAATTACCCGCCAATTATTGGAGCGCGGCCTCATAAAAGAAGTCGCGCAACAAGCATCAACGGGTGGAAGAAGAGCAATATCCCTAACGACAGAGTCAGTCGATTTTCATTCTATCGCAGTACGCATTGGCCGCAATTATATTGAAATAACCCTTTATGACCTCAGTGGTAAACATATTACCGGTGCGGCTTATCCATTTTTATATTCTGATCAATATGTATTAGCTGAAGGCCTTATCAAATATATTCAGGAATTTATTGATAATAACCAGAATGTAATGAAAGAACTGGTGGCATTGGGCATTATTCTTCCGGGGCTTGTTAACCCAGAAAATGGCACCGTTACTTATATGCCAAACATTAAAGTGCATGATTTTGAGCTTGCTCATATTATTCAAGACACTTTTGGCATCATTACCTTTGTCGGCAATGACATTCGAGGCCTGGCACTTGCTGAGCATTTCTTTGGTGCTAGCCGTGACTGTAAAGATTCAATTCTAGTCAGTATGCACAATGGTACGGGTGCCGGTATTATTGTTAATGGACAGGTATTCCTTGGCCAAAACCGCAATGTCGGCGAAATTGGTCATATCCAAATAGATCCACTCGGTGATAAGTGCCAGTGTGGTAATTTTGGTTGCTTAGAAACCGTTGCATCTGATCCAGCAGTGATTAAACATGTGCAACAACTTCTTAATCAAGGTTATCCAAGTAGCTTACAAGCACTTGAAGAACTAACAATGCTTGCTATTTGTGACGCTGCCAATAAGGGTGATGAACTTGCAACTCAAGTATTACTCAAAGTGGGCCATCACCTTGGTAAAGCATTAGCGATGACAATTAATTTATTCAATCCTCAAAAGATCATTCTGGCGGGCAATATCACTCAAGCTCAAGCAATTGTATTACCTGCTATACGTCGTTGTGTTGAAAACCAATCTTTAGCCGCTTTTAATAATGATTTACCCATTGTCGCATCAGAGTTGTATAACCAACCAACCATCGGTGCATTTTCAATGATCAAGCGGGCAATGCTTAATGGTGTGTTACTGCAACGATTACTTGAAGATTGAGCATTAACCACACTTGAATTAGCCATAAACGCTAATAAAATCACCATAAATTAAAGGGGGGGATTAATCACAACTGATTAATCCCCCTAATGTTATTATAGTCATAATTATTTTTTCCACACTATCTTGCAAGGATGTAGTCCAAGGTATGGAGTTACTGTATATTAGCGCGGCATTTCTAGCCGGTTTCATCGCCCTTCGTTGTAAATTACCACCTCTGGTTGGATTTTTAGTTGCTGGTTTCATATTAAATAGTTTTGGCTTTCATTCTACGCCAGCGTTAACAACTTTAGCTGATCTTGGGGTGACATTATTATTATTCACCATTGGTTTAAAACTCGATATAAAAACGCTGCTTAATAAAGAAGTATGGGGCGGTGCAACCTTACATAATTTATTATCAACGGCGATATTTACCCTATTTCTAGTTGTGCTTAAACAACTAGGATTAACCATGTTTGCTGAAATGGCATTCAATCAACTAGTACTGATTGGTTTTGCCTTATCGTTTTCTAGTACTGTTTTTGCTATCAAACTACTGCAAGAAAAAGGCGAGTTAAACGCTAAGTACGGCACTGTGGCGATAGGTATTCTGGTTATGCAGGATATTTTCGCAGTGCTGTTTCTCACCATCTCCAGTGGTAAAGTTCCAGATATAACTGCACTGGGTTTATTTGCCCTGCCCTTGCTACGCCCACTTTTATATAAAATTCTTGATAAAGCAGGTCACGGTGAAATATTAGTACTATATGCAGTTATGCTAGCACTTGTCGCAGGGGCTGGTTTATTTGAAATAGTCGGCATGAAACCTGATTTAGGTGCATTGCTATTAGGTATGCTGATGGCTGGCCACCCAAAAGCTTCAGAAATGGCTAAGTCACTGTTTAACTTTAAAGAATTACTATTAGTGTGTTTCTTTTTAAACATTGGCCTCGCAGAATCACCGACTTTAAATGGCATGCTGATGGCGCTGGTATTAATGCTGCTATTACCTCTTAAAGGTATTCTTTATTACGCTGTTTTCCATTTATGTCGCTATCGGGTGCGTACTTCGATGCTAGCAACCTTAACGTTATTTAACTACAGCGAATTTGGGCTAATTGTTGGTGGCGTTGCTTATAAAATGGGATTGCTGCCAGGCACCTTTCTCGTCGCGATGGCGATAGCTGTATCATTATCATTTTTACTTGCAGCCCCACTCAATAGTATGAGCCATAAGCTCTACACAGAAGCAGCAAAACGCTTAAAAGAGTTCGACCCAGATCGGCTTAACAGTAACGATAAACTGATTGATTTTGGCAATGCCAGCATTCTTATTTTAGGTATGGGTCGTATTGGTTCAGGTGCCTATGACGAGCTAGAAAACCGTTATGGCAAACAAATTATTGGGGTTGAAACTCGCTGTGAGTCAGTTGAACTTCATCGCCATCAGCATCGTAATGTGATTCACGGCGATGCAACTGATCCAGATTTTTGGGAACGCGTTATCAATAACCATCATATTGAGCTTATTTTATTAGCAATGCCGAATGGGCCCGCCAATATCTATGCTCTAGATCAACTCAAAAGCCGTCACTTCCAGGGACAAATCGCAGCAATCGCTAAATACAGTGATGATGAAACCCAATTACATCAACAAGGTATTGATGCTGCCTTCAATATTTATAATGAAGCTGGTAGCGGCTTCGCACGAGACGTGTGTGATCACTTACAACCTCAAATACCTCCTCTCAAAACAGATTAAATTACACTTCAAAAGTTAGATATTTCGCAGTGAAAAATAAACAGTAGCACCACTACTGTTTATTTTTTTAATTAAAAAACTGTTACAAAATAAATATTATTCACTAAAACGCAATTTAAATAGATAATATTCACCAAGAAGGCTTTATTTAAATTGAATTAAAATAAATGATTGCAATTAGTTAGTGAATACGTAATTTTAACAAACAGCAGCGAAATAGAAGTGGCAGCAACATCAATTATCATAATGATAACTTATCTGCTACATGATACATTTCCATTAATTATGGATAATAAAAAGATAACATTGGAGCGGTATTATTATGTGTTCAGTATTCGGTATCCTTGACATCAAGAGTGACTCTTCAGCACTTCGTGCAACAGCGCTTGAATTATCAAAAAAAATGCGCCATCGCGGCCCAGATTGGTCTGGTATTTATGCGTCAGACAATGCAATCTTAGTGCATGAACGTTTAGCGATTGTTGATCTTAATAGTGGTGAACAACCGCTATATAACGCAGATAAAAGTCATGTATTGGCTGTAAATGGTGAGATTTATAATCACAAGGAACTACGCGCTGAATTTGCACCTGACTACCCTTTCCAAACTGAATCTGATTGCGAAATTATTTTAGCGCTTTACAAAGAAAAGGGCCCAGAGCTACTCGACTACCTTAACGGTATCTTTGCTTTTATTCTTTATGATGAGCAAGAAGATGCTTATCTCATTGGTCGTGATCACATTGGTATCATTCCGCTCTATCAAGGTTATGATGAACACGGTAACTTTTATGTTGCTTCTGAAATGAAAGCATTGGTACCTGTTTGTAAAACTATCAGTGAATTTCCTCCCGGTACTTATCTTTGGAGTAAAAAAGGTGAGCCTGTTCGTTATTACAAACGTGATTGGATGGAATTTGATGCCGTTAGCCACGCAAAAACAGATAAAGTGGCATTAACCGAAGCACTTGAAAGTGCCGTTAAACGCCAGTTAATGACCGATGTGCCTTATGGGGTTTTACTTTCTGGTGGCCTTGATTCATCTGTCATCTCAGCGATCACTAAGAAGTTTGCAGCAAAACGTATTGAAGATGATGAACAATCACAAGCATGGTGGCCGACACTGCACTCATTCGCAATTGGCCTTGAAGATGCTCCTGATCTAAAAGCAGCTAAAATTGTTGCAGATGCCATTGGGACTGTTCACCATGAACTAACTTATACCGTCCAAGAAGGTTTAGATGCTATTCGTGATGTGATTTATCATATCGAAACCTACGATGTGACCACGATTCGCGCTTCAACGCCAATGTACTTAATGTCACGTAAGATTCGTGCAATGGGCATTAAAATGGTGTTATCAGGAGAAGGTGCTGATGAAATTTTTGGCGGTTACTTATACTTCCACAAAGCACCTAACGCCAAAGAGTTTCATGAAGAAACAATACGCAAACTATTAGCACTTAACATGTTTGATTGCGCGCGCGCTAACAAATCAATGGCGGCATGGGGCATAGAAGCGCGAGTACCTTTCTTAGATAAAGAATTCTTAGATGTAGCCATGCGTATTAACCCTGAAGATAAAATGTGTGGCAACGGTAAAATGGAAAAACACATTATTCGTGAGTGTTTTGAGCATTACCTTCCAGAAGCCGTTGCTTGGCGTCAAAAAGAACAATTCTCTGATGGTGTTGGCTATAGCTGGATTGATAGCTTAAAAGAAGTCGCTGAAGCAAAAGTGACTGATCAACAGTTAGCAACGGCTGCATTCCGTTTCCCATACAACACGCCAACGACAAAAGAAGGTTATGTTTACCGTGAGATTTTTGAGGAACTATTCCCACTAGAAAGTGCCGCGAAATGCGTCCCGGGTGGTCCATCTATTGCTTGCTCCAGTGCTAAAGCAATTGAGTGGGATGAGAGTTTTAAAAATGCAGCCGATCCATCAGGCCGTGCTATTGCAGCCGTTCACAACCAAGCTTACACAAAATAGATAAATTGAAGTTATAAAAAAACCGCCACTAATAATGGCGGTTTTTTTTATGGTTAACGACAAGGTGTCATTAACGTTCCCAGTAAGCTTCTTCTAAACTATCTTCACGCTCAGGTAAGCCACGAGAAAGACGAGGAGAATATTGAGCTAATACTTCATAACTTACACGGTTTGAATACAAACAAACCTGTGAGAATGATGAGTAAGTAAGGAAAGAATATTGGTGCTTACTTGAATTTGGCACGTTTTCTTTATGGTAACGGTTAGCTGACATATCATGCAATAATGCTGATAATGCACCATCACCTGCACCGTTAGTATTTTTAATACGCTCAGGGCCACCCATGTAAGGTGCAATGTGCGAATAAACCTTGGTTGGATTTTCACACGTTGCTTTTAACATTGGACGACTAAATTCGTAGCGGTTAAATTCAGCAATATCACCCGGAAGTAATGGTAACGCAGTTTCACGTTTCGCTGAATCTTCAGTGTAGCCAGCAGTATATAAACCAACAGGGCCAGCGGTACATAATACAAGATCAACCCATTCTAGGGTTTTGTCTGCTGCAACTAATGGATCAGACTCACCGGTTAATGCTTCACCTTCGTCTTCATTCATTGCCACCACAGTCACATGATCGCGTAAGAAATCACGCCACCATTGTGGATCATCTTGAATCACGAATTTAGTACCCAGCGTTAAAACAACGGGCACATCATATTTTTTAGCATACTCGATCGCCTTCATTGTTGCCGCAGGCATAGGATCGCCAGGCTTACAACGCACAAGATAAGCAGTTAACACTAATGCTGATGCATTTTCAAACACGCATTCAGGGATACTATCAGGCTTAAGTTGGTTCATGTTACCTTCATTAATTGCGAAGGTACGCTCACCATCTTTAGAAATCAGCGCAAAACAACGGCCAATTGGACCATTTACTGGCTGTAGATAGTTCATATCCATACGGCTTGAAGTATTGCAAAGGTAACGGTAAGCATAGCTACCGATTTCAATATCTTTACTCATCACACCCAATAATACAGATTTATCATCTGCCAATACTGAGTAGTTATGTAAAGTATTACCAATAGTGCCACCAGCAAACTCATGAGTAACAAGATTATTTTCTTTTAACTCATGGTAAAGTGCTTCTGCTTTTTCATCAGTAATAACCAATGAATGGCCTTTACTTAGCTCATAACGTTCCAGGAATTCATCATCAACGTAGGCTTCAATATCAACCAACGTTTGATCGATACCCACAACATGAGTACGTGTTAAACGCTTCTCTATCTTAGTTTGACTTAGAAGTGGATCGCGAGCATGTACGGGAAAATAATGCTTAGATTTTCGTTGGCCTGGAAATTTCATGTCAATGGGCTATCAAGTTGTAAATTTTGCGAATTCTATCACAGAATTTGGTACATAAAAGCAAAAGCTATCATGGGTTTTACGAATAATAGCCACAAATAATAACGCAAACGTTATCGTGAGGGAATAATTACGCCTTCAACACCAACATTACCATCCTTGTGTATGTTGTTTAATCAAGCTCTCCATCATCACAATATGAGCAGGGCTATCATTTAAGCATGGGATCAAATTAAACTCTTTGCCACCAGCTTCAATAAATACCTCTTTACACTGCTCTGCAATTTCTTCTAATGTCTCAAGACAGTCAACTGAAAAAGCTGGACACATCACATCCAATCGCTTAATACCTTTTTCTGCAAGTGATTTGATTGTTGCTTCAGTATAAGGCTTCAACCATTCTTCACGACCAAAAATAGATTGGTAACTCATGCTCATTTTTTCACGTGGCATATCAAGAGATTTTGCTAATAATACTGTGGTTTGATGACAATGTTCTGGATACGGATCACCATTATCAGCATAACGTTGAGGAATACCGTGGTACGAGCATAATAAATAATCCGGCTTACCTTTTTCAGCCCATAACGTCTCAACAGATTGAGCTAATGCCGAAATATAATCAGGGTGATCATAATAATGATTAATAAAACGTAATTCTGGCAATTCTGGAATCGTTTTTAAATCTTTAGCGATACGATCAAAAACAGCAGCTGTCGTTGTGGCTGAATATTGCGGGTATAAAGGTAAAACGATAACTTGTTTACAGCCTTGCTGTTTAAGTTCATTTAATCCCGATTCAATACTCGGTGAGCCATACGTCATACCTAATGCAACTGGAACTTGCAATGCTTGCTGTAGTACTGCTTGTTGACGACGCGAATAGACCATTAATGGTGAGCCATCATCCATCCATACCGATTGATAAAGTTTAGCCACTTTAGGTGAACGAATAGGTAAAATCACTCCATTCAAAATAGGACACCATAACCAGCGCGTCATATCAACCACGCGTTTATCACTTAAAAATTCCTTTAAGAATTGTTTTACACCAGCCGTTGTTGGAGTATCAGGTGTACCTAGGTTAACCAGTAATACCCCATAATTGTTATTCATTGTCATCGGTATTTGCCCTTTTTATCTGCATTCGCTGCTGATCATTATATTATTTCCAGCCATACGAGAATACATTTTCGTAACTAAAAACACTCAATATAACAACGCTATTTATACGGTTCCAATATTAAAGCCAAAAAAAACGAGCATTACCAATCGGTAAGCCCGTTCATTTACATCGTCATTAGCTATGATGAATAATTAGCTAATTAACAACGTTATTTATGCTAATGCTTTTTCAAGTTGAGCACTTACTTCAGCAACAGGTAAAGTACCATCAAACTTAAGGTACTTAGTGTTACCAGCAGCAGCTTCTTTACCATAATACTCGATAAGAGGTGCAGTTTGGTTATGGTATACCGTTAGACGTGCACGAACTGTTTCTTCTTTGTCATCTTCACGAATAACAAGATCTTCACCCGTTACGTCATCTTTACCTTCAACCTTTGGTGGATTGTAAACAGCGTGGTAAGTACGACCAGAAGCAAGGTGAGCACGACGACCCGCCATACGCTCAACAATCACATCATCAGCAACATCAAATTCAATAACGTAGTCAACAACAACGCCATTTTCTTTAAGACCATCAGCTTGAGGAATTGTACGAGGGAAACCGTCAAGTAGGAAACCTTTTGCACAATCTTCTGCAGTGATACGCTCTTTAACAAGACCAAGGATGATATCGTCAGATACAAGTTGACCTGCATCGATCACTGATTTTGCTTGCTTACCTAGTTCAGTGCCAGCTTTGATTGCAGCACGTAACATGTCACCAGTAGAAATTTGAGGAATACCAAATTTTTCCATGATGAATTGAGCTTGAGTACCTTTACCTGCACCTGGAGCGCCCAGAAGGATAATGCGCATTGTGTTCCCCTTTAAAATAGAGTGGAAATTTGCAAAAACTTGAAAATACACTGATTAGCGCTCAGTCGCAAGCTTGGCACTATGACCAAGCCGCGATTGAATGATTTATCAGAATAGTCTGTGATTTTGATTGGTTAATTGGTTATTTAACCAACAATTTGTTTACGGCAGCTAAGAACTGTGAAGGATCATCCATCGTGCCACGTTCAGCTAGCATCGCTTCACCAAACAGTAGTTCAACCCAACGACCGAAAATTTCTTCATCAGCTTCATCAGCCATTTGCTTAACGAGACTGTGCTCTGGGTTTAACTCAAAGATATATTGGACTTCTGGCGCTTCATGGCCTGCTGCTGCAAGCAATTTAGCCATTTGAGTCCCCATCTCGTTCTCGTCGGTTACCATTACCGCAGGGGTATCATGCAACTTAAACGTTGGACGTACTTCTTTAACACGCTCACCAAGATATGCTTTAGTGCGCTCAGTCACTGAGGTGAATTCTTTTTCTGTTTCTTTCTGCTTTTCTTTTTCTTCTGCATTATCAAATGAAGACAGATCAAGATCTGCTTTAGTGATCGCTTGGAATTTCTTACCTTCAAACTCAGGCAAGTGCCCCATTAGGTATTCATCAATACGATCATACATCAAAATGACTTCTAACCCTTTCGCACGGAATTGCTCAAGGTGAGGACTGTGTTTAGCCGCATTAAAGTTATCAGCAGTTAGATAATAAATTTTATCCTGACCATCTTTCATACGGCCAACATAATCAGCTAAAGATACAGTTTGCTCTAATGAATCATTTTCTGTTGAAGAGAAACGCAATAATGCTGCAATTTTGTCACGGTTACTAAAGTCTTCAGCCAAGCCTTCTTTTAATACCTGACCAAACTCTTTCCAGAATGATTGATATTGTTCTGGCTCATTTTTAGCCATGCGCTCAAGCATTTGTAATACACGTTTAGTACATGCTTTACGCAGTGCTTGAGTCACTTTGTTATCTTGTAAAATTTCACGTGAAACATTCAGTGGTAAATCATTAGAATCAATTAAGCCACGAACAAAACGTAAGTATGTTGGCATGAACTGTTGTGCGTCATCCATAACGAAGACACGTTGTACATACAATTTAAGTCCATGCTGACCATCGCGGTTATTTAAATCCCATGGCGCTTTAGATGGAATGTATAACAAGCTCGTGTAATCTTGCTTACCTTCAACACGGTTATGACTCCATGTTAATGGCTCAGCGTAGTCATGGGCAACATGGTTATAAAACTCTTTATACTCTTCGTCGCTAATGTCTGACTTATTACGCGTCCATAGCGCTTGAGCTTTGTTGATTTGATCCCATTTCGTACCAGTAACCGCGCCTTCTTCATCTTTTTCTTCTGTTTGAATGAAGACAGGAATACCGATGTGATCAGAATACTTACCAACAATCTCACGTAAACGATGCGCATCTAAGAACTCTTGCTCATCGGCACGTAGATGTAAAATAATATCAGTACCACGATTTTCTTTAGTGATGGTCTCAATGCTGTAATCGCCCTCACCTGCTGATGTCCAGCACACGCCTTCATCTGCTGCAACATCAGCGCTACGTGTATTCACCGTTACACTATCAGCTACAATAAATGCCGAATAAAAACCAACACCAAACTGACCAATCAGTTGCGAGTCTTTCGTTTCATCTTCATTTAGCTGTGCAAAGAATTCTTTAGTGCCTGATTTAGCAATCGTACCTAAATGTTCAATTGCTTGTTCACGTGTCATACCAATACCATTATCGCTAATGGTTAACGTGCCGGCTTGTGGGTTAATAGACAGCTTTACACATAAATCTGCATCGTTACCGTATAAATCGGTTTTTGATAATGCTTTAAAGCGTAATTTATCAGCGGCATCTGATGCGTTAGAAATCAATTCACGTAAAAAAATCTCTTTATTAGAGTAAAGAGAATGAATCATTAGATGCAGTAGTTGTTTTACTTCTGATTGGAAACCACGTGTTTCCTTTTGATTATCAACTGTTTGCTCGCTCATTTCGACTCCAAAAAAATTTATGGGTAGTATCTAAAGATAAATATGGTCAAACTGTATGATTTCAACCTAAAATAACATGTTTTTTATTTTTATATTTTTTGAGTAACGGTTTTATATTTTTAGATTCAGACAGTATTCAGAGAAAACATATAATAATACTGTTTATATAAAACCCTTGGCAAGGCTAAACCAATGACAACAAATGCAACTAAGTATTTGATTGGAAATCGTTTTATTTTCGATCCAAATGATAACAGCTTAATAGATAAATGTGATAATAATGAATTAACTCGACTTGGAAGTAACGAAAGTCGAGCGTTAAGTCTGCTCATTGAAGATCCTAGCCTAATTATTACTCGCCAACGTATTCATGATTATGTATGGCGCGAACAAGGTTTTGAAGTCGATGACTCAAGTCTAACGCAAGCAATTTCAACCTTGCGCAAGGCATTAAAAGACTCAACAAAATCACCTGAGTTTGTTAAAACTGTGCCTAAACGTGGTTATCAAATGATCGCCAGCGTAGAAGGCTATGTCTGTCAAAAACCACAGCTAGAACCTACTATCGATGAACCAGCTATTCTTTCAACGCCACCAGAGTTTGAACCTATACTCTCTACACCGCGTAACGACTTGCATCTCAACCTTTCGACAGCGGCATATTATCAGCAAGTTAAAGAACAAACAGAGAGTAAATCAACCCTGATCTCGTGGAAAGGTTGGCTCGCATTGATGATCGCTTTTATATTGCCAATTATTGTTAACATCAGTATGCCGCCCAAATCTGCGGCATTTAGTCCTTTATTTGATGTTGATGGAGTGACAATTTATACTCCAAAGAATAATCCTGAAATTAAACAATGGCATAGCATGATAAAAACCTGTGTCAGTAATTACATCCAACACCACAATAGTCCAAATCAAAAACCATTTGAAATTATTGTCACTGGCGGTCAAAACAACCAGTTATATTTGAATTACTTACATAATAGTAAGGTGCCAGCAGAAAACGTAACGGTACGTTTACTCACTAGTGATAAGGATAACTCGAACTTATGTCGCTAACCGTTTCAAACCCAGTAACACGTTTACTACGTCAATACTGGCCGTTACTAATTTTGATTAGTTCGATGGTGATTTGCTCGTGGGTCTACTTCTCAACAGACTACAAGCAACAACAGCTACTGATGTCACGTGAATGGCAAAGTACGACTATTAGCCAGATAGAATCATTGCCACAAGATTCTCTTCAAGAGCTACGTAAGGTAAAACAAAGCAGTAATATGGTCTTTTTACCTAATCATACCTATTCACGAATCACTATCCTTGAGCTACATAGTGATATACCGCAACCATTAACGATTCATATTTCTGAATCAGGTCGCTGGGATGTTAGTGGCGGCTATTTACTGACAGAGCCGTTAGAATTTAAAGATATCACTTCTGGTTCAAACCATGACTTTGATAGCGAACAACTCAATATTATTAAAGATATCTTTAGAATGAATGCACAAGAAAGTCGCCGCATTGATGTGATTAATGAACATACTTTACTGCTGACTAGCCTTACTCATGGCTCAAAAGTCTTATTTTCAACAAAGTAAAAACTTAATAAACAACAAGTTACAAAATAAAAAATAATAAAAAACCGCGTTCAAAGAACGCGGTTTTTTTTATCGCAATAATAACCATGGTTATAATCGCTGCCGTCCAGCAAGAGAATGAGATAGCGTAGTACCATCAACTAATTCTAACTCACCACCAACGGGTACACCGTGAGCAATTCGACTCGCAGGCACATCATATTCATGACAAAGTTCCGCAATATAATGAGCCGTTGCCTCACCCTCAACTGTTGGGTTAGTGGCTAAAATCAATTCATTAATTGCTTCTTTTTGCAAACGAAACTCTAGCGTATCAAGCCCAATATCAGCTGGACCAATACCATCGAGTGGTGATAAATGGCCCATTAAAACAAAATAACGTCCTGAAAATTGCCCCGTCGCTTCTACCGCTACAATATCTGCAGGGCTTTCGACCACACAAATAATACCGTTTTCTTTACGACGAGGGTTTTCGCAAATCGCGCAAATATCGTCTTCAGTAAACGTACGGCAGTCTCGACAATGACCAATTTCTGTCATGGCTTGATTTAACGCATCAGCTAGCTGTAAGCCACCCTGACGATTTCGTTGTAGCAAATTAAAAGCCATTCGCTGTGCTGACTTAGGACCAACCCCAGGTAGACAACGTAAGGCTTCCATCAAATGCTCCAGTAAATGACTGGTTCGCATTGATTAGAAAGGCAGCTTAAAGCCAGCTGGTAAATTCATACCGCCGGTAACACCTGCCATTTTCTCTTTTTGTGTTTCTTCGATACGACGCGCAGCATCATTAAATGCAGCAGCAATCAAATCTTCAAGCATGTCTTTGTCATCTTCCATTAGGCTTTCGTCAATTTCAACACGACGTACACTATGGCTACCAGTGATAGTCACTTTAACAAGGCCAGCACCAGATTCACCGGTAACTTCCATGTTTGCGACTTCTTCTTGCATCTTTTGCATGCGCTCTTGCATTTGCTGCGCTTGCTTCATCATGTTGCCCATACCGCCTTTACCAAACATATCTTTTCTCTCTCTATCTGGTCTGGTTAAAAATCTTTAAACCGGTCTAATACTTTCTTCATCCAGTTGTGCAGCAAAACGCTGACAAATGAAATTAACATTAGGATCGTTCGCTAAGCTTTCTCGAGCTTGTAGCAATTTCTGTTGATACAAACTTTCGCGTAATTCTAGTGGTGTATGACCCTGCTCACCCAAAACAATCGATAATTGTACTGGTGTTTGTAGCACCTCATTCAAGGCGCTATTCAATTGCATCGTTGCTCGCTCTGCTTGCAGGTGCTTCTGGGCTGAACGTAAGTACAATGTAATATGATCATCTGTACGTTCAAAAGCGGAATTCAATGCTAATTGCTGAATTAGTTTTGGCACATCAAGCTGGGTGACTAACTGTGACCAACTATCCTGATTTGCAGCTTCATTGACAAGTAATTTCGCCATCTCTGGCGTTTTTTCATGTTCTAAAGCGCGCTTCAATACTCGCGGTGTCAACTCAGGCTTAAGCACAGTCTCTGCTGCTGGCTTTGCCATTGGCTTCCAGCGATACTCATCATCTTCTACAACCCGATCAGAAGCTGTCGACGCCGGCATCGCATTCGCTTTCATTGATGGCATAGTCGTTTGCTTATTTGCAATCCGATCCATCACTGAGGTTGCGACTTTTTTAGCTGGCGCCGTTAAAGCCTTTTTTGGCGATACCGCTGCAGTTTGCTCTTCTTGACCACGTTTAGTTTGGCTACGTAACTGATTACGAGCAGCTAATAACCCTGATGCAGCCGATGGTCGAGCAGTGGCGGGCTGTGGTTGCGTTGGTACTGGCATTGTTGGTGCAACAGATGCTGTATCAGCCATAGCCTGATTCGATACCGAAGCCACTGGCGCCATTGATTGTGGCTCTGATGCTGACATCGGAGCAACCGGTGCTGGCAGCTGCTGTTCTGGAACAGGCATTGCTGTTGGCGGAACATTATTAGCGACTGAAGGCGTTTGCATTTGTGCTTTTAACGCTTGTACTCGCGAAACACCACTCGCAGGTGCATTAATAGGCGCAGCTAACGGTGTTGATTGATTGTTCGATGTCGGTTGACTACTTGGTACTACAATTGCCTGTGGGGTAATACTGCCACCACTCACAGGACGGAAAGCAAGCATCCTTAATAGCACCATTTCTAAACCAGTACGGCCATCAGGTGCAAACGACAGATCTTGGCGACCTTGTAAGCAAATCTGATAACATAATTGTACATCTTGTGGTGTCATCAGTTGGCTAAGTAAATTCACTCGCTCGGCATCAGGTAAGCTATCATCAAGGCTTGCGGGTAATGCTTGAAACATTGCAACACGGTGTAATTGTGCTGACAATTCACGCAGTAAACTATCCCATTCAATACCAATCGACGCTAATTGTTGTAAACTTGCCATTGCTGTATTTGCATTAGCCGTCGCAACCGCTTCTAATAAACATAGCGCTTGATCAGTATCAAGCGTACCTAGCATTGCCGCAACAGTTTCAGCGCTGACATGGCCATTACCTAATGCAATCGCTTGATCAGTCAAACTTAATGCATCACGCATACTACCTTCGGCAGCACGAGCTAATAACGCCAGAGCGCGTGTTTCATACTCAACTTTTTCTTCTGTTAATACTTTATCTAATTGAGCGTGAATTTGCTGATGATCTAAGTGCTTTAAATGAAATTGTAAACAACGAGATAAAATTGTTACTGGCAGTTTTTGAGGATCAGTAGTCGCCAAAATAAATTTTACATATTCAGGCGGTTCTTCTAATGTTTTTAGCAAGGCATTAAAGCTGTGACGCGAAAGCATGTGTACTTCATCGATAAGATAAACTTTAAAGCGCCCACGTGCCGGCTTATATTGAACGTTATCTAATAATTCGCGCGTATCTTCAACTTTTGTACGTGACGCAGCATCAATTTCTAGCAGATCAACAAAACGTCCTTCATCGATTTCACGACAAGTTGTACATTTACCACAAGGTGTAGACGTGATGCCCTGCTCACAATTTAGCCCTTTAGCAAAAATACGTGCAATAGTCGTTTTACCTACCCCACGAGTACCACTAAAAAGATAAGCATGGTGAAGCCGATTTTGTTCTAAGGCATTACCTAACGCAGTTAACACATGTGATTGTCCAACAACATCTGCAAACTGATAGGGACGCCATTTTCGGGCCAGAACCTGATAACTCATTTATAAATAACCTTAATCAATCTGGACTGCATCTGGTGTAACGAAACTCACCACTCTTTCTTTTATTCTCGCTATCATAGCTATAATGATAGTAACCGATATTGATCATTATAAAACAAAGAAAATAAACGAAATAGTAATGAGGTATGTAAAACATTGAATTCAACTCAATGCTAGCATAGTGCCCGTTAGTGAGCGAGAGGGCGCTAGAGTAAGCGCCCAATGATTAGCCAACTAGCACCTTAATTGAGAAGATAATAAGGTGTTATTACTAATTAATGACCAGGGAAATCACAAATAGAATAAACGTTAAGTCCCAGACCTTGTAGACGCGCTTCACCGCCAATATCCGGTAAGTTGATAACAAATGCCGCATCCTGAACATCACCGCCTAAACGGCGAACTAAGTTGGTCGTTGCTTCAATCGTACCACCAGTAGCCAGTAAATCATCTACCAGTAATACTTTATCACCAGCAACAATCGCATCTTTATGAATTTCTAATGTATCTTTACCATACTCAAGCTCATAACTTTCAGCGATCACTTCACGCGGTAATTTACCTGGCTTACGAACAGGTACAAATGCCACCCCTAATGCTAATGCTAGCGGAGCACCAAACAAGAAACCACGCGCTTCAGTACCAATGATCTTAGTGATACCTTGATCTTGATATTTTTCAGCCAAAATAGCGATAGTGGCACGATACGCTTCAGGTACTTCCATTAGGCTAGTGACATCACGAAAAAGAATACCAGGCTTAGGATAATCTTGAATTGATTTAATGCTGTTAGTAATTAGGTTTAATGTTTCTTGATTCATCATTCTTTCCGTACTTACTCTTACTGCAAACAGAGTAATCTTAAGTTAGAGCCTGCAGATTGCAGACGAAAGCATAAAAATAGAGCCGTTAATAACAGCTGTATTTTTATGTAATAAGTACGCATTTTATGGGTTTTCGTCTGGTTCGGCAACTGACGTAGAATCAGGTCGGAGTTCAACCACAGGCAAACGATTAAAGCAGAATAATAAAACCATCATACCAGTAAGCAACATTGCTTTATGCCACCACAATGGCACCATAAAAATTGAGAAGGTAAAACTTAGCACAATCATTATCATCCCTCGTCGCTTTACAACGGATGTAACTGCACCATGTTGATGCCAATTAACTAAAATAGGCCCAAGTTGTGGATGTTGATGCAGCCATTGATTTAGCTTAGGAGATCCTCTCATAAAGCATGCGCTGGCAAGTAATAAAAAGGGCGTTGTTGGTAATAAAGGTAAAAAAATCCCCATCACTCCCAAGGCAACAGCAATCCAGCCAATAACCACTAAAACATAGCGTATCATTCGACTTTTCACCGCAACTTCTTCATTCAAGGTTTGTCACCTCAATCAATATATTTAACAACTTATATACCTTTTCTATTGCGCAACTCGCGTATTGTAACAACAATTAACTTTAATTGTTAACATCTATCACCATTCATTGATGACTACTATATCACAGCAAAAATTAACCAATATTTATTAAATTCGTTTAAAGAATTGATTCAAATCACAACAGAATACTAAATCTCGATTAGACTAATAACACTTAGAGGTACTGCATTAGATTTTTATTTAGCCGCAGTATAACAACACTCAATCAAAGCACAGCTAATCATATTATCTCGCTGGCTTTCCTATTGAATATCATCACTATGGCTATTACAGATATGAATTATAAAAATTTTCAGTATCCGCTAGAGACCGAATATCTATCCCTAGCAGAAAAATTAAAAAATGAAATGTTAATCAATCACTTAAATAACAATACTACAGCAGTTAATGATACAGATCTTAATGATCTCATCGTAATGGCTAAATCGTCTTTTATTCCTAATCTTTTTGATATGGCAATACGATTAGAACAAGTGGATGCTGCTGTATGCTCATTTAAATTAGGTATGTATGGTTTATGTGCCGACTGCGAAGAAGAGATTGAATACAGTGATCTTGAACAAGATCCCGCTCAACCTCGATGTAAAGCATGTCGTGAGCATAGTCGTTATCACCATGATTAAATATCGCTAAAGGCTATACTTTAAATATCAACCAATAAAAGGCAACCTCGGTTGCCTTTTACGTTAAAGCTACAACTTGGTTACATCAGTAGTGAATGATTAATCTCTCTAATTGCTTAATTAAAGTCTTTTTCTGCCATCCAGATTTTAAATGCTTTTTTATCATTATTTGAAGCCTTGGTGTACCACATTTTTAGCTGTGTTAAAGCATCACCCGTAATTTCAACTTTACCCGTTTTATTATCAACACTAACGGCAACCTGTTGTAAATCTACCGCATTACCTTTTTCAATAACAATGCCATTATCACTATTATAAGCAGCAACGAGCGCTTCAATATCACTGTAAGCAGCAAAACCTTCGCCTTGTAGTTCAACACCAACTAATGGTTGTACCGCACCGTCCTCGGTAGCTAATTGCCACTTAGCGCCTCGTTCAAAAAAAGCTTTTGCTTGTGATTCAGTCGTTAGACGCGGCAACGTAATTTCAACATCAGTTTTCGCTAAATCAATCTCAAATAAATAAGGACGAGTTGTATAAATCGTTGATTTTGATCCACGCTTAACTTCACCATCAAAACGCACCACTACTTGGTGTTTACCTTCCGATAATTCAACACTATCGACCGTCGACCAACCTTGGCTTTGCACTTCTTTACCATCAATAGCTAATAACTCAATCTTATCCGCTACAGATAAGGTTGCCGCTTGGGTCGTCGCTGAAAACAGCGCCACTAATAGCCATAATTTTTTTTTCATTATTGATCCTTAATATATCTACATTTTATTGGCTGATCATTGTTATCACTACCACTATACATTAGCGTGATAGCAATGATTATCGGCAAAAATGAACCTAGCAAAAAGCCGCCCAAGAAGGCGGCTTTATCAATCAATACGTTATGGCTTAATTAGAATTTAACTTCTAGACCAGCAACGTAACCGAAATCTTCTAAAGAATCTTTCTTATCGTCAGCATAACCAACTTCAACATATGCACGTACATTGCTATGCAGCTGCTGTGTTACGTTTGCGTATACGTTGTTGATTACGTTACCGTGAGCAATTTTATCTTCGCCACGAACATAGCCAAGTGCCATTGTTGTTTTGTCGATAGTGTATGAACCGTTGATTTCGTACAGATCAATCTTCTTCTCTGTTACTTTAGTATCAGCAGCTTTGTACTCAATTTGACCAAAAGATGCAGCTAGGTTGATTGCACCCATTGCATATTGTGCTTCAAGGTTGTAGCCACGGATATCTTCGCCAGCTTTACCAGGAATAATGATTGGCTGACCGTTAGCATCTTGACCGTTTTCAACTAGACCTTTAAGACCAATACGCTTACCGTCATAACCGTATGCACGGATATCTAAACCGCCAGTACGGAAACCAACACGACCATCAGTAATTGTTGTGCTGTTGTTATTATCCATTTCATGAGAAACGCCAGTGTAGAAAGTACCGTTATCGTAAACGTACTTAGCAACACGGTCGCCTTCAGTTTGTGACCAATCAATTTGACCAGCGCCTAGCTCGTAATCTTTACCGATACCTGAATCATCAGTAATTAGAAGTTGACGACCAAATGTTAGTGTACCGAAGTCACCAGAAAAACCAGCCCATAGCTCGTAGTTCTGTAGCTCACGGCTTTCGTATTTGAATGCAGTACCAGAAACAACGTTTAGGTTCTCAGACACAGCAACTGTTGCGTTAAGTGCTAAATCACCATCATCTAGACGGATAGTTGAGTCACCGTGCTTCTCAAAGTTATCGTAAAGTTGCACTTCAACAGCACCAGACAAATCAACTTTAACGCCGTTTGCGTCATAAAGATTGATGCCAGCATTTGCAGAACCAGCTGCAGTTAGAACTGCTAGAGCTAATAGAGTTTTTTTCATGATATGTCCACTGCCTTTCTTATTGTTGTAAATCTCAATCCTGAGATTCCCTGTCCTTTATATTCCCCTGATATATGTACTGTTTTAAAAACAATACAGTGAAATATTCTGGGGGAGTACTTTATGGCTCACATCCTGACAGAAGTTCAATATTTCTGTCAAATAATCTAAATTAAATATAAAAAAACATAAAACACATCACAAAAACAATAACTTAAGAAATAATAGGTCGATATTAATCACAATAAAATAAGTAAAAAAATGCAATTAACATTACTGTAATAGCTGTAAATAAATGTGTTTTGCATAACTAATAAACTCAATAAATAACAAACCTCAGAACAAAAAACTAGCAAACAGTTTCATTTATGGAATTTTATTTTGCATACAGATTGCAACGACAAAGCAAATGTAACTGAAATAAAAAATCGTGAGCAACCCCTCACTTTAAAACATAAATAGCTTAAATTTTGTTACCGCTCACATTTAGCGCTTCATGCTATAATGCATTTCCCGGTCCTAATGAAGTTTCAACCATGCTGCACAACACCATAAAAAGCGATATCAAACAGTGTTACACCAACCTTGGCCATCAACTCGATAACTTTATTCCTCGTCGCGCACAAAATTATTTAGTCGCAGAAATTGCTAAAACACTTGCGGGTGAATACCACAAAAAAAATCGCATTCTGGTGGCTGAAGCAGGGACGGGTATCGGTAAATCGCTAGCTTATTTAATTGGTGGAATTCCATTTGCGTTGTTCAACAATAAAAAACTATTGATCTCAACCGCGACAGTTGCTCTGCAAGAACAATTAATCACCAAAGACTTACCCCTGTTTAACCAGATTTTTCCCCGTGAATTTAGTTTTATTCTCGCTAAAGGTCGTCAACGTTATTGTTGTAACCATAAATTAGAAGCTAGTTGTTCAACAGATAGTGAATTACAACTGGGGATGTGGGAAGAAAAGCCGAAAAAATCAGATCTCGACTTACTCAAGCGCATGCTAAAAGCGACCGAGCAAAATAAATGGGATGGTGATCGAGATAGTTGGCCAACAACGATCCCTGATAAAGTATGGCAACAAATAATGGCAGATAAACACAGTTGTCATGCAGGAATGCCAAAACATCGTAGCTGTCCATTTGCTAAAGCACGTGAGCACCTCGATAAAGCAGATGTGATTGTTGCCAACCATGCATTACTAATGGCTGATATTGAGTTAGGCGGCGGTGTTATTCTACCGGAACCTGAACAAACTATTTATGTGATTGATGAAGCACACCATTTACCACAAGTTGCGCGTGATTTCTCCTCAGCAGCTGCAAGTTTAAAAGGGGCGGCAACTTGGCTTGAAAAGCTCAATCAAATTGTATCTAAATTTGCTGAATTAGCTGATTACCAAAAAGCCAATCGATTTCAGAACGCGATTCAGGACAGTATTCAACACTTGGTACCGACCTTAAACCAAATTGCTAATAATATTGACGCAAGCAAATTTAACAAAGATGGCGTCTATCGCTTTGAGCATGGTGAATTACCACAATGGCTCGAAGAAGAAGCTAAAGGTTGTAAAGAAGCCAGTAAGAAAGCGCTACAATCATTAGGTAAAATCCAAGATCTTATCGCAGAGCGTACTAAAGAAAACATCATTATTCCTCGCTTAGGTGAGCAAGCACTTACTGAAACTGGTTTTTATTTACAACGCCTTGAAAACTTAGAAAAAGTTTGGTCACTTATGGCACAACCAAACCATAAAAAAGGGGCACCACTCGCGCGATGGATAGAAAAAAGCCCTGAACGTGAAAATGATTACATTATTGAAGTGTCGCCATTAGAGGTTGGTTATCGACTCGATCAATTACTATGGAGTCGTGCAGCTGGTGCGATTTTAGTCTCAGCAACATTACGCGCATTAAATCAATTCACCTTCTTCTGCCGCCAAGCTGGAATATCAGAAACAGAAGGTACCCGCTTTCTCGCATTAGCATCACCGTTTGATTATCAAAATAATGCCCGTTTAGTCATTCCGGCATTAAAACTTGAGCCTCAAGCTGAACAATTTACCGATTTGCTGATTGAAGTCTTACCCGAATACCTTGAAGGAGAAACAGCAAGTTTAGTGCTCTTTTCCTCTTATTGGCAGATGAATAAAGTCGCTGATGCACTGCGCCCACTCGCCAAGAAAAACAAATGGCAATTATTAGTTCAAGGTGAAGAATCACGCAATGAAACCCTAAAAAAACATAAAGAAAATTGTAAAAACGGTCTGCCAAGCATTTTATTTGGTACCGGTAGTTTTTCTGAAGGGCTTGATTTACCAGGTGATTTACTAAAGAATTTGATTATTACCAAAATTCCGTTTGCCGTGCCGACTTCTCCCGTCGAAGAAGCACACGCTGAATATATAGAAAGCCGTGGTGGTAATCCTTTTTTACAAATTTCAGTACCTGAAGCCAGTAAAAAACTGATTCAATCAGTGGGTCGTTTGCTGCGAAAAGAACTCGACTCTGGTAGAGTGGTCATTTTAGATCGTCGTATTATCAATCGACGCTATGGAAAAGCACTGCTCGATTCTTTGCCTCCATTTAAACGCGTTATTGAATACAACTAATCATCTTAACCATAATAAAAAGCATTTAAATGATTGATATGATTGAGCTAAGTACCTTACTAATACTTGGCATTGTTGCATTAGCAGCTGGCTTTATTGATGCTGTAGCTGGCGGTGGTGGTATGCTTACCGTCCCCGCCCTACTTTCTCTTGGCCTGCCACCGCATATTGCACTTGGCACCAACAAGTTGGCTGCCAGTTTTGCCTCATCAACGGCAGCATGGACCTATTATAGAAAGCAATTATTTAACCCTTTATTTTGGCGAGCATCTTTTGTTGCAACCTTTCTCGGGGCAATTATTGGCACTCTTATCGTTAACCTCATCAGTGGTGCTTGGTTAGAAAAAGCGCTACCTCTAGTTATTTTTGCCGTTGCAATATATAGCTTATGGCATCCTCATCCAAATCCAGATCAAACCCAACTTCCTACGGTGACTAAAACATTTAAATGTAAACAGTGGCTGCAAGGATCCTGTTTAGGATTTTACGATGGTTTAGCCGGTCCTGGAACTGGCGCCTTTTGGACGGTATCAAGCTTAGTATTATATCGATTAGATATGCTACGTGCTTGTGGCCTTGCTAAAGCGATGAATTTCACCAGCAATATTACTTCATTGGTGACTTTTATTATTTTAGGCCATGTCAACATTGCATTAGGCTTAATTATGGGAGGCTGTTTAATGATAGGTGCCTACCTCGGAGCACATTCTGCGATTCATTTCGGCGCTAAGTTTATTCGTCCAGTTTTTATTACCGTCGTATTTATTCTTGCGGCTAAATTGGCTTGGCAAGCTTGGTTTTAATAATCGCCATTTATAGGTATTACAATGATTGATCTTTCTCGACTACAAACACTCATTGAACAGTTACAACACCAAGCTGCAGAAACCGACCGTGTACGAGGTGAAGCGCAACGACCATTATTTGATCAGCAATTATTTCGTCATCGCAGTAAGTTATTAACCCCTTGCGTAACAGAAATTGCACAAGAATTAGCGGCATTACAAAAAGAACAACAAGCTGGCCGATTATTGCCCGAACGCACACAACATGTTTGTGAAAAATTAATCGCTCAAATTCATGCCGTTCAACGAGAGTTTGCCACCCAGCAAATTCGTAAAAATGAGCCTAAGCAGGCAGTAAGTAAACGACGATCTATTAATGAAATCTACCAAGATCTTAATCAGCATCGTGATTGGGAACGACGTTTAAAATCTATGTTAAGAGATAAAGAAACATTACTTAATCGCTGTGGTTCTCAGTTTGAACAACAACAATCACAAAAAGAAGTTCTTGTATTAGAAGGACGTATAAGCCGTTGTCAAACCGCGATAGTAAAACTAGAAGAAGAAATTAATCGTCGAGAAAGAAAAGGTTAATTTTACTGACACCAATACTATATAGTTAACACGCTACACTTAAATAACACTTAACCAGAGATTGATTAATGAGTAACTCCCCAGTATCACCATTAGAAAATGCGCCAGCTGAGATTAAATTAGCCGTTGATCTAATTTGCATATTAGAAGATAACGCTATTGATCCTAAAATAGTATTGTCTGCACTCGATATTGTTCGTCATGATTTTGAAAAAAAACTTCAACCACAACCAGCATAATGATAATTAACAATTATAAAAAAAGGCTGAATAAATCAGCCCTTCAAAGTATCGGTATTATCTTAAAAATAAATTAGTTAATGCCTGCACGCTTTAACAAACCTGCCATCAATGCTGAACTTGATTTCACTTGCTTTGATTTATTTTTCAAATCTTTAGCAAGTGCCGCATCATTAATGTCATTAGCAATGAAAATCATTGATTGATACATATCACGTGGCGTTTTAATACGCTCTTTATCGTTCAATGGTTTAAGCAATGTCACTACATCTGAACCTTTCTTTTTATTTTCAGTTGTATAACGCAGAATAGAATCTAGTAAGCGATCCATATCAACCATAAACTCAGAGTTTTCAGTGCCCTGCTTTTTCATTTCTTTTAGGTTTTTCTTACGAACCTGCTTAATAACAAATGCTGGTTGGTTTATTTTACGATAAGCGAAGATACCCGCTAGCACCAATAACGCTACACTACCTGCTGCAACATAACCCCAGATAGAACCTGAAGATTCAGCAACTGGCTGAGCTACAGCGGCAACGTTTGCAACAGACTCTGGTACATCAGACATATTTGTAACCTTTTACTTTAAGAATTCGGAATGCGGTGAGACATTACCACCTACTCGATAAACTGCTATATATTTTATCAAAAATTAGTTCAAATAGGCGACAGAGCTCAAATGTATGCTCATTCTGCCGTTTTCACCAACAAAAATAAAGCACCGTTTGATTGATTTTCAATCAACCAATTGTAACTATTTGTCTAGCAATATAAAAACGTTAATTTCCCTCAACGTTTATTTTTTATTGAGCACAAAATAGCTAGTATCCATACAAATTAACCTAGCGCACCAATAATACCCACAAGGTGATGAACATCAACCTTAAGACCCCTCGCCTATCAACTCAAGTTTAGTTAATTTTACGTATAATAACAGTTTTCTTCGTTACATGATTATGCATATTTAATCGTATTAGTTGATAAAAAATGCTTTAAAATCATTTTTTGTTGAAAAAAAATTCTACTTGTTACGCATAATAAGCAAAAGTAACAAACTATAATATCAATAATGCTATAGTGTTTCTTTTATCAAAATACATATTTAAAAGTCTCATTTATGGATATATTTTCAGCTGCAGTCATGTTGTTTCTCATTATGGATCCAATGGGTAACCTACCTGTTTTTTCGTCATTTCTGCGTCATATAGAAAAAAAACGTCGGCGAGTAATTCTAATTAGAGAACTGTTAATTGCGCTTGCCATTATGCTGTTATTTTTATTTACGGGTGAATCCATCCTTAATTTCCTAAAATTACAGCGCGAATCAATCTCTATTGCTGGTTCGATTATTCTTTTTTTAATCTCACTCAAAATGATTTTCCCTACTCAAGAACAAGAAAAACAATCCGCTGCTGGAGAAGAACCTTTTATTGTACCGTTAGCTATCCCCCTTCTTGCGGGTCCTTCTTTATTAGCCACTTTGATCCTGTTTGCTCATCAAGATACCAGCAGAATGTTAGATTGGTCGTTAGCTGTAATATTAGCGTGGGCCGTATCAGCTATCATTTTAATGTTTGGTGAGGTATTTGAACGCTTGATTGGAGATCGAGGTCTAAAAGCAATTGAGCGCTTAATGGGGATGATACTACTCATGTTGGCAGTACAGATGTTTTTAAACGGCATACAAAGTTATTTATTACACATTAAATAGAAAATCCCTTTAGTAGCAATAAAGATCACATACTACTAAAGGGGATTTTTAGCTCAATTACAACGTTAGAAACGTTGTTATATCAGTAAAGATCATAATGCTTTCATCTTGGTTGCTACGCCTTCAGCATGTGAGCCAATGATAACTTGTAAATGTTTAGGCCCTACATTTACGACTCCTTTAGCACCCAGTTGTTTTAACTTCGCATCATCAATAATTTGACGATCAACGATACCTAACCGTAATCGAGTAATACATGATGAGATCTCAGTAAGGTTCTCTTTCCCACCAAGCGCTGCAAGATAATCAACAGCAAGGCTATCATAATCTTGCTTACCTTTAGCTGCTTGGTGACATAACTCTTCACGACCCGGTGTTTTAAGATTAAACATCTTAATAGCAGCAACAAAGATCACAAAATACACTGCGCCAATTGCAAAACCGAGCGGTATTATTTCCCATGCATTCTTCGCTGCAGGTGCATTATAGTTAAGAATATAGTCAATTAATCCTGCTGAGAAACTAAAGCCCATATGCACATTCAACATTGAAGCGACAACTAGTGAGATCCCCATCAATACTGCATGAATCACATACAATGCCGGAGCAAGAAACATAAACATAAACTCAATAGGCTCAGTAATACCCGTTAGGAACGCAGTTAATGCGACACTTAATAGCATTCCACCGACTATCGCTTTATTTTCTTTCTTTGCTGTTACATAAAAAGCTAAACATGCACTTGGTAAGCCAAACATCATCACAGGGAAGAATCCGCTAAGAATACGTCCAGCTGAAGCATCACCAGCAAAGAAACGGGAAATTTCTCCGGTCACAACTTTACCAGTACCGGGATCGAAACTACCAAATACAAACCAAACCATACTATTCAGAATATGATGCAGACCCACCGGAATTAATAAACGATTAGCAACACCGTAAACAAACTCACCAGGTGCACCGCTGGTCAGGATCCACTCTCCAAGATGGTTAATTCCACCTTGAATCGGTGGCCAGATCACACTAAATACATAAGCTAAAATCAGCGCCACTAACCCTGTGATAATAGGAACAAAACGTTTACCACCAAAGAAACCAAGAAACTCTGGTAATTTAATTGCGTGAAAACGGTTATAAAGCAGACCAGCACAAACACCAATAACAATGCCACCTGCAACACCAGGATCAATATCGACATTCAATGTTTTTATTGCTGCCATCATAATAAAATAACCAACAGCAGCAGCAATCGCAGCCGCCGCTGAATGATCTTTAGAAAAACCAGCGGCGACTCCCATCGCAAATAATAATGCTAAGTTAGTAAAAACAGCTTGGCCACCTTGTGCGATAAATGCAATATCTAATAAATCTGGCTGACCAATTCGCAATAAAATACCAGCTATCGGTAATACTGCGATAGGAAACATAATAGCATTACCGAGCTTTTGGAAATATCCAAGAGGACTCATATCATTGTCCCTTATTTATAATAAGAAGTTAGCGTTAACACCATTACGGTATTATCAATAGAGGTATTATTTATTATCTAGTTTAATTCGGAGAAATCACACAACACACAGTTCATCTTAAAATAATCACGTAACTTATCACTTAATAATGCCTGTAACTCATAGATCCGCGGCTTATTAACAGATGAATGCTGACATATGTTTTTATCTAAATAAGCGGGATGCCACATTATTTCAACCACTTCTATTTTTTTATTTCGGCATTCTTCTAATCTATCTATAGTTTGTTTTACGATAATATCATCAAGGTCATCATAGTTATCTAATGGCACACATTTATCTAAATAAGCATCAATAAGTATTTTATTTGTCGATAATATATCTTTATTTTTATACCATAATGACGGCTGATAATTACAATTAAATATATTCCCTGCTTGTTGTGATTCAAGCCAAGTAACATTTCGAAGCGGTAACTGATATTTGTCAGCTAACTCAACCAATATAGGTAATATCTGTGGATGGGTATGTATATGATGATGAGAGTCTAAATGAGTAGGTCTAATTCCTGCAGCATAAACTCGATCAATTTGTAATGTTAATTCGTTATAAATTGCTTGGCGATCAATATCCATATCCGTTTCGTAATATCGGCTTCTACCAAAAAAACAACCTGTTGATTCATCGATTAATTTATTATTATTTGATAAAGGATTTCCACAGGTTAAATTACAATGCACACCAATAGCGAGTGTCGAATACTGTTTGTATAGTTGTATTGCATGTTCGAACCCTGGCATATTTGCCATTATAGTTGTTGAATTTAATATTCCTTGCACATGCGCATCAATAATACCGTAATTAATAGCATTTGAATAACCGAAATCATCGGCATTGTTAATTACTTTTATTTTCATATTTACCTCAATACAAATATAAAAATAACTGCAACAATAGCTATATTATTGCAGCTATACTATATTAATAATTATATTTAGTTATTTATTATCATTAAAAAACTGAGGAAGATATGCTTTATTTGCCGCTAAAACATCATCAACAATCTTTATAGCTGTAGGTACATTTATGACAGTACGATTTAATGTTAAAGCATTAATTAATTTTTGGCGTGAACCTTCAAACCATGCATCGACAACAAGCTTCTCATATCCAAGTTGGCTTTCAATCATTGCCTTTTGAAAAGTTGGAATTTCTCCAATAGCATAAGGTTTAACACCGTCACTATACAACGATGCTGGAACCTCAACCATAGCATCGTCTTGCAGATTGCTAATAATACCGTTGTTTTTTACTATAGAAAGATAACGATAACCTTTATTGAACACTACCGATTCAGCGACACGAATCATATAAACGCCATGTGTATCTGATTCTAAATTTGCATTCGCAGCCGTACCGCTATCAATAATATCTTTACAGATGGTATACATTTCTTTTTCTCTACCATCAATAACCTGACGCGCACGAGTATTATTTATATCTTCTTTTGCCACCATTTTCTGAGGATATAAGTAATATTGCAAATAAGTATTAGGTAAGAATTCAGGGTTATCTTTTAGCATGGTTTGCATATTTTTAAAGGTTTCTTGCCATGATGGCTCATTGGCAATAAAGTTCGACGTTGCCGAAAAACCTTGGTTAATAATACAGTCTTTTATCTTTTGAGTAAGATCTTCGCCATTACGATGTAAAATGCGTGTAAACCAACCATAGTGGTTAAGACCAAAATACTCAGGTACAAGATCCCATAACTCACAACCTAGCATATCGGCATAACTTTCCATGATAATACAAGGCATATCACACATGTTAATTAGCTTTTTATCATCAGGGAACACTCTGGTTGTTGCTTCTGCCACAATAGCGGCTGGATTCGTATAATTTAAAATCCAAGCTTCTGGTGCGTACTGGCGAATATCTTTAACCAATGTAATCATATCGCCAATAGAACGTAGTCCATAAGCCATACCACCAGCACCACAGGTTTCTTGACCAACACAGCCGTGAGAAAGCGCAATTTGTTCATCTTTTTCGCGCATCTCTAAACCACCAGTTCGAATTTGTAAAAACAACACATCCGCTCCAGTAAAAGCCACTTCCTTATTGGTGGTATAAATCACTTCTTCTACTTCAGGGTATAGCTCTTGTAGCAGTATTTTTGCCGCTTCGGCATTAAACCGCTGACGCTCACTATCAATGTCATAAAAACGAATAGACTTGAGCGGAAAAGTAACCTTTTCTTCAATCAAACTCATCAAAATGCCTAAAGTGTAAGTCGAGCCACCACCAACGATTGTAAGATTTTTACGTTCCATACGTCATCCTTAATGTTCTATATATGTATTAGAAAGAGCCAACACAATAAAACATATAGGATACATTTAAAACTTCAATTGTGATTTATATGATCGCCATCACTATAAATATAGGCTTCAATAATAGGAAACCCACTCAAAAATAACATAAAATAAACAACAAGACTTTGATTTAAAAGATACAAACAAATAAAAACCTGCATCAACACAGGCATCATATAGAACACAACACGCACACGGTCAAATGTATTCAATATGTATCATTTAATAATGGCAATAATGTCTATCTCAAAGAACTTTTAGGACGAAGATATCAAGATTTAGGTATACTAAGGCTACTGTGATTAGAGAGAATACGTTTTGAAACCAATATATTTACGCATATTTGATGATCTATTTGAGAAAATTCAATCTCAAATTTATACTGAGGGGGATATGCTACCAACTGAACTAGAATTACAACATAGTTATGGTGTCAGCCGCGTCACTGTGCGTAAAACATTAGCACTACTTGTTGAACAAGGGGTAGTAACACGTATTAAGGGACGTGGAACATTTGTAAAAAATCCATGTAAAGCAACACATAATGCAATTGCATTACGTGGTTTTTATCAGGAACTTAATGCACAGGGTAAAACCCCATCTTCTGATGTTCTTACATTTGAAATATTAGAACCAGACTCGATTGTTGCAGAAAAATTAAAGCTCACAGCTAATGAACGAGTTTATCATATTGTACGTATCCGTAATATTGATGGGGAGCCTGAAATGATGGAGCGAACTTATATGCCAGTCGCCCTCTTTCCTGATCTTACCTTGCAAGTGATGATGGCTTCAAAATATGCCTATATTGAGTCTAAAGGCTACAAAATTGCTAATAGTTATCAATCAATTATGCCAGAAATGCCTGATAGAGAACTCGCTAAACTGCTTAATGTTACGCCAACAACCCCCTTACTTAAGGCAATATCTACTGGTGAATTAGCGGACGGTTGTTTATTTGAGTACACCATTAATTATTTCACACTTAAACAATACAGCTTTGAATTTATTGCAACTCGATAAAAATACGCTAATGGCAACAAGTACCATTAGCGTATAAGTATACTTAAACGGTTGGCGTTGAAATCGGCGCTTTAGTTCGTTTTAACTTTTGCACCATCAAATACACACTTGGCACCACAAATAAAGGATCAACAATACCTAACGCCATTCCAGCAATAATAATTATCCCTAACGATCCCATCGCATTTGCACCAGGACCAGCCTCACATAGTAAAGGTAAGGTTCCTAAAATCATGGTCAGTGATGTCATTAATATTGGCCTTAAGCGGGTTTTTGTCGCTTCTAGAATAGCCTCACGGGGTGATAAGCCTTGCGTCTGTAATTCATTAGCAAATTCAGTAATTAATATGCCATGTTTACAAATCAAACCAATCAGCGTGACTAACCCTATTTGTGAATACACATTTAAACTATAGTCACTAAAATATAACGCCCACAATGCTACAGATAACGTAATTGGTAATGACAGCATTACCACTAATGCATCAACCACACTCTCAAATTGCGCACTCAACACCATATAAATAAATACCAATGCCGCCACAAACACGAATAACATTTGTTGGTTAGCATCTAAATATTGCTTAGCGCTATCGACATAGCTATAACGCGCATTCGCGGGTAATACATTTGGTAACAATTGATTTAATGCCTTTATGCCCTGTCCAATACTGACACCATCGGCTAATCGAATTGATAACGAAGCCGATGTCGCACGATCATACTGCTCAAGAGAACGTGGACCCAGTTGATTTTTAATGCTAATAAGTTCAGATAATGGCACTAATATACCTTTATTATTACTGATCATAAGCTGTTTTATCGCATCTGGCGTTAAAGTGTAAGCTGAGTCTAATTGCAAATGGAGTGGATAATTTGTACCTTGGTAACTCATGTCGTTACTGAATGACTTACCACTCATTGCTAACTTAAGCACTTGCTGAATATTATGCAGCGACACACCATATTGCGACGCTAATACACGATTAATATTAATACTAAATTGATTCTGATCGAATTTTAGTGCACTTCTTGCATGATCAAATAATGGCGACTGCTGAATTTTATGAGTAACTTCTGTCATTTCTTTTGCCAGTGTTTGCTCATCAGCACTACTACTAACATTTATGTCAATACCATTACTATTGCCTCGTCGACCACCGCCAGTGTCAATCGCAGGGATCACGCCAGTAAATACCATATTGCCCCCCACTTTTAAGCGAGCATTGATCATTTCACTGATTTTTAACGCCGATAACTTGCGTTGATCCCAAGGCTTTAAAGTGACAAAACCACGAATAAAGTCACTGCTGGTTAAAATTGCCACATGCGCAATATCAGGGATCTGGCGTAATTGTTGATTCATGTTATCAATCATTTTTTGTTCGCTCGCATCATCATTGCTGCCAACTAAAGGTTGAAACAAAAATATTTGACCCGAATCTTCAGCTGGTAACATTTCTGATGGTGTCTGCATAAATGGCCAATAGCTACTGGCTAAAATAACCACCATCACCACTAAGGTCGTTTTGCGGTAATCAATTGTCGCAGCTAACACTCGTTGATAAACCATTGCCAGCCGAGTTAACTGCTCATTAATCCACACTTCAAACCGACCTGCCGGTTGATGATTCATCATTTTACTGCACATCATTGGCGATAACGTTAATGCCACGATTCCTGAAATAACCACCGTACCCGCTAAGGTAAATGCAAACTGTTGAAACAGCTGTCCCGTAATGCCATCAACTAATCCTACTGGAATATAAACCGCTGCTAATGTTAGCGTAGTAGCAATAATCGCAAACCCAATTTGGCGACAAGCAATAACGGTGGCTTTACGTACTGAAGAATGATGCCGCAACTGACGATGAACATTTTCAACCACCACAATCGCATCATCAACCACTAACCCTACCGCCAATAACATTGCCAATAAGGTTAATGAGTTAATACTAAACCCCGCCAGCTTGAGAATAATAAACGAACATGATAAACACACTGGAATGGTTACAATCGGGATCAACGCTATCCGTAGATTACCTAAAAATAGCCAGATAACCCCAGCGACTAACAATACCGCGAGACCAATCGCAAAGTAGACGTCATTGAGTGACGTAATAATAAAAGTCGATTTATCCAATAATACCGTGGCTTTCATACCACTTGGCAAGGTTGTTGAATTAAGTAACTGATGAACTTGCTGCGATAACACTAATGGATTTGCGGTCGCGGTATACTGGGGATTAAGCACAAACAACATCGCACTTTGGTTTGAAAAATCAACCAGTGGCTTTATCTCAAGCTGACTGCTTGGAGTACCAATGACAACCGTTGCTACCTGTGACAACCGAACGGGTTGCTGGTTATACATCGCAACAATAGTATTTTTAATATCATTTAAATTTGAAATCGCCCCAGTCGATACCAATTGATATTGACTTTGAGAACCAGATGTTTGACCACTTAGCGCAGTGATACTATCAACATCAGCGATCTTATTAATGACATTATTTAACGTCAAACCGTAATATTGCACTTTATCTGGGTTTAAAGTGATTAAAACGGATTGCCCAGAACTAGGAGCAACACTGACGGCCCCAGCGGCAGGTAATTGTTCTAACTGAGGTAACAGTGTATCGATACCATATTGATGAAATTCATATTCAGCTTGATGCGGTCCTGGCGTTAAACTAATCAGCATTGCAGGCATACCCTGATCATCTGATTTGGAAACACGCGGAGAAATATCATCGGGTAACTTACTTTCTATATTACCGATATCATTATGGATCTCACTCACCAAAGTATCGATTTCACTTTCATCAATACTGGCAGCAATATCAATAATTATACTGCCACGACCTTGACGCGCAGTCGCTGATAAGTGGCTGATCCCTTCGGTACCAGCAATCGCATTTTGAATTGGAATCAACACTTCAGTCATCATGTTTTGTGCAGCAAGCGCACTATCATGTACTGATACTTGAATTTTAGATTGGCTAATTTGAGGGGTATAACGCCACGGTAATTTTTGACAAAACAGCAATCCAATAAATACTGGAATTAACCACAATACGGTACATAGCACCGGACGGCGTACGCAAAGTTCAGTTAACTTCATGCTTTACCTGCTTGCGATTGCGCTTTTACTTGAGGCTGTTTAGGGTTAACAATTGTGACCTTTTGATCAGTACGTAAATAGTTTTGACCATTAACAACTAATTGTTCTCCTGCCACTAACCCAGAAGCAATTTGTACATAACCATCGTAATACCCCCCGACTTTAACGTCACGTAAACGCGCTTTATTATTAACGACCACGAACGCTTGTGCGCCTTGGATATTGGTCATTAAAGCGGATGTAGGAATCGTTACTTGATGAGGTAATAATTGTGTTTGTTGCACAACTTTAATGTTTTGCCCTGGAGAAAATGGGGTATCTGGCGGTAACTGTGCTTTCAACGTCACTAACCCAGTAGCGGTATTCGGTGCAATATAACTCACTGTGCCTATAGCCTGAATTGATGGCACCAGTTCTGAACTCACAACAACCTGCTGACCAATTTTATAGTCTTGTCGTTGTAGTGCGGATAATTGATATTCAACCGTTAGTTGGTGTGGGGTATATAAGGTAGCAATGCTATTACCAACCGTCACCACATCACCAACATGATAATCCGTTTGGCTAATCACGCCATTAAACGGTGCTTTAATGGCTAATTCAGATAACAAGGTTTTATCTTGGGTTAACAAGGCTAATGCCTGCTTATAGCTACTTTCACTGTCATCATAAGCGCTACGGGAAACAACGCCTTTAGCGCTCAATTGCGCCTGTCGTTGCCAAGCTAATTTAGCCGTCGCTAATAATGCCTGATCATGAGCTACCTTAGCAGCAGCCACTCGAGGATCTAACTGAACTAACAGTTGTCCTTTCACTACAGTTTGACCATCACTAAATAAAATTGCGGTTATTTTATTAGTTTGTAAACTTTTCAGGGTCACGACATTAGCGCTATTAACTACCCCATAGCCCATAACTTGCTTGATCAATGTCCGTGATTTGATGGTTTGGGTTTCAACTTGCGTCGCGGGTGCACTTGCCGTATTGGGAGAAGCATTTGAATCGCTATCGCAGCCCACAACCACAAATGCTAACGTGGTAATAATCAGCATTGAAACCAATGTTCGTTTTATCATGATCTACTTCCTAGAACATTCAACAACATGCGCTAGGATAAACCAGCACTACATACCTTAAAGGAATAGTAGTTTAGCAAAGCTATTTTTTTGAATACACCATCACAACTCAACTTTACGCTGCTTTACACTTATGATGACCAAAAGCCTTGTAGCAACACAATCACCAATAATATTGTGCTAATACATTGCCACAATAATAACGGATTTCGTTCAATTAACGGTTGCTGCAACATGGTGGATAACGAGGCGGGGGTACTTAATGCCATCACTAACTCAGAGAGTGCTTGATAGCGATACTGGGCATAAGGATGACAGCTTTTCTTAAGAGTAGACTCTAACCATATCGGTAAATCTTGTCGGTAGCGCCTTATCGCAGTGTAATCCATTTTCATTGCTACAGGTGCAACAGAATGTGGCGTCAAGCGTTGGTATGGTAATGAACCAGTAAGCATTTCATAGATAACAATACCTAACGAAAATTGCTCACTTAGCAATGATGGTTTTCCACCAGCATGACATTCTGGCGCTAAATAATTTAAATCTCCATGTGGATGATAACCGGTAAGTGTTGAAACTAATTCTTGATAGCCATTGATCCACGCGCTACCAAAATCAATCAAGGTCACACTTAAATCAGGACGCAACATAATGTTATCGGGTTTTATATCGGCGTGATAAATACCCTGTCGTTGCAAAGTACGTATAACTGTCACAATTTCAGCAACAATCACTCTTACTGTCGTCAATGATGGCAGGGGGTTATCTATCATCCATTGCCGCAGGGTTAAACCTTCAACAAACTCACACACATGGTAAAGAAACACTGACTGTGCATTATGGTTAAATATTTTCATTACACCAACATGTTGGCATTGCTGCCCAAGCCAACCTTCACGCACAAAACAATGTAGATATTCACTGTCATCAACCATATTAGGTGATGGCATTTTTAACACATAATAACCGTTATCGTCATCTGACTGTGCTAAATAAATATGACTTCGACATCCAGCATCAAGTACTCGACAAATAACAAATTGATCAATCCGTTGCCCCACATTAAGTGCCACTGGAATGGTTTTATTGACATATTCGGCGAGTACTTCATCAAGGGCTAACATCGGTAATGCTACAATATCTAAGATCACACAACTGGCATTATCTTGTGATCCTTGTTGCTGTGCATTCGTCACTAACTGATGTGCTTGTTGCTCTAAACACCGTCGCCGTTGTTGAGTAAATAACGATGAAGTAGCTGGAGTAGATGAAAGTGTTTTAGCAGAATGGAACATCTTATCAAGAGATTGTGGAACATCACAGCTATCATGAACGCCGTCAGTGGTCATTACTACTTTATCATTCACATTTAATGCTACTGCCTGATAATCCACTTGCAAGTGTGAGTCCATACCAAGTGCGCGAGTAAGGTAATGTTGACCATCATGATGATTACGGCGATGATCTTGGGTTAAACAACGACAATCATTATCACGCCATAAATAAACGCGACAATCTCCAATATGAAATATATGAGCAGTATTAGATTTAATAATCACCACTGAAAATGAAGTCACAGCTGCATCTTGTGGTAAGCCTGCTTGTTGATCATGATGAAACAACCATAAGTTAAGTGTATTTAATACTGAAGAAGCAGCATCTTTTACTGATAGTGTGGTCGCGGTAGCTAAATAGTCTTCAATAAAGTGAGTAACACTTAATTGACTGGCAATATAACTACGATGACTACAACTAACCCCATCGGCAATACAAGCGACGACCCCTTTATGTTGTAACTCAACCGTTTTTGAAGGCGATAACACCGCGAAAGCATCCTGATTCTGCGGCTTTGTTCCAGCATCAGAATAACCGCCACAACACACTGCCAGATTTGATCCCATCGCACTATTCCTTATTCAACGGCACCATTAACCCACATCAATTAAAGTCACACTACCATCATCATTAATCTCTGCCATTTTCCCCGAGGGCTCTTTCAATGCCAATAACGCCACAAAACCTAATATGGCTGTCAACGCAATAATGACAAAAAAGGTACTGTATTCAACCAATGATAAAATAGTCAAATAACACACAGCACCAACATTGCCATAAGCACCTGTCATCCCTGCGATTTGACCTGTCATACGCCGTTTAATCAATGGCACTACTGCAAACACAGCACCTTCACCGGACTGAACAAAAAAAGAACAAATCATTGCTGCTGCTACTGCGACCCATAATGGCCAACTGGCACTAATATTTGCCATTATCAAATAGCCTATTGCCAAACCAGCGGTTAAAATAAGCAAGGTTGATTTACGGCCAAATCTATCTGACAACCAACCACCACCAGGACGAGAAACCAAATTCATAAACGCATAAGAAGACGCAACCACTCCAGCCATAACTGGTGTTAAAGTAAATATATCTGCAAAAAATAACGGTAACATGGAGACCACCGCTAACTCAGAACCAAAGGTCGTAAAATACAACACATTCAGCACCGCAACTTGTCGAAAAGAGTAGCGGTGTATGGTTGGTACTGGCTTAATTAATATCTTTCGATTAGCCTGCCACAGTTGTTTAATATCAAATAAATAAAATCCAACTAAGCCGATATAAATACCATTGCTAATATCAGCCCTTAACATACCAATCGCAGGTAATGACAGCTTCCACACCAATAACGCCATCGCGGCATACATCGGGATTTTCATAATAATTAATAACCATAAATCTCCTCGAGATGTCACCTCCATTGCACCAATATGTTTTGATTTATAATACGTTGCACCTTTAGGAGTATCTGTTACTGTGAAATAAAATATCACGCCAAATATAACGCTTAAGCCACCCGTAACAGCCATGGCATAACGCCAACCCTCATCACCACCAAACCATAATGCTAATGTTGGTAATGTAAACGCCGCCGCCGCAGAGCCAAAATTACCCCAACCACCATAAATACCTTCCGCAGTCCCTAATTCATGATGTGGAAACCACTCCGACACCAATCGAATACCGATAACAAATCCAGCCCCAATAAAGCCAAGTGCAAAACGCGCTATAGCGGCTTGCATAAAGGTGGTTGAAAACGCAAATACAAAGCAAGGAATCGCGCATAGTACTAATAGCAAGCTATACACTATTCGAGGCCCATATCTATCTGTGAGCATACCAACTACAACCCGCGCAGGAATAGTTAACGCTACATTTAATATTAATAAGGTTTTTATTTGTTCTGTGGTTAATCCTAAAGAGGTTTTTACCGCTTGCAGCAGCGGTGCGAAATTGAACCACACCATAAAGGTAATAAAAAATGCCAACCAACTTATATGGAGTATTTTCATCTTGCCGCGAAAAGAGAACAAATTAAACTTAATATAATTTGACATCACTGTTCCCTATTTACCGAGTAAAGAAACGATCAATTGCACCTGAACACTACCGTTATAACGTCGCACTGGGTATGTAGGTACTAAGGTTTCAGCGAGCTCTAAACATTGACCACTTTCAAGGCAAAAATGTTGTTTATATAACGGCGAAGCCACGACAACTGTGCCGTTTAGTGAGCCAAGAATACCCCTTGAAAGCACATTCGCTTTACCAACCGGGTCATAATTATTAATCGCATACAGAGTATTATTATGACCACACCAAAAGAGTGCTATCTGGTGACCATTGACTAACGCACACACCCCAGCATCAAGATATAAATCGTTTTCATCACATACAGTAATCCATTGATTAATCATCATTTATCCTTATTCAGTAATATTAACGATCGTAATAGGCTCACCGCTTTTAGGCCAAGTCATGGGGGTACGCTGCTGACGAACAGTATGATAAGCCAAGCCCAAATCAGGTTGACGACTATTAATAAAATGCTGAAACCGACGTAGCTCTTGCGGTGACTCAAGCGTAGTTTTCCATTCACATTGGTAATTACTTAAACTAGATGCCATTTCTTGCTCAAGTTCAACGTTAATATCTAACGCATCATCAATGACGACCTGGCGTAAATAATCAATTCCACCCTCAAGGTTTTCTAGCCATACTGAGGTTCGTTGCAGCCTATCGGCAGTGCGGATATAAAACATTAATATGCGATCGATATAACTGATCAAAGTGTCGTTATCGAGATCCGATGCAAATAGATCACCATGACGGGGACGCATACCGCCATTACCAGCCACATATAAATTCCAGCCTTTTTCAGTGGCAATCACGCCAATATCTTTTGATTGAGCTTCTGCACATTCACGAGTACAACCAGAAACGGCAAACTTAAGCTTATGCGGGGATCGTAAGCCTTTGTAACGATTTTCAAGATCAATCGCAAACGCCATGCTATCGGCCATACCATAACGGCACCAAGTTGATCCTACACACGATTTTACTGTTCGCACCGATTTGCCATAAGCGTGTCCAGTTTCAAACCCTGCATCAACAAGTAACCGCCAAATTTGAGGTAATTGGTGTAACTGTGCTCCAAATAAATCAATCCGTTGTCCGCCGGTTATTTTGGTATAGAGTTTAAATTGTTGGGCAACTTGTCCTAAGATAATCAGTTTTTCGGGGGTAATTTCACCAGCAGGAATACGAGGTACAACAGAATAAGTACCGTCTTTTTGCATATTACCAAGGTAAATATCATTGGTATCTTGCAGACCGACATGTTGTGGTTCAAGAATATAATCATTCCAAAATGAGGCGAGAATTGAACTGATAGCAGGTTTACAGATATCACAGCCTAACCCTGAGCCATATTCAGTTAATAAGGCGCTAAACGTTTTGATCTTTTTAACTCGAATGATATCGGCCAATTGCTGACGACTATAACTAAAATGCTCACATAAATGGTGATTAACTTGATGCCCTAACGCCGCTAACTCAGTTTCCAGTATTTGTTTAGCGAAGCTGGCACATCCACCACACCCAGTACTCGCTTTAGTCATGGTTTTAAGTTGAGCCATATCGACACAACCATCAGCAACCGCCTGACAAATCTGACCTTTATTAACATCAAAGCATGAACATACTGGTGCCTTATCGCCAACCACATCATCAACAGCTGTCATTTGTGTGGTCGCTGCTAACGCCTCTGGCATTAATAATAATGACGGTGGCGTCGGTAACGGCGATTGATTCAATGTCAATTGCAATAGCTGAGAATACTGCTCAACATTACCCACTAATACTGCCCCTAGTAATTTATCCCCTTGTTCTGAGGCAATAATCCGTTGATAACTCTGCTCAATATCATTTGACAAGGTAAATACCTGAGAAGCATCAATATTATGTACTTCACCAATACTCGCAACATCGACGCCTAATAATTTCAATTTGGTACTCATGTCAGCACCGGTAAATGCAGCATCAATACCACACACAGTCGAAGCAGCAACGCGTGCCATTTTATAACCTGGTGCAACTAAACCAAAAATACGGTTATTCCATAACGCACACTCACCAATAGCATAAATATCAGCATCACTGGTCTGACATTGATCATTAATCACTATCCCGCCGCGCTCACCTATGGTTAATCCTGCCTGTTTAGCCAGTGCATCTTGAGGACGAATGCCCGCAGAAAACACCACCATATCGGTATCTAACTCAGTACCATCAGCAAAAATAAGCTTATAACGGCATTGATCACCAGTAACAATTTTCTCAGTTGCTTTACTAGTATGAACATTAACGCCTAATGCTTCTATTTTTTGACGTAATAACGCCCCACCACCTTCATCCAGCTGTACTGCCATTAACTGTGGCGCAAACTCAACCACATGAGTTTCCAGTGCCATATTTTGCAGTGCATTTGCAGCTTCAAGTCCAAGTAAGCCACCACCAATCACTACTCCTACTCGACTTTGTTTACCTGATGCTGCAATCGCTTTTAAATCATTAATAGTACGATACACATGACAATGTTCAGCATCATTACCGGCAATCGGGGGGACAAAAGGGTATGATCCGGTGGCTAATATCAACTGATCATAAGTAATCTTTTTTCCTTGCTCAGTGATAATATATTTATGTTCACGATCAATCGCCGTCACCTGTTGGTTAATATGATAACTGACTCCTGCTTGTTGATAATCTGCCTCATGTGCTAAGGCTAAGTCTGCCGCTGTTTTATCATTAAAATAATGACTGAGCTGGACGCGATCATAAGCTAAACGATCTTCTTCTGAAAACGTGACTAAATCTATGCCATCAGCACCATCAGATGCCAATACCTGCTCAATAAAATGATGGCCAACCATGCCATTACCAACAATAACAATCCGTTTTCTATCCATGATGATCTCCTTCTCTATGCCAACTTCTGAGGCTTATTCATCAACATAAGTGCATCCATTCTGGGCTGATGCCATGCTAAGCTGTCACTCAAACTCACCACTTCACCAATAATAATCAATGCAGGTGAGCCAATCTGATGACGATTAACTTGCTCAGCTAACGTTGCTAAGGTGGCCTTAATCACTCGCTGTTCATCAGTACACCCTTTTTCGATTATCGCTGCAGGTGTCGCTGCGACTAACCCCGCATTTACGAGTTGGCGGCAGATAAGTTCAACTTTAGATAATCCCATATAAAACACTAATGTATGGTTAAGCTTGGCTAAAGCTTGCCATTGAACCTCAAGATCTCTTTCAGTGTGTACAGTAACTAATGTGCAGCCTTGAGATACCCCGCGATGGGTTAGTGGAATCCCCGCATACGCGCTACACCCCCCTGCAGCAGTAATACCTGGTACAACGTCAACCTCGATACTATGTTGGCGTAAATATTGTATTTCCTCGCCACCACGACCAAACACAAATACATCTCCGCCTTTTAAACGACACACTTGCTTCCCTTGTTGGGCTAACCGTACCAATAACTGATTGATCCCTAATTGGGTTATGCTGTGTTGGCCTTTGGCTTTACCCACATAAATAGTTTGACTATGAGATGGAATAAGCGCCATAACTGCAGCACTCACTAAACGGTCATAAACCACTACATCCGCATTTTCGAGAGTTTTTAATGCCTTTAGTGTTAATAGCTCCGGATCACCAGGACCTGCCCCCACTAAGGTAACTATTCCCCGTTGACGTTGATCATCAATCGATTGTGTCACCTGACACCATTGAATCTTAGCGTCATTAGTAACTAGCGAATATTGTTGCGGCTTCAATGGCTTCACAGTTCACCTCTTATTATTTTTAACGAAAGCTTACTCACTTCGCCTATTTTATTTTGCTTATTTATCTATACAGCAAGCTTAATGCCACCACGAGACAAATAATAAATAACACTGCCAACACGCTGAATTAAAAAATAAAGATAAACTTATTCACTAAAAACAAAACACACTATAAAAATAACAAACACCATTATGGTGCATTATTAACAATGCATTGCACCAAAATGATTAAAAATTAAAAGCTGACAAAAACGATAATAATACAACCACCGACACGAATATTTAAATAAACAATAAAATCAACAAGTTAAATATTTACAAAAGACAACAAACAATAACTTAAAAACTATTGGTACATATATTGCCTTTAATTAACTGCACTATTTGTTTTATCTAAATAAATAAAGGAGCCATCATCAATGAATAATAAAAGCTCATGGGTAAAATCAACCTGTGCTTATTGTGGTGTAGGCTGTGGAATAAAATCACGAATAAATAACCAAGGTCAACTTGACATAAAAGGTGACGAACAACATCCAGCTAATAAAGGTAAGTTATGCGCTAAAGCATTAACTTTAACAGAGACACTTACTAATGATAACCGCATGCTAATACCACAAATATTAAATAAACCCGTTAGCTGGAATGAAGCATTGGATGAGACGGTTACCCAGCTACAATCTATTATTAATCGCTATGGTCCTAGTGCCGTTGCGTTTTATGTTTCAGGGCAATTACTCACAGAAGACTATTACGTCGTTAATAAACTGGCTAAAGGCTTTATTGGCACCGCTAATATTGATACAAATTCGCGCTTATGTATGTCATCAGCAGTGGCTGGACATCAACGTGCGTTTGGGGAAGATTGTGTCGCCGGCTGTTATGATGATTTAGAAGCGGCAGACGTGGTAATTTTAACTGGATCTAACCTTGCTTGGTGCCACCCCATTCTTTTTCAGCGACTTAAACTAGCACAACAACAGCACAACACTAAAATTGTGGTGATTGATCCTCGCCATACTGCAAGTTGTGACATTGCGGATTTACACCTTGCGATTACTCCTGGTAGCGATATAGCACTATTTAATGGCTTATTAAATTATTTAAATAACAATAACTATATTGATCAAGAATATATCAATGCGCACACCAATAACATTGAAGCAGCATTAACAACGGCAGCGACCTTGAGTAACGATGAAAACGTCAGTCAATTAACGGGGATCAATACAGAAAAACTACGCACTTTCTATCAACTCTTCGCCAACCACCCTCGAACCGTAACGGTATATTCTCAAGGGGTTAATCAGTCAATATCAGGCACAGATAAAGTCAATGCTATCATCAATTGTCATTTAGCAACGGGACGAATAGGTAAACTGGGAGCAACTCCTTTTTCAATCACAGGTCAGCCTAACGCTATGGGGGGACGTGAAGTCGGCGGTTTAGCGACAACATTAGCGGCACACCTTAGTTTTGAACGCCAAGATCATTGGCAGCTATTGAGTGACTTTTGGCAAACTAATAACTTGGCCACTAAGCCCGGTCTTAAAGCCGTTGATATGTTTGATGCTATTGCAAATGGCACAATAAAAGCGGTATGGATCATCGCTACTAATCCAGCAGCAACTTTACCTAACAGCAATAAAATTAATCGAGCATTAGCCCAATGTCCTTGTGTAATTGTCTCTGATTGCGTCAACAATAATGATACTTTGCGTCACGCTACGATTAAGCTTCCAGCTCAAGGTTGGAGTGAAAAATCAGGTACCGTCACTAATTCTGAACGCTATATTTCCCGTCAGCGACGCTTATTGCCGACTCAAGGTGAAGCTAAACCTGATTGGTGGATAATCACTCAGGTGGCTCAAAGAATGGGATTTGGTGATAGTTTTAATTACACCAATGAAGCACAAATATTTGCAGAGCACGTCGCTTTAACGGCAACAAATAATCACCCTCACCAAACGCCACGGCTACTTAATCTCAGTGGACTTAGCCACCTAACAGCCCACGATTACGATAATTTGTTACCGCAGCAATGGCCAATTAATGATGATGGTATTAACCAGCAGCGGTTATTTAGTGATGGCATTTTTCCTACCCAAGATGGTAAAGCTTGCTTTATTGCAACGCCTTATCGCCCTCCCATCACTCATCATTCAACAGCCTACCCGCTATTACTTAATACAGGCAGAATTCGAGACCAATGGCACACGATGACTCGTACAGGGCTTTCGGCTTCTCTTGCCGGCCATATTCAAGAACCGCTGATATCTGTCCATCCAACAGATGCTGACCACTATAAGCTCAGTAATAATCAATTAGTCACAGTAACGAGTCAATACAGCAAAGCTATTTTTCGCGTACGTATTAGTACTGAAGTTAAACCTAGGCAGGTTTTTATTGCCATTCATTGGACCCAACAAACGTCATCATCAGGTAGTGTCTGCGCCCTCATCGACGAACAATGCGATCCTATTTCTGGCCAGCCGCAATTTAAAGCAACAGCGGTTCAACTAACACCACTCACCTACACCACTGATGCTATTTTAACGACGACAGAAGCCGTGACATTAGCTGACTTACCATCACCAACAGCACTCTATTGGGTATGTAAAAAGGTTAAAGCGGGTTATCAATATTGTCTCAGCTCAAACCTTACGCCAAGTGCCCTAGAGCAAATATTAATGACTTATTTTATGCATCCAGCCCAACACCACTTACGTGCTATCACCCACAATAGCCGTCGAGCAATCGTGATCGAAAATAATCGTTGTATTAGTTCACTGCTCATTCGTCCTTATAGTAATAGCCACTATCTCACCTCGTCGTCTAATATTATTGGCTATGAGTGTAACGAACTAAAATTACATCAGTTTCTCAATGGCGAAGATAATCTTACCGACACAGACATAGTTTGTGCTTGCAAACAAATAACCAAACAACAACTTATTGACACTATTACTAATAAAAAAGTACAAGATGTGTCTACCTTAAGTCGTATAACAACAGCAGGGACGGGGTGTGGTGGATGTTGGTGTGAGTTAGAAAGTTTACTCAACTTAACCGACGCGAATTAACGGCCATAGCATCAACATAATGCCCTATCTATAAGGGCGTTAATTTATATCATCTTATTTTAAGTACAAAAAACCAACAACAAGACGGCCATTTTTCAACCAAACCACGCATTAATTAAAAACCTTCATCGTTACAATAAAATATTTTACATTTAAAGGCTAAATAATACTTTTTTGAAGATAAAAATGAAGCTGATAAGATTTAACCAAATAATATTTAACGACAATTAAAATGTAACATAAAAGTAAACATGAATATTGCGTCAATATAATATAATTTCACATTCGAACACAAACAATAATAATTCTCATTTATGTAAATAATAATTTACAGCCAATAAAAATATAACCCTGTATATATTTGCGTGTAATATAAATAATCTTTAGCATCTACCTCCTATTCAGATATTCAGTGAATAACTAATTTAAATATATATTATTTATTACGTCATATTAATTGTGTCGTTATAGATTTTATTATTACCTACAATTAAAGGATTTATGATGAAAAAGTCGATTCTAATTACACTACTATTATCAAGTGCAGTACTTACAGGGTGTAACTCAATAAAAGAAGCCGCGGGTAATATGGTTTTAGGAGAAGACTTAATCCAAGCATCTGAGAAACTAGATGTTTGTGATATGTCTGGTCTTAATACATTAGAAAATATAGCAAAAAATGAACATAACATGCGCAATTCAGTGGCACTGCTTGCGCTTGGTGAAAATTATGCAGCATCAGGTAACACATCAAAAGTTAATGCTATCGCAAAACAATTACAAGTCCAGACCCCGAAAAAAACGCTTGCTTATATCAAAAGCGAACTTATTAAATCAGGTCACAAACTGCAGCAAAACCGTATTAAAAATGGTTTTACTGGCAACTGTAAATAATAATCACAGCAATTAATTAAAGATTAAACTTATATAATAAGCAATTAAACATTCTTATTTAATTAATATCTCGTAAAGTATTCACTTTAGCTTGAATTAAGTGCTTTATTAATTCGGATAACCAAATAATACGGGGATGGTGACTATCGCGTTTTAAAGTCACCATTTCAATATCAAAATCAGGAATATCAATCGGAGGCACACATAACGTTAAGTTGTCATCAATCAGATCTGAACGCCCAACCATTTCCGCCATTACCGCCACCATTTTACGGCCTAATAACATTCGTCTGACCGTTAAAAAACGGGTTGTTCCTAATACTACATTGCGTTTTACACCTAGATTCGCCAAGGTTTTATCAACTTGAGTTGTTAGACATTCATTAGCAGTCACAATCATTTGAGGAGTGTTTAAATACGTTGCTAAATCAATCGGGACTTGAGTCTGCATTACACGATTATCAAAAGTACACAAATGTTTTTCGCGGTACAAAAACGTTGTTAACACATGATCAGGTAACTCATTAAATACCCCAATGCACACATCAGTATTGTGCGCAGTTAATAAATCGACACAATTCTCACTATCAACAGGTTTAAAAATAACTTTGCAGTGTGGCGCAAGTTGCTGCAACGTATCAAATAAATCAGGGCCAAATATTTGCTCCGCATAATCACTAACCCCAATAATAAATTTCCCTGCATAGCATTGCGGCTCAAACACGACTGACGGGAGGATATCTTGACTGAAAATAGCGAGAATCATTGCCACTTTAGGTGCAACTTCTTGAGCTCTCGTTGTAGGTAGCATTTTATTGCCAACACGTTCAAACAGTGGATCCTGTAATAACTCACGCAACCGTTTCAAATTATAACTCGTTGCAGGCTGCCCAAGATGAAGATGTTTAGAAGCCGCTGACACACTTTCCAAACGGTATAACGCATCAAACGTCAATAATAGATTTAAATCTACCCCACGCCAATTTATCTCTTTCACCTTCACTCCAGTCACACAATAGTTATCGAACTCACTAATAGTAATTATAAAAACGTTCGATTTAAATGATAACTGTAAAACAAATATACTGACTGCTCTTCCCAATACTCTTTATGCCATCTCAGTGGCAATTAACATCATAAGCAAACACTGCTCAGTAACGGGATATGATTTGGTTTAATTGATTGGACTTGGTAAATGACGGCTATAACGAACAATGACTCAATGTGGCATAATCGAAATTATTTACGCCTACTTGCTGCACAAATTATTTCTCTTATTGGTACCGGCGTTAGCTCAGTCTGCCTGGCCTTACTTGCCTATAATTTAGCGGGTGACAGTGCAGGTATGGTACTAAGTATCGCCTTTGCAATTAAAATGGTGGCTTATATTGGCCTTGCTCCTGTATTTGGAGCAATAGCCCACCGCTTACCGAAACAAAAAACACTCATTATATTAGATATCGCTCGCGCACTGATGTTTCTATGCTTGCCGTTTGTGACTCAGGTTTGGCAAGTTTATGGCTTAATGTTCGCGATCAATGCCTGTTCTGCTGGATTTTCACCACTTTTTCAATCAACGTTACCCACGGTACTACCCAATAAACACCAATACGCAACTGCATTATCACTAAGTCGAATGGCTTATGATTTAGAACAAATTATCAGCCCAATATTAGTTGCACTACTGCTTACGATTATTCAATTTAAACTATTATTCACTCTTGATGCTGCAACCTTTATTATTTCTGCTGGACTCATTTTATGCTGTAGTTTACCTAAACGTGCACGTGCACCTGCACCACCAACAAAGATTAGCTTAAACAGCTTAACTCAAGGCATCACCAACTACTTAGGTAAACCAACGCTTAAGGCATTATGGTTTGCTTATTTAGCCGCTGCCAGTGCATCTGCAATGGTGCTCGTAAACACCGTCGTTTATGTACATGACATTTTACAAGGTAACCAAACCCAAACCGCATTGGCACTAATGGTGGTTGGCTTAGGTTCGATGCTTGTTGCTTTACGTTTACCTAAATTACTTGATAAATATACACCACAACATTTTCACTGGTTGGGATTAACCATTATTTGTGGGTCTTTTTTTATGGGAGCATTAACCCCAGGTTGGATAGGTTTTAGCTGTGTCTGTTTTGCTATGGGAGCTGGAATGTCATTTATTCAAACTTCAGCAGGGCTGATTATTACTAAGGCTTGTGATACCAATAATGAAGATACTGGGCCTTATTTTGCTGCCCACTTTTCATTAACCCATTTTTGGTGGTTAATTACTTATTTGATGGCTGGTATCAGCGTTAAACTATTCGGTGTAAGCAGTGGCTATTTAATAATGGCTAGCCTATCTATTATTAGCTTCATCATTTACGCTATCCTTACTCATCAGCAACACTCACGCGCATTATAATAATACATGAATGCCAGTACCTATTATGATACTGGCATGTCACAAAATGATCGTCAAAATAATCACTTAATAAACAATAGCCTTCGGTTAAATATAAAAGTCCTTAATTCCCTGTAATAAATTATTCACTGCTACAGCAGCTAAAATTAATCCCATCACACGACTAATAATAGCGGCACCAATATTACCAATCCATTTTTGAATAGTATTGGCACTAAGCAGTAACAATAACGTTACGGCTAATACAATGACCATCACTCCAGCAGTTATGACCTGATCGACCACTGAATAACGATGATTATCAGTTAACATGACAATTGCCATCATCGCACCAGGAGAAGCAATTGACGGAATCGCCAGTGGGTAAACCGCCAGTTCAGCTAAATCAGAATGGCTCACTTCTTCTGATAACTTTTGTTCTTGTTCTGGCTTACTTTCACCAAAAATCATCGTTAATGCAAACAGCAATAACACTAAACCACCCGCAGCTTGAAAGGCAGGTAAAGGGATCTGCATAGCTTCAAGCAATAATTGCCCAGCAACAAGAAAAAAGAGTAGTACTCCTGTCGCTATCGCTACCGCTTTTAATGCCACTTTACGTTGTTGTTTCGCCGTTAAATGCTGTGTCTGCGATAAATAAACAGGCACTGAACCGATAGGATCAATAACAGCCCAAAGAACAACGAATTGAGTAATAAGAATACCAAGCAAAGGTAACCCCTGATGTTATGATTTAATGGAATGGCTGTGTCGCATCATAACATCAAACCTCAGCACAATTACAAAATTACGCATTTGGTTTCATTATTATAAAATGGAACTAACACTTAGTTATATTATAAAAAAATATGCCTATAAGACGCTCATAATAATAAAAGCGGAACAGTCACTATCTTTGTTCCGTTTTTGATTTTGATATAAGTCATATTCTGTATCTATCAACTCAGAAGGTACAACTTATGACTTTTTATAATGACATCAAAAAATTAATATCATCTGCAACAGGAAGTGAGCCCACCACTCTGTTAGCTCGTGTACTCTATATAACGCCAGAACAACGCTTACAAAGACTCAATGAGGTATTTGATACAGATAAGTTTAGCAAGCCCACCTCCTCTGATATCCTTAAAACAGTTTATTCACAAAATAACAACGGATTCAATATCAATAATAATGATTAATAAACGCAAGCTAGAGCTCTATGAAAATTTATTTAAAAATCTGGGGCCAGGAACGTCAAAAAAAACGATTACTGATATTGCGAGCTATTTTAATTGTAGTGAACGTCACACCCGTACACTACTAAAACAAATGACAACTAAGGGCTGGCTAACATGGCACCCAATCTCAGGAAGAGGAAATCGTGGTGAGATTAATTGCCTTATTGAGCCTATTGATGCTTGCTATCAAGAAGTAGATAAAGCAACGACAACCAATAACATTGATCTTGTTTATAAACTCATCGGCTTTAATGGTCGCGATACTGCATCTGGATTATGGCAATATTTATCACAAACGGTAACCACCACAGAAGATACCATTTTAGTTCCTTTTCACCGAAGTATTGAATGGCTACATCCACATCAAGCAACAGAAAGAACTGAGCGACACCTTATAAGTGAAATTTATCAAACTCTGCTAGCCAATAATCATGGTCGACTAAATGGTAATCTTGCCCATAGTTGGGAAGTCAGTGATGATAAACGCATATGGACTTTTTATTTACGTGCTGAAACAGTATTTCATGACCTATCGCGCTTAACTGCCGCTGATGTAGTGGCCAATTTTCATGGATTACAACGCAGCTCTCATTGGCAAGGTTTATATAGCAATATTGCACGTGTTGAGTCTTGTCATAATGGTATGGTAACCATTGAATTAAAAGAACCTGATATAAATTTTGCATGGTTACTGTGTCGACCAGAAACAGCCATAATGCCGAAGCGTTTAATTTTTAGTAGCAAGACTGACTTTAAAGCCATTGGCTCAGGTCCTTTTATGCTAGGTGTCAATTCCAATAAATTAGTTCGACTCAAACGCTTTGCTAACTATAATCAAGACAATGCATTAGTAGAAAACATTGAATTTTGGATTCACCATCAATGGGCTAAAAACAAACGCTGTGCTGAAAACTTTTTCTTTCTTAACCATCAATCTAATTGCTACCAAGTAACTAACGACAGTGTTGGTTGCTTTGTATTGCTATTAAATAAGCCTCAACTTCAAACAGCCACAGTTAAACAGCAATTAATGACATTATTTAATCAACAACCTATTACTATCAATCTTCCTCCCCTAATAAATATTAGCCATGAGAACAATAATGATAGTCGCCACTATGCCGCACTATTAGAGCAGGCCTGTAATAATCAATCACAAGAAGTGAAATTTGGCCATTATATTGATCGTCAGGATATCGCGATTTGTGGTATTCGTAATGAGCCTAATCGTATAACAGGGCTTATTAGTTTTTTGAAATTATATCCATTTTGGGAACAGCATCTAAGTTTGAAGCAATTTCAACAATTTCAATCGTATCTAAATCAACTCACAGCAGCGGAGCACAATCAGCAACAATACCAATTAAACATATTGCTCACATGGTTAAATGATCAACACCTGATGGCCATTATCAACCATGAGGAATTACGCCTTACTGTTCCTGATAGTATTCAAGGTGTTGATATTAATTCTATCGGCTGGTGTAATTTTAAAAAACTATGGATAAAGCCTTCAGCGCATGAATCTAAACCTCATGATATTAGATTATCAGTAGCTAACTTGATTAACCTATCATAATAAGCGTTATAGTTTCTCGACTGCTGCAGTAAAACCATGGGCTGATAAATTAAATCCCGCAATATCGACATATTCTTTCTTTTGAAAGAACGTTAATACCCTGTCCATATTACCTGCGTTATTACCTGCATAAGCATGTGCAGTACAATTATGGGTAGTAGGATCATAATTAGTACTCACGCGTAACACGATTTCGTCAGCAACATTAAGATTACTAAATGCTGGTACATATAACCAATTTCGACATGCTGTTGCTTGAGTTTCCATATGATCTAGAAAATCAATACGTGATAAATTTTGACCATTATCAGTGAAATGGAAAACATAAGTTTGATTACCAAAATCAGTTTTAGTCACTATTTCATTTTGATCAGGGAATGCTTGATAACTATTGTGCTGAGTCGTACCAGCAAATGCAGTGGGAGCAATTAAAGATAATGAAAGCAAAAATGTAGAAATAACGGTGGTTCGGTTAAGCACTGTGGTGCACTCCAAGGGCTAAATGTCGCTAATAGCCATCTAATATGCCCATTAGCGATAATAACTCAATAGTTTTTACGTCAATTTTATTTTTAATCCCTGTATTTATACATATTTCAGGCAAAAGTGTTAATCAATCAGTACTAACGAGTCCAAAATTCCTTTACCGCTGTGAATCCCACCTTCATTTTCACTTGCCGGCTTACTACGTATTAAATATCCGGCATAACCACCTAACTCAGTCACAGGCTTGCCATTAAAATACGCACTAAACAAGCCTATTTCACTGACTAAATCCTCAACGACTGTCATTTTCGCATCCCGAATGGCAATGGTTGGCACTTCACGTTCATGGGGATATAAACGTTGCATTAATGCCCATGCGTCATACTCAGCCACGGTCAATTTTGCTAGCGTATCGCTAATATCATTGCCAAACACACAATGACCACCACCCTCACCCTGATTTTTGAGTACCCACTCCGTTTTAGTTGCCTGAGTATTAAACCAATCAATCGTTGCCGCAGTAATAGGTTTCATTTCAGCTAACACACTTTTTACTAACTCCGCTTCTGCAAGCGTCAATCCCCAACGGATATAATCTTGAGCTGGCATCATAGTTAATAACATTTGCATCGTTTTACTGGTTGCGAGTTGTTGGCCGATAGTGGCATTTAAAGCGACATGATGCTGCTCAATAAAAACGCGCATCTGACTTAGGGTGTAACAGCAAACAGCTTCATTCAGCTCCGGCGCACAATAATCACAATATTGATAACCAGCACGTAGGTATACAACATCGACCGCCCCGACACCTTCAAGCATTAAACGCTGACCAGCCCCTGTTGACAATTGAGCACTTAATTGTTCAAAAGTACGCCTTACTGTACGTAACCCTTGCTGTTGTAATGCCGCTTCTAAAAGATGCTGATCATAAACATTATCTTCATTTTTCTGTACCACCATCAAAAAAACAGCCGCGCCTTGATCATTAAAATCTGCTTTTATACTGTGAGCTGCCGTTGTAATAGCATGTGCTAGTTGAGCTAAGCCTTGATTATCAGCAGGAATTGCCGATGTATCTTCTAAGCATGCCTGATAAATCTCGGGCCATTGGTGTTGTATAAAGTGATGCAATTCAGTTGCACGCTGACCAAACGGTGCCATACCTGCAGCAATACCATTAAACTCAATAACTTTTGCACCATATTGACGATCATCCATAAAATCAGTTCGCATCAATAATAGCGGCTGACGAGCAGGGTTATAGCGATGATTCACATCACCATGAATCTGATAATGCAATGACATCAAACGTCCAAAAAAGGGATCGGCCTTTGCCATATCCGCTAATGAAGCTTGTAAAAAATCATAATCTTCAGAGACATTCGTTATCAATTTAGTCAGTACAGGAACAACTCGACGTAAATGGTCATAAACCTCACGTTCAATCGTCATTGGTGCAATGCTAAATGGGCAATGTCTCGCAGTATTATCCGCTTGGCGAAAAGCGACACCATGCATAATTGCCCACTCACAAATATCTTCAATGACTTGTTGTGCAACCACCGTTTTATTATTGTTATTCATCGTTTAACCACTCTTAAATACAGCTAAAATTTCGTGTACTTTCCAAATTAATTACCATCTTTAAAATAGATTTTTTAGCGTAATCTATAAGCATTTGCCTATTTTCAAAATGCCACAAGCATCGTTTAAGTCTCAAACTATACTCCTTCTAATCAAGGATAATACATGTCTGACTCTACAACTATTTAGTCCCAATCAATGACGTTATTACAACCAATAAAACCTGAACAAAAAACAACAATTTAAACTGTGATATCGATCATATTCAGGCTAAAACACTACATTTTCAAAACAAAGTAGCTATTAAAATTAAATTTAACAATTAAAACAGTCACACATCCTACCGATTATAACCTAACCTATAAACATTCCAATAACAAATAAGCACATCCCAATAACACAAAAGTGAAGGTTTAATATTATGATCCTAGGTGTACCTAAAGAAATTAAAACCCATGAATACCGTGTTGGCATGGTACCTGCGGCAGTAAAAGAAGTTGTTTCTCATGGCCATCGTGTGTATATCGAAACCCAAGCGGGATCAGGAATAGGCTTTAGTGATCAAGACTACATTGATGCTGGTGCGCAAATATTATTAACTGCAGCTGATGTATTTGCTGAAGCTGAAATGATTGTCAAAGTCAAAGAGCCACAAGCTATTGAACGCGCTATGCTACGTGAAGGACAAATCCTATTTACTTACCTACACCTCGCACCAGATCCTGCACAAACAGAAGATCTTATTCGCAGTAAAGCTATTTGTATTGCTTATGAAACGGTAACGGATAAACACGGTCGCTTACCTCTATTAGCACCGATGTCTGAAGTTGCAGGGCGAATGTCGATTCAAGCGGGTGCATTTGCACTTGAAAAATCACGTGGTGGACGCGGCATGTTATTAGGTGGCGTTCCTGGGGTCGAACCCGCAAAAGTAGTCATCATTGGCGGTGGGGTTGTTGGTAACAACGCTGCTCAAATGGCACTAGGGTTACAAGCCGATGTAGTGATTTTAGATCGTAATATTGATGTCTTACGCCAACTTGATGTGCAATTTAATGGCAAACTAAAAACCGTTTATTCAACTAATGATGCCATTGAACGTCATGTCTTAGAGGCTGATTTAGTCATTGGCGGAGTACTTGTCGTCGGCGCTGCTGCACCTAAACTGGTTACTGCAGAAATGATCAAAAAAATGAAACCTGGTGCAGCCATTGTTGATGTTGCGATAGACCAAGGCGGTTGTGTTGCGACATCACATGCAACTACTCATGATGATCCTACTTATATTGTTGATGATGTCGTGCATTATTGCGTTGCTAATATGCCAGGTGCGGTTGCACGTACTTCAACAGTTGCACTTAATAACGCAACTTTGCCTTACATTGTTGAACTTGCAAATAATGGCTATCAAAAAGCGCTACAACACAATCATCATCTACTCAATGGCCTAAATGTTTATCGCGGCCATATTACCTGTCAAAGCGTAGCTCAAGCCCTTGATTTACCTTATGTCTCAGCAGAAAGCGTTCTCGCCTGATTTATAACTGCTCGATAAAGCTTCTATTGCAAAATAGAAGCTTTTTTATTTCTCTAATCTCAACATCACACCGATAACTACGCTCACGTGAACATCAGTACCAACATACCTATAATAAAATACTAATATAAAGGTCAGTTATATGCCTTACCCTAATGCAAAAACACTTTCTAATCACAATAAGCAAAATCTAACTAAACACGATAAAACATGGATCATTAGCCTGTTCGGTACCGCCGTCGGGGCGGGGATCTTATTTTTACCGATTAATATTGGCGTCAGCGGTTTATGGCCATTAATCATCATGGCGTTATTAGCCGGCCCGATGACATTTCTTGCTCATCGAGGATTAGCGCGGTTTATTTTATCTTCTCAACAACCTCAAGCTGAATTTACCGATGTTGTTGAAGAACACTTCGGCCACAAATTTGGATTGATGATCTCAGTATTATATTTTCTGTCTATTTTCCCCATTTTGATGATTTATGGCGTCGGCTTAACCAATACTGTTGAAAGCTTTATAGTCCACCAGCTACAGATGTCCCCTCCACCGCGAATATTACTTTCAGGAGTATTAGTCACCTTAATGATCGGCGTTATGCTAACTAATGAAAAAGTGGTTTTACGTGCGTTTGAGATTATTGTTTATCCGTTAGTGTTTATTTTATTTGGACTGTCAATTTATCTGATCCCACACTGGCAAATGCCTGATTTTTCAACAGTACCTACCGCCTCCGATTTTGGTAAAACCCTTTGGCTTGCGATTCCAACCACTATTTTTGCATTTAGTCACACTGCTGCTATTTCCAGTTTTTCTGTCGCCCAAAAACGTCATTATGGCGCTCAGGCTAGCACTAAGGTTGATTACATTTTAAAACACACTTCGATGATGCTTATCACCTTCGTATTGTTGTTTGTATTTTCCTGTGTACTGAGTCTTTCTCCTGCTCAATTAGCTGAAGCAAAAGTGCAAAACATTTCAATTTTGTCGTACCTTGCCAATGAGATGAATAGCAGCGTTATTGAATCACTAGGCCCTTTTATTGCGTGTATTGCCATCACCTCCTCTTTTTTTGGTCACTTTCTCGGTGGTCGTGAAAGTCTAAACGGCATTATCACTAAACACACCAATATCACTCCTAAACTCGCCAACAAACTTACCATCGCAATATTATTTATATCAGTATGGTATGCCGCAGTCATTAACCCTAGTGTACTCAGCATTATGGAAACCTTTTCAGGTCCGGTAATTGCTATGATTTTGTTTATCATGCCAATGTATGCAATTAGAAATATTGAATCACTAAAAAAGTACCGCGGTAAAATAAGCAATATTTTTGTGACTGTGATTGGTTTAATTGCCATTTCAGCGATTATATTTAACCTGCTTTAACTGATCGTCTTTCATTCTAATAGCCAACCTTTATCGGTTGGCTATTACTTTTACAGGCAACAAAATATTTTGCTTAAAATCATGGTAGATTAAAAATAGACACTTTATTCTAATGAGGATTTATCCAATTTTTAGTGATTACCAATTAACAAAACGATAAAAATACCATGCAGACAAAAAACCATAATATGCTCGGTGCGATGTTAATTATCGTCGCAACCTTGTCATTAACTCTTAAAGACAGTGCTGATAAATATCTGATACAACACGGCTATCATCCAATTCAAATGGTGTTTTTTAGGTTTGCGATCCCTTTTTTATGCATGCTTATTTTCATGCCTAAGCAAACCAAAACCGCCATTTTTGCCACTAATGGTAAATTAATCTTACGGGCTGGTTTATTTTTAGTTTGTGCTATTACCTCAGTGATCGCTTTAAAATATATACCACTTGAAATGTATATTATCATTGTTCAAATGGGCAGTATTGCCTATATGCTAGGTGGTACATTATTTTTTAAAGAAACGCTGACACCAATAAAAATCATTGCAACATTATTAGGTTTCGCTGGTGTGGTAATTGTAATTAATCCAACTAATATTAGTGGCTTACAATGGATATATTTATTGCCATTACTGATTGCGATAGCTAATTCCGGTTATAATCTTATTACTAAAACCATTGATTCAAAAATCTCGCTACTGTCTGTATTAATTAACTCGTTCTTTATTCTAGGCTCAATTTCAAGCTTGTTACTCTTAGTCCAACCCCAGATGTGGAAAACCCCAACCCTGGAAGCATTACCCTACTTTATCACTATCCCTATCGTCACGATTGTGTCGCAACTGTGTTTAATTAAAGCCATGAATATCGCGGAAGCATCCCATGTCGCGCCATTCTTTTACTTTCAAATTGTATTTTCTTGCATCTTTGGATATTGGTTGTTTGATGAATTACCCACCTATCACACCCTTGGCGGCGGGTTATTTATTGTGATCGCAGGTTTACTTATTACCTACTCCAATTATCGACCAATAACAAAAGCCAGCCACAAAGAATGCTAACATTAGTGAATCTAACGTCTTTTAATCAATATGGTCGATTTTTGAGTTCGAGATCCCGTTCAAATAAGCGTATGTTGGGAGTATATACTTACAACAAATATTTAAAATAGGCGACTTACTATGCCCCATAATGTGTTTATTCTACATTCCAATTACCCGCCATCAGGCGATCAACCAGAAGCGTTAGCTAAACTTATTGATGGTGTTGAACAAGGGGTAACTCATCAGACGCTAAAAGGAGTAACAGGTTCGGGAAAAACCTTTACCATGGCGAATATGATCCACCGCTTACAACGTCCAACTTTAATTCTGGCACATAACAAAACCCTCGCCGCACAGCTTTATAGCGAAATGAAACGCTTCTTTCCTGAAAATGCAGTCGAATACTTTGTTTCTTATTATGATTACTACCAACCTGAAGTTTATATTCCTGGTAGTGATCGCTTTATTCGTAAAGACTCAGCAATTAATGAGCAACTTGAGCGATTACGGTTATCCACCACCAAATCATTAATAGAACGCAAAGATGTAATTGTGGTCGCTTCTGTTTCTGCTATTTATGGCTTAGGCGATCCCGACCAATATCGTGCCGTTCAGATTCCGCTTTTTATCGGCGCAAAAATAACCCGTGAAGATTTTATCCAACGATTAACAGCGCTCCAATATAATCGTTGTGAGCGCACTATTGAGCGCGCAACTTTTCGTGTTCATGGTGATGTGTTCGATATTTACCCTGCGGATTCTGAATCAAAAGCTGTGCGAGCGGTATTATTTGATGATGAAGTTGAAACCCTACAATGGTTAGATCCATTAACAGGTAACGTTTTGGGTGATATTGAACACTACTTTGTTTCCCCAAAAACTTTATATGCTGCCTCAAAAGAAAAACTCACCAAGGCGTGCGTTAAGATTCAGCAAGACTTAGCGCTACGCGTTGCTGAACTTAATCAGGATAATCGTATTATTGAAGCGGCACGATTATATGAACGCACCATGCATGATATCGAAATGATGCAACAACTGGGTTACTGTTCAGGGCTGGAAAATTACGCCAGTTATATCAATGAGCGTGATGCCGCATTACCACCTATCACCTTATTAGATTATTTACCCAAAGACGGCTTATTGTTTATTGATGAATCTCACGTGATGGTGCCACAAATATCGGCAATGCAGCGAAGTGATCAAAGTCGCAAAGAAACCTTAATTGATTATGGTTTTCGATTGCCTTCGGCTAAAAATAATCGTCCACTGACATTTAAGGAGTTTGAGCAGTTAAAACCACAAACTATTTTTGTCTCAGCAACACCGGGGGAATATGAGCTAAACCAATCTAAAAACCATATTGTAGAACAAATTATTCGCCCAACAGGTTTACTTGATCCAATCGTTGAAGTGCGGCCACTCGCCACTCAAATTGATGACTTACTCGAGCAAATAGCACAACGAGTAATAAAAAATGAGCGAGTATTAGTCACCACACTAACCAAAAAAAGTGCGGAGTCTTTATACGAATTAATGCAGCAACAAGGCATTAAGGTCAGCTATATTCATGCAGAAGTGAAAACCCAACAACGGGTAGAGATCATCGACGCCTTACGCCAAGGTGAATTTGATGTGTTAATCGGCATTAACTTACTACGCGAAGGGTTGGATATTCCCGAAGCATCATTGGTTGCTATCCTTGATGCCGATCATGCTGGATTCTTACGTTCTACCCAAGCTTTAATTCAAATCATTGGTCGTGCAGCCCGTAATGCCAATGGTAAGGCGATTTTATATGCCGATAAAATAACTCCAGCGATGAAAAACGCGATCGATGAATCACAGCAACGTCGTGAACGCCAACAGATCTATAATCAAGCTCATCATATTACGCCAACATCATCGCAGCGTAGTGCTATAACAACCACGGATGACGGTATACACTCTGCTGAATTTTGTGAAAATATTGCTGATTTGTGCCAGCAGATCACCACCACTGAAAAAGGATTATTAACCGCTTGTGATAATAACGATGACGCTAAAATACAACAAATAAGAGCCCAGCTTGATAAGCTATATCGTCAGTTTATTTATATGTAATCATCATCGACACAGGGTGGCGATTATAAAAAATCAGCCACCCTGTTCTATTGATCGTCACCGACTTCATGCATGATAAACGAGGCTTATTTTTCCATTAGCCCTTTACTATGAAAATACTCCGCGATAAATGGTCGAGACTCTTTAGACAACGTTTTCGTCACCGCACTCGACCAATCTTGCTGTTTATTATGGCTTGAACGCTGCTGATAATATTCCACTGTTTGTTGATCATATTCAGCTAACAATGGCTGACTTAAAGGCTGATATTCATTCTCATGTAAAATCAGCGCCATCGGTAAACGTGGTTTTGATTGTGGATCTTGCGCTGGTACACCCAAACACATTCCAAATAATATCGCGCTATACGGCGGTAGCTTGAGTAATGCGTCAACCTCATGCGGATTATTACGCAACCCACCAATATAAACCCCACCTAACCCCATTGATTCAGCGGCTAATAAACAGTTCTGCGCCATAATGCCACTATCAATCGCACCAATTAAAGCTAACTCAGTATATTCAGGTTTAATCTCAGAACTAATAGAATAATGACGTTGATAATCAATGCAAAATACCAAAAACTCTGCAGCTTGAGCGACATAGGGTTGATCGCCTGCAAGGTGTGCTAATGCTGCTCGTTTTTCAGGATCAGTAATACGAATAATCGATGTGGCTTGGATCATACTAGAACTAGATGCCGCAATACCTGCCGCAATAATCGTATTTAATTGCTCGTCAGAAATAGTATCGTCAGTAAATTTACGGATCGAGCGATGACCAAACATAGCTTGAATAGTTGTATTCATTTATAGAGATCCATCAAAGTAGATGTAAGCCAATAGCTAAAAGCAACAAATACTCGCTTAGCTAATGACTAAAAATAATTCTTATACAACAACAAAAATAATGACAACATACCAAATAAGCAAGCTAAAAAATAAATACAATCATTTCGTTTAGACTACTAACTATTTTGTTATCTATTTATTTATATGTTAGCATCATCAACGTCTAAAACTCACAGTATGATTTTATACTCATACTCCCAAATAAAAGTAGTTAAAACTTGAAGATTACGCCGCCTTAACCTCTCTAATGAGCGCCTGCTCATTATTCCAAACATGCAGCTCTCTTGCTGTCACTCTGCTATGCCTATCATAGCTAAAACTTCCCATATCTAAATGTTTACGGACTTTTTCCGTGACTTTTACACGTCTAAAATATAGAGAATAAATGCTAAATTACATAAAAAACAACTGGTTATATAATATAAAAAAAGACCTTCTGGCAGGAATAGTAGTAGCATTAGCGCTCATACCAGAAGCTATCGCCTTTTCTATTATCGCAGGAGTCGATCCTAAAGTTGGTTTATATGCTTCTTTTTCTATGACCGTTATCATTGCTATTGTTGGAGCGAGATCTGGCATGGTTTCAGCAGCAACAGGGGCAATGGCCTTACTTATGGTCACCTTAGTAAAAGAACATGGCCTACAATATTTAATGGCTGTCACTATCCTTACTGGTGTAATACAAATTATCGCTGGGTATTTAAAACTCGGTAATTTAATGCGTTTTGTCTCCAAGCCTGTTATTACTGGATTTGTTAACGCTTTAGCAATACTGATCTTTATGGCTCAACTTCCAGAATTAACTGATGCAACTTGGTCTGTTTATCTATTAACAGCCAGTGGCTTAGCCATTGTGTACCTCTTCCCACTTATACCGATTATTGGCAAACTGATCCCTTCACCTTTAGTGTGTATTATCAGTTTAACTATCGTAGCGGCATTACTTGGATTAGATGTGCGAACCGTTGGTGACATGGGTCAATTACCCGATATGCTACCGATCTTTTTATTACCCAATGTTCCTCTTACGTTTCAGACCTTACAAATAATATTGCCTTATTCTTTAGCACTCGCTGCTGTAGGTTTACTTGAATCGATGATGACTGCCACTATTATTGATGACTTAACTTCAACAACAAGTAATAAGAATCAAGAATGTAAAGGACAGGGGATCGCCAATATTGGTACTGGTTTATTAGGGGGTATGGCTGGCTGTGCGATGATCGGACAATCAATGATTAATATTAAATCAGGAGGAAGAAGCCGTTTATCGACCTTATTTTCGGGTATTGCCTTATTAATAATGATTTTATTTTTAAGTGATATTCTAAAACTCATCCCTATGGCCGCTTTAGTTGCAGTGATGATAATGGTATCAATTAGTACCTTTTCATGGGACTCCATTAAAAACATCAAACATCACCCACTCTCAAGTAACATCGTTATGTTAGCAACGGTTGCTGTGGTTGTAATAACACATAATTTGGCTCTTGGTGTTTTCATTGGCGTATTACTATCAGCATTATTCTTTGCGCATCAAGTTAGCCAATGCGTTGTCGTAAAATCAACCCTTGTAAATGAGCAAATTTACACGGTTCGTGGCCAACTATTTTTTGCATCTGCTGATCAATTTTCTTCATTATTTGATCTTAATAATGTTGCTGAGTGTGTCAAAATTGATTTAACACTGGCGCATTTTTGGGATCTCACCGCAATAACAGCGTTAGATAAAGTTATTATTAAATTAAGATCACAAGGCGCAACCACTGAACTTATTGGCATGAATGAAGCAACTGCCAATATGATTAATAAATTCGCTGTCCATGACGATCCAAACCTCAATCAAAAACTGTTAGCTAGCCACTAATAATCGCGTTTAAAACATTCGCTTTTAGGGTGAGCTTATTCTAATAATATAAATAGACTGCCAACTTATTTTAGGTTGGCTTTCTTATTGCAATATTAATAGCTGGAGTAACTCAATGAATATTAGTCATCTTGATCATTTAGTATTAACGGTTACTAACATCGATATTAGTGCTCAATTTTATCAATCCGTGCTTGGAATGCAATTAGTTACCTTTGGTGATAACCGAATAGCATTAACCTTTGGCAATCAAAAATTTAATCTCCACCAACATGGCGAAGAATTTGAGCCTAAAGCAAATACGGTGCAAGTTGGAAGTGCTGATTTATGTTTTATCACTGATACCAGTTTGGATGAGGTCAGGCAACATCTTGAACAACAAGGGGTAAAGATTATTGAAGGTCCAGTTGGACGCACTGGCGCAATAGGAAAAATCACGTCGCTCTATTTTCGTGATCCCGACGGTAATTTAATTGAGGTCTCAACTTATTTGACGGTGTAATGTAAATGAAAAGAGTACAAACTAACTTACGAAATTAAAGCGTAAGACCAATCTGGCAATGTAAGCAACAGTTTATACTTAACATTTCATTATAATTAAATGACGCACAAAAAAACTAGAGAGCCCCTAAAGCAACTTAGTTGGCTCAAGTGCACGCTGCTAGTGAGTTCACTCTTCGGCACTTATTCCTGACTATAGAGCATGTAACAATAGGATAATGTTAATTTTATTCATCATACTCCCATTCCTTATCCCATGCTTGCTGCGCTTTAATATTCTCTATGCGTTCGCGAATACTGACAGTACGTTGATTCACTGTTAATGGCTTTTTTTTCTTAGGTTTAGTGTTAGATTCTTTCGCTGTAAGTTTTGTCATGGTTTACCTTATTAATTTTAAATATGGTTTATGCTGACAGATAACTAACTCGTTGAAATTAAATATAAATACAATAAAACAACTAGATATCAGACAACGTACGTTTACAGTAAGATATGATTCATATTGGAGAGAAAATCATTGAGGCTTATATATTAATATTCAATAACTTATATCTAAATGTATCTTGTACCGCCGTATAAATTAGACCAACAGTAATAAATAATATTTACAGATTAGATCTACTTCATTTCAGACATAAAAAGATTTCACGCTATTGTAACATATTTTTATAAAACTTACCGTGAAATATTTAAAATAAAGAAAACATTTAGTAAATATGTCGACATTATCTTCAATCACTTGATTATCTTCCAATAAAATTACAATTCGTCATTGAATAATTCCATCATAATTTTTTTGTAAAAGAATAAAAATAAGTTTTTTGTTTTCATAAATGTCATTGATTTTTTAGGTGGTAAGCGCATATTAGAGAGAAGCAATATTAAATCAATATCGCTATTTAATCTGTCGTTGGCCAGTATGACCAATCTCAAAAAAAAAGAGGTTCGTGTTATGAGTAAGTCGCTAGATACTAAGAAAGGTAATAAAAAACCATCTTTAACGACAAAAGAGAAAAAGGCTAAGAAATTAGCAAAAATCACTAAAAAAATCGCAGCAAATAGTTAACGAATAACGTTAGACTATGTTAGCAAAGCTTCTAATAAATTTAGTCTATTAGAAGCTTTGATAAAATCGTTATTGGATTATTTCTTACTTAACATTTACCGTCACTGCGACATAAATATCTGCTTACGAACTTGCAACTTTCCTGCGCGCCAATATTTTCTCAAACAATCCTAATTGCTTTTCTGATAATTGCCCATGATTAATAAGCGTTTGATTAAGGTTACTTAAATAATCACGTTCCCAATGAGTGAAGCATTCAGAATGTAATAACAAGACAGTATTCACTTTATTCATTAACTCAGTATTCTGTGCCATATATCAGTCCTTTATATCTTACTTATTAACGTTTGATTATTTAAATACATTACCTAACCACACTAGTAATACTTTAATACGCATAAGATATATTATTAAAATCATGATGTTAATAATAACGAAACTATTATTGATAAATATAAAGTAAACACGATAAAACAGTAATATTAAACTACACTGTAGAGAGTAAATTAAGAGATAGCAATTTGATAGGAAATAAGGTTTTCTAAACGCTAGATGGGTGGAAGCCCCCACCAGCCACATCCCGGCACACACGACGCCTGCTGCGGTTGCTCCCTTCCGGGCCTGGCCGAGTTCACAGGTTAGTGTTGCGGGAGGACCAATGGGGGCCTCCATAGATTCTTTGTCTCTTTCGAGAACGAGGAAGATTATCTATTAACCACGCCAACAATGCAAGCCGTTATCCTGCCCTTTCGTTTGACTGCTGATTATTTATGCAAATACAAACAAAATAGTAATAAAGTCAACCTATTGCTCACTAATTAGTAGTTATTCATCTTCCTCTTCTGGATCATCAAGTAACGACTCTCCCAATAATCCACCACCGAGCACTAATAACCATGAGACTAAAATCGGGTTAGCAACACTGAACTGTGGCAATACCACTAAAGTCGTAAATCCAATCGCAGGTAACACACAAGCTAAACGGGGGATCCAATCTCGATGTTTCATTTTAACGAGGCTTTGTAGGGCAGCAATTAAGCCCGTAACACATAAACCAACCAGTGCTGCTGATTCCATGCCGCCAATCCATAACGGAAACACGGCAAACAATGGCCACCATGTATTGCCAGCAATTGGACGCCAACAACGAGCGGCATACCAGATCACGCCAATAGCCACAATTTGGATCAAGGTCGCACTAATACTACCTTCAAGCTTACCCTCGCCTTGTAATGCCATCAGACCAACGTTCATTGATAACACTATCGAAACCATCAAGGCTCCAAGCTGCCAACACCCTTTTGCCGATGTACAAATCATCAGAATCGGTAACATCATGAATAAACTGATTGATAGCGCGAGAGGTTGATCAGGTAGCATGGCACCGTAAGCGCCTAAACCACATAGCAGTAGCCAACCTGCGACACCACTTTGTGGTAATAACCACAGTGCAGGAATAGCAAGTACTAATATAGGTAGCTCTCCCGCAGTAGGACCGAGAGCACTTACACCTAATACCGTTAAGATTAAGGTAACGGTAACCAATGAAGCAGCATACAACATGGCAACACCTCCTTGCGTTATCCTGTTGTTTAAAAATATAGAGCCGTTATTATTTACTAAGCATATTATTTAACGGCTACTTATAAATATGGACGACTTTTCCAATCAAATCTATAGCCAAGTCTACCAAATTCCATTTGGACAGGTTTCTACCTATGGCGACATTGCTAAATTTGCAGGTTATCCCGGTTACGCACGCCATGTCGGACGCTTAATGGCAACCTTGCCTGAAGGTTCAACAATACCTTGGCATCGGGTAATTAATAGTCAAGGACGTATATCGTTAAAAGGAGATGCTCTATTAAGACAAGTCACCGCATTACGGGCAGAAAAGGTCGATGTCTCTGACTCTGGACGGGTATCACTACGCTATTATCGTTGGCAAGGGCACTCGTAGGCATATTGGCACAAACCTCAAATAAGCTTACCATTCCTCTAGTTTTTATTTTTCAGGATATACCATGAGCAAACAATTAGATGAACTACTCACTCTGCTGCAATTAGAGCAAATTGAACGTGAACTCTTTCGAGGCCAAAGTGAAAATTTAGGTTTGCCACAGGTATATGGCGGCCAAGTTATTGGTCAATCGTTATCTGCGGCACAGCAAACGGTAGATTCGGATCGTCATCTGCACTCTTTCCATAGCTACTTTCTTTTACCAGGTAACCCTGAAAAACCGATTGTTTATGATGTAGAAACCCTACGCGATGGTAGAAGTTTTAGCACTCGTCGCGTAAAAGCAATTCAAAATGGCCGCCCTATTTTTTACTTAACAGCTTCTTATCAAGCAGATGAACAAGGATTTGAACATCAATCCACGATGCCAAACGTGGCCGGTCCTGAAGGCTTAGCTTCTGAAAGTGAATTAGTTGAATCGGTTGCACAATATTTACCACCCAAGATTGTTGAAACCTTTGGTCACAAACGCCCGATTGAAGTACGCCCTGTAACGGTCATTAATCCCCTAAAACCAACCATTGAAGATCCAAAGCAATATTTGTGGATCAAAACTAACGGCGCAATGCCGAATGAATTAAGTATTCACCAATATATGTTGGCTTATGCTTCTGATTGGGGATTTTTAACCACCTCATTGCATCCACACGGAGTAACATTATTTAGTCCTAATATGCAGGTTGCGACTATTGATCATTCAATGTGGTTCCATCGTCCGTTTAAGGTTGATGAGTGGTTACTGTATGTGATTGATAGCCCATCAGCCAGTGGTTCGCGCGGAATTGTTCGTGGTGAAATCTATAATCAGCAAGGTCACTTAGTCGCATCAGCCGTTCAGGAAGGATTAATTCGCCAACGCTAATTCATACCCGATAAGCTACCAAAAAATAACCCCGAGCCACGACTATAATGACTCGGGGTTATTTTTTATCTATAACTTAAACAGGTAGTGCTGTGGTGTATTTTAGTGGTTCCATTGCAAAAGTAGAGGTCACATTGGTTAGGTCAGAAACAGAAGCCACTAGTTTTTTATAAAGATTATCAAAAGCTTGCATATCAGCCACTTGAACTTTCATCATATAGTCATATTCTCCTGCCATACGATAAAACTCCATCACTTCTGGAAACTCAGTGACAGTCGATACAAAATTATTAAACCAATCTTGTGAATGATTACTGGTTTTTATTTGCACGAAAGCAGTAAATGCTATTCCTAACTTCACCGGATCAAGTAACGCCACTCGTTGACGTAAAATACCATCTTCTTCAAGCCGCTTTAGTCGTTTCCAACATGGGGTGGTTGTTAAATTTACGGCTTCTGCAAGCTCAGCCAGCGGCATGGTCGCATCATCTTGCAACAAACGTAATAACGTTCTATCAACACTATCTAAAACTGCCATTAATTCCACCAATTACGATAAAAGGGTAAATACTTACTAAAAAATACCCCTTATTCAACTAAGAGGCAAAAAAAATCACTCATAATGACGCTCACTGCCGCTTTATTTAAGTAAATTAACAATAAACAAGCTTCACTTTCAGTAATAAAATGGTAACATTTGCGAATACAAAACAAAAACAATTAAAATCAAGTTCTATATTTTGCATATAAATTAGCATTCGATTTCAATAAAAAACACAAAAGTAGCAATATTTTCTATATATCCCGCAATAACAAGCAAACAAAGCAAAGATTTTCCCAACAGGATTGTTTACTATATACCCAAGTTGCTTCAATGGAGTTGATTAAGTAAACGCTCGATGGATTCGAATAAAGCAAAGAGGTAATACTATGAATATGACTGTAAATACCGTACCAGAACAAAACGCTTGGATCAGTAAAGCAATAAAGGCTATTGAAGCAGACTATCAACGTTCTGCCGATACGCACCTTATTAAACTAGATATTCCTAGCCTTGAAGGTATCGATCTTTATCTAAAAGATGAAAGTACTCACCCAACGGGAAGTCTTAAACATCGTTTAGCTCGCTCATTATTTTTATATGCCTTGTGTAATGGCTGGATTAACCAAGATACTACCGTTATTGAGTCATCATCAGGTAGTACTGCGGTCTCAGAAGCCTACTTTGCACGTTTACTTGGACTACCATTTATTGCTGTCGTACCACGTAAGACAGCGCGTAAAAAAATTGAGCAAATTGAATTCTACGGCGGTAAAGCTCACTTTGTTGATTCATCTGCTGCTATTTATGATGAGTCACGTCGTTTAGCTAAAGAGTTAAATGGTCATTACATGGATCAATTTACCTATGCTGAGCGTGCTACTGACTGGCGTGGTAATAACAACATCGCTAATAGCATTTTCAATCAAATGAAATTTGAGCGCTTTCCAATCCCGACATGGATTGTAATGAGCCCTGGTACAGGCGGTACATCAGCCACTATTGGTCGTTATATTCGTTACCAAATGCATCCAACTCAATTATGTGTCGTTGATCCTGAAAACTCGGTGTTCTATGACTACTTTATGGAACGAGATGCCAACATTACCTTAGACAGTGGTAGCCGTATTGAAGGTATTGGCCGACCACGAGTAGAGCCAAGCTTTATTCCTAATGTAATTAGTGAAATGCGTAAAATTCCTGATGCAGCGAGTGTCGCAACTATACACTGGCTAGAAAAAATTATTGGTCGTAAAGCAGGCGCATCAACGGGTACTAACCTATATGGCGTATTGCAATTAGCGGCAGAAATGAAACAACGTGGTGAAACCGGATCTATTGTGACTTTATTATGTGACAGTGGTGAGCGTTATTTAGAAACTTATTATAACGACGAATGGATCACAGCGAATATTGGTGACACCAGTGCTTATCTTGCCCAATTACAGCATCTACAACAAACAGGTAAATGGCAAGCATAACGAAAAGAACAACCCCTTGGGCTGGTTAGCCAAAGCGCCAGCCCCCCTATTTTGTGTCTTTTAAGCAAATATAAGTACAAGCTAATCGCTCTCTGCACTTCGGTCAATTAGCTTTACATGGATAATATATATTGCTTATTTTTATACCGCACACTTTGTGCGGTTTTTTTTATCTGCGCTATTTGTGATAGCTACTTTTCTATCGCCTCCAGCTGAGTTAGCATACCCCCGACATTCTAAAAGTATTATTATTAGGGTGTTGTTGTACCGACTGTTTATCGGTAATCACTCATAAAGGATATTCATCATGACAAAAGCCGTAGTTGTTTTCAGTGGCGGTCAAGACTCAACCACTTGTCTTATTCAAGCATTAGCGCACTACGATGAAGTGCACTGTATTACATTTGATTATGGTCAACGTCATAAACTAGAAATTGAAATTGCCGAGCATATTGCCAAAGATCTTGGTGTTGCTGCGCACAAAGTAATGGATGTTAGCTTACTGGGTGAACTTGCAATTAGCTCATTAACTCGCGATAGCATTCCTGTTTCTCATGAGTTACAGGCAAATGGTTTACCTAATTCATTTGTACCGGGTCGTAACATTTTATTTTTAACTTTAGCCGGTATTTACGCATATCAAATAGGGGCAGAAACAGTAATCACAGGTGTTTGTGAGACTGATTTTTCTGGTTATCCTGATTGTCGCGACGAGTTTGTTCGCTCACTAAATCATTCATTAGTGCTGGGGATGGATCGTCAATTTACTATCGCTACACCATTAATGTGGCTAAATAAAGCTGAAACATGGGCACTTGCTGATCAATATGGCAAATTAGATTATGTCCGTGAGCAAACACTAACTTGTTATAATGGTGTCGTCGGTGATGGTTGTGGTGATTGTCCATCGTGTGATTTACGTCGTGCTGGTTTAGAAGATTACTTACAGCATCAGCCAACAGTGATGGCAGCATTAAAAGAAAAACAAGCTCAGCATAAAGCGTAAAATATAATCGATTATTAGCTCACTCCATATTTTTATATGGGGTGAGTATTAAATATGAGTCTTCTAGCCGCTTATTTTAATAACATTTCAGTATTTCTTAACCCCTTATAAATAAAAATCAAATAGTAAAAAACACCTACCGTAATATATATTATCGCTAATTTACATTTATCACTCTAATTGATAACACAACCAACCACTAACGATACAATATATTACACAAACGATAAAACACGATTTTTAGATTGCAAAATACACGACTTAATAAAATTAAATAGTGAAAAATTGTTGTTTATAATACGTTTCCATTTAATAACGGCTGTTATATTTATAACAATTATTGTTCACAAACAATGATCAAGCATAAATCTAACACCTCGTAATATAATATTAATTTTTAAAGTTTTATAAATTAATATTATAAATAAGGCTTTATTATTATGTTACACGATGTCGTTGATTTATCGCGATTTCAATTTGCATTCACTGCAATGTACCACTTTATATTCGTACCATTAACGCTAGGGATGACATTCTTATTAGCAATAATGGAGTCAATTTATGTCATAACCGGTAAACAAGTTTATAAGGATATGACTAAATTTTGGGGTAAACTTTTTGCCATCAACTTTGCACTTGGTGTGGCGACCGGTTTAACCTTTGAATTTCAGTTTGGTACTAACTGGGCTTATTATTCTCATTATGTGGGTGATATTTTTGGGGTGCCATTAGCGATTGAAGCTTTAATGGCGTTCTTCTTAGAATCAACCATGATCGGGATGTTCTTTTTTGGTTGGGATCGCCTCTCAAAACGTCAACACCTTGGCGTAACATGGTTAGTTGCTCTCGGTTCGAACTTATCAGCATTATTGATCCTTGTGGCCAATGGCTGGATGCAAAATCCAGTTGGTGCACATTTTGACTACGAAACCATGCGGATGGAAATGATAAGCTTCTCAGAGGTTATCTTTAATCCTGTGGCTCAAGTTAAATTCGTTCATACCGTAGCATCAGGTTATGTTTGTGGTTCAATGTTCGTTCTTGGTGTAAGTGCATTCTATATGCTCAAAGGACGTGATCTTGCCTTTGCTCGTCGCTCATTTACTATTGCAGCCTCTTTTGGATTGATGGCAATTATTGCTGTAATGATATTAGGTGACGAATCAGGTTATGAATTAGGTGACGTTCAAAAAACCAAGCTAGCCGCAATTGAAGCGGAATGGCATACTGAGCCTGCTCCTGCTGCATTTACTGCCTTCGGTTTCCCTAACCAAGATAAGATGGAGACAGAATACGCGATTAAGATCCCATACTTAATGGGTATTATCGCGACGCGCTCACTTGATACTCAAGTAACTGGTATTCGTGATCTGAAAAAACAACATGAAGTACGTATTCGTAACGGTATGGTTGCTTACGGATTACTAACAAAATTACGTTCAGGTGATAAAAACGCCGCTGATATCGCAGCCTTTAATGAAGTAAAAGGCGACTTAGGTTATGGCCTATTATTGAAGCCTTATACTAAAAATGTTGTTGATGCGACACCACAGCAAATTCAGCAAGCTGTTAATGACTCGATACCACGTGTATGGCCGCTATTCTTTAGCTTCCGTATCATGGTTGGTGCTGGTTTCTTAATGTTTATGATTGTTGCTGCTGCATTTATTCAATCATGTCGTCATAAAATCCCTACTAATAAATGGATTCTTAAAGCTGCGCTTTATGGCATACCTTTACCTTGGATTGCGATTGAAGCCGGTTGGTTTGTAGCTGAATATGGCCGTCAACCATGGGCTATTGGTGAAATTCTGCCAGTAAATATGGCCGCATCTCATTTAGCACCTTCACAACTATGGTTTTCACTATCGTTAATCATCGTGCTTTATTCTTTGTTCTTTATTGCTGAAGCCTATTTGATGACTAAATTCGCACGTTTAGGTCCAAGTAGCTTAAAAACAGGTCGTTATCATTTTGAACAACAAGATAACGATAAAGATGCGCTAACACATCAAGTTGATGCATAGGGAGAAACAGAATAATGTTTGATTATGAAAGCTTGCGGGTCATCTGGTGGATCTTAATTGGTGTGTTGTGTATCGGTTTTGCTATCACTGATGGTTTTGATATGGGCGTAGGTATGCTGTCACCATTTATTGGTAAGACAGATAACGAACGTCGAGTAATGATTAACGCAATTGCACCGCATTGGGATGGTAACCAAGTTTGGTTAATTACTGCCGGTGGTGCATTATTTGCGGCATGGCCATTAGTATACGCAACGGTATTCTCTGGTTTTTATGTCGCATTGATCTTGGCATTAGCGGCACTTTGGTTACGTCCGTTAGGTTTTGATTACCGTTCTAAATTACCTGATACAAAATGGCGTAACTTGTGGGATAAAGCGATCTTTGTCGGTAGCTTTGTGCCGCCGCTTATTTTTGGTATCGCTTTCGGTAACCTAATGCAAGGTGTGCCATTTGAGCTAAACGAGTTTATGATCCCGACATATAAAGGGTCATTCTTTGAGTTACTCAATCCGTTTGCATTACTTTGCGGTGGTGTCAGTTTACTTATGATTCTCACTCAGGGTGCCACATTCCTTCAAATGAAAACAACTGATGCGATTCATGCTCGTGCACGTAATGTTGCGGCTATTTCTGCAATATTAATGGCGATTATATTTATTATTGCAGGCTTTGTTTCTAAAGGAATTAATGGTTATGTGATCACATCGCAAGTATTACCAAATGCAGCGTCAGATCCATTAACAAAAGAAGTAGCTCGTCAGATGGGGGCATTGTTTATTAACTACCGCAATTACCCTATCTTATGGATTGCGCCGATACTTGCAGTAGTAATGCCATTACTGACAGCACTATGTTCTCGTGCAGAGCGTGCTGGGTTTGCATTCCTGTTCTCAAGCCTAGCGATTGTCGGTGTGGTGTTAACGTTTGGTTTTGCAACGTTTCCATTCTTCGTGCCATCAAGCTTACAACCAAACGCAAGCTTAACAATTTGGGATTCAAGTTCATCTAAATACACATTGCATCTTATTACAATTGTGGCATTTGTTATGGTGCCAGTGATCTTGGCGTACACCTCATGGTGTTACTACAAAATGTTTGGTCGTCTTGATACTAAATATATCGAAGACAATAAGACGTCACTGTACTAATAAGGAGTAAATAAACGATGTGGTATTTAGCTTGGATTTTAGGTATTTTGCTCGCATGTTCATTTGCTATAATTAATGCCTTATGGCTTGAACAAGACGATGATGAGTTATTAAAATAATTCAGACGTAAAAAATAAAAAAATCAGCCATAACGATTATGGCTGATTTTTTATTAATTAATCACGGTAAAGTGCAAAATCTTCAGCGCAATCAACTAGCTGCTCACGGGTTAACATGAACACACCATGACCACCATTAGCAAACTCTAGCCACATAAATGGAATGTGCGGGTATTGTTCTTCCATGTGAATCATTGAGTTACCAACTTCACAGATCAAAATGCCGTTATCTTTAAGGTAATCTGGCGCATTAGCAAGAATACGACGAACTAGCTTTAGACCATCGCTGCCAGCAGCTAAACCAAGCTCAGGCTCATGACGGAACTCTTCTGGTAAGCTGTCCATGTCTTCTTGGTCAACATACGGTGGATTAGTCACGATAAGATCGTATTTATCTTTTGGTATATCACGTAAAAGATCAGAACGAAGCGGAATCACTTGCTGCTCAAGGCCATGATCCGTTATATTCTGCTCAGCAACTGCGAGTGCATCTGTCGAAATATCAACGATATCCACTTCTGCTTCAGGGAACATGTGTGCACAAGCAATACCGATGCAACCACTTCCAGTACACAGATCCATGATCCGCGTTGGTTCTTGTTGTAAAAAGGGTTCAAAACGGTTTTCAATGAGCTCACCAATCGGTGAACGTGGCACAAGTACACGCTCATCAACGAAGAACTCCATACCGCAAAAGTAGGCAACATTCGTTAAGTATGAAACGGGTGTACGATCATGAATTCGACGAATAACACGTTCAACAATACGATGACGCTCACTGCTTGTTAAACGAGAATTACGCACTTCCGGTGGAACATCCAACGGTAAGTAAACTGTCGGTAATACCAGTTGCACAGCTTCATCCCATGCATTGTCTGTACCATGACCGTAAAATAGGCCAGCAGCATTAAAACGGCTTACCGTCCAACGTAGCATGTCCTGCAATGTGTGAAGTTCGCTGACAGCTTCGTCGACAAAAATCTTATCCAAAATAGCCTCCGATAAACGCTACAATACCACTATATAATTGTTGGAATTTCATTATGAGTAAAAAAAATTCACAGCTTGAAGATGATTTTGATCTCTTCAAGGCAGAGGTAAAAGGCGTAAAAAAGTTCACGCATGATACCATAATCACGCCTCGTCAACAGAACTCAAAAGCGGATAAAGCAAAAGTGATGGGTAAAGAGACCCAAAATCATGAGTTTTATTTCTCAGATGAGTTTGAGCCGCATCTTAGTGATACAGGCCCAACTCAATACGCGCGAACTGGGGTATCTAAATATGAAGTGAAAAAACTACGTCGTGGCGTATATGTGCCAGATATTTACCTTGATATGCATGGAATGACTCAACTAGAAGCAAAACGTGAGTTAGCTGCGATGATTGCAGCCTGCATTAAAGAACATGTGTCATGTGCATGCGTGATGCATGGTATTGGTAAACATATATTAAAACAAAAAGCGCCAATGTGGTTGGCACAGCACCCTGATGTCATGGCATTTCACCAAGCACCATTAGAATTTGGTGGCGCGGGTGCATTACTGGTATTAATTGATATACCTGAGCGCTAATACCTTGGTTTTACCATATGGCCAACTTTAACGACTTTACCACGGTTAAATAACGTCACTTCTCCTGTCTCGCAGACTTTTAGACGTTTTTTAACTGCGGTTTCAACGTAAAAATATTCACAATTATCATTACGCGCGCTATCAATACGGGCAAAAATAACTAATGCAGGTGCGCCGACCTCATTGGAATAGTTAGCAAACGTCAAGCTACTGCCAGTTTGAGAAACATGCATCCCTTCGGTATGTCCGTCTGACCACTTCACCATACCGTTAGCAGAAATACGAACAGGCTCACCAACACTGCATCCGGCAGTAAACAATAGGTTTATGATTGCCACTATTCCAAGCTTAGTCATGGTTATTATCCATTATTTATGCGGTTGATGTTGCCACAACAATTTACTAGATCCTGACAGTGGATCATACTCAACGGCAGCAATAGCAGATGTTAAAAACATGGGTGGTTGTAAACCAGCCACCAGCTCTGCAGTTAAATACCCAACTAACGGCAAATGCGAAATCAGCAATAGTGATTGCGGCTGCTCAGTTTCAATGGTTGCTTTTATATATTCAGCAACAGTTTCAGCATCACCATAAGGGGTAATATCCTCAACACTGCCAACTTGTGCTGCAGTTGGTAACGAATCAACCATTGCTTGCCACGTTTGTTGGGCACGTAAATAAGGACTGACCCAAACTTGATCTAATTCGCCATTCAAATGTGATGCCAATAATGTTGCCATTTGCTGTGATTGAGCGATGCCGCGCGCGGTTAATGGACGCTCAGCATCACTAGAAGCAAAATTTTCGGCTTCGCCGTGACGCATAATATAAATTTGCATAGATATTCCGATAACCTCAGTTAAACAATCACTATTCCCACTCATATCTTAGAGCTGGTCGATCATTATTACACGCTTTTATTATTGGTATAACCATAGAGTTTTAATTCTGTGGCTAAGCCTACTATTTAAAGGCTGAATTGATTAACTAATGACTAATTCATCAACTTGTTAACAAAAATGAGACTTATAATTCATCTAATCGCATCTTCAATTTGCCAGCCTTAATATTGAACGTCATACTTACCCTAATTCCCTCTAAAATAGGCCCTTCCTGTGCATACAAGTCCTAACGATCATAAGCAGTATCGCTATCTCACTTTAGCGAATGAACTTCGAGTACTGCTCGTTCATGATGCTGAAGCGCCTCGTTCTGCTGCTGCATTGTCTGTTGAGATAGGTCACTTTGATGATCCGATGGATCGTCAAGGCATGGCACATTTCCTTGAGCATATGTTATTTCTTGGCACTGAGAAATACCCCCGTGTTGGTGAATTTCAAACCTTCATCAATCGTAATGGCGGCAGTAATAATGCGTGGACCGGCACTGAAAACACCACGTTTTTCTTTGAAATCAGTCCCCATACTTTTGAAGAGGGATTAGATCGCTTTGGGCAATTTTTCACTGCACCGTTATTTAATGAAGATGCTGTTGACAAAGAACGCCAAGCCGTTGATTCTGAATATAAATTAAAAATAAAAGACGATGTGCGTCGTTTATATCAAGTTCAAAAAGAAACGATTAATCAAGCGCATCCTTTTGCCAAGTTTTCAGTGGGCGATCTCACCACTCTTGACGATCGCAATGGTCAATCGGTACGGGATGATTTATTAGCTTTCTATCATCAGCATTATTCTGCCGATGTAATGGGATTAGTACTATTAGGTCCACAATCACTGGATGAATTAGAGCACTACACCCAAGATTTCTTTAGCAAAATCCCTAACGCTACCACTAAGAAAGTAGCAATCGACGTGCCATTTGTTACTGAAAACGAGTGTCAGAAGTTCATTCAAATTGAACCTATCAAAGAATTGCGTAAGTTAACGTTATCGTTTGCAATGCCATCCGTCGATGCTCACTATCAAATTAAGCCTTTATCATATATTGCCCATTTACTCGGTAATGAAGGTACGGGCAGTTTAATGGCGATTTTAAAAAAGCGCGGATTAATCAATACTCTAACAGCTGGTGGTGGGGTTAGTGGTAACAATTTCCGCGAATTTACTATTGGCTTAAATTTAACCCCTAAAGGTCAGCAACATACTGATGAGATAGTGCAATGTGTATTTACCTTCATTGCCCTAATCAAGCAACAAGGGTTAAATGCTTGGCGTTATCAAGAAAAGAAATCAGTACTCGAAATGGCGTTTCGTTATCAAGAAAAAAGTCGCCCACTTGATACCGTCAGTTATTTGGTTATGAACCTACTGCATTACAACGCAGAAGATATCATCTACGGCGATTATATGATGGAAGGTTATGATCAAAATTTACTTGAGCAATTATTAGCTTACCTAACCGTAAGTAATATGCGACTAACGCTAGTAGCACAAGGAGGTCATTACGACCGCTTAGCGGCTTGGTATGATACACCTTACTCAGTAACACCATTTACGCCGCAGCAAATTGAAAGCTGGACCAATATTAGCCTTGATGCTGAGCTATTATTGCCTGAACCTAATATTTATTTGTGTGAGGAATTTGAGCCATTACCACTTGAGGCGGGTTCAGAACTACCACCGCAATTAATTCAAGATCTCCCTGGGTTTCGATTATGGCATAAACAAGAACATGACTTTCGAGTACCAAAAGGCATTGTCTATGTCGCAATTGATAGTCCACATGCCGTCAGTTCAACGGCCAATATTGTTAAAACTCGCTTGTGTGTCGAATTACTACTAGAAGCAATCAATGAATCAGCTTACCCTGCTGAAATCGCGGGAATGTCTTACAATTTATATGCTCACCAAGGTGGCGTAACACTTCAGCTTTCAGGCTTTAGTGAAAAACAACCACAGTTGATGCAACTGATTTTAGATCGCTTTAAGAAACGTAACTTCACCCAACAACGATTTAATAATATTAAAGCTCAAATGTTACGTAATTGGCGTAATGCCGCTGAAGATAAACCTATCTCGCAGTTATTTAATCAATTAACGGGCTTATTACAACCCAATAACCCACCTTATCCACACTTAATTGAAGCGCTCGAAACCATCACTATTGATGAACTACCACCGTTCGTTGATGCTATGTTTGCTGAATTGCACATTGATACTTTTGTATATGGTAATTGGGTAAAAAAAGATGCGTTAGCTCTCGCTGAAACGCTAAAAGATGCATTTAGAGTTACAGACCAATTATATGGAGAATCACAACGTCCGTTAGTACATTTGGAAAATAGTGGCACCTTAACCTATGAGTTAGATTGTCATCATGAAGACTCAGCCATTTTAATGTATTACCAATCACGTAAAACGACACCTGAAAAAATTGCGATTTACACCCTCGCAAATCATTTGATGTCGACTACGTTTTTCCATGAGTTACGTACTAAGCAACAACTTGGTTATATGGTAGGTACAGGTAATTTACCGTTGAATCGCCATCCTGGATTGATCTTATATATTCAATCCCCAGTAGCTGAACCAAGTTATTTATCAGATGCTATTGACGACTTTACTAATGCGTTTGCCTTAGTGTTATTAGAGCTAAGCGAAGCGCAATGGCAAGCCAGTAAAAAAGGCTTAATTGCACAAATCTCTGAACCTGATACCAACCTTCGCTCACGTGCACAGCGATTCTGGGTAAGTATTGGTAATAAAGATGAAAGCTTTAATCAGCGTCAATTAGTGGTCGAGAAATTAAAAAACCTGAGTCGTGCCGATATGATTAAATTTATAGTGGCAACCGTTAAGCCCCGTACTGCCAATCGCCTAGTAATGTATTACACAGGTAAAACACATCAAGATTCAGAGCCATTAACTCTAGGTAAAGCTATTGAATCTATAGCTGATTTTCAGAAAAACGCTTACTAAATAAAAAACCCTATTTATGTTAAATAAATGGGGTTTTTATTTTTTCATAGTAATATTGTGACGTTTTTATGTTAATAAAAATGACTTTCATAATATTTCAGTGGTCAAAAATAGATCCTCTAAACCATACTGATGATATCGAATATATTACTATTGCTAATTAATCTAGCGATAAACACGATAGTACCAGATAGATTAAAAGAGGATTCACGTGACTCAACGATGTCCGCATTGCCAAATTGAAATAGATGCACCAAAGATAAATGCATATGAAGATAATTTTGTTTGCCCTCATTGTGCCGCCACATTATCTCATAGCCAGATTGATATCTTTTTCTATGCCTTTTGCTTTATTGCATTAATCTCATTATTACTCATTGCTATCGGTCACATTAATACCTTTATCGCGTTAGTGATCGCTGCAGGTAGCTATCGGCTTTGTCGCAATAAATTATTTGAATCCCACTTCCGTTTAATTCGCTGTACTCACTAACCATACAAATTTCAAATATAAAAAAGCCTGCATCAAAGCAGGCTTCTTGTTTGCATTGCTAGAAAGCGTTAATAAAATCGTTGTTCAGCTTGTGCCATCTCAACTAAATAATCACATGGTGTAAAACGCTCACCATACAAATCACTGTATTCACGCATCATATCGACCACCAAATCAATGCCTAAATGATCCATATAACTAAATGGCCCGCCAAGAAACGGGGGAAAACCAATACCAAATATAGCGCCAATATCACCATCACGAGCCGACTTAATAACGCCCTCATCCAAACAACGGGCAGCTTCATTTAGCATCATGAGACTACAACGAACAGCAATATCTACTTCAGTCAAATGCTGTAAAGGTTCAACCCCTAATACGGCATAAACTGATTTATCTACTTCTTTATTTTTCGAGTTGTATAAATAAAAACCTTTACCACTTTTACGGCCTCGACGACCATCTTGTTGTAACTGTTCAAACATCGCAGGTGTAGCAAACCGTTCGCCTAACTCAGATTCTAAAATTGGGCTAATCTTGGCACCAATATCAACCCCAACTTCATCGAGTAATGTGATTGGACCCACTGGGAAACCAAAATTGAGTAATGCAGTATCAATATGTTCAATCGGCTCACCAGCTAATAGCAAGTGGGCTGCTTCATTCATATAAGGCGCTAATATACGGTTAACATAAAACCCAGCTTTATCAGCAACTACTATTGGTGTTTTACCCTGCTTTTTCGCTAACGCCACCACAGTTGCAATCGTTGTTGCTGAGGTTGTTGCATGGGGAATAACTTCAACAAGTGGCATTTTTTCAACAGGGCTGAAATAATGTAAACCAATGATATTTTCAGGACGTTGTGCATTTGCAGCAATTTTATGAATAGGGATCGAGGACGTATTAGTTGCAAAAATGGTATTTTCCGAAGTGTTCGCTTCAATTTCTTGTACCATTTGTTGTTTAAGCTCAACATCTTCAAATACAGCTTCAATAACCACATCAGCGTCAACCACACCACGATAATCAGTGCTTCCCGTAATGCGCAACATCTGCTGCTGCAATTGCGACTTTCTAATAATACGTCGCTGGCATTGCTTATTCAAAATAGCATAGTTGTACGCTAATGCATGCTGAATACCATCGTTATTAATATCTTTAATTCGCACCGCATAACCAGCTTTGATTGCAGAAACATGGGCTATTCCCCCGCCCATTAGGCCACCACCAAGTATTGCTATACGATTAACTTTCTTCGGTTTAGCCTCAGCACCCAATTCTTTTTTCATCGCAGTGGTGGCAAAGAAAATATTACGCAACGCACGCGATTCAGCAGTCATCACTAAATCACCAAACACCTTTGCCTCTTGCTCTAATCCTTGCTCTATGCCTTTTTCTAAACCATATTTTACTGTGTCTAAAATCGCATCAATGGCAGGATAACAACCGCGTGCTTTTTGTTGGGCTTTTTTAGCTGCTTGATCAAATACCACACTACGACCAAACGCATTACCAGCCATCGCCCAATCTTGAAATGAATGGGTACGAATAGGTTTAGCGGTTAATGCTATTTGCTCTGCCGCTTGTAATAAAATGCTTTGCGGTACAACTTGATCAACGAGCCCTTTTTTAAGAGCCTGCTTCGGTCGTACTTGCTTACCGGTTAACATTAATTCAAGACTATGGGCTACTCCGATCAAACGAGGTAAACGTTGTGTACCTCCAGAGCCCGGCAATAAACCTAATTGTACTTCTGGTAAGCCTAGACGGGTAATATCATCATCACTACAAATACGACTATGACACGCTAAAACAAGCTCTAACCCTCCGCCTAAACACGGACCATGAATTGCAGCAACAACATGAATCGGTAAATCTTCCAATGCTGCAAATAATTGTTGGCCTTTAATTGCTAATGCTTCTGCTTCTGTTGCGGTTTCGCAATCAGCAAGCATACGAATATCAGCCCCAGCAATAAAATTATCAACTTTACCTGAATAAACGACCAATCCCTTAAGATCAGTATGCGTACTTAACTCGGTTAAAACAGTCGTGACTTGCTCGATAAAAGCCGCTTGTAAGGTGTTCATTTTTTCATTGGCAACATCAATTTTAAGCCAGCCAATGCCATTGTCGCCAAAAGATAAACTAAATGCTGATTGAGTCATTATTCTGCCTCCAAAATCATTGCTGCGCCAAGACCACCGGCTGCACAAGCGGTATTTAATGCAAAGCCACCACCACGACGTTTTAATTCATGCAAGGTTTGAGTGATCATTCTTGCACCAGTTGCTGCAAAAGGATGGCCATAAGCAATTGAGCCACCTAAGACATTAAATTTATCCATATCAATATCGCCAATCGCAGCGTCTCGGCCTAGTTTTTGTTTTGCAAACCGTTTAGAACCAAACATTTTAACGTTGGCTAATGTTTGAGCAGCAAAGGCCTCATGCATATCAATTAAGCTTAAATCACCAAGCGTTAATCCTGCCCTCTCAAGCGCTAATGGACTCGCATAGGCAGGTCCCATCAACATATCTTCAGCTACATCTATTGCAGCAAAAGCATAAGAACGGATATACCCAAGTGGTGTTAACCCTAATTCTTTAGCTCGCCCTTCTCGCATTAATAATATTGCAGCAGCGCCATCTGTTAGTGGGGTTGAGTTGGCAGCAGTAACACTACCATGCAAACGGTCAAAAGCAGGATTTAGCTTAGCATATGCTGCTAATGTTGAATCTTGACGAACGTTATTATCGTGATCTAACCATTGTTTATAAGGCGCTGTAAATGCAGTCATAACTTCATTACGGAGTAAACCATCACGCCATGCTTGAGCAGCTAATGTATGAGAACGGTGCGCAAAGGCATCTTGTTCCTCACGGCTAATTGCATGACTTTTTGCCATTTGCTCTGCCGTTTGCCCCATGCTTAATCCGGTTGAATACTCTGCAACGGCAGGAGGAACAGGCAGCAAATCTTTAACGCTTAATGCACTGAGTAATTTCAACCTTGCAGGCATCGTTTTTGTTTTAGTTAGCGCTAATAATGTCGCCGCCATTTTTTTACTAACCCCAATCGGAAGCATTGAGGTTGAATCAGCACCGCCAGCAATACCAATATCTATTGTCCCAGCCATGATACTTTCCGTCACATTAACCGCGGCCTGAAAACTTGTCGCACAGGCACGAGTGACACTATAAGCATCGGTATGAGTATTCATCCCGGTACCCAGAACAATTTCACGCGCAATATTCGGGGCTTCAGGCATCTGTACCACCTGGCCAAATACAACTTGTTCAATTAACTGCGGATCAAAATCAGCAGTTTGTAGCATTTCATTAACGACTAACTTACCTAAATCAAGGGCAGATAAACGATCAAACGCTGTTGATTGACGTGCGAATGGCGTTCGTAAACCGCTAACAATGGCAATACGCTCACCGCTACGTGTAGTGATATTTTGAAGACCCGTCATCGCAACTCCTTGTCACAATTATAATTAACCTCCACTCGAGGTCAGACCACACAATTGTAACCATAAAGTTATAAAAATAAAACATTTGTTTGAAAATGACGATTAAATGAGATTTTTAAGTAAAAAGTGTCGACATTATAATCAGTTATAGTATAAGAAATATCGATACAATTTAACATAGGTATCAATAGTTGTGATGGGTTACTTGAGAGGGATAATGGTGAGCTAATCTTAAGGCAAAAAAAAACCACACCCTCAGGTATGGTTCGAATTCACGCAGAAAGCAATCAATCAGCGTAATAAAATAATCAATTAACATAAAGCCAATTGCAAATCAGGAAAAACCTGATAGGAGAAAGTAAAGTCAGCCTTCAAAAGGAAGTTGTCATCTTGCTCAACAGACGGTGTTAACTATTATTAAGTTATTCAACTTAACCATAGCCTCAACCATCAGATGACGCGGCAACTATAACCTACAGTTCAAATCAGAATTTGAACCAGATCAATTTTATGGCGGTTTATGCCCTATAAAACATAAAAAACCGAATATATCATCCAAAAGTTATCAGGTGGCATCGGTTATTGATGCAATAACGCTAAACAGGCACACAATGATAAAAAATATTTTTAGAAACAAAAAGTCTTCTGCCACGGTCTGTTTAAATATGAATAAACAAAAACGTTATGAAGCACTTGTTCGAGCTTGGCATCAAGATTTATATCGCTACGCTTATTGGCTATGCCATGATCCTCATATTGCCGAAGACTTAGTGCAAGAAACTTGCCTGCGCGCATGGAAATCACTCGATAGCTTACAAGATGATAACGCTGCTAAAGCATGGCTGATAACCATTCTACGCCGCGAAAATGCCCGTCGCTTTGAACGCAAACAATTTGATTTAGTGGATATCGATGATCATCATATCGCGGATACTAAACCTAGTGTTGAAATGGATACCGAGCAATATTTACTGCATCGGTTAATCATGAAACTAACACCTGAATATCGCGAACCATTAATTCTACAAGTTATGGCTGGTTTTAATGGCGATGAAATAGCAGGGATTTTGAACCTTAACCGTAACACGGTAATGACACGACTATTTCGTGCGCGTAACCAATTAAAAGAACAACTTGAAAAGAAACCAACTCAACGGGGGAATCATAATGGATGATCTAGAATTTCGTCGCCGCCTACTGGCTGATCCGAATGATAATGACCCTGAGATAATTAAAGCTAAAAATCAGTCTAGCTCTAATCGCCATTTTTCTAATGAATTACAGCAATTAGATCAACAATTAAAACAAACGCTTAATGTGGATATTCCCGATAACCTAGCAGATCGAATTCTGTTTCATCAATCAAGCCAGGCACAACCAAAAGCTAACCATCATTATAAACGTTATTTTTCTTACGGATTGGCCGCTTCAGTGATGTTTTTTGTGGGTTTTTTGGTCGGGCAACAAGACATTTACCCTCAGCAACCACAGCAGCAAGTCTTTACATCAATGTCGATGCCTGCGATTGCTTTGCAACACGTTAATGCTGAAGCACAATTTGTAGAGCATACCGATGAAGCTGTCACACTACAGCAGGTAAATGCCAAACTGAAGCCTTTTGGTACCAGTATGAATCAATTACCCGGTCATATTTATTACCTCAATTATTGCGGCTTTGATGGTAACCGTGCGTTACATATGGTTGTAGGTACAGATAGTGGCAAGATGACGGTCTTTATTGTGCCGCAAACAAGCTCAAAAATGGCTACAGATAGTGACAATATTAATAAAAGTTTATTATTACCGCTGCAAGATGCCAGCTTAATTATTGTTGGCGATAAAGATGAAAAACTGATGCCAATCGCAGAAAAACTCAAATCTGAGTTCTATTGGCAAATCTAACCGCATAAAATCCTTTCTATAACACAGCTAAAACTCGATATTGATAATTAAGTATTGAGTTTTGGCTGCGGCTTATAGTGCTAATTGTGACGAAAACGACAAGAAACCAGCGTAAAATGAGCCCAAATGAACTCAAATATTCGTTTGTTAGTACTTTTAACTGTCTAAAGTACTGGTCAGCTTTGATACTGCTCTCTCCCCCCCTACAATCATCGCCAATCAGTCATACATAGACTGGAATAATAAATATAAATACATGATCAGGAATCATAAATGAATAAGAAGCAGATATTCACGCGTTCAGTTATTACTGTCGCTATCGCTGTTGCATCATCACAAACAATGGCGGCAGGTTTCCAGCTTAATGCCCAATCAGCTACCGGACTGGGTCGCGCATTCTCAGGCGATGGGGTTATTGCTGATAACGCCTCAACCATGGCTAAGAACGCCGCTTCAATGACATTGTTTGATGCACCAGCGTTATCGCTAGGTGTGATTGGTATTGCAACTGATGTGCATGTTAAAGATGCCCAATACAATAATCGTCCAATAGGTGATACATCAATTGGTGGTACTAGTTACGCGCCAAACATCTACTACATTCAACCTATTAACGATAAATTTTCTGTAGGTGCTTCGCTGTATTCAAACTTTGGCACTAAAACCGAATTTGATGACAATTATGCAGCAAATGCATTTGGCGGCTTAACTGATGTTAAAAGTGTTAACTTAGGCTTAAGTGCTGCTTACCGCATCAACCAGCACATAAGTATTGGTGGTGGCTTAGACATTATTCACGGTAGTGGTAAATTACAGCGCTATATTCCTGCTGGCACAACTTCTACACCAATTGGAAATATAAATACCCCTAAAATAAGCCTACTTGATATTGATGCTGATGGCGTAGCCGTTGGTTTTAATCTTGGTACAATCTACGAGCTAGATGATAATAATCGTTTCGGTTTATCTTACCGCTATAGCCCTACCCTTGAAGCTAAAGGGGATATGCACTATGCAGGTGCAAATATTGACGGACAAAAATTAAAAATGCCATTGCCTGATATGGCAGAATTTTCAGGTTTCAACAAGCTAAACGATAAGTTTGCTATTCACTACAGCATTCAATGGATCCGCTGGAGTGAGTTTGACGTTTTAGAAACAACAGGTAATGTAAACCTTAATAATTACCAATGGCAAGATGGTTGGCACTATTCGTTAGGTGGTACTTACTACCTCAACAATGATTGGACACTACGTGCCGGTTACATGCACGACACCAGTGCGCAGCAAAAAAACAACACATCAATATCTGTCCCAGACTCAGCTCGTAATTGGTTATCTGGCGGCTTTAGTTACCATCTTGATAGCAAATCTACCATTGACTTCGGCCTAACCTACCTAATCGGTAAAGATGTTAGTGCGGAAGAAAGTAATCCTCTAGGTATGTCAGTACAAGCAACCACTCGTGCTAACGCATGGCTATACGGTCTACAGTACAGCCGTTCATTTTAATTTGAGCGTACAGTCATAACAGATTATAAAAAAGAAGCCATCATGGCTTCTTTTTTTATGAGTACAATAATACTAAAACATTATTATCAATAAACTAACATGCTAAAAATGAACAATAAATAGCAATTACCCATAAATATAAACGTAATCCTAATCTCATTTTTCGTACAAGTGTACGCTCAAATATTCATAGCAGCTGCTAACTGAACAAATGCTACCCGATAAAAAACCACAAACAACCACAAACAAAGGATAAAAAATCTTATAACGCTATTTTATAAGATAGCTTTTAACGCACTTTATTGCTACGGGTATGATTTACACCATTATCTCGATGAACAATAAGTTTTTCTAACATGACTAAAAATAAAATCACCCTGGCTCTCGCTATTACAGCTACTGTTGGTATCAGCAGTCAAGCGTCTGCAGCAGGATTTCAATTAGCAGAATATTCAGCTACAGGTTTAGGACGAGCTTTTGCTGGTGAAGCCGCCATGGCTGATAATGCCAGCGCCCAATTCCGTAACCCTGCGATGCTAACGTATTTAAAAGGCATTCAAGTTTCTGCTGGTGCTATTTATGTTGATCCTAATATTGATATTGAAGGTACACATTCAATCTTAGGTAAAACCAGTACCTCAGATTTTGCTAACAGTGCTGTTATCCCAAATTTTTATTTTTCTCGCCCGTTAACGGATAAAGCCACAATTGGTATCGCTTTTGGTACTCACTTTGGTATGCGCACTGATCTTGGAACTGATTTCAAGGCGTCTATGTTTGGTAATCAAGCAGATGTACATACCGTTGAAATTAATCCTAACCTTGGCTACAAAATTAACGATCAAGTAAGCGTGGGTGCTGGCGTACGCTATGTGATGGCTAGTGGTCATTTTGGTGCTGCACTACCAACAGTATTAGGTAAAACAAAACTAAAATACATGGAAGGTGAAGATAATGCTTGGGGCTGGCAGGCAGGTACTGCATGGCAAATTAACGCAAATAATCGTATTGGTATCAGTTACCAATCAGCCGTTAAATTAAACCTTGAGGGCCATGCTTCTGGTCTTGGTTTTGATGGTAAAGGTAATGGTGTATACGCAGGTACATTACCGTTGGAATTACCGGCATCCGCTGAGATTGCAAGCTTCCACCAATTAAATGATCAATGGGCAGTACATGCGAGTGTTAACTGGACTGATTGGAGTGCTTTTGAAAAACTAGAAGCTAATATTCCACAGCTTGGTGGCAATAAAAAAATCAAAGATGAAAACTGGAAAGATAACTACCGCTTTGCTATTGGTACTACTTATCAAGCAACCAATAAGTTAGTACTTCGCTCTGGTATTGCTTATGACACCTCAGCGGTTGATGAAGTCAACCGTACCCAAACTATTCCTGAAACTGATCGTACTTGGTTAAGTGTTGGTGCTGGTTATGCTTGGTCTGAAAACCTAACCTTAGATGCTGGCTTTACCTATATTTTTGCTAAAAAAGCCCACATGCTTGAACAAGAAAAAGATACGTCATTCTTAGGTCAATTTGACGGTCAAACATCCGGTCACATTTGGCTTGCTGGTGTACAGGCAAGCTACCGTTTTTAAATAGTCATAAATAATTAATTTATTTTTATAAGGCCTCATTTTAGAGGCCTTTGTTTATTCTGTAAAAATAAAAATAAATAGCACTACGCACCAGTAAAAAGCAATACCATCCAAATAAGACACTGGAAAGCTTACTACATATCAATTATTATGCTGACCTAATTAATCATACAGCTTATTTAATATACTTTTTGTTATTATCAATTATTTGTATTAAAAATCATACTTTAACAACTAATAATTAATACAACGCATGTTAAATATAAATATTATATCCAACAGCATAATTAACATGCCTAATATAATGTACTTCGCTCACTATCATTAATTAAAAAAATACTATAACTAATTAATTTATTAAAGTTTCTTCTTTTTTAAAGTGGACTTTCTCTGTCAGTGAATAAATTTTATGTCTAAAAAAAAGTACTTATTAAGTATTGCTTTATTATTTTCAACCAATGCATTTTCAATAACTAATGGACAACCTGTTGCAAACAGTAGTTATCAATCATTTATACATTCTCAATATTGTTCAGGCACAATTATTGGTGGTAAATGGGTTTTAACTGCGGCACATTGCAGTACAGAAACGAATGCAGAGAAACCTGTAATATCCAGTTCAAATAATCAAAGAACAATCGTTAGTCAACAAATTAACTATAATGACTGGAATAATAATGGCACAGCTATTGATGCTGCATTATGGTTACTGCCTCATAATATAGCGATAAATAAAATTACCATTATCACTCCAAGTCCCGTTGAATCTGGACAGAACGTTACTATTTTTGGTTATGGTGGAACAGGCAATCAATTAAATAAAGCGACACATTACATCATTGCTAGAGCAGATTTTCCAGCTACTGAAACTGTTTCTCTAGATCGTTATAATCAAGGCAATACTGTCGGTGGTGATTCTGGCGCACCTTATCTAAATAACAATAACCACTTAGTTGCCATTCACAAAGGTCATCAATCTGACTTATCCATCGGCACTAAAGTATCAGCATTTAAAGACTTTATCCTTGATACAATTAATGGTTGGAATTATCCCACCTCTCTTAATAATATTAATGGTAGTCAAATAATTACCGTACAAAGTTTACATAATGATGTCATTCAAGATCAAGCGACGACTACCGGAGATGTTAATATTGATTTTAACCAGTCAACTTGTAGTAACAACTTAATATCACCTTATGATATTTGTACTTACGTTATAACCAGTAATGGGCATAGTGGAACATTAAATTTATCACCAACTGAAAGTATTATTATTAATCAGCCTGATACTGAAGAAACAACTAAACCAGATAATAATGATAAGAATAAGCCGGTAATAACCAAAGATAAAGAGGGTGGCGGTGGTGTAGGAATTTTCATATTAACACTGCTTACAATGGTCACTTTTAAACGCCGTTAAAATAAAGCCCCCTAATTTTAGGGGGCTTTATTATTAATCATTATCGATTTCGTCAAGATAGCTATTATCAAATGTTTCAGCTTGAGGCTGATCGCTGACTTTGCCATCACTCGCAGTAAAATTCTTATATTGAATATAAGCATCACGCGTAAACAAATATGGATCAGGCGAGTTATTTAACATGCTTTCTTGATTGACTAATGCCGCACGATCTTCCATACCTTCAAAGATCCACTTTCCTAGTCCTTCCCAGAAATTTAATAAACTCAGCGGTAAATATAAATCATCAACAGAATCGGTAAAACCACGGAAAGTTATCGGTCCATAAACCGGCAACATCAGATAAGGACCATTACCAACACCGTAATAACCAAGTGTATCGCCAAAATCACGATCTTGAACTTTAGTAATATCTGCCGCTGATGCAATATCAATCAAACCCGCTAAACCAAAAACAGTATTAATCCAAAAGCGGTTAAAATGGGTTAGCGCATCTTTGCCATGCAGTGTCAGGAGGCTGTTTACCATTCCTGCAGGCTCATCTAGATTGGATAAGAAATTGGCAATACCTGTACGTGCAAATGAAGGCGTATAGTTTACATATGCAAGTGATACAGGACGAGCAACGTACGGATCTAAATAATTAAAGTTTAAATCCCACATTGCGCGGTTAAAGCCTTCAAACGGATCATAAACAGTGTTTGCAGTCGCATTATCACCATCAATATGATCAGTAACATTTGTTGATACTGTTTGCTCACTGGCTTTATCGGGAGATTGTGCACAACCAACAATGCCGAGACTTAAAAATATTATCAGTAAGAGCTTTTTATTCAAAACATACACCTAATAAAAAACAGGCTGAACATCAATATTCAGCCTGCTTTATTCATTTTAGCAATTAATTAGTTAATATTGCTTATTAATGACAAACGCTGTTTCCCCGCCTAAAGGTGTTTGGCTGCTTTGACCATACCAATCACCTTTTTTGGTCATCACGTTACCATCACTATCCACACGCGCTTTAATAATCATCTCTGATAATGATGATAGCTGACGTTGTGGAATCATGCTGTCTTTATCCGTTAACGTAATTGTTAATGGAAATTTAGTCGACAATGGTAATTTTACCGCTGCTATTGGCATTGGTGAACCATCAGCATCGTGAACAGAGATAATAATATTACCTTGTTTTGGCAATACAACATTTTTACCTAACGCTATAGTAGCAGTAACTTGCTTAGCTGTATCGGCATTTTGTGTTTCAGATTGTGGCGTAGTTTCATCAATTGCGGTTGGATCCGGTGCAACTGTTGAGCCATCCCCATCTGCGATACGCATTTTTGCACGTTCGATACTACGCGTTAGCATTGGCGTACGTGAATCATCAGGGCCAATAAGGGTTTTCATCATTGTCCAATAATCAACCGCTTGCTGGTAATTTTTTTGCTCAAATGCGTCAAATGCTAATAAAGACAACGCTTGAACGTTAGTGTGATCACTTTTAATCACTTGGCGTAAAAGCTGACGTGCTAAATCACTTTGACCAGGCTTACCACTTAACATTAACGTTTGTGCATAGCCTAAACGAATAGCGGTATCGACAGGGTTAAGATCATAAGCACGCTTCATTGCCATTTCAGCCGTAGCACCATCGCGATTAGCAATAGCAATTCGACCTAACAGCAACCATCCCATTGGATCGTCACCGTCTTTGTGCAATTTAGTACGTAATGCCAGTGTTAGATCCGACATATCTTGATCAGACAGTGGTTCATTAGCAGCATTATCGCCCATTAAGCGTTGAGTTAATTCAGGTAAGCGATTGACAGCTTGATGCCATGCTTCAACTTTAGCACTGCTACCTACTGCACCATAAACACCGTAACAAATACCTACAATAAGGATCAGACCAGGAACAACCATCGCAGGGCTAACATGTGTCGCTTGTTTCTTTTCAGTAACAGGCAAGTCATCCAGTAATGTTTGTTGTAAGTCAGCCACCATATCTTTCTGACTTGCGACCAAACCTTCTTGCGATTCTTCTTCAAGTTCATGAATACGATCTTTAAAGAAAGCTTTATTCAGCTCATCTCGGCTTGCTTCATCGTCATACTCTTTACCGACATACATCGGGATCACAAAGATTGCGATAGAAATTAAAACCAAGACAGCGGTTAAAATCCAAAACAGCGTCATTTATTTACCTTTGTCTGATTATTGGTAGCTTCAGTATCTTGCTGCGCCATTTCAGCCAACAACCCCTGTAAACGTTCCGACTCAACATCATCAAGTGGCTCATCTTTGGTTAATTCGCTTTTTTTGCGTGAGCGATAAACCAAAATAGTAAAACCGATAACAATAAAACCAATAGGGCCAGCCCATAAGATCATTGTTGATGCTGTCACTGCTGGATCATACGTTACGAAATTACCATAACGTGCAATCATATAATCAATGACTTGCTGATTGGTTTTGCCTTCTTTTAACAGCTCGAAGGTTTTCATGCGCATATCTTCTGCTAAAGTCGCATTAGAATCGGCGATGCTGTTATTTTGACATTTAGGGCAACGTAAAGTCTCAGTTAACTCTTGAAATTGCTTCTCTTGTGCTGGATTTTTAAAATCATACACATCAATGGCCGCTAATGCAGGTGCCACCATCGAAAACGTCAGTCCAAGTGCAAATATTAAAGCAAAAAAACGTTTCATTATGCTTTAACCTCCGCTTTGGTATTGTTTGCTTTCGCTTCCGCTAGCATTTTTTCATACAAAGGCTTAAGGGTCTTATTCCAGTTTTCTGGATTAACATCACCGACATGGCGGTAACGAATAATACCATTAGCATCAATTAAGAAAGTTTCAGGAGCACCATAAACACCAAGATCCATCCCTAACATGCCATTGCCATCAAACAAAGAAATCATATAAGGATTACCTAGCTCTTTAAGCCATCGAATCGCTTTAGGTCGCTGATCTTTGTAGTTTAAACCAATGATCTTCACCCCTTGGTTTGCAAGAGTATTGAGGTATTGGTGCTCTGCTTGACAGGTTGGGCACCAAGTAGCCCACACGTTTAAGAGTAGTGGTTGGCCTTTAAAAATCGTTTGCTGATATTCTTTACCAGGCTCAAACAAATCTTCTAACTTAAATGCTGGTACTGGTTTACCCACCAGCACTGATTCAAGTTTGGTCGGATCGTCACCTGCTGCGTTACGAGTTAGTTGGACCATAAACATCACAACTAACCCTAAAAACAGCACTAAAGGAATAAATAATAGCTTCTTATTCATTATTTAGCTTAGCCTCCGATTTTTTGTCATTCGCGGCAATATTAGCTGGCTTACGGAATCGGTAACGCTTATCGCTAATAGCAAAAGCACCACCCAGCGCCATTAAGAACGCACCCATCCACATCCAATTAACAAATGGCTTGTAGTAAATACGTACAGCCCAAGCACCATCAGTACCTAAACGCTCACCCATCGCAACATATAGATCACGTGTAAAGCCACTATCAATTGCTGCTTCAGTCATCATCGAGCCAGCAACCGTATAGAAACGCTTCTCAGCATGCAGCGTTGTGATATCAATACCACGACGACTAATTTCAAAATCAGCCACATAGCCATCATAGTTAGGACCATCGGCATCGCGTAAACCTGCAAAATGGAAGTCATAACCTTTAACGTTAACTGATTGTCCAGGTGATAAACGTAAATCACGCTCAATACCGTAGTTCGATACTAATGTCATACCGATAATGGCAATTGCTAAACCAAGGTGGCCCAACATCATCGCCCAGTGACTACGCCCTAGTTTACCCAACCCATCAAGGAAAGAGTGACGGTGAGTAGCACGACGGTAAATTTCAACTAAGTGAAGAACAATAATCCACACAGCCATCATTACACCAACAACAGCTAACGGCTCAACAACGCTTGCTGTTAGGTAAATAACCAAGAATGAGAATGGAACAGTAAATAATCCACACCACAACATTGGTTTAGCAATCGAAGCAAAGTTATCACGCTTCCAACGCACTAGAGGACCAATACCCATTAAGAATGAGAATGGCACCATTAACCATGTAAACAAGGTATTAAAGAACGGTTCACCGATAGAAACAGAACCTAAACCTAATTGCTTATGGACTAATGGTAATAGTGTACCAATTAACACCACTAAAAGTGCTGCAACTAATAATAAGTTGTTAGCTAATAAGAAGTTTTCACGTGAGAACAATGCATAGTTACCACGAGAACGAATTTGACCACCACGTAGTGCATACAGTAGTAATGAACCACCAATAACGACCACTAAGAAGCCAAGTATAAACATACCGCGCGATGGATCAGATGCAAACGCGTGCACAGAAACCAATACGCCAGAGCGGACTAAGAATGTACCTAATAAGCTTAATGAGAATGCAGAAATTGCCAGTAATACAGTCCACGCTTTAAATGTACCGCGTTTTTCAGTCACTGATAATGAGTGCATTAACGCAGTACCCGCAAGCCACGGCATTAATGATGCGTTTTCAACTGGATCCCAGAACCACCAGCCACCCCAGCCAAGTTCATAGTAAGCCCACCATGAGCCTAGTGCGATACCTAAAGTTAGGAATGACCATGCTGCAATTGTCCAAGGGCGCGACCAACGTGCCCAAGCTGTATCTAAACGACCTGTCATCAATGACGCGATAGCAAATGAGAATGCAACCGAGAAACCAACATAACCCATGTATAGCATCGGCGGGTGAACAATCAAACCTGGATCTTGTAGCAATGGGTTTAAGTCACGACCTTGTACAGGAAAATCTGGCAATGTGCGCAAAAATGGATTGGATGTTACGATAATAAACAGCAAGAAACCCACTGCTATCATACCCATAACGGAAAGTACACGCGCCACCGCTTCTAGAGGCATACCACGGCTAAATCGTGAAACGGCTGCAGCCCAACCTGCTTGGATAAGTACCCATAGCATCAATGAACCTTCGTGCCCGCCCCACACTGCGGTTAAACGGTAATACCATGGCAGTAAACTGGTTGAGTTACTGGCAACATACGCTACCGTAAAATCATTGCTATAGAACGACCAGCTTAAAATACCAAACGACAATGCAAGCATGCCGAATATTCCGTAGGACAGTGGACGTGCCATACGCATCATTGCTTGGTTACCAACCGTGGCACCATACAATGGGTAAATGCTGGCCAGCACCGATAGCGCAAGTGCGGCTATTAGTGCAAATTGGCCTAATTCAGGGATCATTGATCACTTACCTTGTAGTTGTTCTTCAGTGTACTGAAGTCGTTTATGGTTTATCTTCATTGCATCTGCCACTTCTGGTGGCATGTATTTTTCATCATGCTTTGCAAGTACTTCACTCGCTTTGACTGTGGTTGGATTAATTAATACACCCTGTGCCACAATACCTTGCCCTTCACGGAATAAATCAGGCAAGATGCCATCATAAATTACGGTAACTGAAGGACCAATGTCCGCAACTTTAAAACTAATGCGTAATGATTTAGGGTCACGCTCAACAGAACCTTTCACCACCATACCGCCAATACGCAACCGTTGACCAACTTCTGGTTTAGTGCCATCGGGCTTACCATTAATTAATTCTGATGGCGTATAGAACAGATTCATATTTTGGTTTAATGCATATAACACCAAGCCAACCGTTGCACCTAGTCCAAGCACTAACGCCAGCACAATCACTAAACGTTTTTGACGTCTTGGGGTCATAGTGTGTTCTCCAATGTCTTCGCTTCTTTAATGCGTTTTTCACGCGCCATTTTATTTTTTATTTCGCGTAACAAACGACGTTTCGTTGTTAAGCTTGAAAATAAAACCCATAACATCGATAGAAAAGAAATAGCGTAGGCACTCCAAACGTAACCCGCATAACCACCCATCGCAAAAAAATCATTTATAGAATCAAAATACATAGCGATCTCACTTCACCAACTTCTGCACCCAAGGGCGATGGCTCTCACGTAATAGAATTTCATTGCGTAACCGCACCAAGGTAACAGCAGCAAAGAAACAACCAAAACCCAGTAGCATCACTAGCAATGGCCATAACATATCGTTAGACATCGATGGCTTGCCAAATTTAGAAATCGTTGCACCTTGGTGGAGGGTATTCCACCATTCAACTGAGTAGTGAATGATAGGAATATTAATCACGCCGACAATCGACAAAATGCCAGCGGCTTTTGCTGCTGTTTTATGATCATCAAACGCGTTATACAATGCAATAACACCAAGGTATAAGAACAATAGAATCAATTCAGAGGTTAAACGAGCATCCCAAACCCACCAAGCACCCCACATAGGTTTACCCCAAATAGCCCCTGTAATTAAGGCAATAAAGGTAAACACTGCGCCGATAGGTGCCATCGCAGCCGCAGCCATATCTGACATACGAATCTGCCACACAAGGCCAATGAAAGAAGAAATAGCCATAGTCACATAAATACTCATCGACCAAATTGCAGATGGTACGTGAATATAGATGATTCTAAAGCTATCGCCTTGTTGGTAATCTGCAGGCACAAATAATAGCCCCCATACAGATCCCACTAAAATGGAAATCAAAGCGATAATAGAAAACCAAGGCAACAACTTACCACATAATCGGTAGGTGTTTTCTGCTTTAGCGTAGGGATGTAACCACTTCCACATAATGCTCTCAACTTATAATAGATAGTAAATACGTCACTGAGAGTAAATCATCACTCTCGCTTTCTTACTCACGCCACCGTTTTACTTAGTACAGGCGTTAAAGAAAAATTTATCGGTTAATTGACACTGATCCTTAGTGATGCCGCAACAGCAAATGGCGCTAAGGTCAACGACCCCACTAACATCGCTCCCATAATTGCTAATTGACCATCATAGGCCATGCCTAAACTTGCCGCCTCAATGGCTGAGGTCGCGAATATAAGCACAGGAATGTATAAAGGGAGTATGAGCAAGCTCAATAAAACTCCACCTTTTCGTAATCCAACCGTTAATGCCATCCCAATGGCGCCTAAAAAGCTTAATGTCGGCGTACCAATCAACAACGTTAATAATACCGCAATCCAAGTATGCCAATTTAGTGACAGTAAAATTGCCAGTAACGGACTAATTAAAATCAACGGCAATCCAGTGAGTAGCCAATGCGCGATCATTTTGGCAAATGCTGCAACCGATAACGGCGTTGGCATTAACAACATTTGTTCTAACGAGCCGTCAAGATAATCATCACGGAACAAGCGCTCCATCGATAACAACGCCGCTAATAACGCTGCAACCCAAATAATGCCAGGCGCAATACGTGCCAATAGATTAGGCTCAGGGCCAACACCTAATGGGAACAATGTAATAACAATAATAAAAAACCATAACGGATTAAAAATATCCGCTTGTCGACGATAAGCTATCAATAACTCACGGCGAATAATTTGAATAAGGGTGGTAAGCATGGTTATTATTGCCCTAACTTAATTTTTCGTAGCCGATCACTATCAACAAACATGTCTTGGTGAGTGGTCAATAACACCATCCCTCCCCGCTCTGCATGTGATAAAAATAATGCTTCAAGCACCTTTACACCTTGCTTATCTATCGCCGTTAATGGTTCATCAAGCACCCACAACTTGTGATTGCTTAGCCATAAACGCGCCAAGGCAACTCGACGTTGTTGGCCTGCTGATAATTGCCCAGCGCTAATATCTTCACGCCCAGCTAAGCCTACATGTGCTAACGCTTGCCACAGCGCATCATCACCACTTACTTTTGGTGTTCCTTTGAGATCGGAGCCTTGTTGACAGGTATGCATTGCCTGAAAAAAAGCCAAGTTCTCAAAGGCCGTAAGCTCACGCTTTACGCCAGTTTGATGACCTAAAAATAATAATGATTGGTGATAATCTTCACGCGCGGTGGTAATACTTTCATTGCACCACTGCACTTCACCGCTATCTGATTGCCCTAAGCCCGCAATAATCCTTAATAAGGTTGTCTTACCGGCGCCGTTTGGACCTTCAATTTGAACTAATTCACCATCTGAAATAGTGAAATTTAATTCATCAAATAATACGCGCTCATCACGAACACAGCTCAAATTTGCTACTGACAACATAAAATGCTATATCCTAGGTGCCACAAAATAGCCGCATAGTACCACAATGGCTAACAAATTGGCTAAACTGCTCAGCTTCTTAGTCGTTAACTAACGTAAGTAAATGTGAAACAAATGCAAACTAAACTATTGCCGAATTCATCGCTGTTTATAGAAAAACTTTCGACAATTGAAAGGATTACCTCAATACCTAAAACTTCTCATTTACTCTCATCAACAATCACTGCCAACAATCAATCAAATTTGATCTCTCAGCTGCCGCAATTATTATTATCTATGAATAGCTTGCAACGATTAGTTACAAATTTATTGATTCCGTTAAACTTAGGTACAGCTAAATCATCTCAATCTATTCCGTCATCTCTGCAGCAATTATTTAGCCAATTATTACTGCCCAATAACCAATCCGCATTAATTAGCTGGCTACAACACAATACCGGTCATCAAACACTAGCAGCCTTATTACTCCAACTATCACAGTCATCAAGTCCACTAAACCTATGGCTAAATCAGCTTCATTCTGAACAAAAACAAGAATTTATGGCACTACTACGTCTTGCAAGTGAACAAAGAGGCCCAGAAAACCAACGTTCTCCAGACAATAACAATATCCATTTACAATGGGTGCAGGAAAATGGTCAAACTATCCAGCTACAAATTAATAAGCAACCGCAAAATAAAAAAAATACTGTTAAGGATAACAATAACCAATGGACCGTCAAATTGAGTTTACCTATTGGTGCAATAGACAATATGAATGTTACCGCCTGCTGGCATCAACAACAGTTAAGCACTCGGTTTGAGTGTGCTAATCAGCAATTATTACTCCGAATTGAACGGGTAACACCGTATTTAATTTCACGATTACAGCAATTAGGTATTAATAGCACCCCACCACAATATAAACTGCTCACTCGCCAACAAGAAAATACGCCACCAACACCATCGGGACTATCAATAAAAATTTAGTAACTACAAGGATTGTAGACATGACAACCAAATCGACTTCAAGCGTTCAACAAGCAATTGCGTTACGTTACGATGGTGAGCAAAATCCTTATGTGGCAGCTAAAGGCTACGATAAATTAGCGCAACATATTATTGAGCAAGTAAAGCAACAAGGTGGATTGATTCACCAAGATCCTGTGCTGGCACAATATCTCAATAGTTTTGAGCTTGGTGATCATATTCCGGAAGAGTTATACCAAATCATTGCTGAGTTAATTGCATTTTCATGGTATTTAAACGGAAAAACCCCTCCTGGTTGGGAAGGGTTTGAAAACATTGATATTACCGCATAGCTATAATGTATTAACCGGCTAACGTCGATAATGTTGGGGCATACTTTTTTGTAAACTCAGTAATAATTCAGCTTCGGCCTTTGGCAAATCGCATTCTTTCATTAATTCGTTAACATCTGCACCAAGTTCAACCATTTTACTAGCACGACTGTATAGCCGCCCACCAGAATCATTCATAGAAATTTCATTTTGACGAACTTCAACCCGTTCAATCAGCTCAATCAAATCAACCAACTTATCACTCATACCAATACTACCAGTACGTAATTCATTAAATTGTTTAGTTAAACTTTCATTCTGTAACCGTGAATTTTTTAATACTGTTTCAATCGCTGCAAATTTCACTTCTAATGTTTTTCGTGCTTGACGCTCACGACTAATCAGCACTGCGGCAGCTAACGCAATAATCAGAGATATAGCAACAGGTAACCATTGTTGAAGTATGATATCCATTACAAATACGCCATCTCATCCCACTCGTCATCAGACAAGAGTTTATTTAAATCAACCAAGATCAATAGCTGTCCATCGCGGTTACTTACACCTTGAATAAACTTGGCACTTTCTTCTGTGCCAACACATGGCGTACTATCAATTTCTGAGCTACGCAGATAAACCACTTCTGCCACACTATCAACTAAAATACCAATGACTTGTGTTTCTGCTTCGATGATCACAATACGAGTGCTATCTGAAATATCACCATGCTGTAAACCAAATCGAGCACGAGTATCAATAACGGTAACAACATTGCCACGTAAATTAATAATGCCAATCACGTAATCAGGCGCACCAGGCACAGGTGCTATATCTGAATAACGTAAAACTTCACGCACTTGCATAACATTAATACCATAGGTTTCATTTTCCAATTGAAATGTAACCCACTGTAATACTTGATCATTAACGCTATCTTTTTGTATTTCCGTTATATTTACTTGGGACATATTATTTCCTCTTTAATGTCTCAACTCGCGCCGCTATTAACATCTAAGCCTTTATTCAACATTTGAATTAATGCATCAACATGGATCAGAGCACACATTTTTTGTTTTACCATTCCCGCTAACCATGGGCGCTTACCTGCTTGTTGCCGCCAACGAATATCGGTAGCCATCAAGGTTTGAGTACCATGTAAGGTATCGCAAGCGAGTCCCCACTGACTATCACCTAGCATCACCATATAACGATAATTAGCACGATAGCGATCATTGGTTAATTTATCTGCCATTACCCAACCTGCAGTATCGACGACATCAACATTATATTGTGCTAATGGAGCCAGTCCTAGGTACCAAGCTGGACGACCAACAATATGGTTCAACTCCCCTAGTTGATGAATTGCACCAAGTTCAGTTAATGCCACCGCAAACATCATCCCATTGACTTCAAAGAATAATGCTTGAAACGGTTGTTGCTGACCGTGATGTTGCCACACAACAAACTCTGGTTCTGGTTCTGGTTCTGGTTCTGGTTCTGGTTCTGCATCAATGACCACAACTTGAGGCTCAACGTCAAGCAGCTGCGGTACTTGTGCCAATAGTTGTTGTAACTGTTGTGACGGTGATGGCTCACAAAACTCAGTCGGCTTAATCGTCGCTGTTGAATCTGATGCAGTATCTAACAGTAAGTCACCAAAATAATCATCCAATGCTTGTTCACTGGTTAAACGCTTATTATTCATTGTGCGCCAACCTTGTTAAATGACTCAATAACGTTTTGTAAGCAAACACACCGCGACAATTATGGGCATACAATGATGGCGGCATATGCTTAATACTCGCATCTCGAAATTTAGTATCAATCGGGATAGCAGATGTCCACACTTGATCTGGATAACGGGTTTTTAAATCTTGTAATGTTTGCAATGATGCTCGAGTACGCTTGTCATACATTGTCGGCACAATAGTGACATCAAAGCCACCTGGTTTAGAACGCTGCATAATCTGCAATGTACGTAACATTCGTTCTAGGCCTTTCATGGCTAAAAACTCAGTTTGTACTGGAATCAAAATACGATCACTGGCTGCCAGCGCGTTAACCATCATAACCCCTAAAATCGGTGGGCAATCAATCAATACATAGTCATAGTCTGCGGCAACAGCGTTTAATGCTTTTTTTAATACTAACCCCATACCACTGCGGTTACCCATAGAGCGATCTAAGGTCGCTAATGACATATGGGCGGGAATAATATCAATATGGCTGAATGTGGTACTTAAAATTAATTCTCTTACACCATCATAATCAATGTGTGGTAATTGAAATAAATCAAACAAACTCGCAGGCACATAATCAGCATCAAAATTTAAATAGGTTGTTAATGATCCATGAGGATCGGTATCAACCACTAATACCCGCTGGTTTTGTTCACTTAATAATCCTGCTAATGCTATGGTAGTGGTCGTTTTCCCTACTCCACCTTTTTGGTTTGCAATACTCCAAACAACCACCTTTAACTCCTCACGACAAACCCAATTCAATTAAAATACATTCCGCAATGCGGTCAAGGGGAAGATCATGACTAGAAATGCCCGCTTTAGCAACTGCTTGTGGCATACCATATACCACACAGCTATCTTCATCTTGTGCCCAAACGGTAGAACCATTAGCTTTTAGCATTCGTGCGCCTTCGCGACCATCGGCTCCCATACCTGTCAGTACGATTGACAACACTCGCTCATTAAACACTTTGGCCGCAGATCCAAAACTCACATCAACGCATGGCTTATAATTCATCCTATCGCCACCATCGATAATACGTAGTCGTGCTCCCACTGCGCGTCCATCGACCATCATCTGCTGTCCACCTGGGGCTAAATAAGCCACACCAGCACGTAGTATATCGCCATCCTGAGCTTCTTTTACTTCTATACCGCACAAATTATTTAATCGTGCAGCAAATGCAGCAGTAAATGTCATTGGCATATGTTGCACTAAGATAATCGGATAAGGGAAATTAGCTGGCAATTGAGTCAGGATTTTTTGTAAAGCAACCGGCCCACCGGTTGACGTTCCAATCGCCACCAGCTGATATTTTTTACCTGAAGCTCGAAAACGTAATGGCATTTTAGATATTGTGCCGTGTACTGTAACGGTACGCCCACTGCTTGCAGTTGCATCAGATAAAACTCTAGTTTCTGTCATCGTTGCCGCAGTACTACGAACAGACGGCATAGATAGCGACTTTATCGCTGCAGATGAACCATTATTACGTCGTAAATAAAAACGTTTCCCTGCCAACTCTGCGACCCGTTTTTGTAATAAATCGACAGCTTCATCACGGTTACGCGCAATATCTTCAAATTTCTTCGGCAAAAAATCTAAAGCGCCAGCATCTAGCGCATCTAAGGTTGCTTTCGCGCCATCTTGAGTTAAAGAAGAAAACATCAAAATAGGTGTGGGCGCAATTTTCATGATTTCACGCACTGCAGTGATGCCATCCATTACTGGCATTTCAATGTCCATGGTAATGACATCGGGTTGTAAAACTTTGACCAACTCACACGCTTCTTTACCATTAGTGGCATTACCGACGACGGTTAATCGAGGATCAGCATTAATTATTTCACTAACACGACGACGGAAAAAACTTGAATCATCAACAACTAACACCTTTATTGCCATTTGTTTTTATTCCTTTACTTAAACAATATCACCAGCCTAAGCACTCACAATTAACGGTCATTATTGCTAGTTATTAACGTCTTACATAATGATTTAACAGGTTCGGCACATCTAAAATAAGTGCGATATGACCATCACTAGTAATGGTTGCTCCAGCCATGCCTGGTGTACCTTTTAACAACTTATCTAACGGCTTAATCACTACTTCTTCTTGGCCTATCAGACTATCGACCACAAATCCGACCCGTTGATGTCCTGTTTGTACAATAACGACATGACCATAACTGTTATGTTGCTGTTTGTTCACTGATGATTTTTTTGACAACCAATCTTGCAAGTAAAATAACGGAATCGCTTTTTCGCGCACAATAATGGTCAGTTGACCATCTACGGTATGAGTTTTAGTAAGATCTAAATGGAATATTTCATTAACACTTGCCAAAGGTAAAGCGAACGGTTGCTGCGCTACACCAACCATCAATGTCGGTAAGATCGCTAACGTTAATGGTACTTTAATATCAATTCGCGTCCCTTTACCTAGTACGGAATCAATCACTATCGAGCCATTAAGTTGGTTAATGCTAGTTTTCACTACATCCATACCAACACCGCGTCCTGAAATATCCGAAATCTCTTTTTTGGTTGAAAATCCAGGCGAAAAAATCAAATTATAGGCATCATTATCGCTTAACCGTGAAGCGGCATCATGATCCATCATGCCGCGATCAATCGCTATTTGACGCAATTTATTAGCATCCATACCGCCGCCATCATCTTCAATAGTTAAACGGATATGATCGCCTTCTTGTGAGGCTGATAACAACACTTTACCAACGGCTGATTTACCCGCTTGCTCGCGTACCGTTGGCATTTCAATACCATGATCAACCGAGTTACGGACTAAGTGCACTAATGGATCAGCAAGTGCTTCTACTAAATTTTTATCAAGATCAGTGTCCTCGCCCACCATCTCCAGCACTATTTCTTTATTAAGGCTACGGGCTAAATCACGCACAACACGAGGGAATCGACCAAATACTTTTTTAATTGGCTGCATTCGCGTTTTCATTACCGCACCTTGAAGATCTGCGGTCACAACATCAAGTGTTGAGACTGCTTTTGACATTTCTTCATCAGTGGTATTTAACCCTAAACTAACTAGCCGATTACGTACTAAAACTAATTCACCAACCATATTCATAATGATATCGAGCGTTGAAGTATCTACCCGGACAGTGGTTTCAGCTTGAGGTTTAGGTTTATCTTTACTGGCTGGTATTGAGGGATTATTTGTAGGCTCAGCCACAATATTATTGGTCGCTAAATGGGGATTAACGGTAGCCGAGACAGCGCTTGATGAAAGATCAATAGCGGGTGTTGTATCAACTAAAGGCGCGCGACCAATACCATGTAATTCATCTAACAGATTTTCAAACTCATCATCTGTCATTAAATCATCGTTAACAACCTCCAAGTTTTCATCTTCAGTTATTAACGTTGTTATACCGGTGTTAACTGCTGTACCTGGAGCATTGCCACTGCCATGTAGCTCATCCAATAAGCGTTCAAATTCATCATCAGTAATGTCACTACTTTCGACATTACCAACAACATTATCAACCTTCGATGTTGGCAATGGTGCAGAGGGTGAGTTACCAACACCATGTAATTCATCTAATAGCCGATCAAACTCATCTTGAGTAATATCATCAACCGAATCAGCACTAATCGCACTACTTGTGGATGTAACAGGAAGAGACTCAACCTTAGCCGTCGTCGCTTCAATTGCCGTTGGTGGCAAACTGTAATGGTGTAATTGATCCAATAACGTTTGTTCGGCTTTTATCAATGGCTGATGTGCCTGTACCTGAGCAAACATAACATTAATACAATCGAGCGCTTCTAAAATGACATCCATGAGTTCTGATGTCACTTTACGCTTACCTGTTCGTAATAGATCAAACACGTTTTCAGCGCCATGGCAGGCATCAACCAACTCAGACAATGATAAAAAACCAGCCCCACCTTTTACGGTATGGAAACCACGAAAGATTGCATTTAACAATTCACCATCATCTGGGCTTCGTTCAAGTTCAACCAATTGCTCAGATAATAATTCAAGAATTTCCCCAGCTTCAATCAAAAAGTCTTGTAGGATATCTTCATCTAAATCAAAACTCATAAATTCCTCTAAAATCCAAGACTTGAAAGTAAATCATCAACATCAGTTTGTGATGAAAGTGCATCTTTACGTTGCTGGGGGTTTATAATCGGCCCTTCGGCAGTAACCGCTGACGGCGGTGTTTTTACACTAGAAAGTGAGGCTTGTTCACTATCAAATGCTTGTAAAATATCAAGCATCCGCTGTTCAACTTCAAGCACTAAGGTGATCACCCGACGTATAACTTGACCGGTAAGATCTTGAAAATCTTGTGCCATTAAAATATCAGTTAAATGTTCACGTAACAGCGAACTATCTTGATCAATTTGGAGTAATAAGCCATTAATATCATGACAAAGCTGTTTAAAATCAGCTAAAGCAATTTGACCGACCATTAATCGCTGCCATTGAGGCTGAAGGTTATGTAATGTTTGCTGTAATTGTTCGGCAATAGGCAAGGTTATTTCAACAGCATCCATGGTACGGTTAGCTGCTGCTTCTGTTTTATCAATGACATAAGATAAACTATCACGTGCATCTGGAATGTCCGTTTTGGCTAAATCATTCCAACGCGTATCATTGCGAAAACTCACCAAACAGTCATGCAACTGCCGAGTCATTTTACCCACTTCTTCGTACATAGGCGCATGATGATGTTCAACTAAAGTTTGCACTAAAGTATTAGCTTGTTGCTGCTGTCCTTGCTCAAGCAACATCACTAATTGCTGTGCTTGCTCTAATGAAATCATGGTTATATTTTCCTATGCCAAAACACAATAACTACTGTAATCGTTCAAAAATCTTCGCGAGTTTTTCTTTCAATGTTGCCGCATTAAAAGGTTTTACAATGTAGCCATTCACGCCTGCTTGAGCAGCTTCAATGATTTGTTCACGCTTAGCTTCTGCGGTAATCATCAAGACAGGTAAATGTTTTAATTGCTCATCAGCGCGAATGTGGCGTAATAAATCAATACCTTGCATACCAGGCATATTCCAATCCGTCACCACAAAATCAAAATCACCGCGCTTTAATAATGGCAATGCAGTTACGCCATCATCAGCTTCGACAGTATTGTTAAACCCTAAATCTCGCAGTAAGTTTTTAACGATACGGCGCATTGTTGAAAAATCATCAACAATAAGAATTTTCATATTAGTATTCAAAATTGCCTCCACAGCGAAACCTGTGTTGTTGTAAGTTATAAAATAATGACTGTTATTATTATTGAAATCACGCAACCCAAGCTTGTAACTTAGCCCGTAAGCGCTGCATAGCTTGGCTATGAATCTGACAAATACGCGATTCGCTCACACCAATAACGGCACCTATTTCTTTTAAATTCATTTCTTCGTCGTAATACAGTGATAACACCAACGCTTCCCGCTCTGGCAAGGTTTTAATCGCTGCTGCTAAGCTATGACGAAAACTGTCATCAACAACCCCTTGAAATGGCAAGTTTTGATTAACATCATCGTCATTAGCCATCGTTTCCTCGCCACCAGCGAGATCAGCAATACCGACAATACGGCCGCAATTAACATCGTTTAACACCTGATAATACTGATCTAGTGGCATCTCAAGCAGTTGTGATATTTCACTGTCGGTCGGATCTCGGCCAAGACTATGTTCAAGTTGTGAAATCGCATCACTAATACGACGACTATTTTTATAGACTGATCGTGGCACCCAGTCACCACGGCGAATATCATCTAACATTGCACCTCGAATACGAATACCCGCAAAGGTTTCAAAACTAGCGCCTTTCGTTGGATCATAATTTTGCTGTGCTTCTAACAAGCCAATCATGCCAGATTGAATCAAATCTTCGACTAATACACTGGGTGGCAAACGTGCCATTAAGTGGTGTGCTATCCGCTTTACCAAGGTTGAGTAACGTTCAATAAATGCCTGTGGGCTTTGTTGATAACGGCTATAAGTTAACGTCTTATTCACGAATAAAGGCCTCCATGGCTCGTGGTTTATGCACCAACAATCGTTCAACAAAAAACTCTAAATGCCCACCAGGATGATGGGGAACAGGCCATGTCATCGCCTTCGCTGCTAATGAGTTCAATGCTAGCGCCGCAGGACTATGTGGAAATGCCTCGATCACAATTTTTTGGCGTTTAACTGCTTGGCGAACATTATCATCAAGCGGTATACACGCAGCAAGTTCAAGGTTGGCATCAAGAAAGCGCTCGGTTACTCGAGTTAATTTAATAAATAAATCACGTCCTTCACGATAACTACGAACCATGTTGGCAACAATCTTAAATCGTTGAATATCATACTCACGACTCAAAATTTTCATTAATGCATACGCATCTGTGATCGATGTCGGCTCATCACACACCACAATAATGATGTCTTGAGCGGCACGAGCAAAACTCAGCACCATGTCAGAAATACCAGCCGCAGTATCGACAATAAAAAAATCAAGCTCATGCTGCAAATTACCGAAAGCTCGAATCAAACCGGCATGTTGGGCTGGGGTTAATTCCGCCATATTTTGCGTACCAGAAGCCGACGGAATAATTTTTACACCGTAAGGCCCTTCGATAATAATATCTTCAAGTTCGCATAACCCAGCCAGCACATGCGACAGGTTACGCCCTGCACGTAAACCGAGCATCACATCGACATTTGCTAACCCAAGATCAGCATCAAGCACCATAACGCGCTTGCCTTGACGAGCCATTGAAATTGCCATATTAAGAGTGACATTGGTTTTGCCTACGCCCCCTTTACCGCCAGTAACCGTAATGACTTTCGTCGAGGTTAATTGGGTCATTCGACGTAAACCACTCGCTTGATCGTACATGATGTTCTCAGTCATAAAAATCGGCCGCATTGTTATCTGAACTATCACTAGACCAGACATGAGATTGTTGTGAGAGCTCTAGCTCTAACAACTCATTGGCACGCGAAACTAGGTAATTTCCGGTTGCTACTTTCAAGTCTTCAGGAACCCGTTGACCATCAGTTAAATAGGCAATCGGTAGAGCACTCTGAATAGCGACACTAATTATTTCGCCCAAACTTAACGATTCATCAAGTTTGGTCAACACACACCCAGATAATGGAATACGACGAAAATGTTCAATCGTCTCCTCAAGCACTCGCCGTTGTGAAGTTGCTGGCATCACTAAATAGCTACGTATTTTGGCGCCACTGTTTTGCATCAATGTATCTAATTGCTCGGATAAACGAATATCACGCTGACCCATACCTGCGGTATCAAGTAACACTACACGGCGATGACGTAACTGATGTAGTATATCGGCCAGTTCCTGCGCATCTTTAGCCACTCTTACTGGGCATCCCATAATTCGGCCATAAGTAGCAAGTTGCTCATGGGCACCAATACGATAATTATCAGTGGTGATCAGTGCGATTTGATTAGGGCCAAACTCCATTGCCGCTCGAGCTGCGAGTTTGGCGATCGTGGTTGTTTTACCGACGCCAGTCGGCCCAAGTAGCGCCACCACGCCACCGGTTTCTAAAATACAATCATTAGTTGTAAGCAGTTGATCTGACAATAGATCTAGTAACGCAGGCCATGCTTCGTTAGTCGGTAAATCTTCTGGAATATAACACGCTAATTGATCGGCTAATTGATCGGACAATCCCATCTTTTCAAGCCGTTTAATCATCATCGCCCGCATCGGTTCTTGGCGTTCAACTTCCTGCCACATTAGCCCTGATAATTGATGCTCTAATAAACGTCGAATAGAGGTTATTTCAGCGCGCATAGCGTCTAATTCATCATCTTTTCGAGCGCCTTTCACTTCATAACGGCTAGGATCTAAGCGGGGTTTATGTGAGGCGGTGCCATAATCATTACGACCTACACTCACTTCACGTTCGTATTGTTTTGATGATGGACGGTTATAATCGCCCACATTAAGATCTTGTGAATGCTCATCATAACGACGACCTTGCTTCGCTCGTGACGATGACTGTTGGCGATCAATACCATGCTGTTGGCGATGTTGTTCATGGCTATCACTGTGATAATAATGTTGTCGAGCTTGATCTCGGTTAAGCTCAGTTGCACGATTCGATTGTGATTGCTGCTGGTCTTGATGCTTAGATTGACGTTGCAATAATGCTGTTAATGAATCAACAGATGCCATATTGTCAGGGGTTTCAGTTGTTGCTGCATAATTTTGCAATACACTCGCAAACTGTTTAGATACTGACGGGGTAACATTGACTTTATCATCAACAAGTTTACGTCGCGCTTGCCCTAAGCCATGCTCTAATTCATCACGGACAGCATGATTAGTCTTCGCTAACACAGGACTGGCATCAGTGTCGACCGCTGCGACAATTTCAACACCGCCAGACACTTTTTTATTTGACATAATCACTGCATCAGGGCCAAGTTCTTCTTTGACTTCGCTAAGTGCTGTTCTCATATCCTTGGCAAAAAATCGTTTAATTTTCAAACTTAATTCCCTATCCGCAAGCGCTTAAATTAGTATTCAGTTTCAACACCATTAATGGCCAACCGCATTAACAATACGAATTTGTTTTTCATCTGGTACTTCTTGATAAGAAAGCACTCTCAAAGTTGGAATGGTATTTTTGACAAATTTTGCCAAAGTGGAACGTAAAACACCGGATGTTAATAATACTGCAGGCTCGCCTTTTAATTCTTGTTGCTGGGTCGCTTCTGTTAATGATCGTTGTAGACGCTCAGCTAACCCAGGTTCAATCCCTGATGACTCCCCCCCAGCAGATTGCATTGTCTGATGCAATATTTGTTCCAACTCAGGAACTAAGGTTATGACGGGTAATTCTGCTTCTATTCCATTGATTTCCTGACAAATTAAACGTTTTAAGCCAATACGTGCAGCGGCAGTTAAAATGTCAGGATCTTGACTCTTGGTTGAGTACTCAGACAAGGTCTGAACAATCGTTCGAATATCCCGTAATGGAATAGCTTCATTAAGTAAGTTCTGCATCACTTTTACCACCGCGCCAAGTGGTAATTGATCAGGGACAAAACCATCTACCAATTTCGGGGTCGATTGCCCAAGCATTTCAAGTAAATTTTGAACTTCTTCATGGCCTAATAGCTGGGCTGCATGGTTAGTCAACAATTGACTTAAATGAGTCGCGAGGACGGTAGCAGAATCAACCACGGTATAACCTAAAGCTTGAGCATGTTCACGTTGTGATACTTGAATCCATACCGCCTCTAAGCCAAACGCAGGATCAAGGGTTCGTTCTCCATCAATACTGCCAAACACTTGCCCAGGGTTAATGGCTAAATCCATATTCGGATGAATATTTGCCTCACCGCAGGTCACTCCCATTAAACTGATACGATAACTGTTCGGTGGTAACTCCAAATTATCGCGAATATGTACCGGAGGAACGAGGAAGCCAAAATCTTGCGAAAGTTTTTTACGCACCCCTTTAACTCGCTCTAACAGTTCACCGCCTTGGTCTTTATCAACCATCGAAATCAGTCGATAGCCCACTTCAAGTCCAATGGTATCGACAGGTTGAACATCATCCCATGACAACTCTTTCATTGGTTGAATCGGCGCCATATCGTGAGTTTGCGGTTCTTTGGTCACTAACGCAGCAGTCTGATCTTTTTTGTAACGCCAATAAGCAACCCCGCCAATAATTGCCGCCAAAAATAAAAACGGCACATGGGGCATACCAGGAACAATACCCATCACAAATAAAATTGCGCCTGTAATAATCAAAGCTTGAGGATTATTAAACATTTGGAAATACATTTGCTGGCCCATATCCTCGTCAGTATTTTGACGAGTAACCAGCATTGCAGCACCAATAGACAATAATAACGACGGTATCTGCGCGACGAGCCCATCACCAATAGTCAGCAGGCTATATATTTCCAGCGCTTCAACAAAAGCTAAATCATGTTGTGTCATACCGATGATTAAGCCACCGATAATATTAAGAAATAAAATCAGAATACCGGCTATCGCATCCCCTTTAACAAACTTAGAGGCACCATCCATCGAACCGTAAAAATCAGCTTCTTTGGTCACTTCAAAACGACGAATACGGGCTTGTTCTTGATCAATTAAGCCTGCATTTAAATCAGCATCAATTGCCATTTGCTTACCGGGTAAAGCATCAAGAGTAAAGCGAGCACTAACTTCTGATATACGACCAGCACCTTTGGTTACTACCATAAAGTTAATAATCATTAGAATAATAAATACCACCAAACCGACAGCATAATTACCACCAATAACAACGGCGCCAAAAGCATGAATCACTTGACCGGCGGCCTCTGGCCCTTCATGACCATGCAGTAACACTATTCGAGTTGAAGCAACGTTAAGCGCTAACCGTAATAAGGTCGCGATAAGCAATACCGTTGGAAAGGCAGCAAAATCAAGAGGACGACGGGTGTAAACAGTGACTAACAACACCACTAGTGCCAGCGCAATATTAAAGGTAAAGACCATATCCAACATGAGTGGCGGTATTGGCAAAATAATCATCGCCAAGGTTGCTAGCACCATCACAGGTGCACCTATTGCAGGCATATTTTGTAAACGAGCTAAAGGTAGTCGCGCAGCAAAAGGAATTGAAAGCTTCATTCTATTATCATCAAATCACGATTTATTGATATGAAGGCGGCACTTATTAACGAATAATTCACCATAATCCTTCACAGATACAATCGCTTATAGCAAGTATCGTGCCGCATAATTCTGCCATTATTTTGACGGCAAAATTATGCTTCCTATATCGCGTTATTAATGACGTAATTCTTGGGGAATATCTGTTGCTGCGGCTGATAAAATGGGTTTTTGACCTTTACCGCGACGGTAGGCTTTTAATTGAAAAACATAAGCTAACACTTGTGCTACTGCAACAAACAAGCCGTCAGGTACTTGCTGCTCTAGCTCGGTAGTATAATAAATCGCACGAGCTAATGGCGCAGCAGGCACAATATCAATATTGTGTTTATTGGCAATTTCGCGAATTTTTAGTGCTAAGTGATCGCCACCTTTAGCAATAACAACTGGGGCTGCGTCAAGTTTAGGATCATAACGTAATGCCACTGAATAGTGTTCAGGGTTAGTGATCACTACATCAGCTTGTGGTACATCCGCCATCATTCGTCGTTGTGCCATTTCACGCTGCAGCATACGAATACGACCTTTTACTTCAGGCTTACCTTCAGAATCTTTATATTCATCTTTAATTTCTTGCTTGGTCATTTTTAATTGATCGCTAAAATGCCAAATTTGATAAGGCACATCGATCGCCACCACAACCAGCAACGAACAACAAATCAATAACACAAAGTTAAGTAGAATATCCAAGGCGTGAAAATAATTAGCCGGAAAGGTTTCAATACTAAGTTGAAAAAAATCATCCAAACTTGAATAAATTAAATACCCAGCCACACTTGCTACTAAGCCAACCTTGAGGATGGATTTAATTAATTCGACCCAACTTTGACTACCAAACATCCTTTTAAGACCACTTATTGGACTCATTTTAGATAATTTTGGCATCGCCGCTTCAGAAGAAAATCGTATTCCCCCCAAGCCTGCAGCACCGATTAAGGCAGCTGTAAAGAGAAACACTAATACCAGTACTAATGGCAAAAAAACCTGCCATACCGCATTAGAAACTACCGTCAGCAATAAATGTACGTCAAACACTTCTTCACGGCTTAAAGTGAACATGCGCGTCATGACCTTACCTAACGCAATACTAAGCCCTTCACCAAACCACATTAAGCTCACAGCACCTGACACCAATACTGCTACGGAGGCTAATTCTCTTGAGCGCGGTACTTGACCTTTTTCCCGCGCCTGCTCACGTTTTCGCGCGGTGGCGTCTTCGGTACGTTCTTGACCGTCAGCATCCGACATATTGGTACGTCCATGGTGAAGTTATACAACAAAAAATGGTGATGGTTAATACGATATAAAACTCAACAGTTAAGCCTTGCCAAGCTACAGACTTGATCTAACCCTGTTTGCCAAATCGCTTCATACTGCGGCACAATCCCTAGCACAATAAACCAACTAATGGCTAAACCAAGTAACAGCGCAAATGAAAATCCTAACGCGAAAATATTTAACTGTGGTGCCGCACGCGTCATAACCCCAAACGAGAGATTAACGGTTAATAATGCAATAACACCCGCAAGTGCCATATCAACCCCAGCTTTAAATATATGCCCGAACCAACCAGCTAATTGGTAATAATCTGTCGCGACCAACATGCTGCTGCCGACAGGCAAGGCTGTAAAACTTAACACGACGACATTAAGCATGGTTAAATGACCATCGGTTGCCAAAAAAAGCAATATAGCCAAAAACATATAAAACTGCCCCAGCACTGGCGTGTTTTGGCCATTAGCAGGATCCACCATCGAGGCAAAACCCAAACTCGATTGCATACCGATAATTTGCCCCAACAGCACAAATGTCTGAGTAATAAACTGAGTCACTAATCCCATCGCAACCCCAATAATGATTTGCTGGGTAGTAACGATAAATCCAGCCAATGACAGTAAGGCAATATCCGTCGGTACTTTGGGTAACATTGGCATCACCGTAAAAGTGATTGTTAACGCCAGATATAACCGAATTTTGGGTGACACAAAACGCGCCCCAAAGAAGGTCATTGCCATCATCATTGAAGAGATTCGAGTGAACGGCCAAAAATAATTGGCAATCCACTCTAATAACACGCTTGAGGTATAGTGCATAAGCTATGGTTACTCATGAAGCGAATATTAGGTTGTGATAGCAATGCAATTAATCATCCTAATATAACAACTGTGGAATTTGATCGATGATGCGAAAAAAATAATCCATCAACATTCGCGTCATCATATGGCCAAAAAACATCAATGCTAATAAGGTCACAACTAAGCGTGGTAAAAAACTCAATGTTTGTTCGTTAATCGAGGTGGCGGCTTGAAACACTGCCACCACTAAGCCTATTAATAAGCCCGGAATGACAATCGCGCACACCATAATTAACACCATGTATAACGCTTCTTGAAAAATACCGACAAACGCTTCAGGGGTCATTATTGGGTTATCCTCTCCATTGAAGCCACTTTTTTATTAGGTTCCAAAACTGGCTGCTAGCGTAGACAGAATTAAATTCCAACCATCAACCAGCACAAACAACATCAACTTAAACGGCAACGATACAATCATCGGCGATAGCATCATCATACCCATTGCCATTAATACCGATGCCACTACTAAATCGATAATTAAAAAGGGTAAAAACAACATAAAACCAATCTGAAACGCGGTTTTAAGCTCTGAAGTAATAAATGCTGGTACTAATACCGTTAGCGGCACAGTTTGTGGATCGGTTGCGGTTGATCCTGAAATATTGACAAAAGTTTCCAGATCTTTCACTCGCGTTTGCTTCAACATGAACTGCCGCATCGGGGCTTCTGCTTTAGCTAATGCTTGCTGAGCACTGATCTGTTCATTGATATAGGGTTGTACTGCATCGACATTAATTTTATCGATGACAGGTGACATCACAAAAAAGGTCAAAAACATCGCTATCCCAATAATCACCTGATTAGAGGGGGTTTGTTGTAATCCCATCGCTTGCCGCAAAATCGACATCACCACCACTATGCGAGTAAAGGATGTCATTAGAATCACCACCGCAGGCAAAAAACCCAATGCAGTCATGAGTGCTAATATTTGCAGCGTGATTGAATAATCTTCGCTGCCATCTGGGTTCATAGTGACAGACAATGCGGGAATACCGCCCCCACTACGCGCACCAGTCGTTAAATGTGCAGCACTACCTTCTGCGGTCATCGCTGTTTGAGTAATAGTTTCTGTTGCTGATACTGGCATTGAAATGCTCCAACTACCGATAAACAGCACCAGCAATGCCACTTTTAAACCCAGTGCAAGATTATTTTTTATCATTAGTAGTTATCAACCGGCTCAGCTGAGAAGCAAAATCTTTAGCTGGCACATCTTCCGTGATTAAAGGCTGTTCAAGTTTACTGAGCAACGAAATATTATGCTGAGTAATGCCTACTAACAATTGCTCATCGCCCACTTGAATCAATGCGATTCTTTCCCGTTGTCCAAGTGTTAACTGCTTAACAATAGTCAGTCGATTATCATTACTGTGAACGCCGACCAGACGCATTTTTTTCAGCAGCCACGCTAAAAATAAAATAATCACAATCACGAGTACTAATGACGCTAATGTCGTGGCTAAATTAAGATCGGGCGCTTGCCCTAATGTCATTGACTGATCCATCACTGACTCTTAACGTAATTTTTTAATGCGTTCGGTTTGACTGATAACATCAGTTAAACGAATACCAAACTTATCATTTACCACCACAACTTCACCGTGAGCAATCAAGGTGCCATTAACCATCACATCTAATGATTCGCCGGCTATACGATCAAGCTCAACCACCGAACCTTGGTTAAGTTGTAGTAAATTACGAATACTAATTTGAGTGCGACCGACTTCCATTGAAATGGTCACTGGAATATCCATGATGGTATCCAATTTACGGCGCTCATCATCTGAGATTGGCACGGTATCATCGGTTAACTCTTCTAATGGTGCGGGTTGAACATGATCCTCTTGTTCAGCTAAAGCTGCCGCCCAATCATCTGCCATTTGTTGATCATTTTGAGACATTATTATTCCTGCTAATTATGAGTGCGTTTCATTGTCACTATTCATCTCTAATAATGTAGAGCTTAATAGTTCACGATCTAAGAAAGCTAAATCCGTTTTCACCATGTCTGGACGTTTTAATTTATCGGTAATTTTAAGCGCGACATTATCGCCACTGCGGCCCATTTTGGCGCGATACGTTGGTAGATCTTCGACAAAAATTGTCGCAGATTCTGGCATCGTAATCGGAATAACATCACCAGCTTGTAACTCCATTAAGTCACGTAATGAAATATCAACATCCAATAACTTAGCGCGTAGATTCACGGGCACATCCATGATTTCATCACGCAGAGCTTTACTCCAACGAACATCAGTGTCCATCTTGTCACTTTGCACCCCCGCATCGAGTAATTCACGGATTGGCTCAACCATCGAATACGGCATTACCACATGAAAATCGCCACCACCACCATCAATCTCAATGTGAAATGAACTCACCACGATCACTTCTGTCGGACTCACAATATTGGCCATCGTTGGGTTCACTTCAGAATCGATATATTCAAACTCAACCGACATCACGGGTGACCATGCTTCACGGTAATCTTCAAACACCAATTTAAGTAACATTTGTACAATACGGCGCTCAGTGGGAGTAAACTCTCGCCCTTCAATTTTGGCGTGAAAACGACCGTCACCACCAAAAAAATTCTCTACCAAAATAAACACTAATCGTGCTTCCATGGTAATCAATGCTGTACCTTTTAGTGGTCTAAAGCGCACCATATTTAAACTAGTTGGCACATAAAGCGTGTTTTGGTATTCACCGAATTTAATCATTTGAACGCCATTTATCGACACTTCAGCCGTTTTTCGCAACATATTAAATAAACTGATCCGCATATGGCGGGCAAATCGCTCATTGATCAATTCCAGGGTCGGCATCCGTCCACGGACAATGCGATCTTGTGAGGAAAAATCAAAGGCGGTAATACCGGAACCTTGATCGCCATCCTCCTCATCTTCAGGCTCATCGACCCCATGCAATAATGCATCAATTTCATCTTGGGTTAATAAATCACTCACAGCGCACCTATTGCATCACAAAGCCAGTAAATAACACCCGTTCAACCACAGGCATATCAGTCATCTTGTTCATTGTTGCTTGTACTGTCGTCAACGCTTGTTGACGTAATTGCTCACGCCCGAGAGGCTGACGTAATTGTTCAACAGTGGTTGCTGCAAAAGTTTGTAACAACACACTTTCAATTAATGGCGCATGTTTATTTGCTAATGCCTCATTGACTTCACCACGTACCATGAGCTGCACTTTTATTTGCACCACTCGATCACGATCTTTACCACTCACATTAAAAATAAATGGATCAGGTAATACGATGTAATACGACGACATTTTTAGTGGCGCTTGAGGAGACTCTGATGATGACACCGCCGTTGTTTGAGACGCTGTTGGTGCTGAGTAAAAAAACCAAAAAACGCCAGCTATCGCAACGCCTATTACCACACACACCAAACTAATAATGGTTATTTTTTTACTATTTTCACCTACCATTATTGATCCTTGGTTGCTGTTTTCTTGCCACATGACATTGCTGCATGTTTGTCCTTATTAAATAAGTGTTCGTTATAAGCATGACCAAAAACGCTAAGCGTAATAATCAACTTGGTCTTTATTCTCGGTAACAAACACACTAGCTTGTGGATCAAGTTGATCACTCTCTGCTACAGATTGTCCCTCTACAGCAGTTGCTTTTGTCGAGGGTTGCTGGCCTGTCTGTGAATGTGCTGAACTATTACTTTGTTGTCCTGAAAATTGCTGACTCGTTTCTTGTTGTACTGAGCTCTGCGCTAATTGCAGTCCTTGCTGTTGCAGCATCTCTCGTAAGCGCGGCATGGCCTGTTCAACAATGTCACGCGTTTGATGGTTATTAACGGTAAATTGCACTGACGCTTGGTCTTGGTTGAGAGTCAATTTAATTTGAATTTTTCCAAGTTCAGGCGGATCTAAACGAATATCAACGAATTTAAGATTCTTTGCCATCATGATATTGATCCGCTCATGTACCTGTTCACCAGCCTGTTCACGCGTGAGTATTAATGGGGATTGCACATTCGTCATGACGGCTGATTGCTCAGGCTTAAGCCCTGAACTAGTAGAAGTTAAACCAGAAAGTTGTTGAGCCAATGAATCATTATAAGTATTGACACTTTCCCCCAAATTGAGACGACTATCATCCACTAGTGAACCATCGAATTTTGTCGCACCTAGAGGCGTATTTGGGGTTGGCATTATTAACGTCGAAGCGGTTGTTGCTGTGGTTGTTGGTAGTGGCAAATTATTGACACCACCATCAACATTCATGTCAGATTTTTGTCCATCAGCAACCATTGCTGCTGGTGATACCAATGTGGCACTGGTAAGTGGCGTAGTTAATGATGCTGTCGAGGCTAATGATACTGTTGTTGTATCAGTCTCTGTTGCCGATACTTGAATCGGCACTTTTACACCATCAACTAAAACAACATCAGTAATGAGCGGCGCAGAAAGAGGCAAGCTATTGCCGCTAGTATTAACGGCATTAGCATCCGTTTTAACTTCCGAGTTAAGCTGCTGATTAGATTGGGTTAACTGTTGTAAGAAAGCACTCCCAGCTGCCATTAACTGAGTCGCGTCATCAACAATAGTCGTATTATCGATATTGATTAAGGTGTTATCCACTGCATCTGTGGCTGCCATTGGATCGCTAACTAATCGCTCAGAGGAAATATCGGTGCTGCTAATATCAGTGATATTAATATTGAGATCAGCACTGATTATCTCAGTATCGATTGCGGGAGCATCAATGCTCGCGGTTAACTCACTATCAACGACTGGCAACGGCTGGTTTTCATCAATAGCTTGCTGATATTGTTGTGAAAAGTCATTATCACTTATAGCGACGGTTTCAGACTCTGCTGCAGCAGATGCTCCTGCTAACTTTGCCGTTTGCATTGATGACACATTAAATAGATTCATAATAACTCTTTTAATACGTGCCGCTACAAACGACAGATAAATGAATAACTGTTTGAAATAAATCGTCAAAAAAACGTTTATTCAACACTGATGTTCTATGTTAATGCAAAAAGCAAACCAGTTTTTACTTCTACCGTTGCTGACGACGCGCAAATTGTAACGTTACAAATTCATCCATCATTTTTTGTTCTTGTCTATCTAAAAAAAGCTGCCGTTCGCGCTGTTTTTTTTCTAATAACCACTCGATACCGCGTTTTTTTTGCTGCATTGCTTGCCAGTGCTGACGGCATTGTTCAATTTGATTGGCAAAATAGCCACCAGCCTGTTTTTGCTTCTCTAAGGTAGTATCAAGTTGAGTTAAAAATTTTTGTAAATGACTATATTGGCTGGCAGTTAGCCCTTGCTGTCCTCGCTCAGAAAGCTGACGACAATAATCTAACCGGTACTGCTCAATTTGAGCTAATTGTTGTAAATAGTTTTGTTGTTCTAGTTGGGCTTGATTAAGAGCAAGACTCGCTTGATGCTCTTGTTGTTGGGCTTGTTCTATCAATAATTCAAACGTTCTCAATGGCATATTATAATGACCTTATATCTTCGAGCACCGTACCTTCGAGCACTGTTAGCCACCTAATGTTGAGCGCAACATATTGACGCACATTTCATAGGGCACTGCTTCTTTCATTTCTTGCTGCAAATAACTGTCTAACTTGGGTTTGAAACTGAATGCTTGATCGATAGTGGCATCAGTACCCGGCTTATAAGCACCAATCGCGACTAAATCTTGATTTTTACGACAAATAGATAAAATTTGACGTACCGCTTTCGACATCAGCATATGCTCATCACTAACAATCGCAGGCATTACTCGGCTGACAGAACGTTCTACATCAATGGCAGGATAATGACCGGCATCTGCCATTTCACGCGATAGTACGATATGTCCATCAAGGATCGCACGTGAGGCATCAGCAATAGGATCTTGCAGATCATCACCTTCACTTAGGACGGTGAAAAAAGCCGTAATTGAACCTTGATTTTCATTACCATTACCAGCACGTTCAACGAGCGCAGGTAACTTAGCAAATACAGAGGGGGGATAACCTTTGGTTGCTGGCGGCTCGCCAACGGATAACGCGATTTCACGTTGTGCTTGAGCAAAACGAGTTAATGAATCCATTAGCAACAACACATCAAATCCTTGATCGCGAAAATATTCCGCAATCGTCAATGATGTTTGGCAGCCCTTTAAACGCATTAATGGCGAAGCATCCGCAGGTGCAGCAATAACAACGGCTCGCTCACGGCCTTCTTTTCCTAAAATTTCATCAATGAACTCTTTTACTTCTCGTCCACGCTCACCAATTAATCCCACAACCACAATTTGGGCGCTAGTACCGCGAGTCATCATGCCTAACGTTACCGATTTACCAACACCAGAACCTGCAAATAAACCTATTCGCTGACCTTTACCGACAGTTAATAAGCCATTAATTGCTTTAATTCCAACATCTAACGGTTCTTTAATCGGTTTACGTGATAAGGGATTAATAGGTGCAGAGGTAAATGAAGCCCGTTGCTCGGTAAAAATGGGCCCTAAGCCATCGAGAGGATTACCGATGCCATCAATCACTCGTCCCAATAATTCAGGACCAACGGGAATACCACTGTTATGTAAAATAGGAGTCACTTTCGCCCCAGGCATCACCCCTAATAATTGCTCACTTGGCATTAAAAACAGCGTTTCACCAGCAAAGCCAACCACTTCCGCTTCTAGTTCACCATTAAGGGTTTCCACTTTACACACACTGCCGACGGGTGCTCGACAGCCAATCGCTTCCAGAGTTAGCCCGACAACGCGATCTAAACGCCCAGAAGCCACTGGTTTACAAGCAGTATTAGCAGTTTGATAACGGCTTAAGCGTTGCGCAAGCGTCATACCGTTGGCTCTTGTAAATTGCTATTGAGATCATTAAAGGTCGTTAATGAGTGCTGAATACGATCATCAATTAAATAATCGACACTTGAGCTACCACATTCCAATTGCAGATCGCCTCGTTGTAAACTGGGCTCTGCAATTAATGACCATTTACGCTGCTGTAAATCAGCATCATCAAAACTGGCATTCACTAATGCAACGTCTTCAGGATGCAAATGCATTTTGATCTCTCGCTCAACAATCGGTAGCGTAGCGACAACTTCACGTAGCGTGTTAAGTAACACTTGGGGGTTAGTTTTAACCTCAACACGAATAAGTGCCTTCGTTAGACCATTAACTAATAACAATAATTGTTGCTCAACGTCGGCATCGACCTGCGCGATTGGATCAGCAAATTTATCCATCACAGCAGTTAACAATGCTACTTGCTGATCAATTTGTGCTTGTGCTTGTTCAAGTCCTTGCTGGAGTCCTTGGGCTAGCCCTTCTGCATGTCCGGCAGTGATCCCTTCCGCATGACCTTGACTAAAACCTTCGCTATGTCCTGCTTGGCGACCTTGATCAACCCCTTCGTCATAGGCTGATTGCTGCATTGCTTCTAGTTCTGCAGCCGTTAATGGTGGCGGTGGTGGCTCAGGTTCGGGCTCCGGCTGTTGCTGATCGAGATAATACTGATGATCATAATTAAAGGCATTTTCAGACTCATGCTCATCATTGCTGTAATCTGGGTACGCCCAACGTTCAAGCTCTTGAGCTTGATGTTCAGATACTCGCATGAAACCACGGCGGCGCTCATTACTCATAATAGATTTTCACACTCATCATCAACCGCTGAAATAACAACGCGATTATAAGAATTCATCAGTGCCTCCATTACCCGTTAACACTAATTCACCTAAATCAGATAAACGGCGAGCAATAGATAAGATCTCTTTCTGAGCCGCTTCTACATCAGCAACTCGAATCGGTCCCATTGTTTCTAAATCTTCTTGCAGCATTTCACCCGCACGCTTAGACATATTGCTATAGAACTTATCACGCAACATATCATCAGCACCTTTAAGGGCTTTTTGTAATAGCTCTTGAGGTACATCACGTAATAAAATTTGAATACCGCGATCATCAACTTCTATCAAGTTATCAAACACGAACATCAAATCTTGAATTTGGGTAGCAGTCTCTTCATCGTTTTCACGAATTTGATCCATCAACAACCCTTCAACATTATTATCGAGATAGTTCATGATTTCAGCTGCCGCTTTAAGACCACCAATTTTTGCAGCTTGCGCACCCGCTTGGCCAGCGAATTGTTTTTCCATGATATCGTTTAATTCATGTAATGCTGCAGGTTGTACTTCCTCTAAATTAGCAATACGCATCATCAAATCTAACCGTACTCGCTCAGGAAATTGCGATAAAATTTCAGCAGATTGTTCGGGTTCTAAATATGACAAAACAATAGTTTGAATTTGAGGGTGCTCATTAAGGATAATGCTGGCAACTTGACGTGGATCCATCCATTTTAAGGAATCAAGCCCACGTGAACCACTTCCCATCAGTATTTGATCGACCAAGTTATTAGCTTTATCTTCACCTAATGCTGCCACTAATGCATTACGAACAAAATCTTCACTACCCATGCCGATACTGGTGTATTTTTGAATCTCTTCTAAAAATAAACGATGAACGCTAGAGACTTTATCTTGATTTAAGTTTTTCATACTTGCCATTGTTCCGCCGACCCGCTGCACTTGCTTTGGATCGAGGTGACGAATAATACTCGCTGCATCTTGCTCATTGAGACTTAATAATAAAATAGCTGCTTTTTCAGCACCATTAAGGCTTTTAATATCAAATTTATTATCAACTGTTGCTACGTCATTAGCCATCTTCATTCATCCAGCTTTTCACTACTTGCGCGGCAAGATCTGGCTCATTGGCAACCAAGGCACGCACCGCTTTAAGTAAGTCTTCATCTTTATGTAAGTTAGGGAGATCTAAACTACTACTGCTTAACTCAAAACTTTCATGTGGGTCTAAATCACCACCAATTAAGCCTGTGCCATCACTATTACTGCTGTGAGTTAAGATGGGTACACCATTTTCATCTAATAACGTACCGTCAGCCGTTTTATTTGGATATAGCAGCTTATTCATTGCCGGACGCACTAATACTACGATCACCACAATAATCACTAATGCAGCAGCCAACCATCGAATCCAACTACTAAAATTAGGATTTTCCCAAATCGGCATCTCGGCTAACAATTGCTCTTCTGGTAATGCAAACGGCACTGATAAGACTTCTAATAAATCACCTCGAGCTTCTGAAAAACCAATCCCGCCCATTAATAAACGACGAATTTTAATAATTTCAGCTTCAGATATCGGTACTCGCGTAACGGCATCCGTTTTGGGATCAACAATGGTTTTATAGTCAATCGCAACCGACACCGTTTGGCGATCGATCACCCCAGTCTGAGCGCGCTTATGACTGATCGTGGTATCTAATTCATAATTACGGGTTGATTCACGGTGCATACGACCGCTGCCACTACTGCTACCCGCTTGCATATCTTTAATATTTTCAGGAATAGAACTACTGACTGGCGGTTGATTACTTAATGAGCCGGGAATACCAGCAGTCACTTGGCCACCATTGCTATCTTCGCGGGTAAATTCGCTTCGAGTAGCGGCCGTTGCAGGATTGTAGCGTTTATGCGTTTCTTCTAAGGCGGAGAAGTCCATCGCGATATCAACTTGCGAGGTATAATTACCCAAACCTAAAACGGGCATTAAAATCGCATCAATTTTTTCACGTAATGACTGTTCTTGTTTACGCTCTAGTTCATATTCTTTACGTTTAGCACTGGAACTAGGATCTTCGGTGCCAGAACTTAATAAACGCCCATGTTGATCGGTGACAGTAACTCGAGTCGGACGTAAACCAGGAACCGCTGTTGCAACCATATCAACAATCGAATCAACTTCTTGTTGGCCCAGCGCACTGCCTGAAGCTAAGGTTAAAAAAACCGTAGCGGTTGCATCTTGATTATGGCGCACAAAGACACTTTGCTTTGGCATTGCCAGCAACACTTGTGCCTTGCGCACTTGGCTAATTTGCTCAATAGCACGGGCTAATTGACGTTCACGACTTAATTTTAAACGTTCATTTTCCAATCGCTGTGAAACACCAAACCCCATATCTTGCAATAAAATGTCATCGCCTTCTGCGGTGCGACTGTTTAAACCACTACGCGTTAAATCTAATTTTATGCTGCTGTATTTATCCGCCGGAACACGAATGGTATTGCCATCAAGTTGATAATCAATTTTCTTTTGATCAAAGTGATCCAATATCGGGATCAATTCTTCGGTATCATAGCTACCTAATGGCCGCATTTCTGGCTCTTTTATCCACACCACGACCATCACAATCAACGCCACGCAAATAGCGACTGATAGCACTAAAATTACCTGCCGTAACAGATCAAGATTGCCTAAAATACTGTCGGTACGCGATGCTTTCTTCTCTGCAAGATCGGGATCTTGAGATTCATCGCGCAATACCGGCGAAGTATTATTATTTGCAACCGTAACTTGTTGATTAACAATTTGATCTGACACTATTTATTACTCACACATATAGCAAAATGATGCGCTTACCACATCGACGATAATAACGGTCTTTATACCGGCATATTCATTAATTCTTTGTAGGCTTGAACCATTTTATTACGCACTTGAACCGTCGCTTCAAAAGCCACACTAGATTTATTGCGCGCAATCATTACATCCGATAACGACACGCTGCGATCACCTTGATCAAAACGGGTTGCTAAATCACTTGATTGGCCTTGAAGGGTATTAACCGACTTAATCGCGTCATTGAGTAAATTGCCAAAATCAGCACTCACTTGCTGGCCTGTAGCTGGACGAATAGTGTTCTGTGCTTCTAAACGCATCGTCTGCATTTCAGTCGCTAATCCATTAACTTTCATTGCATAATCTCACTGTTTTATTTACAACTAAAAAGGATTGTTATTGTATATAGTCAATAGGCTTACACTGGCAACTCAATCCCTGCATCACGCATTTTGGCTAACTTATAGCGCAATGTTCGAGGGCTAATTCCTAATTTATCTGCCATGTGTTTACGATTACCTTGGCAAGCAACTAGAGTATCTAAAATAATACTGAATTCTTGCCCCCGTAATTCATTACCCAAACTATCATTAACGGTTGGTGATCCTGCTGAGGTGGCAACTACTGCTGCACTTTCAGACGCTACTGGTACATTGGTTATCTGCAACCAATCAAGCCCTTCAAGTAGAATATGTTGCCCAGTTATCATAAGGTTATCGTGTATGATTAACGCGCGTTGAATCACGTTATCAAGCTCACGTACATTTCCAGGCCATGAATATTGTAATAATTTGTGCTGCGCACAATCACTCATCACAGGTACAACGATACCTTGCTGACAAGCATGACGCTGGAGAAATAACTGCGCTAACGGCACGATATCGCCCTCACGCTCAGTGAGCGCAGGCCATGTAATTGGAAATACATTTAAGCGGTAATACAAATCTTCACGAAAATGCCCTTCTGTAACATAGCTTTTTAAATCACGGTTACTGGTTGCAATAATCCGTACATCCAATTTAATGCTTTTTCGACCACCTAACCGCTCAACTTCACGTTCTTGTAATACTCGTAATAGCTTAGCTTGCAAGTTGATATCCATTTCACTGATTTCATCCAACAAAATAGTGCCGGCTTGTGCTTGTTCAAATTTACCAGGACAAGCTTGCACTGCCCCTGTAAATGCACCTTTTTCATAACCAAACAACATTGCTTCGAGCATATTCTCTGGAATTGCAGCACAGTTAATCGCGACAAATGGCCCATCACAGCGCAGTGAATGATCATGAATATAACGTGACAACACCTCTTTACCAGAACCACTTGGACCCAATACCATGACACTGGCATCGGTTTTAGCGACTTTTTCTGCCATTGCTAATAAGTGAATACTTTTAGGATCAGCCACGACAGTATCGTTAGGATGGCGTTTAATTGGTGCATAACGACCAACCATATTAAGTAACACTTGCGGTGCAAACGGCTTCGCCATGTAGTCAATCGCGCCATCTTTCATCGCAGCGACTGCATCTTCAATATTGGCGTAAGCAGTCATTAACAGCACTGGTATTTTGGGCCACTGTAATTTAATACTGCGTAATAAAGCTAAACCATCCATACCAGCCATTTGCACATCAGACACTACAATATCAATCGGTTCAGATTTCAATAGCACTAACGCCTGCTCTGCACTTTCCGCTTCTAGCCATTGATAGCCCGCCAGTGCGAGTGTATCGACTAAAGCTTCACGTAAACCTGCATCATCTTCTACGACTAATACCCGTGTTTGACTCATGTTTTACTCTCCATCGTTAACTTGAACCATTATGCTATTTGGGCTGATGCAACTAACGGTAACTGCAAGGTAAATGTTGCCCCACATCCGAGCTGTGAATTTAATATCAAACGGCCTTTATGGGCTGATACCACCATCTGTACTACCGCTAACCCTAATCCAGTACCTTGTTTTCGAGTGGTAAAAAAGGGCTCTAGCACTTTTTGATGATCCTCTACAGCAATGCCGGGACCATTGTCAGTCACACTAAGTAGTAACACCTGATCCTGTTGCTGGCACCGCACTGCGACGCGACAGCTTTTACCCGCCATTTGAATCGCATTAGTGATCAAATTACAGACTGCACTAGCTAACGCATTTTCATTACCTAGCAACTGTAATGTTTCATCATCGCAGTCAATACTAAAATCAACGTCATTGCTCAGTACTTGGGTTTCTATCATCGCCTCTAAACTGTTGAGTAAACTTTCAACAGTAAATTCACTCACCACTTTATTGTCACCACCTTTAGCAAATAGCAACATATCATTGACTTGTTTTTCAAGATCGTACAATCGATCCACTAGCTTAGTTTGAAACCGTGAGCGAGTCGTTGGGCTTAACCCTGATGAAGCCAAGTTAGCCGCATACAACAACGCACTGGCAAGGGGTGTCCGTACCTGATGTGCCAATGATGCAACCATCCGCCCTAATGATGATAAACGTTGCATTTCACTTAACCGTGATTGCAACTGCCGCGTTTCAGTTAAATCGGTGATCACTATTAACTGTCCTGCTGCTGAGGCTGAAATGGCTAATTTCACTTTACGACCACTGCGTAGTGATACTTCATGACCATCATCATCTTGTGGAGCAAAGCTACGTTGAATAATCTCTCCCCAACGTTGACCTGTTAATGGCTCACCTAACAGCCGCAATGCCTCTTGATTAGCTTCAGTAATAACACCTTTCTCATCCAACAAAATGACAGCAACGGGCATCACTTTTAATACCTGTTGATAACGTTCTACTTGCTGGTTTAACGCCAATAATGTTGCGGGTGAGTCACTCATGATTAACCTGAAACGAATACAACAACAGTAACCAAATGCAAGTTACATACCACTATTAATGATTAATTATCAACAGGTTAACAATTACAACCACTCACACATAGTGTCACTTTTATGACACTAGTAACAATTTAATGAATGCAATCAACTTCCTTTATCAATAATGATGAATTTATGCTCTCATTTAGCTGTCAAATATTGGTAATAGCCATATTTTGTGATTATTTATTAAACAACTATTCTCAATATCACATAAAAAAAGCCACCGCCAAATTAATGACGGTGGCTTTTTTACAAAAATGGTCAGGGTGAATTAGCTGTCTTTCGACAAGCCATATTTACGCATTTTTTCAACCAAAGTAGTACGGCGCATACCCAGCATATCAGCAGCACGTGCAACCACACTCGATTGAGCACCCAATGCTTGACGGATCATTTCCACTTCAAGCTCTGCTAACATCTCTTTAAGATTTAACCCTTCTGGCGGTAAACCATTACCTAATGGTGTAATCTCAGTATCTTCAGCGGCAAACATATCAGCCAACGCTTGTTGCTCTTGCTCTTCTATTGAAGTCGTGCTGATTTCTGGTACAAAATCAGGTAAATGCCCATAACGATATTTCACTGGCAGATGATTTACATCTACCATTTCGCCAGGATAAAGAATCGTTAGACGCTCAACTAAATTAGCTAATTCACGAATATTTCCAGGCCAATCATGCAGCATTAACGATGCAATTGCTCGCGGTGTGAAATGAATCCGTTTAGCACCTTCCGCTTCCATACGAGTTAACAGTTCTTGCAATAGCAACGGAATATCTTCAATGCGATCCCTTAGAGCTGGCATATCAATTGGAAATACATTCAAGCGGTAATATAAATCTTCACGAAACAATCTTTCAGCAATCATCTTATCTAGATCGCGATGGGTTGCCGCGACAATACGCACGTTAACTTTAATCGTTTGACTACCGCCAACTCGTTCAAAACTGCGCTCTTGTAATACACGTAACAATTTAACTTGCATCGACATTGGCATATCACCAATCTCGTCTAAAAATAAGGTGCCACCTTCAGCTAACTCAAAACGACCTTTACGGGTTGAAATAGCCCCGGTAAATGCACCTTTTTCATGACCAAACAATTCACTTTCAAGTAAATCTGGTGGAATAGCGCCACAGTTCACAGGCACAAACGGGCCCTTACCACGCTCTGAATGGTAATGTACATTACGCGCGACGACTTCTTTTCCAGTACCTGACTCACCTAAAATCAATACACTAGCATCACACGCGGCAACTTGCTCGACTAACCGACGAATATCACTAATGGCTTCACTACGGCCTACCATACTTCGAAATAGCATGTTCTTACGCCCTAAAGAAGGCACTTGATGAACTCGTTTACCTAAGTATTCTTGGCAATGACGGAAGGCATCTGCTAATTGGTTATAATGTAGCGGGAGTTTAAGATCGCCAATATAATTAGGCAATTCTGACAACAACTCATGATGATTAGTTAATGCAACAACAGGAATCTGTGGATATAGTTTAAGCATATCGATAATACCAGTTAACCTTTTGGTATTAGTGATCGTACCTAACAGACAAATACCCCATGGCTGTTCCCATAATGACACGGTAAGATCTTGTGATGACAGCGCACTATGATGTTCACCCATAAAATTGAGGATGACACCTAAATCATGACGTTGCTGTGGATCGTCATCAATAACAAGCGTATTTACTAAACCGAGCATAAGATGGATATTGCCTTAATAAGAGTACACTCTGACTGTATATTCAATGTAGTGAAAAGAACAACAGTCAAGAAGATGGTAGCTACATTGTAATTAATGTGCACCATAAGGCAAGATTTGACGTATAAAAGCTGTGATACCAATACAAATAACTATGCATTTGAACGGCTTTTCTTCCATTTTTAGCCTAAAAACACTAAAAATAACTATTATCGGCAACATTGATGATGGTTACCGATAATAAATAACCTTTAATTAGTTTCAGTAAGGTAGTGATATTCTGTTGGAATTTGATCCCATGCTGATTTTATTTCACGTAGCATACCAATCACATCATCAAGAGGCTGAGTCACATTTTCCGCATTAGCGCGTGAAATCTCACTCCCCATAAAATCATAAAGTGCATCAAGGTTCTTAGCAATATCACCGCCTTCTTCCATTGATAAGCAATCACGTAGACTTAATACAATATCTAACGCTTTAGTCAAACGCTCACACTTAACCGCTATATTACCCTGTTCCATCGCCGCCTTGCCCTGAATTAGGCGTTCTATCGCTCCTGCGTATAACATTTGAATGATACGGTGCGGTGATGCGCTAGCGAGTTGTGCATTCACTGAAACTTGCTTATATGCCTGAAGAGAACCACGCATGTTATTATCCTTTAAATAGCTGGGACGTTATCAATAACCCTGAGATCAATCGTTATTGTCCATGTTGTTGAATATTGCTGTAGAGCGATAATGATTTTTGACTCTTTTTCGAGCGTACTAACTGCGCGCCAATACGATCTTTATGTTGTTGTAATAACCCTTTCATGACTTGCGTACGTGCCACCACATCATCAAACACAGCCCGTGATAAATCAGGCTGTTTAAGTACTAATTCCACTTGTTGATGACGCAAAGCAACTAAGTTTTCTAATTGCTGCGGAAAATCATCAGGATAATCTTCTGCTAGCAGTAATTGCTCGATTTGGTGTTCTAATTGAGTTAGTGGTTCTAATGTGATTAATTGATGCATCAGTTATCCATTTTAAAAGACCATTAAGCTCATCATAGTGTTGAGCTGATTATTCATTTTCCCTATTGCTGCATCCATAGCAGTAAATTGCTGGTAAGTACGCTCTTCATAAGCTTTCATTCGTTCATTGAGTGACGTCATATCATCTTCAAGCCGAGTTTGTTGTTCTTTAATCGTTTTTTCTTTATTAGTTAATACACCATCAGTTGAACTAGTAAACGATTTAAAAATATCTTCAGCTTGATCAAGAAAACCATCATCAGCAGTATTAAAAAATGCATTAAACGCTTTAAAATTATCCTTTAATGCCTCATCAAACTTTTCATCATCAATTTCAACTTTTCCATAACGATCTGTCGTGATTCCAAATTCGCTCAAGCTATAACTTTGACCATCAACCTCAATAGTTTTATTCATTAAATTACGCATTTGACTACTAATAGAACGGGTTAAACTATCACCATTTAACGGACCACTAGTCTTCTTCTCAACATCATACTTACTAAGATTATTGGCGGTATCAATAAATTCATTGTATTTTTCGATAAAACCTTCAAGTGATGATTTAGCATCTTTAGTATTATCCGTAATATCAATCGTGACGTGCTTCACTTCATCAGTATTAGTTAATTTTTTTAAATCAAGCGTGACACCTTCAATCGCATTCTCAATTTTATTACTGCCACTACTAATGACGGTATGATTATCTATTCGTATTTGAGCATCCTCACCCGCCTGCATTTGTACCATCTCAGTATTGGCGGCTGGGTTGACAGGATCAAAGCTTAACTTAGCAAGATCCCCACTCATCTTAGATGCATCGATCGATATCTGATGATCTTTACCTGTTTCAGAACTAGAAAAAACAATTTTAGCGCCATTATCATCATTGATAACGGTAGCGGTAACACCAGGGTTATCTTCAGCATTATTTATTGCGTTAACGATATCTTTAAGGCTGCTTTTTTCTTTATTGATATCCAGTGATAATGTTTTTCCGTCAATAGTAATATCTAATGTTCCCGAACCAAGTTCCGCTTTAGGATCGGAATCAAATGAATTATTTGACATCACTTTATGAGATTTAGCTAACGCAAGCACTTCAATGTTATAGCTACCATTTTGTGCATCAGCAGAGGCTTCAACACCAACAAAGCCACTTTCCGATGAGGTTGCCGATTGACCCGCAAAAACTTTATCTTCGGCAAACTTTTTGACCATATCTTCTAAACCAGATACCGCTGATTTAATTTGCCCATAGCCACTGAGTTGAACTTCTAGCTTTTGCTGCTGTTCTTTAATCCGCTGTTCTTTAGGCGCACGCTCAGCGGCAACTAATTGTTGCGTCATTCCAGCGACATCTAACCCAGACGCTAAACCACCTGCACTTAATCCCATAATTCGCCTCTTTAACTACACAGTACGGCTTAAAGAACTCAAGCTATGCTTGGCTAAATTTTCGTTTAACTCTAGCAATTCTTGTGCCGGAACTTGGCGAATAATATCGCCGATTTCTTTATCGACAATGGTCGCTATTTGTTTGCCTGTTTCATCATCAATACGAAACTGCAAGCTACGATTAACCTGTTGTAATAGTTGTTCAATCTGCTTAATTCGTTCTTGCTCTTCATGATTATCGAGATTAAATGAATTAAGCGGATTGTCATCATTTTTAATGGCTTCAGTTTTATTGACGGTTTGATTTAATGGTACGTTATTGCCAAGAATCTTTGACGGTTGAATATCATCAACGACAGTTTGAACATCATGAGAGTTATATAATGATGAAGATGGTAGAGGATTGATCGCCATAGCCAGTTCCTTGAGCATATTTGTTAGCGATTAAAATACAATAATGCCCTGCTTGATATACCAAACAGGGCACAACACGATTACGAATTAACCTAGTAGGCTAAGCGCAGATTGTGGAATTTGTTTTGCTTGTGCCAGAATAGATGTACTTGCCTGCTGCAGGATCTGATTCTTGGTCATGTTAGTAGTTTCAGCTGCAAAGTCGACATCTTTGATACGGCTGTTTGATGCCGTTACATTTTCATTAATGTTAGCAAGGTTACTCAACGTATGGTTAAAACGGTTTTGCACCGCACCTAAATCAGCACGCTGTGAGTCGATACCTGCGATTGCCGCATCGATCACATCAAGAGCTCCTTGAGCCCCACTTTGACTTGTAATATCAAGATCTTTAACTGTACTTAACTGAGAATTACCAGGTGCAGTAGTAATTGCTGCGGCTGTACCAGTTACCGAAAACTTATCACTAGAACTAAATGTTAGCTCTGAATTAACTACCGCTCCACCATCATCTACTGCGATTGCTGTACCTGCATTACCAGTAGTAGGATCTACAGTTGCCATTGTTAAAGTCGGATTTGCTGCAGCTGCAGGGCCTACAGCTTTGATACCTGCTACATCTTCAGCTTCGATCTGTAATTTACCTGAAGACTTATCATAAGTAGCGTTATAACCATCTTTACCGATATCACTTGCAAGTTCAGACATATCTCCATTGTAAGAGCTTAAATCATAACTTGTTGTACCAATCTCCAATGTACCAGTATCTGCAGCAGTCAAATTAGCCAACTCAACACGAGCTGTAGCCTTAGCTTCAACACCAGTACCTAATGCGCTTAATTCATCTGCTGCTGCTTTAGCATCCATTGCTGAAATATCAGTACCAGCTGAAACACCATTTGGACCTGATATAGCTATATCAGCTGCACCCGTTGCTACACCGTATGCTGTACCTGCTGCTGCCGCGGCGCCAAACACAGTACCAGCACCTGATTTCTGGTGTTGACCAATATCGCCAGAAGCAACACTTGATAATGAAACATCAATGGTCTCATTTGCATTTGAACCAACTTGGAAAGATTTCGTACCGAAGGTACCATCTAATAACTGTTGTCCACCAAACGTTGTTGTATCTGCAATACGAGTCATTTCAGTTTGTAATGCACTGACTTCTTTCTGAAGAGCTTCACGATCCTCTGTTGAGTTAGAACCATTCGCTGCCTGTAATGATAAATCACGCATACGCTGTAACATATTGGTAGTTTCTGACATCGCACCTTCAGCGGTTTGCGCCATTGAAATACCATCGTTGGCATTACGCATTGCTACATTTAAGCCGTTAGTTTGGCTAGTTAAACGGTTTGAAATTTGCAGACCAGCAGAGTCATCTTTTGCTGAGTTAATGCGTAGACCTGATGATAGTTTTTCCATACTGCTTGCGACGCCATTGCTTGCACCATTTAGGTAACGCTGGGCGGTCATTGCAGAAACGTTAGTATTAACTGTAACAGCCATAGTTGTTGCTCCTTAATTTGATACCCAGCAATCCCGGGCGAAGACAGTTTTATCTGTTGTGCTAAAGTTAACGGCCCCTTTTGGCGAAGCTTTAGGATTATTTTTAGAATTTTATATGTGGGATTAACATTCTATTAATAGGGGGGAATATTTCGAAAGGACGAGATAGGGAATCTACTACCCGCACGTCGTAGAGTCATTGGGGTTGTAATGATTGAATTCACTGGCGTCTTTAAAACTCAAGCAGGTGATGAATAGATCACGGATAGCCTCGTCCCTCGCTTCCGAGATGACGGAGAATGGGCTAAGTGGTTGCCAAGTCTAACGATCATTATTGCCAACAGTGAGTACCAAGCCCAACCCGTCATTCCCTACAGTGAGGGACGAACGAGATAGGGAATCTACTACCCGCGCGTCGTAGAGTCATTGGGGTTGTAATGATTGAGTTCACTGGCATCTTTAAAGCTCAAGCAGGTGATGAATAGATCATGGATAGCCTCGTTCCTCCGCTTCCGAGATGACGGAGAATGGGCTAAGTGGGTGCTAAAGTCTAACGATCATTATTGCCAACTGAGTACCACAAGCCCAACCCCGTCATTCACTACAGTGAGGGACGAACGAGATAGGGAATCGAATACCCGCACGTCGTAGAGTCATTGGGGCGGAATGATTGAATTCACTGGCATCTTTAAGGCTCAAGCACGAGTCGAGTAGATCACGAATAGCCTCGTCCCTCGCTTTCGAGATAACGGAGAATGGGTAGCCACGACTCTTTACTTGACTTGCTCTGCTCTTCCTCGAAACTCGTCCCTGCTCTTGCCTAAAACATTAAATATAATTAAACAATGACAATTGCTTGGTTTGCCCAAACGCTTGTTGCGAAGCTTGCAGCGCCATCATTTGTTGATTCATATCCATGATCGCTTTGCTGTAATCAAGATCTTCTAAACCACTTTGGGCCTGATTTAGGGTTAACTCAAAATCAAGATGTTGTTCTAACTGGCGATCAACCTGCTGCATGATAGTGCCGACTTCTGAACGTTGTTGGTTCATATGTACAAAGCCACTATCGAGATCATCAATCACCCGTTGTAAGTTTGCTTCTGCCGCAGGTGATGATGTTGGACGCTCAGCATTATCAATCGCGTCTTGAATCGAATCAAAAATATTGATGGTTTGAGCAGGTTGTAAAGTGATGCTATCACCACTACTCACCGCCCCAAATTTAAACTCTAAGCTCGGACTCCCTGCAACAGCGGGGTCTTGATAATTTATCCCTTGCTCAGGATCATAAGGCTGCTTATCAGCGACTAAGTTACCACCAACCGTTAAACTGTAATGCATGGTCGTGGTTGTATTACCTGCAGCATCAGTGGTTTCAATATTCTCAAAACTAACACCTATCTCTTCAGCACTGGCAAAATCGGTAGTGGTAGCGGACAGTAAATGCAGTTTGGAATCATCCGTTAATCCGTTCGCTCCATCGCTAAATACTGGCCTAAAATCACCATAGCGATTAGGGATATCAGTGAACAATTGATCACCCGGTAAACTGGTTTTAACATTGACCGATTTATCTATTTGCGAATAACGTGACTGGCTATCACCGTGATAATCCATACTGCCATCACGGGCTTGCATAAATGGTTTGGTATCAACTTGGTTACCCGCAAACACGTAATTACCCGCTTCATCACGGCTATTTGCTAATTCAAGTAAACCATCTCGTAAACTAATTAATTCGTCTTTAAACGCAGTACGGTCATTACTGGCCATCGCACCATTGATCATTCCCAGCACTTTTTGTTTGGTCGCGCTTAAATTATCTTCAACCCCAGCCACCGCGGTTTCCATGGTTTGCAGACGATTATTAGCCAAAGTGATCGCGCTATTATATTGATCAAGTTGAGTTAACTGCTGGCGATAGTTCTGAATAGTGACCGATGACACTGGATCATCACCGGCGGTTTCAACCCGTTTGCCACTCGAAAGTTGGCCATTAGTTTGATTAAGCTCACCTTGCTTACGCATTAAGTTGGAGGTCAGGTTTTGGTATTGGCTTGCGGTTGAGACGCGATTGATCATGACAACTCCTCGTTATACTGCGCGCATTAAAGTATCAAAGGTTTCTTTTGCCACCGACATAATCCGTGATGACGCCATATACGATTGCTGAAATTTCATTAAGTTTGCTGCTTCTTCATCAAGGTTAACCCCTGATAAATTGGATACTCGTTCAGACGCGGAATCAAAATCAAGCTGATTAATCTCACTCGATTTATCGGCATTTTTTTTAAGCATACCAATATCGGTTGCTAAGCCTTCAAATAAATCAATCACACTTGATTTACCCTCTGCCATGGTTTTTTGATGCTGCACTTGCTGCATTGCTAAAAAGTTGCCGTTACCACCTTGGGCACTTTGAGCACCGAGCTCAATTTCAAAACTATCATTAGCTTGCGCACCAGCCGACAAAGTCATCACTGGTGTTGACGTTGTAGTACCGGTTTTAAAAGCAACAGTGGCACCATTTACGGCAGAATAACTATTATCAGCTAATTCAACCGTAGCATTAGTTTTTAAATCGGTAACCGTGATTTGATCGCCCGCTGCATTCAACTGTAATTGGTAACGGCCAGCAAAATTATCGGGAACCGCCGTCGATACTTTAGCAATGGTTGCCAAGCCAGTATTGGATTCTGTTGCTGTCGCCATTAATTGGCTATGTCCAGCAAGGCCACGAGGATCTGTCATGGCGAGCGATATATCAACAGCACCACGGCGCAATGGTTGAATCACTGCCGTTTCTGTTTCACCTGCAATTAACGTCGGTGGGGTATTTACGGTAATTTCTAAACCATCAATCTTGGTAGAAAATTTACCATTAGCATTGACGGTCAGCTGAGTTTTATTACCTTGTTGATCAATTAACGTATGCCCAGCAACCTCACTGACTAATTGATAGTCACCGATTTTAAGCTGATTAATATCCTCAATTTTAACGCTAATATCGCTTTGGCTACCAAACGGCTTAAGCGCGCGCTGCGACATAGCATTAGCACTATTAACATCGTTAAACAGATCTTGTCCTTGCTTACCTTCAAGATCAACGCCCTGTGTTTGCAATTGATTCATTTGAGAAGCAAACCCAATCGCCATCTGTCCGAGTTGATCTAGGCTTTTATCAATAACATCGTCACGTACTGTCAGCATCGCGCCTAAGCTACCACCAATGGTGTCACTTTTTATTGGCTTACTACTATTGCCATTAACTAACGCTATTTGTTTATTGGCAATATCTGGATCACCATCAACGACTTTCAGCTGTGATGCACTCACGCCTGACACTAAAGTATCGCCACTGCCAATAATAACGGTGTGGGCTAAGCTGCCTTTATCCGCCAAGACAGTAACTTGGGTATATTTGGCTAATTCATTAATAAGAGTACGCTGTTGATCAAACAGATCATTACTGCCATCACGGCTAGATTGTTGTTGCAAACTGGTATTTACCGCGGCAAGTTCTTGCCCTAATGCATTCACCCGCTCCAATGACACACTTAATTGTTGGTTAACATCAGTGCGAATATTCGTCAGCGTTTCATGTGCATTATTTAAATTAGTCGCCGCTTGATTAGCATGCTCTAACACGGTTTGGCGGCTACCAAGATCATTGGGGGTATCAGCTAGCGAGCGTACGGAATGATAAAAATCATTCATGCTATTAACACTATTGACCGCACTTTTAGAGGTAAAGTCATCCAACATCGTTAAATGTTGCTGTTTAACATTCGCTTCTTCTAACTGAGTCGTTGAAAGTGTGAGTTCGCGGGCAGCAAATTGGTCGTAAGCACGACTGACATTATCGATGTAAGCACCAGTACCATAGTAACTATTGCCATTCCATTGGGCATCATCGGTTTTTTGTTCAACAACTTGACGGCTATAACCAGGAGTGTTGACGTTGGTGATGTTATGGCTTGCCACATCTAATTGTTTTTGAGATGTGCGTAAGCCACTCACACCAATTTGCATCAAATCTAACGCCATTGCCCATTGCTCCCCACTGAAAATTAAACCATTACCTACAACGTGTTGCGATAACGCTGCAGCTAACAAGCAAGAAATGAACCACTTTTAAATAAATCCCTTCGTAACATCCGTATTTAAATAAATACTGTTAATTGGCATTTATTTACTTATACTTTTGGCTGTGCTGCCGATATAGGTAAACCAACGGCAAAATCAAATACCTAACAAAGGATCGAGTTAATGAATATTTTACTTTCAGGATTAATTGGTTACGCGATAAAGGAAGTAGTAGTACCGCTCATTACTGATAGTGTCGATGATAAACAACAGCCACAGCAAGTATCTGATAAGGAAGTAGAAGGTGCGTTATTTGAGAGTAATGACCTAATTAAAATGGTCTCGAGTTTAATTGATATTGTTGTGTAATATAATTGCTGTTTACTGCTGCTTTAACTCTGCTATTGTTGTACTTCTTTGATCACAATAAACCCTGATTACAATAAACTCTGCACTTTTTTCATTACCGCTAATACTTTGTTGCTGTAATTGGGATCGGTGGCATAACCTGCTTGATGAATTTCACGAATAAATTGCTGCGGCTGGTTACTATGAGTCAGTGCTTTTGAATAACGTGGATTGTGCTGCAAAAAATTCACAAAATCATCAAAACTATGCTGATAAGAATCATAAGAACGAAATGCGGCCTGCTCTTGAACGGCAATCCCATCATGAAATTCCAATGTTTTTGTGGCAACTTTTTGCCCTTGCCAACGTGGATCCGCTTTTATATTAAATAAATTATTGCTTGAACCAAGGGTATTGCTGATCACTTTTTTCCCCCAGCCCGTTTCTAATGCCGCTTGAGCAATCAATAATGCAGGATCAGTGCCTAATGCTCGCGCTGCTTGTTGTGCGTAAGGTTTCATGTGACTAACGAATGCTTCTGCCGAGGCAAAACTTGTCGGCTGCAATTGCTTGGTTGGTAATGTTTCAGCTGCGGCAACAGGAGCTATTTTTTCGAGTAATGGTGGTGCTGATAAAGACGCTGATGGTTGGGATTTCATTATTGTTGGTAAAGCGACTGGATCGGCATTTATCGGTCTAATTGAAAACGGTTGTGATAGCTGCTGTGGAGATAAATCAGTTGTCGGCTGATGCTGACTCAGATCTTGTGGCTCTCCCCCAAGTTGTTTAACTATCATATCCGCTAGCCCCAAACTGCCAGTGGTACTGAGTTGGGATGATATTTGTTCATCATGCATTTGCTGATAAAATTTACTGTTATTACTGCTCATTAAATCAGATTCAAACGCACTATTGGCTTCACGCATCGATTTAAATAACATCTGTGTAAAAATAGATTCAAACTGAGTTGCCGCTTCACGCAAAGAGCCTTGTTTATCCTCACTAATCCCTGCACGTAAGCGATCTAGATTACTTAAATCATGAATAAAACCAGGCTCTATTTGCTTCATTGCAATTCTCTCAAATATTAATTAGTTGATCACATTAAAAAGCATGATCCCCTACCATCCTCACAGGTACTCAGTGTAGGGAATGACGATGTAGCTTTAGATAATAATTAACTGACCTTCAATCGCACCAGCTTGTTTTAATGCCTGTAAAATTGCCATTAAATCTGATGGCGCGGCACCAACTTGATTAACTGCTCGTACTAATTCGTCCAAGGTTACTCCTGGCTCAAATTTAAACATTCGAGCATCAGATTCATTAATCGTAATTTGAGAATTAGGTACCACCACTGTCTCACCACCGGCAAGCGCATTAGGCTGACTAACTTGGGCATTTTCTTTAATTGAAACGGTCATACCACCATGGGTTATTGCAGCAGGCCGTAATTTGACATGCTGGCCGATAACAATGGTACCAGTACGTGAATTAACAATGATTTTGGCTGAACCTTCGGCCGGCTCAAACTCTAAATTTTCCACCGTTGATAAGAACGCCACTCGCTGACTCACATCTCGCGGAGCACGTACTCTAATCGAAGTTGCATCTACCGCTGATGCCATTTGTGGGCCTAAAAACTGGTTAATCGCATCTGACATTCGTTGCGCAGTAGTAAAATCAGATTCGTATAAATTAAAGGTTAAATAATCACCGCGTCCAAATGGATTTGAGACTTCTTGTTCTACCATCGCACCATTACTGATACGACCCACTGTCGGCGTATTACCGACCACTTTAGAACCATCTGCGCCTTCTGCACTAAAACCACCAACGACTAAACTGCCTTGCGCAATGGCATACACTTTACCGTCAAGACCTTTTAAAAATGTTTGTAATAAAGTACCGCCACGTAAACTTTTCGCAGAACCAATCGAAGATACGGTGATATCAATTGTCTGTCCTTGCTTAGTAAACGCAGGCAAAGTTGCATTAACAGCAACTGCGGCAACATTTTTCGTTTTTGGTTTAGTGCCAACTGGAAGTTGAATCCCAAAATTTTGCAACATGGCGTTAAAGGTTTGTTCGGTAAACGGGGTGGTTTCCCCTGTCCCTGGTAAACCAACCACCAATCCATAACCAACCAATTGGTTACTACGCACGCCTGCAACAGCCGCGACATCTTTAATGCGTGCCGCCTGAGCGGTTGAGGTAAATAAAGCCAATGCTAAAATACATATTGTCGAAAATTTCAAGCGACTCTCCGATACAGGTTAAAGCTATAAATCAAGTTAAAAGGCAATATTAAAAGGCAACGTTAAAAAACCGCGACAGCCAATTTTGCTGCTGAATATCTTGACGATCGCCAGTACCTGAATATTGAATTCGAGCATTGGAAATACGGGTTGAAGCAATAGTATTATCTTGATCGATATCATCAGGGCGAATATTGCCGCTGACTCGAATATATTCTTCACCAGTATTGAGCATTAGCCACTTCTCGCCACGGATCACTAAATTGCCATTACTGAGCACATCAACAACTTCTACCGAAATAGAGCCTTTAATACTGTTACTTTGATCTGCCGAGGTAGAGCCAGCAAAAGTATTATTATTCGCCATGGCATAAGACAACGTGAAATCATGCAAAGTGACTGGCTTACCACCAAGATCAATCGGCTTCATATTAAGATCGGTTTTTTTATCCAGATCAGAACTAGCACTTTTCTTAGCGGCCGTTTTTTCTTCCAGTAGGATCGTCACAATATCGCCAATACCACGCGGCTTAGTATCATCATATAAATCTTGCGCTTGAGCTTGATTAAATAACGATCCTGTTGCAGTTGCATAATGTTCAGGTTTTTCTTGAGGACGAACTGGATTCCACGCCGGATCATTCATTTGGGCATCATCACGCGAGCGCAAACGGTCAATTAAACTTTTAGATTGAGTTTGCTTACCTTCAACGGCATCAACATTGGTGGTGGCTTTTTCAATATCACTACCGACAGTATCTGGCGTTGACATGCAACCGCTTAAACCACAAATCAGCGCAATAAATCCCCATCGACAATAACGATTTTGGTGTGTTTTCACAGCGATTCCCTAGTAAATAAACTTATAACTGCTGATTAACATAACTCAGCATTTGGTCAACAGTTGAAATCACTTTCGAGTTCATTTCATATACTCGCTGTGCTTCAATCATATTTACTAGCTCTTCGGTCACATTAACATTTGAAGTTTCAAGCATTGATTGACGAATAGAGCCAAAACCTTCTAAGCCTGGCGTCCCCTCTTGAGGATCACCACTGGCACCCGTTGGTAAGTACAAGTTTTGTCCAATCGGTTCCATGCCTGCTGGGTTAATAAAATCAACTGTTGTTAACTGACCGAGCGCTTCATTTTCTTGTTGATCGCGAATACGCGCGGAGACTTCACCATCAGTACCAACAGTAATACCCACCGCATTATCAGGCACGACAATTTCAGGCTGAACCGGATAACCACTGCCACTAGTCACTAAAATACCTTGATCATTAATAGTAAACTGACCGTTACGGGTATATCCAATATTGCCATCGGGCAATAACACTTGAAAAAAACCGTCGCCTTCAATCATCATGTCCATGGCGTTGTTAGTCGTTTGAGTATTACCCTGAGTAAATACTTTTTGGGTAGCAACCACTTTGGCACCAGCCCCCAACATTAACCCACTCGGCAAGGTAGTATCTTGGGTTGATTTCCCCCCCGGCTGATTAATGTTTTGGTAGAACAAATCTTCAAAAACAGCACGACTTTTCTTAAAACCAATGGTAGAGGCGTTAGCTAAGTTATTAGAAATTGTTGAGATATTAGTTTGTTGGGCATCTAAACCCGTTTTGCTGACCCACAATGCTGGATGCATGATGCTTGTCCTTTAGTTATTAGCTGATACGCATCAGTGAAGAGGAGGATTTATCCATTTCTTCCGCTGTTTTCATTAACTTCACTTGCATTTCAAAATGCCGCTGTAAATCGATCATGCTGGTCATTTCAGCCACGGCATTAACATTACTGCCTTCGAGCATGCCTTTGGCTAAGCTGACACTGGCATCTGCATCCAACGGTTGTCGATCACCAATCACTTTAAATAAACCATCGGTATCTTTAAATAAGCTGCGATTGTCGGGTTTAACTAGCTTGATACGATCAATCGTTACCATTGCATCTGGCGGTGCGCCTTTAGGTAATACCGACACCGTACCATCTTTACTGATTTCAATTTTATTGATTGGCAGAGGAATAAAAATAGGACTGTCGCTTTGCCCAAGGACTAGCTGACCATTGGTATTTTGAAGCATTCCCATTTGATCAACTTTAAGATGACCTGCGCGGGTATAACCTTCTTGCCCACTTGCATCTTGAACGGTTAGCCAACCATCACCTTGAACAGCAACATCAAGGTCACGACCAGTATTGATCACTGAGCCTTGAGCAAAATCATTACCTGTACGTTCAGCCATAGTAAACACACGACTTGGAACACCTTCACCAAATACCTGCATACTACGTGCTTGCTGTAAATCAGCACGAAAACCAGTGGTACTGACATTGGCAAGGTTATTGGCATGAACTCGCATACCTTGCATATCTTGTTTTGCCCCGCTCATGGCGAGAAACAGCGCCCGATCCATTTTTTTGACACTCCTCTGTTCGTTAGCTGTTTTAAAGCAAAAATTACGCCAAGATGTGAGGAGAGAATAATGACGAGTAAGAAATGAGAACTTAAGAAGGAAAAAACGCCACCAGCATAGGTGGCGTTAGAAGATCGCAATACTAATTTAACGGATTTGAAGAATATTTTGTTGAAGCTGGTTATTAACATCCAATGCCCGCGAGCTCGCTTGGAAGTTACGCTGCGCACTAATCAGATCCACTAGCTCTTGGGTCATATCAATGTTTGATTGCTCTAAAGTACCACTTTTAATAGCGCCAAATGACCCTTGAGAAGCATCGCCCCAAATAACTTCACCTGACTCTTGAGTCGAGTTCCATAGCGAACCACCAAGCTGAGTTAGCCCTTGCTCATTGGCAACTCGTGCCATAGCAATACGACCCACAACCAAATCTTTACCATTAGAGTATGATGCTAAGATATTACCATCAGGATCGATATCAACTTTTGATAAGTATCCAGTAGATGCGCCATCAACATCTTGAAATTTACGCACTTCAAACGCTGATGCGTATTGAGTCAAATCATCGTAATTCATGGCTAAAGCTTGCGTCGCATCGGCACCACCAACCTCTATCCCAGCATTGGCAAAAGTTTCCATTTGAATATTTAATGGTGTTGTTTGTAATGGCTGTCCATTAGCATCAAACTTCAAGACGTAACCCATGTGTCCATTGCTACCAGCAGCTGCATTTGGATTAGGCGCAGCTCCCGGCACTTGTGCATCTAATGCTTTTTCAGTGCCGTTATTATCCGTAACGGTTTGAAAAACGTCCCACGTATTCGCATTAGTTACAGCAGGAGCAACAGCATTAGGATCGTACTTTGCCACATAGTAAGTGGTCATTTTATAGGGTTTACCCAATGAATCATAAATAGTCGAGGATGTAGAACGACTAAATGAATCAGCATTATTAAAGTCAAACGGTTGAGCTTTCGGTGCCGTCTCTTTATTGGGTAAGTTAACCGATACTTGAATATTTTTAGATGCAGCAGGCTGGCCAAAAATATCATTTATTTTTAATGATTTTGCTTCATAAGAAGCGACGGTATTGGTATCTTTATTAACGGGATACCCCAATAGGAACTTACCTTCAGAGTTAACTAATTCGTTTTCATTGTTTAATTGAAATGCACCATTACGGGTTAAATTGCTATTTGCCGCTTCATTTTTATTATCTGCAACGGCAAAAAAGCCCGAACCAGAAACCCGTAAATCTAATGGGTTATTGGTATAAATACTTGATCCTTCATGAAACTGTTGTGCAACTGTCGATGTTTGTACACCGCCACCAGTGGTGGTTTTTGCATTTGAAAAAATCGAATTAGAGTACACATCGCCAAACTCAGCCCGAGACTCTTTAAAGCCAAATGTATTAGCATTGGCAATGTTATTACTAGTAGTGTTTAAATCTTTTTGTGCAGCACCCAAGCCACTTAATGCGATATTCATACTCATAAATTCAATTATCCTTGTTGTGTACTAAGTGGTGCCGCGGATTGTGCACTTTTACCAATTTGTAATACTTCTGCTAAGTTGACTGGTTTTGTCACCCCAGCAAGGTTTAACATCACCTTACCGTCCCCATTACCAAGCAATACACTATTAACATTGGCATGGGTTAACACTTCAAATTGCTGACTTTCACCGCCGACAGCACCAGACACTGAAAAATTATATTTACCTTGTGGCATCAGGTTGCCAGCATCATCTTTACCGTCCCAAACAAACGGGTGTTCTCCCGCTGACTTAGCACCTAAAGTGACCGTTTTCACTAATACCCCTTGTTCATTTTCAACGCGTAAAATCGCGTTATCAACCCCTTGCTGCATGCGTACCATGCCAGCCATTTCACCATCATGGCTTTTCAATGCTGATGCATTAGGAATTAACACATCCTGCCCAACCAAGGATGAGGCTTGTAAGGCTTGATTTGATGTCATTGCACTATTGAGTGAGCCAAATTGCTCATTCATTTTATTAATACCATCAACGGTAGCAAAAGAGGCCATTTGAGCGATCATCTGATCATTACCCACGGGCTTAAACGGATCTTGCTGAGCTAATTGTTTGGTTAACAAAGATAAAAAATCATCTTGTTTTAATTGATTCGTTCCCGTGGTTGGCTGCTCTTGCGCGACTTTTTTGTCTTGCATACCTTTTAGCTGGTCAAGATAAGAAAGAGATTGCCCAGTGCCATTAATTGTTGTCATAAAGCGAACTCCTTAACTTATTTGCCCATCTGCAACGTTTTCATCAACATTTGCTTACTTGCATCTGCCACTTGAACATTATTTTGGTAAGAGCGTGACGCAGAAATCATATTTGCCATTTCTTCCATCACATTAACGTTAGATTTGTAAATATAACCAGCACTATTCGCTAATGGGTGCTCAGGATTATATTCCGCACTTAATGGTTCATTACTTTCAACAATACCTTGCAATTGCACTGGCACACTGGCACCACCTTGGTAAGAAGCATTATCAAGCGCGGCGGCAAAAATAGGATGACGGGCTTTATAGGTTTCTTGCGCAGAGCTACTGACACTGTTGGCGTTAGCAAGGTTACTTGAGGTGGTATTAAGTCGCACCGATTCTGCACTCATGGCAGAGCCTGTAACATTAAAGATATTAAATAAACTCATCCATTATTCCCCTTTCAATGCCTTGGTTAAGTTCTTAAATTTAGAACCTAAAAAATCCAACGATGCTTGGTATTCAATACTGTTTTGCATAAATAAGTTTTGTTCTAGTTGAGCATCAACTGTATTGCCATCACCAGTATCAGGCTGGGTTGGTACGCGATAAAGCTGCTCACCACTAGCGGCAGATGAGGCAGCAATATGCCGCCCATTAGTACGATTAAGGCCAACGTTTGCCCCTGCGGTTGCCGATTGAAGAACGCGGCTAAAGTCGACATCTTTTGCCTTAAAGCCAGGAGTATTGACATTCGCTAAGTTGCTTGCCAAGGTTTCAGCGCGTGTTGCGCGAACGCCAACAGTATGTTGATGAATACCTAATGCTTTATCAAAAGAAATCGACATGCTTTGCCTCTACGGTGTTATTCACAGTCACAATGACAGCGGTAATAAAGCAAGGACAATGCCAACATGAAAAAGGGGAAGAGGAAAAAGCAGGGAAAGCAGGGAAAGCAGGGAAAGCAAAAGCTAGTTTACGAGGAAGAGCAAGTGACGAGAATATGAGCTTGATAGTTGACAATGTTGTGCCAGTCTCTCCAGTTCGGGTTTTAAACCTCAAAAACTCGAGCCTCAAAACCTCGCCCCTAAATTACCTGCACTTGCTATTGATAATATTATTTTAATTTATAAATAATACCAGGATTACAACGCACCATCTCAAAGCGGTCACAAAGCCCCGTTAATGATTCCGATGCACCTAAAAATAAATAACCACCAGGATTTAAACTAGCAGCTAATTGATTAAGTACTTTAATTTTGGTTTCAGCTGAAAAGTAAATCAACACATTACGGCAAAATATCACGTCAAATTTACCCAATAAAACATAACTATCTTTTAAATTTTGTGGGCGAAAGTTAACCAGCTGCTTCACCCGCTGATTAACTTGCATACCACCACTGAGATGCGACTCAAAAAATATTCGTCGACGCTCGGGTGATAACCCACGACTTAACGCAAGCTGGTCATACACTCCTTCACGGCACATATCGAGCATCGTTTGTGATATATCTGTCGCGGTGATCTGAATGTTCGGTAATAACCCTGGCCGTTTCAGCTGCTGCTCTAAAATAGTCATCGCAATAGAATACGGTTCTTGTCCAGATGAGCTCGCCGCAGACCATATTTTTAATGGCCGTCTATTGGTCGCTAATTCAGGTAACACCCTATCGGCTAAGACAGCGTAAGGATAACTATCACGGAACCATAATGTTTCATTGGTTGTCATCGCATCGATCACTGCAACCCGTAACTCACGGTTACGCCCTTTTAGCGTTACTTGCAACAAATCAGACAAAGACGACAACCCAAAACGTTTAACCAATGGGCTTAAACGGCTACGCACTAAATATTGCTTACTGTCCCCTAAAACAATGCCACATTGTGCTTCAAGAAAATGACAAAAGTCATAATAATCCTGATCATTTACCGTTAATGTTGTCATTAATTGCTCTTTTTATTTTTAGACTATTACTGCACATCGAGTATATTTATGGTTAAGCGTTTATGTTCACTGTCGCAATAGGTGTCATGGCATTTTTTACTGCTCGTCCTAGTTCATCAGGATTAAATTTAGGGATAAAGGCATTAGCACCAACACGCTCAATCATTGCTTGATTAAAGACGCCACTCAAAGAGGTATGCAGAATAACATGCAGATCTTTCAATGCTTGATCGCCACGAATAGCAGCAGTTAAGGTATAACCATCCATTTCTGGCATCTCAATATCAGAGATAACCAACGCTAATTGGTCATAAATACTGCCGTTTTTCGCCATCTTTTGTAACGTTTGCAGCGCTTCTTTGCCATCTTTAACGCAAATACAATCACAACCTATAGACTCAATCGCACGCTGAACTTGCTTACGTGCCACCATCGAATCATCAGCAACTAAAACCGTTTTTACGGTAGGCGTGATCAAGCTAATTTCATCAAGCAAATCACTTGATAAACGGGTATCAACAGGTGAAATTTGATCAAGAATTTTTTCAACATCAAGTATTTCCACCAGCTCATTATCAATTTCGGTTACTGCAGTGAGATAATTACTTCGTCCAGCGCCTTGTGGCGGTGGCAAAATGGCTTCCCAGTTAATATTAACAATGCGCTCAACCGCTGAGACAAGAAACCCTTGCACTGAACGGTTAAATTCAGAAATAATAATAAAGCAATTACTGACATCCTCGACTGGTCGTCCACCCGTTGCGAGACTAATATCGATGACTGAAATAGTCTGTCCACGAATATACGCAACCCCTTTTACAAATGGGTGTAAGTTCGGCATCGAGGTCAACTTAGGACACTGTAAAACTTCTTTGACTTTAAATACATTAATCCCATATCGCTGTCGCCGATTAAGTCGAAAAGTAAGTAACTCTAATCGATTTTGTCCTACCAACTGAGTACGTTGATTGACGGAATCTAGAATGCCTGACATGTGAAATAGCTCCCTGCCTGAGAATATTAACCTGACCAATACATGCAATGTTATGAATAATTACTTATGATATACCACTTAACGACCGACTTTCTAACACCGATAGAGAATATAACGCCGTGATCACTCATCGATATTTAAATCTAGTTTGCATTATTATCGGCAGTCTATTGCTGAGCTTTAGTGTAAATATTCATGCAAGCCCACTATCACAGCAAAGTCTTATTCAAAAAACAGCAGCAGATCACATAAAACACACCCTCATTCAACCCGATTTTGGCAGCATTAACGTCACCGCAGCCAAGCTCGATACACGATTAAAGTTTTCTCCCTGCGCCAGTCCACTACTAGCATCTATTCCGGGTAAACAAACCTTATCAGGCAATGTTACGGTATTAGTTCGCTGTGAGAGTGAAAATTGGCAGTTATATGTACCAGTCAGTGTCCAACAAACATTGCCGCAAGTGATTGCCACTACTCATTTAGGCCGTGGCGTACTACTTAGTGCTGCCAATTTAAAAGTCGCAATGGTAGAAAACCGTTTTCAACGCGGTGTCAGCTTTAATGATCCACAACAAATTATCGGCTCAAAAGTAAAACGTACCGTCAAAGCAGGTGATGTTATTCAAGCCAATGATATCTGTTTAGTATGCCGTAATGACAGCGTATTAATTAGAGCTGGCCAAGCTGGATTAGCTATAGTAACAACAGGAAAGGCATTATCTGATGGGGCGATAGGTGACGAGATTCGAGTCCAGAACACTAAATCAAAACGTATTATCGATGGCGTAATTACTGCTGTAGGTGAAGTGTCAGTAAAATATTAATTCACCCACAAAATATGCTTATCAAGCCCAATACAATAAGCGATAATATTTTGGCGCTAGTGAATAAAAAAAGCTAAAGTTTGTAGTTTATACGTCGATAACTGACTATAACCATTGACATCGACAGGTACAACATTATGACAAGTATTGATCATTTACGCGGTGGGCAACCACTAAACACAACTCGTACTGTTAATCATACCAAAACAGCGACAGAGAATACGCCAACAACAACGGTAGAACCACAGCACGATGCGGTATCATTAAGCTCTCAAGGTAAAGCTGTTGGTCAAATCCATCAACAATTAGCCGCTGAAACCAGCTTTGACTCCACAAAAGTGGCTGAAATTAAACAAGCAATCGCCAATGGCAGTTATACTATTGATGCCGATAAACTTGCTAATAACATGATTAAATTTGAAGATGAACTTAATGGTCTTTAAGACTAATGTTATTGTGCATTCACTGTAAGGATCTTGGTTATGAAATACACTATTGAGCAATTGCTTGAGCTTCAACATGCAGCTTTGGTATCACTTGCTGAATTACTCAACCAAGAAAAAATAGCCATCGCTCATCGACGAGCATTAGAAATAGAACAATTTGCTAAAGAAAAGCTTGCGATCATTAATAGTGTTCAACAGCATGATTATTTAATTGCCAATCATCCGCAACGGCAACAATTGCATGATGATGCCCAACTTAGCCAACAAGTTGAACAAATTCAGCAACTGGTTACGTTATGTAAACAGCGTAATGACATCAATGGCGAAGTATTACAACGGGCACAATTGAGTTTTCATAAACTCAATAACCTCTTTCAGCAAAGTCGCGGTCGCCATCAAATGACCTATAATTGTGATGGTAAGGCGCAAAATGTACGCTCATTAGGCACCAACCTTAAAGCCTGATAAATTAAAACATCACTTGCTGATTATTAGGCACATGAAACACTTCACCGTGTTGTTTCATGCGCTCCATTAAACCTAGATTCAATTCCATTTCCGTCACATAACTATCACCAACAGGGTAACTGCGGATCACTTTCGCGCCACGAATAATACCATCAACCGCACCATCGGTATTTTCAGGCCCTAATTGTTGGTTCGATAACGACGTCGTAGCAGATATTCGAAGACCATAAATTTGCTCAGAAAGCTCACGATAAGCATCTAGCTTGGATGCTCGCATAGCCCGTAAACTTTTTTCTTCTTGAGTACGACCACTTTGTTCACTTATTGATGCATAACCAACCGCAGACACGATTTCATTACTATGAGTTAAATCAGGATTAAGCCCACCGTTTGAAGTTGAACATCCTGATATTACTACCAATAATATTACTATTAGCCATTGAGTCATTGAGCTTATCCTTAAGGTCGCAGTACCACATTATTAGTAGTCGGCTGTTGTAGTTCAGTACGCATAATCACGCCATTACGAAGTTGAATCTTATTCATGAAGTCTAAATCACGCCCAATACGCTCAGCAGGTAAAAAGCCTTGCGCGGTGGCAATCACTACGTGCGATCGCATACCAATAATACGTGCATTCACCAACACCCCCCCACTTTGACGTAACATGGTACCAGTAAGTACATAGTCAACAGGCTGTTGTGCAGATAGCTCTTGCCAATTTCGACTAATACTAAAATCACCATTACGAGTGACTTTAATCACGCCTGTTGACTTATAATCAACCACCGTAAAACCGCGCTGCTGCATTTGAAACATAAAGTTTTCACTGACGACATTTCCGAGCCAATTAGTTGCTCCCATATCTTGCAAATCAACAAATGAAGTCACCGCTAAAGGAGTACTGGCGGTTAAATATTGATTTGATTCAATCAACTGATTAGTAAGGCCTTCAACAAAGTAATCAACTGTATGGCGTGGCGTTGTTGTTAATGAATACCCTGCTGAGGAAAATTGCTCTTTACCGTTATAAACTTGGGGTGCTGCACAGGCTGTTAATAACAGCGCACACACCACCAGTATAATATTGTTCATTTTTGCCACTCTCGATACGCGTGATAAAAAATATATCGTTCACAAACACAATTTCTTTAATGATAAACACCAATTGGGAACACTCTTTGCATTCCTTTACGGCTATGTCTCGATTAAAGCAAAAAACATACCTAAACTGGTCTTTTATGAATAAAAAAATATTAATCTGTTTGAGCGCATTGTGCCTACTGATCTCAAACTCCAGTAACGCGCAATGGGTACAAGTGACAGGCGAAGCAATCATTCTTGAAAGTAAAGCCACAGCACGAGTGAATGCGTTAGAGAATGCTGTATTTCAAGCGATGACATTTACTGGCGGTGAGATTGCGAGCCTACCGCAGCTCAAAACTTATTTACAAGAAGATCGGCAACAATACCGCTTTAGTGGCAATGAGATTCGGCATATCAGTGTGCTAGAACAAAAAGATGCTGGCGGCAAAATGTATGTCACAGCCAGAATAGATATTTACCCTTCGGCAAAAAGTTGCCACAAGGTACAATATAAGAAAGGATTATTACTGGGGAGGTTTTCACTAGCAGAGCCTCAACAGGCGGCAATGGGGAGTATTTATCGATTAGGTGAAGATTTTTCAACAGTATTACAAAAAAACATTCAGCGACGTTCACAAAGTTTTTTAGTTACGGGAATTACTCAAGTCCCTTTTAGCGCCAATCATGCCGATGCCATGATGATGCTAGCTGAAGATAATGACGCACAATATTTAGTCAGTGGCGAGATCACTGATATTTCAGCCACCGTTGATGATCACTTATTACAAGCTGACACCATTAACCGTCAGTTTGCTGTTAGCTTAGATATTATGGATGGCAAAACCGGTGAAATGATCTATCAAAATAGCTACCGTGATATTGGCTTATGGCCTTTTGCTCGCACAAGTCATGTTGATACTAAAAGCGCACGTTTTTGGGTCTCACCCTATGGCCAAAGTATTCAGCGCATTACTCAAAATATGATGCTTGATATTGAAAGTGCACTTTCGTGTCGTGCTAGCTTGCCTGAAATCATTAATATTCATCAGGGTGTGGCTCAAATCAATGTTGGCCGAGTACATGGCGTACGGAATGGCGATCAACTTAAATTATGGCATAGTGCTGGGTTTATCGATCAAAAGGGAATTCCACGTAATCGCATGGTTGAAACCGCAATTACCTTAACCGTTGATCGCGTCTATGAAAAGTCGGCAGAACTTCGCGTTAACCAACCACAACTGGCTTCAAGTATCCAACCTGGTGATTTACTAACCAAGCAGTTGAATCAATGATACTATTTTCTTAAACTCTGCTAATTTTCGCGTATACTGTGCGAATGCTCCCTTAGCTCAGATGGATAGAGCGTCCCCCTCCTAAGGGGAAGGCCGCTGGTTCGACTCCAGCAGGGAGCGCCATATTTAACAAAGGCTTAGTAATCTTCGATTGCTAAGCCTTTGTCGTTTCTGGGATAGTATTGACTAATTAACGAGATCTTGATTTATGCGTTTTGATACCCAGTATGTTACGAACAAAAGTCACAATACGAAAAATATGACTAATTGCAGTAAAGTAACACACAAACATCACTAAGAAAGCAACGAACATTGTTGATTCTGAAATACCAATATAATCACTCCATAGACCAATCACAGAACACACTAATGCCATTGAACAAATAGTTAATAATGTCTGACGTGATGATAATCCAAGACGTTGAAAAATATGATGTAGATGCTCACGATCCGGCTTGAATGGTGACTGGCCTTTACGAATACGACGAATCATGATTGTAGCCATATCCATTAATGGGATCGCAATAAGCCATAATGCAGATACAGGCTTAAAAGCATATGACGCAGGATCTTGAGTTGCTTTAATCAATAACCATACAACGGTAAAACCGATAAACATACTACCAGCATCACCCATAAAGACTTTTGCTTTAGAGCCAAATGGAATACCAAGATTAAGCATGATATAAGGAATGATCGCTACCACAATCAAGCCACAAACTGTACTTAAGTAAGTATTACCAGATAAGTAGAAAACAACGCCCATCGAACCAATAGTAACCGCAGCTAACCCACCTAATAACCCATCAATACCATCAACCATATTAAATGCATTGATTGCACCAATAACACCAATAACAGTAATAATATAACTGATGAAAGCCGATAAATGAATCGTTTCACTACCCATTAAAAAGCCAAGATTATGTAAGCTATGTCCGCCAATCACAATCATGGCGAGAGAAATAGCTGCTTGAACAATTAAGCGTATTTTAAAACTTATATCTAAACGATCATCAAATGCCCCAAGAATAATCAGCACTAAAGCACAGCTTAAATATAAATATAAATCGCGGGTATGGGGTAGAAATGATAAAAAGGTAACTGATATAGCAGCAAAAATAGAAATACCACCAACTAAAGGAATTGCTCCTTTATGATGTTTTCGCTCATTAGGCTTATCCACTAAACCAACAAATTTTGCTATAACTCTCATCACAAATAAAAATATCAATGATGAGATAAATATAAAACAATATCCAGTAAACATAACAAACACTTTTTTAAATCGTATACATTCCGCAAATAAAAAGAAACAATAGCGAACATTTAATTCCCTACTGTTTCAGTTAATTGCGATCATTAATCAATTAAATTAATACCAAGATAAAAACTCATTGATTGTTATTATAATTAATCTTCTTGGAATATATCGCGAGTATAAACTTTGTCAGCTACATCACTCAATTCTTCAGCCATACGATTAGAAACAATAACATCACACTCTTGTTTAAATTGGTTTAAATCTTTAATAACTTTAGAGTGGAAAAATTCAGCGTCTGCAAGTACTGGCTCATAAATAACAACCTCAATACCTTTAGCTTTAATACGCTTCATAATACCTTGAATACTTGAAGCGCGGAAATTATCAGATCCAGACTTCATAATAAGACGATATATACCGACACGCTTTGGATTACGGCTAATAATAGAATCAGCAATAAAGTCTTTACGAGTTGTATTAGCATCAACAATTGCACCAATAATACTATTAGGTACATTTTTATAGTTAGCACGTAACTGCTTAGTATCTTTTGGTAAACAGTAGCCGCCATAACCAAATGATGGATTATTGTAGTGATTACCAATTCGAGGGTCTAAGCCAACACCTTCAATGATTTGGCGCGCATTCAAATTATTGGTTTCAGCATAAGTATCTAACTCATTAAAGTAAGCCACACGCATTGCTAAATAAGTGTTTGAGAATAGTTTCACTGCTTCTGCTTCTGTTGAGTCAGTAAACAGTACTTCTATATCTTCTTTAATAGCACCTTGCTGCAATAACTGAGCAAAGACCATTGCGCGTTCGCTTTGCTCGCCAACAATGATGCGTGATGGATATAAGTTATCGTATAGTGCACGGCCTTCACGTAAGAACTCAGGCGAGAATATAATATTATCGCAGCCAAACTTTTCTTTAACTTCTTTAGTATAACCAACTGGCACTGTTGATTTAATAATCATTACAGCATCAGGATTAATCGCTAACACATCTTGAATCACAGCTTCTACAGAAGAAGTATTGAAATAGTTATTAACGCTATCGTAATCTGTTGGCGTTGCAATAATAACATATTCAGCATCCTTGTAAGCCATTTGCTTATCAAGCGTTGCAACAAAGCTAAGTTCTTTATTTTCTAGAAAATATTCAATTTCGCGGTCAACAATCGGTGATTTTTTATTATTAAGAAGATTTACTTTTTCTTCGATAATATCAACTGCAATAACATCGTTGTTTTGTGCCAATAGCATGGCATTTGACAGACCTACATAGCCTGTACCTGCAATAGTAATTTTCATCAAATCTCTCTTAGATAATACTTTCAATGGCTGTTAAATACTTGTTAATTATAATCTTTTCATCGAATTCATTTTCGATTTTCTGGCGACTCGCTAAGCCCATATTAAGACGTTCTTGGTGAGTTTGCTCAATCATTTTAGTGAGCATTTCCACTAGGCTTACTGTTGATCGTGTCTGACAAAGATAGCCGTTTACACCATGATCGACAGTTTCGCGGCAACCAACATTATCTGTTGTAACAATCGGCTTTCCCATTGCACCCGCTTCAAGTAATGACTTCGGAACACCTTCACGATAAAAAGAAGGTAATACCATGCAATCTACTTTAGCAATCTCTTCTTCGACCTTATCTGAAAAACCAAGATAGTTAACAATACCTTCATCAACCCATACTTGCATTTCAGCTTTTGACACTGCTGAAGGATTATTGACATCGAGAAAGCCAAGTAAATTAAATTGTACTTTATCGCCATAGCGTTGCTTCAATTCACGAGCAGCTTCAACATAATGACCAATACCTTTGTCATACAGCATCCGTGCTACTAATAAAAAGCTCACCACGCCATCGTCAGCCGCTGGTGATATTGCAAAGCGTGAGAGATCGGCACCAGAACCAGGTAAACGATCCGTCTTTGAAATATCCGCCAACTTATTATCAATAAATAATCCGCGATCATCTTCGTTTTGAAAGAAAATTTTATCTGCACGACGTTGACTAAATTTATATAAGCCGCGTGCAATTTTTGCTGTCAAATTTTCGTTAATAAAAATAATGCCTAGACCGGCAATATTGTTAATGACTTTCGTGCCATTTTTAGATGCCGCTACGGTGCCATAAATATTATTTTTAGGGGTAAAGTTTAGTACAACGTCAAACTTTTCAGCCTTGAAAATACTATTAAACGCAAAAAAAGTTTTAGTATCGTTAACCGGGTTCGTGCCACCCTGATCAATATCAATATCAATGAATCGCGCCCCTAATTGTTCAAGCTTTATTGAATAATCATCTCGAGGAGCAATCGCCGTCACTGTATGACCAGCTTCGATTAACGCTAATATAGTGTTCTTTCTAAAATTAAATAAATACCAACTCGTATTGGCAGATATAGCTATCTTCGCCATGGGATCACTTATTATAAAATTCTTTATACCAACGAACGAGGTTCGCAACGCCTTCTTTAACGCCTACTTTAGGGGTATAGCCAGTTGCTTTGAATAAGTCTTGCGTATCAGCGTAAGTTTGGTACACATCACCAGGTTGCATGCCACGGAAATTCTTAGTGGCTTCAATACCTAATTCAGCTTCGATGGCTTTAATAAAGTCCATCAAATTAATTGGGCTCCCGTGACCGATGTTATAAACACTGTACGGCGCAGAACTTGAAGCTGGCGTTCCTTCTTCAACCGTCCACTGATCATTACGAGTAGGGATAACATCTGCAATACGAATAACGCCTTCAACAATATCATCAATGTAAGTGAAATCACGCCACATATCACCATTATTGTTAATATCAATAGTTTCGCCATCCAAAATTTTCTTGGTGAAAATATAGGGTGCCATGTCTGGACGACCACAAGGACCATAAACAGTAAAGAAACGTAATCCAGTGGTCGGCATATTGTACAAATGCGAGTACGAGTGAGCCATTAACTCATTCGATTTTTTAGTCGCAGCATAAAGTGAAACAGGGTGATCAACAGTATCTGCAGTTGAGAATGGTGTTTTCGCATTAAGGCCATATACTGAACTTGATGATGCATAAACAAGGTGAGCAACATTATTATGACGGCAACCTTCTAAAATATTCAGGTGACCTACAAGGTTACTATCGGCATATGCCATTGGATTTTCAATCGAATAACGCACACCAGCTTGAGCAGCAAGGTGAACAACGCGATCAAATTTTTCGGCAGCAAATAAATCAAGTACATCTTGAGAATGAGCAATATCAATTTTCTTGAAGACAAATCTACTGTCTTTTAGTAGTGGTGCTAAGCGTGATTCTTTTAACGCAACGTCATAATAATCATTGATGATATCAATACCAACAACGTCATGACCTTTTTTTAATAATTCTTCACTTACTTTTGCGCCTATAAAACCTGCAGCACCAGTCACTAAATATTTCATTATTTCACCTTATAATTTTGTGTCCATAGATCACCGATTTTTAGATCCCAATCATCAGGCATAGTTAAAAACCCTGATGCTGAATACATAGTCAGTTCACTAAACGTTACTTTTCCTTTGTAAAAATATAAATCGACTCGAACAAAATCGTATCGTTGACCAATTTTTTCAGCAATACGGATCATTTCATCAATATATTCCGGCCTTGATGGAGCTGGATCACGACGAGGGTGATGATACTCAAACCCAAGTTCTTCCCAATTGGTGTCATAAAGGTTACGGGTCATACTTGTAAAGCGACCAGAATCTAACTGAATGAAGCCAACTTTACCATTGAAAACATATAACTTGTAATCGTCTGGCTCCTGGCCATTAAACTCAAGATATTCTTCAATAAATACTCGTGGTGGAATATTTTCATATGCCCACTCACCTAATGCACCAGACTGATCTTTTTTCAGCCAGTCTTTTGCTAACCCTTTCATCTTTGATTTAGAAAGATGATTACCATGACGAATAATTTCAAGCGTCTGACTAGTATGGTTAGCTTTATATACGTAGTCCTGAGGTAACGTTGATAAATCTAAATTATCAAGCGACTCAGGAGAATCACCCATCCATAATATTTTGGGTAAATATAATTCAGGTACAATTTTCTTAACGAATTCCTTGGCTTTTATTTTATCAGCACCAATCGTTAATAATTCACTGCGGTCCGCAATCTTTTTACACTGAATTTTTTCGTTATATGTCCGAGGATTATCAAAATTAATAAATCGCTTAAACTTGCGAAAAAATAAAATTTGTAATCGTGTCTTTATTGGTATTTTAGAGATGATCTTGGAGAACAATCTAAATTCTAGACTTTCCACGTTACAACCTCACTTATTAATACATCTAATATATTTGATATGATTTTTAAATATGGGACCGTTATTTGCTTGATGGAAATTTATCTCTCCCCAACCTGCATTATATTCGATAATTGACATATTCCCGTCATTATCAACAGTCAGATCCCACGAAATGATACCGTGGCTTTTTAAAAATTTATGCTTATCTTTAACAAGTTCCAATAACTCATTAAAATAAGGAATAAAATAACCATCTGAAAAATTAATTGATGTTCCCGGATGTTGATAGTATTTTTTAAAATCGTGATCAATAGCGAAATCACGTAACTTACCGGTATTATCGACACCAATAGATACTCCACCGGCTGCCGAATTATCTATGCGGCCGCCATTACCCATTCTCAATACTGTTGAAATAGGATAGACATTGCCATGATAAGAAAAACTCATCACCCTAACAGTATTAATTGATGATGGATTAAAAATAGCCAAATCATCATGCTGAGTTATAACTGGTTGAATTACAAAATCATATTTTTCATCAAAATAGGACTTTAAAAATGGGACAATATGCTTTGCAACTCCAATTTCAACACCATTCCCTCCCCCGGTCCCAATACTCCGTTTAATAACAAATTCTAATTTTGGGTCAGATCGTTCAAGCAATAAGACTAAATCATTAAATTCGATAACTTTATCATTACTATCATAAATAGTTCCAGCGATACAATTTGCGATAATTGCAACTGTATTACCATTTAAGATATTTGAAATATAACCTTTGTGATCAAGAAATTTATTTAGCCCAAAATCATTAACTTTTGCCTCTAATCTATTATAAAAAAAAGGCTCAGATAAATACTTATCTGATTCGATACCACAAACATCTTGATATCTATAACTCCAAAAACGACCAGTTAATGGACTTAACATATTTTTATACTTTATAGATTTTGGATTTTTAATACCATATTTAATAAATCTGATATTTGCTAAAATCTCATAAGCAAAACGACGAGGAAAACTATCTTTCATTCTTTGACCTTATATAACAATTTTATTATACACATCTCGCTATTAACAAATATCTCAAACCCACTGGTAGATTAAAGTGTAAAAATAATGACATGAATAAAACATATAAAAAAACAATGAAAAAAAAAGATCTATCATTGCTATATACATAGTTATTTGATCAACTATGTATATAAATATAAAAGCAAATCAACATTAAGTGTTAACTATTATAAGCATTTACTTTCGGATAAATTAACTAATAATTTGAGCTAACTTCTAAATTCAGGATAAATAAAGGGTATTAAGTCTAAATGTTTATCAAAAAAGATAATTTATCATTCTTTTACAATACTATTTAATGCTTTTGATTAATATTTTTTATATATGTCATATGGTCTTTAAATACTGGCCCATGAAATGCTTGATGCGACTCTAAGCCACTCCATGCTGTATTACATTCAATAATAGTAACGTAACCATTATTATCAACACTAATATCCCATGAAATGATGCCATGGCTCTTAAATAATTTATGTTTTTCCCTGGCAACTTCAACCATCTCGTTAAAGAAAGGTACTTCATAATTATCTGGAAACTCAAGCTGAGTTTGCGGATGGCGCGTCGTTTTATTTAAGTTACAATCAAAACCAAAGGTTGTTAATGAACCATCATTTTTAATGCCAATGCATAAACCTCCTGCGCTAACATTATCAATTCTTCCGCCTGGGCCTCCCATCTTCACCATACTTGAAACATGGTGAACATTACCATCATAAGCTAATGTCATAATACGCACTGTATTTAGTGATGACGGATTAAACTCAGCTAATTTATCATGTTGTTTAACTAAAGGCTGAACAACAAAATCATATTTCTTTTTGCGATAAAGATTAAAGAACGGGATGATTTTATCAGCATTACCAATCTCAACACTTTCTCCACCACCAGTACCAACACTCCTTTTAATGACAAACTCTTCATTAATAGGATCATTACGTAACCTGCTAGCCACAGTACTAACATCAATAATTTTATCGTCAGCATCATAAACGACACCAGAGATATAATTAATCAATAATGGAATCGCATTGGATTGTAAAATAGAAGGTAAATAACCTTTATGGTTGAAATAATCACTTAATTCAAACTTATTTATTTTACCTTCCATTTGATTAAAATAAAAAGAATCAGAAAGATAATCATTCGATTTCACGCCCGAAAGCAGCTCAAATTTATGAGATGAAAATCTTCCCATTATTGGACTGAGATTATTTTTTCGCTTAAAAGATTCTGGATTTTTCATCCCCCAAATTAAATCCTTTACTCCTGCACGAAAATCAAAAATACGACGACGTAAAAAGCTATTTTTCATTTTAAACCTTACACTACCAACAATTATATTGTTATTTAATATATCGATGAATATGTATATTATATTGTTATTTAATAAACCGATAAATATTTAAAATAGTAAAACAGTATTTAAATCCCTTTTATACTGTAGTACCAAAAAGAAACTGAATTAATTTAATTATGAAATAATTTTTCAACTTTTGATATATAGCTATCATTAGAATAATCTAGATAAAAATCATTCAATGTAGCCTGTTTTTCTTTATTTGTATTTAATTTTCCCAAAACCATCTGAATAGATGTTGAGCTAAAATCATCCATTAAAATTGAATCGTCAAGTTTATTTGCAATTTCAGCCATGCCACCATAATTCATTGTTAATATTTTACAGCCTGCAAAAACACCCTCAATCAAGGTTAATGGTGCATTTTCATAACACAATGAAGGTAATAATACATATGTTGAATTTTCAAAAATAGATTTAACAATTTCAAATTTTTGTAATCCATGCAATACGATAGTAATATTTTGAGCTTTAAGAATATCTACTAATTTTTCAAGATCATTAAAGTAAGGACCTTTTCCAATAATATTAATCGTAATATTCTTAGGTGACACTAATTTTGAGTCAGCCATTGATTTAATAAAATCATAAATTCCTTTATCTTTACTTAAACGTCCAGCAAATGTAATAACAACATTATCATTATCAAGCTGACACGATGAAATAGTTGCAGATGTAGGATTATGTACAATACTCACAATAGAGGGATCGAAACGCTTTACTACTTGTTTATAAATGAATTCACTCGGACACATAAAATGATCAAACGTTTTTTGTAAATTCAATACAGAATAATATGGATACCATTGTACTAAACGCGCCAAACCATAAACATAACTACGTCTATCAAGTTTTTTTGTCAATAATACTTTAAATGATGGTGGCTCTTTAAAGAATTTTTTCTCAGCGTTTTCATAATAAGATAAAGAATTCGAAGCGGATATAATATGATAATCATGAACAGTCATAATTACTTTTGCCCCCGTTTTTTCTTTATATTTATTAATTTCAATCAAAAACAATGGACTCCATAAGTGATCAAAATTATGGATTAATATAATGTCTGGCTTACTAATTGCTAATTTTTTCCTAATTATATCAATCGCACTATAGTTACAACAATAACCTATAGCATTAAACTTGAAAAAATCATCACCAAAAATATAGTCAACGTTATAGCCTTGATCTGATAATAATAATCCAGACTGTATTGCTACATGTCCGGCACCACCTCCCTGATGATCACTAATAACCAGAATTTTTTTATTCATTATTATTTACTCTTTATTAATCAATTCTTCTAAAATGCTGAAACTATTTTCACTATTAAAATCTCGAATGTCAGTTAATTTATTTCCATTTAGAATCAATTCTAGTTTATCAACAAATAATTCTGTATCAAAGCATGGGATTAAATAGCCATTAATTCCATCTCGAATAATTTCATTAGGGCCACTTTGGCAATCAAATGAAACAACAGGCGTTCCAGCAGTTAATGATTCAGCCAAAACATTTGGATACCCTTCATAAAGAGATGTTAATATTGTAGACTTAGAACGATTATAGTAACCATTAACATCATCAGTCGAGCGTACTCGCAAAATCTCAATATTATGTTTCTTTTCCAGATTAGATAATTCTTTATCTAATTCATCTTCAAGAACACCTTTACCAACAATGCAAACTTTAGCTTGTTTTTTACTAACAATACCATCAATAACAGAGACTAAATATGGTAAGCCTTTCTGCTTGCTTATTCGTCCAACAAACAGTACATCAATATCTTTCTCTATATTTTCTTTTTTATAAACACTAGTAGAGACTGGATTATAAATAACTGTAATTTTACTTTCAGGTACAGAAAGATAATTTACCATATCTTTTTTCATATCATTGCATTGAGCAACAAAACAATCAATTCGGCGATAGATTATTTTAGTTAATAAAATAGTCACCCATTTTTTTATTGAATTTTTTGATGTGTATAAATCTCGACTGAGATAATTCACATTACGAGATATCAATTTAAATTTATCTTTACTTCCAAATTGACGATAGAACCATAATGCAATGGACATTTGATGATTAAAGACTATAACTGTTTCAGAAAAAATGAACTTTATAGCTTTTATCTTTTTAATCATAGATGATGCATCATGACAACCTAAAGATATTATCTCAACACGCTTATCTACAAGATCAATATAAGAATCTTCATATTCTTTAAAAATGACAATTCGTATTTTATAACCGTTATCAGCTAAATAATTTGCATAATTTACACAAACTCGTTCAGCTCCACCTTTTCTTATTGCATCTATAAATAAATCTATACTTTTTTGTGACATAACATAACCAAATAAAATAACTAGTCAATAAAGGCTATTAATTAAACCTTTTCTCTCGATAATAAAAATAAAATAAATGCAGGTATAATCATACTTACTGTTAGCTTCACGGCCAGATCAACTATTACTGTATCTATCAAAATATAATTATTAATTAAATAACTTGAACAAATAATTGGAATAATAATAAAGGTCAATCTTTTAAGATATTTAAAAACAGGAAATTTAAAATATACATATGAAACTATAATATTAACAATCCACTCAAAAAAAGTTGCGAAAGCAATAAAAAACAACACAAAATTAATACCATAAGAATGAATTATGATAAATAAAACACTTAGGATTAATTTTACAAATAATCTTATTTTAAAATATAGATCGCTTCGTCCTTCAACTGACAATATATTGCCAAATAAATTAGAAAAAGGGACAATAAAGAAAGCTATAGCTAGTATCGATAAAAAAGGACTCGCATCAACCCACTTTTCACCAAGTAATTTCGATATTATGTTATGAGAATTGAATGATAACCACAAAGAAACCGGTAAATAAATGGCTGTAATATAAGAAGCTATATTAATCAAATTATTAAAATAACATTTTTTATTATTTCTTAAATTACTAATGATAGGATAATTAACTCGACGAACAATTGTTGTTATCGTCATTGATGGTACTTCTGTAAGCTTTGTTGCCTGATTATAAAAACCGAGATCAGTTACAGAATAAAACTTACCTATACCTAAATTAAACATATACCTATAGGCTACATCAATAACATTACCTAACAATAACTTATATCCAAAGCTAAGATGTTCTAATAATAATGGCATTTTAAAATGCCCGGTAGGCCTCCAACCTATTACATACCAAAAAATAAAGCATCGAATAACTGATAAGAAAACAGCTTGTATAATTAAAGCCCATACACCAAACCCAAGTTTAGCTAAAATTAACGCTACAATTCCGCTAAGAATAACAGAGAACAATGTAATTTTAGCCTGAGTTTTAAAATTTAAATCTATTGTTAATTTTACACGTTGGATCTGCTCAAAAGCTGTAAATACAATACTTAACGCATATATTTTAAAATAAACTTCTGCTTGTGGTAAATTTAAGAAATTAGATAAAAAACCAGATGATAAAAAGATCATAACATATAGTAAAATACCAATACTAATATTAAATATAAAAACCGAAGTAAAATCATCAGCTGTTAATTTATCTTTTCTTATTAAACTATTATTTAAACCTCCATTTCCTATAACATTAGATAAGTATACTACGACAGAAATTAAGCCAATTATACCAAAATCAGCAGGTGTTAATAGCCGAGCTAATAAAATTGTAATAATTAACTGGCTACCTTGAGAGCCTACACCATCAACGAAACTCCAAAAGAAAGCTTTGAATTCGCGAACATTCACAATATATTCCTCTATTTACTTAATATCTGTTTAGTCATTATCAATGTTTTTATTATCATTATCTAAAACAACTTTATTGTTGAATATTAAGAAAATATAAAATATAAAACCAAAATATAAAAAACTTAATTTAGTCAAAAGTATCACAAAAAACATGATTCTATTTAATAATGTCTTTGTTTTGACAAATAAATAACTACCAATTACAGCTAAACCAAAAAATCCAAATTTAATAATAAAAAATAACCACATCCCATTATCATTAAAAGATGCAATTCCTAATCGGAACACAGCACCTGTAGTATTCATCACATCGGCAGCGGCCGGCATAATTCCTAGAGCACCATTACCAAAAATTAAAATCGGTAGCTGCTGAGCAAATACCATAGCATTTAGATTAGCACGAATATCTTGTGCGTCACCACCAAGAGAGTTTAATCGTTCAATTGCAATGCCTGCAATAATTGCGACAGCCAATGGTGATAATAAAAATATAATATATTTTAGATAACTAGCCTTACTTTTTAATAAAAAGTAGAGAATAATAATAGAACCATAACCAATAGCAGCAACTGAGAAGGATAAAATAATTGAAATAGCACATAAAATTACTATCTTATCAACTTTAGGGTTTAGATAAAGCTTACAAGCAAGCAGAACAGCTATAAATCCAGAATATGTTGATGGCTCTTCATAAAATCCAGTACAGCGGTAAATTTGACCAATAACAGGAAGAACTATCTGAGCACCATACCGTGATGGTTCCCCAGTAATTGCTTTTAGTGGATCTATATAATACCCAGTGCCAAAAACAACAATAAACTGTAGAAAAAACATTGACAAATTTAGTATTATTACATACTTCAACATTCTTTCTAATTTATTTATATCTCCTTTTAAGAATACGAAAGTACTATATACTGAGAATAATTTAACAATTAAACCAACTACAAAACTATAGTAGGTATACCTTATTAAATTATGTGCATGCGGATAAATTTTTAGTAATGAGGGTAATGCTATTAGTGCAACTATTCCAGAAAGCAGTATAAAAGATTTAGTGCTATGACTATCAATTTTATGATCACTATAAGTAAAGTGTAATACCCATCCTATAGCTATTAATGGAATCATTAAGTTATATCTTAGCTCATTTATATTTTCCATAAATCCGATAAAGATAATTACTACAGATATCCAAAATACAACTTGGCTTATTTTAGTATTTGAAATCATATTTATTTAATCACAGTATAAGGTTAACTAACATAATACAATACCAAGATATTAATTTAACTTGGTAATATGATATTTATATTTACAATCAAAAAGTATAATAAAAATACGTTTTTATTATATTTATACAACCTAAAACTTACTATGATGACTATTAAGATGAGTTTTAATAAAATCAACTCTAAAAATTATTTTAATAATTTTCGTAGCAAAACAATTCAATAAGTTTAACTTGGATGATTAGTAGATGTAAATCTTTACGTTGCTTAATTATGATAATGGTTATGGCAAGCTATCACCATAACCATTTTATCTTAAATATAATTTATCAGTATTTATTAAAGACTGCTTGATTACTTGTTTTCTTAATCGTGTTGTTTAGTACAAAACCATTAACTTCAACGCCATTATCTTCAAATTGTTGTTTTGCTTGTTTAACATCTTTTAAAGTATCAGCACCATAACAACCAACCATTACTGTTGTACCTACTGCTGCACCTATAATCGCAGCATCAACAACAGCTAGTACTGGTGGTGAATTAACAATCACAACATCGTAATGTTCAGCAGCCCATGCTAATAATGTTTTAAATTCATTATGCATTAACAGTTCAGCGGGTGAATGTGCATTTTCACCACCAGAAATATAATCCATATTAGTAACTTGTGATGTTTTCACCACAGTTTTTAAATCATTTTTACCGCTAAGTAATTCAGCTAAACCGTTAGCTTGCTTGCCATTAAGTGCTGATGCAATTTTGCCCTTACGCATATCAGCATCAATAATTAACACTCGTTTACCCGCTTCAGCCATCAATGCTGCGACGTTAGTAATCACAAATGTTTTTCCTGATTTAGTAACTGAACTAGCACTTGTTAGCAATACTGTATTGTTATTCGCACTATCCATTGCTAAAAATATACGATTGCGCAACGTGCGTAGTGCTTCAACTGAAATATCATCTGACTCAATTTCAGCCAAAATAGCATTTGATGTTTTCTTTGCTTTTGGTGTTTTTGGTACTGAAGCAAAAACAGGAAGACCAATTGTTTTTAATTGCTGCGGATCAACAACTGTATTATTTAAAATAACACGGAATAGAGCAATTAATGCACCCAGAATTAAACCAAGAATTGCAGGGGCAACAACTAATAGAATACGATTAGGTGCAACAGGTTTAGCACTGCTAGATGCTGTATCAATAATTTGTACACTTGCAGAACTACTCGCTTTAACTATTTCAAGTTCTTGAATCTTATTAAGGATCTGCATATATGTCTGCTGATTAACATCAACATGTCGTGTTAAACGAATGATTTCTCGTTGTGTTTCCGGCATTTGATCAATTTTGCGTGTTAAACGTGTTTTTTGGCCCAGAAGATCATTACGTTTTTCAATTAACGCTTTGTAAAGTGGATGCTCTTTAGTATAACTACGTGAAATATCTGCTTCTTGGAAGCTCAATTCATTAATCTGACCATCTAAAGCAACAAGTTCATCAAGCGATGACTTCGCTTGCATTTCCATGTTTACTGATTGATTAGCTTCGCGGTATTTATTAAGCTTATTTTCTGCATTAGTTAGTTCTAATTTAATTGTCGGCAGGCGTGAATTTAAAAACTCTAAGCTCTTATCTGCGCTAGCTGCTGCTCGATCAGCATTCATTAAGTAATAGTTTTCGCTAATGCTGTTGAGGATCTTTTGAGTCTGTAATCGATTTTGACCTTGTAATGAGACTTCAACAATACCTGTATCTTTGCCTTTTTCAGTCGCCATTAGCGATTTTTGATAATCAGCAATAACATCAAATCGTGATAACTTTTTAACTGTAAAGGTGTCGTTATTAACTCCCGTTAACGCAGTTACCAATAAACTATATCCTTGATCTTTAACTGGCTGGCCGACAAAACCTGCTAGCTTAACATTACTATTATCTTCATCAGTTACTACAAACTCACCAGTATCTGCATTAGTAATTTTCAACTTGTAAGTATTGTTTTGAGCGTCAGCAGGCACCATAAAATGAGCAACCGTTGCACTACTCTGGCTCCCGGTTAAACGCGCTAATCCTTTACCAATAATAGGCAAGTAATCTGGAGTAACAGATGTTGTCAAATTTAACTTATCTACGGCTTTACCAATCACTCGACGAGATTTAATTAACTCTATCTCGGTGACCGCTGAAGATTCTGTTGTAAATTCTTTTGCCATTGCTTCTCCAAATGCAGGAGAACCATCACTTATTGAATCAACTTGAATCAATACATCAGATCTATAAATAGGGGTCGCAAAAACAGAATAAATCAGACCTAATAAAGTAAAGACAATGGTAATGGCAAGAATAGATTTTTTACTATCTCGCAAAACACCAAAAACCTTACCTAAGTCGATTTCTTCATTCGCTGTCGAAGTGGGCTTTACTTGTTTATTACTAATGGCAGTCATGAATGATTTCAATCCAATATGGTTAACTAAAAGGAAGTTTTGAAAATTTTTTGAGTAAATAATTAAGAGTAAACAATTACACTAAAGTCATTATTTACTTTAACGATGAGCTGTCATACAGACAAATAATTAAGATATATACCAATGATTAAATATGCTACCGCCCTAAGGTTACAGCCCCTCATTCGCTTAATCTTACCTCACCTTTTGTTTTTTCTCGTTAAATCTATTTATAACCATATAAAACCATCAAAATAAAGGATATATATATGGCACTTAATTAACAGTTACATTAAATAATAAAATTCATTAACCAATAAATGTTTAATGGTTAATTAATTTCAATCCATGCAATTGTTTTCAAACATCTCCACAGTAAAGAAAATAATAATCCAACACCATTTAAATCTTTTGAATTACCCCGAAAACTCAACATAAAAAAATAAAAAACACCAAAAACAACAAGATACAAGTTAACAATCACTAACAATAAATTAAAATCAAAAAGAATATTAAAATAAAAAAAACATTTTAAGTGCTAAAAAAAACCATAAACACTGCTACATATATATATATAAACAAAGTGATTCGCTTGGTGAATATATTATTTATACATACTTTATTTATTTCAATTAAATATAAAACAAATACATATCATAGCAATAAGAAATGCTTGTGATTAATCATGGCTGCTAAATTATAAAATTAGTTACATTAATAGCTTTCAATAAAATATCGATTATCTACAAATGCTTATTTTATCAATTTTAAAGCTTACTTTTATTTATTTACTAAAAGTTACTATCTATATATTCTTATATTTAATATAAGTTTTTAAAAAATTAATAACAGACAATTTGAGACTCTAGATGAAGTTAACCCTCGTAACCATTGCATTAACCGCTACTCTTTTATCCTCGACAGTACTGGCTGCAACACCTATACAGCTTTCACTACCCACGGTTAATTTACCGACTGATAATGTATCAGGAGTACGTTTAAATGTGCTTTATGGGCAAACAAGCCAAGTAACAGGAATTAACTTTTCATTATTAGGCTTATCAACTATTGATAACTTTACTGGACTTAACCTTGGATTAGCGTTTGGTATTAACCATACGACATCAAGTATGACTGGCTTAGAGATTGGTTTAGCTAACTGGAATAACAATAGAGCTAAAGGTGCTGATTTTGGTTTAGTCAACTACACTGGGGGCAATTTTACTGGTGCTCAGTTTGGTAGCTTTAACTATGCCGCTTCCTTAAATGGGCTACAATTTGGTTTGATTAATGCTACAGATCATATCAATAAAGGTGTACAAATTGGCTTAATTAACTACGACAAATCAGGTACTTTTGTCAGTAAGAATCTATCTATTTTCCCGATTATCAATGCTCGGTTCTAAAAATGAAAAAACCCCGCCATTAACTGACGAGGTTTAAAATTTGGTGGAGCTAAACGGGATCGAACCGATGACCTCTTCGCTGCCAGCGAAGCGCTCTCCCAGCTGAGCTATAGCCCCTATATATTGTTTATAATATTGTTCTTTTTAAACAATGTCACCACTGTAAAATTGAAAATGTGATCCGGTTTACGCTAGTTATAAAAAAAGCGAAAGCATAAGTTATGCTTTCGCTTTTTGTGTGATAACTAATGTTTACGCGTTAGCTTCACGGGCAGCAATATAATCTAGTGCCATCTTAATACGCGTAATCACACGCTCTTTACCAATCAATTGCATTACAGCATCAACTGATGGTGATTGACCTTGACCAGTAACCGCCACACGTAATGGCATACCAACTTTACCCATACCTAACTCAAGCTCTTCACAAACTTGTGTCGTTACAGTATGTAAGTTCTCTGTTGTCCATTCATCAAGCGCTTCAACTTTTGCAAGTGCTAATGCCAATGCGTCTTTAGCAACTGGACGTAAATGCTTTTTAGCCGCGCCAGCTTCAAACTCACTAAAATCTTGGTAGAAGTAACGTGATTGCTCTGCTAATTCAATCAGTGTATGGCAACGCTCACCCACTAAAGTGATCACTTCAGTGATCGCCGGGCCATTTTCAATTGAAATTTGTTTTTGATCTAAATGCCATTGTAGGTACTTAGCAACATATTCAGGCGCTGCCGTTTTAATGTAGTGGTTGTTTAACCATAACAATTTATCGGTATTAAATGCTGATGCTGATTTACTTACTGACTCAAGCGTAAAGCAATCAATCATCTCTTGTAGCGAGAAGATTTCTTGGTCGCCATGAGACCAACCTAAACGTACTAAATAGTTAAGCAATGCATGAGGTAGGAAACCATCATCACGGTATTGCATTACACCAACAGCACCATGACGCTTAGAAAGCTTAGCACCATCATCACCAAGGATCATTGCACAGTGTGCAAACTCAGGTACTGGTGCACCTAATGCTTTGTAGATGTTAATTTGACGTGGGGTATTGTTGATATGGTCTTCACCACGAACAACCTGAGTAATACCCATATCCCAGTCATCAATAACTACACAAAAATTATATGTTGGGCTGCCATCTGTACGACGAATGATTAAATCATCAAGCTCGCTGTTAGCAATCTCAATATGGCCACGGATCTTATCATCAAAGATCACTGTGCCCTCTTTCGGGTTACGGAAACGGATACAGAATGGTGAATCTGCTGTTGCCGCCGCATTAGCTGCAATAATTTTTGGGTGGTTAGCATCATAACGAGGCTTAACACCGTCAGCCATTTGTTGCTCACGAATTTCATCAAGCAACTCTTTCGGGCAGTAACACTTATAAGCTTTATCTTCTGCTAGCAGTTGATCAACCACTTCATTGTAACGATCAAAACGCTTAGTCTGGTAATAAGGACCTTCATCCCAATTCAGCTCTAACCATTCCATGCCTTCCATAATCGCATCAATCGCTTCTTGAGTTGAGCGTTCGATATCCGTGTCTTCGATACGTAATACGAATTCGCCACCCATGTGCTTAGCAAATAGCCATGAATACAGTGCTGTGCGCGCACCACCAACGTGCAAAAAGCCAGTTGGGCTTGGTGCAAAGCGAGTTTTAACCGTCATTGAGATTACCTTATGAATGATGGATGACACAGTAAAAGCTACTGTGCTAAATCTATTGATTGGTATTCTAGCACTGTGGGGTAAATCTACAATAATCAGAAGGAATAGAGCGTAAAATAGTGATGATCATAGCTATATATAAACAAAATGAGAGAATCCCTTCTCCATTATGAAGTTAAAAATCGTGTGATTCCCCCCCATGCTGCTTACAAATAAACCACGGGACAAAAATTGTTTCATTATTAGATAAATGACAATACGTTTGACCAAACCCTCCAGCACCATTAGAACCGCCATTGGCAAAAGCGCCCATGCTTACAGTAAATGTAACAGCTGCAATAATAGTAATAATATATTTTCTCATATTCCTACCTTTAACTAATTGAGCCAATCAGCTCAATTGTAGGAAGATAATTTATAATAAGATTCTCTTTTTTGAGACAATAAAAAAGCCCATAAAAATGGGCTTTTAAATTCTTACCTAACTAATTGTTATATTAGAAAGTATAAGGAATGATAACTTGGAAGCGTACATCTGTTTCATCTGCAGAAGCTGCACCAGCATACTCATCACGCTCTAGCATTGTTGCGTGTAGACGTAATGTAGAACCTTTAAGTGCGCCATTTTGTACTGAGTAAGAAACTGTACCGTTAACCGCGTACTCACTCTCGTAATCCCAATCACCCTTCGCACCTTCAGCTGCTGACTTACCGCCAGAACCGTAACCAAAGCCTAAGTAGTAATTCCAACCATCACCTTGATCGTATGATAGGCGGTTATAGATAGAAACTTCACCTGATTTGTTCCAATCAGATAGCGCATCCCACCATAGTGAGTATGTACCGTTAGTCATGCCGTATGTGTAAATCATACGAGGGTTAACATCACGGTCGTTATCACTTTTCGCGTAGTTAAGATCTGTCATCCATGAGAACTGACCAAACTTAGCATTAAACGATAGACCCGTGGTGTAACCTAGACCTTCATATTGTACGTCATCATTTGTACCATAGAAGTCATAAGCAATAGACATAGTGTCATTGATGTTATACTTAGCGTAAACTTTATAACCTGTTGTATCGATAGCATCATGGTAACCAGTTACAACGTTATTAGCCCAGTCAACACCATTTTGGTACTTAACATCAGTTACTTGACCAATACCAAACTGTAGGTATAGATCTTCTGTTGCGTTACCTTGTAAACCTAAAGAGTGAGCAATACCCCAAGAAGTATCAGCCCATAGAGCATCTGCATAACCTTGCTCAGTTAGAATCCATGGCGCAGTGTAGTTATCAGCAATGAAGTAAGTTGCTTTAAAGTTACCAATATTTGCATTTAATTCAGCACCACGGTAGGTACCTGGTACAAAAGACCATACGTTACCTAAAACACCGTTACCATTTGCTTGAGTAAAACCAAAACGACCATCTACATTCTCACCTGCTTTAAATTTCAATGCAGCTTTAGTGATCTTAACCGTTTTGCCTTCACCTGAACCCCAATCAAGGTTTTTAGCAGTAGAAATTTCGTTAGCTAAATATTCGCCATCGCCATTTTGCGCACTCTCGTTGTATAAATCACCAGAGATATAACCGCCAACATCAGCACCTAACCAACCATTATGGTAACCAGATGTGAAGTCTAAAATAAGGTTGTAAGCAGAATAGTTTAGACGACTCCACGTATCGCCATCTTGACCGCCAGGTTTGCCAGTAGTTCGAGTACGAGCACGCGTATCAACAACAGCAACACCCGCTAATGTTGAATCATCAAGAAACTCATTAACCGCTGTTACATATTCTGGACCAGCTGCACTGTCTTCTGTTGCCATTACAGGTGCAGCTGATAATGCACCTACCATTGCTGCGGTTAAAGCCGAAACTTTAAAAAACTTTGATTCCATGGAATAACTCCTAAAAGATATTAGCTGTTTACTTGTCCCTGAAAGGTTGGCCGCCGAAGGTAGCAAGTAAATCTCTTATATGTCGGTCGAATCATTTCAACCAATTCATATTATTTCGTTTTAAATTGAACTTTTAATTAACTTCGACGTTAAGACTACTTTCGCAGCGCAAAACATCAATAAGAACTTACTTTTAAATAGTGAAAACATGATTGAGTGCAAACTTTTGGCGCTATCGTGATCAATGTCATATGTTTTCATTTCAAAACCAAAAGTTAAATATAACCCCTTTAAAACAACATGTTATAAAAACAATCAATGATTATTGTGAACAGTGTCGTATTTTATAAATAGTACTATTAGCAATATGCAAAATAATAAACTACAGCTGTCAATCAAAAATATTTTTCATTACCACCATTAAATAAACCTTAAAAATTAAGTTTTTTAGCCACGATTTACGCCACAAGTTGTTAAACAATGGTTACAAAAAAGCCCCACTTCAGTGAGGCTTAAATATTAAATGATGTTATTTTTATGCGTTTGCGATCAAATCAACCAGCTGTTGCTCATCCCAAATTTCAATATCCAACTCTTGAGCTTTCGCTAATTTAGATCCGGCTGCTTCACCCGCCACCAATAAATCCGTCTTCTTAGACACACTACCGGTTACTTTCGCTCCTAATGCTTGTAATGCAGCTTTAGCGTCACCACGGGTTAATTGTGATAACGACCCCGTCAGTACTACCACTTTGCCATCGAGCGGTAATTCGACCCCTGCTTGTGGCTTTTCAATTACAGGCCAATGAATACCTTGCGCTAATAAATCATCAATAACTGTCATATTATGTGGTTCACGGAAGAAATTAAATAAATGTGCCGCAACCACTTCACCCACATCTGGCACTTTAATTAGTTGCTCTTTAGATGCCTGACTAATTGCTTCTAAGGTTTCAAAATAATTCGCGACATTAGCCGCAGTGGCTTCGCCCACTTCACGAATACCTAATGAATAAATAAACCGCGCTAATGTAGTTTGCTTTGAAGCCGTTAGCGCATCAATTAACTTCTGCGCTGATTTAGGACCCATCCGTTCAAGTACCGTTACTTCTCCAGCACTGAACTTAAACAAATCAGCTGGAGTTGTAACCATTTCACGATCAACCAACTGCTCTATCACTTTTTCACCACAGCCATCGACATCCAATGCTTTACGCGATACAAAATGCTTCAGTGCTTCTTTGCGCTGAGCTTGACAAAATAGGCCTCCAGAACAGCGAGCAACAGCCTCACCTTCTACTCGCTCAACCTTCGATTGACACACCGGACACTCGGTCGGAAACACAATAGCAGTCGCATCAGCAGGACGACGAGACTCAACGACTGCTGCTATTTGTGGAATCACATCACCAGCACGGCGAATGATCACCGTATCACCAATCATAACCCCTAATCGAGCCACTTCATCAGCGTTGTGTAACGTAGCATTACTGACAGTAACACCGCCAACAAACACTGGTTCAAGTTTCGCAACCGGTGTAATTGCACCGGTACGCCCAACCTGAAACTCAACATTTTTTAATAGTGTCATTTCTTCTTGAGCCGGAAACTTATACGCAATTGCCCAGCGAGGTGCACGCGCAACAAACCCAAGTTGTGATTGCAGATCCAATTGATCAACTTTGATCACCACCCCGTCAATTTCATATCCTAAAGATTGACGTTTTTCACCAATCATTTGATGATATTCAATCACAGCTTCAATACTGTCTACACAACGAATTTCAGGACACATTGGCAGTCCCCACGCTTTTAATTGGCATAGACGTTGATATTGAGTATCCGCTAACTCACGTCCTTCAACTACACCGACTGCATATGCATAAAAACTGAGTGGACGAGTCGCTGTAATTTTAGGATCTAGCTGACGTAAACTACCTGCTGCTGCATTACGTGGATTAGCAAAAGTTTTAAGACCTTTTTTAAGCGCTGTCGCATTAAGCTCCTCAAACCCTTTTTTGGGCATAAAAACTTCACCACGCACTTCTAATCGCTGTGGCCAATCATCACCACGTAACCGCAATGGAATCGCACCAATAGTACGCACGTTATGAGTAATATTTTCCCCCGTTGCGCCGTCACCACGGGTTGCCGCTTGCACAAGCACCCCATTTTCATACATTAAACTAACCGCTAGGCCATCCAATTTCGGCTCACAACAGTAACTAATGCTGCTGCTATCACGTAACCGGTCTTGAAGTCGTTTTTGAAAGTCACGTAAATCATCATCATTAAATGCATTACCTAATGACAACATCGCTATTTCATGGGTAACCTGCGTAAAACCATCAAGCGCACTTCCACCAACACGCTGGCTAGGAGAGTCATTAGTTACCCACTGGGGATGTTCAGCTTCAATCGCCAATAATTGTTGCATCAGACGATCATATTCAGCATCCGGTATTTCAGGGTTATCTTCAACGTAATAACGATGGCCATGATAATCGAGTTGTTGTTTTAAGCTGGCAAGTTGTTGCTGAAGGTCGGTGCTCATTTCAATTCCTACCTGAAGAAAATGTTGATTAATGAATCTGATAACAAAACTTCAAATCATTACGGTTATAACAATAGATACAATAAAATTCAGGCTCCCGAGGGAGCCTGAATTTCAATCAGTAATAATAATTTATTTGATTAACATTGATTATATTTTACTGATTTTTCTCGATATGCTGCAATGCGGTTCGGTGTGATCATGACACGATCTTGGTCCATCACATCTGCATTCAATTGATCGGCAATTTGCTGTGCGGTTTGTAACATCATATTAAAGTTACTCGACGCTTTACCATAACATGGCAACATTAAGAAGAAGCCAATGCCTGGCGTTTCAAAATGCTGGTAATTAGTTTCAGGAAACGTACCAGGATTAAGCAAATTAGTTACAGAAAAAATCACAGGTTCAGTACCCGCTAAATCAGCATGACGATGGAAAACTGAGTTTTCACCAAAAATCAAACCATTACGCTCTAAACATGCAAATAATGATGGCCCGCGCAATACCTTACCTTTACGCGCATGCACACAAACAGACAAATAGCTTGGTGGTAGCGGCTCTGGTTCAGGTAATACTTCAGGTTCAGGGATCTGTTCTGGTTCTGGTGTAATTTCAGGCTCAGGTGTTTTTGTTATAACAGCTTCAGTTACAACATTCTCAACAGCACGTTCTTGCGACTTCTCATCTTCAATGACAGGCGTAAAAATAGGAGTTGGAATTGTAACAGTTTCAGCTGCAACAGTTGGCTGAGCGGCAATGGCTGGTTGTGCTGCAACGGCTGGTTGTGCTGCAACGGCTGGTTGTGCTGCAACGGCTGGTTGTGCTGCAACGGCTGGTTGTGCTGCAACGTCTGGTTGAGCGGCAACGGCTGGTTGAGCGGCAACGGCTGGTTGAGCGGCAACGGTTGGTTGAGCGGCAACGGCTGGTTGAGCGGCAACGGCGGGTTGAGCGGCAACGGCGGGTTGAGCGGCAACGGCTGGTTGAGCGGCAACGGCGGGTTGAGCGGCAACGGCTGGTTGAGCGGCAACGGCTGGTTGAGCGGCAACGGCTGGTTGAGCGGCAACGGCTGGTTGAGCGACAACGGCTGGTTGAGCGGCAACTGTTGGTTGAGCTGCAACGGCTGGTTGAGCTGCAACGGCTGGTTGAACTGCTACTGTTGATTGAGGCGCAGCTCCAATGTGCATTTGTGGCTCAATACGCTCATGAGTTGTAACTTTCGGCATCGAGGTTACACTTTGAGGAGCTGTTTCACCCAATAAAGGATCATGTTGAGGACGTTCACCAAAACTAAAACCAGGCTCTTTACGCTTAGAAGCTGATTTAGTTTCAGTAGCGTCAGGTTGATTTGACTTAGTTTCTGTCACTTCCGGTGCATTATTCACAACACGGACGTCACTAACACTCTCTTGGGCAATATCTTGACTATCAAGATTTGCTTCATCTATTTTACTTAGTGGTTTCTCACCAAATTTAGCTGGCTTTTCTTTTCTACTCGTCCATAGACCATGAAAAAGAAGCGCTGCAATTGCTAACGCACCAACAATAATAAGAACCAGACGCAATTCCTGCATATGAATACTCTAAATTAACTCGTTGTCCCTTTACGGGGTTAATAATAGAAAAAAATCTACTAGGAAACTTAGTATCTAGTTAGAATTTCTCACCGAATGACTTACTGTACCAAAACTCACTTGACAATGAGAAGATGAATATCGAGATTCCATCAAGATAGTGTAAGCTTAGTAATTTTTGTACAAATTTAAATCATTTTTGTATTGTTACTCATCATTTTTATTTTATCGTCAAAGTAGTGACAACAATTTTGTTGGTTGATTCCATCCTACCTCGGCTATTAACATTCATAAAGAAATCTAAACAAATGAACAGTAAATCGCTAAAAAATACTTGTTCAGGAGAAAGAAATGCCACAACAGCATAATATTAAACCAGCAACCAGTGGTGCTGGTTATTTTTTTCAAGGCCTGCAGCTTGCGTCTCAACCAGGTACGCGCCGTTTTGTTCTCATCCCGCTACTGATAAATATTGTATTACTCGGTAGCGCTTTTGCGACATTATTAAGCCATTTGAGCGGCTGGATTGATCATTGGTTAAGCTATTTACCTAGCTGGCTGGAATGGCTTTCCTATATCTTATGGCCACTACTGGCTATTGCTGCTTTAGTTTCATTTTCATACTTCTTTAGTACAATTGCTAACTGGATTGCAGCACCATTTAATGGATTATTAGCTGAATACCTTGAAGCGAAACTCACCGGACAAACGCCACCAGATGATAGTTTCAAAGCATTATTAAAAGATCTGCCTCGAACCATGGGTCGAGAATGGACCAAGCTTAAGTATTATCTACCTAAAGCGATTGGATTACTCATTTTAATGTGGATTCCAGCTATTGGCCAAACTGTTGCGCCAGTACTATGGTTCTTATTCAACGCTTGGATGATGACAATTCAATATGTTGATTACCCTTTTGATAATCATAAAGTGCCTTTTCCTGATATGCGAGACGCCCTTAAACAAAAACGAGGTCAAGCATTAAGTTTTGGTGCCGTTGTGATGTTACTAACTATGGTGCCTATTATTAACTTATTTGTAATGCCCGTTGCCGTTTGTGGAGCAACAGCAATGTGGGTGGATCATTATCGCACCCAATTTAAACGTTATTAAGCGCAATTAAGTTTTAAATTAAGGCCAATAGCTATAGTGCTATTGGCCTTTTCTTTTTTATCCACCACAAATAAATCCCACCTCGACAACAACTTTACGCAACCTTTTAGCTACAATTAATTAATAATAGTAGCAACTATCACATAATAACAATAAGATATAACCATTAATTACTTTGCAAATATCGAGACAGGTATATGCTTAATCTATTCAACATTGAGTCTAATTTGTCACGAAGGAACGAAGTATGAGCAAAATATACAAAGATAACTCTCTCACTATTGGTAACACCCCGCTGGTACGCCTTAATCGTGTCAGTAATGGTAAGGTGCTTGCAAAAATTGAAGCACGTAATCCAAGTTTCAGTGTTAAATGTCGTATCGGCGCCAACATGGTATGGGAAGCAGAAAAAAATGGCCTATTGAAAGAAGGGATTGAACTTGTAGAACCAACCAGTGGTAATACAGGTATTGCTCTTGCTTTTGTTGCTGCTGCTCGTGGTTATAAACTAACGCTAACCATGCCAGAAAGTATGAGTCTTGAACGCCGTAAATTATTAAAAGCTCTTGGGGCAAACCTTGTTCTAACTGAAGCGGCTAAAGGCATGAAAGGTGCGATTGATAAAGCCGAAGAAATAGTCAACTCAAACCCTAGTAAATATCTACTACTACAACAATTTAATAACCCTGCGAACCCCGCTATTCACGAACAAACTACCGGGCCTGAAATCTGGGATGCAACCGATGGTGAAATTGATGTTTTCGTTTCGGGTGTTGGCACAGGTGGTACAATTACAGGGGTCAGCCGTTATATTAAACAACAACAAGGTAAAGCAATTACTGTCGTTGCAGTAGAGCCCGCAGAATCCCCAGTGATCACTCAAACCGTAAATGGTAATACAGTTCAACCTGCACCACATAAAATTCAAGGTATCGGTGCTGGCTTCATTCCAGGCAACCTTGATTTAGCCCTTATCGATGAAATTGAGCAAGTCAGCTCTGATGATGCGATTGAAATGGCGCGTCGTTTAATGGATGAAGAAGGTATATTGGCTGGAATTTCATCAGGAGCTGCTGTTGTTGCTGCCAATAACATTGCTGCTCGACCAGAATTTGCGGATAAAAATATCGTGGTAATTTTACCCAGTTCGGGTGAACGCTACTTATCAACCGCACTTTTCGCTGGTATCTTTACAGAAAAAGAAACCCAACAGTGATCACATTTTGCGATGTTAGATAGGAATATCCACACTCAAAAAGGCCCTTTGTGGGCTTTTTTGTTGCATTTTATTCCCAGCTTTACTATAAAGCTGATGCGCTTTATTTTTAGCATCAAAATAAAAGGACAACTATTAGTCAATTTTGATTAATACCAAAAAAGTTTCTCATAAAACTTTGACTTGGATTAAAGCTAAGACACCATATTATTAGGTAGTTTATACTGCTTGAATAATATGCTGAGATTTATAATCACATAGGTTATAGCTCATAAAGCAAACTATTAATATAACGACTATATCTAAATCGGGGTGAAATATGTATCAGAAGCAAGTTGAAATCACAGCAGAAAATGGTTTACACACTCGTCCAGCAGCTCAATTCGTTAAAGAAGCGAAAACATTCGACGCTGACATTACTGTTACTTCTAACGGTAAAAGCGCAAGCGCGAAGAGCCTATTCAAACTACAAACTCTAGGCTTAGTAAAAGGTACACTAGTAACAATTTCTGCTGAAGGCGCACAAGCTCAAGAAGCAGTAGACCACCTTGTTGCTCTAATGGATACACTGCACTAATTCGCAATTTATTCGTTAAATCCCTAGTTTTTATAGAACAAATTAAGGTAAGGCTATGATTTCAGGTATCTTGGCATCTCCAGGTATTGCTTTTGCTAAAGCACTACTGCTGCAAGAAGAAGAGGTTGTTTTAAACAAAACTCCAATCGCTGCAGACCAGATTGATAACGAAATTCAACGTTTCTTCGATGCTCGAAAGAAATCTGCAGAGCAACTTGAAGTAATCAAAGAAAAAGCACGTGTAACGTTTGGTGAAGAGAAAGAAGCGATCTTTGAAGGCCACATCATGTTGCTTGAAGATGAGGAGCTAGAAGAAGAAATTATAGCCCTTATTAAAGATAAAATGTCTGCTGACTTTGCCATTTATTCAGTTATTGAAGAACAAGCACAAACGCTTGAATCTTTAGATGACGAATACTTAAAAGAACGTGCAAGTGATATTCGTGATATCGGTAGCCGTTTTGTTAAGAATGCATTAGGCATTAATGTTATCAATTTAAGTGCAATTAATGAGCAAGTGATTTTGGTCGCTAACGACCTAACACCTTCAGAAACTGCACAAATTAATCTAGAGTTCGTTCTTGGCTTTATTACTGATATCGGTGGTCGTACTTCACACACCTCTATCATGGCACGTTCACTAGAAATTCCTGCTATTGTAGGAACGAATACAGTTACATCTCAAGTTAAGAGCGGCGATATGCTGATTCTTGATGCAATCAATAATCAGGTTATTATCAACCCGACTGAAGATGAACTAAACAAATTTAAAGCTATCCGTGATGCTGATAAAGCAGAGCAAGAAGAATTAGCAAAGCTAAAAGATCTTCCTGCTATTACACTTGATGGTAAGCAAGTTGAAGTATGCGGTAATGTCGGTACAGTTAAAGACTGTAACGGCGTTAATCGTAATGGCGGTGAAGGCGTTGGTCTATACCGTACTGAATTCTTGTTTATGGACCGTGATTCTCTGCCTACAGAAGAAGAACAGTACCAAGCATACAAAGAAGTTGCAGAAGCAATGCATGGCGAGCCAGTGATTATCCGTACTATGGATATCGGTGGTGATAAAGATCTACCTTACTTAGATCTTCCTAAAGAAATGAACCCATTCTTGGGTTGGCGTGCAATTCGTATCAGCCTAGATCGTCCTGAAATTCTTCGTGACCAATTCCGTGCTATTCTGCGAGCATCAGCTCACGGTAAAGTTCGTATCATGTTCCCGATGATTATTTCGGTTGAAGAAGTACGTACATTAAAAGCAGCAATTGAAGAGTTTAAGCTTGAATTAACGGCTGAAGGCTTGGCATTTGACGCTAACATCGAAATCGGTGTTATGGTTGAAACACCAGCAGCAGCAGCGATTGCGCACCATTTAGCTAAAGAAGTTTCTTTCTTTAGTATTGGTACCAACGATTTAACCCAGTATACTCTAGCAGTTGACCGTGGTAATGAGCTTATTTCTCATCTCTACAATCCGCTATCTCCTGCTGTACTTACTGTGATCAAGCAAGTTATCGATGCTTCTCACGCTGAAGGTAAGTGGACAGGTATGTGTGGCGAGCTTGCTGGCGACGAACGTGCTACCCTACTGCTATTAGGTATGGGTCTTGACGAGTTCAGCATGAGTGCAATTTCTATCCCTCGCGTTAAGAAAGTTATCCGTAATGCTAACTTTGCTGACGTTAAAGCAATGGCAGAGCATGCATTGACTCTTCCTACTGCAGCTGAGATTGAAGAGCACGTAGAAAAATTCATCGCAGAAAAGACCATCTGCTAATAATATAGCAGCAGATAAAATAACAACGCTTAGGAGCAACGATATGGGTCTGTTTGACAAATTAAAGAAAATGGTTTCTGACGACAGCAGCGAAGCTGGTGCAATTGAAATTATCGCACCTCTTTCTGGTGAAATCGTTAACATCGAAGATGTGCCTGATGTAGTATTTGCTGAAAAAATTGTTGGTGACGGTATTGCTATCAAACCAACTGGCAACAAAATGGTTGCACCAGTAAACGGTACTATTGGTAAGATTTTCGAAACTAACCACGCTTTCTCTATTGAGTCTGACGATGGCATCGAGCTTTTTGTTCACTTCGGTATTGATACTGTTGAACTTAAAGGCGAAGGTTTTACTCGCATCGCTGAAGAAGGCCAAACTGTTAAAGTTGGCGACACTATCATCGAATTCGATCTTGCAATCCTAGAAGAGAAAGCTAAGTCAACATTGACGCCTGTAGTTATCTCTAACATGGATGAGATCAAAGAGTTGATCAAGCTATCTGGTGCTGTAAACGTTGGTGAAACACCAGTACTACGCATCAAGAAATAAGATTGTTGATATCTTAATAAAAACGCAGCTTTTTAGCTGCGTTTTTTTATGTCTAATAAAATTCATTTAAGCTTACATAAACAAGCCTCAAAGGCTCAGACACACCGTGATCCTTCAATTTAATACCATAGACTCAATAATAGGCTTACGTCTCTCAGCGACAATCTTGGGTTACTGTTGTCATAAAATACACCCATAAAAAAACGCCACTATAAATAGTCGCGTTTATGGTCTGATAATACATTAAGATAGCTAACAACTTATGCAGTCATCACCTCAACCTGTAATTTTACATGTTCACAGCTAGGCTCACCTGATTCAAATAGCATCGGCATATTTAATCCTGTCGATAACGTTTGTGCCAGAATCGTCCGCCAACCGCCATCATCTAATCGCTCTTGTACTTGAAATGCAATGCTCACGCTATCTGCTGAAACATCTAACAATTGTGCGCTACCAACCACTTCACGGTATGAATGATGATTATCTTGGCTTAAGCCTTCAAAAAAAATGGTTTCTTCGCCAGGTAATAATGACAATGATGTATTTACCATTTGGCGTAGGCGACAAGCACTATGCATTTCAAAGCTTACATCCAGCAACCAATCAGCCATTGCTAATGGGCTCAATAATGTACTTAGAAATAATTGCCCTTTACCCATTGCGAACTTTTCCATTACGACTACCTCTTACAAGCTAATGTGCAAATACATCTTTTACTCGTGAGCTTCGAACTAAATACAATCCAAGCCAAACTGTTAACAACAAGGTTAATGCGCGCACCCAAGAAAATGCGCCTTGACTCAACACGAGGTGATATATTTGCAAAGCAAAATCGATACTGTAAGCAGCTATTAATAATTTTTTTCCATGCTGCCACAAATAATGTAAAACCTTATTATTGTTATTGCGCTGACCTGATAACCACATTAATAATAAGGCTGGCATTCCCAACACCATGCCGATATAAAGTGTGTCTCGCAGTGGGTAAATCAATTCAAGAAGTTGTCCTCCTTGAGTTCGACTAACACCTGCCATGACAAAAATCACCAGTGCTTTCGCATTAAAAATCAGTGCCAGCCATAGCATCTTATTTAATTTTAACAGCCCATGATCATCGTAGGCATTGATAGGATAAAGCAAACAACTTTCCTCACACATGTTCAACTCAACACGCATCAATCTAGACAACATCAGCACGCTATGGCTTGATTTCGACTCTAATCGATCAACGCATATTAAGTACAATTTAAGCGCTATTTTTGTGGATCACCGCACTTTTCATTTATTTATATTGCCTAGCAAGTCACGTTTTTTGATCTAAAACCGACAACTAATGGTTATTTTTTAACCAGCAACAAATAACAGATTATCAAACTAAATTATTTCTAATCATAAAGTTACAATATGAATATACTATTAACACCATATTCATCTAAAACTGTAATTTTCATACAAAAAAAACCAAATATATAAATCTCAACACATATAACAACAACCACACATATGGCAACACTACTGCTAAGATTGAGTAATCAGATATAATCTCAATCAGTTATCATTCATCAGAAAGGTCAATAGTGCGCATGACAACCATAAAAAAGAACGCTGCTCCTTCTGCAGAAACACAAATAGAAGCGTTACGAGTTGCTAAAGCAACCCAAAAAGAAGGCCAAACCAAAGAGCAAACCAAACTAATCGCACAAGGAATTCAGAAAGGCATTGAACAATATAAAAAACAACAAAAAGCCAAATCAAGGGAGCGTGATAAATTAAAAAAGAAAAGCGCCCAAACTAAAAATAATCAAACCGAAATAATCGACACTCCAGCGGTTGTCCAGCAAATTATCTATAAGCAGCATTGGCTACCTTGGGGAATCATCATTGCTTCTTGGGTTGGTTTCGGCATTTATTTAACTTACACCAACACACTATGATGAGAAAAAATATGAAGATTGTTGGCTTTATAACAGCATTAAGTGGATTAATAACTGGCTGCGCTGATCCACAATCAACGCCATGGCAGCGTCAAATAGACACACCATGCGATAATAAATCCCATTGTGTATCAACTATCGAGCAACGTGAAAAATTTAAACTCGCCCCCTTTATGCTTACACCTAAAGGTATACAAAGCTGGGCAGAGATTATAGCGCTAGCACAAACGCTACCTGGAGCAAAACTCGTTGAACATGATGACCATTATTTTCATATTGAAGTCCGTAGTGCGATGTTTGGATTCATTGATGACTTCGAAGTTAAACAACAAGCCCAACAGCTGCACGTAAGATCTATTTCCCGTAGTGGTTACTCCGATTTCGGGGTTAACCGTAAACGAGCTCAACAATTTAGATCGTTATTAGTCGAGCAGCAACTGATACACGACACCGCCACCAGCAATTAACATGCCCTATAACAAAAAACCATGGTTGCTTTAGTATTCACTACCGCAACCATGGTTTAAAGATCATGTTGTTATAACTATTTAATCAAGTTTTTTATCTTTACCTAACGACAACAGCCATACACACACCGCAGCGACTGCTGCAAAACCAAATAAAATGATCATCGGCATCGCAGCATAACCCAGTACATGCCAAATTACTGATTCTAGAGTACTCATCGTTTCTCCTTTGGTTTATTGCCACCCTGCCACATCTTTCATGTCAGGTAACTTATGGGCAATCCCCTTATGGCAATCAACACAAGTTTTATCACCGGATGCTAATGCTGTTGAGTGCTGCTTTGCACTACGCGGAGCTTGCTCAGAAAAATCCATATAATTGAACTGATGACAATTACGACATTCTTGAGAATCATTGTTTTTCATTCGCTGCCATTCTCGCTCAGCAAGATGACCACGGCGGGCATTGAACTTTTCAGGGGTATCAATAGTGCCCATCATATGTGAGTAGATCTCTTTTGATGCTTGCACCTTACGGACAATTTTATCGGTCCAATTATGCGGCACATGACAATCAGAACAAATCGCTCTTACTCCTGAACGGTTTGAAAAGTGAATCGTTTCTTGAATTTCTTTAACGATTGGCGCATGACACCCTGCACAGAATTCTTCAGAGTTGGTCTTTTCCATCACGGTATTAAATCCGCCCCAGAATAATAACCCTCCCATAAACCCCATAAAAAGTACTAATCCAACTGCGACTTTACTGGGTGTTTTTAGTCGTAACCAAAATGTTTTTAACAACTTCATAGATAAGCCCTTTTACTATTCAGTCACGATTAACGTAATGCATTTACGCGTTTAAAATCATTTTCAACCAATGGCTTAGCATCTGCTTGAGGTACATGACACTGTAAGCAAAAATAACGACTTGGTGAAACATCAGACAACACTTGGCCTTGCTGAGGTGATATATAATGCGTCACACTGATCTTAGTTGCATTCATCTCTTTGGCGTTTTTCCAACTATGGCAAGCAAGACATTTGTTAGCATTAAGCGAGACTTCATTATGACGAATAGTATGTGGAATAAGTGGTGGCTGATAAACATAATCACTATCAATTACGCCCTGATCTTTAGGATAATGTTTCATAGGATCGGCTGGGCGTGTGGTCTCTAACTCTGTCATACCTCGTAATGATTCAAGTCCGCCGATACCACCAGGATTATCTAATTTAGCTGCTGCTGCAATATTCGCTGCAGTGGTCGTTGCTATTACCGAATCACTATCATCACTATGAGCGATACCTGTAAGCATCAGCCCTGCGACTAATACTGCAAAAAATAATCGTTTCATGCTGTTCTCCGTTGCTAAGCATATTCTAGTCACAGCGAACGACAAGCCTCGTTCGCTGAATTAATGAATTAGATCTTGGTGATCTTAATCGGACACTTTTTAAAATCTGTCTGTTTCGACAATGGATCTGTAGCATCCAAAATCAATTTATTGACTAAAATATTGGCATCAAAAAACGGTACGAAAACTAATCCAACGGGAGGGCGGTTACGACCACGAGTTTCTACTCGACAGCGCACCTCACCTCGACGAGAGGCTAATAAAACTTCATCACCACGACGAAGATTACGAGCTTTGGCGTCTTGAGGATTGATATAACACCACGCATCAGGTACTGCTTTATATAACTCAGGTACACGACGAGTCATGGTGCCAGTATGCCAATGTTCTAGCACACGTCCGGTACAAAGCCACATGTCATAATCTTTATCAGGCACTTCTGGTGGTGCTTCATAAGGCGCTGAAATAATAAGTGCCTTACCATCAGGTTTGCCATAGAAATCCCAACCCGAGCCTTTTTTAGCGTACGGATCAGAACCTTCTTTAAAGCGCCACTGAGTTTCTTTGCCATCAACAACAGGCCAACGTAAACCACGCACTTTATGATAAGTTTCATAAGGAGCAAGATCATGTCCATGACCTCGACCAAAGCTAGCATATTCTTCAAATAAGCCTTTTTGAACATAACAATCTTGCGCTTGCGCATCATCATTTAATGGCTGCGCTTGCGTTAATGGATACTTATCAACTTGGCCATTACGGAACAAAATATCGTACATAGTTTTGCCACGGTATTGCGGCATCTTATTAAGCAGCTCCTCATCCCAGACTTCTTCAACCTTAAATCGCTTTGAGAATTCCATGATCTGCCATAAATCAGATTTAGCTTCACCTGGCGCTTTTACTTGTTGATACCAAACCTGAGTACGGCGTTCAGCATTGCCGTAAGCGCCTTCTTTTTCGACCCACATTGCGGTTGGTAAAATCAAATCAGAGGCTTGCGCAGTAACCGTAGGATAAGGATCTGAACATACAATAAAGTTATCGGGATTGCGGTAACCTGGTAAACGTTCCTCATTAATATTTGGACCCGCTTGCATATTGTTATTACACATCACCCAGTAAGCATTCAATTTACCGTCATTCAGCATTCGATCTTGCTGTACTGCGTGATAACCCGGTTTAGGTGGAATAGTACCTTCAGGCAGTTTCCAAATATTTTCAGCAATTGCTCGGTGCTTAGGATTAGCGACCAGTAAATCGGCCGGTAAACGGTGAGCGAATGTTCCTACTTCACGCGCAGTACCACACGCCGAAGGCTGACCAGTTAATGAAAATGGACTATTTCCTGGGGTTGAGATTTTACCGGTTAATAAATGCAAGTTATAAACCAAACTTTGCATCCATACACCTCGAGTATGTTGATTCATACCCATGGTCCACAATGACATCACCTTAAGTTTAGGATCAGCATAGTATTTAGCTAACTCAACCAATTTTTCAGGCTCTACACCTGACATTTGGGAGGCTTTTTCAAGAGTATAATCCGCCACTGACGCTTTATATTCTTCAAACGTCATTGGAAATAAATCACCAGAATTAGGATTCGCAGCTTGTTTTTGTAATGGATTATCATCCCGTAAACCGTAACCAATATCGGTTTGAGCACGTTTAAAATGGGTATGTTTATTCACAAAATCCCAATTAACGGCATCATTTTCAATAATGTAATTAGCAATATAGTTAGCAATCGCTAAATCAGTTTGAGGATGGAAAATCATGCCGTTATCGGCTAACTCAAACGAACGATGCTCATAAGTCGATAATACATTGACTTTAACGTGAGGATGACTCAAACGGCGATCAGTTAGTCGCGTCCATAATACTGGATGCATTTCCGCCATGTTTGAGCCCCATAACACAAACACATCAGCATGTTCAAGATCGTCATAACAGCCCATTGGTTCATCAATACCGAAGGTACGAATAAACCCTACTACTGCAGATGCCATACAATGGCGAGCATTGGGATCGATATTATTAGAACGGAAGCCCGCTTTCATCATTTTAGACGCAGCGTAACCTTCCATTACCGTCCATTGACCCGAGCCAAACATGCCAACTCCCGATGGGCCTTGTTTTTTCAGCGCAGCTTTCCACTTCTCAGCCATCACATCAAAGGCGTGATCCCATGAAACAGGTGTAAACTCACCCTCTTTATGATACTGACCATCTTTCATACGTAATAAAGGCGTTTGTAAACGATCTTTACCGTACATTATCTTCGATAAAAAATAGCCTTTAATACAATTAAGGCCTTTATTCACCGGTGCTTGAGGATCACCTTGAGTTGCCACGACTCGGCCATTTTTAGTCCCGACCAGAACTGAACAACCAGTGCCACAAAAACGACATGGCGCTTTATCCCATTTAATTTTAGTTTCATCAGAACTCACAATTAAATTCGTTGCTGACGCTGGTAACGAAATACCCGCTACCGCAGCAGCAGACGCTGCAGCATTCGCTTTCACAAATGCTCTTCTTGTCATTTTCATAGCTTACCCTCAGCTTGTGAATCATAGTGCTCAATATGGTGATAGACCAAAAAAGTGATTAACACATGGTCTAAATTATTAATTTTATCAATTGCATCAGTTACGTAGCCTTGGTTCTCTGTCTCAAGTACTACGATAATTTTACCTTCTTCACTTGTCGCAGGAATTTCAGTATTTGGTATTGCTAAAATTTGTTGGCTAATCGCTGCTAAATATTGTGGCTTAACGTGAACGATAAGGCTTGAGGTATGCACTTCATGTAATGTCATGTTTACTCTCTCTAATTCTTTAAACTGCAGGCGCTATCATTTCAATCGCAGCCACTGGACAGCCACTTATACATGCACCACAGCCACTACAAGCAGCATCATTTATCATCGGTTGGGCAACCTTACCCACTTGTAGAACAAAGGTTATAGCCTGAGTTTCACATTGATCACCGCAACTGCGGCACTCAATATTATTCAATGCGATACAGGATGCATTAATTGTCACGGTTTGTTGCCAAGGTGGTTGTTGCTGTGGTTCAAATAATGGTTCGGGACATACATGCGCGCATTGATAACAAAAACTGCATTCCCCTTCCCCATGATGAAAATCCACCATAGGAAAACCACCGTCGCCTTTAACAATGACTTTAGTTTGGCAAACATCAACACAAGCATTGCAACGCTGGCACTGGTCAGTAAAGGTGTTTTCATCCTTTATCCAAGGCAAACGCTGCTGTTGAGATGGCCGTTGGCGAGTAAATAAGCCTCGACGCGAACGATTTATCACAGCCCCTCCTTTCGCTTAACCGTAAATGGTTACAAATCATTTTCTTTGTTACTATTCACTTTCTATTAATGTTCTTTTACGTTATTTTTAAATATCGTCATAACTACGAACATACCCCCTAAGGGGTAATTACCCCTATACCTTGTTCTAGATCAATAAAACATACGGGATAATGTCTAATATTTGGCAAATTTATCGCGTAATCCGTCATCTAAAAATTAAAATGATAAATATGACAGTAAGAGATGATTAACGCCGCCTCATTCTATTAATAACTATTCACATCAATAGGTCACCCCCCAATAATGCACCAACAAAAAGTTAATTCAGTTACCACTACAATTGGTCGTTCGATGGTGGCAATTTTGTTTTTGGTCTCAACCACAATCAGCTTAGCGTTGTGCATGTTAGTTTCGAGCCTGAACGATGCTGCTGCCATCAATACTGCAGGCTCATTAAGAATGCAAAGTTATCGATTAGCATTTGATATTGAAACTCAATCACCGCTGCTTAGCAGCCATACCGTTGCGTTTGAACAATCGTTAACATCACCAACCATGCAAGCATTGCACCATTGGTATGTACCGCAGAAAATACAGAATCATTACACTGAATTAGTGTTAACTTGGCAGGCAGTACGTTCACAGTTAGATCAAATAGATAAAGACGGATATTTAGCTCAAGTCGCCCCTTTTGTTGACCGCATTGATCAATTTGTATTTGAGTTACAACAATCATCCGAAAACAAATTACATCTGTTAGCATTAATTAGTGCGGTGGGATTATTGCTTATCTTAATGGTGGTATTATTTACGATTCAGTTTACACAACGAAAAATAGTAGTGCCGCTTAACCAGTTAATGGCGGGATGTAAACAAATTAAGCAGCATCAATTTGCATTAACCATCAATAATAATAGTGGCAATGAATTAGGTATTCTTGCGCGTACATTTACTCAAATGGCGGCAGATTTAGATAAGTTTTACTCGGATTTAGAACAAAGCGTTAGTGAGAAAACTCACCGTCTACGCCATGCTAATGAATCACTCAAAGTACTTTATAACTGTTCACAACAACTATCCGTTAGTCGCTTAACTCACCACCATTTCCAACATATGTTAGAAACCTTAATTGCAATTGATGGTTTAACCGCTGCCAAACTCATTATTGAAGAATCCAATGGCACCACCACAGAAATCATCGTCGGTGAACACCAATCAACCGCTTGGCATCAGCAACAATTACTCATTGATGGCGAGACGATGGGCCAATTATGGTGGCAATATCAGCTACCCTGTCCAGATCTCGCTTTGATCGAAAATATTGCCAATATTTTAAGTCGCGGAATTTATTACAATCGCGCTCAAAAACAGACAGAACAATTACTGTTAATGGAAGAGCGAGCCACGATTGCCCGCGAACTGCACGACTCACTAGCACAATCATTATCATATCTAAAAATTCAATTAACCTTATTAAAGCGGCAACTCAACGTCACGACTGATAGCAATAATAACCAGTGGCAAACGGTACAAACTATTGATGAAGAATTAGCTAATGCTTACACCCAATTACGGGAACTATTAAGTACGTTTAGGCTAACCATTAAAGAAGCCAATTTTAGTGAGGCACTCACTCAATTACTGGCTCCATTGCGAGAACAAACCTCAGCGCAATTTAGCATTGAGAACCAATTACCCTCAATGGCTCTGATTGCTCATAATCAAGTCCATTTATTACAGATTATTCGAGAAGCAGTACTCAATGCGATTAAGCATGCTAATGCCCGCCATATCAGAGTTTGTTGCCACCAACATCAAGACATAATTAGCGTTGAAATTACAGATGATGGGATTGGATTTGATCCCTCGCAATCGAAACTTAATCACTATGGTTTAAATATCATGCAAGAACGCACCTCATGCTTAAAAGGTCAATTAACCATTCATTCTCAAATTGGTTTTGGCAGCCAAGTTAAGTTGCAATTTGCATTATCTGAGGGATAAAAATATGTCAGCTTGGAAAGTAATGATCGTCGATGATCATCCGTTAATGCGTCGGGGTATTGGGCAATTGCTCAGTTTTGAAGCTGAATTTGATGTTATTGGTGAAGCCAGTAATGGCAATGAAGCGATAGCACTTGCACATAAAATCCCCGTTGATCTTATTTTATTAGATCTCAATATGAAAGGTATGTCTGGCTTAGACACCCTAATTACATTACGTAATGAAGGTATTGATGCTTGTATTGTTATTCTAACGGTATCTGATAATCATACTGATATTAAAGCACTCATCGATGCCGGTGCTGATGGCTATTTACTCAAAGATACTGAACCTGACGAGTTGATTGCATTATTAAAAACTGCATTAATGGGGGGTAAAGCATACTGCGAGATTGTGACGGCTTTTTTAAGTAATAACAGTGCTGACAATACGATTTTATCAAGCCTGACAGATAGAGAAAATCAAATATTACAAGAAGTTGCTAAAGGCCATACTAATAGAGTCATTGCTGAGTCTTTGTTTATTTCAGAAGCAACAGTCAAAGTACATATGAAAAGTTTATTGCGAAAACTGCAAGTAAAATCACGCACAGCAGCAACCGTACTTTATTTACAAACATTAGGATACTAATGCTATAAAAAACCGCAGTGTAAATAAATACACTGCGGTCGATATAACACCCGCGCGATGCTTATTATGACTTACAATGCTAAAGACGTTATTAAATCTTGTTCTCGTGACTCAACCCATTGCAGATCAAAAGGTCCCCAATCACTTAATTTATAATAGCCATCATTATGGCGCCGTCCATCTTGAATAAAAGTCAATTCGATGCCTAATCCAGGCAAGGCTTTTAATACATCTTGAATTGTCCGTCGTGGCCAACCTGTTTGTTCAATTAGACGAGGAACATTAGGGCGCTCTGTGTGTTCAACAAGTAACGCCAGATAAAGTCTACGGGCAAAAACTGGATTCAGTTCCATTGGGGCCTCCATAATATACTGCTCCTATTATTGCCAGTTCTCAAATGAGGATGTTGCGTTTGATCAACGAGGTCTTCGGTTTAATCATTATGGATACTAATAAAAGCGAGTTTGATCTCATTTTCATGATAATCATCATTATTGTTGCTTACTGTAAATAGCAACCAATAAAGTGCAACGGTTGCGATAACCCGATAATCTCGCTATAAAAGACGACTTACTTATTATAAAAAAGCCAGCCCAAATATGACTACAATTGCTTACGGTATAAAAAATTGCGACACCATCAAAAAAATGAAGCACTGGTTCGCCGCTGAAAATATTGCGTATCAATTTCATGATTACCGTGTCGATGGTCTTGATCTTGCGTTACTAGAAACCTTTGAAGCGGCATTAGGTTGGGAAGCAATGGTCAATAAACGCGGCACGACTTTCCGTCAATTAACGGCTGAACAAAAAGAGCAGTTAAATCGTGAAACAGCATTGCAATTAATGCTAGAACAACCCGCAATGATTAAACGACCATTATTAAAGCATAATAATAATTACTACCTCGGTTTTAAACCTGACCAATACCAAGCTATTTTTCTTACTAAATAACAAGGATACAAGGATGTCTGACAGTCCCGTTATTACACTCGCAAAAGATTTAATGAGCCGCCCTTCAGTTACCCCCGAAGATGCTGGCTGCCAAACAATAATGATCGAACGCTTACAAGCGTTGGGATTCATTATTGAAACGATGGTATTTGAAGATACGACCAACCTATGGGCTCGCCGTGGCACACAAGCGCCATTGTTTGTGTTTGCTGGCCATACTGATGTTGTGCCTTCAGGCCCAGTAGAACAATGGCATACCCCTCCTTTTGAACCAACGATTATTGACGGCTACTTACATGGACGTGGCGCTGCAGATATGAAAGGTTCACTTGCCTGCATGGTGGTTGCGATTGAGCGTTTTATTGCTCAAAATCCGCATCATAACGGCTCGATTGCATTATTGATTACCTCCGATGAAGAAGGGCCTTTCATTAATGGGACAACTCGTGTTGTCGACACCCTAGAAGCACGTAATGAAAAAATAGACATGTGTATTGTTGGTGAGCCATCAAGCACTCATGCTGTTGGTGATATTGTTAAAAATGGTCGTCGCGGTTCAATTACTGGCGATCTGATAGTGAATGGTATTCAAGGCCATGTTGCCTATCCTCACTTAGCCAATAATCCGATCCATAAAGCACTACCCGCTTTGGCCGAATTAGCAGCAACCCATTGGGATGATGGTAATGACTTCTTTCCACCAACGAGCTTTCAAATTCCCAATGTTGCAGCAGGTACAGGGGCATCCAATGTCATTCCAGGTCAATTTAAAGTGCAATTTAATTTTCGCTTCAGCACTGAATTAACCGATGCTGATATTAAACGTCGAGTACATTCAATACTTGATGCGCATGGATTAGATTATGATTTGAAATGGACGTTAAGCGGGCATCCATTTTTAACTGACAGTGGTACTTTAGTTGATGCGGTTGTGGCTGCTATCACTGAAATAAACCACACGCCACCACAATTACTGACAACAGGTGGCACTTCTGATGGCCGCTTCATCGCACGTACAGGTGCACAAGTCGTTGAACTTGGACCCGTTAATGCCACTATCCACAAAGTCAACGAATGCGTTAAAGTCACTGATCTTGAAAAACTTACTGATATGTACCAGCGTATCCTGGGTAAGATTTTATAACCACCCGTGATTTTGACCATAATCATAGCTGTTCAGATAACGCCACTGAACAGCTAATCATGCGATAATTGATAGATAATTATGCATTGTTATCATAAGTAAATCATCGCAGCTAATGCATATTATTGGTATTCTATCACCCTAGTTTATGGTTCATTATCAACTGTAGTGATGCATTTGATGGGTTCAAATGAAAATTATCATTGTGAGGTGAATATGGAATGGTTTTTTAATCCTTGGGTAATTTGTGTGATTATTCTTGCGGTTATTGCCAGTAATATTGCCGCGTTAAAATATACTGCCTATATGCGAACAGGACTCAAAAAAAGACATCCGCCACAACCACCACATGATGAATCTCAGCCATCAGAAAAATCTGATACTAATCAGATTCAGGATGATAACCATATGCTAGAGAAGAGTAACCCGCAGGATAAAAATGACTGATATAAAAAAATTAGACAGCCGTATTGTTTATCAAAATAAATGGATGACAGTACGAGAAGATAAAATCCAACGTCAAAGTGGTGCCGAAGGTATTTATGGCGTCGTAGAGAAGCCTGATTGTGCCGCTATTTTAGCGATTGATAATGGCTACATTCACTTAGTACAGCAATTTAGGTATAGCATTCAGCAACGCTGCTGGGAGATCCCACAAGGGGCTTGGGAAGCAAATCCTGATGCTAATCATCTTGACCTCGCTAAAGGTGAACTACAAGAAGAAACGGGATTAATCGCGAGTAAAATGACTTATCTCGGGAGTCAATTTATTGCTTATGGTTTTTTAAATCAAACCTGTCATATCTATTTAGCAACCCAATTACATACAGCGCCAGAGCAGCACCGAGATATTGAAGAAGAAGATTTAATCAGCCAATCTTTTTCCATTGCCGATTTTGAAGCAATGATTATCAATGGTGAATTAAAAGACTGCGTTACCATTGCCGCTTATGGGCTAGCAAAACTCAAACAGGCGATCTAAGCGATTAATAGCAAATCTAAACCAATAAAAAAGCTGCCATTTACGGCAGCTTTTTTGATATTTATTATCTTTGATATTAATCACATAACGGCGATATTACGGACGACTTAAATAATCAGCAATACCAACCCATTTATAGCTCGTCAGTTCTTCGAGACCCATAGGACCGCGTGCATGCAATTTTTGAGTTGAAACGGCAACTTCGGCACCTAAACCAAATTGCGCTCCATCAGTAAAACGGGTTGAAGCATTAACATATACTGCCGCAGAACCTGCAGCATTCACAAACCGCTCAGCCGATTGCAGGTTGTTAGTTAAGATCGAATCTGAATGGCTCGCATTATGTTTACGCATATGAAAAATAGCTTCATCAACATTGGCAACCACTTTAACGCCTAAGGTATAACTTAGCCATTCAGTATCAAAATCACCATCTTCAGCTTTACGTAATAAACTCGCTTTACCTTCAAGTAAGTTAAACGCAGCATCATCAGCAACGAATGTTACTTGCGCTTTATTCATCCGTTCAACTAAACGCGATAAGAAAGTCGCGGCTATTTGCTCGTTAACCAATAATGTATCAAGTGAATTACATGCGGAAGGACGTTGTACCTTCGCATTTTCCACCACATCTAATGAACGCGATAGATCGGCGCTATCATCAATATACATATGGCTAATACCAAAACCACCAATGATCACCGGAATAGTGCTATTTTCCTTACACATTTTATGTAGGCCGGCACCACCACGCGGAATAATCATATCAACATATTGATCTAACTTTAGTAACTGTGACACATATTCGCGATCGGGTTGATCAATATATTGCACTGATGCCGCAGGTAAACCCGCTTTTGCTAACGCAGCCTGAATCACTTCAACTAACGCCATATTTGAATGGAAGGTCTCTCGCCCTCCACGCAAAATACTAGCATTACCTGTTTTAAGGCATAACGCTGCAATATCAATAGTCACATTAGGACGGGCTTCATAAATCACACCAACAACACCTAATGGAACGCGACGACGACTTAAACGCATACCATTTTCAAGTACACGACTATCAAGTTCAGCACCAACAGGATCATTTAAATTAATCACGTTACGCACATCATTAGCAATCGCACTAATACGTGCTTCATTAAGCAATAACCGATCAATTAAAGCATCTGACATACCGCTTGCTACAGCAGCATCAATATCTTGTTTATTAGCGGCAAGAATGGCAACTTGGTTAGCTTCTAATTCATCAGCGATAATTGCTAACGCAGTATTTTTTACTGCTGTTGCTGTGGTGGCTAATTCAAACGCAGCCTGCTGCGCAGCATGTCCCATTATTTCAAGATTCACAATAATTCCTTAATTAAATTCGAATTAACTGATTGATGTGACTTACCACAGCTATTAAATAACAACCATATCATCACGATGGATTGCTGCATGGCCATATTCATAACCTAAAACATGATGAATATCATGGCTGTGTTTACCCGCAATTTTAGCCATATCCTCACTTGAATAACGGCTAATACCACGTGCCAGTAATACATTCTTACTATCAAAAATTCGTACTACTTCGCCACGTTCAAATGTGCCTTTTATTTGTGTAATACCTTTAGCAAGTAAACTACTGCCTTTCTGTTTCACTGCCATGACGGCACCATCATCAATGACAATATCGCCCGCTGGTGGTGGACCTGCAAGAATCCATTGTTTACGACCTTCAAGCGGCGATTTTAGCGGTAGAAAACGAGTACCAACAGCATTACCTGCAGCAAGATCAATAATGACATCAACTCGACGACCAGCAGCAATGATCACTTCAATACCAGCACGACACGCCACTTCAGCAGCTTGTAACTTGGTAGCCATACCACCAGTACCTAAACCGCCGACAGTACCGCCCGCTAATTTACGTAACTTATCATCAATAGTATGTACTTCATGAATAAGTTCTGCATCAGGATTGCTACGAGGATCTGCTGTAAATAAACCCGCCTGATCAGTCATTAATAATAGCTTATCCGCACCACCTAAAATGCCCACCAAAGCAGATAGATTATCGTTATCGCCCACTTTGATTTCAGTAGTTGCTACCGCATCATTTTCATTCACAACCGGAATAATACCGTTATCTAATAGCGCAACTAACATATCGCGCGCATTTAAATAACGCTCACGATCGTTTAAATCGGCACGCGTCAATAACATTTGGCCAATGTTGATCCCATAAATACCAAACAAGGTTTCCCATTCTTGAATTAAGCGTCCTTGTCCAACAGCTGCAAGCAATTGCTTACTCGCCATGGTTTTGGGTAGTTCGGGGTAACCTAAATGCTCACGACCAGCAGCAATCGCACCAGAAGTAACAATGATAATTTTATGGCCTTGACTACGTAACATAGCGCATTGACGCACTAACTCAACCATATGAGCACGATCAAGTTTTAGTGTGCCACCGGTTAGCACACTAGTACCTAGTTTGACGACAATTGTATGGGTTGCAGCACCAGCAGCAACGTCTTGCTTTTGAGCATTAGATTTTTTTGAATCAGCCATGAGATCAAACAATAGATTGAAATAATAAATGTTCTTTGTTGTATCAATCCCTACTGAAAAGCACAAGAAAAAAACAATGACAAAAACAATATTAACGGGCTTTAGCGGGTTGTTTAAGCATAAATACACACACCGAATAACCACAACACCACATAGTGACAATATTGGTGCTTATTTATTGTCATTTCATAACATCACAATTTAATGCCACCAGTGGTGATGGAAAAGATCATCAATAATAATAATTGTTTTATTGAGCTGATAATTCAGCCAGCGGTACTTGAGTTAATGTTGCTGCAGATACTAACGTTAACTCACATTCATCAACAATGAATAAGGTCAGTTTAGGATAGAAATCAACCAAGGTTTTTAATACTGCATCTCGATGTTTTGCTGGCAATTTACCATTAACCCACTCTCCAGCAGCATTAAAACGACCAAAATCATATTCATATTCATAGCCAGTATCGGTGGCTGTCATTACTAACCACCAGCCCCAAAATTCTCGCTGTTCTGGCTCTTTTTCAGCATTAACACAACTGGCTAAACAATCAAAAAAGAACCGTTGCGGCTGTGATTTTTTTTCACGAAGATAGGGACCAATTGCGGTCAATTTAGACATTAAACGTCCATGTGGTGGAAAGCTCGTTGCGATTGTCATTATATTCTCCATCCATAGTCAGCGGCATTTGATGCGCAAGTAATACTTGTTACCATTATTCATAACGCCTTAAAACACGCTTAGCACAATAATAATTTCTTATAGTATGGATAAGATTTAACAAAATAACAAACCATAGCGACTAAATTTGCTAACAATATCATGACAATATATTTGGTTATAAAAAAGCGGAATCACATTATGCTGTGATTCCGCGACTATTGAAGCTCAGAGCTAAGTATGGCAATTACTGCATTTTATCGTCTAACCATTTAACGACTTCAGTCATCACTCGATGATAGCCATCATAAATTGGCTTTTCAGGTAAAGTAATCGCTTTACCACCATAACTTGATAATGCAATCAGTTGATTGTCCATTTCAGGGCAAATAGGATCATTTTTCAACCCAATACCTAACATCGGAATATCCACTCGACGACGGCCTAAAATACCTTGGTTTTTTAATGACCAGGCAGGTAGATGGGATTTGATGCTTGCTTCTGCTTGACCATTTTTACCCATCCGAGATGCTAGTACATCCAAATACATCCGTGGCATTTGATCTAATAACTTCGGTTGTGTCAGAAAACTATTAATTGCACCACCAATACTGACACAGGTTTTTAAACGTGTAGGTTCCATAAATCCCAGTCGAATGGCAGCATTACCGCCCATACGTAACCCCACCATGGCAACATTACGATTATCGACCCAAGGCACATCTCGAATTTGTTGTAATAATGCTTGATGCAGACGGCTGGTATCTTCAGTTAAATTCCAACGGTCACTATGGCCAATAGATGGCATATCTAACGTCACCATCGCATATCCTGCAGGGCCTAAATAATCTTTATATAATCGCCACAAATCACTTTGTAAGGTTGCTAAACCACCGCTCACAATTACCGTTGGTAATAACTTATCAGTACGCGGTAAATGAATGAACGCCTCAAAGGTCTTATTTTCATATTTAACATCAATTTTACGCATATCATGCGGGCGTAACTCAATCGCCTCACGGTAACTTTGATTAGCTTGTAGCTCAGCTTGATCAGCCAGTTGATCGCCTTTTATATAAGGATAGGCAGCAATGCTGTAATGAGTACTGGCTTTTAATAACAATTCTGACGCAGCTAACTTATCACCATTATTGGCCGCAGTACGTGCTAATTGCTGATAATTAGACGCTAATTGTGACCATTCATAAGTCCAATTACCTGGTCGATAACCAATAACAGTATCTAATAAATGCTCACTTGTACGAGGGGCGGTTGAGGCTGCAATCCGCGCTAAAATTGCTTCTTGCTCAATAGGATCAACACCTTGCCATATCCATTGCGGACGCCGTAAGACGCGATACCAACCAAGCTGACTTTCACCATCAAGTGCATTGTTTACATCACCACTGCGAACATGCGCAATTTTAACAATATTCGATGTTTCTTTGCTGGTTTGACGTGGTGCAAATAGCTTCTCTGATAGATTTTGTTTTGACGGTTCAGACACAGCATCCTCCAACGTATATCACTTATTTTAATAGACCTAGATAATATACCTAAACCGCCCTCAATAAGTTAAATCCATAAAAAAAGACGCTAACAAAGTAGCGTCTTCGATAAAACTTAGTTTCCAAAGCCGATCATCAACACTCAATAACAGTATCGATTAATCAGCTCGAGACAACTTAATTACTTTTTAGCAATTGGATCAACGAAAGTAACCGCCATATCCCAAGGTTGTTCAATCCAAGTATCTTGCGGAATACTAACAACAAAATCATCAACTAAATGCTGACCAGCAGGCTTGGCACATACCGTCACAAATTTAGCGCGTGGGTACAATTCGCGAATTTTCTCAGCGGTACCACCAGTATCAACCAAATCGTCAACCACGATAAAGCCTTCGCCATCACCATCAGCTTTCTTGATCACATTCATATCACGCTGATGATCATGATCGTAACTAGCAATACATACCGTATCAATATGACGAATGCCTAATTCGCGCGCCAAAATAGCAGCTGGCACTAAACCGCCACGGCTAACTGCAATAATACCTGTCCACTGTTCAGCCGGTAGCAATTTCTCTGCTAACTGACGTGTGTACATTTGCATGTTATCCCAAGTGATGACGAATTTATTACTCATAGTAAAACAACCTCTGAAACAGCGATTCGAAAACCGCATAAATTTATGTAAGTGTAAGTAACATTACACTTATAAGAAAATAATCTTCGCAAGGAATAACGCTGAAATAACCCAAACGCTGATATTTACTTCACGTCCCTTGCCACTTAACGCTTTAACTACCGCAAAGGTAATAAAACCAAGACCAATACCTTCTGCAATCGAGTATGTTAAAGGCATTAGTAAACAGACAACCACAACAGGCGCAGCTTCTGTTAGGTCTCGCCAATCAATTGATACCAAGCCTGACATCATCAAAATGGCAACATAAAACAATGCACCAGCGGTAGCATATACTGGAACCATGCCCGCTAGCGGTGCAAAAAATAACGCTGATAAGAATAACATGCCAACAGTAACGGCTGTTAGACCTGTACGACCGCCAACTGCGACACCCGACACACTCTCAACAAAAGATGTCGTATTTGAGGTGCCCAGTAATGCACCAATCGAGGTTGCTGTACTATCAGCTAATAGCGCACGGTTTAGACGTGGTAATTTACCGTCTTCGCCAATTAAGTTGGCTTTAGTCGCAACACCGACCAATGTGCCAGCAGTATCAAACAAATCTACAAACAAAAATGCAAACACAATTGAAATTAAGCCAACTTCCATCGCACCAGAAAAATCCAGTTGCATAAAGGTAGGTGCGATACTTGGTGGCATTGACATAATGCCGTTGTAATCAACTTCTCCAGCAACAATACTGATTGCGGTGACAATTAAAATCGCAATCAAAACCGCCGCTTTAAAACCACGTTGTACTAAGCCAATTGTTAAGAAAAAGCCTAACCCTGCCATCATTGCTGAGAAACTGGTTAAATCACCCGCTGTTACTAAAGTCGCAGGACTTGCAACCACAATGCCAGATGTTTGTAGGGCGATAAAAGCCAAGAACAAACCGATACCAGCGGAGATACCAATACGTAATGAATGAGGGATTGCATTAATGATCCACTCACGTACTCGCATTACACTCAGCGCAATAAAGCACAAACCTGATAAAAATACTGCAGCTAACGCCACTTGCCATGTATGACCCATACCTAATACAACGGTATAAGTAAAAAATGCGTTTAGTCCCATACCAGGTGCTTGTGCTACTGGATAGTTAGCATAAAAACCCATCACAAAACAACCAATCATTGCCGCTAAACAGGTTGCAACAAACACTGCACCCTGATCCATTCCTGTGCTGGCTAACATAGTGGGGTTTACAAAAATAATATAAGCCATTGTCAGGAAAGTGGTCACACCGGCCATAATTTCAGTGCGCACTGTAGTGCCATGTTCTTTGAGTTTAAATAACTTTTCTAGCATGCTTCTCGATTCCTTAGAGATACGCAATAAACTAAACAAACAACGTTAAGAAATAGAAAACGATTGCGCAATCCATTTCGGCGCTGATTATAATCATGCGATCACTCAATTTCCAGATTTTATCGTTGAAAAGCGTAAAACAATAACTAATGCTATTTAGACACTCTAATAAAATGTACTTTTAGCTATACTTATCAGCATATTAAAAGAAAAACTGGCTTGATTGTTTTTTGAGCATTTACTTTTTATACCGCTAAAGAAGGGTTAATAAAGACCGATAATAAAAGCAAAGAAATAGAGATGATATTAAAGCAGATAAAAAAAACGCCACTTCAATATAGAAGTGGCGGCAGAATGTTGCAGATAACAGGATAGCATTATCGAGATATTCTTAATATAAGGGGTGAACAAACTTGCATTTGTCTCGTTGTAAAACAACCAGACAATAAATCTAATTAGTAACGGTAAGGCGCTGGGTAATAGAAATTACTTGTATATACCGCGCGACTATTCCAAAAATGTGTCATTGAAGAAAAAATTTTCATTTAAATCACCTTAATCATAAGTACACCAACATATATAGATGGTGGGTTGCCGTCATGGCTCACTTATTCTCGGTTCCTTGGAGGCGATAATCGGGTTCATCCTGAACATATCGTGTTAATTATTGTGCCAATCATCATGGCTTGTCTAAACTATAGCCAAAACGAAATAAAGTTACAACATTTTTTTTAACTAGCTCACACTTTTTGGATTTTAAGCTTGAGAAATGGCTTTTATGTAAATTTATTACATTATTGTTTTATTATATTTCAAAGTATCGCGTTTTGAGTGCTTTTTAGCATCTTTGATCATATTAACTGCATAACCATAGTTATGGTTGACTATAGCGTCATCAGTGACGCCATAACTGCAGAAATCAGTGGTATAAGATTTTATTATTTGCCCTATCTCCCCTAAAGACAGAGTGATATGCTAAAACCAAAGCGATAAAAATACTCGCTACCTATTTTGTCATTTTACGGTTAAGACCCTACAAAATGACACTAGCCCAATCGCGTATATATAAAGGAAGGCTACTGTGTCTGAAATTACTCAACTATCACCAAAAGCTGTTTGGCATTTCTTTGACCAAATTTGTTCAATCCCTCATCCATCGAAATATGAGGAACAATTGGCGCAATACATCGTGTCTTTCGCACAAGCTGAAGGGCTAGATGTTCGTCGCGATAATACCGGTAACGTTATTATTAAAAAGCCAGCGACAGCTGGTATGGAAAATCGTAAAGGTGTTGTACTTCAGGCGCATATTGATATGGTGCCACAAAAAAATGAAGAAACAGTACACGACTTTACACAAGATCCAATCTTACCTTTCATTGATGGCGAATGGGTAACAGCAACGGGAACAACGTTAGGTGCTGATAATGGTATGGGCATGGCGACTTGTCTGGCTATTTTAGCGGCTAAAGACATCGAGCATGGCCCTTTAGAAGTATTGCTAACTATCGATGAAGAAGCAGGCATGACAGGCGCATTTGGCCTAGAGGCTGGTTGGCTTGAGGGCGATATTCTGTTGAATACTGATTCCGAGCAAGAAGGCGAAGTTTACATGGGTTGTGCTGGCGGTGTTGACGCAGCATTAACCGTTGATATTCAACGTGAGGCAATCCCAGCGGAACATCAAGCAATTAAATTAGTGGTTAAAGGCTTAAAAGGTGGTCACTCTGGCTGTGATATTCACACTGGTCGTGGCAACGCTAACAAATTAATGGCACGTTTCTTTATTAATCACGCCGAAGAGCTTGGTTTACGTATCAATAACTTCACCGGTGGTAGCCTACGTAACGCTCTACCTCGTGAAGCTAGTGTCATTGCGACATTACCAGCAGCAAACATTGATCAACTAAATACTTTATTCGCTGAATACCAACAGATGGTTAAAGCTGAATTAGGTCATGTTGAAACTGATATTACTATCTTTACTGAAACATGTGCACTGCCTAGCGATATCATGGTAATGGCTGATCAAACTCGTTTAATGAATATTTTAAATGTATGCCCTAATGGTGTTATTCGCATGAGCGATGACATTGAAGGTGTCGTAGAAACATCATTAAACATGGGTGTGATCACCACTGAAGCTGACAAGGTAACTATCCTATGCCTTATTCGTTCATTGATCGATTCAGGTCGTAGCTACGTTGAAGCAATGTTGCAATCACTCGCTGCGCTTGCTGGCGCTAAATGTGAAGTATCAGGAGCATATCCTGGTTGGAAACCTGATGCAGACTCTGAAATCATGCAAGTTTTCCGTGATACTTACCAACAAATGTACGGTAACAAGCCTAACATTATGGTGATCCACGCTGGTCTTGAATGTGGTCTATTTAAAGAACCTTACCCAGAAATGGACATGCTTTCATTTGGTCCGACAATCAAGTTCCCACACTCTCCTGATGAGAAAGTGAAAATTGATACCGTACAAATGTTCTGGGATCAAATGTTAGCGATTCTAAAAAACATTCCGGTTAAAAAATAACCCGCATCGCTAATTTGCAAACCAAATAAAAAACGGGCTCTGCGCCCGTTTTTTTTATTATGTAATTACAGCTTCGATAGCTATCAAAAACTAAATGATAACTGCTGCGCTTTTAATCCTTGCTCTAAACCAACGCTTAAACCTATTAATCGAATTTCTCGACCTTGTTGGCGTGTGAGTGCTTCTTTTAATAAGATAATAAATTGCTGCTTATCCAATTTGGGGCAAGTATGTTCTACTGTCGTTTGTTGAAAATCAGCAAATTTTAATTTAATCCCTTGCTTAGCAATATTCAATTGGGGACGTACTTTACGTAATCGCTGCTCTAATTCTAAGTGTAAGTGCTCAATCACCTGCCAACATTGATCATAACTGCTGATGTTTTTATTAAAGGTACGCTCAACACCAACCGATTTACGTTGACGCTCAACAATGACTTCTCGTTCATCAATACCATGCGCACGTAACCATAATGACTGCCCAAACTTACCAAACTGTTGCAGTAACTGCTGCTGAGCATAATTTTGTACATCCCGACCAACATACAAACCTTGCTGATGTAATTTTTGGATAGTGACTTTACCGACCCCTGGAATCTTTTCTAATTTCAATTCCGCTACAAAATCATCAACTTGTTCCGGTGTTACTACATATTGACCATTAGGTTTATTAAGATCAGAGGCAACTTTCGCAATAAATTTTACCGGGGCAATCCCAGCAGATGCCGTTAATTGCAATTCTTGTTCAATGGCTTGACGAATATGCTGTGCAATCAAAGTTGCAGAGCCATGAAGCATCTCACAGTCACTGACATCTAAATAAGCTTCATCTAATGACAATGGCTCAATTTTATCGGTATAACGCGCAAAGATCGCACGTATCTGTTGCGAAACTTGGCGATATACATCCATCCTTCCACGAACTAAGGTTAAATGCGGACATAGTTTCATTGCTTTCGCTGTCGGCATTGCTGAATGAACACCGTATTTACGCGCTAAATAATTACAAGTGCTAACCACGCCTCGTTGTTCAGAGCGTCCACCGATAGCGATCGGAATATCACGTAAAGCTGGATTATCACGCATTTCAACAGCCGCATAAAAACAATCCATATCAACATGGATAATTTTGCGTTGAATAGGCATCAAATTAGTCACAGCAAATACTCATCAATAAACACAACACATACCTGTTTTTATATACAGCTATCTTACCTCAGTTTACTTAATCATAGTAAATATCTCAACGCCCTATTTTGTATATAAAACCAAACATTACAGCATAAAATAATTAACAAAATAAATGACATTAACCAACGATTATGACTAAAATTAATGATCTATTATTACCATTATCAATAAAAGAGCCTTATTTCTTTTTTGGAGTTCAGTTTGCCCTATCAAGTGCTCGTTGTTGAGGACAGTCGCACATTTCGTCATTACCTTAAAGATCAACTTCAACAAGCAGGATTTGAAGCCATCTTTGCAACCACATTAGCGCAAGCACAATCACTGTTAATACAACCACATGCTTTCTTTTGTGCAATACTTGATTATTGCTTACCTGATGCTGAAAATGGCGAAATTATTGATGTTGTTTTAAGCCATGAGCTAAAGTCGATCGTGCTAACAGCGCAATATAATGATCAAATTAGAGAGCAAATATTAACCAAAGGTGTATTAGATTATTTATTAAAAGACAGCCCAGCTTCTATTGCCTACCTAATTCCATTATTACAGCGTTTAAAAGCCAACATTGGTTATAAAGCCTTAGTCGTTGAAGATTCCCCGACAATAAGACGTCATATCTGCCAACTACTCGAAAAACAAAACTTGACCGTTATTGAAGCTGAAGACGGCGAGCAAGCACTTACATTACTTGCCAAAGCTGACGATATAAGTTTAATTATTGCTGACAATGATATGCCTAAAAAAGATGGCATCACCATGATTCAAGAAATTCGTCATCAATATAACCGTGATGATATTGCTATATTAGGCTTATCAGCCAGCAATGATCACACCTTAACAGCACAATTTCTAAAAGCAGGCGCCAACGATTTCTTATATAAGCCATTTAACCAAGAAGAATTTTATTGTCGTATCCATCATATTTTAAATATGAAAGACAATGCTAAGCAGCTCTATAAAATGGCCAATCAAGATACACTCACAGGATTATGGAATAGACGCTACTTTTTTGCTAATACACCAACCACTAAAGCCAAGCAAAATATTGCCATGGTTGATATTGACCATTTCAAAAAAGTGAACGATAGCTATGGCCACGATGGCGGTGATACTGTACTGGTGACGATCAGTAAAGTTATTGCAGCCCATTTTCCCGAAGCAATTGTTGCTCGCTTCGGAGGAGAGGAGTTTTGTATTTATTATAATGGCCCTCAACGCCTTTTTTTACAGACTTTAGAGTTAGTACGTACTCGCATTGCAACCCTAAACATTCCGTATCAAGATACTTATATCAAAGTAACCATAAGTATTGGGGCTGTATATGCCCATAATACGCTTAACCTATTAATCAAACAGGCTGATGATAACCTCTATTTAGCTAAGCAACAGGGTCGTAACTGTCTAGTTCAATCGTGATGATGACATAAAAAAGCCCAAGTATGACTTCAGAAGTCGTACTTAGGCTTTATAGTAAGTAATGACTTACTTAATAGTATTCAAGCCACTTAAATGATCTGGTTCTTTTTCCACTCAGCTTGACGTGCAGCACGAGCTTCACGCTTTTTACGGGCATCACATGGTTCAGGACAATCACATTCTTTTGCGATTCCAATCCCATCTAACCCGCCACAACTGCCACTCACCGATTTACGCTGGAAAATATAACCTACTGCCATTGCAATAATAACCAGTAGAAAAACAGCAAATGTTACTAAATAAATTGCCATGGATGCCTCTATTATTTTTTATCTACGTATTGCTCAAAGGTATTTGATTTGTATTCAACAAAGCCATCTTTGGTTTTTACAATCAACATTACTGGGATATTTTCTTGGTTTGCTAATGCAATTGATTCATCCTCTCCCATTACAGAGAATGTTGTCGCATAAGCATCAGCCGTCATACATGATGGTGCAATAACCGTTACTGATACTACATGATTATCAATTGGACGACCCGTTTTAGGGTTAATCAAGTGAGAATAGCGTACACCTTTTTCATCGAAGTAATTACGGTAATCACCAGATGTCGCGATAGCCATATCACCTGCTTGTAAAATTTCTTGTACTGCACGTTCATTTTCAACCGGTTTTTCAACCGCAATCCGCCATAATACATTGGCTTTATTTTTGCCTTGTAGACGTAATTCACCACCAATATCGACCATGAAATTTTTCACATGAAGATCATCTTTCAGATAGTCAGCAACAACATCAACCCCGTAACCTTTAGCAATAGAAGATAAATCAACATACAGCTTAGCTTCATCTTTTACCAACTTATTACCGGCTAGTACCTGTAGGTGTTGATAACCGACTTCAGAAAGACGAGTTGCGACTTCTTTATCCGTTGGAATAGATTCAGGGCGCGCTTCAGGGCCAAAGCTCCATAAATTGACTACAGGCCCAACAGTTACATCATAAGCACCATCACTTACTGTAGATATTCGTAATGCTTCAGTGATCACTTTAGCTGTTGCAGCTGATACTGGAAATGGTTGATTTGCTGGTGCCTGATTAAATAAGCTTAATTCAGATTTCGGACGGTAAGTCGACATTTGATCATTAACCAGCTCTAAGCGGCGGTCAATCTCTTGTTGAATATCTTTCGCAGTAGGCAAACCATCTTGATTAATAATTTTAATTGAATAATAGGTTCCCATCGTCGAGCCATTAATGGTGATTTGCTGACGCTGATCACCACAGCCGGCAAGTGCTAACAATGCTGTAACTACAACCACAGCCCGTATCAGGAACATTTTCATTCAACTACTCCAATGAAATAAAGGTAATTTTTACTCTAGTGACCATCATTCGCTATTACCTCTAGATAATAACCACAATAAAAATAACATTACTATTCATTAATGACGAAAAAGGCTGGCCATAATAGGCCAGCCTTCTTTCAAGGCGAAGGGCTAATAATTAGCCGCCGAAATCATCCAATAGAATGTTTTCATCTTCAACACCAAGATCTTTCAGCATACTGATAACAGCAGCGTTCATCATTGGTGGACCACACATGTAGTACTCACAATCTTCAGGTGCTTCATGATCACGTAAGTAGTTTTCATAAAGAACGTTGTGAATAAAGCCAGTATAGCCATCCCAGTTATCTTCAGGCTGTGGATCGGACAATGCACAATGCCATACAAAGTTAGAGTTTTCAGCAGCTAGTGCATTAAAATCTTCTTCATAGAACATTTCACGCTTAGAACGTGCGCCGTACCAGTAAGACATCTTACGCTTAGAGTGTAGACGCTTAAGTTGGTCGAAGATATGAGAACGCATTGGCGCCATACCTGCACCACCACCTACGAATACCATTTCATTTTCAGTGTCTTTAGCGAAGAACTCACCAAAAGGACCCGAAATAGTACACTTGTCACCTTCTTTTAGTGACCAGATGAATGATGACATTTGACCAGGAGCCACATCAGGATTATTAGGCGGCGGCGTAGCAATACGCACGTTTAGCATAATAATACCAAATTCTTCTGGGTAGTTAGCCATTGAGTAAGCACGGATGATATCTTCATCAACCTTAGACTCGAAGCGGAACAAGTTAAACTTATCCCAATCACCACGGTACTCTTCTGGTACATCAAAGTCTGAGTATTTAATGTGGTGAGCTGGCGCTTCAATCTGGATGTAACCACCAGCACGGAAAGGTACTGTTTCGCCATCTGGAATTTGAAGCTTAAGCTCTTTGATGAAGGTTGCTTTGTTATCATTCGAGATAACTGAACATTCCCACTTCTTCACACCAAAAATTTCTTCAGGAAGCTCGATATCCATGTCAGATTTAACGTTAACCTGACACGCTAGACGTTCGCCTTCACGTGCTTCACCTTTAGAAATGTGATCAAGTTCTGTTGGTAGAATATCGCCACCACCAGATTTGACCTTCACACGACACTGACCACAAGAGCCACCGCCACCACATGCTGATGATACGAAAATACCGTTAGCAGAAAGTGCATTCAGTAGTTTACCGCCTGCACCTGTGGTGATCGCTTTTTCTGGATCGCCGTTTACTGAGATAGTAATGTCACCTGATGGTACTAGCTTAGATTTAGCGAATAAAATCACTAAAACTAGAGCCAGGATAATCAAGGTAAACATGCCTACGCCAAGAATAATATCCATTGACTATTCCTTCCTTATCCTGATTACAGCTGTACGCCAGAGAAAGACATAAAGCCTAACGCCATAAGACCAACAGTGATGAAGGTAATACCTAAACCACGAAGACCCGCAGGTACATCTGAGTATTTCATCTTCTCACGGATACCCGCAAGCGCAACAATTGCCAACATCCAACCAACACCAGAGCCGAAGCCGTAGACGATTGATTCTGTGAAGTTGTAATCACGTTGCACCATGAAAGATACACCACCGAAGATCGCACAGTTAACTGTGATCAACGGTAAGAAAATACCTAGCGCGTTGTATAGCGGCGGGAAAAAACGGTCAAGAACCATTTCAAGGATCTGAACCAATGCCGCGATAACACCAATGAACGTAATGAAGTTCAAGAAGGTAAGGTCAACACCTGGGAAAATCGCACCATCTTTAAGTACGTAGTTGTACACAAGATTGTTTAACGGTACAGATAATGTAAGTACTACGATTACCGCAACACCTAGACCAAAAGAGGTCTTAACTTTCTTAGATACAGCTAGGAAAGTACACATACCCAAGAAGAAAGATAACGCCATATTCTCGATAAAAATCGAGCGAATCAATAGGCTAATATAATGTTCCATATTCCTATTACTCCTTCGCTTCTATTTGTTCTGGACGGAAAGTACGAATAATCCAGATCATGAAACCAATTAGGAAGAACGCAGAAGGAGCCAACAGCATCAGACCGTTCGGGTGGTACCAACCGCCATCAGAAGCCAGTGGTAATACCTGCATACCAAATAACTTACCTGAGCCTAAAAGCTCACGGAAGAAAGCAACAGTAATTAGCACAAAACCGTAACCTAAACCGTTACCGATACCATCAAGAAATGCTGGTACTGGTGCTGATTTCATTGCGTATGCTTCCGCACGACCCATTACGATACAGTTAGTAATGATCAAACCAACGAATACAGATAGTTGCTTTGATACATCGTAAAGGTAAGCACGTAATACTTCGTCAACCACGATTACCAATGATGCGATAATCGCCATTTGCGCAATAATACGCACACTGTTTGGAATTTGATTACGAACTAATGATACAAAAAAGTTCGAAAATGCAGTTACCAATGTTACTGCAATTGTCATTACAAACGCAGTTTCTAACTTAGTAGTTACCGCTAACGCTGAACAAACACCAAGAATTTGTAATGCAATTGGGTTATTGCTGATAAAAGGTCCAAACAGGATCTTTTTCATTTCTTTAGTATCAGCCATTATTCAGATCTCCTGCACGTAACTTAGCAAGGTAAGGACCAAAGCCCTGTGCACCGAACCAGAAATCGAAGGTATGCTGTACGCCGTTACTTGTTAGCGTTGCACCAGAAAGACCATCAACTTGGTGATCAGTACCTACAGGTGCACCACCCTTAAGGATTTTAATTGCAGGTTTGAAGTTCATATCGTACAACTTCTTACCAACAAACTGCTCACGCCATGTTGGGTTTTCAACCTCACCACCCAGTCCAGGAGTTTCCGCCTGATCATAGTAAGTGATGCCATCAATAGTATTACCATCAGTTGCAACAGCAACGAATGCATACATCATTGACCATAAACCATTACCGTGAATAGGTAGGATCACCTTAGTTAGCGTGCCAGCTGCATCTTTAACAAGATAAACAGTCGCTACGTTTGCACGACGAATGATCTTTGCTAAATCTTCGTTTGCTGGAAGTTTGATAGATTCTTTATCATTCTTCGCTGCTTCACGTTGATTGTATTTAGCTGCATTTTCGCCATCAACTTCAGCAACATAATTACCAGTATCAATGTTTACAAGCTTAGGCTCGATAAACTGGTTATACGTTTGTTTGATGTTAGTGTCTTTGTTTAGCAGACCCGCAACAGCAAGAATATTACGCTGTACGTCAAGTACCGCATTTTCTTGCTGTTTTGGACGTAGAACAACTGCTGCTGTAGATACGATGATTGAACACACTAGGCTCAATACTACAACAAAAATCAGCGTTCTTGAGAAGCTATCCTTATTACTTGCCATGACGAGCCAGTCTCCGTTTGATGTTGCCTTGAACAACTAGGTTGTCAAATAGAGGTGCAAATAGGTTAGCAAATAGAATCGCTAGCATCATACCTTCTGGATATGCAGGGTTAACTACACGTACCATTACAGCCATTGCACCGATCAATGCGCCGTACCACCATTTTGCTTTATTGGTGAACGCAGCTGACACTGGATCTGTCGCCATAAACATCATACCAAACGCAAAGCCACCAAGAACTAGGTGCCACTGCCAAGGCATGTTGAACATTGGGTTAGTATCTGAACCGATAATGTTAAATAGCGTTGCAGCAACGATCATACCGATCATTGTACCGGCGATAATACGCCATGAAGCAATGCCCATAATAACAATAAATGCACCACCGATAAGGATAGCAAGTGTTGATACTTCACCAATTGAACCTGGAAGATGACCAACAAAAGCGTCCATCCAAGTGATTGATTGACCAGTAATAGTGTTAACTACGTCTGCTTGACCACCTTGAGACCACTGACTTAGCGGTGTCGCGCCAGAAAAACCATCCGCCGCATTCCATACTAGGTCACCAGAAATCTGACCTGGGTATGCGAAGAATAGGAAAGCACGACCAGCAAGTGCTGGGTTAAGGAAGTTACGACCTGTACCACCAAAAATTTCTTTTGCGACAACAACACCAAAGGTAATACCTAAAGCTGCTTGCCAAAGTGGTAGTGTTGGCGGAACGATCAAAGCAAATAAGATCGACGTTACAAAGAAACCTTCGTTAACTTCGTGCTTACGTACCATACAGAACAACACTTCCCAGAAACCACCAACCGCAAAAACTACTGCGTAGATAGGTAAGAAGTAAGTTGCACCAAGTAGCATCTTGCTACCCCAACCAGCAGACGCTGATAGCGTACCGCCAAGCATTTGGGTAAACCAGTAATGCCAGTCAGCAGCAATAACTGCTGTTAGTTTATCTGCAGTGTATAGGTGGTTAAGACCAGCAATCGCTTGATCACCCACGTTATACATACCCCAGAACATCGCTGGGAATACCGCAAACCATACCATGATCATGATACGTTTTAGATCGATACTGTCACGCACGTGCGCAGATGAACGCGTCACTTGTCCCGGTGTATACATAAGAGTGGCAAACGCTTCATACAACGCAAACCAACGCTCATGCTTACCACCTGGTTCAAAGTGGTGCTCGATACCTTCGAGGAAATTCTTGAAACCCATGAATTACCCTTCCTTCTCAATTTTGTCCAGACACTCACGCATCATTGGACCAAACTCATATTTACCAGGACATACGAACGTACATAGTGCTAGATCTTCTTCATCTAGTTCTAGTAAGCCCAACTGTTGTGCACTGTCAATATCACCGGCACAGATATCGCGCAGTAATAATGTTGGTTCAATATCAAGCGGCATTACTTTTTCGTAATTACCGATTGGCACCATAGAACGCTCACTACCGTTAGTCGTAGTTGTCATATTGAACAACTGACCTGGGAAGAACTGGCTCATAAAGGCGCGAGTAACAGAAAACTTGTTTTTACCAGGAACAATCCAGCCTAAGAATTCTTTTTCGTAGCCTTCACGTAGTGCAGAAACTTGTAAGTGATAACGACCAAGGTATCCATGAACACCTTCAGCTTTAACACCGTTAAGTACTGAACCTGATAGCACACGCAATTGACCAGGCATCATTTCTGAATCAGTTAACTCAGAAATAGAAGCACCGATTTGTGTACGTACCAAACGTGGGTTAGTCACAACAGGACCTGCAAGTGCTACTACACGATCAGTGAAAATTTCACCAGTCAGGAACAACTTACCAAATGCAATCACATCTTGGTAATTAATGTTCCATGCAATATTCTTGGCATCAGCACCGAACAACATATGAATATGTGTACCGGCTAAACCTGCTGGGTGTGGACCGTTAAATACATGCTCTTCAACGTTAGCTTCAGCCGAACGAGGTAAGCTTGCACCTGATTTACATACGTAAACTTTGCCACTGGTCAAACGTGAAAGCACAGTCAAACCAGCAATGAACGCATCATTTTGCTCATTGATGATTATTTCTGGGTTAGCCGCTAACGGATTAGTATCCATCGCAGTAACAAAAATCGCTTTCGATTCTGAACCAACAGCAGGTACTTTACTGAACGGGCGCGTACGAAGCGCTGTCCACATACCAGATTCAACTAATTGATCAACGACAACTGCACGATCTAGTTGTGCTAATTGAGCTGCATCATATTTGTTAAACGTAATTTGCTCATTACCTTCTACATCAATAACTACTGATTGTAGAACGCGCTTAGCACCACGATTAACTTCAACTACCTTGCCGCTAGCTGGAGCAGTGAATTTAACACCCGGGTTCTTTTTATCTTCAAAAAGAACCTGACCTTTTTTCACTACATCCCCTACGCGAGTATGCATTGTAGGACGCATACCAACATATTCTTCGCCAAGCAAGGCGACTTTAGAAATGGCATTGCCATCATGTATCGCCTGGGCTGGAGTCCCTGAGATTGGGATGTCCAAACCCTTTTTTATTGTAATCATACGCACTTGCACTACATTAAAGGGAAAAAAGAATTTTCATATTGCGTAATTAAGATACTGCGTTCCTTGGCCTGATATCGATAAACAGGCAGTGACAACAACCACAGAACGACTCCGCATCGCAACATCCAGTTAACTATCTCGCTACAAACCTAATAAACGAGTAATTTTTCAGCCCGCGATTCTACCACTAATTAACTCGTTTTTTCTATGGTAATCCACGCGATTCCGTGTGAAAACCAAGCAACAAATAGGACGCAATAGCTTTATTGACTAATAAACATGATCAACTGCACATTTACAGGATATTTTTACATAAATATGAATTTTTTAAATTTATTAATTATTTAACAATGCTGTAAAAACCACCACTCAACAACACATGATATCAACATAAACACAAATTTATTATCAACCATGAGATAATCAGTATTATTTTTAAGAGATCTTTAACATTTTATCAATAATATTAATCAACCACAGTCATTACTGTAAGTCATTCAAAATGGCATAAAAAAAGCCGTTTAGTTAACGACTTTAGTAAAATTGATAGCTCTATCACTTATCAAGTGTTGAGCCACCATGACATTGGGGTGATGCTGGCGCATTCAGTTGTTGCTGCCATTCTGATTCAGTATAAGTATGAATCGCAAGTGCATGAATATGGTTTGCTAATTCATCAGCTAAACACTGATTTACCGCTCGATGACGGGTGATAAGCCGTTGACCTTCAAACTGAGCACTGACCACGACGACTTTGAAATGACTTTCAGAACCATCAGGCACATTGTGCATATAACTTTCATTGATTACGTCAACATGCACAGGATCAAAACTGTGCTTTAACTTTGCTTCGATTTGGGGCTGAATCATAATATCCTCAGTTTAAAAGCGATTTTTACCATAAACGACAACAATCGCGCATTATTATGGCGTTAACTTGATAGATTTCCTTTCAAGCCTTTCACTGTTCTGCGAAAATGCTCTACTATTTCGTCAACATACTCGAAAGTTATTATTAATGAAACCAGAGCTAACCTTGCACCAACGTACTTTAACGCTAACCCGTTTTCCAGTACGCAAAAATGAAACCCTGCAAGCATGGGATGCCGCAGATGAATATTTGATCAATTATTGCCACGCGATGGAACTTGATCCTCAACGTCCTGTACTGATCATCAATGATAATTTCGGTGCATTAAGTTGTTGGTTTGCAAATCAAGCCCAAGTCACTACCGTAACTGATTCATTTATTACTCAACAAGCCATTACTAATAACCTCAACGAAAACAATTTACCGACAATTGCGATTATCGATTGTTTAGCTGAGTTACCAATTAATCCACAATTAGTCTTAATTAAACAACCTAAAAATAATCGGCTACTTAGTTGGCAGTTACAACAACTGTGTCATCTATTACCACAAGATTGTGTGGTGATCACCGCAGGTAAAGTAAAAGAAATTCATTCATCAACATTAAAACTGTTTGAAAAATATTTAGGTGAAACTAAAACGTCACTCGCGGTCAAAAAAGCACGACTAATTTTCACTACTGTCAATAAGTCGTTAGCAGCTCCAATGCCACAGCCAACAAGCTGGACAGTACCAGAACATGATCTAACCATCACTAACTATGCCAATGTATTCTCAAGTGATAGCTTAGATATTGGCGGCCGTTTTTTGTTAGATTTCATTCAATCAAAGCCTCAATACAAAGATATTATTGATCTTGGCTGTGGTAATGGTGTTATTGGCATTAAAGCGGCACGTTTAAACCCACACGCTAATATTACCTGTGTTGATGAAAGTTTTATGGCGGCAGCATCTTGCCAAGAAAATGCACAATTAAACCTGGCGAGCACAGAAAAATTCGACGTTATGGTCGCTAACTGCTTAGATAACTTTAACAATCAAAGTGCTGATCTGGTGTTATGTAACCCACCGTTTCATCAAAACAATACCATTACCGATCACATTGCTTGGCAAATGTTCTGTGATGCACAACGGGTATTACGTCCACATGGCGAGTTGATCATCATTGGTAATCGTCAGTTAAAATACCATGAAAAATTAAATCGTATTTTCACTAAAGTCGACACCATTGGCCATAATGATAAATTTGTTGTCTTACGCGCAACAAAATAGACTAAACCTTATTGTCGTCTAAATAGACATTTAAACGACAATAGTTACTTACTTCCACGAATAAGCAAAGGGAATGCTTTATGATAAAAAAATACGTTCTGCTAGCATCAACATTAGTATTAAGTGCGTGTGCTGCAACACAACCCACACCACCGATTACATTAACGCCTACCGCTGTATTTACCTCACAGCCATGGGCAAATCATAAAGCCCTCAACCTTACCAGTGTTGATAAGGCACCGAATAGTTATATTGCGGCAATTGATAGCGGTACTGAAAATGTGCAAGTTATTCAACCCCAACAACCCGTTTCCACCACATTACGCCAAGCGTTAGCGCAACAACTTAGCGGCCAAGGATTTAGCATTACGGATAGTGCTACATCAACCATGATGGTTACTGTTGAAAAAGCCTTAGTCACCGTCAAACAAGGGCTAGTAAAATATAACATGCACAGTGAGTTACAGTTGCAATTAACAGTAAATACTCCTGATGGACAATTTATTAAGCGTTACTCAGGCCGTTCAAGCCGTGAAGATGCACTAAAGGCATCAGATAAAGATATTGCAACAAGCATGAATAAACTCATGAATTCAGTCCTCAACGAAATCGCTAGCGATAGCGAACTAAATAAATACCTTACGGAGAATGTATAAATGTCGCGTTTTTTATTAGCACTATGCTTGCTAGTTGCGTTACCTGTTAGCGCAGCCACAAAAGTGTTGGTTACAACCAATTTAGGTAACTTTACCGTTGAACTGAATGAAGCTAAAGCACCTATTACCACTAAAAACTTTCTACGTTACGTCGATGATGGTAGCTATGTAGGTACTATTTTCCATCGCGTTATTCCAGGCTTTATGGCACAAGGTGGTGGGTTTGATAAAGCATTAAAACAGCGCCCTAGCTACCCACCAATCAAAAATGAAGCAGACAACGGCTTAGCCAATAATATCGCAACAATTGCAATGGCACGCACTCAGAATCCAAACTCGGCTACGCGTCAGTTTTATATTAACCTCGCAAATAATGATTTCTTAAATACCCAAGGTAACCGAACAGGCTATGCTGTATTTGGTAAGGTAATAAAAGGCTTTCCTGTAGTTGAAAAAATGGCAACCATAGAAACAACAACAGATCTACGTACAGGTATGCAAAATATACCAACGCAACCGATTATTATTGAAGCGATGAAAGTCATTAAATAATGTGATTACGTCACCTGTACGTAGTCACTCACGTAACAGGTGACGTCTATGTTGACACTTGCTTATAATCGTCCTGAAATGCCAGAACAAGAACGGTGTTTGCAACAATTTGTTGTCGATAACGCTCCCGTTTTAGCACTCAATGCGATAGCTGCCAGCCATGGTGATATTAGTTATATTCAACTACAAAACTTATTTAACCATCAATTAGCACAATGGTGGACGCTACCCCATGACAACCCACAACCTGCAAATCAATATGAAGCAAGCTATTGGTCTTTAGTACAGACATTAAATGGTATAAGTGATTACCAGTTAATCGGAGATCGCTTTATTCAGCACAAAGTAGCAACCCTCAGCTGCTATTTACTCAATATTGGTCCATCCCCTGAAGTTACTGCAATAAATCGCCCTTAGTATTACTTATTTATATAAATCTGCGATTAAATAGAATTAAATAGTAAAATATTTGTCTGATAATCATCAAGTCAATGCGCATATTTTTGATAGCTGCTAAGCTTTAGTTTTACAACAAAAATCTCAAATATTCAGTATGCTAACGACGAGTATTGTTACGTTGGTTGCCAGAGGAAGATATGGATAAAGCGACACCTCAACAAAATACCCAAGGTTGGCGAGTTTATGCTAACCCTAAAGCCTTAATCATGTTAGCTCTCGGATTTTCATCAGGCTTACCAATCTTATTAGTGTTTGGTACCCTGTCTTTTTGGCTGCGAGAGGCTGATGTAAGTAAAACCAGTATTGGTTTTTTTAGCTGGGTAGCTTTAGCGTATGGTTTTAAATGGGCATGGTCACCACTTGTAGATCGTTTTCCATTACCTATTTTCTCACGCCTATTTGGCCGTCGTCGTGGCTGGATGCTATTTTCACAAATTGTGATTATTTTGTCATTGTGCGGTATGGCGTTAAGTAATCCTCAAACCGACCTGCTTCAATTTGCTATTTTTGCCATCATGGTCGCTTTTGCCTCTGCAACTCAAGATATCGTTATTGATGCTTTTCGTATTGAACTCGCAACCGAAAGAATGCAAGCAGCATTATCTGCAACCTATTTAGCAGGTTATCGATTAGCTATGATCATGGCAGGAGCCGGAGCATTAGCGTTTGCTGCATGGTTTGGCTCGGACACAGGTTATGATCCAAGTGGCTGGAAAAGCGCTTACTTTATGATGGCTGCCATGATGTTGATTGGCGTTATTACGACCTTGATTGTCAAAGAACCGACAATTGATAATCGTGCCATCGATTCTATAGAAGCGGATTACAAACAGTTACTGCTTAATAAAGGCTACAATAAGCACCATGCTAATTTGAGCGCGTGGTTCTATACCGCAGTTATTATGCCATTTCGAGATTTCTTTCAGCGTTACGGCAAAAATGCGCTACTGATATTACTTCTAATCAGCTGTTACCGTATTTCAGATATTGTAATGGGAGTAATGGCAAATGTGTTCTATGTTGATATGGGCTTTACTAAAAATGAAGTCGCTTCAGTATCAAAAATTTTCGGGGTCATAATGACCATTGCAGGTGCTGGACTGGGGGGGATTTTAGTCAGTAAATTTGGCACCCTCAAAATACTGGCACTAGGCGCACTGTTATCTGCGATCACTAACCTGTTATTTATTGTGTTTAGTTACGTCGGCAATAATATTGAAATGTTAACTGTGGTTATTTCAGCAGATAACCTCGGGGCAGGTATTGCAACCGCAGCATTTATTACTTTTATGTCGAGCCTGACCAATGTCGCATTTTCTGCCACCCAATATGCGCTATTTAGCTCGATAATGGTGTTATTCCCTAAATTTATTGCTGGTTTCTCCGGTGTCTATATCGATCACTTTGGCTATAACGTATTTTTCTTAACCACAGCATTAATGGGCATTCCAGTGCTGATATTAATTCGTATATTAGCCAATAACTCAGCGCTTAATATTGTCGCTACACCGACCCACCAGCCTTAAAAACCTGTTATAAAATAATCACGCCAAAGGAAGTTAGCCATCATAGCTAACTTCCTCTTTCATTATTCTCTAACATCGCCCTCCAAAAATTAAAGCCCGTTAGTCAATTAAGCACATTTAAAGTTCACTTTTATCATTACTCAATGGATCAATATCACACTTTACAATCAGTGTAATCGATTACATTAGATCATGATCACAAGTAGAAAAGGATGACGCAATCGTTTCATTCCCAAACGTGCAATAAAGCACTAGAATCAGCGCCAACAAAACGGGGCGGCCAAAATCCCACCATCTAGATCAACATGAGCGAGATATCAAGATGCGCAAATCACTAGTAGCATTAAGCGTTTTAGCAGCAACAGCACTACCTTCGTTAGCTAATGCGGCAGATTACTCTGACAACATCCATAAGAATGATTACAAATGGATGCAATTCAACTTAATGTACGCGCTAAAAGAATTACCTCGTCCTGCAGATGCACATTCAGGTCACGACTACTTAGAAATGGAATTTGGTGGTCGCTCAGGAATTTTTGATCTTTATGGTTACGTTGATGTATTTAACCTAACTAACTCTAGTAGCAGCGATAAAGCATCTTCACCAGATAAAATGTTCATGAAATTTGCACCACGCATTTCACTTGATGCATTAACTGGTAAAGATTTATCTTTCGGTCCTGTAAAAGAATTGTATGTTGCGACACTATTTAACTATGGTGGTAATAACGGCGGCGTTAATAACTACTTCGTTGGTCTAGGTTCTGACATTGAAATGCCATGGTTAGGCAAAATGGGCTTCAATGTTTACTCATTGTATGACATGAACAAAAAAGATTGGAACGGTTACCAAGTATCAACTAACTGGTTCAAACCTGTTTATACTTTTGAAAACGGCACTTTCATCTCTTACCAAGGTTACCTTGATTACCAATTTGGTATGAAAAAAGAATACGCATCAGCAAGCAACGGCGGTGTAATGTACAACGGCCTTGTATGGCATACAGATCGCTATGCGGTTGGTTACGGCCTCAAAGCTTACTACAATGTATACGGCATTAAAGACTCTGCGGGTCTTAAATCAACAGGTGTTTCACAATACTTCAGCCTATCTTACAAATTCTAAGCTGACGGTATAACACCATAAAAAAAGGCGCTGATAGCGCCTTTTTTGATCGCTGTTATTAATCACAATGTTATCATGCAATAAATTAGCTAAATAACGGACTCAACTGTGAACATAACCCTGTTAGGTGCTGGTGCCATTGGTGCATTATGGGCAGTAAAATTAACCCAACAGCAGCATAATGTGCAATTGTGGACCAGAAATTCTGCGACAGAAACAACGCTCCATTTTAGTGAATTGAACGCACCCAACACCAGTAATAACTACTCTTTCAACTGTAATGATCCTCATGCTCTCGCAGCCAGTGAGCTCCTTATTGTTACAGTCAAAGCATTCCAAGTCACCACAGCAATTACTCCACTACTGCCCTATTTGAGCGCTGATTGTGTAGTGGTTATTATGCATAATGGTATTGGTAGCCAACATCAAGTCCAACAATTATTACCCCATAATCCAATTATCTATGCCACCACCTCTCAAGCCGCTTTCAAATCGACCCCAACAACGGTTCATCATACAGGCTTAGGACAAACATCACTGGGGGCTATCAATCAGCAAGCACAAACACAATCCAATATTGCTAAAGTCTTTAACGCGGCATTATCTCCAAGCCAATGGCAAGCTAATATCTATCAACCGCTATGGCAAAAATTAGCCATCAATTGTGCAATTAACCCGCTAACAGCCGTAAACCAATGCTGTAACGGTGACTTAGCCCAAGCTTGTTATCAATCACAACTTGATAATATTTGTAACGAAGTCGCCCAAGTAATGACAGCGGAAGGGTTTAGTACCACCCAACAACAATTGCGCCACCAAGTTGATACCGTTATTACTGCTACCGCAGCCAATTATTCATCAATGAATCGTGATATTTTTCATCACCGCCTGACGGAAATCGACTATATTAGCGGTTACTTAGTCCAACAAGCTCAGCGCCACCACATTGACACACCAATAAATAAACAATTGTGGCAGGCGATTAAACACATGGAGTCACAAGACCATGAATGAATTATGTCCTCGTATTGTCGTTTGTATTGCCCCTGGCAGTGAAGAGATGGAAGCAATTAACACCATCGCTATTTTAAAACGGGCAGAGTTTGAAGTGATTGTTGCCAGTGCCGCCGAAGATGGTGCGTTGATAGTTGCGGGCTCACGTGGCATTAAACTGGTCGCTGATACCGCATTAATAACCATTGCTGATGACCAATTTGATGCAGTGGTATTACCCGGTGGCGTTGCTGGCGCCGAGCATTTTCGTGATAGTCCATTGGTGGTCGAGTTTGTTAAACAGCACCACTATGATGGTAAGTTAATTGCCGCTATTTGTGCGACACCTGCAATTATGTTTGCAGCTAATGATATGTTTACTAAAGCACTAATGACCTGTCACCCTGCTTTTCATCACCAAATTCCTGCAGCACAACTGCGTCCTAAGCGGGTGGTATATGACAAACAGGCGCGATTACTGACCAGCCAAGGCCCAGGCACTGCGCAAGAATTTGCACTTGATATTGTTACCCAACTGACTAACAAAGCCAAAACAGCACCTATCGCTGAATCAATGGTGGTATGGCCAAATATGCATTACGACGTCATGCCTGAGCGTTAATGTACGTTTTAGTTTAAAAATAAAAAGCCCTCAATGATCAGATCATAATGAGGGCTTTTTTAGAGGCTATAGTGGCCAAACAAGACCAATAGGCTTTAATTTACAGTGGACGATACACTTTCACGTTTTCAAAGCCATTCTCTTTCAAGTATAAAGCTTGTAAACGACTCATCACACCGTGAGCACAGTACAGTAAGTAAGTCTTATCTTTCGGTAAGTCACCAAACTGAGTAGCTAGCTTGTAGAATGGAATATGTTTCACTTCCACACCGTCTAATTCTAGCGGGCTTTCATCTTCTTCATCTGGGCTACGAATATCAAGCACGACAGCATCAGTAGCAATGAGATCAACGAGTTCAACCTCAGGGGCTTGTTCTTGGCTCTGTTTTTCGATTTCACGAATATCCATCACTCGTGCCTCATCTATAACGCGATCAAGAATCGTAAAGTCAAATTTCGCTTCTTCAATCTCAAGCTTTGATTTTACAGCTTTAACTGTCGGGCTCTTTGAGATCACACCACAGAATTCAGGCATAGTCGCTGCGAAATCTTCGGTACCAATCTGACGTGATACATCGATAATATCTTCTTTATCCCAATTAATTAGCGGACGAAGAATTAACGTGTCGGTCACGTTATCAATCATACGAAGGTTAGTCAGTGTTTGGCTAGAAACTTGACCTAATGCTTCACCAGTCACTAATGCTTGAATACCAAACTTATCAGCAACACGACCCGCAGCACGCATAAACATACGTTTTAGGATCACACCCATTTGACCATCGTCAACTTTTTCTAAAATCTCACCCACAACAGGATCGAAATCAACCGCAATAAATTTAACTTTGGCAGATGAACCGTATTTTTTCCATAAGAAGTGAGCAACTTGCTTAACACCAATCTCATGCACTGGACCACCAAGATTAAAGAAACAGTAATGTACTTTACTGCCACGTTTAATATGGAGATAGCTTGAAACACCTGAATCAAAACCACCAGAAATAAGGCTTAATACGTCTTCTTGAGTGCCTAGAGGGAAGCCACCTAAACCTTTATGACGGAATAATACTTGGTTAAGTAGATTATGTTCTATCTCAATATTAACGGTAATATCAGGTTTTTTAAGTTTTACCTTTGCGGACTCAATCGCTTGATTAAGACCACCACCGACATAACGCTCAGCTTCAATTGAAGTGAAGTCATGTTGGCCAACACGCTTTGCGCGCACACAGAATGTCTTACCTTCAAGGCTATCACCAACAAGTTCTAGTGTTTTCTCAAAGATATTATGAAGATCAGTAAATTCCGTCTGTTGAACTTCAAGTGAATGGTGAATACCTGGTGTTTGCGTTAATGCTGCAAGTACCATGTCACGTTTAGTTTCATCAGGTTCGTTCACTTCTAATGAAAAGCGACGGTTGTAAACACTAACAGACTCAGACTGACGCTTTAAAATAATGCGCAGGTTAGATTCAAGAATTTTGATAAAACGCTTACGTACAGAGTCACTTTTAACAAAAATCTCTGGATGTGGTTTAACTATAAATTTCATAACACACTTCGCTTCACTGGGTCTAAAGTACCAAACAGAATAAAGTACCAAACGGAATTAAAGGCGCAAATTATACAGCAAGGTGTCTGCCACTGAAACAAGGATATGCTAACAGCATCACTTATCTTACCGTGGCGCGCGATTATTATTGGCATTTATGTTGTGTTTACCTTAGTCACAATCATGCCAACCAGCAAATATCCCATCAAAAAACTCAATGATTAGTTGTTATCAGTGCTGACTTCTTTCGAATAGTAAGGTTTACCTTGTACAATTGAAATCTCAACCCGTCGATTGCGACTACGCCCCTCGATGGTTTTATTATCAGCAATCGGGGCGGTATCTGCCATGCCAACAACACGCATCCGTTGATGATTAAAGCCTTTTACTTGTTCCATCGTCTGAGCGACAGACACCGCTCGTTGAGATGATATATCCCAATTTGAACGATAAAGTTCAGAATCTAGCGGTTGATTGTCAGTATGACCACTAATACGAATGATGCCTGGCACATCTTTCACTAACTCTGTAATTTGTTGAATAAGTGGTATAAATTTAGGTTGTAAAAATGCAGAACCTTCTGGAAAAGCCCCTTTTTCTTTAATGCGGATCACCAATTGTTGACCAAACGATTCAATCTCTACGGTATCGTCAGTGATCTCTCGCGCTAATGCTTGAGTTAATACTTGAGTGATCTGATCTTGTGATTGAGCTTGCTGTTGTTGGTCGCGTTGCTCAAGGTCGGTATTATCATTTTTACCACCATCTAATGTAACCGTGTCTTTACGCGATCCACCTTCACGCTCTGATACGCCATCATGAAAATCTAAGGAGCGCTTAGTCATATCTATTGTCTGCTGCATGATCACTTCAATCGGAGTCGGTTCTGGGCGACCAGGACGAAATTCTTGAGCAATAACACTGGTGCCTTTCGGTATATCATTAACATCCAGTACATTTTGCACCCCAAATGCATATTTCATTGAGCCAGCAATTTGTTTAAATTTCAGTACATCCATTTCAGAAAATGACAATAACAACACAAAAAAACACATCAATAGCGTTGCCAGATCAGCAAATGTCGCCATCCATGGTGGGGAGCCTTTTTTATATTTTGGTGGTAAAGAATCCATCATTAGCTCTTATTCATCAAAATTTAATCGACGTTTTTTCTCATGCAGATAATTTTTTAAATAACTATCTATCACCCGCGGATTTTGTCCTTCTTGGATTGCAAGTACGCCATCAAGAATCAACAACCTATTCAAACGTTCTTCATTTTTACGCAGCATCAGTTTATCAGCGATAGGTAATGCCACCATATTAGCCAAGATAGAACCATATAATGTGGTTAACAATGCCACAGCCATCGCAGGGCCTATCGATTTAGGGTCATCCATATTCGACAGCATTGCCACCAAACCAATTAGCGTACCGATCATTCCCATTGCAGGTGCAACATCACCGAGTGATGAAAAAATACTTGCGCCCTGTTCATGGCGCTCATTGGTTAAAGCAATGTCTTTTCTTAGCATCATCCGCACAGTATCAGCATCATGACCATCAACCAGTAAATCAATACCTTTGCGTAAAAAAGGATTCCCCACTTCCATTTCTTCTAATGCTAAAAAACCGCCTTTACGCGCAGAATCAGCCATAGTGACAATTTGAGCGATCAGATCATCAGGTTTATCGGTTTTAAACATAAACGCTTTAGCTGCAATTTTAGCCGCGCCAAAAAACTGATGGATATTGTATTTCATCAGTACAACAAACAAACTACCGCCAATGACAATGAAAACGGAGGAAGCATCGGCAAACATCACCAAATCGCCCCCTACCAACATTGCCATTAAAATAAAAGCGAATGCTCCAAATAATCCGATAAGAGTTGCCAAATCCACGCAAAATCTCCTTAACTGCCGTTGATAATTATTACGTTAACGATCTAACAGCCAGTTAACATAGAACAAGAATTTATAAGGATAATATTAACGGTTCATCAAACAGCAGCACCATAATCGCCTTATAAAATAAAACATTGCGATCTATAGGATAAAAGATCAATAGCACTACCTACCGCAAGCTAACTCTTTATCGGCCATAATTACGTTTCATTTAGGGTTTTATTTCTATCATTGAGTGATATTTATTGATCCCAACTATGAAAATTACTGTCTGTGGCACAGATTACTGTGACATAATTTGACCTTAGATAGTCACTACGTTATTTTTCTTGCACTTAGATAAGAGTGAAAATGATATGGCAGCAAAAAAACCAGAAAATATGGCATTCGAAGCCGCACTTGATGAGCTAGATGCCATTGTCAATGAACTAGAATCAGGTGATATTCCATTAGAAGATGCGCTAAAGAAATTTGAGCGTGGTATTTCATTAGCTCGTAACAGTCAATTAAAGTTAACTCAAGCAGAACAACGAGTAGAAATTTTATTACGCGCAGATGATAATGCGCCACTAACTGACTTTGAGCCAAGCCATGACGAATAGTGTATCGCTATCGCAGACACTTAAAACGCTGCAACAACGTAACAACCAATGCTTAATTAATTGGTTAACAAAACAGCCTTTTTCAGAGCAAACCCTGCTAAAAGCGATGAAGCATGGTACTCTGCTGGGTGGAAAACGTGCGCGCCCTTACCTAACATATGTTACTGGTGAAATGCTTGGGGTCGATTATGACGATCTCGATACTGCCGCCGCTGCTGTTGAATGCATTCATGCGTATTCATTAATTCATGATGATTTACCAGCAATGGATAATGATGCTTTACGCCGCGGCCAGCCTACTTGTCATATCGCATTTGATGAAGCAATGGCTATTTTAGCTGGTGATGCCCTACAAACATTAGCTTTTGAAATTATTGCCCAAGGCCGCTTGAGTCCAGAAGGACATCAACAACGTATAGCAATGGTCAGTGAATTAGCACAAGCATCTGGCGCTGCAGGAATGTGTCTTGGACAAGCTCTCGATTTAGAAGCTGAAGGCCAACATGTTGGACTTGAGCAACTAGAATTAATTCATAAACATAAAACAGGCGCCTTGATCCGTTGTGCGGTTCGCTTAGGTGCGCTGGCAGCAGGCGAAAAAGGACGTCAAATTCTGCCACAGCTAGACAAGTATGCCGATGCCATTGGCCTCGCATTTCAAGTTCAAGATGACATTTTAGATGTAATCAGCGACACTGAAACGCTAGGCAAGCCTCAAGGTTCAGATCTTGAGCTTGATAAAAGTACCTACCCCGCCTTACTCGGGTTAGAAGGTGCGCAACAAAAAGCACAACAACTTTATCAAGAAGCGCTACAAGCATTAGCAGCAATACCTTACAATACCTATCAATTGGAAGTTTTTGCCCGATATGTTATCGAGCGCAACAACTAAAATCAGTAAAAGCGCCGAACTGTTATGACTTTGGATATATCAAAATACCCGCATCTCGCATTAGTTAATACGCCAGATGAATTACGATTATTGCCCGCTGAAAGTCTACCTCAAGTCTGTGATGAGTTACGTACTTATTTACTCAAGACGGTTAGCCAAACTAGCGGCCACTTTGCCTCCGGACTCGGTACAGTCGAGCTGACCGTTGCGCTTCACTATGTCTATAATACCCCATTTGATCACGTGATCTGGGATGTTGGTCATCAAGCTTACCCACATAAAATTTTAACTGGCCGTCGCGATCAGATGTCAACTATTCGCCAAAAAGGTGGATTACATCCTTTTCCTTGGCGTGGTGAAAGTGAATACGATGTTCTGTCAGTAGGCCACTCGTCTACCTCAATCAGTGCCGGTTTAGGTATGGCTATTGCGGCAGAAAAAGAAGCGCTTGGCCGTAAAGTTGTCAGTGTCATTGGCGATGGTGCAATCACAGCAGGAATGGCATTTGAAGCCATGAACCATGCCGGTGATATACATAGCGATATGTTAGTCATCCTTAATGACAATGAGATGTCAATTTCTGAAAATGTTGGCGGCTTAAGTAATCACTTAGCCCATTTACTAGCAGGTAACTTTTACGCATCAATTCGCGAAGGCGGAAAAAAAGTACTATCTAATGCGCCACCGATTAAAGAAATCGTTAAACGTGCTGAAGAACATATTAAAGGCATGGTTGTTCCAAGTACGATGTTTGAAGAACTTGGATTTAATTATATCGGTCCAATTGATGGCCATGATATTGATGAGTTAGTAAAAACGCTCAAGAATATGCGTCACCTTAAAGGGCCGCAATTTCTGCATGTCATGACTAAAAAAGGTAAAGGCTATGCGCCCGCAGAAGCTGATCCAATTAATTACCATGCCGTACCAAAATTTGATTTAAGCGAAAAGCCACTGCCTAAAGCAAAAAATACTAGCCCAACTTTTTCTAAAATCTTTGGTGACTGGTTATGTGATATGGCAGCTGTCGATGACAAGCTCATGGCGATTACACCAGCCATGCGTGAAGGCTCAGGTATGGTGCGCTTTTCAAAAGAGTATCCAGACCAATATTTTGATGTAGCAATTGCCGAGCAGCATGCCGTTACACTAGCAAGCGGCATGGCAATTGGTGGTTACCACCCGATTGTGGCGATCTACTCAACCTTCTTACAACGTGGCTATGATCAATTAATTCATGATGTCGCTATTATGAATTTACCGGTAATGTTTGCTATTGATCGCGCAGGATTAGTTGGCGCTGACGGTCAAACTCACCAAGGTGCGTTTGATATTAGTTTTATGCGCTGCATCCCCAATATGGTGATCATGGCACCAAGTGACGAAAATGAATGTCGCCAAATGCTTTATACCGGTCATCAGCATCAAGGTCCTACCGCTGTACGCTATCCGCGTGGTTGTGGTCTCGGTACTGAAGTCGAAGACACCATGACAGCATTAGAAATTGGTAAAGGTATTGTCCGTCGCCAAGGTGAAAAAGTTGCGATTTTAAATTTTGGTGCCATGCTAGGTTATAGCTTAGATGCTGCTGAAAACTTGAATGCAACGGTGGCAGACATGCGATTTGTGAAGCCACTTGATGAAGCATTAATTCTTGAACTAGCCGCTAACCATGATGTGTTAGTAACGGTTGAAGAAAATGCTATTGCTGGCGGTGCTGGTAGCGGTGTGATTGAGTTTCTAATGCAACAGAAATGCATTATGCCGGTACTAACTATTGGTTTACCTGATCGTTTCATCGAACAAGGTACCCAAGCTGAGCTGCATCAAATGCTAGAAATTGACGGCCCAGGCATTGAGAAACAAATTCTTGAGTATCTTGCCAAATAAGCATTAATTAGCTCAAATAATACGGTCAAAAAAGCCATGAAAAATTAACTTCATGGCTTTTTTATTGTTCGTTATCAGTGCTTATGATTTAAAAGCCTAACCAGTAGCCAATGAACCATAATGATATCATCGCCATAAATCCAGCTAAAACATCATCAATCATGATTCCAAAACCACCCTCAACATGTTTATCTAACCAACTGATCGGCCATGGCTTAAGCATGTCAAAAAAGCGGAATAGAATAAAACCAGTTAAGATCCATTTCCACGATACCGTTGGCGCAACCGCCATCGTAATCCAGAACCCAACAAATTCATCCCATACAATACTGCCATGATCATGCACCTTCATATCACTCGAAGTAATATGACAAATACGGATCCCGATAATAGCAGCGACTAATACTGCCACTAAATACCAACCAAAAGGTAATTGGGCCAGAATAAGGTATAAAGGAATTGCCGCCAGCGTTCCCATAGTACCAGGGATATATTTTGCTAAACCACTGCCAAACCCTGTGGCTAATAAATGCCAAGGATTGTTCATTTTTAATAAATCTTTTGGATTTGTGCTCACGCGAATACCTTAGTTATTTGTAACGACAAAATGATCCCAACCAGATAATTGCCATGTCAGTGGTTTACCTAGCTGTAATAATGACAGATTGCTACCCGCCTTCACTTTACCAATGCAACTATATTTAACATTAGTATGCGCTAAAGCAGCTTTTAATGCATCTCGCTTAGCAGTAGGGGCGGTAAAACAAAGTTCATATTCTTCACCACTGGATAATGCCAACTGTTGTGCTCGTTGTCGATCGCCACCACAAAATGCTAACAATTCAGCAGATAGCGGTAATTGCTCAACGTCAATCTCAATTGCCACCTTCGATCTATCAACAATATGCTTCACATCTGCAACCACACCATCAGAAATATCCAATGCAGCCGAAGCAATACCACGTAAAGACTCACCAACACTAATTCGAGGAGAGGCTTTAAAATGACGTTCAACAAGTACCGATGCTAAATTGGCATCACAGTGGTGTTGGTTTAATATCAATGCTAGCCCTGCGGCGCTATCGCCAAGGTTACCTGTAACATAAACATCATCACCGACTTGGGCCCCGCTGCGAGTTAATGCTTGACCTCGAGGCACTAATCCTTGCACCGTTAATGTGATACTCAATGGACCTTTAGTCGTATCGCCACCAATTAATTGAATATTATATTGATTGGCTAACTCAAAAAAACTATGGCAAAAAGGCGCTAACCACGCTTCATCAATCGTAGGTAATGTTAACGCTAATGACACCCATGCTGGCGTTGCACCCATTGCAGCTAAATCACTTAAATTAGATGCTAATGCCTTATAAGCAACCAATGCTGGATCAGCATCGGCTAAAAAGTGGGTACCAGCAACTAAAGAGTCAGTACTTACCGCTATATAATGATCAGCAGGTACATCAACTAAGGCGCAATCATCACCTATCGCTAAAGCGACATCATCGCGATGTAATTGCTGCTGTGCGAAATAATGTTTGATAATATCAAATTCATTTTTTGCCATGGTTCTCTTTTCCCTAAATAAAAAAAAGCCAGCTAATAAGCTGACTTCTTTCATCTTACTCAACGCAATAAAAAATTATTTATCTTTTTTACGTAGAGATGGTGCAGCTTTATCTAATACACCATTGACGAATTTGTGGCTATCTTCAGCACCGAAGAGTTTCGCTAATTCGATTGCTTCGTTAATCACAACTTTAAATGGTACGTCTTCACGCTTAACCATCTCGTACATTGCAAGACGAAGTAGTGCAAGTTCCATCTGGTCTAGATCCTGAAGCGGACGAGACAAATATGGGCGCATTTTGCTATCAAGTTCTTGATGACTTAATACAACACCTGCAAATAAATCACGGAAGTAGCTAACATCAGTATCAGGCGCTTTACATACAGGCGCATCAGCTTGATGTTCTTCTTCTTCAAACTTATCGCCAGAAAGGAAATATTGTTCAATATCAGCAACATTACCTTTAGTAAGTTGCCAAGAATAAATTGCTTGTACAGCAAATTGACGTGCATTACGACGCGCGGCTGGTTTCACAGTAACCCCCATTAGGATTCGATTTGGGACAGGACATTTACCATTTCGAGCGCGCTTAGTGCAGCCTCTGCCCCTTTATTACCAGCCTTGGTACCGGCACGCTCAATGGCTTGTTCTATAGAATCAACAGTCAACACACCGAAAGCAACTGGAGTATTATACTCTAGTGCAACTTGTGCTAGACCTTTATTACACTCACCGGCAACATAGTCAAAATGAGGTGTTCCACCACGAATAACTGAGCCTAATGCTACGATAGCATCATAGCGATCACTCTTCGCGACTTGCTGGGCAACAAGCGGTAGTTCATAAGCACCAGGGCAACGAACAACAGTGATATTATCTTCACTAACCTGACCTTGACGTTTCAGCGCATCTAATGCACCTGAAAGTAAACTTTCGTTAATAAAGCTATTAAAGCGTGCAATTACGATAGCAATTTTTGCGTTTGGTGCCGCGATGGCGCCTTCAATTACCTTCATGGGCCTTCCTGTGACTATGTCTTTCCGGTTTGAGAAACCGCGGGAGTCTAACACACTTTACGATATGTCTGCTACGCACAACCGTCGGTTTCAGAGGATTTGTTAAAATTTATTGCTTATTCGTTGTAGAACCAACCAATAAGCACACATTATCAATCATAATAATGCTCAACACCTAAATGCTGTTAGTCAAAATAGATCGTTATTCGCAAATATATTCAACGACTTCAAGGCCAAAACCTGACAGTGAATGATAACGTTGTGTGCTTGATGATAATAGACGCATCTTACCAATACCAAGATCAGATAAAATTTGCGAACCAACACCAACTTGGCGTGATGGATTATATGGACTCATCTTCACTTGTGGTCGGCCTTCTTTCTCAGCCGCAATATTTTTAACTTTGTTAATAATACTATCAGTTGATTCTTGCTTACTCAGTATCACCAGTACCCCATTTTCTGCACTGATACGTTGCATTGCTGCAGGCAATGTCCACTGAGTCGCACCTGATTGTAGAATATCTTTAAAGGTGTCTTGTAAGTGCACACGTACTAATGTCGCAGCATCAGCTTCAATGTCACCTTTACACAACGCATAATGAATTTGATCATCAATCTTATCGCGATAAGTGATCATATCAAACTCACCAAATTCAGTATTGAGCTTACATTCACCAACACGTTCAATGGTGGTTTCATGGTGATTACGGTATTCAATAAGATCAGCAATTGTACCGAGCTTTAGACCATGTTTCTCAGCAAAAATCTCTAATTGTGGACGACGCGCCATGGTGCCATCTTCATTCAAGATCTCTACAATAACGCTTGATGGTTCAAGACCTGCTAAACGCGCAATATCACAACCCGCTTCAGTATGGCCTGCGCGAGTAAGTACGCCGCCTTCTTGTGCCATCAATGGAAAGATATGACCAGGCATTACAATATTAGCCGCCGTCGCATCAGCAGCAACGGCTGCTTGTACAGTACGGGCACGATCTGCAGCGGAAATACCTGTTGTAACACCTGTCGCAGCTTCAATAGAAATGGTAAAAGGTGTACCAAATTGTTCAGTATTATCTTGAACCATCAATGGTAAGCCCAATTTCTGACAACGCGCTTTACTTAATGTTAAGCAAATTAAACCACGACCATACATTGCCATAAAGTTAATGGCTTCAGGGGTGATTTTTTCTGATGCAATAATAAGATCGCCTTCATTTTCGCGATCTTCATCATCCATCAAAATAACCATTTTTCCTTGGCGAATATCATCAATGATTTCTTTTGCACTACTTAAAGCCATAATACTACCCTTATTCTTATGTTGCTTTATTGACCATAAAGCAATGCTTAACCGAGAAACCCTGTTCTCGCCAATAAATCCATCGTTACTTTAGATTGTTTCTCTGCTGCTTTTTCACCAAGCATTAACCGTTCAAGGTAACGCGCGATAACATCAACCTCAAGGTTAATTTTACGACCAACATTGAAATCAGCCATTGTCGTTTCAGCAGCAGTATGTGGCACAATCGTTAATTTAAACTCATCGCCACGAACAGCATTCACCGTCAAGCTGATACCATCGACAGCCACCGAACCTTTCTCTGAAATATATTTTGCAAGCTGTGGCGGTACTTTAATCCAAAATTCAATTGCACGACCAATATGCTGCCGCTCAATCACTTCAGCGACAGCATCAATATGACCAGAAACCATATGCCCACCAAAACGCGTGGTTGCTAACATGGCTTTTTCTAAATTAACGACTTGGCCGGCTTTATAATTTGCAAATGCAGTACGGTTTAATGTTTCTAATGAAAGATCAGCAACATAACCTTTACCCGTCAGTTTTACGACAGTGAGACATACGCCGTTAGTGGCAATACTATCGCCTAGCTTAACATCAGCTAAATCTAATAATCCTGAATCAACGGTAACAGAAACATCAGCACCTTTAGGTGTTAGCGCAGATATTTTACCGACAGCTTCTATAATTCCAGTGAACATGATAAACCCTTAATTTCACTACTTTATTTATTATTATGTACGGTTGCTATAATGCGAATATCACAATCAATCATACAAACATCAGTTATCGTTAATAGCGGTGTTTGTGACATTGCTGTCAGCCCAGTGATATCAATCAAACCTCGGCTATCACTGCCCATCAACTTAGGTGCTTGATATAAAATCAAACTATCAACTAGCTGCTGTTGCAATAATGCTCCGGCCAGACCAGCGCCAGCTTCAACCCAAATATGATTAATACCGTAATTTGCCAACCGCGACATTAAAACAACTAAATCAAGCTGATGACTATCGGTTTGAGTGGGGATTTGCCATTGTTGTACTGAATCAGGCCACGCTTCTGTACCGATTTCAGTTCGAGCAAGGATGGTCTCTCCCGGAAGATGAAACAGTTGGTATTCAGGCGTGAGTCGATTCTGACTATCAATAATAACCCGTGTAGGCTGACGTAATGCGGACTGAGGATAGGCTTGCTGGACTGACTCTTCTAATTCACTCCAACGGACATTCAATGAAGGATCATCTGCAATAACAGTGGCACTGGTTGATAAGATAGCTCCTGCCTGCGCACGAAAATGTTGTACGTCAGCGCGCGCTTTAGGGCCGGTTATCCATTTACTGACACCATTCGCTAATGCTGTTCGTCCATCTAAACTCGCCGCTAGTTTGAGCTCTACATACGGCATTTGATGTGACATTTGCTTAATAAAACCAGGATTGAGTGCTTGTGCTTGAGATGCTAATACACCGACATCAACCTCAATACCAGCAGCTCGCAATAAGGCAATACCTCGTCCAGCAACAGCGGGATTAGGATCAACCATAGCACAGACAACCCGCGCGACCTTGGCATTGATTAAGGCTTCAGCACAAGGTGGTGTGCGTCCATAGTGAGAGCAAGGCTCTAAGGTGACATATACCGTTGCACCTTGTGCACGCTGCTGTGCCTGTCGCAAGGCAAACACTTCAGCATGAGGTTGCCCTGCTTGATAATGATAACCTTCACCGACAATGTCGCCATCATTGACAATCACACACCCAACATTTGGGTTAGGTGCGGTGGTATAACAGCCATGCTTGGCAAGCGTTATCGCTCGCGACATCATTTGTTGATCAGTGTGTGTCATTATTTATTAGTCTTAACGTTCCAGCTTGGCGATTTCTTCACCAAACTCACGAATATCTTCAAAACTGCGATAAACAGAAGCAAAACGGATATAAGCAACTTTATCCAATTCTTTTAATGCTTCCATAACTAAATTACCTATCATCTCTGACGGGACTTCACGTTCACCCGTCGCTCGAAGGCAAGATTTAATGCTATTGATCGCACGTTCAATATCATCAGTACTCACTGGACGTTTTTCTAACGCACGTTGAATACCGCCGCGTAATTTATCTTCATTAAACGGATCACGGTTACCATTTGTTTTAACTACGCGAGGCATAACAAGCTCTGCCGTTTCAAACGTAGTATAGCGTTCATTACACGCTAAACATTGGCGGCGTCGGCGCACTTGGTGGCCATCTGCAACCAATCGAGAATCGATTACTTTGGTGTCATTTGCACCGCAAAAAGGACAATGCATTTAGCCTCCTACATTCAATCGACTCAGTGTAACCCATTTCATCGCTTTAATAAGACTATCACCCCTTTTTTTCTAATAAATTGGCTTAAAAAGTAACAATTATCATTAATAATTATAATTGTTACTTTATTAATAAAACAAAAAAGGCTCACCTATAAACAGGCAAGCCTTATATGAGCGTATAATGATGGGGATTAAATCACCCCACCATCACCACATTATGCGTAAACAGGGAGACGCTTACAAATTTCAAGTACTTTCACTTTAGTTGCTTCAATAACCGCAATATCATTGACGTTATCTAACACATCACACATCCAACCCGCAAGTTGACGTGCATCATCAGCGTTAAAACCACGACGTGTAATTGAAGGCGTACCAACACGAATACCTGAAGTTACAAATGGACTACGTGGGTCATTTGGAACGCTATTTTTATTAACAGTAATATTCGCTGCACCTAGTGCTGCATCCGCTTCTTTTCCTGTAATACCTTTATCAATCAAGTCCACTAGGAACAAGTGATTTTCAGTACTACCAGAGACAATGTTATAACCACGCTTGATAAACTCATCAACCATTGCTTTTGCGTTTACAACCACATTTGCTTGGTAAACTTTGAACTCAGGCTCCATCGCTTCTTTAAATGCAACCGCTTTTGCTGCGATAACATGCATTAATGGGCCACCTTGGCCGCCAGGGAAAACCGCTGAATTTAACTTTTTATAAAGATCTTCGCCTTCGCTTGATAGGATCAAACCACCACGTGGACCCGCTAATGTTTTATGGGTCGTCGTTGTTACCACATGCGCATGTGGTACTGGGTTTGGATAAACACCAGCAGCAATAAGACCAGCAACGTGTGCCATATCAACAAAGAAATATGCGCCAACTTTGTCAGCGATTTCACGCATTTTAGCCCAATCAACAACTTGAGAATAAGCAGAGAAACCACCGATGATCATTTTCGGTTTATGCTCTAACGCTAAAGCTTCCATTTCTTGATAGTCAATTTGACCATTTTCATCAATACCATAAGGAATGATGTTATATAACTTACCAGAGAAGTTTACAGGAGAACCATGCGTTAAGTGGCCACCATGTGCCAAGCTCATACCTAATACAGTATCGCCTGCATTCAACAATGCCATATAAACAGCATTATTCGCTTGAGAGCCTGAATGCGGTTGAACGTTTGCATATTCAGCACCAAATAGCTGACAAGCACGATCAATTGCAAGCTGCTCAGCTTTATCAACAAACTCACAACCACCGTAATAACGCTTACCTGGGTAACCTTCAGCATATTTATTTGTCAGCTGAGAACCTTGCGCTTCCATTACACGTGGACTAGTGTAGTTTTCAGAAGCAATCAACTCGATGTGTTCTTCCTGACGGGCAGTTTCTTCCTGAATAGCTGCAAATAGTTCCGCATCATAATCAGCAATGTTCATATCGCGCTTTAACATCTGTATCTCCTGACTCAGCTAAGTTTTATACTATTTTTAAGTAAAAAACGAAAAACAACAAACCTAGGCGCCACGGGGACGCAAACGTTTTCGTTTTACTTTTTATCTGTCGACCATCTTACATAAATTGATCTAAATCAGAAAGTCCTAAATGATGTTTTATTTATTATCTTGATGGTTTAACTGAATTTTACACGCTGTTTTTTACTTTACACTGATGTAGACAGCCACCTCAAAATCACTCAATTATTTTACATTACCGTAAATAATTAAATACGTACCACAATCACTAATTTAACATGCAAACTATTGTTAACTCCTTAATCCTTTTACAATCGTAATTCATCACAAGGAGGATAATGTGCACATCAATAAACACCCAAGCTATGAAAACGTTATTGCTATTTTTACCGGGACACTATTTGCCGCAGTGGGACTTTTTTTACTCCAACAAAGCCATTTATTAACTGGCGGAACTGCGGGGTTAGCTTTGTTAGTCAGTCACTTTATACCGATTTCATTAGGGGGATTGTATTTTATTCTCAATTGCCCATTTTATTTAATGGCGTGGTTTCAAATGGGTAAACGGTTTGCACTTAGCAGTATTCTTTGTGGCGGCTTAGTTTCCGTAATGGTTGATGTTTTACCGCACTTGATCACCATTGAGGTACTTAACCCTGTTTTTGCCGCAGTATTTGGCGGCTTATTACTGGGAGTGGGGATGTTGATCCTTTTTCGGCACCGTACTAGCCTTGGCGGCTTTAATGTACTGGTGCTGTTTCTACAGCATAAATTTGGAATTTCTGCCGGTAAAATTCAACTTGCGATTGATAGCATGATTTTAATTACTTCTTGTCTATTTATCAGTCCAGAGTTGTTAATACTGTCTATTGTGGGTGTGATTATGATCAATATGGTATTGGCAATTAATTACAAGCCTGAACGCTATACTGCAACTCTCCAACCTAAAAAATAATCCCATAAAAAAGGGGCTGCTTAGCTGCCCCAAATTCAATCTCAATTATGATTGATCACCACAATTTAAATAGCATCTTCATCTTCTTCGCCAGTACGAATACGTACTACACGCTCAATATCAAACATGAAGATTTTACCATCGCCAATTTTGCCCGTTTGTGCAGTTTCCACAATTGTTTCAATACATTGCTCTGCAACTTCATCTGTTACAACAATTTCGATTTTAACTTTAGGCAAAAAATCGACCATGTATTCTGCACCACGGTAAAGTTCAGTATGGCCTTTTTGACGACCAAATCCTTTTACTTCTGACACTGTCATGCCTGTGATACCCACTTCAGCTAACGCCTCACGAACATCATCAAGTTTAAATGGCTTAATAATGGCTTCAATTTTTTTCATTATCATCATCCTTTGCTGAGCAGAAGATCGGGACCGAGATCACCGACTTGATTAAATTAAGGTTATTATCACAGATTCAATGCCGTAATTTAATAACATTTAATAGTCTTGAATGTAATTAGTCTCCATGCGCCGCAAAAGTAGCAACACTGAATACAGTAATACCAAACCATTGATCACCATAATAGCAATATCATGATATTTAGCAGGAAAAACATTAGGAATAAAAGGAATCAAACTAAATTGCAGAAATAATGTTACAGCGGGTATATAGAAATAGAGCGGAATAAACCCCCATTTCTGACCCAGAAATAATCCAATACAGGCAAGTACACCTGAAATCAAGACCAATATCGTGACAATCACTGGCACCATACCAAGCAAATCAAATCTTAATGCATGAATTAACATCTCAACATGTTGAATTAGACCAATAATCACTACAACAGCAAGTAATTTAGTCGCACCAATTAGGCGATAACTGCTGGGAATATCCAATCCCATTATTATTGTTTCATCCTTGTAACGACACTGTGGTCATTTTTACTTATTGGTTACGTTAATTATCCCAATGTTTTTTCACGGTTAATGTGATCAATGTCAACTTCATCCTTAATTTTATAATTGCCATAGTTACCACATAAAAAAAGCTGCCAACAATGGCAGCTTTTATAATGCTAGATAACGTCAACGTTAGCTAAAGTTAACCCGTGCATTACGGAACATACGCATCCATGGGCTATTTTCATTCCAATCATCTGGATGCCAAGAGTTAGCGACAGTACGGAATACACGCTCTGGATGTGGCATCATGATAGTGACACGCCCATCTTGGGTCGTTAAACCAGTAATACCATTGGGTGAGCCGTTCGGGTTCGCTGGATAATTTTGAGTTACGTTACCATAGTTATCAAGGTAACGAAGCGCAATCGTGCCAGATTGCTCAATCGCAGTAAGGTGAGCAGCATTACGCACTTCAACTCGCCCTTCACCGTGAGAAACGGCAATTGGCATTCTAGAACCCGCCATTTCATTAAAGAACAAAGAATCACTCTTTTGTACTTCAACCAAACTAAAACGCGCTTCAAAACGCTCAGACTCATTACGCACAAAACGTGGCCATAAATCAGCGCCTGGGATTAACTCATGTAGGTTAGACATCATCTGACAACCATTACACACACCTAATGCCAACGTATCTGGACGATTAAAAAATGCAGCAAACTGGTCACGAGCAATATTGTTAAACAATACTGATTTTGCCCAACCTTCACCAGCACCTAATACATCACCATATGAGAAGCCACCACAAGCAACTAAACCATTAAAGCCATCTAACTGTACCTTACCGCTAAGAATATCACTCATATGAACATCTTTAGCTTCAAAGCCAGCACGATCAAACGCGGCTGCCATTTCAACGTGGGAGTTAACTCCTTGCTCACGTAAAATAGCCATTTGTGGCTTCGCACCAAAGTTAATCGCTGGAGCAATAAACGGTGCAGCAACATCATCGTTAATATCAAATGTTAGCTTGGTATTTAACCCCGGATCTTGGCTGTCTTGCTTCGCTTCAAACTCTTGCAATGCACCCGCTGGATTATCACGCATAGCTTGCATTTGGTAAGTGGTTTCAGCCCAGATTGCACGTAATTCAGTGCGGCTCTGCTCAAGCACTAAATCATTACCATTCCAAATACGTACGGTATCTTCATCAATCACAGTACCAATGATATGACTGCATGCTTCCAAACCATTAGCCGCTAATACCGCTTGAACTGCCTCAACATCATCACTACGCACCTGAATCACAGCACCGAGTTCTTCACTAAATAGCGCTGCCAGCACGTCATCACATTCATCAGTTGCAGTCGTATTAATATCCACTTCAATACCGGTGTGACCTGCAAATGCCATCTCAGCTAAAGTGACATACAAGCCACCATCACCACGATCATGGTAAGCCAATAGCTTTTGCTCTCGCACTAAGGTCTGCATCGCATAGAAGAAGCCTTTTAATAACTCAGGGCTATCAACGTCAGCAGGCTTATCACCTAATTGCTTATAAACTTGTGCTAGTGCTGTTGCACCAAGGCGATTTTGGCCACAACCTAGATCAATAAGCAATAAGCTTGATTGACCTTTATCGGTACGCAATTGTGGAGTAACGGTTTTACGGACATCTTCAACGCGACCAAAGGCGGTGATCACTAACGATAATGGTGATGTAACTTGTTTTTCTTCACCATCTTGCTGCCACTTGGTCTTCATCGACATTGAATCTTTACCCACTGGAATCGTTAACCCTAATGCAGGACATAACTCTTCACCAATGGCTTTTACTGCTTCATACAAACCAGCATCTTCACCCGGGTGACCTGCTGGTGACATCCAGTTAGCCGATAAATTTATCCGCTTCATATCACCGATATCAGTTGCTGCAATATTAGTAATTGCTTCACCGACAGCTAAACGAGCTGATGCACCAAAATTAAGTAAGGCAACAGGCGTACGCTCACCCATCGACATCGCTTCGCCGTGATAGCTATCATAACTTGCCGCAGTTACTGCACAGTTCGCAACAGGAACCTGCCAAGGACCGACCATTTGATCGCGGGCGACCAATCCTGTCACGCTACGATCACCAATAGTGATCAAGAACGTTTTTTCAGCGACAGCCGGTAAACGTAATACGCGTTGAGTAGCAGCCTCAATCGTAATATCACTGCGATCAAGTGGCTGTCCAACAACCGTTAATGTTTGTGCATCACGATGCATCTTCGGCGCTTTACCCAATAAAATATCCATTGGCATATCAATTGGAGTGTTATCGAAATGGCTGTCTTCAAGGGTTAAATGACGCTCAGCCGTTGCTTCACCCACTACCGCATAAGGAGCACGTTCACGCTGACAAATAGCATCAAATGTTGCCATGTTTTCAGGTGCGATCGCTAATACATAACGCTCTTGTGATTCATTACACCAAATCTCAAGTGGGCTCATGCCTGGTTCATCATTTGGCACATCACGTAACTGGAATTTACCACCACGCTCACCATCATTAACTAACTCAGGTAAGGCGTTAGAAATACCACCCGCGCCAACATCGTGAATAAAGGCAATCGGGTTGTCATCCCCCATTTGCCAACAACCATCAATCACTTCCTGACAACGACGCTCCATTTCTGGGTTTTCACGCTGTACTGAAGCAAAATCTAAATCTTCTGCTGATTGTCCTGATGCCATCGATGACGCAGCACCACCACCAAGACCAATGTTCATTGCCGGACCACCAAGTACAATTAACTTAGCGCCAACAGGAATTTCTTTTTTCTGCACATGATCGGCACGAATATTACCCATACCACCAGCAATCATGATTGGTTTATGATAACCACGTACTTCTTCACCAGCATGAGAAGTGACTTTTTCTTCATAAGTACGGAAATAACCAAGCAAATTTGGGCGGCCAAATTCATTATTAAATGCCGCACCACCCAATGGACCTTCAAGCATAATATCCAATGCGGTCACAATACGATCAGGCTTACCAAAATCAGTTTCCCATGGTTGTTCAAAGCCAGGAACACGTAAGTTAGACACAGTAAAGCCAACCAAGCCAGCTTTAGGTTTACCGCCAATACCGGTTGCACCTTCATCTCGAATTTCACCACCAGAACCTGTTGCCGCACCTGGCCACGGTGAAATTGCAGTGGGATGATTATGGGTTTCAACTTTCATCAAAATGTGAGTATCTTCTTGATGATAAGTATATTGACGTGATTGTGGATCGGGGAAAAAACGTCCAACATGAGAACCTTCCATTACTGCGGCGTTGTCTTTATAAGCTGACAATACGTGCTCATGGTTGTGCTCATAGGTATTTTTAATCATTTTAAATAATGATTTTGGCTGATCGACACCATCAATGGTCCAATCAGCATTAAAAATCTTGTGGCGACAATGCTCAGAATTCGCTTGAGCAAACATCATTAATTCAATGTCATTAGGATTACGACCTAACTTAGTGAAGTTTTCAACTAAGTAGTCGATTTCATCTTCCGCTAATGCAAGGCCTAAAGTTAAGTTTGCTTGCTCTAATGCTTGGCGCCCACCCACGAGAATATCAACGCTTTTAACCGCAGCAGGTTGAGCTTGGATAAATAACGCTGCCGCAGCCTCAACATTATCCAGTACCACTTCCATCATGCGGTCATGAAGTAATGCTTTCAACTCACTCAATTGTGACATTGTTAGCGCAGATGATGATTCAACATAATATGCTGTACCACGCTCAAGACGTTTAATGGAAGTTAAACCACAATTGCGAGCAATGTCGGTCGACTTTGAAGACCAAGGAGAAATAGTACCAGGGCGAGGAGTAACAAGTAGCAATAAGCCTTTAGGCTCGTGCTCTGCAATCGTTGGGCCGTATGTGAGTAGACTTGTTAGCTTAGCTTGTTCATCAACCGTTAACGTTGTCGCCACATCAGCAAAATGCGTAAACTCAGCATAAATACTAGTAATTGGCAGATCTAACTCATGACAACGCTCAAGTAGCTTATTAACGCGAAACTCAGACAAAGCGGGTGAACCACGCAAAATTTCCATGTGCAAAGGTCTCTCGATTAGCAGGTTAAAAAAAGTGATATTGACCTAAGTTCCACAGCCATAGAAACTTACCTCAATAGCACCTAGTACATTACTATCCACTGCTTCACTATTACGCGACTGTTCACGAGCACCTAGTATAATGGAATTTTTTTTGTGACGTAACACCTGACGCAACCGTTTGCGTGTTTTTTTTTCAATCCTTATAAAAACATCAAAAAAATACTCACCACCGTTATTTTTGGGTCATTTTTTAACCATTAAATCACTTAATATTCACTTATCTCTTCCAATCTCTAAATTATCCCCATCAACTTAGTCGTTCAACTTTGCGCAATTAACAGGGTTTGATATAAGTAGACGTTAATTTTTACTGTAGGTCTGCCTAGTTGATAAATATTCAATCCTTCACTCTACTACGCCGCTTTATGAGCATTCTGTTATTAGTCATGCTTACCAACGGCTGCCAATGGCAAGAAAACAAATCCACCAGCCTTGAAAAGATTAGGGAGAGTGGCGTATTACGGGTAGGGACCTTAAATAACCAACTGTCCTACTATATTGGCGCGGAAGGTCCAACAGGGTTGGATTATGAGCTAGCACAAGCCTTTGCAAAAAAGCTCGGGGTTAAACTTGAAATAACCGCAATGTTTACCTTATCAGAATTATTCCCAGCATTAGAACGTGGTGATATTGATATTATTGCCGCAGGACTCGCGGTAACTCCCGATCGCCTTCAAGGTTTTCATCCCGCTCCGGCTTATTATTATGCCAGTCAGATTGTGGTGTATAAAAAAGGCCAACGTCGTCCACGAAGCTTAGCTGAACTCGCGAAAAATAACGGTCGTCTGGCTGTCGTAAGTGAATCTAGCTATGAACAACAGCTCAATATTATTCGTAAAAGTCATCCAAGCTTAAAATGGCAATCGATTCCAGAATCAGACATTAACGATCTGTTAATTAAAGTTGTTAAAGGCGAGTTAGATTATACCGTTGCTGACTCTGTTGATGTGGCATTACTACAACGCATTCATCCAGATATCGCCGTCGCGCTTGAATTAACTCAAGATGAACCCGTAAGCTGGTTTGTTAAACAAAGTAGTAACGATAGTTTATATGCTCTAATGATCGAGTTTTTTGGACAGATGAAGCAAAACGGTACGATTGCTCAGCTGGAAGAAAAATATTTTGGCCATATTGATCAATTTGATTATGTTGATACACGGGCTTTTTTGCGGGCAGTTAATAATACTTTGCCACAATGGGAAGCCTTGTTTAAACAGTATGCCAATGGTTTTGATTGGCGGTTGTTAGCGGCACTATCTTATCAAGAATCACATTGGAATCCCCAAGCGGTGTCACCAACCGGCGTGCGTGGCATGATGATGCTAACCTTACCGACAGCAGAATCAGTGGGCGTAACCAATCGGTTAGACCCAGAACAGAGCATTCGCGGTGGCAGTGAATATCTACGAAAGATGATCGCTCGCGTGCCCGATAGTGTCGAAGAACATGAAAAAGTATGGTTTGCACTCGCCTCTTATAATGTCGGCTTTGGCCATTTAATGGACGCACGTCGACTCACTAAAGCTCAAGGGGGCAACCCTAACACTTGGGTCGATGTAAAACAGCGACTACCATTATTGGGACAACGTAAATATTACACTCAATCTCGCTACGGTTATGCTCGAGGTGATGAGGCCTTAAATTATGTCGAGGGGATCCGCCGTTATTACCAAAGCATTATTGGTTATGAGCGTACCCATAGCAGTAAATTTGAAAATGAAAATTTAAAAATTATTGATGGCCTGCAAACCATTAGCCTTCCGCAAACATCGCTAACACCAGCAACGGTAACGCTAAAAACAAATGCTACGCCGTAAACGATTATAAAATAGGTTTTTAAAGCAAGGCACTTCGATTTCATAACGTAAACTCTGCGGCTTAGGCCGCATTGCTTAGAATAATCATCTGCTTTTGCTAGGAGTGGGAGATTGATCAACCTTTGATCATTAACCGACAAAGATCACTATCAATAAGTGCATTGCTATGCATAATAAATTAACGACATTAGATAATGGCATGATTCACAGTGACAGCGATGTTTATCCGCTGGTTGATTGTTTCACTGTGATATCGACTCAATGGATGGATCCATGAAATTAACCAAATTAAAATCAAAAACTCAGCATATCGCGAAACGTATTACCTCAGCAGCAACGCGCCGTAAACGCCTAAGCAGTAATATCCGTAAAAAAATTCTCTGGCGTCAACGTAGCTGCATTCTAACGTCAACCACAGAACAGTCTTGCCCAACGCACTAAACAACAAGCTCGGAATAATTTATATAATAAATGACGTCCGAGCTTATTTTATTTAGTACGACCCAACCTCAAACATCATCTTGCTGTTGCCTTGCAGCTATCTTTGCGGCTTTTTTTTCAGCACGACGACGCTTAAAAAAAGCTTGTAGCTGCGCGCGGCATTCAGCAGCAAGTACATCACCTTGATACTGAACATGATGATTAACCCCCTCGTAACTAAGCAAATTCATGATACTACCGGCAGCGCCAGTTTTAGCATCATGCGCACCAAATACTACTTTACCAATTCGGCTATGCACCATCGCACCAGCACACATAGGGCAAGGCTCTAACGTCACATACAAGGTAGTATCAATCAGACGGTAATTTTGTAATGCTTGCCCTGCTTGGCGTAATGCCATCATTTCCGCATGTGCAGTAGCATCATGATGACCAATGGAGCGGTTCCAACCTTCGCCAATAATCACGCCATTATGAACGATCACTGCACCAACAGGCACCTCACCTTCAGCCTCAGCTAGAGTGGCTAATTCCATTGCTCGACGCATAAAAGCATCATCGGTTGCTGCTGTAGACACAGTTTCTAGTATTTTATTTGACATCTGTTATCGATACTTACAAATCGTAATGACTAACATGGGGCAATTGCTCAGCAAGATAATCAACTAACATTCTCACTTTAGGTGATAAATGGCGGTTATGTGGATAAAGCGCCCAAATACCTTCATCAGGTTCTTGATAATTAGTCAAAATAGGCACTATAGCGCCTGACTCTAAATCTTTATCAATATAGTAATCGGGTAATTGCGCTAAACCGATACCTTTAAGAACCGCATCTCGCAAGCCATAACCACTATTACAATTAAGGGTACCGCTAACACGAATGCTTTTTTCTTTACCTGATTCTTGGAACCGCCAATGATCATAATTACCAATCAAGCAATTATGTTGGCGCAATTCAGATAATGAATGTGGAATACCAAATTTCTGTAAATATTCAGGCGAAGCACACACGTACATAGTGCGGCTCGTCAGACGCTTAGCCATCATTGATGAACTGGTTAAACGCCCTAAACGAATCGCTAGATCAAAACTGCCTTCCACCAAATCGACTTGGCGGTTAGTCATATCAATTGTCACTTCTACTTCAGGGTACTGCAGCATAAAATCATTAACTAATGGCATAATATACTTTTCGCCATAAGTTACTGGTGCTGTTAATTTTATCAATCCCTGCGGTTTACCACGCAAATTGCTGATCGCTCGTTCAGCATCTTCAAGACCATCTAACACCTGACGACAATGTTGGTAATAGACATTGCCTTCTTCAGTTAATGAAACCTTACGCGTAGTACGATAGAACAATTTGGTGTTGAGTCTATTTTCTAACGCACTCACCTGACGACTCACTTGCGCAGTAGAAATACCGAGTCGCTTTGACGCTGCGGTAAAACTTTCTGTTTCTGCTACAGCAACAAACTCTGTAACACCTTCCCATAAAAACATCTTAGATACCTATTGATAACGAGATCGAACGTCATAATGACCATTACATTGATGATTATTACACATATGTAAAAGTAATTTGCACTTTTAGGTAATTATCATTATTCGAGAAACAAATACAATAGCAACCATCGAAACGGGGCAAGAAAATAATTACTTTTCCCTTTCCACCCAATTCTCATCTACTTTTGATGAAGTAGAAATAAATACATTTAGAGTGAAGATTATGACTGACAAATTTATCAAATCAAAAGCTGCTATTGCTTGGGGTCCAAAACAACCACTTTCTGTTGAAGAAATTGATGTCATGTTACCTCGTGCTGGCGAAGTATTAGTTCGCATCGTTGCAACTGGCGTATGTCACACAGATGCATTCACATTATCAGGTGACGATCCAGAAGGTATCTTCCCTGCGATCCTTGGTCACGAAGGTGGCGGTATCGTTGAAATGGTTGGTGAAGGCGTTACAAGTGTTGAGGTTGGCGATCATGTTATCCCACTTTACACTGCAGAGTGTGGCAAGTGTAAATACTGCCTATCAGGTAAAACGAACCTTTGTCAGGCAGTACGTGAAACTCAAGGTAAAGGCCTAATGCCAGACGGCACAACCCGTTTCTACAAAGACGGTCAGCCAATCTTCCATTACATGGGCTGCTCTACCTTCTCTGAGTACACTGTACTACCAGAAATTTCTTTAGCTAAAATTAGCAAAGAAGCACCGCTTGAAGAAGTATGTCTATTAGGTTGTGGTGTAACAACCGGTATGGGCGCAGTACTTAACACAGCTAAAGTTCAAGAAGGCGACACTATCGCAGTCTTTGGTCTTGGTGGTATCGGCCTTGCGGCAATCATTGGTGGTACTATGGCTAAAGCAAGCCGTATTATTGCAATTGATATCAACGAAAGTAAGTTTGACCTAGCACGTAAACTAGGCGCAACTGAATGTATCAATCCAATGAACTACGATAAGCCAATTCAAGAAGTGATTGTTGAATTAACTGATGGCGGCGTAGACTACTCTTTCGAGTGTATCGGTAACGTTAACGTTATGCGTTCAGCACTTGAGTGTTGTCACAAAGGTTGGGGCGAATCAGTTATCATCGGTGTTGCTGGCGCAGGCCAAGAGATCTCTACCCGTCCATTCCAACTTGTGACTGGTCGTGTATGGCGTGGTTCTGCATTCGGTGGCGTTAAAGGCCGTTCAGAGCTTCCTGGTATCGTTGACCGTTACATGGCAGGTGAATTCAAGCTTGATGACTTCATCTCATTCAACATGGGCCTAGACGACATCAACAAGTCATTCGACCTATTACACGAAGGTAAGAGTATCCGTACGGTTATTCACTTCGATAAGTAAGCTTGATATACATAAGCTTTCTATAATAACGCCATAAAAAATGCGCAGAGCACTTACACTCTGCGCAGATTTAACAAGAGATCAAATCCAATGCCATTAGAAAATATTAGCTGTAATAAAAGTGCTGGCGGCTGGCATAAGCAATATACTCACCGCTCAGAAGTCCTAAATTGTGATATGCGTTTTGCTATTTACTTGCCGCCACAATGTGCAGCAGGAAAAAAAGTACCGGTTATTTACTGGTTATCAGGCTTAACTTGTACTGATGAAAACTTTATGCAAAAAGCAGGTGCTCAACGTATGGCTGCCGAATTAGGTGTTGCTATTGTTGCTCCAGATACTAGCCCACGTGGTGACGGCGTTGCCGACGATCCACAAGGCGCTTATGACTTTGGCCTTGGTGCTGGTTTCTATGTTAATGCCACAGAAGCACCGTGGAACCGTCATTACCAAATGTATGATTACATTGTAAATGAATTACCAACATTGATTGAAGCCCACTTCCCAGTGACTGAGCAACGTGCAATTACTGGCCACTCTATGGGTGGACATGGTGCATTAATGATTGCCTTACGTAATCCAGAGCGTTACAGCTCTGCATCAGCATTTAGCCCAATTACTAATCCAATGAATAGTGCTTGGGGTCAAAAAGCCTTCACTGGTTATTTAGGTAGCAATACTAAGAATTGGAAGCAATACGATTCAAGTGAATTGATGCGTATCGCTGAAATCAAACTACCCATGCTAGTAGATCAAGGCACCCACGATAATTTCTACAACGATGGCCAACTTCGCACTGAAACACTTGTTGCAGCAGCAGAAGCAAATGACTATCCACTAGAAGTTCGTATGCAAGATGGCTATGACCACAGCTACTACTTTATGGCATCATTTATTGACGATCACCTTCGTTTCCACGTTGAAAACTTCAATAAATAATCACTGATTTTTATTAAACTCCTCTTTGCAGACAGGGATTAATAAAACACAAAAAAGCCTCGAACAGTCATACTGGTCGAGGCTTTTATTCGTTAACGATAACTATTTATTAATGCTAACTATCGTTATTAAAATCTAATCATTACATGCTGTAAGTGTAAGGCGCTTGAACACCTAGAGGAATACCTAGTGTCCAGAATACTAATAGGAACACAGTCCAACCAATTAGCATTGCAATTGAGTACGGCATCATCATTGACGCTAATGTACCAATACCTGAACTCTTAACATAACGCTGCATGTAAACTACCACTAATGGGAAGAACACCATCATTGGCGAAATAATGTTAGATACTGAGTCACCTACGCGGTAAGCCGCTTGAGTCAATTCAGGAGAGATACCTACAGCCATTAACATTGGTACCATGATAGGTCCAATCAATGCCCACTTAGCTGATGCAGAACCCACTAACAAGTTAACACTTGCCGTTAGTAAAATCATACCAACGATGGTCACTTGACCCGGTAGGTTCATTTCTTGTAATAACTGTGCACCAGAAAGTGCTAATAGCGTACCTAAGTTTGATTGCGTGAACGCTACCAAGAACTGTGCAATAAAGAACACCATTACCATAAAGCCAGCCATACCAGCCATTGTGGTCGACATTGCTTTAATCACATCACTGCTTTGCTTGAAAGTGCCTGCTACTTTACCGTAGATAATACCTGGAATAACAAACAGGATGAAAATCAATGGTACGATAGATTGCATTACAGGGGCATTGAAGGCCGCCACTTCACCCGTTGGTGAACGTAATGGCGATGTTTCAGGCCATACAGCAGCAACTAGTAGTGCAATACCCGCTAGCATAGTCCAACCAGCGTATGAGAACGCTTTACTTTCTAGTGGTGTAAAAGAACCCATATCAGGTGCTTCTTCAGCATCGGCATCAATTGCTGTTTTTTGTAAGCGAGGCTCAATCACTTTATCAGTGATGTACCAACCAATACCGACAATAACAAATGATGATAAACCAGTGAACATTAGGTTCGCTAACGGGTTAACAATATAAGTAGGATCCATAATACGTGCTGCTTCTTGCGTGAAGCCAGCTAATAACGGGTCGATACCAGAAGGAATAAAGTTAGCAGAGAAACCACCTGAAACACCCGCAAACGCAGCTGCAATACCTGCAAGAGGATGACGACCTGCAGCGTGGAAGATAATACCACCTAGTGGAATAACTAATACATAACCTGCATCGGCAGCAGTGTGCGATACAATCGCCACTAAAATCAGCATTGGTGTAAGTAGTTTAGCTGGCGTAACATTTAGCATCTTTTTAAGGCCAGTATTAATAAAGCCTGACGCTTCAGCAACACCAACACCTAACATCGCAACCAATACAATACCTAATGGCGCAAAACCAGTGAAGTTTTTCACCATGTTCGCCAAAAAGCTCGCGATTGCATCGCCAGTTAACAAGTTATTGACTTGAACTACGTCTTTAGTTACTGGATGCACAAGACCAAAATCAAACTGTGATAGCACCGCAGACAGAACCCAAACGGTTACTAAACCCCAAAAGAACAGTAAAGCAGGATCAGGAATTTTATTACCTGCGCGCTCAATACCATTTAAAAATTTGTCCATCGCACTTGTAGATGGAGGCGGTGCTTGCTTAAGTGTTTTTTCGTTCATGGTAGTCCATGTCCTTCTTATGCTGTTATGTTTGCAGTGCGGATCTACTTACATGTAGTCGATCTCATTGTGTTTTTTCGCTCGATTTCAATCTGAATATTCGCTGAACGATTGTAATGAAATTACCACAACAAACAGTGTTATAGACCTACTTATAGCACTTACCTACCACAACATATTGTAACCAATCATTAATACGACACTTACAAAAAACATAAATCGAACAAGCTATTAACAACATCCCATAGGCGAGAACTATATCGCTTTGCTTACTCCAAATAACAGCCATAAAAAAAGCACCCGTAGATGCTTTTTATTATTCAATTATTGCAAGTAAATTGGGAATTATTCCCACTCAATAGTTGCAGGAGGCTTACCTGAAATATCGTAAACCACACGTGAAATACCATTTACTTCATTGATAATACGGTTAGATACTTTACCTAAGAAATCGTATGGCAAATGTGCCCAATGAGCTGTCATAAAGTCGATAGTTTCTACCGCACGTAGCGACACAACCCAATCATATTTACGACCATCACCCATCACACCCACTGAACGTACAGGTAAGAATACAGTAAAGGCTTGTGATACTTTGTTGTAAAGATCAGCATTATGCAATTCTTCAATGAAAATAGCATCAGCACGACGTAGCAAATCACAGTACTCTTTCTTCACTTCACCTAAAACACGTACACCTAAACCAGGCCCAGGGAATGGGTGGCGGAAAAGCATGTTGTAAGGTAAACCAAGTTCTAAACCAATCTTACGTACTTCATCTTTAAATAACTCACGTAATGGCTCAACTAAGCCCATTTCCATATCATCAGGCAAACCGCCAACGTTATGGTGTGATTTAATCACATGTGCTTTACCTGTTTTAGATGCTGCCGATTCAATCACATCAGGGTAAATCGTACCCTGCGCTAGCCATTTAGCATTGGTTAATTTCTTTGATTCTTCATCAAAGATATCAACAAACACATGACCAATGATCTTGCGTTTCGCTTCAGGCTCATCAACACCAGCCAATGCATTTAAGAAACGATCTTCTGCTTTAACGTGGACGATATTTAAACCAAATTTATCACCGAACATGTCCATTACTTGCTGACCTTCGTTAAGACGAAGCAAGCCATTATCAACAAATACACATGTTAGTTTATCGCCAATCGCACGGTGGATAAGCATTGCAACTACTGATGAATCAACACCACCAGATAGGCCAAGGATAACTTCATCGTCACCCACTTGCTCTTTGATACGTGCAATCGCATCTTCAATAATATTGGCTGATGTCCATAGCTTTTCACAACCACACACATTCATCACGAAGTTTTCAATTAACTTCATACCTTGGCGAGTATGGGTTACTTCTGGGTGGAATTGCACCCCGTAGAAATGCTTCTCTTCATTTGCCATTGCTGCAAATGGGCAGGTATCTGTTTCAGCAACTTTAATAAAATCAGCTGGGATTTCTACTACTTTATCACCATGGCTCATCCACACATCAAGTAATGGTGTACCATCAGCAGCAACTGCATCTTGAATATCTTTTAAGAAAGCAGTTTGCTCAACAATCTTAACTTGCGCATAACCAAATTCACGCTCATCAGAACCTGCAACTTTACCACCTAGTTGTTCTGCCATGGTCTGCATGCCGTAACATACACCAAACACAGGAACACCCGCTTCAAATACATACTGTGGTGCGCGAGGAGAACCCGCTTCAGTTACACTTTCAGGACCACCAGAAAGAATAATACCGTTTGGATTGAAATCACGGATATCAGCTTCATCAACATCCCAGCTCCAAAGCTCACAGTAAACGCCGATTTCACGGATACGACGAGCAATTAACTGAGTGTATTGTGAGCCAAAATCCAAAATAAGAATTCGTTGATCATGAATATTTGCGGTAGTGGTCATTATAGAGCTATCTCAAAAATTGAATGTATTGGGGGCTATATCTAGCCCCGATTTTATCTAACTTCGCAACTTAGGCAATCGTTTTCGTCGAAAGACTACTGACTGCCTAACAATTAACCCATACGGTAGTTAGGTGCTTCTTTTGTGATCGTTACATCATGCACATGAGATTCTTTCATGCCGGCACCAGAAATACGTACAAATTCCGCTTTAGTACGTAAATCTTCAATCGTTGCAGAGCCAGTTAGACCCATACTTGAGCGTAAACCACCCATTTGCTGATGCACGATTTCTTTCATCAAACCTTTGTAAGCAACACGACCTTCAATACCTTCAGGCACTAACTTGTCTGCAGCGTTATCTGATTGGAAGTAACGGTCAGAAGAACCTTTTGACATTGCACCTAATGAGCCCATGCCACGGTATGATTTATATGAACGACCTTGGTATAATTCAACTTCACCAGGTGCTTCTTCAGTACCCGCGAACATTGAGCCAACCATCACGCATGATGCACCTGCAGCAATCGCTTTACATAAATCGCCAGAGTAACGAATACCACCATCAGCAATGACAGGAATACCGTATTGATCAGCAACTGATGCTGCTTCTGAAATAGCAGTGATTTGTGGAACACCCACACCTGTAACAATACGAGTAGTACAAATTGAACCAGGGCCGATACCGACTTTAACAGCGCTTACGCCTGCTTCAATCAGTGCACGTGCACCTTCTGCTGTTGCAACGTTACCACCAACAATTGGAAGATTAGGGAAAGAAGCACGAGTTTCACGAATACGTTGTAAAACACCTTCAGAATGACCATGAGATGAATCAATAAGTAATACGTCAACGCCTGCTTCAACTAATGCAGCAACACGCTCTTCATTACCACCGCCAGCACCGACAGCAGCGCCAACACGTAAACTGCCGCGCTCATCTTTACAAGCATTAGGCTTACGCTCAGCTTTTTGGAAATCTTTCGCAGTAATCATGCCTTTTAGACGGAAGTTATCATCGACTAACAATACTTTTTCAACACGGTACTGTTGCATGATAGCTTCAACTTCTTCACGAGATGCGCCTTCTTTAGCAGAAGCCAGTTTCTCTTTAGAAGTCATCACTTCTTCAACTTTAATTGAAAGGTCGGTAACAAAACGTACATCACGACCAGTAATAATACCGATCAATTCGTTGTTATCTGTAACCACAGGGTAACCTGCAAAACCATTTTCTTCGGTTAAACGTTTAACATCTGCAATAGTGTTATCAGGTTTAACAGTAACAGGTTCTGCAACAACGCCAGCTTCGAACTTTTTAACCATGCGAACTTCAGCCGCTTGTTGTTCGATAGACATATTCTTGTGGATAAAACCAATGCCGCCCTCTTGAGCAAGTGCAATGGCTAGGCGACCTTCAGTCACGGTGTCCATAGATGCTGATAGCATAGGAATGTTAAGAGCAATCTCTTTCGTGAGGCGGGTGCGCAGATCGGCAGTGTTAGGTAGGACTGTAGAATGAGCAGGAACTAATAATACATCATCAAACGTCAACGCTTCTTTTTTAATTCGTAACATGCAATATCTCACACCAATTTAAAGGTTTACAAAGAAGATTAAAATATTGCGAACGGATTATACGTATGAAGCAATCGTTTGGCTATCATTATTTTTATTTTTTTTATTGACAAAAAACATTTGCTGAGTAGTATATTTCGGTTAACTATCCGGTGATGCGGTCGACGAAATACGGCCAAGATCTGTCCATTGATCTGCCTAGGCGTTTTTCGTTCTATTTGATAGTTTTCTGACCGCCTGCCGCCACCCATTCGTTAGCAGGTACTTCACTTCGTGACTCTATTCGCTTCTCAAAGCCAATCCAACGATCGTATCTACACTGTTTCCAGTCTCAATGCCCAAGTCCGTCTGATCCTTGAAAATGAAATGGGGATTGTTTGGCTTGTTGGTGAATTGTCGAATTTTTCAATGCCAGTCTCTGGCCACTGGTACTTCACCCTTAAAGACTCTCGAGCCCAAGTAAAATGCGCGATGTTCAAAGGTACTAATCGCCATGTAAGCTTTAAACCGGGCAATGGTAATCAAGTATTAGTCAAAGCACGTTTATCTATTTACGAACCTCGTGGCGACTATCAACTGATCATTGAAAGCATGCAGCCTGAAGGCGATGGACGCCTACAACAGCAGTTTGAACAGCTAAAAATGACCCTTGCCGCAGAAGGCTTGTTTGCACAATCATTGAAGAAACCATTACCGCAACAGCCGCAGCGTGTCGGTATTATTACCTCAAAAACCGGTGCTGCCCTACACGATATTTTGCAGGTATTAAAACGTCGCGATCCAAGTTTAGCCGTGGTTATTTATCCCACCATGGTTCAAGGTGATGGTGCTGCGATATCTATTGCTCAAGCGATTGGACGTGCTAATGCGCGCCAAGAATGTGATATTTTAATCGTTGGCCGTGGTGGTGGCTCATTAGAAGATTTATGGGCATTTAACGAAGAGATCGTTGCTCGTACTATTGCCGCTAGCCAAATCCCAATAGTGAGTGCGGTCGGCCATGAAGTTGATGTTACTATTGCCGATTTCGTTGCCGATATGCGTGCCCCTACACCATCAGCCGCAGCAGAATTAATCAGCCGAGATAACAGTAGTCAAACGGATAAGATCAAGCATAAACAACAGCAATTACAGCATGCTATTCAGTTTTATTTATCGAAGCAAAAGCAGCATATTAGTCAATTAAATCATCGTTTAGATCGCCAACATCCGCAACTACGCTTAAATCAACAACAACAACATTTAGATGATATAAGCCGTAAGTTACAGCAGATAATGCTAAAAAAGATTCAAATACAACAACAACGTATTACTCAAAATCAATATAAGCTATCACTTTATTCGCCACAGCAGCGCCTTCAACACGATAAAACAGCGCTGAATAATGCTCAACGACGTTTATTAGATGCAATGAATCGTCACTTACTTAATGCTAACCATAAATTAGCCTTGGCGGCTGAGAAATTAGATACAGTAAGTCCACTGGCAACCCTTAGTCGTGGTTATTCAATTACCCGTGATGATAAAGGCAATGTCATTCGCCATTGCGATCAGGTTAAAGCGGGAGATCAACTGATTACAACCGTTACTGACGGTAAAATTTATACCACAGTCACTAACCACTAATTATTAATAACCACTCATCTCTTATGCCGCAATAGTGACAGTTATTGCGGCATATATCATCGTTACAGCCTTAATCAGCAACGATATTAAATACAGTTTTAACACGAGACTTTGATTTTAATTCATTGCAGTGATTACAAAAATAACTTGCTGAACCACAGGCTTGCAGCTTCTCTAATTGCTCAGAACAATCAGGACAAAATGCCGTTTTAGTCACTTTTTGTTGGCAATAATCACAAAAATATCCCTGATCTTTCCAACTCAATTCACTCTCACATTGCGGACAAATATTTTCACTCACGCTATTTAACTCCTAAATGAATTTACTCTAGCATGCAAAATTATTGAGTTAGATGCCACTAAAATTAAAACAACTCAATAAATAGTCGCTGCTGACTAGGCGCTAGTTTTAATTAATTCACGACGATACTACACGCATGATCCTCTCGATGATCATTACCCTTATGGGTGATCATCGTGTTTATTAACTACGATCAGCGATCAGGTAGTAAAAGAATATTTATCAATACGCATCCCGAAAGCATAAGTTACATGTTCTGTATATGGATTTTAAACAGGATAAAAAACTACACTTTCCGTATAAAAACACAATTAACAGTATTTAATAAATCACTATAAATACGATCTAGAGCCATAAAATTTCAGATACTTCGATAAATATCTATCATTCAGAGCAAAAAAAATCGTCCGCAGACGATTTTAAATAATAACTAACAATCCCTTAAGCGGGTACGGCAGTTGTTATCATTATTAGCTCTTGATCAGAGATAACCTCAAATTTAACCGTTAACATTTTATATTCAGCTAATGAATTGGCATGGGTTCCACCGCAAGGAATTTCAACTATACCTTCAATACCTAAATCACACTGCCAATAGCGCGAGTCCGTCAAACTATCGCCCTCACGACGCATGACTATCGAGGTTGATAACTGGATCCATTGCGCTAATTGCTGATTAATCTTTAAGGTTATTTGCGTTAGAGCGGCAACCATTTCAGCACTGTTTAAACCTCGTTTACGTAATGTCTTACCTAAACGGTAGTGATCAGTACTGCAGTTTTCAGTAACGATACTCTTTTCTTGAGCGTAGCTATGAAAATCATAATGGTTTAACTCATCACGTCGACTGGGATCTTTACGCCAAAAATCACTATGAAGCACTTTATTTAATGCCAATGATGATAAATGACCACCGCTGTGACCGAGACTTAAACCTTGCTGGTAAGCTTTATCAACCACCAATGTTACCTCTGCACCTGAACTAATAGTCAGCGCTGATGCTATATAATGTACAACGACAAATGCCCAGCCTTCGGTATCTCGTTTAACAGGGATATCGTTCCCGATATATAATTGTTGGGTCGCTATTTCTATCGCACCAACAACACAATCGCTCACAGCATAAGATACTGCTTGATAGATTAATTCACCACGATCTGCTGGGTGATCTGGCCAAATATGGCTCACAGGATGAAAAGGGGTTTGTTCTACCACCACCCAGGTACCGCTTTTTTCAGCAGCAACAGCACATACAATAGTGGTGTTTATTTGCCACTTATTTTGAGTAAAAAGTACTGTGGTTGGTGTAATAATCGTAGGCATAGCAATCGTTGCAGTAACAGCAGACATGGTATTTTCCTTATAAAAAAGCCCAACACTATGGCTGGGCTTTCACATCTAAAAACAACACACAATCGTTAGAATTACTTTTTACGATCGTGTAAAGCACTGGTTAAGCGCTTACGTTGACGCTCTTGAGAAACAGTCAACTTTTGCTTTGTCGTTTCAAATGGGTTTTCGCTATTCTGGAATTGAATTCGAATAGGTGTACCCATCATTTCTAATGACTTACGGTAGTAGTTCATCAGGTAACGTTTGTAAGAACCAGGAAGGTCATTAACTTGGTTACCGTGAATAACAATAATCGGTGGGTTATAACCACCAGCATGAGCATATTTAAGTTTCACACGACGGCCACGGATCATTGGTGGCTGGTGATCATCTTGTGCCATTTGCATAATACGCGTTAGTAATGATGTACTAATACGCTTAGTCGCTGACTTATAAGCTTCAATAACTGATTCATATAAGTGACCAACACCGGTGCCGTGTAATGCAGAAATAAAGTGAATACGCGCAAAGTCAACAAAACCAAGACGGCGATCTAGTTCAGATTTAACACGCTCTTTAACGTCGTTATCTAAACCATCCCACTTATTAATTGCAATTACTAATGAGCGGCCAGAGTTCAGTACAAAACCAAGTAGGCTTAAGTCCTGATCTGAAATGTTTTCACGTGCATCAATGACTAACAACACGACGTTAGCATCTTCGATAGCTTTCAATGTTTGAATAACAGAAAACTTCTCAACCGCCATGCTCATATTCTTACGACGACGAACACCAGCAGTATCAATCAATACGTATTCTTGACCATCACGCTCCATTGGAATATAGATAGAGTCACGTGTTGTTCCCGGCATATCGTAAACAACAACACGTTCTTCACCGAGAATACGGTTAGTTAGCGTTGATTTGCCCACATTAGGACGACCAATAATAGCCATCTTAATTGGTTGCTCTTGTAGACGTTTATACGCAGCTTCAGCATCTTCTTCAGAAAGGTTTGCTTTCTCGATATCTGCAACTGAGGTTAAATCTTCAAGAGTAAATTCACCGTCTTCGCCATTTTCAGCGGCTAACTCTGCATTCAATTTATCAGAGAATGGTGCTAACGCGCGTTCCATTAGTGCTGTCACGCCACGGTTTTGGGTTGCTGCAATTTGGAACATCGCATCAACACCTAAACGCCAAAATTCAGCACACGCAGTATCAGGATCAATACCATCAACTTTGTTAACCACTAAAAATGTTGGCTTTTCACGGCTACGCAGGTGTTTTGCAATTGCTTCATCAGCCGATGTTAATCCCGCACGACCATCAACCAAAAACAGTACTACGTCTGCTTCTTCGATAGCCGCCAATGACTGTTCAGCCATTTTAGTTTCAACACCTTCCTCTGTGCCATCAATACCACCGGTATCAATAACAATAAATTCGTGCTCTTCTAACTCAGCTCTACCGTATTTACGATCCCTAGTTAAACCAGGAAAGTCTGCAACTAGTGCATCCCTCGTGCGAGTAAGACGATTAAACAACGTCGATTTACCCACGTTTGGGCGCCCGACAAGGGCAACAACAGGAATCATAATTACCTCTTACTTTTCATAGTCATAATTGACATTTTACCGTTCATTCTTGCCTCAAATAAGCATATTTACTTATCTTCATCCGACAATAATATACACAACGGATATAACAACAACGGCTCCAACTGCATAAGACAGCTGGAGCCGACAAATTAATCTAGCGACAGTATACCGACTTATTTCGATATTTGCATTTTGTTGATTTCACCATCACGGGTAACAACAATAAAACCATTATCATCTAGCGCAACTGGTGGCACCGCAATACCGCTACCATCAATCGATTCTTGTGAAACAAATTCACCTGATTGAGTATCTAACCAATGAAGATACCCTTCAGCATCACCCATCACTAAATAACCATCAATAACAGCTGGCGCACTCAGTTGACGATATTGAAGATCTTTATTTTGCCATAGTTCAGTACCACTACGCGCATCAACTGCAACGATATGATCTTTCGCGGTTACCAAGAACAATTTGTTGCCATCAACCACAAAGTTTGTTGCTGATGAATAATTACGTTTCCACGCAATTTGACCGCTACGAAGATCAATCGATACTAATGAACCATTATAGCCGATAGAGTATAAACGATCGCCAGCAATTACTGGCGCAGCATCTACATCCACTAAACGATCAATTTCAGTTGAACCTTTAGGGGTTGAAATAGTTTGCTGCCATAACACACGGCCATTATCCAAAATAGCACCTTCTAAACGGCCATTTGATAGCCCCCAGAAAACACCACCAGCAATCGCAACCGGCGAACTGGTACCGCGTAATGTTAGTGTTGGAATTTCATTACTGATTTGCCATTTGCTTTTACCAGTATCAGCATTAAGTGCCTGAAGCACACCGCTACTAGTATTAACAACCACAATACCACTATCTACTAATGGTTTTGATAACACTTCACCAGCAACTTTAGCCCGCCAAACTTCTTTACCTGTTTCAGCATCTAATGCGATAACATCCGCATTTTCGGTGCCCATAAAGATCTTTCCTTCAGCTAATACCAAGCCTCCAGAAATTTTAACGGGGGTATCTTTTTCTAAATTATTTTCCCATAACACTTTACCGTTACTAGGATCTAAAGCTTCAACCAAACCATTACGGTCAGCAACAAAAACTTTACCCTGACCAACAACTGGGGTCAGTTTTGAATAGTAGCCAGAAACGCCGCTACCAACGTCATGACTCCAATCTGTTTTAGGGGTGAAAGTATTATCGACTTTTGGCAATGGTGCCATATGAATAGAATCGACTTCACTGGCACAACCAGATAATACGCTCACAGCAACTGCTACGGCTAAAGCTCGTTTTAACACCTTATGCATCATGTCCGCCTTATTGAGCTAAGTCATTAAGCTTCATCTGCAATGCTGGTGATGAACCATCTTGCTGAGCTTCTATATATGCTTCACGAGCTGCTGGAATATCACCTTTCTGCAGCAGAATATCACCACGTAATTCAGCAATATTTTCGTTCCAGCTTGGAATCGTTACTTTTTTAAGTTCAGCTAAAGCTTGATCAAATTTTTGCTGTTCTGCATAAATACGAGCTAAGCGCGTTACAGCTAACGGTAAAATAGCGTTATCTTTAGTGTTGCTGATCACCCAGTTCAGTTGCGCAATCGCACCATCAAGGTCATTATTCTCAACTTGAACTTTCGCTAATTGTAATGCTGCAAGAACAGCATATTGACTGCCTTTATTAGCTTCAATGAACGTTTGCGCTTCAGTGACAGCAGTTTTACTATTATTGTCGAGAGCTGTAACTACTTGAGTATAGGAATCTGATGCTAAATGCTTCGCAGCATGGACTTCAGACTGGTAGTAACGCCAGCCTAATAGACCGCCTAAACCAATCACGGCGCCTAGAACAACGGCTTTGCCGTTATCTTGCCACCACGATTTTATCGCTTCAACCTGTTGTTCTTCTGTGGCGTACTCGTTCACTTCCTGTCCTCTCTTAAATCAATGCTGCCAACTTCGCGGCAACCTCGTCCTGTGCCATGGTTGTTTGTTCACCGCCATGTAAATCTTTAACCACTACGGTGTTTTGTGCAATTTCATTTTCACCAAGAACCAGGGCAATAGCTGCTCCTACGTTATCAGCACGTTTAAATTGCTTTTTAAAATTACCACCACCAAAGTTAGACATAATGCGTAACTGAGGTAATTGATTTCGTAATTTTTCTGCAAGCATCATACCAGCAGCTAATGTACCTTCACCGGCAGTTACCATGTAAACATCCACAGAACGACGTACATCGTCTTGTTCTAATGCTTCCATCAGTAATACCAAGCGCTCAAGGCCCATCGCAAAACCAACTGATGAGGTTGCTTTACCGCCTAGTTGTTCAACTAGACCGTCATAACGACCACCACCACATACTGTACCTTGCGCACCTAAACTATCAGTGATCCATTCAAATACAGTACGGTTATAATAATCTAAACCACGTACAAGACGCTCATTTACTTGATATTTGATGCCAGCAGCGTCTAATAGTTCACATAATCCAGTAAAATGTTGCTGTGATTCCGGATCTAAGTACGCTGAAAGCATTGGCGCATCAACAAGAATCTCTTGAATTGCCGGATTTTTAGAATCAAGTACACGCAGTGGATTAGTGTACATGCGACGCTTAGCATCTTCATCTAACACATCCATATGCTGTTCAAGGAACGCAATTAATGCGGTGCGGTATTCTGCACGTGCTTGCAGTGAACCAATAGAATTTAACTCTAGACGAACATGGTCATTAATACCAAGCTCACGCCATAAACGAGCCGTCATCATGATAAGCTCAGCATCAACATCAGGCCCATCAATACCAAACACTTCCACACCTACTTGGTGGAATTGACGGTAACGACCTTTTTGTGGACGCTCATGGCGGAACATTGGACCCATATACCATAAACGTTGTTCTTGATTATAAAGTAGACCATTTTCGATACCAGCACGCACACAGCTTGCTGTACCTTCTGGACGTAATGTCAGACTATCGCCATTACGATCATCAAAGGTGTACATTTCTTTTTCAACAACATCAGTAACTTCACCGATTGCACGTTTAAACAAATGTGTCGACTCAACAATTGGCATACGGATTTCATTGTAACCATATGCACTGATCACTTGTTTAACTGTACCTTCGACTTTTTGCCAAAGTGGAGTTTGTGTTGGTAGGCAATCGTTCATGCCTCGAATTGCTTGAATTTGTTTCGCCACGATTATTCTCATTTTTCGATGGGGATTTAAATCGAATATATAATTTATTGCAAAAATAGTGAACCATGCTGCCACAATAACAGCATGGTTTTTACTATTTTATGTTATTGCGTAATATCAATACGATTGTTTAGGTCTAACATTGAGGCTTTTGCGCGGATTTTAGCCTCAAGTTGATCAATCACATTATCGTTATCAAAGCGTTCTTTTTGACGAATACCGTCTTCATAGAAGGCACTTTTACGATTACCGCCAGCAATACCTAGATGCGAGGCTTCAGCTTCACCTGGGCCATTAACCACACAACCAATAATAGAAACATCCATTGGAATCACGATATCTTCTAAGCGTTGCTCTAATTCATTGACGGTTGCGATGACATCAAACTCTTGGCGCGAACAAGTTGGGCAGGCAATAAAGTTAATTCCACGCGAGCGAATACGCAGCGATTTTAAAATATCAAATCCTACTTTGATCTCTTCAATAGGATCAGCGGCTAATGAAATACGTAAAGTATCACCAATGCCTTCAGCTAATAGCATTCCTAGACCCACTGCTGATTTCACTGAACCTGCACGTGCACCACCAGCTTCCGTAATACCTAAATGCAATGGCTGGATAATTTGCTTAGCTAATAGACGGTAAGATTCAACTGCAAGAAACACATCAGAAGCTTTAACACTCACTTTGAATTGATCAAAGTTAAGTCGATCTAAAATCTCCACATGGCGCATCGCTGATTCAACTAACGCAGCCGGCGTTGGCTCACCATATTTTTGTTGAATTTCTTTTTCTAACGAGCCGCCATTTACTCCAATTCGAATTGGAATATTGTTGTCACGCGCACATTCAACCACTGAGCGAATACGATCTTCACGACCAATATTACCTGGGTTAATGCGCAAACAATCAACGCCGTATTCAGCCACTTTCAATGCAATACGGTAATCAAAATGAATATCTGCAACCAAAGGAACATTGACTTGTTGCTTGATCAACTTAAACGCTTCAGCAGCATCCATCGTCGGTACAGAAACACGAACGATATCGGCACCTACTTTTTCCAGCGCTCGAATTTGAGCAACCGTTGCTTCAACATCCGTAGTACGGGTGTTAGTCATTGACTGAACAGCAATCGGAGCGCCATCGCCGATAGGTACATTACCGACATAAATTCGGCTTGATTGGCGACGTATAATGGGTGATTCGTTATGCATGTTTTATCATTCTCTATTACTGCGGCAACGTTAAGGTTACAGGTCGACCAGTCGGATAACGACTAAGATCGAAAGGTTGCCCTTTAATTTCTATTTTAACGGCACTCGGCACACCAAGTCGAACTCGGAATGGCGCCTTGCCATCAATATCCAGTGTTTGACCAGCCGTCTTAATACCACTTTCGAGACGTTTACCATTTGCATCCCGAACATCAACCCAACAATCAGCAGTAAAGGTTAATTGTAATGCAGGTGCCGCTTCAACGTCAGTTGCAGTAACAGCCGCCACTGCCGCGGTATCTTTTACTTCAGTATCAGTTGCCGTTACAGCAACCGGTTCAACTGCTGGTGTTGCAGTTTCAGTCTTCGCTGACGATGTTTGACTAGCATCGGCATTAACCGGTGCTGTCGCTACCGCAGCCGCTGTAACGTCTGTTACTGTAGCATTTGCTTCTGTAGTATCAGTAGTCGCAACCGCTGCTGATGGTTTCACTGCGGGTGTTGTAGCCGCTGGTGTAGATGCTTCAACATTCGCAACATCAACCGCAGGTGTTGAGTCTCGATCTAAATGACTATTCTGCCACCACCATACAGCAGTAACACCCACAAAAATTACCGCTAAAATCCATGTTAGCCCCATTATACGACTATCATGTGCTTCACGGTTAGTTCGGCGTGAGAAACTTTGCATTTCTTGCGCTTTAGGTTTTGAATGACCGTAGTCGTCTAATAAAGCGACGACAGCAACGTCATCTAAACCAACATACTTTGCATAGGACCTCACATACCCTCTGGTAAATGTAGATATTTTTTCACTATCAAAGCAGTTACTTTCGATATCATTAATAACAGATAAACGTAATCGTAATCGATTAGCAATATCTGTTTGCGAGTAACCAAGTTGCTCACGCGCCTGACGAAGCATATCGCCTGGTCGTGCAACATTATCTGATTGCGGTGAATCGTTATGTTCAGTATTCATTGGCTAGATAATTCTGATATTGCTGAGAATTAGGGAATTGTTCTTTTAATAAGTTAGCGTATTTGGTGACCAAAGTTAACCGTCCAGTTTGGTTTTCTAACTGAATAAGCAACAACAAACTATTTGCTGTATACCCATATCGCTTATTAAATTTAAACAACAGTACACGAGCGTCTTTATAATTATTAGCGTCTAATTCTAGTCGTGCCAGTTGTAACATTGATTTCGGACGATATGGATCATGAGAAAGTGCTTTTTCAAAATAATCTATCGCTTGTAAGTTATTGCCTTGTTTACGACTACATAAACCTGCGTTTTCATAACTTGCCGAAATAAGATAATAGTAAGGTTGATTAATAGCTTTAACAAAAGCACTGATGGCTTCGTCATAACGTCCCTCACTGCACAAAAACGCCCCATAATTATTAAGAACATCACCATTTTCAGGTGCATCCTTTAAGGCTTTTTTATACATTTTTTCTGCCGCGTCTATTTCACCAACCTTTTGATAATAATAGGCCATGGCATTTTGTACTCGATAATAATGAGGCGCATAATGTAATGCTTGCTCCAAATTTTCATGAGCACGTTGCCACTGACCTACTTTTAAATAATTTAACCCTAATGTCATTCGCGCTTCAGCAGCATCAATGGCATTAAATTGTTCAGCGCTATCTTCTACCGTCACAGTGGCACATCCTGCCACCAGTAAACAAGAAAATAATGGATACTTCATCCATCGTATCATTTTTACTCACCTTAACATCCTTGTTAAACCGCGAAGTGATTATAATCGCTAATCTAATTAAAGGGTTTTAACAGCAATCGCGTCACCCACAGGTAGTTTTGCTTGAGTTCGCTTTGTACGGTCGATAACGTCACCGACTAACTGACCACATGCAGCATCAATATCATCACCACGCGTTTTACGTACCGTTACCGTATAATCATACTCCATTAGAGTTTTCATAAAGCGATCTATACGTGAATTACTAGGTTTTTTGTACGGAGAGCCCGGATATGGATTAAATGGGATCAAGTTAATTTTCGCTGGCGTATCTTTTAATAGACGACCTAACTGACGCGCATGCTCCATATCATCATTAACATGATCCAACAGTACGTATTCAATCGTTACACGACCGCGGTTAGCGTTGGTTGAGTCAACATAACGACGGACCGTATCAAGGAAGGTCTCAATATTCCAACGATCATTAATCGGCATGATTTGTGAACGCAATTCATCCGTTGGCGCGTGCAGTGAAATAGCAAGTGCAACGTCGATAGTACCGATCATTTGCTCTAGACCAGAAACCACACCTGATGTTGATACCGTAACACGACGTTTAGATAAACCAAAACCTAGATCATCAAGCATAATTTCTAATGCTGGAATTAAATTTTTCATGTTCAGTAATGGCTCACCCATCCCCATCATTACGATATTGGTAATTGGACGACGACCCGTTTCTTTTTGCAGGCCGATCTCTTTTGATGCGCGCCATACCTGACCAATAATCTCAGATACACGTAGATTACGGTTAAAGCCTTGTTGGCCTGTTGAACAGAATTTACATTCTAGTGCACAACCCACTTGAGATGACACACACAACGTCGCGCGATCTTCATCAGGAATATAAACCGTTTCTACGTCTTGATCGCCAACACGCATTGCCCACTTAATGGTGCCATCAGATGAGTATTGTGCATTTGATACTTCTGGTGCACGAATTTCAGCAACACGCTGTAATTTTTCACGCAACTTTTTATTGATATTGTTCATTTGCTCAAAGTCATCACAACCGAAATGATAAATCCATTTCATTATCTGATCTGCACGGAATGGCTTTTCATTAAGCTCTTCGGCAAAGTATTTACGCAGACCTTTGCGATCGAAATCCAGCAGATTAATTTTGACAGTTGTCATCGGTTGGTGCCTCACTAAAAATGACTATTGCTGCGCCTTTATAACTCGGAGATCTGCAATTGGCAGTCTCATCATAGTTATCAGGGTTTAAGGCGCGAAATTGTACAGCCTTTATGCGCGGGTTTCCACCCGTTCACTGTATGGTTATTTTAGCGCTTATAACAATCTTGGCTCTTAAGATAACAAAGGGAAGCCTGAGCCTCCCTTTAGTATTTGGTTTTGCTTATTTTTTCATCACCTCGCAATCATTAACTACGAGGACATAACTCATCAGCAGCAAAAAAGTAGCCAATCTCACGCTCTGCCGATACCGGACTATCTGAACCATGAACGGAGTTATAACGTAAGCTAATCGCAAAATCCGCACGAATAGTACCGCAAGCAGCTTCTTGAGGATTGGTTTTACCCATCAATTCTCGGTAACGAACAATGGCATCTTCCCCTTCAAGCACTTGCACCATTACAGGGCCTGATGTCATAAAATCAACTAATTCATCAAAAAAAGGTTTACCTTCATGCTCGGCATAAAACCCTTGAGCTTGAACTTTAGTAAGTTGCAGCATTTTGGCTGCGACAATTTTCAAGCCAGCATTTTCAAAACGTTGATAAATAGTGCCAATTAAATTTCGTTTAACAGCATCAGGCTTTACGATTGAAAAAGTTTTTTCTATTGTCATTATTATAGTTTCCTTTTGAGTCTAGTTGCCGTCCATTTACTTAGTACCCACTGATAAGCACCATTACTTACAACAGTAATCCTGCAATATTTGCAATACCTAAGCCCGTTGCACCGACTGCCCAACGTGGATCAGCGCTATCACGATAACACGCCGCTAAATCGAAATGAATCCAGCGACTATTATCGGTATCGACAAAGCGCGATAAAAAACCAGCAGCATTCGATGCGCCTCCCATACCACCACCTTTCTGAACGCGACTATTAGCAGTATCTGCAAACGCTGATGGGCAATAATCTTGATGCCATTTTTCAAGTGGTAATGGCCATGCAGGCTCATTAACCAATTCAGATAACTGTTGTGCACGTGCTAACAATGCTTTATCAAAACCGAAAATAGCATTGTAATCACTGCCAACTGCCATCATTGCTGCGCCCGTTAACGTCGCAGCATCAATAATTAAAGGGGCTTTGGTCGCAGAGGCAAGTAACAAGCCATCTGCTAGTACGAGTCGACCTTCAGCATCAGTATTGACGATTTCAACTGATACGCCATTGTTATACGTTAACACATCACCAAGTTTATAAGCATCGCCTGATACCATGTTTTCAGCACAACAAAGAATAAGTTTAACTCGTTGTGTTAAGCCTTGTGCAATAGCATAACCTAACGCAGCAGTAACCGTTGCCGCGCCCCCCATGTCACACTTCATGCTCACCATGCCGGCACTGGGCTTCAAACTGTAGCCACCAGAATCAAAAGTGATCCCTTTACCCACTAAACATGCACTGACTGGCGCATTTGGATCCGCGGTTGGATTATAGTCAACTTCCAACAGTACTGGTGGGTGTTGGCTACCACGACCAACACTATGAATACCAATCCAACCATCAGCGAGTAATTCATCACCAACAATCATTTGAGCACTAATATGCTCGCCACCAATTTCGGATAAAAAGTATACTGCCGCTTGCGCTAATTTTTGCGGATAAACACTATCAGGGCCTGCATTAATAATTTGACGCGCCCAATCATGACTATGTCGACGAGCATTTAATAGCTCGAGCTCATCTTCATCTATTGATGCCCATTTGATAGTGACGGTATGCCTCGTCGCGGCAAAACCACAATAAAATGCCCACTGACGTTCATAGTTCCAACCGTCACCATTTAAACTAACAGCTTCAACCCCTTGAGCTTGGATTTGACGCCCAGCTTGCTGAATACGACGTAAACTAAATGAATCATCATAATGCACAGTGACACTATCAGTTTGATAACTGATCAAAGCATTAATACCCCAAGGAGCGCGTGCGGGCTCTTTTGATAAATTTACTGTCAACATTATTGATAACCTCTTGTTTTATTTATAGTCTATATTTTATATTTAGCGTAATTTAAATATAAAAAAAGCCTTCTTAAAGTAGATTAAGAAGGCTTTATTTTTTTGCGATAATTATTGCGCTAAAATACGCGCTAGAGTTTTAACACCCATACCCGTCGCACCAGCTGCCCATTGATCATTAGCACTCTTACGATAAGTACCACTGGCATCAATATGCATCCAGCCTTGCTGATAATCATCAACAAAATAGGATAAAAATGCTGCCGCAGTACTTGCCCCAGGCATAAAATCACCATTCGAAATATTGGCCAAATCAGCAAAGTTCGATGGCAACATATTACGATGTATCTCAGCTAAAGGAAGTGGCCACATACCTTCACCTTCTTGCGACGCCGCAGCTAAAGCTCGACGCGATAAATCCTGGTCAAAGCTTAATAATGCATGGTAATCATTACCCAATGCCATTTTGGCAGAGCCCGTTAGTGTTGCACAATCAATGATCAATGTTGGGTGCTGACTATTGGCATACATCAGCCCATCCGCTAACACTAGACGCCCTTCAGCATCAGTATTTAGCACCTCAACGGTTTTACCATTTTTATATTTAATGATATCGCCTAATTTTAATGCACGGCCTGAAATCATGTTCTCAGCGCAACATAGCACTAATTTAATACGCTTATTGAGACCACGTGCCATTGCTAGCGCTAAACCGCCGGTTGCTAACGCTGCGCCACCCATATCCGCTTTCATAGACGCCATTCCCGCAGAAGGCTTTATACTATAACCGCCAGAATCAAAGGTAATGCCTTTACCGACAAGACAAGCAAAAACAGGCGCATTTGCATCACCCGTCGGATTGTAATCTAAACGTAGCATTGCAGGACGATGATCAGAACCACGACCAACAGCATGAATACCATTCCAACCTTCATCTAATAAATCGTTACCTTTAACGATCTTGTAGGTGACATGTTCAGGAGCTAATGACTTAATAAACTCGCCAGCGCGCGCGGCAAGTTGTGATGGCGCAACCACATCAGCTGGCTGATTAATAATATCGCACACCCAGTTAATAGTTTTAATACGTGCCTGTAATTCAGCTTCATCAGCTTCATTCAACGCCGACCAAATCACATTATTATCAGCTTTAGGATTACGGTAGCCTTGTAAAAAAGCCCAGATAGAGTCTTGATCCCACTCAGATCCTATCAGTGTAACCTGCTTAATTCCTTGTGAGTCCAAACGGCGAGCAGCACGTTGAATATCACCAAAGGGATCTGTTGCGGTAACATGAATAAAAGTCCCTTCGGTATTAAAACTCACCAGCGCATTTGCACCCCAGTGACTATCTGCTGCTTGATGAGAAAGAAATACTGACATCATGGTAGACATTGATAAGCTCCTTGATAAAGATCACACAGCCAAAGCAATTAAAACAAGCTGATTACTGCGTTATTGTTATTCTAATTTTGTAACTAATAAGACTATGCTTATCAACCTTGAGAGGCAACAAGAAAACAGGCTTTTTCGTTATTGTAATTATTGCTCTTCAATCCAACACATTTGCACCGCTTCTAAAATCTTTTCATTACAGTGATCAATATCATCTTCAAATTCATCAAGTGCAATGATCCACTCTCTTAGATCAGTAAAACGGACTTGGGTTGGATCAACTTCTGGGTATAGTTCAATCAATTCAATGGCAATATCACGCGAATCAATCCATTGTAAACTCATAATAAATCCTCAATTTTTAAATAGAAAATAACAAACTTACGCAGCCGTAACGCTGATAAGTAACGTTAACCATAACCAATAGCTAAAAAAATAGGCCACCATTATGGCGACCTATTTAAGTATTTCGATTAGTGTGCTTCAGAAGCGAGATTAACCGTATAACGTGGAATATCGACCACTAAGTCATCATCAGCAATTCGTGCCTGACAACTTAAACGAGATTCTGGCTCAAGTCCCCATGCTTTATCTAGCATGTCATCTTCAAGTTCATCACTCTCATTAAGAGAATCAAATCCTTCACGGACAACAACATGGCACGTGGTACATGCACAAGATTTTTCACACGCATGCTCAATTTCGATGCCATTGCGCAGTGCAACATCTAGGATAGTTTCGCCAGATTGTGCTTCTAAAATTGCGCCTTCTGGGCAATGTTCTTCATTGGGTAAAATTATAATCTTAGGCATGCCTAAACCTCATCAATAGACTGACCAGCTAACGCTTGACGAATAGATTGATCCATTCGACGTGACGCAAATTCTTGGCTGGCCTTATCAGTTTTCTTAATTCCTGCTTCAATTGTACGAGTGTCTCCACTCTGACGTAATTGAACCAGTTCCATCATTACAGCTTCTAACTCACCGCGTTCTTGAATACTTAATAAGGTTTCACCATCTGCTGCCAACGCAGCAATTAACCCTTCAAGGACACGATCGGCTTCTACCTGTTGTTCAGCTAATGCACGTGCGTCTTTATCATCTTGAGCAAATGTCATTGAATCACGTAACATAGTTGCAATTTCATCATCAGAAAGACCATAAGATGGCTTCACTTGAATTGATGATTGCACACCGCTGCTTTTTTCCATGGCTGTTACAGACAATAAACCATCTGCATCAACTTGATAAGTAACACGAATATGCGCAGCACCTGCTGCCATTGGTGGAATACCACGTAAAGTAAATCGCGCTAATGAACGGCAATCATTAACCATTTCACGCTCACCTTGAACGATATGAACAGACATTGCTGTTTGGCCATCTTTAAAGGTGGTAAATTCTTGTGCGCGAGCAACAGGTAGCGTGGTGTTACGTGGAATAATTTTCTCGATCATGCCGCCCATGGTTTCAATGCCTAATGACAATGGAATCACGTCTAATAGCAGCATATCAGCGTCAGGTTTGTTACCCACCAGAATATCGGCTTGGATAGCGGCACCAATAGCTACCACTTGATCAGGATCGATAGAAGTTAATGGTGTCTTACCAAAAAATGTTCCAACCAATTCACGCACTAATGGCACACGGGTTGATCCCCCCACCATCACTGTCTCAATCACATCATCAATCGTGATATCAGCATCTTTGAGTGCGCGACGACAAGCAAATAAGGTTTTCTTTATTAATGGTGTCACTAAATCATTAAATTGCTCGCGCGTAATTTCACCCTGCCAACCAAGGACATTAATTGCAACGCTATCACTATCGCTTAATGCCACTTTCGCTTGTTGAGCTGCATCTTGTAATTCACGGCGCTGTTGTGGTGTTAATGTCGCTGTTAACTCGGCTTGAATAAGGATCCACTCAGCAATAAGCTGGTCAAGATCATCTCCGCCTAACGCAGAATCACCACCAGTGGCTAAAACTTCAAATACACCTTTTGATAATCGTAAAATCGAAATATCAAAAGTGCCGCCACCAAGATCATAAACAGCAATGACACCTTCTTGGCCAGAATCAAGGCCATAAGCAATTGCTGCCGCTGTTGGTTCATTAAGTAAGCGCAAAACATTTAGGTTTGCTAACTTAGCTGCGTCTTTTGTACCCGCACGTTGTGCATCATCAAAATAAGCAGGAACGGTGATCACCACCCCTTCAAGCTCGCCACCTAAACTTTCGACTGCACGCTGACTTAATGATTTTAAGATTTCCGCTGATATTTGCACTGGATTCATCGCACCCTGACGGGTAACCAATTGCGGTAAGCCATTTTCTGATGCGGTAAATTGATAAGGCAATTGCGGATAACGCTGCTCAATATCAACCAATGAGCGTCCCATTAGACGTTTAACGGATAAGATAGTATTAACGGGATCGCGTTGCGCATACGCACGCGCAGCATCGCCAGTTAGTACATGCTTCGCCGCATAATGCACAACTGACGGTAAAATTGAACGTCCTTCAGCATCTTTCAATGTTTCTGCAACGCCACTACGGACGGTTGCAACTAATGAGTTTGTCGTCCCTAAATCAATGCCGACCGCTAATTTTTGCTGATGCGGAGCTGCACTTTGACCGGGTTCAGAAATCTGTAAAAATGCCATTATCGTTCCTGTCTAAATAACACAAGTGAATGATTAATCGAATAATGATTCTTCAAGACGTTCGACTTCATCACGCAACTTAACAATAAACTTTAACTTACGTACTGCATCTGCAGCTTCAAACCAATTTTCTTGATTGAGCAATTGTGCCAGTTTATGCAGCTGTTGTTGATACATAATTGCAGCTTGTTGTTCAAAATCCACTAAGGCAGCTTCAGGATCAGCGCACTCAGAAATAGCTTCCAACGCTTCTCGCAGCTCCATTTGCTGCATTAAGAAGTCCATATCTTGAAGTGTCTTTTGCTCACCGCGAATATCTTCATCGCGTTCAGAAAGCATATATTCAGCGCGGGAAACAGGATTTTTTAGCGTTTGAAAGGCATCGTTAATCTGAGCTGCTTTTTGTACTGACAGTAACCGATCGCGCTCGGATGCAGTGGCAAAGTTATCCGGATGGAATCGACGCTGTAATTCGCGGAATTGTGTTGCTAATAAACCGTTATCAACATCAAATTGAAACGGTAATCCAAATAATTCGAAATGATTCATAATCGCAACCATATATAAAAAATAAACCTGACAACTCACTCGCCACGATGGCGGCCAGTAGCCAGGTTTAATAAAACACTATGAGCAATTATACGTTGAAGCTTTCACCACAACCACATTCGCTAGACACGTTAGGGTTGTTAAATTGAAAACCTTCATTAAGGCCTTCTTTGGCAAAATCAAGCTCAGTCCCATCAAGGTAAACCATGCTTTTTGCATCAACGATAATTTTTACACCTTGCTCTTCAAAGACTTGGTCCCCTTCGTCAAGATCATCGACGAACTCAAGGATATACGCCATACCCGAACATCCTGAAGTGCGAACCCCGAGACGCAAACCAATGCCTTTGCCTCGATTAGCTAAAAAAGTCGATACGCGACTTGCTGCCGCTTCAGTGATAGTAATGGCCATACTTCAAACCTCAGAAATTATTTTTGTTCGTGTTTCTTCTTATAATCGCTAACTGCTGCTTTAATTGCATCTTCTGCAAGAATTGAACAGTGAACCTTAACCGGTGGTAATTCAAGCTCTTCTGCGATTGCAGAGTTCTTGATTGATGCTGCTTCGTCTAATGTTTTACCTTTCACCCATTCAGTGATCAGTGAACTTGATGCAATAGCAGAACCGCAACCATAGGTTTTAAACTTTGCATCTTCAATGATGCCATCTTCAGTTACTTTAATCTGAAGTTTCATTACATCGCCACAGGCTGGTGCACCCACCATACCGCTACCAATGTTTTTATCGTCGTTGTCAAATGAACCCACGTTACGCGGATTTTCATAATGATCGATGACTTTTTCACTATATGCCATGATAAATTCCCTCGAATAATGTCTAACCGCAGATTAGTGGTGTGCCCACTCAACTGTATCTAAATCAATGCCATCTTTGAACATATCCCAAAGTGGTGACATTGCACGTAGTTTGTCGACTGCTTCTTTAATTTGAGCCACAGCATAATCAATTTCTTCAGCAGTAGTAAAACGACCAAAAGAGAAACGAATTGAGCTATGCGCTAGTTCATCATTTAGACCTAATGCACGTAGTACATAAGAAGGCTCTAAGCTCGCAGATGTACATGCAGAACCTGATGATACAGCAAGATCTTTCAATGCCATTAACAATGACTCGCCTTCAACAAACGCAAAACTGATGTTTAGGTTGTTGGGAATACGGTGCTCTAAATCACCATTGATTGACATTTCTTCAATGCCTTCAAGGCCTTTAAGCAAACGCTCACGCATATCAACTGCGTGCTGGTAATCTTGTGCCATTTCTAGCTTAGCGATACGGAATGCTTCACCCATACCGACAATTTGATGCGTTGGTAAAGTACCAGAACGGAAACCACGTTCATGGCCGCCACCGTGCATTTGTGCTTCAAGACGAATACGAGGTTTACGGCGTACATATAATGCGCCAATACCTTTAGGACCGTAAATCTTGTGCGCAGAAAATGAGATTAAATCCACTTTAGTAGTTTGCACATCAATCGGTAGTTTACCTGCAGATTGTGCTGCATCCACATGGAAAATTGTCTTATTTTCACGACAAATTTCACCAATAGCTGCAATATCTTGAACAACACCAATTTCGTTGTTCACATGCATAATAGAAACCAGCACAGTATCTTCACGCATTGCGTCGCGTAGTTTTGCCAAATCAATAAGACCATTTGACTCAGGCTCAAGGTAAGTTACCTCATAACCTTCACGCTCTAATTGACGACATGGGTCAAGAACCGCTTTGTGCTCAGTTTTACATGTAATAACGTGCTTACCTTTCTTATTATAGAAGTGGGCAGCACCTTTAATTGCAAGGTTATCAGATTCTGTAGCACCCGAGGTAAACACAATTTCACGGGGATCAGCATTGATTAACTCAGCAATATACTCACGAGCAGCATCAACCGCCTCTTCCGCTTGCCAGCCATAACGGTGTGAACGTGACGCTGGATTACCAAACGTACCATCCATAGTTAAACACTGAACCATTTTCTCAGCAACACGAGGATCTACAGGACAAGTTGCAGAGTAATCAAAATATATTGGCAGTTTCATTTTCTTCTCCGAAAACACGAACGTCTGGTCTCTAGGAGCGGACATCGACACCGATAGGGGCGCTGTCGTGTGATTTTTTATTTGCAAATGATGTTTTATTATTACTTTGTAGGATTACATCCTGACGATCAGCAATAGTTTGTACGTCATTATCCTTCATCAACTCACCAAGAGTGATGTTATTTAAGAATCCGCTGATACGATCACTTAGATCATGCCATAAGGTATGAGTTAAACAACGGACGCCACCTTGGCAACCGCCTTTACCTTGACACTTAGTTGCATCAACTGATTCATCAACTGCTGCGATAACCATACCAACAGCAATACTGCTGGCATCTTCACCAAGGCGATAACCACCACCAGGACCACGGACACTTGTAACCAGACCCGCTTTACGAAGACGCGAAAATAGTTGTTCTAGGTAGGACAGTGAGATCCCTTGACGTTCTGAAATATCAGCCAACGGTACTGGTCCATTATGTGAATGCAATGCTACATCTAACATTGCCGTCACTGCGTATCTTCCTTTTGAGGTCAACTTCATAACATGGCTACCTACTTGAATTTATACAAGCAGTCTCTCATACCTGACTAATTTGGTCAAGTATTTAACCCACTAAAACAGTAGGTCTTTTACCCTTTTACTACCACTGTTATTTATTGTTCTTCTCTAAGGTTTCAATCGTCTTTTCTACTGACGATAAAATACCTCTTAAGATATTTAACTCTTGCTGCTCAGGACGAGCACGAGTAAACATGCGACGCAGTTTCACCATCACCATACCAGGATGATTTTTATTAATAAATCGAGTTTGGCTGGTCACTTTTTCAAGATGATCATAAAACCGTTCAAGTTCATCTGCACGTGGGTATTCATCAACAATCGCAGTAGATTGATGCTTCGTCGCATCAAGATACGCCATTCGAACTTCATAACTTATCGTTTGCACAGCCATCGCAAGATTCAACGAGCTATATTCAGGATTAGCTGGAATATAAACATGGCAATGGCATTTTTGTAATTCTTCATTGGTAAGGCCGGTACGTTCACGACCAAATAAAATTGCTACTGGGTGCTGTTCAGACTCAGCAATAACTTTAATACCATTTTCACGTGGGTCTAATTGTGGCCATTCAAGTGTACGTGAGCGTGCACTTGAACCAACAACCAAACCGCAATCAGCAACGGCTTCATCTAATGTTTTTACAATTTTAGCGTTCTCAACTACATCAGCAGCACCGGCTGCTAAAGCAATTGTATGACTATCAATTTCACATGCGGGATCAACAAGAACAAGGTTAGTTAACCCCATTACTTTCATTGCGCGAGCTGCAGAACCGATATTTCCAGGATGTGACGTGCCAATGAGGACAACGCGAATTTTATCTAACATGATGTCGCTATATTCCAGTCTAATTTAACGCTCAGAGATAGTAGCACAGCCATAACAAAAATGAAGAAAACATGTCTGTTTGATGCTTGTTATTACCTATTACTGCCATCAATAAATAAAATACCGTCATTTTCATTTTTTCAATGCCAGCTAACGTCGAAAAAATAACCACTTCCTTTTTTTTATAGCTCTGTTATACTCGCCGCCGCTTTTTAGTTCTTTAACATCCGTTGGGAAAATCCTATGCATCCGATGCTTAATATTGCCATTCGCGCTGTGCGAAAGGCTGGTGACCATGTCATTAAATCTCTAGAAAAACCTCAATCTATTGAGGTTGCTAATAAAGGTAATGATGTTGTTACCAATATCGATCATGAAGCAGAAGCTATCATCATCGAGACAATCCTGAAATCTTACCCTGATCACTGCATCATCGCAGCTGAATCTGGTAATAGAGACGGACGTGACAAAGAGTGTCAGTGGATTATTGACCCAGTGGATGGCACCAAGAACTTCGTTCGCGGTTACCCTCACTATGCAGTTTCTATCGCACTACGTATGCGTGGTCGTACAGAAGTTGCTGCAGTTTACGACCCAGCTCGTAACGAACTATTCACGGCTACTCGTGGTTCAGGCGCGCAACTTAACAGCCTACGTCTACGTGCATCTCAGCCACGTGATCTAACTGGTACTGTGTTAGCAACAGGTCTTCCTTTTGCTGCTAAACAACACGCTGAAAGTTACCTAAAAATCCAAAATGCTTTATTTGTAGAATGTGATGACATGCGTCAATCAGGTTGTACTGCATTGGATCTTTGTTACCTAGCTGCTGGCCGCGTTGACGGTGTATTCAAGCTAGGCCAAAAGCCTTGGGAACTTGCTGCTGGTGAATTAATCGCGCGTGAAGCTGGTGCTATCTGTGCTGACTTTACGGGTAACACTAACTACCTAACGTCTGGCAACATTGTTGCTGGTAACGCACGTGTAGTTAAGCCAATGCTTGCTAAAATCCGTGAATTCGGTAGCGATGCTTTGACTAAGTAATCATTGATTACAACCCGCTAAATAAAAACGCCCCGCTGATATTCACAGCGGGGCGTTTTTGTTTCTATTAGTTATCTCTTTATACCGATCATATAATTTGTTGGTCAGCTTAAAGCCACCAGCATAACGCATAGACACCCTCTCTCATTTGTAAGCCCAAGCTAGAGAATGACGAAAGCATAGCTAAATTAGGTCATAAAAAACGGAGCCCAAAGACTCCGTATAATTTATATTATGCTGTGTAACCCATGCGCACTAGTTACCACTATGGCATCGCATCAAGCTCTTCACCTTCTTTATCTAATGGCGTTGGCATTAAGTGCTCACGGGTGATCCCCAATTTAAGCGCTAACGCTGAAGCCACATAGATTGAAGAGTAAGTACCGACAGTAATACCAATCAATAATGCTAATGCAAATCCTTGAATCATCGCGCCGCCTTTTAAGAACAAGGCAATCACTACAAACAAGGTTGTACTGGAAGTAATTAATGTTCGACTCAATGTTTGAGAAAGAGAGCAATTCATTATTTCTTCAGAAGTTTGTTTACGCATTTTACGGAAGTTTTCTCTAATCCGGTCAAACACTACGATGGTATCGTTAAGTGAGTAACCGACGACTGTTAGCAATGCTGCCACAATAGTTAAATCAACTTCAATTTGTAATATCGAAAAGATACCGACAGTAATGATAATATCGTGTGCCAATGACAACACCGCACCTGCGGCTAAACGCCATTCAAAACGCACTGAAACGTAAAGCAGAATACAAACTAGCGCAATTAAAATCGCCAATCCGCCCGCTTCTGCTAATTCATCTCCGACATTGGGACCAACAAACTCAACGCGACGCATTTCAACTTGCTGACCCGTTCCAGTTTTTAAAGCCTCAATGATCTGGTTACCCAGCGTCTCACCTTTAACACCGTCACGGGGTTGCAAACGTACCATTACATCACGAGCAGTACCAAAGTTCTGTACAATCGCATCACCAAAACCAGATTTTGCCAATGACTCACGAATTAACGGTAAATCAGCAGGGTCTTTAAAGCTAACTTCAATAAGCGTACCGCCAGTAAAGTCTAAGCCCCAATTCAACCCTTTGGTCGATATTGTCGCAATAGAAGCCGCAATCATCATTAACGAGAAAATAAACGCTAATTTTGACCAACGCATAAAGTCAGTAACTTTGTCCGCATTCAATAATTGTTTCATTTATGCGCCCTCCTAAATTGACAACTTATCTATGCGTTTACCGCCATAGATTAAGTTAACCACAGCACGAGTACCGATAATTGCTGTAAACATCGAGGTTAAAATACCGATCGATAATGTCACTGCAAAACCTTTAATTGCACCAGTACCAACAGCAAACAAAATAATCGCTGTCATTAAGGTTGTGATATTCGCATCAGCAATGGTACTAAACGCATTCGCATAACCTTGTTGAATCGCTTGCTGAGGGCTTCGACCGTCACGTAACTCTTCACGTATACGTTCAAAGATAAGCACGTTAGCATCAACAGCCATACCTACGGTTAATACAATTCCGGCAATACCAGGTAAGGTCATAGTTGCACCAGGAATCATCGACATCACACCAATAATCAATACTAGATTCATCATCAATGCTAAGTTGGCAATCAAACCAAAACCACGGTAGTACAATAAGGTAAAGAGCATTACTGCCACCATCCCCCAGATACATGCCTGAATACCCATATCGATATTTTGTTGACCCATAGATGGACCAATTGTGCGTTCTTCAACAATTGAAATTGGTGCAATTAACGCACCTGCACGTAATAGCAATGCGAGGTTGTGAGCTTCTGGTTGTGAGTCAATACCAGTAATGCGGAAGTTACGTCCCAGTGCCGTTTGAATAGTGGCTTGGTTAATCACTTCTTCATGCTTTTCAAGAATGACTTTGCCTTCAGAAGTACGATTACCGCTGTCTTTGTACTCAGTAAATACTGTCGCCATTAATTTGCCGACATTATTACGTGAGAACGCCGTCATTTTACTGCCGCCTTCAGTATCTAGCGAGATGTTCACCTGTGGACGACCATATTCATCAGCACTTGAAGTTGCGTCAGTAATATGAGAACCCGCTAGAATAACGCGCTTTTTCAATACTGCAGGACGACCATCACGGGTCATCTTAATTTCACTACCAGCAGGAACTCGACCAGCAGCTGCCGCGGCAAGATCTGCACTGCTATCCACTTCACGGAACTCAAGCGTTGCGGTTGCACCTAAAATTTCTTTAGCGCGTGCCGTATCTTGAACACCCGGAAGCTCAACCACTATCCGATTAGCGCCTTGACGTTGTACTAATGGTTCAGCAACGCCTAACTCATTAACACGGTTACGTAAGATAGTAATATTTTGCTCAACAGCATAATTACGGATTTCTTGAAGACGCGCTTCAGAAAAACTTGCCGTTAAAACAAAACGTCCTTTCGCGTCACTTGCAGTAAACACCATATCGGGATGAAGCGGTTCTAATACTGCTTTTGCTTGCTCTAATTGAGCGGCATCACGCAAACGTACAGAAACCGTTTCTTTCGTTTTATCAATGGCACGATAGCGAATTTTATCTTGGCGTAGTTCAACTCGAAAAGTTTCTTCTTGCTGACCTAATAGTTTTTCCATCGCCGCATCCATGTCCACTTCCATCAGGAAATGAACCCCACCACGCAAGTCTAAACCAAGCTTCATCGGTGTAGCACCAATAGCTTCTAACCAAGAGGGGGTTGAGGGGGCGAGATTTAGTGCAACAATATATTTGTCACCTAATTCACTATTAAGAATATCGCGAGCGCTGATTTGGGTATCAGTATCTTGAAAACGAACCAGTACTGAGCCTTTTTCAAAGACAACTGACTTATAGGGGATATTGTTCTTTTTTAAATCTTCGGTGACGGTATCCAAAGCGCTCATAGTAACCGAGGCGCCACGCGCCCCGGTTATTTGAATCGCTGGATCTTCACCGTATACGTTGGGAAGTGCGTAAAGCAAACCTATAATTAGTGCGAACAACACTAGTAAGTTCTTCCACAGAGGGTATCGGTTAAGCACTGCTATGATCCTTCAAAGCGAATGTTTTTTTATAGTCTTATAAAGACTTCATTGTGCCTTTTGGCAAAACAGCAGTAATGAAGTCTTTTTTGATAGTTACTTCAGTATTGTCGTTTAGCGCAAGAACGATGTAATCACTTTCAGATGATGACTTAGTAATACGACCTAAAAGACCACCGTTAGTCATTACTTCATCGCCTTTACTCATCGAGCTCATTAGCGTTTTGTGCTCTTTAACACGTTTAGCTTGTGGGCGGTAAATCATGAAGTAAAAAATTACAGCAAACAGACCCAGCATAATGAATAACTGGTACGGTGAACCACCTGCAGATGCACCTTCAGTTGCAGCATGTGCTTGAGAGATAAAAAAGCTCATTTATAACGTCCTCGATTTATTATGATTTATACAATTTGTAATGGTGGAACTTCACGGTCACGACGCGCGTAGAATTCTTCTACAAATGCATCGAAACGATCTTCTTCAATTGACTTACGGATACTTGCCATTAAACGCTGGTAGTAACGTAAGTTATGAATGGTATTTAAACGCGCACCTAGAATTTCATTACATTTATCTAGGTGATATAAATACGCTTTTGAATAATGACGACAAGTGTAACAGTCACACTCAGGATCTAGTGGTGTTGTATCTGTTTTATGTTTCGCATTACGGATCTTGATCACACCACCAGTCACAAACAAGTGTGCATTTCGGGCATTTCGAGTCGGCATTACACAGTCAAACATGTCGATACCGCGACGAACGCCTTCAACTAAGTCTTCAGGCTTACCTACACCCATAAGGTAGCGAGGCTTATCTTCTGGTAGTTTTGGACATGTGTGCTCAAGAATACGGTGCATATCTTCTTTTGGCTCACCAACAGCCAAACCGCCAACAGCATAGCCATCAAAACCAATGCTGGTTAAACCTTCCACTGAAACATCACGTAAATCTTCGTATACACCACCTTGAACGATACCAAATAATGCATTTGGATTTTCAAGCTTATCAAAGTGATTACGGCTACGTTGAGCCCAACGAAGTGACATTTCCATCGACTTTTTCGCTTCGTCGTGGGTTGCTGGGTACGGCGTACATTCGTCAAAGATCATTACGATATCAGAACCAAGATCTTTTTGAATTTCCATAGATTTTTCAGCATCCATGAAAATCTTGTCACCATTAACCGGGTTACGGAAATGAACACCTTCTTCAGTGATTTTACGTAATGCGCCAAGGCTAAATACTTGGAAGCCGCCTGAATCGGTTAAGATTGGACCTTTCCATTGCATAAAGTCATGTAAATCACCATGCATCTTCATCACTTCTTGTCCAGGGCGTAGCCATAAATGGAACGTATTACCTAGAATGATTTGTGCACCAGTGTCTTCAACTTCTTCAGGTGTCATACCTTTTACAGTACCGTAAGTACCTACAGGCATAAATGCTGGCGTTTCTACCGTACCGCGTTCAAACTGCAAACGACCACGACGTGCGCGCCCTTGAGTTTTATCTAATTCAAATTTCACAAGACCTCCAAAAGCCAGAGAAACAATCTGACAGATTCCCATTACAGGATTAAGCCCCACAGGCGATTGCCTGATCAGCCACAAAAATAATGGCCGTTAATAACGACCATAGTAGCTCACAGCATTAGCGTTACAATAAATAATCGTCACGATAAAGTGGAGCAAAAAGCATTTATTATGTTGTAAATTCTACATGAAAAAATTTACATCATGTAGCAAAGACAACAAAGGCTGCAATTGTAACAAAAAGCAGCCTAAATACTTAATTTTTAATAAATGTTAACGTAATCAATATCACACGTTTTTACGGGTAATAAACATCGAATCGCCGTAACTAAAGAAACGATATTGATTAGCAACCGCTTGATGGTAAGCATTCATCGTATGATCATAACCAGCAAATGCACTCACTAACATAATCAGTGTTGATTCAGGCAAGTGGAAGTTAGTAATTAGCACATCCACTAGCTGAAATTGATAGCCTGGGAAAATAAAGATTTCCGTATCACCAAAAAATGGTTTTAACTCAGTACCATTCTTAACTGCATCTTGTGCTGCACTTTCTAATGAACGCACCGATGTGGTACCGACAGCAATAATACGACCACCATTTGCGCGGGTTTCATTAACCGCCGTAACAACCTCTTGTGGTACTTCAACATATTCAGAATGCATGTGATGATCGTTAATATCATCAACACGTACTGGCTGAAAAGTTCCTGCGCCGACGTGCAAAGTTACAAATGCAAAATTAACCCCTTTAGCTTTTAAATCAGCCATCAGTTTATCGTCAAAATGCAAACCAGCAGTAGGTGCAGCCACGGCACCTGGTTTCGCGTTATATACCGTTTGGTAACGCTCTTTATCTGCATCTTCGTCAGGGCGATCGATATAAGGCGGTAATGGCATATGCCCCACCTGATCTAAAATCTCTAGGACAGTTTTATCGCTGTTAAAACGAATTTCAAATAGCGCGTCGTGGCGAGCAACCATTTCAGCAGAAAACTCACCATTTTCACCTAATAACAATTCATTACCAGGCTTTGGCGGTTTAGATGCGCGCACGTGAGCAAGAATAGATTTATCATCCAACATCCGCTCAACTAACACTTCAATTTTACCACCAGACGCTTTATGACCATACATACGCGCAGGTATAACACGGGTATTATTAAAAACTAATAAATCCCCAGCCTCAACCAGATCTAACACATCTTTAAAACCTTTATGCGCTAATTCACCAGTATTGCCCGTCATATGTAACAAACGGCTCGCAGTACGTTCAGGTTGTGGATAGCGAGCAATCAGCTCGTCCGGTAACTCAAAATCAAAATCAGAAACTTGCATCGTAATACGCCTTAAATAACAGCAGGCGGGCATTATACTTAACTCCACCAAAGATGCGAAACCCCGTAGCAATTAAAGCGCCTTTTCCATAAAAAACTTTCGCCGAACAAGCTACTCTGTCTTTATTTAACAATAAGGGCTGAAGTTTAATCGTTTATGACATTTGAAATTTATGACCGCTGTCATGGGATAATCACCAATAATTCGCTACATTCAAAGGAGTAGATTAATAAAAAAACATATCAACTATTATATGAAAATGGGAGATTTTAATGTTTACAGTTGCCGATATGATGACCCCCAAACCGCATACACTATCACGTAATAGCAGCTTATTTGATGCTAAAGAAATGATGCAAACCCTGTCTATTCGTCATATACCTATTACCGATCATAATCATCACTTACTGGGGTTAATTTCTCAACGTGATGTACTTGCTGCTCAAGACTCTAATTTAAAATCAGTTATCGCCAGCCATTCACACTCGCCGTTAGAAGCATTACTTGAACATTGCATGAACCGTAATGTTTTCAGTGTTGATAGCCATGCCGGCCTCAAAGAAGCTGCACTGTATATGCAAAAACACCAGATCGGCTGTTTACCTGTGGTTGAGAATAAACAACTGGTTGGCATTATTACTAACAGTGATTTTGTTGCGATTGCGATAACATTACTTGAAATGCAAGATGAAGTGGATCCGATTGAACAAGAACAAGATAATCTTGATGATATTGATATATTACGAGAATTATAACCATGACCACAAAGGGAGCATAACGCTCCCCTCGATAAAATTAATCAGCGTATCAAACACGTTTATTTAAACTGATCTTCTTCTGTTGACCCCGTCAATGCTGTCACTGACGAATTACCACCCTGAATGGTATTAGTCATGGTATCAAAGTAACCCGTTCCAACCTCTTGCTGATGAGCAACAAAAGTATAACCTTTAGCTGCGGCTTCAAACTCTGGACGTTGTACTTTTTCAACATAATGACGCATACCTTCACCCTGCGCATAAGCATGGGCAAGTTCAAACATGTTAAACCACATGTTATGAATACCAGCCAAAGTAATAAATTGGTACTTATACCCCATATCAGCTAATTCTTGTTGGAATTTAGCGATAGTTTCCGCATCAAGGTTTTTTTCCCAATTAAACGACGGTGAACAATTATAAGCTAATAGCTGATCAGGGTATTGTTCATGAATCGCTTCGGCAAATTTACGCGCTTCTTCTAAACATGGTTTTGCCGTTTCACACCAAATTAAATCTGCATAAGGTGCATAAGCTAAACCTCGCGCAATGGCTTGATCGATACCGGCTCGAACCCGGTAAAAACCTTCAGCAGAGCGATCGCCAAGAATAAAATCTTTATCATATGGATCGCAATCAGAAGTTAACAAATCAGCAGCATTAGCATCTGTTCGCGCAATGACTAACGTTGTTGTACCCGCAACATCTGCAGCTAAACGAGCCGCGACTAATTTCTGAACCGCTTCTTGGGTTGGCACTAAGACTTTCCCCCCCATATGGCCACATTTTTTCACCGAGGCTAATTGATCTTCAAAGTGAACCCCAGCAGCACCCGCTTCAATCATATTACGCATTAATTCATAAGCATTAAGTACGCCACCAAAACCAGCTTCTGCATCTGCAACAATCGGTAAGAAATAATCGACACCCTCAGTAGGAGAGCCGCCATTTGACCATTGAATTTGATCAGCTCGACGGAAAGAGTTATTAATTCGCTTCACCACCGCAGGGACTGAATCAACCGGATATAACGACTGATCAGGGTACATTGCTGATGCGGTATTATTATCAGCGGCAACTTGCCAACCGGATAAATAAATCGCTTCAATACCTGCTTTTGCCTGCTGTACGGCTTGTCCACCAGTCAAAGCACCTAAACAATTAACATAACCTTTTTTAGCGCTACCATTAACCAATTCCCACAATCTATCGGCACCACGTTGGGCGATAGTATGCTCAGGAATAAATGACCCTCGAAGATTAACAACTTCTTCGGCGGTATAAGTGCGCTTAACGTGTTTCCAGCGTGGATTTTCAGCCCAATCTTGTTCTAGGGCTGCAATTTGTTGTTGGCGAGTTAATGTCATAATAATATCCCTCTAGTCAATTGGCGGTAATCCGTTATTACACTAAATAGTCATAACCTTTGAGAGTTAAGAAATTGTCTAATTCATCGCTGGTTGCCAAGTGCGACATCAAATAAGTCGCTTCTTCAAAACGGCCGTTATCAATGCGTTCTTGGCCTAACTCTTGTTGTAATATCTGCATTTCTTGGGCCAACATTTGAGTAAATAATGCTTTAGTAACCACTTGACCATTGGATAACGTTTTACCATGTTTTATCCATTGCCAAATGGAAGCGCGAGCAATTTCAGCCGTCGCAGCATCCTCCATTAAGCCATAGATAGGTACACAACCATTACCTGAAATCCATGCTTCAATATATTGCACTGCTACTCGAATATTGTGTCGCATACCGGCTTCTGTTCGCTCACCATCACAGGGTGCTAATAATTCTGCTGCCGTAATCGGTGTATCTTGTTCACGGCTCACATCCAGTTGATTGGTACGCTGACCAAGCACATCATCAAAAATAGCCCGTGCGGTATCTGCTAACCCTGGATGAGCGACCCACGTACCATCGTGGCCATTATTAGCTTCAAGTGCTTTATCGGTTTGGATTTTATTTAACACCCATGCTTGCTGTTGTGGATCTTTGGCTGGAATAAACGCCGCCATTCCCCCCATAGCTAATGCACCACGACGATGACAAGTACGCACTAATAAACGTGAATAAGCATTAAGAAATGGTTTTTCCATCGTCACCACTTGGCGATCAGGCAAAATGCATTCAGGGAAATTACGCAAGGTTTTTATATAGCTAAAAATATAGTCCCAACGTCCGCAATTAAGCCCAACAATATGCTCTTTAAGATTAAATAATATTTCATCCATTTCAAATGCAGCAGGTAATGTTTCAATCAATACCGTTGCTTTTATGGTACCGCGAGTTAAACCAAATTCATCTTCGGTATAACTAAAGACATCACTCCACCATGCCGCTTCTCGGTAAGCCTGTAGTTTCGGTAAATAAAAATAAGGACCGCTACCTTTGGCTAATAACGCTTGATGATTAAGATAAAAATAAAGTGCAAAATCCAATAATGCTCCTGGAATAGGCTGACCATTCCAAAGTATATTTTTTTCAAGTAGATGCAGACCACGAACACGGCAAATCAATACCGCTGGGTCATCATTAAGCTGATAGTGTTTACCTGTTTGGGGATGGGTATAACTAATGGTGCCATTAACAGCATCACGCAGATTTTGATGACCATCAATAATCGCATTCCACGACGGAGAAAAAGAATCTTCAAAATCAGCCATAAATACTTTTACGTTAGCATTTAACGCATTAATCACCATTTTACGATCGACAGGACCAGTGATTTCTACACGGCGATCTTGTAAATCATGGGGAATATTTTGTATTTTCCAGTCAGCCTCTCTGATAGCTCTTGTTTCTGGTATAAAATCAGGAAGTTGACCGCGATCAATCGCTAATTGTTGTTGCTCTCGCGCCTCTAATAATAACGGTACTCGTTCAGCAAAGCGTTCAACTAACCGCTCAATAAACCCTAACGCATCGGCAGTTATAATTTGTTGTTGCTGCTCCGTCAGAGGTTGCTGCAGTAATAACTGAGTACGATCGTTTGCTTGAATGGCTGTCTTTATCATATACGCCTCCAGCATGTAACTTAATCACTACTTTTATCAATAACAAAAGCAATGATTCCCTGTTAAATTATTTAAAGCCTATATTTACGTTGCCGTAACCATAGTTGGAATGCAAATAAATAACAGTAATTAGAAACGCAACAAAAAACACAAACTCAATACTATCAATGAATTAGATTAAACCGTAAAATATGTAAAATACCAAATTCACAAAAATCTTAGCTATTTACTCGGAATTTAAGTTTATACATAAATAACAATTTTTTGTTAGTTGTTACGTAATTAAATTACATAAAATCTGATAGTAATATTGAGTTAAAAAGGCGTTTAAAACAAATAGTCATAGTTTATTTTTATATAAGATGATGATTAGTAAAATAATTAACTGCCAAAAAACAAAATAATAAAACAAGTTGTGTTAGAAGGTAACGGATAAGAAAGGGATTAATTTGCACGCTGAAACAAATTTATTCAACAAAACAGCGACTTATAGATAGATCGCTCGATAATATAATCTTTTAATCATTAGTAAAAAAGCAGTATATTCAACTAAAAACTGTTAAATATAACCTCGGTCAATATAGAACTCACAAAAAAGCCTAAGTAACCATAATAATTACCCTAAAATCACAGCATAATTTTTATCATTACTTGAGGCTTTAATACCATAATTAGCCATTAAACGAACTTACAGTAAACTTTTAACGATCTCTCCAAGCTTTTCAAAAGCAGCTGTACGGCTTGATGTTGGTCGCCACACCAAACCAATTTCACGATAAGCATCTTGACCCGGTGGTTCAATAACCACTAGATTTTGATTTTCTAAAATACCGTGTTTAATTGCCATCTGTGGAATAAATGTCGTTCCTAAACCATTAGCAACCATTTGGACTAAAGTATGTAAGCTAGTTGCCGTAAATGGATTGATTTTTTCTTTAGACGTCAATTTACAAGCAGATACCGCATGCTCAGTCAAACAATGCTCTTTCTCTAGTAAGAAAACTGACTTATCAGGCAGATCAGCATAATGCAGCGGGATTGTCACCGACGCTGCTTGATTTTTACTGATCACCATTTTAAATGCGTCACGACCGACAATCTGACTCGACATACCATGAATATCGACAGGCAATGCTAAAATTAATACATCCATTTCACCATGCTGAAGCGCCTCCAATAAATTAGTGGTGGTATCTTCACGCAAGAGCAAATTGAGCTTGGGATATAACGTATTAACTTGTTGGACTAAACCACATAATAAAAAAGGCGCGATTGTCGGAATACAACCAACCCGCAATGGTCCTTCCATACCATCACCACAACAACGAGAAAGCTCAACAAGATCACGACTACAAGCTAATAACTCTCGTGCTCTACTGACTATTTGTTCGCCCATAGACGTAAAGACTAACGTTTTAGCCTTGGTATCACGTTCAACTAAGTGACAATCAAGTAACTCTTCAAGATTTTGAATACCAGAACTTAATGTCGACTGGCTCACAAAACATCGTTTAGCGGCTTCGCCAAAATGATGTGTTTCCGATAGAGTAACTAAATAATGAAGCTGTTTAAGTGATGGAAATTTATTCATCGTATTTTTCGATTACTTCAATCTGTTTATTCCGCTTTTTTCAATTTAACAGTTTAGCTATAGTTTGTCTTGTCCAAGTATGGAGCCCGCCTAAAAAGGTTGGCAAACCCCAATATTTAAGGAGCACCAAAATGGTACTAGTAGGTCGTCAGGCACCAGATTTTACTGCTGCAGCTGTTCTAGGTAACGGCGAAATTGTTGATACATTCAACTTTTCAGAATTTACTAAAGGTAAAAAAGCAGTAGTTTTCTTTTACCCACTAGACTTTACTTTCGTATGCCCATCAGAGCTAATTGCTTTTGATAAACGCTTTGAAGATTTCCAAGCGAAAGGCGTAGAAATTATTGGTGTTTCAATTGATTCACAGTTCTCGCACAACGCATGGCGTAACACTGCTGTTGAAGATGGCGGTATCGGTCAAGTTAAATACCCATTAGTTGCTGATATTAAGCACGAAATCTGTAAAGCTTACGATGTTGAGCATCCAGAAGCTGGTGTTGCTTTCCGTGGTTCTTTCCTTATCGATGAAGACGGCATGGTTCGTCACCAAGTAGTTAACGATCTACCATTAGGTCGTAACATCGATGAAATGCTACGTATGGTTGATGCATTGAACTTCCACCAGAAGCATGGCGAAGTATGTCCTGCACAGTGGGAAGAAGGTAAAGCAGGTATGGATGCATCACCAAAAGGTGTAGCAGACTACCTATCTGAGCACACTGCAGACCTAGGTAAGAAGTAATTACCAGTTAACACCATGCTCACGGTGTTATAAATCGCATTAGTGCTACATAGAGCCAAAGTCAGCTCAAATAAAAAATACAATGAGGCTCGGAATATACCGAGCCCTTTTTTTAACTTCATTTTCTACCCACCGCACATTATCAATCGCCACTATTCGCTCCCTCTGCAATTATCTTCTACACTGAACATCCTCTTTTTATACGACTGCTAATAATCAATGACTATTCAACTTGAAGTTTGTATCGATAATCTTGAATCACTGCGTTATGCCGCACAAGGTGGCGCAACTCGTATTGAACTATGTTCATCATTAGCTCTCGGTGGATTGACGCCCAGTATGGGATTTATGCATGCCGCAGCTAAATATGCCACCGTTCCCGTATATGCGATGATTCGCCCACGTCAAGGTGACTTTCTGTTCAGCAGCGAGGATGTCGAAATCATGCTAGCCGATATTTATGCAGCTAAGCAGGCAAAATTACAAGGTGTTGTAATTGGAGTATTAACGCCACATGGATTAATAGACAGCGATATTGTTACTCGCCTCGTTAAACAAGCTCAAGGTATGGGGGTCACCTTTCATCGTGCTATTGATCAGTGTGTTGAGCCAATAGCAGCGTTAGATGCGATTATGGCTGCTGGTTGTGAACGAATTCTAACATCCGGTTTACACGCTAACGCTTATGACGGTATTGGCATGATTAAGCAAATGCATCAATACTGCGGTAATCGGTTAAAGATTATGGCGGGTGCTGGCATTAACAGTCAAAACGTACGAGAAATTATTACTCAAACAGGCATTAATGAGATCCATCTATCAGGCAAAACCACTCGCCCAAGTGGCATGATCACCGTCGCTAAGCAAGCTCATATGGGTAATGCTGATATTGATGATTTTGAGATCCCAATTACAGGTGAAGCAAACATAGCTGCAGTTGTCACTCAACTTCAGGCGTGACAATAACGCCACGCTATCGTTTAATCGGGACGTATTATCTCACTATAGATTATCACGTCCCTGTTTATTTTAGCGATGCAATAACGTAACGAGCTATAACATATTTTTAATATCTTCTGGATTAGTATGGCGAATATCTTTGCCTTGCACAAAATAGATAATATATTCGCAAATATTTTGGCAACGATCACCAACCCGTTCAATCGATCGCGCAGCCCACATCACCTTCATGACATTAGGTATCGAATTAGGATCTTCCATCATATAAGTCATTAATTGACGTATAATAGCTTCATATTCACGATCTATGCGGTCATCTTCTTGATAAACCTCGATCGCCGCTTTTACATCCATTCGTGCAAACGCATCTAAAGTCTCATGTAACATTCGCACCGCATGCTGACCTAACGATTCAAGGGATACTAATAAGTTATACTGCTTATTAGTAAAATTCTCAGAAGCAACTTTAGCAATACTTTCCGCAACATCACCTATACGCTCTAAATCGGTAATGGTTTTAATAATTGCAATCACCAGCCGTAAATCACTCGCCGTCGGCTGGCGCTTAGCGATAATACGGGTGCAGGCTTCATCAATCGCAACTTCCATCGCGTTTACTTTGTGATCATCTTTGATCACTCGCTTAGCTAATTCTTCATTTTGCTTATGCAATGCTTTTAAACTATCGGCTAATTGCTGCTCGACCAAGCCCCCCATCGCTAATACATGGGTACGAATACTTTCTAATTCATGATTAAACTGACCAGAAATATGACGGCCAAGGCTAATTGTATTTAACATTCTGTCGATCCTTAACCATAACGCCCTGTAATATAATCCTCAGTACGTTTTTCTTTGGGAGTGGTAAATATATCATTGGTACTAGTATATTCCACTAGTTCCCCCATATGCATAAAAGCAGTTTGATCTGACACTCTCGCTGCTTGCTGCATATTATGAGTAACAATGATTACGGTATATTTAGCCTTGAGATCATTAATTAGCTCTTCAATGGTCAAGGTTGAGATCGGATCCAATGCAGATGTCGGTTCATCTAATAATAGAATTTCAGGTTCAATCGCAATCGCACGCGCAATCACTAATCGTTGTTGCTGGCCGCCAGACAAACCAAACGCATTTTCATGCAAACGACCTTTCACTTCGTCCCATAATGCTGCGGATCGTAATGAGTTTTCAACGGTATCGTCAAGGACTCGTCGATCGCTGATCCCTTGTAATCGCAACCCATAAACAACATTTTCATAAATAGACTTAGGGAACGGATTTGGTCGTTGAAACACCATCCCGACTCGACGTCGTAGCGCGGCAACATCGACATTATTATCATACACATTCTGGCCATGAAGCATGACTTTACCGTCAATATGACAGCCATCAATAAGATCATTCATGCGATTTATGCAACTTAGCAAGGTTGATTTACCACACCCAGAAGGACCGATAAACGCAGTAACTTGCCCTTTAGCAATCCGCATATTGATATCAAACAATGCTTGAGTTTGACCGTAATGGAGATTCAAGCCTTCGATTGATAATGCCGTTTTATCGTCAGGCAGTAACGATAAATCCAACGGCTCAAACAATCCCATTGGCGAGTGGTCGGTGAAGAGAGAACGATCGTTATACATAGTTGATCTCGTGTTATTGATACTCACAGCTATTGCTCTAAAGCGCGGAATTTTTCCCGAAGGTGGTTACGAATAGCAATTGCAGTTAAGTTCAAACTGATAATAACCGTCACCAATAAAAATGAGGTGGCGTACACTAATGGACGCGCAGCTTCAACATTAGGGCTCTGAAAAGCAACATCATACACATGGAAACCTAAGTGCATGAATTTTCTATCTAAGTGAACATATGGGAAGTGCATATCTAGTGGTAATGTTGATGCCATTTTTACCACCCCAACAAGCATTAATGGTGCAACTTCTCCCGCAGCTCGTGCAACGGCAAGAATAAGTCCAGTCATGATTGCAGGACTCGCCATTGGCAATACAATTCGCCATAAGGTTTCGGCTTGTGTCGCCCCGAGTGCTAATGAACCATTACGCACTGAACTCGGAATACGCGCTAAACCTTCTTCAGTTGACACAATCACAACCGGTAATGTCATGATGGCTAACGTCAATGCGGACCATAAAATACCCGGAGTACCAAATGTCGGGGTTGGTAATTGGGCTGAAAAGAACACATCATCAATAGTGCCACCAACCATATACACAAAAAAGCCTAACCCAAATACACCATACACAATCGATGGTACACCCGCGAGATTAATCACCGCAATCCGAATTAGTTTTGTAAAACGATTATTACTAGCATATTCATGTAAATAGACAGCAGCAAGCACGCCCAATGGTGTCACCATTACGCTCATTAATAGCACCATAAATACCGTACCAAAAATGGCAGGAAAAACACCGCCTTCAGTATTGGCTTCACGTGGCGCTTCAGCTAGAAATTTATATACGTGGCGTCCCCAATGCTGCACTTTTTCAAGCCACGACAAATTATTTGGTCGCCACATATCCAAAATTTGCATCATTGGAATTGTTACATTATTGCCACTTTGATCGCGTAATACTAACGCGTCATGGTCTAGTTGCCCTTGTAGTGCAAATAACCGATTTTCAATATTCTTATAAATCGTATTGTAATTTGCCTGCTCACGTTCAATACGTAAGCTATCATCTGCGGTCAATTTACCACTTAATTCTAGTCGCCGTTTTTCAATTCTTAGTCGTTCTAAATGCCAATTAATATTTGCAATCTCGTTGCCTTGTAATGAGCGTAATTCGGAACGTACTTTATCGGCTTGTGCTAATGCTGCTGGTAATTGTGATAGCGATTGTGGTTCACCAGCTTCGATCACCTTTACTGGATAGCCATAAAACTTACCATTGCTTTCACGCTCAACCACCGCAATATTATTAGCGACTTGTTGATGAATAATTTGGGTACTTAATACCGTTAAGAAATCTAATGCGCCCTGGTCACGATTACCGGTTTTAATTAAATAACGCGGCACACTGTCTTGGGTAAACTGACTAACATCAACCCCAGCATCCGCAAGCTGATCTACTGGAACCATAGTGCGTTGATAAAGTTCACCAATCACCACTTGCTGTTTACCATTAAGGTTAACATCAAATTGATATACAGGTGCTGGCCAGAAATAACTCAAGCCTTTATAACCAATCAATAATAATAAACCGAGTACAGCAACCAAACTTAAGCTGACCGCACCCGCTGTTAACCAAATCCATGGTGAACCAGATTTAAACCATTTAATCATTGCTGTATCACTTATTATAACGAACTGTATTTTTCGCGTAATCGTTGTCGAACGACTTCAGCAATTGTATTAAATACAAAGGTAAACACAAACAATACAAATGCCGCTAAGAACAGCACTCGATAATGTGAACTACCCACCTCTGATTCTGGCATCTCAATGGCAATAGTTGCAGCTAAGGTGCGTAATCCTTGGAGTAAATTCCAATCCATAACAGGGGTATTACCCGTTGCCATTAACACAATCATGGTTTCCCCCACCGCGCGCCCTAAACCCATCATAATCGCCGAAAATATACCAGGACTTGCCGTCAACAATACGACCTTGGTTAAGGTCTGCCATTGGGTTGCACCTAAAGCTAATGACCCTTTTGTTAAATGTGCTGGTACCGAGAAAATAGCATCTTCAGCAATGGTAAAAATAGTTGGAATAACCGCAAATCCCATTGCTATACCGACAATTAACGCATTACGTTGATCATAACCAATACCTAAATGGTTGTTTAAATACCCTTGCAAATCACCATTAAAAAACTGCGTTTCAATCCATGGACTTAAACCAAAACAGCCATAGGTCACCGCTATAATTACCGGAATTAACAATGCGATATGGAAACCATTAGGAACACGTGAGCGCCATTGCCCCGGTAGCATTGACCAACTCCAGCCAACAACAATAATACTTAATGGTAAAAAGAATATTCCAAGTGCGATCCCTGCAAGATATTGCTCAACAATCGGTGCCAACCATACTCCGGCTAGAAAACCCAAAATAACCGTCGGCAATGCTTCCATTAATTCTACAGTCGGTTTAATAACTTTTCTGACTTTATTTGACATAAAGTAAGCAGTGTAAATAGCCCCAGCAAGTGCTAATGGAATAGCAAAAAACATCGAATAAATCGCAGCCTTAAGGGTACCAAATACAATTGGTACTAGACTTAATTTAGGTTCAAATTCATCACTAGCAGAGGTTGATTGCCATACATAATCAGGCTCAGCATAACCTTCATACCACACTTTCTGTAATAGTGATGAGAGTCCAATATCAGGATGAGCATTTTTAACTTGGTAACTCTGCCAACGACCATCATCAAAGGTAACTAACAAATTAGCTTTAGGAGAAATGGCAATATCAGTCGGTACTTTGCTAAAGACTTTTTCTTTGTATATTACCTTGCGCTCGGCAGTGTAATAAGCCGAGGTAGTACCATCTTTTTGAATCGCAAAAAAACCCTTACGGTAATATTCTGGTACTATTTTCACTAAGGGGCTAGCCGAGAACTGAAACGTTCTCACTTTAATTAATTGCCGTTGCCCTTCTTTAACTGCTTCAAACCATTGCGAAATAGTATTATTAGAGTTAGTTATTAATAATGAATTAGCGCCAGATAATAAGGTAATGGAAACAGGCTTACTGCTACCCGTAGCAACATTTTCAATTTTACGCAGAAAAGCGCTTTTGGGGGTTAACTTATATAAATATAAATTTGAGCCACTTAATACATACAGCGTCTTACCATCTGGTGTTAATTGAAAGTCATCAATTTTCACAGGGGTATTATTAATTGCAAACTGCTGCTGCTGCCAACCTTGCGCGCGTTGTATGACATTTTCAGGTAGCAGTAAACTCAAGCCATAAAGGTGGTTAGTCGCAGTCTTACCGACCACGACGGTGCGATCATCTCGACCAGAAATAGCTAACTGAGTGATTGCTTCTCCTGTTGGCGCGAGCGCTAACGGTGTTTTACCAAAAGGATATTCAATACTGGGTTGCAATTGCTTATGTGCATCAGCAAAAGTCAATGCAAACTCGGGTTTAACTATCGTCACCTGACCTTGCGTAGTGCCATAAGCGATCATGCCATCACGTGGCAAACTAACGCCATATGCGGTTGGATTAGCAATAATTGCCTGCTGTTTGACCACATCGGCTGATTGAGACTGTGAGGGTAATTTTACAAAAGTAACCTTACCATCACGACTAAAACGGTAAGCAATCGTATTACTGTCATCAACCCCTAATAATGCAGTTTTACTGGCTACAGGTAATGAAAAGTGCTGTTTAGGAGTAACAGAAACAGACGAAAAAATAGGTACAATCACATACAACAAATAAAAGAAAATCAGCATTAAAGTGATCAAAACAAAAATACCGCCAGCAGTAACACCAATCCGGGCTAATGTATCTTTACCACGGCGAAAGCGGTTCTCTTTCCTTAATAATGTGCTGGCGTTTGCCATTATGACCTCTAACCTATTTATACGCTTAAAAGTGTATTGCTATTTTATGACAGATTTATGACAACCATAACCATGAGAATTATTTGAGTTGGCTAAATCACGTTTTACGGCCATGCTTAAAAAACAACCACAAAAAAATGCCACCATAATGTTATAACGACAAGGGACCGACGTGATGAAACAACTGATTGTAACCATAATTGGTAAAGATAAACCTGGGCTTGTAGAGCAATTATCTGACACCGTCTACTTCAATCATGCTAATTGGGTAACGAGTTCACTCAGCCAGCTTGGCGGTCAATTTGCAGGCATAATACAAATAGAAGTTGCAACTGAACACTTTATATCACTGCGCCAAGCTTTAACGAAAATTGAAGCGCTACAAATACACATCGTCGAAGATCACACCCAAGCGGCTATACCTTATGTTGCCCAGCAGCTCACAGTTACTGGCAATGATCGACGTGGTATTGTTAAAGAAGTCACTCGTCACTTAACCTTGCTCGGAATTAATATTGCCAAATTAAAAACCGCGACTCAAAGCGCACCTAACTGGGGCTACCCTATTTTTGAGGCTGAGTTTCAATTACACACACCACCAGAAATTAACGCAGATATGATTCAGCAACAACTTGAGCAGTTAGCAGATGATTTAACTATAGATATTGAAACGCTTAGCTAAATCAATCAGATGGCATACACTAAAGCAATGTAACGCGAATCATCATGCTTTACCATGCCATTTTATATCAAATATCATATTGATGGCTGCAAAGTAGCAAGGATATTGACACCGAATGACCATCAATAATCGTTATCTTGAAAAAGAGCTCAGCTGGCTATCATTTAATGAACGGGTATTACAAGAGGCTGCAGACAACTCAGTACCGCTTCTTGAGCGAGTACGTTTTCTTGGTATCTATGCCAATAATATTGATGAGTTTTACAAAGTGCGGGTGGCCAAAGTTAAGCGCCAACTATTACATAGTCACGGCCAAGATAATCAAGCACAACAATTATTAGATCAAATTCAACAACGAAGCTTACAAGCACAACAAACCTTTGATGTCATTTATGATGCGCTACTGATTGAAATGACACAACAAGGTATTTATCTGATAGATGAACATCAACTCCACCCTCATCAGCAACTATGGCTTAAACCCTATTTTCGTCAATATATTCTGCCCCATATTACGACGATTTCGCTGACTAACAGTATTGATTTAGTGCAACGTTTACAGCATAACTGTGCGTACTTAGCGGTAATGATCAACCGAGGTTCTAAGGTTGATTATGTTTTAATTGAAATTCTAACTGAAAAATTACCCCGCTTAGTGCAACTCCCTAGCAGTAACAACCAGCATCAGTTTATTTTTATTGAAAATATTATCCGTCACTGTATCTGGGATATTTTTAATGATCTAACCGCAACCGCTCAGCTCAGCGTTTATGCGCTTAAAATAACCCGCAATGCTGACTATAAGCTTGAGGCTGATAGCAATGATATATTGCACCAACTATCCCTACAGTTAAATCAACGTCTAACGGCAAAGCCTATCAGGTTAGTGTATCAACACACCATGCCATCAAAATTGCTTCGGTTGTTATCTAACCAACTCAAGCTATCATGTTTCGATACAATTATTGTAGGCGGGCGTTATCAGCACTGTAACGATTTAATCACTTTTCCTACTATCGGCAATAAATACCTTAATCATGCTCCGTTGCCAACTATCGATAATTACTCTTTCAGCGGTGCTAAAACAGTTTTTAGCGCAATAAAAGCCCAAGATATTTTATTGTATTACCCTTATCACAGCTTTCAACATATGCTTGATTTTGTACATCAAGCAGCGTTAGATCCCGCTGTTCGCCAAATTAAGATTAATATTTATCGAGTCGCTAAACAGTCACTCATTATTGATAGCTTAATTACCGCAGTCCGTAATGGCAAACAGGTAACAGTAGTAGTAGAACTGCAAGCTCGATTCGATGAGCAAGCCAATATTGATTGGGCACAACAGTTAACCACGGCCGGGATCACGGTATTATTTGGTATTGCTGAAGTAAAAATCCATTCAAAACTATGCCTTGTCAGCCGTCAAGAACAACACCAATTGGTTCATTACGCTCATATCGGTACAGGTAACTTTAACGAGCAAACCGCCAAAAGCTATACTGACTTTTCACTATTTACATCCCATGCAGAGATAACTCATGAAGTACAGCAATTGTTTGATTATATTGCTAACCCCGCCACTAAGGTCAATTTCAACTATTTAATTGTATCGCCAACCAACGCGAGGCTTCGTCTATACGCACTTATTGAGAATGAAATTTACCATGCTCAACAAAACCGATCGGCTGGTATCACCCTCAAACTGAATAATTTAATTGATAAAGGCTTAATTGATCAGCTTTATCGCGCAAGCCAACATGGAGTTAAGATCCAATTAATAATCCGTGGCATGTGCAGTCTAATTGCCAATATAAAAGGCATCAGTGAAAACATTACCATTATTAGTATTGTTGATCGTTTTCTTGAACATTCGCGGGTGTATATTTTTACCAATAATGACCGGCCAAAGGTGTTTATTTCTTCTGCTGATTGGATGTATCGTAATATAGATCGGCGAATTGAAGTCGGCTGTCCTATTCTATCACCGCAACTTAAACAACGTATTATCGACATTATTAACCTCCAATTGGCCGACACTGTAAAAGCGCGCATTGTTGAACAATCAATGAGTAACCACTATATAAAACGTGGAAAACGCCGTAAAATACGTTCCCAAACAGCTATTTATAATTATTTAAAACGTAGTGAAGATCAATCACGTCGTCTGGCACGTAAGGAGCAAAAACATCATGCCAAATCATAACCAACACCACGCTCCTCAGCCACGACAAATTGCAGCACTTGATCTTGGCTCTAACAGTTTTCATTTGGTCATTGCGCGGGTTATCGGCCAACGTCTGCAAATTATCAGCCGTTATAAACAACGTATACATCTAGCATCAGGGTTGGATAATCAACATAACCTTAGCCAGGACGCCATTGAACGCGGATTAGCATGTTTAGCTATGTTCGCTGAAAGGCTTCAAGGTTTTGAACCTGAAAATGTACGTGTCGCTGCAACTTATACCCTTCGGCAAGCACGTAATGCTGATATTTTTATTCGTCGTGCTGAAACCATTATGCCTTACCCCATTGAAATCATCGCTGGCACAGAAGAAGCACGATTAATTTACTTAGGTGTCGCCCATACTCAACCCGAACAAGGCAAAAGACTGGTAATTGATATTGGTGGCGGTAGCACTGAATTAGTGATTGGCTCAGGATTTGAAACAGATAAGGTTTGCAGCAAACATATCGGCTGTGTGAGTTACACTAAAAAATTTTTTGCCGATGGTAAACTCAACCTAACCAATTTCGCCGCGGCACAATTAGCGACACATCAAAAGCTAGAAACGATTGTTAATCAATATAAACAACTTGGCTGGCAGAAAGTATTAGGCGCATCCGGTACAATTAAAGCAATTCAAGCAGTGTTAATTGCCCAAGGGCACCGTGATGGAATACTCACTCAGCCTCGATTACAGCAATTAATCACCACAATCATTGCTTGCAAACATCAGCATAAATTAATCTTAGTCGGGTTAAGTGAGGATCGACAACCTGTTTTTGCTGCAGGGGTCGCGATTATAAGTGCCATATTTTCAGCATTGAATATTACTGAAATGCATTTTTCAAACGCAGCACTGCGTGAAGGATTATTGTATGAAATGGAACAACGTTTTCGTCATTGCGATATTCGCAGCCGTACTGCTACAGCAATAGCACAGCAATATAATATTGATATGCCTCAAGCTCAACGCGTAAAGAGCACCGCGATAGCGCTATATACTCAAATTGAATCATCACCTACCGATAATCACGCAGAATTAGTCACTTTACTCGCTTGGGGATCATTATTGCATGAGGTTGGTTTAAGTATTAGTTATCCAGGGTTTCACCGCCATTCAGCCTATTTATTACGCTATAGCATCATGCCGGGATTTAGCGTCGATCAACAAACATTGCTCGCAACATTAGTTCGCTTCCAACGTAAGCGATTGAAACTTGGTGAAATTCCATCACTGACGATTTATAAACGTAAGCAGTTATATCCATTAATAAGAGCATTACGGCTTGCTGTTACTCTTAACGGTCAACGTAGTATTATTCCTTTACCGCAGATTATACTCACAGTCAATAACGAACACTGGCAATTAACTTTGCCGAAAAATTGGCTAACAACCAATACTCTACTCGCAGCAGATCTAGTAACAGAGCAACAATACTGGCATAAAGCAGGCTGGCAATTAACTATTGCAGAATTAGATAGCTAATATTCAATAAAAACACTTAGACACCATATAAAAATGTACCTTTTGAATTCTTTTTAATAAGAATGGATATAAAAGTTATATTCTTTGATTACATTTATTATTTACAATTTAATAATAAAATTCAAATAGCAAAAAATAAAACTTTAAATATTTTTTACTACATCACAATAACCACAAAGTTTAAATAAAATATATCCACATATCAGAAACCGTTTATTTAATATCGAAAAACACTAAAAAAAACAATAATTACACTCAATAACTATTATTACAACCAATGATTTTATATAATTACTAGATTTTATAAGCTTGTATATTTATTGATTTTATATCTATCACAAGTTATATTAATTCATCGAGCTTATAATAAACATAACATATACTTATAT
>NZ_PYON01000029.1 GCF_003026355.1 Photobacterium kishitanii | reverse complement strand
GGCCATCCTAACCCGTCATCACATCCTGTTCTGACTCTCATCTCCTTCCTGGAGGTGTCCTTTACTTCATCCTGAAGTGATCCTTTATGCCTCAATCCTAGAGGTGTTCCCTACTTCATCCTGAAGTTATCCTAATGTCATCCTGACCAGTAAACATCCTGTTTACTTTTTAGCGCATCCTACGCTATTCCCTTCACATTCCATGTCCGATAAACCATCCTAGTTTACCAGTATCTCATCCTGAGACTGCCTGTATCCGTGGCACTTTCCTGTTCCGTTGTGTCAGTTCCTTCCGACACCAATAAGATTACGCTTTTGATTATTATCCACAATATATGTTTAAACATTTTCTGATATTTATTTTCATCCCGCAGGCAGCGAAAAAACAAAAAGCATTTAATATCAATTAATTATAAAAAAACAAACCGTCATACCCACTAAAAATAAACTCAATCTCTTACATCCGTGTAAGAGATCTCTTACAACGATATTGGCTATTTAAGTAAATAACTATTTAAGTAGATATCCACTATACTCACTCAGAGGAAAATAATGCACAGTAAGGAGTCAACATGGAAGCATTCAACCACGACTTAGCTAACTTATTCAGTCAATTAGGATTAGATAATTCAACTGAATCTATTGAGCATTTTTTACAAACCCATGGATTAGAACAACAACAAAAATTAGCTGAAGCACCATTTTTAGTTCCGGCTCAGCAACAATTTATTATTGAGGCACAACAGCAAGACGCTGATTGGTGCGAGGTCATCGATCAATTAGATGCTTTACTTAGAAAATAATAGCTACCTTTACATTAGGAATGATAATGTCAACCATCACCCAAGAAATAGAACAGGTTATTAAACAGTTAGTTACTGAAAAAAAACAGCCGTCAGTTGCATTAATTAAAGCACGACTAACAACATCTCTGCCTATTCCGGTGATAATAAAAGCACTGCAAGCATGGCAAAAAAACGCCAAAGTCCCTCATATAGAGAAGCAACATCGAGTATTAACAGCAGAACAACGTATAGAGCAACTAGAGCAACAAGTGCTTGCACTCTCAACCCGTTTGGCTCGATTAGAAGCTGACCGCTAGTGATAAAAAAGCACCTAAATTTAAAGGTGCTTTTTTATATTACTGAAAATTCCACGACATATTTGATACGATTCGACATCGATCGCATTTGAAATGAAACAAACCATGTAAGGCTTCTGATTGTCGCCATTCACCATCACAACTAGGACATCGACGAGCGAGCTCTGTGACTTTATCTTTACCACCAACACGGTATTGATAATAATACGTTGGGATTTCTGTTGTTACTTCTATATGACGACACAACTCACGCCCACGTACAAAAAGCTCGCTATCTATATCGCCAATCTCCGCTAATGCCATACTAACTGCGGTTTGGCTTCTTATCGCCATTTGGATTTCATCAAATGCTTGCCATTCAGTCTGCCACTTAACAACCGCTTTATAATCACCATCAATTGTTGCCCCAGTTTGATATAGTGGTATTGGTAGCAACGTATCACCGCTACGAAGTGGTGAGCAGCTGTGAACATACGTGGTATAAAGTACTTGCCACGATGGTGAAAAGTTTTCCGCTACAGAATCAGAATTAAGGTCAACCCCTAATACTTTTATTTTAGGGGTTAGTAAGCACGATAGTGTTAATTGCTCATAGCATGCACGTACTTGAGGGCTATTATAGCGTGAATGCAAACTCTCTTTCTCTGGACACACAACTCGCACTCGAAAGACACCATCATCGATCACAATCGGAAATTCACGCCCCAGTACTTGACCGTTATAACGCAAAGCATCCATCAAGCCATTTATCGCACTATCGACTTGCGATAAAGTAGTATTATCAAAACATTCAAATTGCAGCTCAACAACAAACACTATCTACACCTCTGTTACTAGTGGCTGTAATTGCTGTAAGAACGTCGTAACATCAGCCGCTAACACTTGGCGAAGATCTTTCCCAAGAGTTTCTAACACCACTTGACCAGTTAAATTACAAATAGAAATCACTTTTGATTCATCGTCCAATACTGCAATAAACACTGTTGGTTTAAGCTTCATACGACGTTGAGTAACTAAGTGTCCTAAAATATTTTGCTGTAAACGGTCAATATCGTCATCATTAAATGCTTGCAATAAATCAAGCGATAAATCACCAAACATAGCGCTCATATCACCGCTAAATTGCGATCCATAAAAAGCATTAATATCACTATGAAGTGATAAATCCATGCCTTTTTCGACCCCATCTAAAGTGATCATAGGTTGACGCTCAATCGGTTTCCAGGTCACATTTCGACCATCATCATCGACAACACAAGGTGAAATAAGCCCAACTAAATGCTCACTTACGGGAAAACCGCGATCTGCATCACACCATGCTTGTAAATAACGAGCAGAAAAATCAGATAAAGCGCAGGTAACAGGATGATTCATTCGCAACCTCATAAAAGATTCAGTAAACTTTAGGTTTAAACCGTTTCGACGGACATCTATTCTAATCCAAGAGTGTCATAGACAGTATGAGTAAATATAAAGACGCTAAAGAATTAGCCGGTTTAACCCTTGGCCAAAAGACAGAGTATAAAGATCAGTATGATCCTTCGCTACTGCAACCTGTACCAAGAAGCCTGAACCGTACCGATCTTAATATCAGCGATGATGCACTGCCATTTACTGGCTATGATATTTGGACATTATACGAATTATCATGGCTCAATAAAAAAGGCTTACCACAAGTTGCTATTGGTGAAGTGCGTTTACCAGCATCAAGTCCTAACCTTATTGAATCAAAATCTTTTAAACTGTACCTTAACAGCTTTAATCAAACACGCTTTGATGGTTGGCAAGATATTGCAGATACTCTGCAAATCGATTTATCACGTTGTGCAGGCGCAGATGTTGATGTCACCATTCAGCCGCTTACGGATTTTAATGAGCAACAGATTGTTAATTTCTTTGGCGAATGTATTGACGATCAAGATATTGAAATTAATGACTATACGTTCAAACCTGAATATCTTGAAGGTGCCGCTGATAATAATGATATCGTGGAAGAAATTGTTCATAGCCATTTGTTAAAATCAAACTGCTTAATCACGAATCAACCTGATTGGGGAAGTGTACGTATTGCTTATAAAGGCAATCGTATCGATCGTGAACAATTACTGCGTTACATTGTATCATTCCGTAACCATAATGAATTCCACGAACAATGTGTTGAACGTATCTTTAACGATATTATGCGTTTTTGTCAGCCTGAATTACTGACTGTTTATGCACGTTATACCCGTCGTGGTGGTTTAGATATCAACCCATATCGTACAAATATGGGTAAAACCCCAAGCGATAATTTCCGTCTTGCGCGTCAGTAATTAGATCCTCACGACGAATTCAACATTAAGTCCGGTAAAAAGCTTTACTTTGCTGGACTTGATGCTTTAACCCAGTAAAATTAATCTCATCTTGTGTGTTATTCTGCTGTTTTGAGATTATATGAATTTTCGCGGCCTATTTCTTTCTGGGTTAGTATTACTAACAACTTCATTTGATCTTCAAGCAAAAATTTATAGCTCGCCGATCCTCACTGAAGCTCATAATTTATTAGTTAATCAACCAGAGCGTACGCTTACGATCACCCAAAGCTACCTCGAACAACGTCGTCTAAGCCAGCCACAAGATCCATCACGAGTCCATCTTAGCGGTGAAACAGATCATTCTACCCGCACCCCACTGAATACTATCAATGCATTGCAACTCCAAGCACAAGCTTTGTCTCTTCTACAACGGCCAGAACAAGCAATTAGTGTTATCAAAAAAGCTGAAAAAAAAGCACTTGATAATAAACTGATGTTCAATGTCTTTGAAAGTCGGATTTTATTAGCCAAATTTTACTGGGTTAACTTAAGTAACAGTGCCACCGCGCTAAAAATGCTCAATACGCTTAGTACTGATATGAAGCATGCACAGCCAATAAAAGTTACCCGCCAACTACAAGAATTAAAATATCAATCACTGATGCTACGAGCGCTAATTGAATCAAGCATTGGTAAAGATGAAGCTGCAGAAAAGCTGTTTATCAAAGCTAAAGGTTATTTAGTCGCATTTGACGATAAAGATGAAATCATTAACTATCAACTCACATTAGGTCAGCATTATTTACGTCATGATCATTATGATATGGCACTTGATCGCTTATTAAGTGGTTATTGGTTAGCGGTTGAAAATGATGATCAACCACAAATTGCACGGGCTAATTATGAATTAGCTCAACTCTTTGAAGAACGGCATGTGTTTGATAAAGCATTAGAACATGCAACTCAAGCCGGGGAATTTTTTGAACGTTATAAACGCACCCAACAGTTAGCAAGAACATTAACCCTAATTGCCTCTATCTATGAACAACAAGGGCGTTATAACCTTGCTCTCGTACATTACTTTAATGCGCTTGACCAAGAGAATCAGCTTAAACATGATGTTCGTTCAGCGAATTTACGACTCAATATTGCGCGAGTTTACTTACATCTATATAACTATCCCAAAACAGAGCAATACATTGTTCAAGCTCGTAATCTTGCCCTACAAAGTGGTAATGAGAACATTGTCGCTGAAAGCCAGATCCTCCAAGGGCAATTAGAGTTAGAAAAAGGCGAATTAGATGATGCAATTACATCATTACAAGCAGGCTTAATTTCAGCTAGCCGTATTGGCGCCACAAGTTTGCAATTAATGGGTGAATCCATTTTATCTGAGGCATTTGAAAAGCAAAATGATTACTACAATGCCCTCCTCAGTCAGCGCCGCTATGAACAGCTGTATGCTGGCAAACAAAAAAGTGCGAATAAAAGTAATACTGAAGTATTTAAGCAACAACAAAAAATGATGGAGCGTTCACTCAGACTGGAAGAGATGGAACGAGAGCAATTCATTAATCAAAATGCATTATATAAACAGCAGCAAATATCTTTAGCCCTAATTGGGGTGTTAGTCATTATGTTATTACTGTTATGGCGCCGCCAGCACATTAATAAACAATTAAAGCAGCAACTCACTAAGTTAACGACAGATTACTATACTCACCCTCGTAGTGGATTACGTAATCTACGGATGCTCAATGCCCGTTTAGCCAATTCGCTCCAACAGAGTAGTGCTAACTTTGAACAATGGCACCTGGGTGAGATTATTAATGAACCTCTAAGTGATCGGCTACGATTTGCACTATTTGAAGTCTCATTCTTAAAGCGTATTTATCTAGAAAAGGGCTATCAACAAGGACTTACCGCAGAAAAAGAATTTGGCAATTATTTGCAACAGCAAGTATTAGAGCCTGCTCGTATTTATCATTTTTCTGATGCTATGTTTTTATATATCGAGCCCAATGCACGTTTAAGCTGTGATCCAAAACAACTAGCAGACTCGATGCAGCAATTAATTGATAATTATACCTTGCCGTTAAATATCGATAATTCATTGCAAATAGGCATGGCTGAGTATCCCTTCTTACCTCGAGCATATACTGCAATTAATGATCAAGAGTTAATTGATATATTACTAATGACCGTTAATGTTGGTGTAAGACTCAATGATAAACAACCAGGAAGCAACTGGGTTCATATATGTGCGATTGATGCAGCCCCTGCTGCCAGTTTTGTTGGTGATAATATCCGCCGTTCTTGTATTGAAGGGATAGCTAAAGGATTAGTAAAAGTACGTAGTTCAACCAATAATGAAATAATCTGGAACTACGATCACAATCTTAACAAAGATATCAATTAAATATATAAATGATACGAAACTCTGACAAATAGCACTAACTATCAGGTTTTATTTTTGGTAGCATGTTACGATTATTACAGTAACATTATGAATTAAATGGATTTAATCGTATTAGTGCAGATGCATAACCAATGACAGATATTAATGCCATTGTTGCCGAAATCAGTGTTCTAAAGCAGCAATTAGACCTTGCCCAACTTTCTTACCGTGATTCTAATCTAAAATCGCGACGCGAGACTGTAATATTAAAACGCCTTATTACTCGATTAGCGGTTGCCTGCCGAGGTCTTGATAACGATCTCGATAGTACATTACACGCAATAACCCATGATCTCGAACAACCATTAGAAATTAGTCGGCTCATTCCTCGGTTAGCTATTGTAGAACGTCTGGTCATCCAGCAAGCTGATGTAATCCAACGCCAAAGCAAACAGTTACAAAGTCACGTTAATCAACGCGGACACACTCTGTCACATTACCAAGGTTTACCTGCATCATTGCAACGAGATCTACGCGGTCTTTTCAACCAGCCATCAACAACATTATTAGAGAATCATCAGCGTATATTACGTTTACTAGAACTGTATGAACGCAGTATAAAATTAATTGCAGCGAATAATAACGGTACAACGCTATCTAGTGATAATCAGCAAAACTTTGAAATTGAGTTAGTTGCAGAACTACAGCGTCTTATCACAGAGATAGATTTCACCAACGAACAAGGTGAACAACTATTTACTATTCGTAATCAATTAGCACAAGGCGTCGATCAAAAAACATTACAGACATTATTATTACAAGTATTAGGTCTTATTGTCACAGGGACTCATGCTGAACGTCATGCCTCGCAGCGGTTTCTAAATACACTCAATAGTGATTTAGCCTCGTTACAAAAAAACACATCGAAAACAGCCAGTTCTTTTTCAGTATTACATCAACATCGACGTGACTTTAACACTAGCATCTCAACGATAGTGACGAATATTAACCAAGAGCTAAAGACTAAAAATACGATAGAAACAGCACCTGAATCATTATTGAATATTGCGCATGAATTACAACAATTAGCGCAACGTAATAGCCAACTAGAGCAACGAGAGCAAGCGCTGCTAGAACAGTTAAATCACAATGATAATAAAGTGCTGCATTTACAAGAACAGACTTACAGCTACCACCAACGTTTGAGCCAACAGCAACAAAATATCTTCCGTGATAAATTAACCCTGACCTACAACCGTAGTGCGTTTGATGATCGTCTTGAACATGAATATCAACGTTGGTTACGTTACCAAAATCCATTACTGTTAATGCTGGTTGATATTGATAATCTCAGCCATATTAATAATAATTATGGTCATCATGCTGGAGATAAAGCACTTAAAATTATCGCTCAAACCATTAGCCAGCAACTCAATCCAACCGACTTTATTGCGCGTTTTAGTGATGATGCCTTTATGTTATTGATCACTGATATTAATCAGCAACAGCGTCACCAAGCAGTACAAACCATTCGCACAGCTGTCACTCAACTACCGTTACACTTCAAGGGGCAAAGTGTATCGATGTCAGTTTCTATTAGTAGCTCATTTTTTACCAATAACGACATCCCCAAGAATGTGATTGAACGTCTTGAAACAACATTACTTCATACTCAGCACCAGCACTGTAACATTGTCACTCACGATAATTAGCCTCCCAACGACGCCAATACGCACATCCATTCGGCTCGCTTATATTATTACTATCATTTACTGGTCAAAGATAAAATCACTGTGTATGGTAACAATAGAAAAGTAAATTATATTACTGTCAACTTCCTGTTCTTTATTTGATTTTAGCACCAGTCCCTTGGTGATTACGCCTTGCGTCACTGCCTTATATCAATAAATGAACATGCTTTTCATCATTACCAGGGAGGTTATTATGATAACGCATATCAGCCCTATCGGCGCTATGAACCTATTATCACAAATAGAAGCCGACAGCTTAAAAGCAACAGCATCCAGTGATTTATATCGCCTCTATCGCAACTGCTCACTCGCCGTTTTAAATTCAGGCAGCCATACCGATAACTCGAAAGAAATCCTAGAAAAACACCTCGATTTTGCGATTAATTTATTACGTCGAGAACGAGGTATCAAAATAGAACTCGTTAATCCACCTGAACATGCCTTTGTGGATGGACGTATTATTCGTGGCATTCAAGAACATATGTTTTCAGTTTTACGCGACATTATTTATGTCGATATGCATATTGCGCGTCGTAATGATATCGATCTTGCCAGCGCACCGCACATTACCGACTTTGTGTTTAGCCTATTACGTAATGCCCGCACGCTACATGCCGGTGAAGATCCAAATATTATCGTATGCTGGGGAGGGCACTCGATCAACCCGGTTGAGTACCAATATACCCGTGAAGTAGGCAATGAATTAGGCTTACGCGAACTCAATATTTGTACGGGTTGTGGTCCAGGAGCGATGGAGGGACCAATGAAAGGGGCTGCTATTGGCCATGCTAAGCAACGCTACTCTGAGAGTCGTTTTATTGGCTTAACTGAGCCATCAATTATTGCCGCGGAGCCACCAAACCCTATCGTCAATGAATTAGTTATTTTGCCCGATATTGAAAAACGTTTAGAAGCGTTTGTTCGAATTGGTCATGGAATTATCATTTTCCCAGGAGGAGCAGGGACTGCTGAAGAATTACTGTACATTCTGGGGATTTTAATGCACCCCGACAATGCAGAACAACCATTACCCTTAATCCTTACAGGTCCTAAAGAAAGTGAAGCTTACTTCCGTACTTTAGATGATTTTATTCGCGATACCTTAGGTGAGGCCGCCACCCAGCATTATCAAATTATTATTGGTGATCCTGCTGAAGTCGCACAAGTAATGAAAGCTGCCATGGCTCGCGTAAAAGAACATCGTTTAGCCACTGGTGATGCTTATTGTTTTAACTGGTCACTGACGATTCCAGAAGATTTCCAAATGCCATTTGCCCCGACTCATAAAGCAATGGCAAGCTTAGATTTACATATGGATCAACCTAAAGAAAAACTGGCAGCTAATTTACGCCGAGCTTTCTCTGGTATCGTTGCCGGTAATGTTAAAGAAGAAGGCATTCATGAAATTGAGCAATATGGCCGGTTTAAGATTGATGGCGATAAAGTGTTGATGCAACGAATGGATAAGCTGTTGAAAAATTTTGTGGAGCAGCAGCGCATGAAATTACCAGGCAGTAAATATGATCCTTGTTATGAAATTGTAAACTCTCACGACCAAGCGAAATAAGTTCGTTATTTGATTACAGTTTTGCGTACAATAAGGAGCCTAAGCGCTCCTTTTATTCATCTAAATAGAATTTATTTATGGCTATTCACCTTGTTGTTATTGATGCATTAAATCTTATTCGTCGCGTTCATGCAGCGCAACCGGGGCAACCCGATGTAGACAACACTGCAAGAGTTTGTTGTCAGGCATTACAGAAAATCATTAGTAGCACCAAACCGAGTCATATAGTGGCGGTGTTTGACCATAATAGTGATGATCGCGGCTGGCGAGCAGAGCTACTGCCACATTATAAAGAAGGCCGTAAACCGATGCCGCCAGAGCTGCTAGCGGGTATGGATAGTATTCAAGATGCATTTATGGCGATTGGCATTGATTCATTATTATCAGACGGTGATGAAGCCGATGACTTAGTGGCAACCTTAGCCTTAAAAGTTGCTTCTCGTAACGAACAGGTCACTATCGTTTCAACCGACAAAGGGTATTGTCAGTTATTACAGCCAACATTACGTATTCGTGATTACTTTCAACAACGTTGGCTTGATAGCCCGTTTATTGAAAAAGAATATGGCGTTAAACCGCAATTATTAACGGACTACTGGGGATTAGCGGGGATCAGCTCCAGTAAAATCCCAGGCATTGCAGGGATTGGTCCCAAAGCCGCAGTTGAATTATTAAGCCTCTACCCTAGTCTTGAGTCTGTGCTAACCGCCACTGATCTTGCCCCTAAATGGCACAAGAAAATCAGTGGCAATGAAGATATAGCACGTGCATCCAAAGCCGTTGCTAGCTTAAAAACTGATTTAACACTGGGCTTTAATTTGCAAGATATTCGTTATAAAGAAAATAATTAGGGATATCTAGGTAAACAATAATTGCCTATTATTAATTACTGTTTACCTAATTTTTCTCTTAAATAAGTCATTCTTGAATTTATCTTATTATTATTTTTATTGATTTTTTTAATTAACTTAATTAATTGATAATTTTTTTTATAGTAAAAGATCTTACTTGTTGCTAGTGACAGCTCAAAAATACCTCGAAGGCTTTCCTTTCCCGCATATTTAGGTAATTCCAAATACTCTGCATCAGATTTATTTAAACTTGAAAGATAAGAAAAATCAGTATTAAACTTAATTTTCTTTATATTCCTTCCTTGGAAAGATATAAGAGGGTAAACCATCGGAATATTATATTTACCTTTTCTAATCCAATTCGCAATAATTACACTTAAAATTGCTTGTTCTGATGTAGAGTGAGAAAAATTAGGATCTAATTCTCCATACTGCTCACCATTTATCCATTCATTATGCTTACAAGCTGCTATCCATTCTTTTAGTAAAGTAACAGATGCTTCAGATTTTCTTACTACGATGAAATTTCCCATTATCGTTGGGTATTCATATGAAAATGTATGATCTTCCCCTAACTCTCTTAAAACATTTGTTTTTGTTATATTTTTATTCTTAATTGGAAAATCATGGTGAGGCGTAAAAAAATCAAAACCACAAATAGCTAAACACTCTTCAGCAATAGACTTTATTCCAGAATAATCAGCAAGTTGAGCATATTTTTTCATATTGGAATCACGATATATTACTATATCACCGTCATCCATTTTTTCTAATTCCAATAAGATAATTAATGGCTTCCAGGCACTGAAGCCAATTTTTGACATTCCAGGATTAGCTGTAACTAACCCAGTACTTTTATATTCTTTTAAAAAGTCATGCCATCCACTATCTCTTAATTTCTTAGGCGTGTAGTAAATAATATTATCAACATGATCTTTCGCTGCATCTATAACTAGTTTTTTATTTTCTGAGAGGTCTAAAGCATTATCATTTGGTGCGCCTTCAGAATAGAAGAAAACCAAATTAGTCTTGTGAGAGATTTGTTTCATAATTTAAATCTACATTTAGGTTAAGAATAAGAGAGGCCTATTTTAGCAACAGGCCTGCTGTTGTTTAATACGCTGAACGGTTATCCAAACGCTGAATATGGACGGTGATTTCTTCACGATCATGGTATAGATGTTTTGCTTGAAGCTTAAACTTCACACCATTTTTAATCAGTAGTACTTTTAGATTTTCAATATCTTGCAGTACTTCATCGTAACGACCTTTCATTGGCAGTTTGAGATTGAAAATAGCTTCTTTTGCCCATGCTTTAATCAGCCATTCACCCATTAGGTGCGCTACACGAGCTGGCTTTTCAATCATATCACAAACAATCCAAGTAATATTTTTACGTGCTGGTTCATATTTAAAGCCATCAACCGCATGATATTTAACTTGGCCAGTATCCATTAAGCTTTGCGCCATAGTACCATTATCAATCGCGTGAACGAACATCGAACGTTTCACTAATTGGTACGTCCAACCGCCAGGACAAGCACCTAAATCAACACTCCACATACCTGGGGCTAAACGCTCATCCCACTCTTCACGTGGAATAAACACATGGAAAGCTTCTTCTAATTTCAGTGTTGAACGGCTTGGCGCGTCAGCAGGGAATTTAAGACGCGGAATGCCCATAAAAAATTGGGAATTATTTTGAGGGTAAGAATAACCAACAAAGCAGCAACCAGGGGCAATAAAGCACACATGTAAAACGGGTTTTTTATGGTTATCTTTAACGTATAAAATATTACGCTTACGCATTGCTTGGCGTAATGGCACCGTAAATTTACGGCAGAACTTCAATAGCTCTTTCGCTTCATTGGTATCAGGTGTTTCGATACGCAAATCGCCACAGATAGGGAAATTTTCACCAATCGCTTCTAAAATAGGTGAAATACGATCTTCTGATGGTAAGCCAGCTAGCATGGCTGAAGTAGCAAACATTTGACGAGCAAAAATCAACTGCGAAAATGGCTGCAATTGAATAAACTTATTCGCATCACCTGCTTGATAAAACTCAAATAACACATAACCTGAATTGTTTTTCACCCGAGGGAAACCAAACAATTCCAGCGTATTTGCTTTGTCTTGAACCTCTCCGGCACATTCTTTTTCAAAGCCAGGACGACAGTACAATAAAACTTGATTCACGTTGGAACCCTCAAGCTGAACGCCAGGCTGCTATTGCGAGCATCACCCAGCCAATAATAAAACATATTCCGCCCATCGGTGTGATAGGACCAAACCACTTAATGCCAGTTAAAGCCAATGCATATAAACTGCCGCTAAAGCAAATTATACCGAGACCAAAAAACAGCGCCGCGTATGATAACGCTTTTGATGGCAAAAAGCGTGACAATATTCCACAAGCTAATAATGCCAATGTATGCCAGGCCTGATATTGGACCCCGACTTTAAACACATCGAGTAAATAAGGGGCTAATGTATGACTTAAACCATGAGCCGCAAACGCGCCGAGGGCCACCATTATCACACCACTGCATGCGGCAAACACCAACATTAACCGCGATTGTTGACGTTGTTTAGAGGTTAACTCAACACTCACTGACACAATCCTTAATAAAAGTCGCTAATGCGGCAATCGCAATTGCTATATTTTCAGCTTCAGTATGACCAGAGGCTTTACGTGGTTTAAAACCATGATCACCATCCGCTAAAAATTGACAATCCACTTGCGGCGAAAATGGCCATTGCTCAACTTCACTACGAATACCAAAAGTGTCGCGTTCACCTTGTAGAATCAGCGTTGGTACTGTGATCGTTGCCAGATGATCACCTCGATAATTTTCAGGCTTTGCTGGAGGATGAAAAGGAAAACCAAGACAAGCAACACCACGTACTTTCGAGGCACAGTTATTAACCTGTGGTGTTTCAGCGGCAATATCAGTCACCATCAAACTTGCCATTCTCCCCCCCATCGATTTACCACCAATGACTAACTTGCCATTATCAAACTGCTCGATGTGAGTTTGAAAATCGAGTAATAATTTAGGTTGACGATCAGGCGGACGTTTTTTACCGTCTTCAGCCCGCTTAACCATATACGGAAAGTTAAACCGTACCACTTGAATATTATGTGCCGCTAAACCTGCCGCGACGGTGGTCATAAAGGCATGATCCATTCCAGCGCCAGCACCATGAGCAAATAAAAACGTTGCTATGGCATCTTCAGCATCAGGACCATCAATCAGATAGTCACACTTCTTCGATAACATCAGGCATATCCTCTTGCTCTTTACGGGCTTTATTTAAAATCCAATCACGGAAAATTTGAATACGGCCGGTATCGGCTTGTTTTTCCTGACATACAAAATAAAAAGCATTTTTACTAACCAAAATTTCATCAAACGGACACACCAGTCTTCCGGCTTCTAATTCAGGCTGGGCTAAAACATTATTACCTAATGCGATGCCCTGTCCGTGAGCTGCAGCTTGTAGCACCATCGTTGAATGACTAAAGATAGGTCCCTGATTAACATTGACCCCCTTCACATCATAATGGCGGACATAATTCTTCCACTCTTTACGAGAAGTATCATGTAATAAGGTGTGTAATTTTAAATCTTCAATAGTACGTAATGGCTTACTACCGACCAATAACATTGGCGAACACACTGGCATCATAAACTCTTGGTATAGCTTATCTGCACGTAAACCTGACCAATTACCACGACCATAATAAATAGCCACATCAACATCATCTGTCAATGAGCCTTCATCAAGATCAACGGCTTTAATACGGACGTCAATTTCAGGGTGTTGTTCATTAAAATCAGTTAATCTTGGTACCAACCATTGAATTGCAAAACTAGGAGGTAAACTAATGGTTAATGCACCTTTTGAGCCTCTTTCTAGTACCTTATCTGTCGCATCTGAAATCGATGAAAAGATATCTTTAATATCAAGAAAGTAGCTTTGCCCTTCTTCGGTTAACAGTAACGAACGATTGCGACGACGGAATAGCTTTAACCCCAAAAATTCCTCTAAGGCTTTAATTTGATGGCTAACTGCAGCTTGAGTAACAAACAATTCTTCGGCTGCTCGAGTAAAACTTAAATGCCTCGCAGCGGCTTCAAACACCTTTAATGAGTTAAGCGGAGGTAAACGTCTAGACATACTTTTCGATGCTCTCTAATGCATTAGTTTTTTTCATCTCAAACATTATAAATTGTCCATTGTTTAAGTGCTATATAAACCCTATTATTCGTCCCGTAATGTTGATGAACATTTTGTGTTTTGCCCTCTGGCTAACCGCTAAATCAACATTACGATGTTGTGTTTGCATATTGTCCGGATCCTGCCGGATAGGTAGTTATCTACCGCTTTACTTCCTGTATTTTGACCTTGGTGTCAAAGTAATTGTTAGCACTGCGCCCCAACGCAGTGCTATTTTTTTATTGCTCAAAAATCATCGCAACACTTGCTCTTCCTTGCATTTATTAGCATCATCAATAATTCAAATTTCTGTAATGTGACCCGCTATGACCATACCATTCGATATCAAGCAAATTCAAACCCAATTTCCAGCACTGCAACATTCAGATGTCGCACCGCGAGCGGTTTATTTAGACAGTGCGGCTACAGCTCAAAAGCCCGCGATTGTTATCGATACTCTAAGTCACTATTACCGCGGCTATAATGCCAATGTGCATCGAGGCAGCCATAGTTTAACGGCTAACGCTACCTTAGCTTTTGAACAGGCACGAGCAACTGTACAAAAATTTATTGGCGCAGCTAGCCACAAAGAAATCATTTGGACTCGTGGTGCCACTGAAGCATTAAATCTGATCGCCCAAACCTATGCTCGCACCCACTTACAAGCAGATGACGAAATTTTAGTTAGCGAAATGGAACACCATGCCAATATTGTGCCTTGGCAGATAGTCGCTGAACAAACTGGTGCAAAAGTGGTTAAAATTCCAATGCGCAGTGATTGCACATTAGATATCGACGCCTATCACCATCTATTGTCAGCCAAAACAAAAATTGTTGCGATAGCTCATATCACCAATGTTACCGGCACTCGCAATCCGATAGAGTCAATGATAGCGGCAGCCCATCAATATGGTGCAGTGGTGGTGGTTGATGGCGCTCAAGGTATTGCTCATGAACAAGTTAATGTTCAAACACTTGATGCCGATTTTTATGTATTCTCTGGCCATAAAATTTATTCACCAGCAGGTATTGGCGTACTCTATGGCAAACAAGCCCTACTAGAAGCGATGCCACCATGGCACGGTGGCGGTAAGATGGTCGAAAAAGTGTCTTTTGCCGGTACTCATTATGCAGGTTTACCGGGTAAATTTGAGGCAGGTACGCCCAATGTTGCGGGTAGTTTAGCCCTTGCAGCAGCAATTGAATGGCTACAAAGTATCGATCGACAAGGTGCGGAACAACATATTGCACGCTTACGTCAACAAGCTTTAGACGGTATTCAGAATATTGATGGCTTGAGAGTTATCGGTCTTCAACCGAATGCGAGCTTATTTTCTTTTGTGGTCGATGGTGTCCATCATCAAGATATTGCGACCTTGCTTGATCAACAGCATATTGCACTACGCGCAGGCCACCACTGTGCACATCCAATGCTTGATGCGCTAGGATTAACAGGAACTTTACGCGTATCATTAGCTCTTTATAATGATCAACAAGATGTCGAGCGTTTTATTACAGCGCTACATAAAGCCTGCGATTTATTGTAGTTGCAGCCAAGGAAAAAAGATGCCCACCACGATAACACTACCTCAGCACCCATTTGGGACTGAGATCACCACTGCCGATATCATTGCGCAAATGCAAGCTGCGACGGGATGGGAAGATCGCTATCGCAACGTGATTCAGTTAGGTAAAAAGCTGCCACAACTGGATGACAGTTATAAACAAGATCAACTTAAAATTAGCGGCTGTGAATCACAAGTTTGGCTACACCATCAAATTATTGATGATCGCTATTACTTTATTGCCGATTCAGATGCACGTATTGTACGAGGCTTAATTACGCTAGTGCTCACTGCTTATCATGGTAAAACTGCTGCAGAAATTAACCGTTTTGATATCGATACTTATTTTGAAAACTTAGGGCTTATCGCGCATTTAAGTCCTTCACGAGGCAATGGCTTAAAAGCAATTGTTGAGCAAATAAAACAGCTCGTACAGCAATAATACTCGCTAGCAACCACAAAAAAGCGGATTCAAACGATCCGCTTTTTACTACAACTTATCACCAACGTTATGACTTATTGACGATACTTTTCAATTAGTTTCTTAATAACGTGGGCTACTGCTACAAAACCAAAACTAGCAGTTACAACGGTTGCAGCGCCAAAACCACTGGCACAATCCATTCGCTTTGGCCCTTCCGCCGTTGCTTTTATCGCACACGCAGAACCATCAGCTTGTGGGTATTTCAAATGCTCAGTTGAATAAACACAATCAATACCAAATTTACGCTTAGGATTTTTAGTAAAATTATGCTGGCGACGCAATGTTTCACGCAATTTTCTAGCCAATGGATCTTGAATTGTTTTAGTCAAATCGGTGACTTGTATTTGGGTTGGATCGGTTTGCCCACCAGCACCACCAATAGTAACAACTTTAATTTTATTACTTTTACAATATGCCAGTAATGCCGCTTTAGCTTTTAGACTATCAATCGCATCAATCACATAATCAAATTGTGTTGATAAATATTGGGCTTGATTTTCAGGACTAATAAAATCATCAATTAAATTAACTTTACACTCAGGGTTAATTAATTGAATACGTGTAGCCATTACTTCAATTTTACTTTGACCAACCGTACCTGTCATTGCATGAATTTGACGGTTAATGTTAGTCACACACACATCATCCATATCAATTAAGGTCAATTCACCAATCCCTGAACGTGCCAATGCTTCTGCCGCCCATGAGCCTACGCCACCAATACCAATCACACACACGTGTGCAGCGCGAAGGATTTCAACTTCACTATTGCCATATAAACGACGCGTGCCGCCAAAACGCTGGTTATAACTATCGGATGCTGGGGTGTCTAATTCACGCATACTGGTTCTACACTGCTTGAGGTGGATAAACAAAGAGTGCGTTTTTATACGCACTCTGAGAACAATTGTCTAGTAACAGCCAATGATAACCATAGTAGTTACATTCGCTAAACCGCCTTATTTAGGCATCAGCCAAGGATCTTGAGTGGCAGAGCCTTTAAGTCCTAAACGCCATACACGACCAAAATGCTTATAATGACCCGCATCTGTGCCCGCTTGCTTACCCATTCCATGATACAAATCGAGATGATTACGCTTAACAGCACCGCCGGTGTCTAAGGCTAATAATAGTCGTAATACATGCTTACCCGTCCAATTACCTTGAGCATCTAATTGTGGTACTTCTGCCAATAACACCGATCCCATAGGAATATATTTACGATCAGCAGCCACTGCTGCATTCGCTAATAACGGAATACCAGCACTACCTTTAACATCTAACGTTTTACGTGGTGAGAAAAACACAAATGATGGATTTTGCTCTAATAATTCACGCACTTCACTTTCACTATGATGCGCAACCCAGTTTTGAATCGCTTGCAATGACATCTTAGCTTTAGGCACTTCACCACGATCAATCAACACACGACCAATACTGACGTAACGATGACCATTCTTACCTGCATAACCAAAATATTGCAGCTGGTTATTATCTTCAAAATGAACAAAGCCACTACCTTGTACTTCCATCATAAACACATCAAGCATTGATTTGCTGTAACCCAGCACTAAACCTTGACCCGCTAACGCACCATCATAGATTTGTTCACGTGAAGGACAGCGGCCTTTACAGTTTGGCATTGCATAAATTGGGTAACGGAATACATTGGTGGGTTTATGACGTAACTCAATCACTGGCGAATAATAACCAGTAAACATCACATTACCTTCACCATTAGCACCACCCATTTGTGCCGCTTGAATACCATATTTAGCTAATGTGCTTGGATCACCACTATGACTAGCCCAGTTTTCTACTTGGCTATATAAGGGTTCAAATTTACGTGCCATTGATGGTGAGCGTGAAGTAACCATTTTAGCTTGTGGCGCAAAAGTGCTGTAATCATGAGGCTTATTTGATTCAACTTTAGCAACTTTATTTAAAACATGATCAAAATGCTGCCCTAAATATTGGTGTGCTAACGGATTACCGATTGCGGCTAAACTTGGTTTTTCCGTTGTTGTACCTTCTGGTGATGAACATCCCACCAAACTGAAAAGAATAATTGCAACTGTTGCTTTACGTAACACGATAGATAAGCCTATAAAAGTTTTATAAAATGTAAAAATGATAGCTCGCTTAATTTTGTCAAAGCCGTAAATAGGTGACAATACTAACAAACACCATCTAAAAAGAAGTAACTATTTCAAATAATCTACCGATAACTGACATAACACTATCGAAATGTTTAAGACTGATCTGCGGTCACTAAAGTTCCATAAAAAATCAAATATACTATTGGCGATCAAACGTAGCGAAATAATGTGTTGGTTGCTGACGAATAAACGCACCATCCTCATAAAGATAAATATAAAGCTGCTGGCCAAAGTTATAACGTAATTGAACCCCATCCCAAAAATAATCAGATGTTAATAGCCGCCCCTGACGATAAATACCTTGTCGACGAACTTCAAATATTTCAACTTTATAAGGAGCTACATCCCGTTCTTTCCACACTCCTATAACTTGCTGCATTAACTGTTGCCGCTGCTCAATTGCCATCTCAAATTTAAACACGCTGATACCAATAGCGACTAACGCTATGACCAAAATAATTATCCAACGCCTATATCGACGCACATAAAAGAAAAAACAGTCGCTTGTCATTCTATCGCCCGCCCATCAACTCACCACCAATGGCATAAATATATAGCGGCCTTCAACACCAATACTTAATCAATCACTGCAGTAATTAATGATTTAGGCTTAATTACATTTAAATGCTGCACTAAACCAATAATTGCTTTAATTTATTGGCTATAAATTAAACATAAATACAGATATGGATATCGCTTGTGAATACACGAAAGACCCCACTGGTAAAAGGATTCCGTCAATCAGCCCCTTACTTAAACGCTCATGTGGGTAAAACCATGGTGATCATGGTCGGTGGAGAGGCTATTGCAGATCCCAACTTTGCCAACATTGTCAGTGATATTGCTTTGCTACACAGCTTAGGTATTCATATCGTGATGGTGTATGGTGCGCGACCACAAATAACCGCCTTACTACAACAACAGCATTATGATAGCCCTTACCATAAGGGAATAAGAATCACCGATGAGCATAGTTTAGAACTCGCTAAACAAGCCGCAGGACAAGTACAACTTGATATTACTGCCCGCTTTTCGATGGGACTCAATAATACCCCAATGGCGGGATCACAAATTAATGTCATTAGCGGTAACTTTATTATTGCCCAGCCACTAGGCATCGATGAAGGTATCGATTTTTGTCATAGTGGGAAAATTCGTCGTATCAACAGTAATGCTATAACCAGCCAGCTAGAACAAGGAGCGATTGTATTACTCGGCCCCATTGCTAGCTCAGTAACGGGTGAATGTTTTAATCTCACATCAGAAGAAATCGCCACTCAAGTCGCAATACGATTACGGGCTGATAAACTAATTGGCTTTTGTTCCGAACAAGGGGTTGTTGATAGCAATAATGACATCATCTCCGAATTATTACCCCATGAAGCCGAACAAGCATTGCAACAGCTTATCGATAACGATAATCAACAAAGTGGTACTGGTCGTTTTCTACGTGGCGCAATTGCTGCTTGTCGAGCGGGCATACCTCGTAGTCACTTATTGAGCTATAAACAAGATGGTGCCTTGATCCAAGAACTATTTTCATTAGATGGAATAGGTACTCAAATTGTAATGTCGAGTGCTGAAAAGATTCGCCGAGCGGATATCAATGACATCGGTGGTATTTTAGATTTAATTCAACCGTTAGAAAGCGAAGGTATTTTAGTTCGTCGATCGCGAGAACAACTCGAACGTGAAATTACCCTTTTTAGTGTGATTGAACTTGATAACCTCATTATTGGCTGTGCCGCGCTTTACCCTTACCCAGATGAAAAAATGGCAGAGATGGCTTGCGTTGCTATTCACCCTGACTTTAGAGACGGTGATCGCGGCGTGTTATTACTAAATAAATTATGCCAACAAGCTCGTGAAGCAGATCTCGATAAAATATTTGTCCTCACAACGCGTAGTGTGCATTGGTTTCGTGAGCAAGGATTTTATGAATGTGATATCGAACAATTGCCACTGCTTAAAAAAGATCTCTACAACTACCAGCGTCGCTCAAAAATACTTATAACGCCAACCAGTTAAAAATAGAACAACAATGTAACAAAGTGTTAATTTATAAGTTTATAATGTATGATGAAGTCTAAAGTTAGTCACTTTAAAATAATAAATTTAATAATTATAAATAACATACATACAAAAGAAAGGTTAAATAATCGCTTATGATGAGTTTACTGTTTCTACTAGTATTTGTTGCAATGCTCTGCGCATTTACTGGAAAAAAAGGTGCAAGTTATATTGTTTTTGCCATCACTGTTGTTTTGGGGCTGTATTGGTTCCATCACCATGCAACAGATTCTCTATCTATTTTACTCTAGGGAGAAAGTATGAATAATAAAAATGTAGCACTACTTAATGCCTTAGGTCTATTAGGGATCACCTTCGTTCTATTGATGGCATCAGTCCTTCAAGTTGTACTCAATGAACTACCTTGCCCATTGTGTTTATTACAGCGCTTAGGCTTTATGCTGGTAATGTTTGGTTTTATGCTCAATGTAGTTTACGGGCCACAACAGCGCCATTATGGCATCTTAATTATCGGCGCACTCTTTGGCGCAGCTACCGCATTACGTCAAGTATCATTACATGTCATTCCAGGTACACCAGGATTTGGTAGCCCTGTCTTTGGTATTCATTATTATACTTGGGCCTTTATTCTATTTAGTCTTACCATTGTAGGTGTTGCTGTATTGCAACTGCTATGGAACAAAGACTGGAATAATAATGATTACAAAATGAATCGCTTTGGCAAGTTTGTGTGCCTAGTAGCTATTTTTGCTGTCGTGGTTAACGTAGTATCGACCTTCATTGAATGTGGTCCTTACCAATGTCCAGATAACCCAGTTACTTATTGGCTATTTAATTAGCCATAAAAATAGCGACACTATAACGCCAGCATTGTTGCTGGCGTTTTTATTTATCTATGTCACTACATTAAACCAACAATTACACTAAACTAGCAGCTGCGCCAGACCACTAGCTCGCTCAGTTCGCACCTGCACACTCTTGGTAATAATATCCAGTGGCGCATACAAATACAGTCGTGACTTAGCGCGGGTAATACCGGTATAAATTAATTCACGGGTTAAAATCGGCGTGTAGTCAGCAGGTAGCACCATTACTGTATCAGCAAACTCTGAGCCCTGTGATTTATGAATCGTCATCGCATATACCACTTCATGCTCAGGAATACGACTCGGTAAAATACCGCGAATAGTGCCATCTGGCATTTCAAAATACACCCGTAATCGTCGGCGTCCAGTTTCTGGATCAATCTCAGGCTCAAGCATGGTCATACCAATATCGCCGTTGAATAACCCTAAGGCATGATCATTACGAGTGATCATAATCGGACGGCCAACATACCAAGTTTCATCATTCGGTGAAATACGACCACGATGAGTGAGCTCTTTTTCGATACGTTGATTTAACCCCACCACGCCAAAATCACCTTCACGCAGTGCACATAATAAACGCACATTTGAAAATGCTTTTAATACCTCGGCGGGTGTTTTGTCGGTTTTAATCGCATCAAGATAATCGAGATAAAAAGTGACTATCTGGTTAACCATCGACGCATAAGTTTCACTGTTTAACGGATAATGATGAATATCTTTAAACCCTTGTAGCCACACTTTATTCACCAACGCAGGTTTCCCCTGATTGATCGCTTTGGCTAATTGGCCAATCCCCGACAACGCATGGAAACGGTAACTCTTTTGCAGCATACATAAACAATCAGTCACGACACTTAAACCGATATTATTTGAGTGCAAGTCAAACCCAGTTAACTGGCTTAATAACTGCCCTTGTTGAGCACTGTAACCTTGACTAGAGAACGAACAAATATCACCCAGTACAGCCCCCGCCTCAACGGAAGCTAATTGATCTCTATCACCCAATAAGATCAATTTAGCCCCTTGCGGCATCGCTTCTAATAACCGCGCCATCATCGGTAAATCAACCATGGAAGCTTCATCGACCACCAATACGTCCAGATGGAGTGGGTTATCTTTATGGTGGCGAAATTCAACCCGATGAGGGATCGAACCCAATAAACGGTGCAAGGTGCTTGATTGCGTGGGAATTAAATCTTTAATTGCTTGTGGCACCGCCAATGATTTTATCGCCGAGCCAATCGATTCGGTTAAGCGCGCTGCCGCCTTACCTGTTGGTGCCACCAGCATAATATTGGGTTTATGCTCACCATTCGTTTGCATCACCAACGCAGCCAACAATTTAGCTACAGTGGTCGTTTTACCCGTACCTGGACCGCCAGAAATCACAGCAAACTGGCGAGTTAATGCCATCGCCGCAGCAACTTTTTGCCAATTTAAACAAGCATCAGCAGGCACTAAACTATCTAATGGCTGTAAATCTGTTATTTGGTTTGCTTGTTGTAATACGCTATCGATCGTAGCCCAATCAAGCTGTTGTGGTTTTACTATATCTAAAAAATCACAAGTCAATTGCTGCCGTTGCTGGCTATCCGTAACACCTTGCAGAGCATGATATAAATGGCCATAACTAGGCTGAAATAGATCATTCAACGCTTGATGCATCACGGTTAATTGTTGCCCTTGCCAGTGCGGATTATCAGTGACTTGGCCTTGATTTGTTGCCATCAGTACAATGCGCTCAGCAACCGTTTGTTCAAATTGCCAATAACGATTGAGGTATAAACGCCCATGATCAAGCACTAATGGACATGCTTGCAACCCCTTAGATTGCACATTAGCAACCACATCAAATTGATTTAGTAATGCTGCCCACTGGCTTGGATCAGGCAAGCCATCAATTAATGCCACTGATAGTCGAGTTGATAGCCCAAACAAATGCTGGATCTGTAGTTGATCAAGGCGCACACAAACATGGCCTTTACCTAATTCATAGCTCACTAACGCTGCCATCAATGCTGCCAAATCTTGTTGCGATTGAGGGCTGTGCAGCGCTACAAATTTAGCAAACTGATAATCAAGCTGACGTAATCCACCCTGCTGAGTGAGTTTTTGTAAACGCTTAAGCATGTGGCAATGCTCCATTCATAACTAAATCCAATTCATCAAGTAATATTTCGCTTGGGCGGGCGTAAAAAATACCACTGTCGCTACCCGCTTGAACACCCCGCAAAAATAAGTAATACACCCCACCAAAATGGGTTTCATAACTATAATTTGGAATACGACTACGTAAGAAACGTTGCAATGCCAGTGCATAGATTTGATACTGCAAATCATAACGGTGTTCACGCATCGCCGTTTGCAATTGCTCGCCACGATACACCTGCGGATCATCACCAAGATAATTCGATTTCCAGTCTAAAACGTAATACTTACCTTGATGTTCAAACACTAAATCGATAAAGCCTTTTAGCATTCCACTCACGGTTGCAAAGCCTAATTCGCCCGCTTTGGCTGATAACGGATCATGTCTAGCAATAACTTTATTTAATGTCACCGCTTGTAAAATCTCAATCGGTAATAAAAATTCCATTTCCGTTAATCGTTGTGAGGCTGTTTTGTCAGCCAAGCGCAACATATCACCATCAAGCGGGCAGGTTAATACATCGCGAATTAATTGCTGCAATACAGGCAACCACGCTAACTCATAGTTTTCTAATTGCAGCAGTTCGGTTAATTTCGCCACCGTTTCATCACAATCAACAGCAGCGGTAAAATCAATTTCTTCAAAGACAGTATGCAAAAATGTACCGGGACGCGCGCCACGAGGGAAAGTATAAATCGAGTATTGTGGCTCTAATTCCAGCTCACTGTCATCAACCTCTTCCGTCGCATTTTGTACAGAATCAATATCAAACCCAGGTAAATCTAAACTGCTATCATGGGCCGTTTGGTGTCCTTGTTTGACCAAATTAGAATAACTGGTCATCCACCAATTACGCTCCAATGATGCAGCAAATGGCCGCTTAACCAGTGCTTCAGTTACTTCATCTTGTGGTTGCCATTGACTATCAAGTAATTGCGGTGGCGCAGTAACGGTAATCGCGATTTGAGCTTCACTTAACTTCGCTAAGGCTAATTCAAGTGCTGCCACACCGCCTGCTTGACCATTCTGCACCAAATGCCCCATTGCTGAACGATGCAAACCCGTTGGCTCCTTGGTACTACGGCCATTACGAATTGGAGCCATACCGACATAACAACCATAAACAGCGCGAGTTAAGGCAACATAAATTAAGCGTAAATCTTCTGCTAATCGTTCTTGGTCGGCTTTTTCTATCGCTGCGGCTTGTTTAGCAATATCAAGCACAGTGATGTTATCAACCTCATCGTGATATTTAACTTCACCTTTGCTATCAACCTCACGGTAACTACATACAAAGGGCATAAACACCAAATCATATTCCAAGCCTTTAGATTTATGGATCGTGACAATCTGCACCAAATTACGCTCTGATTCTAACCGCATCACTTGATCATCAGCATTACCATTAGGCTCAGCAACATGCTCAGCTAACCAACGTAACAACGCATAATCGCTATCGAGTGTTTGACTTGCCTGTTGCAGTAATTCACCAATATGAAGTAGATCAGTTAACTTACGTTCACCACCATCTTCCGCCAGTAACCGCTCAGCAATTTGATTTTTTGCCATCACACTACGCAGCATTGGCATTACACCGCGCTTTAACCATTGCTGGCGATATTGCTTAAAACTGTTAACCGCAATTTCCCACTCATTCTCATCATTATTAAGTTGATCGAGTTCGATCGCAGTACGAGCAAACAATCCCGAAGCTAAAGCCGCACGTAATATACGATCATCTTCAGGGGTTAACACTGCTTGTAATAACCGTTGAATATCTGCCGCTTCAGAGGTTGAAAACACACTATCACGGTTAGATAAATAAACACTGGCGATGCCTTGCTTTGAAAGTGCTTCTCGTACTAATCGCCCTTCAGTACCGGTGCGTACCAACACCGCAATATCACCCGCGGCAATCGCATGCTGCTGCTCACCATCTAAAAAATAGGCTTGCTGTTGCTGTGACTGAGTCAGAATATGTTGGATTTGTGCCGCTGTTGCCGCCGCCATTGTCGCTTGATAATTGCCCTTAGTGATCGGCTTACCATCAGCACTCTCTTGCAACCAAAACGTCAAGGCATGTTGCGCTTCCCCTTCTAACCACCAGCTACGTTGCGCCGCTTTAGGACTATGATCAACCGCTAAAAACTCAATATCTTGATCATAAATAAACGGGCTATCTGGCTGTTGGAACACGCCGTTAACCGCAGCAATCATATTCGCTGTCGAGCGCCAGTTAGTGGCTAAGGTATAATGATCACTGACTTGGCGACGCGCTTGAATATAAGTGAAAATATCGGCGCCACGAAATGCATAAATCGCCTGTTTGGGATCGCCGATCATAAACAAACCACATTCAGGGTGATGGCGATAAACATCACTAAAAATACCGTATTGCAGTGGATCGGTATCTTGGAATTCATCAATCATCGCCACCGGATATTGCGCTCGAATTTTTCCAGCGAGCAACTCATCAACATCATTATCAATCGCGGCCCCTAATTGAGTTAGCAAGTCATCGAACGATAACCAACCTTTACGCGCTTTAGCATCAGCCAATAATTGGCGACAATGTTCAATCGCATGAGCTAATAAAGGTTCACGTAAGTTAGCCGGATTATCTAGCAGTTCAGCAATAGCACTAAACACCGCATGCTCAGGCGCATCACCTTTAGCAGTTTTTTCAATTAACGTTTGCTGATGAAAACGGATCAAATTATCGGGTAATTCATAGCCTACTGTTGGTTGAGCAGCCCACCCACTCACTTGCTCTAACCAATTGGGTAAACTTTTTTTAGTGTAACTGCGTTTATTAATGCCAGAGCTCGCAATCAAGGCCTCAAGATCGGCTTGATGCACGCGCCATAACGCTTTCACTTCATCAATTCGCACAATATTTTGCTGATGTAATTGTGCTAACGATTCAGTCATTGCCGCCACCGACAATCGCACTGGTGCACCGGTTAAACTATTACCAATTTCTTTTAATAATGCGGTTGGTGATGACCAAATTTCACGGACTTCATGGGCAAGTGCTGGCGGTAAATGATAAAAATTACTACGCCAATAATCGGCAACCACCAGTTTTTTTAATTGGCTTTCATCGGTCACAAATTCATTATTAAACCGAGATCCTGATTCAAATGCATTTTGGGTTAACATTCGCTGACAAAAACCATGAATAGTATAGATTGCAGCTTCATCCATCTGCCGTTCGGCTTGCAATAAAATGGTGGCGGCTAATTTATGGTCTTGATGTTCATTTAACAGGGGAGCAATCACAGGATCGTGACTAACACCGCGACTAAACGCCAATCGTGCGTCATGAATACGAGCACGAATACGATCGCGTAATTCAGCGGTAGCGGCTTCCGTAAAAGTTACCACTAAAATTTGATCAACCGTTAACTGCTGTTGATGACGATTATTATCATTGCCGTGGCCTAACAATAGTCGTAAATACAAACTCGCAATAGTAAAGGTTTTTCCCGTCCCCGCAGACGCTTCAATCAGACGGGTACCATGCAATGGAAACGTCATTGGTTGCAGAATATTCGTTAGTACTTCGGTTGTTAGTACTTCAGTCGCCATTATGTCACTCATCCCATGGTTGCTCTATGTAACAACAGTACTCGCCCGTGGTTGGTCAATATCAACGATCAGGCTCATTATTATGTGAGCCAACACTTAGAAGTAAATATTGGCATCCAAATTTCTGTTGTATTCCTATAATGTGAGAACTTACTCACGGTTTGTACTGCGGTGGTTAGTTAGTATCAGCGCCAGAAACTTAGTCACCTCTGGACCTGTGGTCGTACAGCAAACGCCCTACAACTAATAATGATTTGCTGACGACCACACTACTTAACTCTGCTTTAACTATTTATTCTGACTTAATTTCTTTACTGTTTATCACCACGGCTTGTAACACTAACGCCGCTAATTGATTTGCCTCTTGTGCCAATAGATCTTGCCATTGTGGCCATACGCGCTTGATATAATCATCGCTACCTTCACCAGCAAACAAATAGCCATCATTAAAACATTCTGCCATCTTCGTCAGTGCTTTTTGCTCGGTCTCATCATCATATTTCCAACTACCATCACGACCAATATGAGCTTGTATCGCAGCCATCGCTGTTTTAGGGAAATACGCTAATGGTTGATTTAAACCTTGGTAGTACAACTCAATCAACTGCTGTAAATACCCCAGTGCTTGTTGTGACTCAAGAGGCTGTAATTCGAGATGCTTATCCGTTCCTATAATATGAGTGACTTGTCGCGATTCAGGTACCGACACAGCTAAACACAAGTGATCAAACCATGCTGTAAGTAGATCTTGTGGGCGAATTTTACCGGTGCGGTAGCGTAACAATCCAGATTGATAACATTTCTTCAACCAGCCTTGTAATAACACTTTATGCCCTGCCACCATCACCGTGATCGCAACTTCTTGATCCGCTAGCGGTGCATGAATTAAAGGCTCAATAAGATCAGTTAAATTTGCGACGGCTTGACGGCTTGTGGCTAAATCAAGATCGCCAAATGCAGCGACGGGTAAGTTACCTGCCGCCCGTTGCTCGGCTGCAAACTGGTTATAAATCACCTCAGGATCAGCATTTTTAAGCTTCGCGTCTAACAATAACTCCAGTAACTGGTCGCGAATAAGATAACTTTCAAGACCATTAAGCACGAATGGCTCATCATCTTCTAATAATCCCATTGGCGGTTCAAAATAGACTTTCAGACGACGATTAAAAAAGTAACGTACTGGTAATCGCCAAAAACGTTGGAGTTCTGCTAACTCTAAAACTAAAACTTGCTCATCAGCAATAGGTTCAGCGACTAACGCATCAAGTTGAAACGGCGCACTAGCTTGACCATCACGGTTAGCTGCCGGTAACCATTCAATGGCAAAACTGGCATCGTCACCAATAAACGCACTCGGGCTAAATGGCACTAACGGGTGATGTTGAATTAACTGTTGCTTGATATTGTCAGCAGAAACATCAACGGCTAACGGTTGATCACCTTCACAACAATAACCTTGCTGGCAATACTCCACCAGCTCACTGACTAATACTGAGGGCACCTTTTGAGCATTATCTTGAATCGAACGGCCAACATAGCTGATATATAATGTTTGCTGGGCTGATAACAAGGCTTCTAAAAATAAGTAACGGTCATCATCACGGCGAGAACGATCACCCGCTTTGGTGCGACCATTCATTAAATCAAACCCTTCAGGGGCAATATTGCGCGGATAAGCGCCATCATTCATTCCCAATAGACACACCACATTAAAGGGAATCGAACGCATTGGCATTAGGGTACAGAAATTCACTTGCCCTGCTAAGAAACGCTGACTGACGCGTTCGCCAGAGAGTTTATCTTGCAAGTATTGAGTTAATACCGCTGGTGTGATCTGACCTTGGTAACCCGCATCTTGTAACTGCTGATGCAAACGCTGCAGGTTATCGCGAATTGATTTTAAAATTAGTTCGCCTTCTAACTCAACCGCAAAAAAATCATCGAGCAATTGATATAATAAGTCAGCCCATTGATTAACGGTTTGTGATTGTGCCAATCCGCTTCGATATTCAATTAAACTATCAATAAATCCCGCTAATTGACCCGCTAATTCAGCATCTAAACCTTGTACTTGCTCATAAGCTGAGATCCCCGCAAATAAACCGGTATCATGTGGCATCGCATAACCAAGTAGCATTCGCTGGATCCCAAATAACCACGTGTTTTGCAGCTGTTCAGGTAAGTCAAACTGACTCGCAGTGTGTTGATCAAGCCCCCAGCGAATCCCTACTTCTTCAATCCATTTTTTGATTTTTTCAAAGCTAGTACTATCAAAACCAAATTTTTCCATTACCGCTGGAACTTCTAATAACTCTAATAATTCAGAAGCATGACAGCGACTTTCAGGTAAGGTCAATAAGCGTAAAAATGCGAGTAGAATTGGATTTTCTTGCTCAGCAGTACGGTCAGAAATAGAGAATGGAATATAACGATTACCGGGCGCATTACCAAATACCGCTTGAATAGCAGGACTATAAGCATTGATATCAGCCACCATCACAATGATATCGCGCGGTTTTAGGTTGGGGTTAGCTGCAAACATTGCCAGTAATTTATCATGTAACACTTCAACTTCACGCATTGGGCTATGGCAAGCATGAATTGTTACAGAGTGATCATCACTCGCAATCGGAAATTTATGTTGGCTCGAATCAAGTTGAGTATCGTCTTGGCGATCTTGCAGGTTTAAAATATCAGCTTGAATAGCATGTAATAAGGTATCTGGCTCTATATCAACAAAGCCAGCGTCAACTTCATTGACTTCCATTGCTGATAACAAATAAATATTATCCCGCCCCAATTTACCCATTGACGCTAATAAACTATTACCGACAACATCATTGTGCATATCATCGTCATAGTTATTTTGATCGCTATCTTTAAGTACGGATAGCAACGCATCAAGATCATCATCGTTAGCAATGTTTTGTAACTGAACTCGTTGGCTAGCCGCTAAGCGCGCTAAATGCTTACGATCACGAATATCGCCCCAATAATATTTACATGGGTTAGTAAACATTAAATGAACATCAATATGTTCACCAATCGCCGCTAACGCATCTAAATAACGTGGCGGCAATGATGATATACCAAACACAAACAATCGTTGTGGCAACCCTGCTGCTAATAAAGCCGCTTTACCTTCACTACCAGAGTAATTATTCAACGTTTCAATAAAGTGATCATACAAATTAGCACGATGGTAAGGTGATTGTTCTAATGCCAAAGTTTGATCGTAAAGGGCTTGCCATAAGATTGGCTGCCATGGGTGCTCATCATTAAGCTCGGTAACAGTTTCACCCGCTTCCCACTGCTGGATCCATTCCGGACGATACACCAAATATTGGTCAAAAATATCAGCTATTTTTTCGGAAAGTTGGTAACACTTAAGCTGATCAGTATCGTTATCTAAATAGCGCTTTAGCGGTTCAAATTCAGATTGCTCAAACTGCTGTGGTAACACCTGCATTAATTTCCACGTCATGGCTTCTTTATTAAACGCGCTCCGCTCTGGTACATCATCCAAAACTTGAGTAAACATTTTCCAGATAAAGGTCGCCGGTAATGGAAAGTCAATATTTGCAGCAACCCCAAATGAAGTGGCTAATTCCATTTTTAACCATTGTGACATACCTGGGCTTTGCACCAGTATTTGCTCTTTTTCAAACGGATTCGCTAATGGTTGTAAGCGGATCAACTCCACTAATAACGATTTAAGCAGATCGAGCTGATTTGAATGATAGACAGTGAACACGCAGATATCTCACAGCAGAAGAATAGTGATCAAATTGTCTACCATCACTGAGATACTGTAAATAAATACAGCTTAAAAATATAAATAAAGCGCCGTAATACATCAGCAGCAATAAAAAAGCCCAGCCAAATTGGCTGGGCAACGCACTTAACATTTATTGGTACAACAATCCACTCGTGAAATTATTACACCATCGCTATCAAATGTTCTGTGGGCAGATTTCACTGCGTTGAAATAATCGACTCACTGGACGATAAAAAGCTAAATATCGAATTGCGACATAACCAATAATGATAGTTGCAACATATAATTCAATCATAGCTAAACCATGAACTTGGGCGACATAATGGGCATCAAAACCATAATTATTCATCCAAGCAGCTGTCTTAAATAGAGCAGTTGCACCAATAGCCATTGGGAAAGTAAATGCCGCATAACCAGGACTAAACTCTAAGCGTAATAAACGGAAAAACGCTAAATAAATGACTGCTGTCATCAAGACTGCAATACCACCAAGAACAGCAACAATCACTGGTGAAGGGGTTGCAGTAATCGTTAAATAACCGGCTAATGATAGGCTTGCTGGTGCTGCCATTATTGCGATTGTTGGTTTAGCTGCATCTGGCACTTCATCACGGAACATAAACCGATAAATCATCATCGGTAACATTACCGCATAAGCAAGCATGCCAAACATCAGTAATCCATACGCTAAAGGATGTAACGCTGCAACACCTGGAAATGAAACATCGGCCACAATAATCCCGATTGGTGGAACAAACCAACTTGGCACCATATGATGTAAATGAAAATCACGAGCGCGATGAAATAGAAATAAACCTAAAAATATCGCGTGTAATCCCACTGCAAATAACCACATATAAACGCCGATAGTAATTGAACCGTAAACACTCACGGCTTTTGATACCACCATTAATGCCATTGCAAATGTAGGTACCACACTACCAACAACGTGATGTGATAAATCACCCCATAATAACTTTGGATGCACTAAAAATTTAGCAATCAAAATAAGTAGCATCAATGCTGCGATAACAGCCCCCGTTATCTGTGCATAACCATGAAGTTGGGCACCATTCTCCCACGACCATAAAATACTCCCAATACCTAACGCTAAACCAGCCATTGGTGTTGGTGCGCCTGCAAGTTTTCGTTTTGTTGCTGCAATCATTTTTTTTCTCCGCTTAGATAGCAATAGCGAATTATTGTTTTGTTAGCAGCAGTATACCGCCTCACCAGTGTTTGTGATAATTGAATATATTTAAAATAGTGTTAATATTAACTGAACAAAAGGTGAGTAACGATTCATCTTATATTTTTTAATGAGGTGATGATGAATATCGCACTAAAACAGCTCAAAGTTTTTGTTACCGTGGCACAAGAAAAAACAATTACCGCAGCTGCAGAGAAATTATTTTTATCTAAACCCGCTGTCAGTATGGCGTTATCTGAATTAGAGAAACAACTTGATCATAAATTATTTGATCGTAACAACAATCGCTTAATTATCAATGAACAAGGCAAGCGATTATTACCCCTTGCCGATGAGCTTTTAGCCCGTTCTAACGCTATTGAAAATTTATTTGATCAAGCGGGACCACTTACTGGCAAATTAAAAGTGGGATCAAGTGATACCGTGGGAAACCAAGTAACACCTTTTTTATTGCGTGATTTTCGACTGGAATCCCAACATCGAGATCAAACATTATTTATCTCAAATACGGCTCAGATCTGTCATAAATTAACGGAATTTGAATTAGATGTAGGTTTAGTTGAAGGTAAAGTTCAGCACTCAGATCTTGTCGTGCAACCATGGTTATGTGATCAAATGGTTGTCGCCTGTCATCCCCAGCATCCATTAACAAAAATTGAAAATTTACAGCTATCAGATCTCGAAAATTCAGAATGGGTTTTAAGAGAAACCGGATCAGGTACACGGGAGTTTTTTCTTAACCGTATCTCACCGCGGTTAGATAAGTGGACCACCTCATTTGAATTAAATACCACTGAGGCGATCATTAATTGCGTAAGTGCCGACTTAGGCATCACTTGTATGTCTCAACGGGCAATATCACACGCGGTTAAGGAACAACGCGTCGCAATACTGACACTACCCCTCGATATGAGTCGTCAATATTGGCTACTGTACCATCAAGAAAAATATCAAAGTCCGTTATTAAAATTATTTTTAGAGTTTTGCCAAAAGTGGCAATTTGATTAAACGCGGTTATCCCCAACGCTAAACGCAATAATTTGGCTGATCTGGGTTAATGGTCGGCCTGATTGTTGTTGCCAATGATTAAATGCATCTTGAGCTGCACGCAATGATTTTAACGTATCACGACCACCATCAATAACACCGGTATGACGCAAATAAGCCTCAACATCTTGAGTAAATAGAAAGGTATCTTTACCTAACCCACGTAAACTATAAGCCCCCGTTTTACCACCTAAGCGACAACCATGCTTTTTTAAATATAGCCACAAGCCAACAATATCTTGCTCAGGCCAATCTGCCACCATCGCCGCGAATGAACCATACTCCAATGCCGCACGATGGATCATATTAGCATTTTCAGGGATCGTCATTACCTTTTTCAAATCGCGAATAATAGTCGCGTCTTGCGCTTTCCGCTCCCACATTTCGGTCGGCATTAACCCCATTTTTTCAATATCAAACTGAAAGAACGCCTCCTCAAATGCAGGCCATTTATTACGCACGACCTGCCATCGAATTCCACACTGAAACACTTTTTGAGTGAATTCAGCCAGCCAACGATGATCGGGAATCAATCGTAATTGATCATTACTCAATGGCATCGTTAATAACTTGGTTAAATTTGATTCACCGCCTTTTCTTTCTGCAGCACGATGATATATTTGGTTAAATTTTTCTCGAGTCATCACATTCACACGCTTAGCACTAGACTCATTCACCATACTACTGTATAAGCGTCCAGTAAATAAATTTTAGGAGAGGATGACCATGGCAGTTATCGTCAAGTATGTAGTAGAGCGCAACGGAGTAGAAAAGATGACTTTTACCTCTAAATCCGAAGCCGACGCATATGACAAAATGCTTGATATGGCAGATGATATGTTTGCTTTATTAAGTGAAAGTGATTTATTCGAAGATGAAGCTAAGCAAGAAGAACTATCAATGTTCTTAGCGCAAAAACGCGAGCAAGTTTTAGTTGCTCTAGGCGCTAAAAAAGCAAAGCCAGCTCCAAAAGCGAAAGCTATAAAACCTGAAGTTGTTGCCGATGAGCAACAACAAGACGCCGCATAATTTAGATATTATCCAGTTTGTCGTCGAAAGCCTCCTAATGGAGGTTTTTTTTCGTATTGTTTTCGGCAACACCATTAAATAGTGGCCTTTCGTTATCTATTATCAATAAATGACAGCCCTTCACATCGTTTACAATGGCCATTTTTAGTTAATAAACCATCATTTTGTACTGATTATTGGTTCAGCTCTTCTATATTTTTATAACTGTCTTTATGATGGTTTTAATCGGCGGTAAATCACCTGTTAACTCAAGACGTAACAGCTGTCTTATGTTATTGGTAAACGAATTATTTTAATTACCGTATCGTATTAATTTATTTGAATGGAGAACAGGTAACCATGTCTAGCTTTTCACTTGCCTTAGGTACTGCAACTAAAAACCGTGATGGAAAAATTATTGAAGCGTTTTTTCCAACTCCAACGCTACACCCATCAGAGCAACTAGTAAAAGACATCGCAACGATTGTTAATTACCGCGGTGGCAACCAAGCTATCGAAGTAACGCCTGAACAATGTGCGGCTATTGCTTCTGCATTTGAAGATGCAAACGACGAAACAAGTGCGCAATTTGCAGCTAAAGCGACATTGTCTTCACAACCTCTGGTTATGGTGATGCTAAAAACAGACATCTCACCAGTATCAGTTGCTGAAGGTTTTTTAAAACTGCAACTTATCTCCCACCGTTTAGTTAAGCCTCATGGCGTGGTACTTGATGGTATCTTTGGTCTATTGCACAACATAGCATGGACGAATAAAGGCCCTATCGATTTACCAGAGCTTGCTGAGCGTCAGATGGATGCGCGTCTTAATGGCGAAACCATCACCGTTGATTGTGTCGATAAATTTCCTAAAATGGTTGATTACATCGTTCCAACAGGTGTTCGTATTGCTGATACTTCACGAGTACGTTTAGGTGCGCATGTTGGTGAAGGCACAACGGTTATGCATGAGGGTTTCATTAACTTTAATGCTGGTACAACTGGCGTAAGCATGGTTGAAGGTCGTATATCGGCTGGTGTTGTGGTTGGCAATGGCTCAGATATCGGCGGTGGCGCTTCTATCATGGGTACATTATCAGGTGGCGGTAAAGTCGTTGTATCAATCGGTGAAAATAGCTTACTGGGTGCCAATGCTGGCCTAGGATTCCCACTTGGTGATCGGTGTACTATCGAATCTGGTTTATATGTAACAGCGGGTTCAAAAGTACAAATGTTAGATGCTGATGGTAAAGCTGTTGAGACAGCAAAAGCACGTGATCTAGCGGGTAAAGCTGATTTATTGTTCCGTCGTAATTCAATGACAGGACAAATTGAATGTTTAACCAATAAAACGGCCATTGAATTAAACAGCGAACTACATAGCAATAACTAAAATTGCCTCCAACTCAATAATCGCAAACAGCCGCTACGCTGCTATAGCATAGCGGCTGTTTTTAATTATGCTTCAGGTTCAGACTGTGACTTTTTCTTAATAATATAAATAAACGGATTTGCAAACGAAAACTTACTTCCTTGAGTGGTTAATCGCTTATCACGCATCGCCACTAACACTTCTTTTTGCACTTTCACTAAAGCAAAGAAACGCAACATCATAAAACCAATTAATATCGGTAAAAATACCGATCCCGCTTCATTTGATTGCAAAATAAAACTAATTGCCATCCAACCAACAATCATCGCCACTAACAAATAAAATGATGCTGTTTTCAGTTCAATTCTAATTTCTGAATCCGTTTCATTACGCTGGAAAAAAAATTTCACTGGTTGTTCCCTAAAAAAATCAATCTGTTGAATTTCATTTTTACATAAATTTTACCGCAATAATATTATCAAATAAATCTGCATCAATATTTCGCCTTCAAGTATGAAAATATTTTATTAACCCGATTAAATATACAAATTGACTGCATAAAGCAAAATTATGCGCAACATGCATATTTGAAACTTAAACAATTCTTTTTATAAATTTGCATAACTATCCCTTGGTGCTATTTTTATGCAGTGAGTTTATTAAAACAGTACAAAATGTTCTGTTATTCAACCACACAGCCTAAAAATAAAAAATTTTAATCCCATTTTAAAATTAAGTTGGTTAATGATGACTATTACAAATAAAGCAAAAAAAGGGGGGATCAGCATATTCGCATTGGCGATGTTAAACATCGTTGCAGTAGTGAGTTTGCGTGGCCTTCCAGCGGAAGCGGAATACGGATTAAGCTCCATTTTTTATTATATTTTTGCCGCCGTGGTATTTCTGGTTCCGGTATCACTTGTAGCTGCTGAACTTGCTACTGGTTGGTCTGAAAAAGGCGGTGTATTCCGCTGGGTTGGTGAAGCTTTTGGGCCACGATTAGCATTAGTGGCTATTTTCATGTTATGGATAGAAGTTACCGTTTGGTTCCCAACTGCACTAACTTTTGGTTCAGTTTCACTCGCATTTATGGGTCCCCATCAATCATGGGATCAAGCATTATCACAAAATAAATTCTTCGTACTTGGCGTTGTATTAGCTATTTACTGGTTAGCGACGTTCATCGCTTTACGTGGTACAGCAGCATTCTCTAAAGTGGCTAAATGGGGCGGTTTAATTGGTACCGTTATTCCTGGTATCGTATTAATCGTTTTAGGTTTCTCTTACCTATTCTTCTCTGGTCGTCCACCACAAGTTCAATTATCTTGGCACGATGTCATTCCCGACTTTTCTAACTTTAATAATGTTGTTTTAGCGGCAAGTATCTTCTTGTTTTATGCCGGTATGGAAATGAACGCTATTCACGTTAAAGAAGTTGATGATGCCCCACGTAACTATCCAATTGCGATTGCGATTGCTGCGATTGGTACCGTATGTGTATTCGTATTAGGTACACTTGCAATTGCATTTGTTATTCCACAAAAAGACATTAGTTTAACTCAAAGCTTATTAGTTGCTTACGATGATATGTTTGCTTGGGCAGGCATCAGCTGGGCCGCGCCAATTATGGCGGCATGTCTAGCCCTTGGTGTGCTAGCAGGGGTTGTTGGTTGGGTTGCTGGTCCTTCGTCAGCATTACTTGTGGTTGCTAAAGGTGGTTATTTACCGCGTTTTTGGCAGTACACCAACAAAAATGGTATGGCAACGCATATCATGATGGCTCAAGCATTCTTGGTTACCATGATTTCAGTTGTATTTGTGGTATTACCTTCTGTTCAAGCTGCTTACCAAATCCTCAGCCAATTAACGGTTGTACTTTACCTCATCATGTACTTATTAATGTTCGCTGCAGCTATTCACTTACGTTACAGCCAACCTAATCGTCCACGTCCGTACAAAATCCCTGGTGGTGATATGGGTATGTGGATCATTGCTGGTGTCGGTTTTTCTGGTTCACTATTAGCATTCATCTTCTCTTTCATCCCACCAAGTCAGATAGCCGTGGGTAGCCCTGAAGAATATGTTGGCTTCTTAGTGGTTTTAACCGTGATTTTCGTATCAGTACCATTGTTTATTTACAAAGCCCGTCAACCTCACTGGAAAGATCCAGCAGTCACTGACTTTGCGCCATTTACTTGGGAAATTGAAAAAGTTCACCCAGGCGTTATTAACCCATCAGACAAAATAACTCATACATTGAATCAATAAGAGTTAAGGATGCGTCAATGTCACAACTAAATGAAAAGCTTGCTGTTGTTATGCAGCAAGCGCTGGATGAAGCAAAAACAAATATGAATGGCGAAAATGCCTCATATATTCCATTTTTAGCTTCAGTACCATCAGAACTTACAGGGCTTGCCTTTGTGTCGGTTACTGGTGAAATTATTCAATTACAAGATGCCGATTATAAATTTGCAATTGAATCAATTTCAAAAATTATGACGCTTGGCCTAGTACTTGAACAATCAGGCGCTGATACACTGCACAGCAAAGTCGGTGCAGAACCAACGGGAATGCCATTCAATTCAGTACTCGCTCTTGAACTACATCAAGGTAAGCCATTAACACCACTCGTCAATGCAGGTGCAATGGCAACGGTAAGTTTAGTTAAAGCAACGGATAAAGAACAACGTTGGCAACAGATTTTAAATTTCCAATCACAATTAGCAAATAGTGACATTACATTATCGGCTGAAGTGAACCAATCAGAACAAACCACCAACACTCATAATCGTGCCATTGCATTGTTATTAGAGTCCTCTGGTCGTATGTACTCAGAACCACTTGAAGCCTGTGATGTTTATACTCGCCAATGTTCAACCTTATTTAATGCAGTTGAACTAGCAACTGTTGGCGCAACACTGGCTAATGGTGGTAAGAATCCATGCTCTGGTAAACAATTAATTAAACAGCAGAATATTCCTCACATCCTCGCTGAAATGGCAATGGAAGGTCTTTACGATACGTCTGGTGATTGGGCTTATGATGTTGGTCTTCCAGGCAAAAGTGGTGTTGGTGGTGGTTTGTTAACTGTTATTCCAAACATTGGTGCACTCGCTGCATTCTCACCACGACTAGACCAGTTTGGCAACAGTATCCGTGGCCAACAAATGATTAAGCATGTTACTCAAGCAATGGCTTGGAACTTATTTAGCAGTAAGCAACATTAAGGTAGGAAGAAAATTATGGCTCTTCATGAAGTAAACCGTCAATCAGAAAATGACCCAATCTTTGGTTCAGAAGCGATTAATAACGTTGCGGCAACTACCAAGCTACCACAGCAAGAACAAGCACCAAATGTGATCTATCAAATGATCCGTGATGAACTTTACCTTGATGGTAATTCTCGTCAGAACCTAGCAACATTTTGCCAAACATGGGAAGAAGATGAAGTTCATAAATTAATGGATCTTTCCATTGATAAGAACATGATAGATAAAGATGAATACCCTCAATCCGCTGAAATTGAAGGACGTTGTGTCCATATGCTAGCGGATTTATGGAATTCACCTGACTCAGTCACAACGGTAGGTACATCAACAACAGGTTCAAGTGAAGCCTGCATGTTAGGTGGTTTGGCTGCACTATGGCGTTGGCGTGAAAAGCGTCGTGCGCTAGGTCAACCGACAGATAAACCCAATATGGTTTGTGGTCCAGTTCAAGTATGTTGGGAAAAATTTGCCCGCTACTGGGACGTAGAAATGCGTGAAACCAAAATGGACGACGGTCATTACTTTATGACTCCAGAAGACATGCTAGAGTTGGTTGATGCTAACACTATTATGGTTGTGCCAACATTTGGTCAAACATTTACGGGTCTATACGAGACCGTAAAACCATTATCTGATGCGTTAGATACCTATGAGCATGATACTGGTAACTCTATTGATATCCACGTTGATGGCGCAAGTGGTGCTATGCTTGCACCGTTCTGTGCTCCAAATATCGAACTTTGGGACTTCCGCCTCGAACGTGTGAAATCAATTAGTACTTCAGGCCATAAATTTGGTTTAGCACCATTAGGTTGTGGTTGGGTTGTATGGCGTAGCAAAGAAGATCTACCTGAAGGGTTAGTATTCCATGTTAACTACCTTGGCGGTGACATGCCAACCTTCGCTTTGAACTTCTCGCGTCCTGCAGGTCAAATTATTGCGCAATACTATAATTTCCTTCGTTTAGGCTTTGAAGGCTACCAACGTATTCATAATGCAAGCTATGATGTGTGTGAATATTTAGTTAAAGAACTTAATAAATTTAATCTGTTTGAATTTATCTTTGATGGTAATCGTGAAAAAGGTATCCCTGCTATTTCATGGCGTTTAAAAGCGGATGCGAATGTTTCATTCTCGCTATATGACCTTGCTGATCGTTTACGTACTCGTGGTTGGTTAGTACCGGCTTATACACTACCAGCAAATGCGCAGCAGATTATTGTGCAACGTATTCTAGTTAAACAAGGCCTAACTATTGATCTTGCTAACCTATTGATTGCTGACTTCCAACGTTCAATTAATTTCCTTACTTCTCATGCAAATCCAAACTGTACTGCAGAAGATGTGAAAACATTTGATCATAGTGGCCGTTAATCAACAATAAGCATTTAAATAAAGGTCGGTTTAATACCGACCTTTGTTATTTTTGCAAACACTAAGTTCACTATTACCCGCTCCTATATATTCACTAACATGCTAATATTTTTAAAAATCATCTACTGTATTACAACGTTATAGGCGCCTAGATGTTTGTTCACACTATTGAAATCATCTGTATTATTGCCTTTGCTCTCAGCGCTGTAATCAGCGAAACCAATCGAGGCAAAGATATTATTAGTGTCTTAGTCTTAGGCTGGGTAACCGCACTCGGTGGTGGTACCGTTCGCGATGTTATTTTATCAACTGATCAAGTTTTTTGGATCAAAGATCCATCCTACTTTTGGACCGCATTATTCGCTTCTATCTTCGGCTTTTTCTTCGCTCCTTATTTACGAAGAATTCGTGCCGAACGTTTAATTGTCATTCTTGATGCTATTGGTATTTCAATGTTTTCTGTATTAGTTACCAAGAAAATGATCTCACAAGACTATGCAGCCTATGTTGCGATTACGATGGGGATGATCACTGCTATTTTTGGGGGGGTTGTACGTGATATTATCGCCAGTCGCCCAACGATGTTTAATAATACTGAATTTTATGCAACTCCAGTTATCATTGGCTGTTCATTATATGTGGTAATGGCACGCTGCAACATAAACTCAGAAATTGCGACATTAGTTAGTATCGCTTTTATCTTTATTCTTCGCATGTATATCGTGATCAAGAAAAAAACTTTCCCTCATTACCTCATTTTAAAATAGTCACATTCATTGTAATTAACAGTTACACTGCTGACATAACCCTTACAATAACTTTACTTTTTACTGTCATATTTTTACTCCTAAAGCTTTACAATGGACACTGTATAATTAGGAGCGCCCAATGAATAAAAATCTCATTATTAGTCTTAGCACCATTATTGCCTTATCAAGTGTTGCCCTTACTGGTTGTTATGACAACGGTAAAAGCGATCCCAATCAAGCTGATATTCTCTCTGTAAAAGCGGTAACCAAAACCGTATCGATACCTCATAAAGTTTGTGAACAAGTTGCTGTTACTCATCATGCAGCAGTAAAAGACGAAAATAAATTGGTTGGCACTGGATTAGGTGGTGCTATTGGCGGAGTATTGGGGCATCAAGTTGGCGATGGTAAAGGTAAAACGCTTGCTACAGTTGCAGGAGCCGTGGCAGGAGCCGTGGCTGGTCGTGCCGTTCAGGATAAATACCAAGCTGAAAATACTACGACCTCAATGGAACAACGTTGCCATAATGAATACACCAAAAGCGATAAGATCGTTGGTTATGATGTAACCTATAAAATTGGCGATAAGCAAGATACTATCCGTATGGAAAAAGAACCTGCTGGTGATACTTTACCCGTTAAGAATGGTCACCTTGCCATTTAAAAACAACTTAGCCTAGGGGGAGTTATTGACTACAAAATCCCCCTTAGGATCATCTAAAATTCTCCCCCTCGGCTTCAGCTTAAACTATCATTTCCCCTACTAATCTTTCAAATCAGGTTTCTTCAATAACGTGAAGTGGACGAGACTTGCCATATCTAATATGACAACCAAAGCATCAGCGCGCCCTTTTTCTATCACATAATAACCGTGGCAGGCTGCTAAGCTTCTTAATCAAAACTAACTTATGACTTAATCCTCTGCCGTCATTCCCTACAGTGAGGTTACGAACGAGATAGGAAATCTATTATTAGCACGTTGTAGAGTTATTGTTTTAGCTGCTTTTTTATTAGTTTCTTTAATGCTCAAACACGTGATGAGCAGATCACGGATAGCTCGTGCTTCCAGATGACGGAGTATAGCCCGCGCTATCATTACCATTTTCTACAGACGAAAAAAAACCTGAATCTTTCGAATCAGGTTTCTTAAATAATGGCGGAGTGGACGGGACTCGAACCCGCGACCCCCGGCGTGACAGGCCGGTATTCTAACCAACTGAACTACCACTCCGCAGTGTCTATTCAGCATTTAAGCAATTTGAAGCCTGGCGATGTC
>NZ_PYON01000028.1 GCF_003026355.1 Photobacterium kishitanii | reverse complement strand
GGTCAGCAAGGCAATAAAGACCAGCAGCAACAACAAGGTCAGCAAGGCAATAAAGACCAGCAGCAACAACAAGGTCAGCAAGGCAATAAAGACCAGCAGCAACAACAAGGTCAGCAAGGCAATAAAGATCAGCAGCAACAACAGGGTCAGCAAGGCAATAAAGACCAGCAGCAACAAGGTCAGCAAGGCAATAAAGATCAGCAGCAACAACAATTAGGAAACGAAAACAAACAACAATCAATGACTGAAGCTGAGAAAAAACAGCAAGCAGAACACAATGCACAGCAAGCATTAAGCCAACAGACGCAACAGCAAAAATCAGGGAAAGAAGTTAAACAAGGCGAGAACCAGCCATCGGCAGTCACGATGCAGCAAGGAAAACCAAGTGCGGATCAGCAACAAGTGCTTTCAGTCAGTAATCCGATTTTGAAAAAACTTGAGCAAGTACCAGACGATACCGCAGGGTTAATTCGAGCCCAATTAATGTTGCAAGCCCAGCAAAGAGCCGAGCAACAACAAAGTAATAAATCATGGTAATAGAGAAAATGAAAATGTCAGTAAATCAAACAAATTGGGCTAAAAAGTGCCTCTCTCCATGGTTATTACTTCTAGCCATGCTCGTTACATTAGTGCCATTACAAGCAATGGCCGCACAAGCAGAAGCGACGGTGTCTAAAAATGTCGTGGCTGTAAATCAAGTGTTTCAGTTATCTGTTTCAGTAGATACTGCTATCAACCCCGACAGCGTTGATTTTAGTGTTTTGAGCCCTGACTTTGCTTATGGTCAACCAAGTGTAAGCAGCTCAACGTCATTAATTAACGGGACGATGTCACGCAGCACGACTTGGACAATTGCTGTTGCTGCTAAAAATGTTGGCACAGCAACGATTCCTGCATTTAAAATTGGTAGCTCGCAAACAACACCAATTACCATTACCGTTCTAAAAAACAGTCAAAAAAATAATTCAGCGGATACTGATCAAGCTAATGTTCGCATAACTGCCGAAGTTGATAAGAACAGCGTCTATGTTGGTGAGAGCATTAATTATCGGGTTAAGATCTTCATTGGTGAACAACTATCTCAAGCATCGTTGAGTGCACCTTCAGGTGAAGGCTTCGCGGTATCGCAAGTGGGTCAAGATGCTCAAAATAATATCGTTCAAAATGGACGCCGTTATTTAGTCATCACCCGTAACTATCAACTTACTGCAGAAAAAGCCGGTAAGCTAATCATCCACGGCGCAACATTTAATGGTAGTGCTGTGCGTGGTGCCAATGGTTTCAGTTCAGGTATTACTGTACCTGTTAACAAAGATGCTAGAAATATCACTTTGAATATCAAGCCCAAACCTACAGATTACAAAGGGCTATGGCTACCAACACCAGATTTACAGTTACATCAAACATGGCAACCACAAGTTTCTAACCAAAATGATGTCACAACCAAAGTTGGTGAGCCAATAACTCGTACAGTTACATTACGTATTAAAGATATTGCTCAAAGTAATATGCCAAATATCAACCTTACCTACCCCGATACTGTACGCATTTACAATGAGAAACCTGAGTACAGTACTGAAAATGGCTACAGCGTGATGACGTTAAAACAAGTCATTATTCCTCGTCAGGCAGGTAAAGTCGCACTACCACCACTAACGATTAATTGGTGGAATACCGCCACAGCGAAGCAGCAACAGAGTAAAATTGACGGCTTAACCTTAAATGTGGTCGCAGATCCAACGGCTAATAGTCAATTTTCTCCACCAGCAGTAACAGCTACGCCACCAACAACGGCAGCAATAAATCCAATAAAAACGGTCACATCTGCAGGTATGTGGCCATGGGCAACACTAGTGTTTGCAATATTATGGTTAATCACTCTAACGTTATTACTTAAAAAGCGTCAGCAAACCATTCTTGCACCAGCAATAATCACAACTGGAAAAGCAGATGTCGTTTCAGCACTTGAGATGGCAATTAATGATAATGACCCAATTAAAGTACAAACTTATTATCAGCAATGGCGTCAACAACAGCATTTGATGCTCAGTACTCAACCACAGTTATTACAGCAACTTGATGATGAAGTAAAAGCAATGATGGCTGCTCATTATTCACCACTGGATAACCCGTGGAATAACCAAACATTGTTAGCATTATTAACCCAAGCTAAACAACTAACGGTAATAAAACATACATCTACAGCCTTATCCAGCCTCGACCCTAAGTAACACTACAAAATAATAAGAGGCTATAACAATAGCCTCCCTAAACGCCTAATATCGGTTACTACTTAGAGTAGGAATCAATTTATATTAGGCGTTTTTCATTTTGTAACCGAATGTAAATAAACATAACATTCACTGCTACCCCTATAAATAATGTAACTAACAAACTTTTAACAGTTAAATGCTCTGCATTAATTCATATTTTTTATTTACGTGACATATAGCAATAGAAACACTCATATTGATATTTAAATGTGACCAAAACGTAATAAAATTTGTTAAAAAACAGCAATAACTATGGTTATTAAAAGAAGGCTGGCTATTTGAAACAGATCCTGTTAAAAAATGTTTCTGTTACAAAATATAAAACTCTAACACAACAATAAAAATGCAGGATGAACTATGAGTCAATCACAACCTTTTCTTGCCAGAGTCGCTAATGGCAGTTTAGTAATACAAATATTGGTGGGGATTATTGCCGGCGTGGCATTAGCGGTTATTTCTCCATCATCAGCACTCAGCGTTAGCTTTTTAGGTGGACTATTTGTTGCCGCATTAAAAGCTGTCGCACCGATATTGGTGTTTATATTGGTAGCATCATCGATTGCTAATCAAAAAAAAGGCACCCATACCAATATGAAGCCAATTATTTTCCTGTATTTATTAGGAACATTATTAGCTGCTTTTACCGCCGTAGCAATGAGCTTTCTTTTTCCTACCACTTTAACGCTTGTTACTAACACGACCTCAATTGCACCACCAGAGGGCATTGCGCAGGTAATTAACTCTCTGTTTTTTAAGATAGTTGACAACCCAATCAATGCTTTAATGACCGGTAACTTTATTGGCATTTTAGCTTGGGCGATTGCACTTGGCTTTTCACTCCATCAAGCAAGTGATGCCACTAAGCAAGTTTTCCAAGATATGTCTGACGGCGTAACCTTAATTGTACGTTTTATTATCCGTCTGGCGCCTATTGGTATTTTTGGACTTGTAGCACATACTTTTGCTCAAACAGGTTTTAATGCATTATTAGGCTATGCGCATCTACTCGCTGTATTATTAGGCTCAATGGCAATTATTGCATTAGTCGTTAACCCGATTATCGTATTTGCCAAGATCAAATCTAATCCTTACCCGCTTGTATTTCGTTGCATACGTGAAAGTGGTATTACTGCCTTTTTCACCCGCAGTTCAGCTGCCAATATTCCGGTGAACATGAAACTATGTAAAGATCTTGATTTACATGAAGATACTTATTCTGTTTCGATTCCTTTAGGTGCAACAATAAATATGGGTGGTGCTGCAATTACCATCACAGTCTTAACGTTGGCAGCAGTACATACATTAGGTATTGAAGTTGATCTCGCAACAGCTGTATTACTCAGTGTGGTTGCCGCAGTATCAGCATGTGGAGCATCAGGTGTTGCCGGCGGTTCACTACTTTTAATTCCATTAGCAGCAAGCTTATTCGGTATTCCAAATGAAGTCGCAATGCAAGTTGTTGCGGTAGGCTTTATTATTGGTGTAATTCAAGATTCCGCAGAAACAGCGCTAAATAGCTCAACAGACGTAGTATTTACTGCTGCGGCATGTCTTGCTGCCGAGCGTAAACAGGCAAAAGTACTCCTACAAAAATCATAAGTACATTGCTAGCAATATAACAGCACAACATAAAAATGCGGCTATCATATGATAGCCGCATTGCTATCTAACACAGTACTCATTAATAACTATTAGTTGCTTTACGAATAGCGTTATTTGAACGATGAATCAGACTATTAACAGCCTTTTTCTTCTTGTTTTTTACTGCTCGCCCAACACTTTTCTCAGCATATGTGCCCTCTTTAATCTCCGTTATGTTTCTTTGGGTATTGTTATATTTTTTCTGAGTACCATTAACAGTATGTTCAATACGAGAAAGCTGTTTATTTACTTTATGAAGTTGCTTGATTGCACCATCGGCATGCACAGCCGTCGAGGTTGCTAATAACACGACCAGAGGGATAAAACGAAGGTTTTTTTGTAGCATTACTGATGCCTCTTAACTTAATATTCATTCTTATTGTGCAAATCTTACCTACAAAGACACCGATTTCAGACTAAAATGTAATAATAAAAACCCCAAAGGCTATTATTATTACATTTTTATACAGAATCTGGTCGTTATTCGAATAAATGAAGCAAATATCGAAACTTCAATATTGATGAAAAGATCTAATGACGATGATTGAATTATTTAGTTGGTAACCATATGTCTTCGCCCGATAAAATCGTTTGATATAGACAAACGTTACCCCTAACGTCCTATCCTCAACATCGATAAAAGAGGGCTTCGTCATGGCGACCATCACAGCGCATCATACTGGTTATACCATCGCAAAATCAGCCGTAACAAAAGCAAGTAAACAACTTTCAGCCGCTGGCTATTTTACTGATATTTACTGTATGGATCGTCGATTTAGATTAGTGATCACTAACGACAAACAATTACCTTATGAATATGCCATCCATTTTATTCCCAGTGTTGATGGTGATGAGACCCACCTTGAAGTATTTATCAAAAATGATCAACAACGCTATTTTGTCGATGATTTTTCAGAACCAGAGATCATCGCTGATATTATCAATCACTACCAACATTACAGCCGCAGCGAGTTTTAATACCACAATAATAAAACTATAGGGGTCATATGCTTGAACACCTAACCAGCATAATCACTGAACTCTGTAGTATTATTATTGTTACTGCTATTTTTAGCAGCTTGTTCCTCTATACTCGCCAACCCATTATTCTTGCTTATATTTTTACTGGTATCGTCATTGGTCCTTACGGGCTCCAGCTTGTCACTAATGCCACCAGCATTAGTCAAATGGGGCATCTTGGCGTCATTTTATTACTGTTTATTTTGGGGTTAAACCTCCAACCTCAGCGACTACTGCACCTATTTAAACAAAGTGCCGTGATCACTATTGTTAGCTGTTTATTATTTTTTATTTGTGGGTTCTTATTTGCTTTATTAATCAACCTTTCAGCGACTGATGCATTAATTACTGCTGCCGCAATGATGTTTTCTAGTACCGTTATTGGCCTTAAGTTAATCCCAACCACAACCCTACATCACTTACGTATGGGGGAAGTAATGACGAGCATTCTACTGATGCAAGACATTATCGCGATCAGTGTGTTGCTACTGCTTAATATCGATGCTGATCATAATCTCACTCTCAGCCTTAGCTTATTGGTCATTAAAATAGTCGTTATTATTGTTAGTGCTTACTTCGCCGTAAAATACATTATGTTACCGCTACTAAAGCGGTTCGATATTATTCAAGAATATAGTTTTATTGCAACATTAGCATGGTGCTTTTTCTGGGCAGTCTTGAGCCATAATATCGGTCTATCATATGAAACAGGCGCATTTATCGCTGGTATCTCTCTTGCTGTAAGCCCTGTATCACAAGCCATTGCTGTTCACCTCAAACCATTACGCGAATTTTTCTTGATCTTATTTTTCTTTGCTATTGGTGCAAAAATCAATTTATGGGACAGCGATATTTATACTGCTTTAGGGGTTATTTTTGGCATCTGCCTTATTCGAATAAAAGCATGGGGATTTAAAATTGCTCTAATATTAGCCCATGAAAACCACATCGAAAGTGTCGAGCTGCGCGCTCGCTTAAGTCAAGCCAGTGAATTTTCATTATTATTAGTCTACGCGGCAACCGCTCAGGGCTTACTGTCAGATCAAGGAAAAACTTTCATAGAAACAGTGACGATAACGACTTTTGTTATTTCGACCTATTGGATTGTACGTCGTTATCCAACGCCAATTTCAATGGTCAACAATCTTCGTAAAGATTAATTTCAATAAAAAGACCTGCCGCTGAATAAACAACGACAGGTGAACCGAAAAATAACTACTATTATTATAATTTACAAATATCTATATTGACCAAACATAGAAAACTTGTGCCTTCATTCGAATGATAATGCCACGAATAACATCTAAAAAACCAAGGAAGCTAATCGGTTTTTCAGCACTCACCCACGCTAAGCCTACCGAGCCAACAGGAATATCATAACCTTCAGTTTCATAAAGTTTTAAACGTACAAAATGATGTTTATTTGCAATATTTGCCCCTGTCATCTGACGGACATTGGTTTCACGACCAATCAAATTACCTTGTGACTCTCCCGTCGCTTCGACAATACCCTCAACTTCAGCCGCAAACACTTTACCTGGATAAACTGCTGACGAAAATTCTGCCATTTGTCCCGGTTTTACATTGCGAATCGCTTGGTGGTTAACACGCATCAATACATATTTTTCATCGGTGTACATTTGAATACGTGGAATTGAACCGACAAACTGCCCTTCACGCATAATAAAATTCGTCACAAACCCATCAGCAGGTGCGTAGACCTTAGTATTATCTAAATCCCATTGTGCTTTAGCGACATTCTCTTGAGCAGTGACGATATCAACTTCACGACTATTTAAGCTTAATTGCGCTTTTTCTATCCCTAATTGCGCTTTTTTAACTGCTATATGTGCTTTTTCAATTTGCGAGTTCAACATCACCTGTTGTGATTTAGCAACAGCAACCGCTGTACGTTGCTCATCTAACATACTTGCTGTCACCGTGTGCTTAACGACACTATTTTGTTTTACGTAACGGGCCAACATCGTATTTTTTAAACGATAATCAGCATCAGCAACCGACAACTGTTTAGTCGCTATATCAATATCTTTCACCGCTGCTGTTTCTGAGGCTTGTGCCATGGCGATATTTTGTTCAGCCATATCTCGGGCTACTTTAGCTGAATCTAAACTTGCCAGTGCTTTGTTAAGAGCAATAGTGTACGGTTCAGCTTCTAATTCATAGATTAACTGGCCTTGAGTCACCTGACTATTAGGCTCAACATAAATTGCTTTTACTCGGCCATTTATTGTCGTTAATGCTGGTCGTAACTGTACATGCGGTGACTGCACTAATGAGCCTCCCGATAAATCCATTGGGGCGTAAGTTATTAGCCCAAACCACACAAACACCAACCAACTGCCCCCACCAATATACGCAAAAGATTGAGTAAATTTATTCCATGGCATACCCACCAAGCGCAGCAAATAAATAAACAGTGCCCAAACCGCTAAACCTTCTAACATACTATTTATCCTCTGTATTGACGGATTCTGTTGGCATTGTCGGCATACGATCGCCATGCCAAATATCACGAATACGACGCAGTGCTTGCTCACCATCTACAAACGCAATAATGACCGCAATAACCCATACCCAATGCCATACAAAGCCAATCCAAGTCAGCGCAGTTATTAGCCCTATTTGATGATGTTCTTTTGTTGAAGCCTTATGGATCGGTAATTCATGTATTTTCCAAAAACCAATTCCAACCGCGGCGATAGTGGCAATTAAGACCACCCCAGCAAACACACTTAACGCCGTATCAATATTAGTATCGACAAATGGCATACTCAGTAGACTCATTCATACTCTCCGGTTCAAAATTAGCAATTCAAAAACCATCACTCATGCAGTGATGAATGCAAACCATCATGGACAGTGATCACACTAATTACGTAAAAAGAGTCTATTTAAATCGGAAAAAAGCTATATTTGATACAATCAATCCAATATCAACAGTAACTATGATTGATATTCACCAAGGATCAACCAAATTATAGGGATACTAATGATCAATATTGCCTTTATTCGCACAGCTTTTCTGAAACCATTAGAGCTTGGCTTACAAAAAAAATATGGGATCAACTTGGCTGAGTTAGGTATTCCAACACAACTCCTTAAAGAACCAACCTCATTAATTCCTTTCAACGATTACTTACACTGGCTAGAACGTATTGAAACATTAACCGCAGATCCCGCTTATATGATCAAAATAGCAGCAGATCTTACTTTCGAAAATATTGGGGCAATTGGTAATTGGTATGTCACTTGCCCTGATCTCGCATTAGCTTTTCGACGCATCAATCACGGGATTTCATGTTTACAGAGCGGAGCGTCTTATCATGGTGAGCAATCAGGAAAAATCGTAAAATGGGTATATAACAATAGCTATGCACATGGCCGTGCAGCGAGCTTTGATAGTTTAAAAGTTGCTATTTTATTTACTCAAGTCACGCGTAATTATATGGGTGATAATTATATGCCTTTAAAAATAGAGTTATCTGGTGCAGAAATTGTCGATCCCGCCATTCAACAGTTTTTTGGTTGTCCTATCACATGGCAAGCACCAGCAACTAAAGTATGGCTGAACCTATCGATATTAGAGCATGGCAATCAGCGCCCATTACCGATAATCAAACCCATTTTAGTGTCAAATTTACAACTTGATGATTTGCTCAACATGCCACAGCCACAAGATATCGCTAAAGTTATGTTTGAAGTTATTAACTATTCACGCTATTACGGCTTTCCAAATCTTGATTTTGTTGCTGAAAAAATAGGATTATCCAAACAGCAATTACAACGGCGATTGCACGATAATGGTTGGACATTTATGGGGACGACTAACTATATTTTATGTAATTTAGCCATAAAATATATGCTTTCAGGCATGAGTATCAACAATATTGCAGCAGCGCTTGGCTACAGTAATGTCCAAAGTTTTAATAAAGCATTTAAGCGCAATCGCGGTTTAACACCAGCTCAATACCAACAAAAGTTATTAGAACGCAGTCTGAGTTAAACGTCATATAACAAAAAAAACCATAAAAAAACGCTAAATAACATCGGTTATTTAGCGTTCATTTATTGTCACGCAACCAAATTTAAGCCATTGCGTGAACCAATTTTTTAGATGTAGGTTGTTCAGAGGCGTGATCCATTTCAGTATTAGAAAAACGTTCTTTAATTGTCGACACCAGCACAATAGGCCCCATCATCGTCACCTTAAGCGGCGTACTACTTAAACCAAATTGTAGATCTAGCTGGTCTGAGGTTGAGTAATTATAGCGACAATCAAATCTATCACTCGCAATATGTAGCAAATCAAAATCTTTACGATGGCATGAAATATATGCACACCAATACATGGCATCGATAATTTCATCTTGACGCATAGCGCGGATTACAAAACGCCAGCTCCCCTCTTCGCCATAAAAATCAACAGGAAAGTGATTTTTTTTCTTTCGTCTCTTCAGCAAGTCAAACCTTCCACAGCTCATTTAATGCTTTAAGTTATCCCCAAAATTCAATCATAGCCCTTAAAAAAAGAGATACCAACTGCAATTTGAATTATTTCAAACTTATCAATAAAGTAAATTATGCGGGTATTCGGGAAGGTTTAAAATTAAAATATGATAAAAAATAAGGGATTAATAATAAAAAAGTGATAATTATGAATAAAACCATTCTTATTGAGATATATTTATTTACATTTTAGGGGTTGTGTTTAAAAAATCTCTGCCTATAATGCTGAAAACCGGAGCGTCTGCCAACGCTCCGGTTTTTTTGTGCCTGCTCAAAAGGCAAAAAAGTTACCTGCCAGTAACTATTTTAACTAGAGCTGCATTCGATCTGATTTAAGGAATAAATATCATGCGTATCGAACAAGACTTAAAATTAGGCTTTAAAGATGTGTTATTTCGTCCAAAACGCTCAACATTGAAAAGTCGCTCTCAAGTTGATTTAACCCGTGATTTTACATTCAAACATAGCGGTCGTCAATGGTCAGGCGTGCCAATTATTGCTGCTAATATGGATTCCGTTGGTAGCTTTGATATGGCAATCGCATTATCACAACACAAAGTGATGACAGCTATTCACAAGCACTACACTGTTGAGCAGTGGGCTGAGTTCATTAATACTAACGATGCATCAGTATTAAACAACGTGATGGTCTCTACAGGAACGTCTGATGCAGACTTCCAAAAGACCAAAGACATCATGGCGCTGACCAACGATATTATCTTTATCTGTATCGATATCGCTAATGGTTACTCTGAACACCTTGTTGAATACGTTGAGCGTGTACGTACTGAATTCCCAGACAAAGTAATCAGTGCTGGTAACGTGGTTACTGGTGATATGGTTGAAGAACTTATCCTTGCTGGCGCAGACATTGTTAAAGTTGGTATCGGCCCAGGTTCTGTATGTACTACTCGAGTTAAAACTGGCGTAGGTTACCCTCAGCTTTCAGCTATCATTGAATGTGCTGATGCTGCTCACGGCCTTGGTGGTCGTATCATCGGTGACGGTGGCTGTTCATGTGCTGGCGATGTAGCAAAAGCTTTCGGTGGCGGCGCTGACTTCGTCATGCTTGGCGGTATGCTTGCAGGTCACACTGAAAGCAACGGCGAAGTTATTGAGCAAGATGGCAAGCAGTTCATGAAGTTCTATGGCATGTCTAGCCAAAGCGCGATGGACAAACACTCAGGTGGGGTTGCAACATACCGCGCAGCTGAAGGTAAAACAGTACTACTTCCTTACCGTGGTTCAGTTGAACACACCATTCAAGATATCATGGGCGGCGTACGTTCTACTTGTACTTATGTTGGCGCAGCGCAGCTTAAAGAGCTAACTAAGCGTGCGACATTTATCCGCGTACAAGAGCAAGAAAACAACGTCTACGGTAAAGAATAAACTCGATATAATTGGTCGTTTTGTTGAAACAACCATAAAGTATATCTATAGCTGTTAGCACTAGACTAAAAGCTATCTTAAGCCAGAGCAAGATAATGATCTTGCTCTGGCTTTTTAATTAGATCAATAGTCATGCATAAAGCACACTTGGATGTTAACAATCTCCGATAAGTAAGAAACTTCATAAAAGTTCAATGATAGCAGTTCACTACATGTTTGATAGTCATTCCAATCATTACAAGAAAACTTATTAATTGATGTTAAATATTAACGCTATATAAATAGTTTCGGCTTCAATACAAAGAAATTAATTAAACGCGGGAATATAGATTTAAAATAGGTAAAGATACTATTTAATGAGTAATTAATGCTATCCCATTTCAAGCGAATAATAATCAGTATCTTGACCTATCTTATTTAGGTATTTATACAAAAATATATCAATGGTGATTTCTATTATTTTTTTTCAACTTTATTATCGTTTATTTTGTCTAATTCACATTCTGTCTCTAATTTCTGAGCATCTTTTTCATCAGAACTATCTTTATCTTCACCGTCATCTGAGTCACATTTTGATTCTTCATCATCAGATTCATTCTCTGATTGATACTTTAACTCTGTTTCATACTCGTCATCTTTATCTGATTTATCTTTAGACTTCTTTTTTAGTAGTCCGCGATCCTCAAATACTGACTTTGCCTCAAAAATAGCGTCTATTGAACGTGACAACCCACAACTGAAAGAAATCTGAAGCATCGTTTCTAAAATTTCATCACAACTACAATCTGCATCAATAGCTTCATTAATGCTTCGTTTAAGTACTTTATGGCATGAGCCTAGTGTAGTTAAACTTGCAATATTGATTAAGCACGTTGTTTTTTTATCTAGAATTTCTCGTCGCTTAATACTGTGTGTAGATGTATCTATACAGGTTGCAATATCAGGTGATATCTTCGCAATTTTAGCAATGATCTTATCGAAGCTGTTAGACATGATGTTTACTCGTTGATTTGAAAGTTGATACCAACAAAATAGACTTAATTGGTAGTATAACAATCTCCATTCGCTCAATATAAAAATGACAAAAGTAGAAACTACTCAAACAAATTATTATCAATAACAGCTAAATTTATAAGATAAATTGATTTTTACTCAATCTAACTAACTGCTCACCATACCATCATAAACAATGACGCTAATTTCAAAACAAACCACAGCGCCTAAATGATAATTTGACTAATTAAGTGAACAAGAAATAGGATGTAAAGGCACATGACAATAATGTTCAGTTATATACTGTATACCTTAATGAGTAAGAGTAATCCTAATGTCTAATGTCGTTCAATTCTCTATGTTCAGTGGTAATAAGAAGCCTAATACTACTCCATCCAGCCCTAAAGCTTTAAGGGAACAGGCAGCATTGAAACAAGAGAATCGCTGCTACTTTTGCGGCACACGTAAAGACGCCAAAGAACTGAACTGGCTTAATAAAGTTGGTTTTAAACAAAAGACTTATGTTGTCTGCGGCAGTTGTAGTTCTGAAGCTAAGTCACGTTCAATGGATGAACTACGAATAATCCTTGCGCTGAAGGCTATGGATTTCAGAACCATTAAAATTCAGCAGTACCTTGAGCTAAGAGAAAAAGGCGTTCAGATAGACGGAGTACGTGCATACAAATTTCACTTTGAAACTATTAAGTGATTATGAACTAAATACTTTTTTCGTAAGGCCTTTGGATAAAGGTCGCTGCTAAGGTTTCACCCTGCACCGTGCAATGATAGATTTTATGCTCGTAATTGTTAACGTGAAAGTTTCACCTGACTCTAAGTGACAGCTGTTTTCAACTGCTCGGTTAGCGCCACTAATCCCTGCTACAAATGTAAATGTTGTCCCCATTAGCAGGACGGAGGAAAGCAGTGTGGAAGATGATTTTAGTAATGTTTTAGGTATTGTTATATCCAAATAAAAGCCAATACCTTATTCACTTTCGACTAAAAGTATTGGCTTTATTCGTATGATGGCTGTTGCGATTGGAGTGTGCTATCCGTTAGGGACAAATAAAAAGACAACTATCACGACGTTGTTTTTATTTACCTCACGGTGTTTGTTGTATAGCCCAAAAGTACAACCCCATTATTAAAGTTTACAGACTGTAAGATGCTAACAAGTTATGAAAATACAGTGAGATACTTGCCCAGGTTCGAGTGAGCCAGCCACCTTGTTGAACACTGTTGAGCGCGACAAGTGGCTCAGATTGAATAACTTTGTCTTTATAAGTTACAGTAATTTCACCTAATTTCTCGCCCTTATCAACCGGTGCTTTGATATCACGGTCAATTTGAAGCTTAGTTAGCAGATCTTTCTCATCAACACTGGAAGGAAGAACCAAGGTTAGTGGCTTCTCAAGGCCTAAAGAGACATTATCTTGCTGTCCTCCCCAAACGTTTTGTTCAGAAAGTTTGCTGTTTGCTGAATATAAGGTGTCTTGCTTGAAGAAATGAAAGCCGTAATTGAATAGTGCCTTACTTTGAGCGGCAACCTCATTCAGTGATTTTGTGCCTAGAACAACTCCAACCAACTTCATTGGATTATTTGGTATCTCAGCAGAGCTTACCAGTGAGTATCCCGCAGCTTCTGTACTACCTGTTTTCATGCCTGTCGCATATTGGTAAGTGAACAATAAACGATTGAAATTTGGTTGGCGGATATGATTGTATTCAAAATACTTTTGACTGAAAAAATGAAAGTATTGAGGGTAGTCGTTCATGATGTGCTGTCCGAGCAGCCCAAGATCATAAGCGGTTGAGAAATGTGCTGGCGCTGGCAAGCCCATGACAGTTGTGAAGTGGGTATTGTGCATACCGAGCTTAACGGCAGTCGCGTTCATCATCGAAACGAATGAAGATTGCGAGCCAGCTACGTAATTTGCCAGGGTGACAGCGGCATCATTGCCCGATTCAACAATCATACCTGAGATAAGATCTTTCACTGAAACATAAGAGCCTGGCTTTAAGAACATTCTTGAACCACCAGTGCGCCATGCGACTTCTGGCACTTGTACTTTTGAGTCTAGTGAAATTACACCGTCGGCCAGTTTTTGCTCAACAATGTACATTAGCATTAACTTGGTGGTGCTGGCTGGTGCCATACGCATGTTGGCATCGTTAGCGGCAATAATCTGTCCAGTATTGGCATCCATTAAAATGAAAGCTCGTGCTTCAACTTGAGGTGAGAATATTCCTGCCTGAGTCCATTTTTGCACCAGTGTTTCTGGAATCCCATTATTGCCACCAGCTGCTACTGGTGCAGAAGGCACTTGTATATTTTCTGGAATATTGGTTTTTACGTCGATAGCACCGAAGCTATTGAGTGGAGCTTGAGCTTCTTTGTATTGCGTTGCTGCGAAGTAATCACTATCAGGCATAGTGTTCGTTGCATCGTTACTAGGTGTGGCAAATACTGTACTAGAGGTAAATAATGCAGCGATGGTTGCTGCTAAAGAAAGCTGTTTGATTATTGTCATAAGAGTATTTAATTTACAGTTACTTACTAAAAGTGCGATATAAAAAAGCGACTAGATAGGATGCGGACTTCGCTGAGTAATTAATGCCCTACCGAGTCTATCCATCACTACCACAAAAATGGTGAGTGCTTTTCCGTTCTTGATCAACGTTACAATGACTTGGGTTACAGATCGTATTTCTATAATGATGTCCCTATCATTATGCGCATGTAACCTGAATCCCGTTGATAGCTATAACTAAATGATGGTGCTTAAGCCCTGCTTTCTCAGCGGGTCATTAGAACCTCATGTTGGTTATTGCCTCTCGTATATTGTCTGTTTCTATCTTACCAGCAGATCCATTATGGAAACCTGAACAGTAATGATATTTATGCTGCAATAAATTCGGTAAGTAACTCTTTTTGACGATCGCTTAGGCTTTGTGGAAATGACATAGGACACCCAAATGATATAGCCCATAAATTTACCTTTATAAAACAGATAATTATTGCGCTATTTTTCATTATTCCTACAGTGAATGCCCGCGGTAGTGATAAGCAAGCTGTAGCAAACAGAACATTAGACAGCAAAATATTTGATAACTAAAAGCACCCTCTGAAAAATAGAATATTCCACTAACAACAGGCTATTTAGTATAAAAATTGCCGCTTATTGTTTTACATTATTACTTAAATCGGTGCTGTTACTCTATTTCAGGATCGACAAAACCCACCCCCTAGTGCTTATTGCGGTATTGTTAATTTATATAATTAATAGCTAATTGGGATGTACAAGGATATGGCTGTCCTATGTTTTCTTTATGTTTTATCCTTAACTACATCCTTATTGATCTAACAAGTTTTGGAGCAAAAACGTATTTTGCGTTGGCCTAATGAATGTCCGCAAATGACACAGAATTCCCGCCTTTAGCAGCTAAATCTCTACTACATTCTGCCCCTGATAATGATAGAATCTGTGCATTAAAATTACCGAGAAACTTTATGTTTATCCATCACGTTAACGGCATCGACTGGCTGGTGATCACCGCTTTTGAAGAACTAAAAACTCTATTTGTCGAAGATGCTGGTGCAATCCCCATTTGCTTCTCTACTGCCAGCGAATTGAGCCTGATAGATCAAGCTAAACGCACTTATGGATATTTGCCAACACTTAGCGGCGTAATTACCGATACAGGTACATTTCAACGTCATAATAACGAAGAAGATTTGAGCCCACAGCTTGCTTGTGTCGTTGAAGGGCGTGGTCGAGTGTTTATCTATTACGGCGGCTTTGTCGCTTTTGTGGATGACGAGCAAACCTTTATTACTCGAATGGACTGAAAATTATTCAGTAAGTTGAAATCGGCGAACGGTATCCTTCGCAAGGAATAAGACATAAAAGAGTTAACTAAATCACTAACTCTCTTATAGACAGCAACGCAATACGGGCGGTTCCCTATCATATCTAAAATGTATGGGAATATTTTGTGCCATATCGATTGGCTTTTAAGTTATAAATTTGCACACAGATAAATCATAAAACAGCAGTTAAAATCGAGATGTTTTTGTTGTCATGTTGAGATAGTAGGACTATTGTAACTACATCGAATAACATTACGTTCTACCCTTTTAAGGTTCTAGAATATGATCTATAGATTAATGACCGCGCGCTTAATAGCAGCACCGTCAGAGGTCTTATTCGATATTAACGAAGGTCGCTTTAAGCGGCCTTTGTTACATCTGTATTATGCCAGTCTCCAAATAACACATCAGAAAAAACAGGTATGGAATACATTTATTTACATCTCTATTCATAGCGTTTTGGAACCTTCATAAATAAAAATGTGGATCCTATCTTTCTAACTGAACTTAGATGGTCATTAATAGCTATCTTGCTTATATAATAAAAATTTAAATCCAACTTTTGTTAATAAAAGAAAATATAGAAATAATAACAATTTTATCAGTGCTAGATCAGGTGTTATTTCCTGTTACACTCTATTTTGGATTACAATATACTTCATCACTGAATGCGGTAATATATATGGCAGCAACGCCAGCTATTATTATTTTAATAAATGCCTCAGTATTTAAAGAAAAAAAGCTCAAGATTAAAAAGACTCATTTATCTAAAATTTAAATACTTAACTTGATGATATTTACCACCATCTTCGAGGCTGCCAACTGACAGCCTTTTTTCATCTCTAAATAACAATTTACATTAACAAATAGACGTCATGTCAATCACAGCTGTTCTACACTGAAGGTAAAGGGAATAAAAAGGATAGGTTATGGACGCCATAGATCCGGTATTACTTACTTTGCTACCTCAAGATATTAAAAATCTCTTTTTCCCTTATGCGAGCGTACAACTATGGGCATTATTGCTCAATTTGTTATTAGGATTTGTACTGGCATCGATTATTGGTATGCACTTTCGCCATTATTCTTCTGCGTTTTGTAACCGCCAAGATTTTTCACGTTTATTTCCACTGTTAATGCTAACCGTTATTTTAATTATAACGGTTGTTAAAGCCTCGCTTGCATTAGCGTTAGGGCTAGTCGGCGCCCTATCTATTGTGCGTTTTAGAACACCGATTAAAGAACCAGAAGAATTAATTTATCTCTTCCTAAATATTGGTATCGCTGTCGCTTTAGGTGCAGGACAAACATTAGCGGCGGTATTAGCCTGCGCAGTAACTTTAGTCTTAGTCACTTGGACCAAACGTCATAATGTCGCTATCTATCAAGAACAGGGACTATTTTTATCCATTAATCATCACAGCGAGCAAGAAATCACAATCTCAGTTAATGAACTAAAAAACTTACTTGCCAAACATAGTGAACGCTTAGAACTACGGCGTTTTGATTGCGATAAACATAGTTTTAGCGCCACTTTTTTTATTACTGCGATAGAAGCTGAACAATTAGACCACACTCTTAAATTATTAAAAGACCGCTTTCCAATGATTAAGATCTCATTACTTGAACAACATAATATTGCTGGAGTATAACGTTGAGACTCACTCCGAATAAACGTGGTTTAACCTCAACCGAGCGCATCACTATTGCCGCTGTTAGCCTGACGATCCTCATTCTAGTCTTCCCTTCCGTTAGCTACCTTAAAAATCAATTAATCCATTCCGGCTATGTGGCATTAACCACTACCACGACAACTAAAATCCACCAGCTGACAACGGATCTATTACATGCTCCTGTTCGCTGGCTTTATGCTAATCACCAATTACCCGTTATTGTGGTTGATATTGATTATCCTAATTGGAAAAAATTAGCCGATAATCGCCAACAAGCTATTAAACAAGGTATGATCCCTGCGATAAGAGCAACAGTTCCCGCCAAGCTATCGTTTAACAATCAAAACTTTAACGCCGATATTCGGCTACAGGGTGATCTCCTTGATCATGTCAGTAGTCATCAGCGTTGGTCGTTAAAAATCGATCTCAAAAAACAACATGCTCTGCTTAACTCACAACGTTTCGCCCTTATTAGTCCTCATGTCAGGATCCATCATGGGCCAGTACTTTTTGAACAAACCCTGCAACTAGCTAAATTTGACATCATTTCTCCCAGATACACCCCCGTAAAGGTGATCGTCAATGGTGATGACTGGGGAGTGATGTACCATGAGCAAGGATTTGGCCAAGATTTACTCGCAATACATAATCGCACCGAAGGCATGATCCTACGGCTCGATCTCAATCAACAACAGATCGACAATAAGCAGGTTAAACGTCAATTAACCCCACGAGTCATACAACAAAAACGCATTAGCCGTAAACTTGAGCTCAATTATCAGCGCCAATTAGCATTAGCACTACTGAGTGATTTTATTAATGGTAACCGCACAGCCAGTGATGTATTTGACAGCCAACTCCTCGGTCAATATCTGGCAACGGTTGATGTTTGGGGAGCGTGGCATGCACTCTCATGGAATAACTGGCGCTGGTATTATAATCCGCATACCGCAAAATTAGAGCCCATCCAAAGTGATGTTGCTATCTCCCCTAGTCGCCATCAGATGTTAATGCGTCCACCTAGCGAACAGCTACTAATAAGCAAAAAAATGCTTGAAGATGCAGAAGTAAAACACCACTATCAACTCGCACTCAACCAATTAGCGACCTTAATAGAATCTGGGCAACTGCAACAACACCTCAATGCAATTCAACAGACACAACGCAAAATGCTTGATGGTAGTGCACCGCTAACACCATGGTTTGATACCTCACTGTTAGCCACTCAACTTACATGCTTACAGCAGCAATATCGAAGTCGTGAATGTCATACTATTGGACGATTAGATACCGCACTCCATCTTAATATGACCACCATGCAGGCAACGCCATTATGGGAATTATCAAGCTTTTATGGCGATCAACATCAGTTAACGATTGCTAACCCCACCCAAATACCACTGTATATTCAAAACCTTGCTGGCTTTAATGCTAAAAATCACCCCATTGCCATAGAAGAAGCGAATGACCAACTCCCCCTTGAACTACAACCAGGAGAAAAACTGACCTTGTATCTTGCTGACGATGTTGACTCCGTTGAGATTAGCGCAACCACTCCAACAACCACCTTACCCAAGGTTAGATTCATTCATGATCAAACAGCTACCCACTTTTTACCGCGGCCTTTAAAGCAGCCCAACCTTTCAGGCTACCCGTTTATTGAAATAGGTGATCACTACTGGAAAATCCCTGCAGGTCGCTGGCAGATCAATGACCGCTTACATACTCCCGCCAATTGGCACCTCATCATCGATAAAGGTACGCAGTTAGTTTTTGGTCCTCAAGCTGGAATAATGGTCTTTGGTAAATTAACAATTAACGGCACCCCTCAAGCCCCCGTGGAACTAACAGCCAAAAATCGCCATCAACCATGGGCTGGTTTAGTGGTCTTTGCTTCCACTCCGACAACACCCATCAGCTTAAATCATGTCAATATTGCCTATACGGGTAGTCCTAAACAAGGACTGTGGCGTCCACGAGGAGCGATTAGTTTCATTAACGCCACTGTCTATCTCAACCATGTTGAAATACACCATAACAAGACTGAAGATGCGTTAAATATTATTAATAGTGATATTGAAATTAATGACTTAGCACTACACCATAGTTTATCTGATGGCTTTGATTGCGATTTCTGTAAGGGGATCATTAACAACAGCCGCTTTGATCATATCGGTGCTCGCTCGGGCGGTGATGGCATTGATGTCAGTGGCTCCCAATTAGCCCTCTCCAAACTTATGTTTAGCCATATTCGTGATAAAGCCATTTCTGTCGGTGAACGGAGTCAGATCACAGCCTTTGATATTGAGTTTAATGAGGTTAATGTCGGATTAGCAGGTAAAGATGGTTCACAGATCAACGCAACTGATATTCGCGCTCGTAACGTCACCCACTATGGATTAATGAGTTATCGCAAAAAAAATCTGTTTGGCAGTGCCATCGTCAAGGTCAACCACTGGCTGTGTGTTGATTGCCAACACAAAATCATTGCCGCAAAAGGTAATCAGTTAATTATCGATGGTCAGCCCGTTCCCCCACAGAAACTCAACGTCAATCAGCTTTACAACACAATCATGAAACCGGATAAACCCCAATGAATTCACGCTTTGAAGTTAAAATACCGATTCCATTAAGCCGATTACAACATATCGAGAATTGGTTAACGTTACATCCATCGCTGTTTCGACGCCAGTATGATACACGTTATATCAATAGCTTATATCTCGACAGTCCATATTTGGATCGCTATCAAGAGAACCTAAGTGGCATCAGTTGCCGTAAAAAAACCCGCATTCGCTGGTATCATCAGCTTGCCACTCCTACCCATGCAGTACTTGAGCACAAATACCGCCGTGGTGGTAAAGGCTGGAAAAAGCAATATCCATTAACCCTTAATTGGCAAACCAATAACCATTGCTGGTCAGCGATACTACGTGAATACTTTGCAACTCTAGCTCCAGAGGCTCAAGCGACAATAGGTAATGAACAAAGTCCGATAGTGATCATTCGCTATCAGCGCGATTATTTTATCTCTAATGATGGCAAATTACGGATCACTTTTGATCGCCAGATGGAGTGTTATGATCAACGTTATTTTGATGTCGCTAATTTTAATCATGGCGTCAGTTTAGGTGAATATGTTTTACTCGAAATCAAAACCGATGCTGACAATGAAAGTGCGTTATCGAGCTTAGTCGGATCTTGTCCACTGCGCCCCTCACGCCATTCAAAATACGTTAATGGTATTCGCCAATTAATATGGTCATAACCGATAAATATTGGCTTTGATAATAACCTTAATCATCACCATCTTTAATCTAATTGAATATTCAACACACCACTTTTACAGCGTGATACACAGGGGGTCATATAGGTTTTCCGCTCTCGCGCTGATAGGATCGTATCTCGATGGTCAACATCACCACTATATTTTACCTTGCAGCGACCACAAGTGCCGGTTTCACAGGCAGAATCAAGCGTTAAGCCCTGCTTTCTTATCGCATCTAGCACTGATTGTTTGGCAGTAACATTAATCTCAACCTTAGCACCAGAATGAGTAATAATGGCACTAAAAGCGCTATCATCGACATATTCAACTGGGCTAAAGTTTTCAAAATGAACATTTTTTGAGCTCCAATGACTGGCATTATCCCGAACTAGTTGCACGAACGCAGGACTACCACAGCTATAAACATGTGAACCGCGCTGATGGGTATTTAACAGTTGCGCCAAATCAAGTCGCTGTGCGGAAGTATAAAGGTGAATATTAGCTGCATACGCTGATAGCTCACGTTTAAATGGGTAATCATCGATATTATCAACACAATAGTGCAACTCAAACTGTTCTTGATGAGCAATCGCTTCATGGATCATCGCTATAAACGGCGTGATCCCTATCCCTGCGGCAACAAACAGTTGGTGTTTATCACGTGCCATTTCAAAAAAATTCGCAGGCTCATAAACTGACAATACATCACCAACATTTACCTGTTGATGCATATATTGCGATCCACCTTGGCTATCTCGCGCTTGCTGCACCGCTATCTGATAGACCCCTTCTACAGCAGAATCACACAGAGAATAAGACCGCTTTAAGCCATTGGGTAATTTAAGCGTGATATATGCGCCGGCACTAAACGAAGGTAAAGCGCCAAGATCGGTTCGACTTAAATAAAAGCGTTTAATGGTGGCAGACTCAACCACGATTTTAACCACCCGCATTTCCAATTTAATTAGACTTTCAAGCCGAGAATTCCAGTCTTCAACTTCATTACTTTCTAAGCGATGCTGAAAAACACCTCTAACTTCTGCACCCAATTCAGGTAATTGAGCTAATGCGGTTGTAGCCGCTAAATTATCGGTTTCGATATAGAGATAATGCTGTACGGTAGCAATCGTCCATTGAGGATAAGGACGTTCAATGACCCGTATTTCATCATTAACGTTAATGTCACCTTCTTGCAGCACACGGTAAAACCAGCCCGTTTTACTGTTATCTTGTGAATAACGTGAGATTGTTGGCTCTTTAAAACGGTGGTTCAACTTAAAACAAGGTTGCCTTGGTTGCGCGACTTCTAACATAACGGAGCCGACAGCGATCTTATCTCCGATGCAGATATTATGCTCATTCATACCTGCAACAACTAAGTTTTCACCATAACCACCGCAGACAAACAAAGACGCTGATGCGGGAAAGAGCTGTTGTAGCTGCGCATAATAATGACAATCAAACTGCAATACTGCTCGCTCTATACCACCATGAAATATTTCGGCTTGCTCATCGCCAACAAATCCTAATGCCGTGACGCTAACCTTATCCGTGGGCTTTTTTTCAATCCCCGTACGGAAAAAATAATCTTGGTTAGTAACATGACCATAACGTAATTGTTCAACTGTTGAATAAGGGAGCATTGTGGCTTTCCTGATGGATACGATTGCAGTACTTATAAAAAAGGCCGCTAAAACCACTTAACATACGGGTTTTATGCGACCTTATATATACAGTTATCAACAAACTTATTTTTGAAGTTGCTCTTTAGCCGCTTCTACCTTTGAAAAATCTAACCCTAGTTCTTCAACGGCTTCTTTAATTAATACAGGATTTTGCATTACTTGTGCCATTAACATTTGCAATTTATCTTGCGGTAAACCTAGTTGGCTAATGGTTGCCATTGCTGCAAGAGGATTTTGAGTCAACGTTTGAAAAATACTGTTGATCTGCTCATCGCTAATATTATTCTCTTTTAACAACGCAATAATCGGATTCATCACACTACCTTTTTGTAATCACTAAATGGAATAAGCGCCAGTTTAGCATTTGAGCCTACCTTGTTGCACGATCAATAAAAAAGCCGTAAATAACAAAGTTAAATACGACTTTAAAACTGTCACTAATTAGTGCTAATTACGGTTAGTAATGACCAATATATTGCCAGTTACCATTACTTGGATCTTGTTCTGATGGCCAAGGGAAGTAACCATAGCCAGTTGTCTTTAAACGATAATAATGCGTTTTACCATCATGGAAATAATAGTCATAAATATCACCGACATTGCCCCTTTGACCATTGTCACCCCAGTTGCCGAAATTATCTTGTTTATACCAATCAAGTACTAATTGCTCAAATACCGTTTGGTTAGTACCCATTTCAAGTACTAATTGATTAACTGAGTTGTCATCAGCTAAGTAAATCCAATCTCGATTTGAAGCTTTATTGGTTGGGAACTCGCCACCTTGAGCAGGGATTCGTTGAATAAAGTATTCATTAATTCCCTCAGCTGTTGGGTTGATAAACACCGCACTGCTTGATGTATCCCAGGTGGTGGTAGTGCGTTGATCCCACGTCAATAACGCTGACTGCTCAAAATAATTTTTTAGGCGTTCAACATTCGATAAATTTTGACGATTCAATTTAAGTGGATTGAAATCAAAATTGACATAAGATTCAGCCGAACCTAAATATTTCCAATCATTATTACTACGGTGATCAGTTGGAAATGCAGCTGCAGTTACCGTTTTCATTAAGAAGTAATCACGGGTGTTTAGTTCAGTATTTGAATGAACATAGACAGCACCTGCACGCTTACGTTTATGGGTTACACCATTATTCAGCTCACCCTTGCCATAACGATCTGCAACCCATTGATCAAACTGATTAATGGTTTCAAAATCAAGCTGGGCTAAATCACTTTGCTCAGTAAATAAAGGTTGTGATTCAATCGCTAAATCGTACCCTTTACCTTTACCGATTGTCACCGCTTTAGCTAGGTATTCCGTATTAATAGCAAAAGTACGGCTATCAACAACCACTCGACCTAATTCATCAAAATTGACCGTTGGTTGCTTCTCAGCAATCATTTGATCAAGATAGCCAATAAATGCCCACTGGTGGTTAGAATTTCCTGACTCAGGGAAATACCAATAATTTTGGCTTTTTAAAGCAAACAGCTCCACACGCCCATTGCGATGGTATTCAAATACATCCCCGACATCACCCCAACGGTTATTTTCACCCCACGCATAAAAACGATCTTGGCCGTAATGTGCTAATAATTCATTACGGACAATCGTTTCTAAGCTTGTTTGAGGACATTCAACCGTCACTGCCTGTGGGTTACGCTCGCGTGCTAAGTTAAAATGGAGTTTGTTACTTAGACCACCATTTTTACGAACACCTTCTAGACCAATAAGCTGTTGAGAATTATCACCATAGGTGACGGTCGCCCAACACTGACCAACAACGGGTTGTGGTAGATCGTAAACATTACCTGAACTACCATATAGAGCAGGATAAATATAACTGGTATTGGTCAACTGTGGATCATAAAAGCCCACCACAGTCATAACATCAGTCCCTTGCTGAACTGGCTTTAACTTGGTCGTGGTTGCAACAGCTTCAAATTGCTGAGTAACCGCATTCCAATGGCTATAACCACTAACTGATGTCGCATCAAGATAATCTTTACTCTCTAAATAGTGTTGAATTCGCTTTGATGAATAACCAGTGAATAATGGATAACTTGACGTTGAAGAATCAAAGCCACCGCCGCCCATTGGATCTGTGCCATAGCCATAGTGGGTTTTATAAGGCGTAACCATTATATCGCCATAGCCATATTCGCCATCAACATTTGACCACCAATTAAGGTTGTCTGCCATGTAACCGCGATACGCATCATAACCCCAACCAGTGGTTGCACCGTGAGTTGCATTCGCATAACCACCAGGATAATGACCCATACTCAGTGCATGACCAATTTCATGAGTTACTTCATTACCTGTCGTATCTGCAAGTAATACCATGCCATTACCGCCCGACAAGCCGTGAGTATAATTACCAACCTCACCTTTATCATTTTTATAGCGACCAATAGAATGACCAATAACAATCGCTGGATAATTATCAGCTTGCCATTGACTTGCACCAGAGCTAGCGACGCCATAATTGGCATTAGCAATACCTAGCTGAATCAGTGATTTGGTAATATCTTCTCGCATATCACCACTGTGAATACCTGGTGACGCATAATCACTATATTCTGTTTTTATATCACCATTAGACATTACAACTTTATCTAATTTAATGGGTAAATAATTACTGATCGTCATCGATGCGAGTGGAAAACGTTGAAATAACTCAGAGCCATAATGCGCAGTTTTTAGTTCAAGCGCTTTTGCTGCTGGCGGCTCAGTTAACATACCAATTCGAATCATAGGTAAATCAAGATGAGCAGGCGCTGCAAAATCAATACGATCAGCCGTTAATTCACCACTTAAACCACTATAAGTTGCAAACTCTAAGCTCAAGCCTTGCTCAACCCAATTCCACGGTAATACTGTAGTAAATGAGCGTTTTGAATAGACAACATCTTTACGATCATCTTGCTTAGCACGATCCGATTCTAAAATTTGGAGAGGATTCGTCATCTGACGAGTTTCAAGTAACACCCCATCTTTATAAATCTTTAACTCAATACTTTTTGGTTCATCGTTAAGCATTGGTGTTAAAACTAATAATGCTTCACGTTGAGAGACAATTCGTTGTTGTTGTTTTTCGTCATTACCAAAAGGCTCTGCCGTTTGATTTTGAATAAAACGTATTTGTGCAGCAAAATCACCACTGAGATGATTAACAATAGGTTGTTCATCAATAAAGCCATATGCTTCAATTAAGTCGGCGTTATAAGGCAAACAATCTTTTGTGGCGGTACTGACTAAATCCTTATCACCAACAAGATATTGCACATTACACTGCTTATCTTTATCCCATTGCTCTAAATAAGTGTAACCAAATTGGTCGTTATAAATATAAACACCATCCATCTGGTTAACTAATTTCCATGGCGCCTGAATAAAATCAAACATTGCTTCTGCTGAACGATCTGCATAATCAAAACCATCAACAAAAGGCATAAAAGAAGGTAAATTGCTGGTTGTTAGTGCATATAAATAACCGTTATATTTAAGGAAACGTTGTCCATTACGAATCTCAATATTGGTAGGATCTTCAATAAGTTTTTTCGTTTCAATGATACGTTGCAATACTTTTGCTTTCATTTGCTCAAGTTGTTGCACACTTTCAGTTTGTGTACTTGATGCAGCAAAACTTGCTGTAGAATAACCGCATAACAATGCACTCACAGCGACAGCAATACGTTTAATATTCATATATAAGCCTTAATTATGATAACCATAAGAAATATACATATGAAAGCAATTTAACGCCACACGACATAATTACTTTTTTATAACAACTATCCATATAACGAATTAATTGTGATCAGCATCACACTAAAGTATTCGTTATTAACAAAATAATTCACTCTTCCTATATTTCACATCAATAACTGCTGAATATTGATCAGGCTAACTAGCCATTGCATAAATTAAAAATGGGCTAAGCACCTAGCACCTAGCACCTAGCACCTAGCACCTAGCACCTAGCACCTAGCACCTAGCACCTAGCACCTAGCACCTAGCACCTAGCACCTAGCACCTAGCACCTAGCACCTAGCACCTAGCACCTAGCATTAAAGCGCTTAGCATCTCGTGCAACAGAAAAAGGAATAAAAGCACAACGAAGGTAACCAGCAATTACATTATCTTTATAAAGTGTTTTAATTTGATATCGAATAGAAACAATATTTGCCAGCATTAACCAACTACATATTAGAGCTAACATGCTGCCATATAAAATAAAAAGGCTAAAATCGGAGATCAAGAAAATAAGATTAATTATCAAAAGTGTTTTAGAAAGGTTAGATAATTTAGCCATTACGTGAGGTGATACTTTTTTCATAAAATAGAATTTATCATTATCGGATGGTCGCTAATAATAATCCTATTCGCAAAAGGCATAACAAGTATTTAAGAAAAACATTTTTACTAAAAAAGTATTATTTATGATGCATATCTCTTACAGGAATCCGCTTTATTATTACCAACAAGCAAATTTATAAAAAACACTATTACAGCAGTCACAATGATAAAAAAGCCGCTATAAAAAGCGGCAAAGATAAGATGATCGTATTATTTTTTCACAGGTTCTAATTTAAGCTCACCATTAGCAATAGCGATACGATACAGTTGACCATTAACTTCATCACGAATAACAACCCCTGCCCCCGCTTTATTGATTTTGATGTCATCTTGCATCCAACATGCACCATCTGCGGTCATAAATCCTTGTGACGCATTTCGATTATAAGTTTGACCATACAATGCACTGATATTTAATTGACCGGCCTGCTCAAAACCGCTATAGGTTATCACTATAGTTTTAATATTAGCAGCATTAATAAACCCAGTAACATTGGCAGTTTTCAATGTTTGACGAGAAGAATAAACTGATTTTTTATGTCGGTCATGTAAATCAATATCAATGATCCCTGCCGATAATTGATTATAACCAAGTGTGCTACCGATCATATTAAAGTGATTTCGCGCCCCCTCTAACGATATAATAACTTTATATTCATCACCTTTTTCAACCTCTAGTCGTACTGATGATTCAGGGTTAAAATCGAACATTGGGGTAAGATCAACCTTTGATTGCAACTTACCATTTTTTAATAATTGAGTATAACATCGAGGGCGATGATTAATAAAAGCAAGAAAGTTATCTAGCTTAGGTATATAACTATTAGTTAATGCTGAACCAACAGTCGGTGGCGATAATTCTGGCATTATATTACGAGCGACATAACCTTCAGCTATAAAAGTATTTAAACCAGGGTTAGATTCATACACTAATGGTGATAAATCACTACCATTTAATTTTCCTAAAGTTGCACCATAAAGCTCAACAATATTACCCGATGCCTCTGCATAACCAGGTGGGAAAGTATTACCCCGTAAAAATTGAATAGTATTGGTTGCTGTTTTAGGTGCATCCCAGCCCATTAATTCAAATTTATTATTACGCCCTTCACAAATAAGAAATGCTTCAGCACTCACTCGTGACCATTGAAAATCAAGACTTGCACAAGTATTACCTGCAACTTCACCACCAATTTTCCCATTAGGGCGTAGTAATGGTGATTTAACTACAAACCCTTGTTTGAATCGGCGTGCACATAAATTATGTAATTTATTACCGTTAACCCAAGTGATCCAACGGTTAGGAGTAATATCATCAATTACTGCTTGTAATACATAAGGTTGTTCAAAGCCATCGACATAGACATCAGAAATAAAATTGCGCCAAACATATTCATGAGAGCGCCGCTTAGTTAAGTCAGCAGTCCAACTTCCCGCTAATAGAACTAAACCTTGTCCTGTTAATTTAGTTTGATCTGCAACAATACCATGTGCGGTGTAATCATAATCAATCCAGCCATTGATAATGTTAAGTTGTGAAATTTTATTTTCAATACACCCTTTTGTTACCCATTTCCCTTCAAATTTTTCTGATGATGATGTCAACATAACCATTGCTTTATCAAAATACGCAAGTGATTTTGAACGCATAATTATAGGTTTCCCCACAAGGTTGACATTATATTTCAGTATGACACCAATAATATTACTACATAACTCTAGCGTGCCATCCCATTGCACATTAATATCTTTCAATTCAATGGTCTTATTAAAACGATAGACTTTATTTGGTATCCACAATATTAATCCATCTTTACGACAAATCTCTGCAGCATAATTAATCTTATCCCCCCAATCAGATAATGGGGCATAATCAGCCAGATTATCAATAGAATAAAAACTTTGACCTTCAATACAAGGTTGTAAATAATATTTTTGTTTATCTACAATAATAAAAGTTGTATTGGTATCAATTTCATTAACATCGCCATGGCAGGCCACGCGATAAATTTTATCATTAATACGTAAGCCATTATATCCTTCAGGAATGGTATCTCCGACAGCTAAGTTACGACTAATAGGATAAATTTTAAGGCCTGAGACGCTTTCTATTGCTTGGTGATCCTTCGCTTCAGCCCATCCTTTATCAACAACCGTATTTTGAGGTCGTAAGTCACTGACAGATCCATCTGTCATTACCTGACAAAGTTTACAATAATAATGATGAACACCATCAGTATTAACATAATTTTTTAAATCTTTATTAGAAATAATAATATTAAATTTTGTTTCTAATCCGTCAATGTCATTATTGTTTTTATAAGCATCAACATATATATAAAAAGGTTTATTAGATGCATCAATAACACGATTATTTTCTAATTCAATACGATGGCCAGAAATATAAGCCACACCTGCCATGACTTTATATACCCCTTCCATAGGTAATACCATAAAACCATTTTTAATAAACCAATCTTTACCTTGCTGATCAATAATGGCTTGCAATGCTAAATTTTCAACATTATCTAATCGTTGATGAGCCATAAAACTCGGGCCAGCAGCCATGATGGTGCTATTAGTAATTTCAGCAATGTTACTATAATTTAAAATAAAAGATCGGATTAACGTATTACCTTTTACGCCTGGACCATCGACGGTTTTAGTTGTTAACTTAGGATAAGTAATCGCAATAATAGTGTCATATTCACTACAATATAAGCAGCTCCAATTAAATTTAAATGGCCCAACATCACTGTCTAATGTTGTCGAAAGCGCTATTGCATCTTCAGATAAACGAATTTGTTGTTGAATTTTAGCATTATGAACAATTTCATTAGGTTGTAATGGTTCATTTTCTGTTGGCGCTTTACCACGATTAGGTTTATAAGCAAAAATCATTGAGTCAATTAGCAAGATTTTTTTTTGAGCTTGCATTTTAGCAATGAGTGCTCGACCTTTCGCAGTAATAATCACTTCTGGCTGATTTGACTGTTTCATCAAGTCAAGTGCATTAACTTTATCAACAGCGCCTGGAATAAACATGCCAGCCGTAGCACCGCCTGCAATCATTGTCGTACTTCTTAAAAAAGAACGGCGAGAAATACCTTTGTTATCATCGTTACTTATTGAATCTATTTTACTCATTCACTTACCTACTATTATGTATAAATAGCCCTTCAATTCATAGTTAATATATATAAAACATTGCTCTATACCATCATTGCAATGTATAACTAAAGTAATTAAACACCGCTATAAGTATTTATGGATTATTTATCTTGATGAAGTATTTTCAATATAGCGAAAGTGATCATCAAATACTACCGACCGGTATTAATATTAACAATAATTGACAAAGGTTAATTAACATCATCAATTAAATATTATTGATGCAATAAGAGAATTTTAAAGTAGCGAATAAAAAAGGCGTATTATAAATACGCCTCTGATAATATTTTTTACTTAATATTGATTAATATTTAATTCCATATCTAATACTGATGAATAATCACTATCACCGTAATCTGGATATAGTATTAGTGTTAATGCGCCCGAACGGCGACCAATACGAGCTCTAATTGGTGAGCTTTCACTACCATTACTAAAACGATCATTGCTATTAATTAAAATTTCAAAGCTACCATCATTCTTGGTGGCATTCCATTGTGCTTGAGTCCACTTTTTAGTTGTTGGATGGAAGTAGCCAATGGAACATGTCTCTTTTTCAATATTAACATTACTGATTTCAATACGAGCATAGAAATCAAAACAGCCCGCTTTAGTTGTCATTGTCCCGTTATAGTCATGAGTTTTATTCTCTAAACAACCATTACTTGGACGCGTTGCATTCATTACTATGATACCTGGTGTGGAGCCAGCAACCTCAGCATACGATATCCGGAACTTACCTGTTGTCATATCAGCACCAAATACATTTTGTTGAATACGCCCTAATAAGGCATTTTTAGCGCTTGAACTGTAATTCCCCCCCATATCTAATCGTATAACTTTAGGTACTTTATTTCCTGCAACAAAAACATCATGCCGTGGCGTAACATCATTTTTAGTTGAATCAACAATATGAACACGATTATCCAAAGTAATCTGATTAACAATACAGTCTTCAGGTTTAAAATCAGTTCCAGTACTACAGGATAGCTGTAACTCTTTAAGACAATTTGCTGTAATGTCATTGTTACTAATATCAATAATATAACCACCATTACGATGTTGGCGCGCATCATGCATATTAATATAAGCTAGCTTACCCGCGGTATTATTTGGCGTATAAACACGGTTACCCTTAAATACAGCACGACGATTAACCATTTGATTATCAATTAAGTATCTACTGTTATCCCACCAATTCACCGTTAGGAATGTAAATGCGCCAGACATTCGACCATCGCTGTTATAACCATCATCTGGTGATTCAAAATCACAATCAGTTATCTCATAACTTCCCACTATTTGCGTTGATATATCAGCAGTACGCGATAATTTAGGTAGCCAACACTTCACATTACGGATAACAATTGATTCAGCTGGCTCACTGCCATAATCAACACTGTTGTCCCATGGCATTCCAGGTTCAGGATAATATCCAATAAAGGTTCCTTGCGTTTTATCAACCGTTACATTAAATTTCTCTTTCATCGAACTAAAAAAGTTCTCTTCATAACGATGTTCAATATTATTAATTAAAGCATTACGTACTTTTTTCAAGTAAATACAAGTATTTGGTATACCGTCAGGCTTAAAATTATACGTGTTAATTGTTTCACAATCTCGCATTTCAGCACGAATACCAGCCAGATAAACAGGAGATAACTCTCGAGCACCAAGGCTATTTTGATGAGAACGAACCTTCACTCCTCGAATTCGCGCATTATTAAAAATTAAACGGTTACCTTCCCATAATACTGAAGTAACATATGCACTTGTATTACCATCTTCTCCACACCAAAAGTCAGCATCATTTTCCCAATCTAATCCTTCAATAATTAGACTTCGCATTGCTTTTTGTACGTCTAAATACCATGGATTAGTATTAGTAATACCACCAGAATATAGGCCTCGACTACAGTTTCGCATCACAACATTTCGAAAAACAATGCGATCATAAGGGAATTGATTCGCCCCTAAAAATGCCTGATGGCGCGAATTAGTTAGCGTTAAATTATCAAAAATCACCTCACCAAAACCAGCATAATCACCTCTAAAAGTATACTTTGTTGAATTGGGATTACCTTTTATTGGGTGTTGTTCTTTGCCTAAGAACTTATAACGGAAGCTACCATCATAAGTACAATCACGAGAAACAATACCACGGTATCCCCCCCAACCATCACCTTCAATAAGATTGAGCTTATCTGTTGTAACATGGTTACAATTTGTCTCACAATAATAAGGCATTTCTGGTACATTAGGCATCGTCATTGCACTCAAGCAATCATTAGCCTCAATACTAATAGGTGAACCAGTCCAGTAGATTTTTTTACTTCGGCAGCCATGAAACTCTAAACCATAACGAATAACAATTTCACCAGCCGTAGTATCAAAATAGACATTATCAATAAACGCTAACCGTACTATTTTATCCGCTGCTAAGTTTTTAAGAATTAATGCATTCGCTGCTGCTTTTTTAGCATCATTATAAATAATACCAGCCGTACTTGCTTCAACCCATAACGGTTTATTTAGCCCATCACTGAGATTTGGCGATAACGTAGCTTCTGTCCAATGACCATTTTCACGTACATATTTCTTATTATCATGAGGGGCATCACTAAGAGCTTCCGCCCATGTACCATCAGTACGCATATTATAAACTAAGCCTGGTTGGCCATTCGTTAATGCAATTGCAGCCCCTACTTGCTCTACCGTTGGAATATTATTTTCATGAAAAAATTTCACGAAATCTCGGCTAGGTAGTGTTTTCTTACTACCACTTCGAAAACCAATATCTTCATTATCATAACCACTTAATATTTGAATCGCAGTATCTGCTTTTGGCGATACTAGTGATAACATATTTCCGTAAGTTGCCCATGATGGAATATTCGGTTGTGAAGAACCACCAAGTCGCATTGTGGTGCTATCAGTCGGAAAAGTATTAATATCAATATTTCCATCAACAATAGCAGTAATATATTTCTCATTATTTAATGTGGTGTTTTTTAAATTTTCATTAATTTCGTTAATTTCGTTAATTTCATTTTTCATTTTAAAATTTCTCAATTTATTAATTATATTTATTTGTTTTTATTTGTTTTTCATACCACTGAAGATAATCATCGACTTGTTTTGCACAATTAGATAATGCGTTTTTTAGTCGAGGTAAATCTTCAGCAATTGTCTGTGCTGGTGTTTTTCCTGTTAATTTTGGTTTATTGCATGCCGTGATTAACCACGGCTCAGGTAACATAGTAATAACCTCTACATGGACTGGTTCAATATGGTTGCTGCAACCAACTAATAACATCATCAGGCCAACGAGTCTGATATTTTTTGTCTTTATACAATAGGTTATGTAACGATTCTGTAGTAACAATAAGTTCTCCTTGTTGTTTTACCTTTCGTTGCTCCCGTTGTCGTAATAAATTATTATTCTCTCTTTTCTGATCGACTAATCGTTTCAAACTTGCTGTGTTTGATTTATTAATCATTAGAATATTATCTCTATCTATTATTAGAGACTTCACTTCACGATCCGTATATTCAGATTTCACTAATAAAATAAAAATAATTGATAATAATAATAGCCTCATAGATACACTTCCTATTCAATGCATCGTGAATATTCTGACATTCTCCGTTTAACCAATCCTTTTAATTTTTTACCTCCACCATAAACCCAGCGAGATAATTGCAAGCAAGCTTGTAGCATTTTTCCAGTTCTTACATATGTGGATATTTTTGTTGCTGTAAGATCTTTATTTTTTAGAAAACGCTTACAGCCAGTATTAAAGATAAATGATGTTAAAGCATCATATTGCCCTTGAGTAATATAATTACTTCCAATAACATTATTTAAACAAGACTCCGCCTGTTGAATATTTGATACCCAATCTTTGGCAACTTGTTCATTATCTATAATATCTGTCGTTATATTATGAATATTACCAATACCATTTGTTTTATAGCCCGCAGGACAGCGATAAGCATCTAACCTACAACCTTCATAATCTCCAATCAGTTTTAATCCTTTATATGTTAAATTTAGTTTTCCTTGGTTTTCTCCAGCAATAACAACATTTCCTATTGGTAATGCACTATTCCCTACTCCACTATTACCAAGGAGTGCTATCACTGCAGTAATTGAGCATAAAATTGGTCTTAATTTATTCATGAATAAATATTCCTTTCTCTCTCGCTATTTGTTGCATAACTTTCTTATGCCAATAACTCAGAGATAGAGCGAATATCCCCATACAGAGTGAAATAATTAAAGACCAAGCTTCTATCGTCATGAATTGAAAATGGCCGATGATAACAAAAACCACAAACACCATTTTATTGACTAACCAATCCAATAACTCATACATCTTGTTATTCCTTGTTTATCTGAAGTAAATAGGGATTTTCTTCCAATATCTATCTTCAACGATGTAAGTCTCAATATTGATATTTCCGGTTACTCCAGTGTTTTACTTGATGCAGTGATTATTATTCATTTGAGGTGATAATGCATCAATTGTCGTTATGATACTATCGGAAAGGAGTGATAATCCGAATGAATCCGAATTTCAATTTACCATTTGATATGATTGATGTGTTTTTATGACAGAATTAAGCAATTGACTGACATCTCATTCACTAAAATGCAGCAGATCGAGGTTAATAGCGGTAGGTGTTCCTATCATTTCCCATAAAAGCAAAAATCTAAGCTTATCTATATCGAGCTAAAGGCTCACAATATTTTAGCTCTTTGTGGGTAATGACATTGTTTATACCAATGATTCTTGAATTTTTGCCTCAATATTAAATAGGTAATTCAAATGGCAATGCGTATTCACTGTACTCAGTGTGGCGAAAAAGCACGTATTAATAAAACAAACTGGTTTTCAAATGCAGCAGCAGACTTATATTGTTCATGTTCAGATCCTGAATGTGGGCATACCTTTGTAATGTCTTTAGGTTTTAGTCATACCATTAGCCCGTCGGCAAAAAACGTAAATGAACTTGTTATTGCTTTAGTTAAAACAATGCCACCAGAAAAAGTAAAAGAACTTCATCAAATGCTAACAATATAAACCTACGCGGAACGTTATTCGTTCCGCTTTAAAAAACCAATAACATCAATTGCACTTTATGAGGGAATGAATTGTAAACGGAGGAGATGAAATGTTGCTTTTAGGATATATAAAATTAACTGTTACATCTAAAAAACGCATAAACTCTGGTAATTAAATTCATTTGGCCGATATTTTATGTAAACGAGTCAAATATGACAAAATGAAATGATATAATATGCTATAAGTTTCATCGCTAACCCAGTCTGAGTAAATTTACACACCAACATATAAAGTAAATGTATAATTACCAACAAACACATAACGATTACGTTATAACGTATATTTATCTCTCATGTGTTAGTAACTATATACAGACTTAATCTGTTGTTATTCCATTACCTTGATAGGGTTGATAGTCCCAAATGAAACCTACTTCAACACATAAACCTCATATTACGACTCTTTCTCCTTACCAATATCTCGGTGGTAAAGCCGTCACATCAAAATTATGTTCAGTATTAGAAATTGATGAATATCAAGATCTTGCTGATATTTTCAATATTCCACGAGGCACGGTATCGACATGGCACTCTCGAGAAACGACACCATTTGAAATAGCTATCCGCTCCCACCTTGCAACAGGGGTATCGCTACGTTGGCTACTCTTAAATGAAGGTGAGGCATTTCCTCACATGATCACCTCAGATACAGAGGTAATATCAAACGCATTAACATTGCCTTATTACCAGTTAAAGTCAGGTGAACTTATGGCTCTTCCTGATTTATCTTTTGACCCAATATTACTTAAACAAGCTGATATTGAAGCCCACCTTTATATGGCACTACAAACATCGACTACAATCTTAATTATTGATAAAAAGGATAATTTACCTATTAGCGGCAGTTACCTCATCAGCATTGATAATTTAATGTCGATTAATGATATTCAACGATTACCCGGCAATAAGCTCGTATTGCATTATGGCCAATCTTCAATCGCGATTGCGCAAGACGATATTAAAATAATAGGTAAAGTTATTCTCTCAATTGAGCACGTATAAATAGCAATTGTTATTTATGAATAAAAAAGCCAATAAAAAAGGCGATCCGAAGATCGCCTTTTTAGAACATTTTTATATCAATCCATTGCTACTATGCTTTTTGTTCTTCAAGCTCTAGCATTTCTTCTTTCTGCTTCATTATATCATTAAACACTATTCGTGCTTCCTGAGCTAATGCAGATGCTTCAAGTTTAGCTTCTTTCGCTGTCATCGCTTCTGTTGTTAAACGGTGTAATTCTTCTGCTAATTCTTGAGGAACATCGCCATTATCAACACCACTATCACCACTTGCTAATGCTTCTGCTCGAATTTTCTTCTTAATCTTCCAGATTGCATTTAGCGCATCACGCTCAGTATCAGCAGCCTCAATCGCAACATCTTTTAATTGCTCAAACTTCGCTAACGCCATGCCTTCTTTTGACCATGGATCAACGTCTGGTAGTTCTTCAATATTGATCACTGGATCTTCGTAACCATTTTGGTGACTTAAATCAAGTGATGCTGCTTTTACAGCTGAAATCATTAACATTACAGTAATGAATAACAACGGTAAACCACCAACGATTGCTGCCGTTTGTAGTGTTGCTAGGCCTCCCATAAACATTAATACTGATGGCATGAACGACATTGCAAATGCCCAGAACAAACGGTTCCAACGCATTGGCTCTTCTGTAACATCATTTTGAACTACAGAAGCAAGAATATATGAAATTGAGTCGAACGTTGTTGCTGTAAAAATCAGACACAATAATGTAAATACTGCAATAACCACGGTACTGAACGGTAATTGCTCAAGAATAGAGAAGATAGCTTTTGTCGCGCCTTCTGCATTCAAAATACCCACAACATCAAGCGCACCGGATAATTGTAGCGATAGTCCATAGTTACCTAATACCATAAAGAATAGGAAACAACCCATTGAACCAAAGAAGATAGAGCCAGTAACCATTTGCTTAATTGTACGACCACGCGAAATACGTGCGATAAATAAGCCCATGCTTGGCGCAAATACTAACCACCATGCCCAGTAGAAAATAGTCCAATCTTGCGGGAAATGCGTATCTTCAAATGTACCATAGCCACCAAAAGGTTCAGCCCATGTTGCCATAATAAAGAAGTTAGAAAGCATACGTCCTAAAGAGTCCAGACCTGTTTCTAGCATGAAAATAGTCGGACCTACTGCAAGAATGAACGCAAGTAAACCCAATGCACCCCAAAAGTTAATATTACTTAGTACTTTAATACCTTTTTCCATACCAGCATAAGCAGAGTAACCAAAGATACAAGTACATAAAAGTAGCACTATAATTTGTGTTTCTGTATTTTTAGGGGTTCCAAATAAATAGTGTGCGCCTTCAGTAATTAACGGGGCGGCTAGACCTAATGTTGTTGCACCACCACCAAGCAAACCAAAAATGAACAGCACATCAATAACTTTACCCACCCAGCCATGACTACGTGCTTCACCAATTACTGGCATTAATGCAGCAGATACTTTCAATACAGGTTGTTTACGTACGTAAAAGAAATAAGCAATTGGCACCGCTGGAACAAGGTAAATACACCATGCAATAGGACCCCAGTGGAATACACCATAAGTTGCAGCCCAACGTACAGCCTCTTCACTACCTGGCTCTAATTGAAATGGCGGACTTTGATAATAATAAGCCCACTCGATAGCACCCCAGTACAAAATACTTGCACCGATACCACCACAGAAAAGCATTGCAGCCCATGAAGCTGTTTTAAATTCAGGCTCTTCATCTGCATCACCCAATTTAATTTGGCCAATATCAGAAAAAACAATGTAGATCATGAAAAAGAAAGCAGCCATACCAAGCGCTAAATATAAAAAGCCTAGTTTGTCTGTCATAAAGGTTTTAGCGACGGCAATCCATTCTGCACCTTCTTTAGGGAACAAAATAAGTGGAACAACCACCGAAATCAACATTGCTAATGCCCCAAAGAATGTAGGCTTATCAATCAATTCGAAATTTTTACGTAATGTACTCAAACGATATCCTTACTGCTATATATCATCCATGAAAAAGTTACATATATGATGTTCTTTTAACACTAAAGACACAAATAATATCAATTATGGTAACGATAAATTATTTTCATAATTAGCAAAGCAATCAATGATTTAATAAAATATCGACTATCTGATTTATTAATAATCAGATAGCTGATGTTTTTGTTACAAATAGAAACAAATAAGATTAATCGACAAGTATGATACTGATAAAATTATATGTTGGTTATCAAGTTAATCTTAAGCAGTAAATATCAAACACGTACCATATCAGTAGTTAAATATATGGGTTTGTAAGGATCTGTGACCGATAAATACTTATTTATTTTTCTAATATGGTTAACAGTATCATCGTTCAAATTTCATAATAATAATTTAAGTTCACCAATACCATTCTTCACCATTGCTAATTAACTAATGATAATACGAGTATTACTCTCCTTTTATTTATCATTAAAATAAAAAACAGTAGTAATATGACAATTAAAAAGAAAAAATGAGATTTAGTTACAACTATAGTAACTATTTTTAGTGTCTTATTATAAAAGTTAAGTACAATAGGCTAAATTACTTTTATTTAGAATTAATAACATGATTGAAACTCTTTTAAATCTACGCTCTTTAAGAGCTCAAGCGCGTGAAATGTCTATTGAAGATCTACAAGAAGGTCTACAGAAGTTCACTCAAGTCGTTGAAGAACGTCGCGTGGAAGAAGAAGCAGCTAAAGCAGAAAATAAAGAACAAGAAGCAAAACTGCAGAAATACCGCGATATGCTTGCTGCTGAAGGTATTACACCTGAAGAATTAATTGCATTAATTGGCGACAGCCCAAAAACAAAGAAAAAGCGTGCGGCTCGCCCAGCTAAATACAAATTTGTTGATGAAAATGGCGATGAAAAAACGTGGACAGGCCAAGGCCGTACACCTAAAGCCCTACAACAATTACTGGATAATGGCGACGCACTAGCTAGCTTCGAAATCTAATTTACATATTATTTATGTAATTGAGTAGATAAAAAAAACGCTCGTTGTATTAATCAATGAGCGTTTTTTATATTAAGCATAAATTAAAACAATATTAAATATTTTATAAATTTACTTATTTTCAGCTGCTAATTGTTCAGCAGTATCATTGCGAGTTGTAAATAGTTTATAGCTCATAATTATAATGACTAATGCTTTAATAATCATCATCTGTGGATTACCATAATAACCAGCCATCCCCACAAAACCTGAAAGCAGCATCAATATCCGATATTTTTTCAATTCTGTCATATACAATGCGATCACGATCACGCCTAAATCAACAAACTGTAATCCAACAGCTAATGTTGGCTCTGCGATAAAAGCATGAATTGCAACATAAACTATATATGATATACCAATAATCATCACAGCCGCTAACAATTGAATAACTATCTTTGCTGTTTGAGTAAAGTCTTTAAAATATCGGTATAAATTAATTGCTGTAACCGATAAATTAAGAATAACTTTCGGCCACCACCCCATCAAGATTGACCATATTGTATCATTTGTGGCAGAAGCAAAAGCCGCGTAACGAGTAACTTTCATCGTGTTAAATATAGTAATTAAGATATAAAACACCACAGATGTCCATCCTAATATATCTTTTAATAGATCAATCACAGCAACATCTCTCAACATACCATTAACTATTAATGGTGGTAATAATAAACTTTGATGTTAATATTTAACGTATATCCATATATAAAGTGGAGTAACACTAAAAACACAGTGGATAATACCATATGAATTTACATTATCACATCAAGGTATAATGCTGATTTGATTATTTACAGAGGATTAAATGCTGATGATATTACATACCAAAGATTTAACCGTACTATTTCGTATTACAGGGAGGTGACTACGTGGTTAAAAATACCAATATTAAAAACCAGTATACGTATATAGTAGATAAAGGAGATCAAATCCCTCACTTTCACCTCATAAAAAACCGCTAATATTTAGCGGTTTTTTGATATCTAAAACCATCATTTATATCTAAACTAAATTAACTAAAGCACTCATTATTAAAGCTTGATTGGCACATAGTTAACACTGAAGCTGTCAGTCTTAATGCCATATTAATTGAATCATCAGACTCATCGCAAGACTGTAATAAAGTAATATGATTGTTTAAACAACTATATCCTTTATTAACTAAGCAAGCAGCGATACAAGCATAGTAATAACTTGTTTTATCTTCAACATCTAACTCTTTTAATGGGGCTAGCTGCATAGCATTAGTAACATTACAATTCAAATCAACACTATGCATTGCCATATAGTAAGCATTCGTCGCAGCCATTCTGACTACTGCATGATGGATATCTTGGCGCTGATTGATCGTTACATCACCAACAAGGTGCTGAATCATTTGCAGCACATTCTTATTCTGACAAGCTAAGGCCGCAGCATAAACAATATATTGCATTCGATTAGTAGATAATAATGATTGTCGAGAGATTAATGCATTAAGTAATTCTGAATGTTCACATGCTTCATCGGTAATTGGCATAACAATACTCCTAAAATTATGAATAATAATTTCATCACTATGTTCATAACTTTATAGTATGCTTCTTAACTCAAACTGCAATCTGCAGATATGGAGCATTACTGTGTATTTATGATCAATACACATATAATAAATATAGAAAAGGGATGATAGTAATCATCCCTTTTCTAATATAAATAATTTTATGCTGATGCTGAAAACAACATTTCCATATCATAGTTATCATTGGCTAGAGAACGTTTTAGTCGAGTAAGATTTTTTATTTGTAATTGCCTAATTCGTTCACGTGTTAATCCAACGGCATCAGCAACCTCTTGTAATGTCTGAGGTTCGTAGCCTTGTAATCCAAAGCGGCGACAAATAATTTCTCGATCACGCTCTGTTAATTTAGACAACACTTTTTGAGTGATAGTTTGCATGTCATTATCTTCTAATGCTTTATCTAAATTAGAATTTTCATCTGCAACAAAATACGACAACGAATTATTTTCGTCTTCACTTAAAGTTTGATCAAATGATAATACATGCATATTATTTGTCATTAAAAATGAAACTTCACTAACATCACGCTTTAAGTAGTCGGCAATTTCTTCTTGAGATGGCTCATTATTATTTTTAGTCATTAAATCACGATGAGCACGCAAAATAGTATTTACTTCTTTTGACACATGTACTGGTAATCGAATAGTACGACTTTGATTATGGATCGCTCGCTCAATAGTTTGCTTAATCCACCATGATGCATAAGTAGAAAAGCGAAAACCTTTCTCCGGATCGAATTTTTCTACTGCGGTAATTAAACCAATATTTCCTTCATCAATTAAATCACTCAATGATAAAGTAGACGCTCGATATTTTTTTGCTAAGCTAACAACAAGGCGTAAGTTAGATTCAATAAGAACACGTTTAGCTCTTTCATCACCTAATAATGATTTACGGCTATAAAGGATCTCATCTGCTTTTGTAAGTAGAGGTTTAAACGATATATCGTTTAAATAAAGACGAACCACATCATTTTCAAATGTTACTTCCTTCATACATCATCCTTGAGTACTTATTGTTCTAATTGTTATTTATTAGTTATAATAATAAAGATATTTTATCTTTTACACAACAAGTGATCACACAAATTAAACACAATATTATCCTAACTGAAAACCATCGCTGATAATACTGTAAATACTCTTTATCGTTATTTTTCATGCCCACTCAATACGCTTAGGGTATACTATTTAATAATTTAGAATTAAAAATAACAGAGTAAATTTATATGCTTCCTTTTTTAAAAAAAACACTTTTAGTGACTGTTAGTATTGGCGCGTTATTTTCAACAGCCGCGAATGCAACAAACTCAACTGTTGCGCAATCATGTATCACAAATCAAAATTATAATGAGCAAGGGCTTATTAATTGTTTACAACAGGCAGCAAAAAATGCCAAGGAACAAGTCTACAATTTGACTGATCAGGGTGATATTTACGACAAAACAATTAACACCCAGTGTAACAATAAAAAAGCAGCCTTTGATAAAGGGCCTGTCATTAGCAGTGATAATGAAAAATTAGCACTATGCTATGCAAACGCTTGGTCAGCAGCACGCGATAGTTTACTGGGTGAAAAATACAACACTAAATTAACAACTGATGTTTATAAGGATAAATAGTGAGACATTTATCTGATTACCAACAGCAAATTCAGGCCTTAGTTTGTAATAATGAATACTCACTAGAACAAGCGATCTTAATACTAAGATCACTGCTTGAAGATATTGAAAATGATGATGCTATAACAGATATAACAATGTACGCTCAATAGTTCATATTAAATCAACATCTTGCCTATTGAAAAATATCAAAAAGTAGTTATTGCTATATCATCACTAATATACGACTCAATTTCTTGATAAAGAAGTTGAGTTGATGGATTTTGCATTTTTTCATAATTACTTACTAAATAATAACCAGGGATTTTATCTTGCATCTCCCCCATATCAATAGCCTCTATAAGTACACCTTGTTGTATATATGATTCAACAAAAATACGATTAACAAAGGCAATGCCAATCCCCTGTATAGCAGCCTCAATCGCATGCAATGAATTTTGAAAATAGACCTTACTCTGATTTGGATGAGGTTTAACATTATTATTAGCTAAAATTAGATCCCATTGAATCAATCTATTTGTCGTTTCAATCAATGTACTGGTTGCTAATAATTCACCTGGAAATTTAATTAAAGACTTATCAATATAATTAGGGGCACATACCGCTATCATTCGTTCTGGAAATAATAACCTACAATATTTTTCACTCGGCCTCTCAATACAGTAACGTATTGAAATATCGATATTTTCTTTATTTAAATCCAACATTTCAATGGTATCTATAAAAACAACAGAAATACTATTTTCGCTTAAATATTGGTAATTAATTCTTGGTAATAACCACTTATTTAATAACGTAGGCGGAATTGATACCATCATTTTCTGTGTTTTTGTAACAAAGCCTATATCCGTCGTTGCTTGCTCTAAATCCTTTAAAATCAAACCAATACGATTAAAATAGCGTATTCCAGCATTAGTTAATTTAATTCCCCGGTGTTGACGGATAAACAATTTTTGACCAATAAATCCCTCAAGAGTCTGGATCTGATGACTTACAGCCCCTGGAGTTACAAATAATTCTTCAGCTGCTAATTTAAAACTTTGTAACCTTGCACAAGCTTCAAAATAAATAATACCTTTTAATGGGGGCAATGATCTCACATTTTATCCTTAAGTTATTTTTTCTCAACTATTCTTGTATTTATATTGGTTTGAACTATTGTAACTAATGCTACATTATAAGCATAAGAGATTTCATCTTAATGCTTAATAATTATAGATCGTTTAAATAATGAAGATTTTATTCTTCCATAGGTGCAATAATGAAAATTAAAACAATTGCTGTGGCGATGCTTTTTGCTTTACCCGCTTTTATGTCACAAGCTGCTATGACATTAACTAGTCAAAATATTACGAATGAGCAAACATTAAATAACCAACAGCTATTTAACCAATGGGGATGTACCGGTAAGAATGAATCACCACAACTAAGCTGGACTGATGTTCCTGCTGGAACTAAAAGTTTCGCAGTAACAATGTACGATCCTGATGCGCCAACAGGCAGCGGTTGGTGGCATTGGAGTGTGATTAATATTCCAGCCAATGTACACTCATTAGCAGAAGGCGCAGGTGCTGTTGGTGGTAAAGCATTACCTAAAGGTGCAAGCATGGTAACCAATGATTTTGGCTTTAAAGGTTTTGGCGGAGCATGCCCACCACCAAATGCAAAACCACATAATTATCAAATTACTGTTTATGCACTAAACACAGCAAATATAAAATTACCTGAAAATGCATCACCAGCATTAGCTGGCTATAACATCCTAGCTCATGTCATTGGAAAAGCACGCCTTGTAGCACCAACAAATGCTCGATAAAGCTTTTTATTAATAGAAGCCACTTCTCAAGTGGCTTTTACTCTAAAATATATTATTTATAACGACTCACCGATTAGCTAATTATAATATATAACTAATGTATATATGTGGAATGGTATCTACAACCAATACATATAGATTTAAAAGAGTATCTATAACTATTCATCACAGTTTTGAATGCTTAAAAAGATATCACTAGTACAATTTATTCTTACAGTAACTATAGCGTCATGAAAATCGACTAAATATACATCCATCAAATGTTAGTTAAATATTAATAAAAAAGCAATATCATAATACTGCTCAATCTATTTAACTAATAGACTGATATTTAATTAAAATATGTAATTTAATTAAACACCCTCCTTTTATTTATTGGTTATTAATTGAAAACAGCCAATGCTTTCATTGTCATTATTTTTGATTATACCTTTTTCTAGATCTTCACAATATGAAAAACTAATATTTATATCATCGACATCACCTTGAATAAGTACATGTCGTAATAACACATCACTATTCAACTGATGTAATGTCGCATGCCACTGTAAATTATTTTTAAATAAATTAAAACTTACTAACATTAAATTACCTCTTATATAAATCAACATTAATTACATTAACATGAATTTAACAAAATGCAATTGCTTAATTTCAATAAAAATAACAAATAAGATTGCGACTTCAATTCTAATTTGAATCTACTATTCAAAAATAATAACGATAATACGTAAAAAGAAACTTAGAGGAAGATAATAATTTGGAGTTTGGAGTTTGGAGTTTGGAGTTTGGAGTTTGGAGTTTGGAGTTTGGAGTTTGGAGTTTGGAGTTTGGAGTTTGGAGTTTGGAGTTTGGAGTTTGGAGTTTGGAGTTTGGAGTTTGGAGTTTGGAGT
>NZ_PYON01000027.1 GCF_003026355.1 Photobacterium kishitanii | reverse complement strand
ACTGTCAGTCTTATAGACCAACAACATTTGCAGCTTGCAGACCTTTTTGGCCTTGCTCTACTTCAAATGATACTTTCTGGCCTTCAGCCAAGGTCTTAAAACCGTCTGAAGCGATGGCACGGAAGTGAACGAATACATCAGCACCGCCGTTGTCTTGAGTAATAAAACCAAAACCTTTCTCTTCGTTAAACCATTTTACTAGACCAGTTGTTGAATTAGACATGATGTATCCTTTACTTTGAATCTGATTAAATCATCGCGCTATGCAATAATCTGAAATGATAATATTCATATAAGTAATCGTACTTACCATCATCACTATAATAATACCGAGTAATTATAGAATGCGTTCAATACTTATATTTTTATTAAATAATGTCATTGGCGAGATAAGACATTTAATTAAAATCATTTCTTAATTAAATCCCCTAAGGTATTAATAAGAAATATAGAAATTACCAATTATTTTATTGCTGCTGTTCGTTATATTTCCTGCGGCTGTTTTTTCGCAGTAACTGAATGATATATCAAGATTATCAACATTACCGTTAATAAGAATATGGCGTTTCAATACATCACTATTTAACTGGTGAATATTAGCACTCCAAGTACGTTGATCTTTTACTAAATTAAAATTTACTATCATTATTTAACTTCTTGGTTTTTATTTAAAGTTGCAGGGTTTTCTTGACGATTTTGTTGAAACCAAAATCGCTTACGGCCTAATGAACGAGACATAATTGTCCTCAATTGTTTATTCGCAATAAAAATATTAAGACGATAAAAGTCATCAAAGTTTTTATGCTAATTAAATATTAAAATGCTATTTATAATAATGTAACGAAGAAAATAAGGAACGTAACGACAGATGCAGATTGAGATGCAGATGTTGGAAGTGTTTTATATTTCGATGATATTGTATAAATAATAGTTTGGTGAAAGTAACGTCAATGGTACTACGACCATTGACGTCAACTTAAAATCTTATAGCGCTACAACGTTTGCAGCTTGAAGACCTTTTTGGCCTTGCTCTACTTCAAAAGACACTTTTTGGCCTTCAGCAAGAGTTTTGAAACCTTCAGAAGCGATTGCACGGAAATGAACGAATACGTCAGCACCGCCATTGTCTTGAGTAATGAAACCGAAACCTTTCTCTTCGTTGAACCACTTAACGATACCAGTAGTAGACATAATGTGTCCCTTAATTTAATTAAAATTCATAAAATTTATCGTGCTTAAAATCACGATGCGCTGAAAGCTTGAATTATTGAATGTGACTATGAAGCTAAGGGAAACACTAAGGAATGCAACAATAACGAAGATATTCTGAGGGTTTTTCTTTTACTTGACGTTTTCATTAATAACTCTGAACAACAGAGCGACATCATTATTATCTGGTTAGCGATTATTGTAAAGATTTATTTTAAGATAAAACACAAAAAGAATATAACCAACTGATATTACTTAGAAAGATTTCATACCTAACCAAGCAATATCAATAAAAAAACACCATTCCGGATGAATTTTGAATGTTTTTAAGGCTTAAAAATTAAATTGATCGTTTTAAAATCATACGTTTTGGCCAGCGACATAGCCAGAACTCCACGCCCATTGGAAGTTATAACCGCCAAGCCAGCCACTAACATCCATCACTTCCCCAGCAAAAAACAGCCCGTTAATTTTTTTCGATTCCATGGTTTTTGAAGACAACTCATCGGTATCAACACCGCCTAAAGTCACTTCTGCAGTGCGATAACCTTCAGTACCATTGGGTGCAATATTCCATTGGTGGAAATAATTCGCTAGCTGCTCAAACTCTTTATGATTAAGTTGCTTTAACGGCTTATCGGTAATATCACCGCGGTTGATTAACACTTCAATTAAACGCTTTGGCAATAAACGCGATAAAGTGTTCTTTAAACTCTGATTAGGGTGCTGTTCACGTGACTCAATCAACGTTTCAGCCAAATTAAGCATTGGCAACAAATCAATACTCACTTTCTGTCCAGGCAACCAGTAAGATGAAACTTGCAGTACTACAGGCCCTGATAAACCGCGATGAGTAAATAATAAATTTTCTTTAAAGCTGGTGCCATCAGCAGTAGTGATCACCGCAGGTACTGCGATACCGGATAATTCTTCGAAGGTATCTTTATCTTGTTTATGTAACGTAAACGGCACTAACCCTGCAGTCGTTGGCACCATCTTCAAACCAAACTGCTCTGCTACTTGATAACCAAATGGGGTGGCACCCAATTTCGGCATTGATAACCCCCCCGTTGCAACCACCAACGATTCACAGCTAATAGTCTCACCGTTAACATCAAGACTAAAACCCGTCTCGAGCTGCATGATTGACGTAATATCGGTTTGATAACGTAAAGCGACATTTGGTAAGTCACATTCAGCAACCAACATTTTGACAATGTCTTTAGCTGAATCAACGCAAAACAACTGTCCATGATCACGTTCTTCATAGTCAATTTCATACTGACACACTAAGCCGATAAAATCCCATTGGCTGTATTGCGACAACGCTGATTTAACAAAATGGGGATTACGACAAACATAATTATTAGCGGCAACATCATTGTTAGTGAAATTACACCGACCACCACCTGAAATTAAAATTTTACGGCCAGGTTTCTTGCCGTGATCAAGTACTAACACTGAACGTCCACGCTTACCTGCCGTGGCGGCGCACATTAAACCCGCTGCACCTGCGCCAATAATTACTACATCATATTTGTTTGCCATGGATTTCAATCAGCCTTTAATGTCACTAAATAAACGCAAAAAGGATGCTAACGATTAGCATCCTTTTTCTATTGTCGCTGCTATTTTACCTGCCTCTTGGCGCAATACCAACCGCTATCCAATCTCAGTTATTTATTCGATTAAAATCAAGCTTGTTGACGATTATCGATAGCGGTTAATGCACTAATCGCAGCCGTTGGCATATCTAAAGTGGTGGTAGGAAATGCGAAATCAGCCCCGTGTGAATGTACAATCGCGACAATTTGTAACATCACATCTTGCTGTACCGCTTTGTATTTGACCCAATCAACTGTTTTAGTAAAGGTATACACCAGTATATTTAGTGATGATGGTCCATAGGTATCAAAGCTAACAATCAATGTTTGGCGAGTTTCAATATCAGCATGGTTTTGCAGCATCGTCTTAATATCATCGACCACCAATCCAACCACCGCCGCATCACAATAACGTAAGCCAACACTTTGCTTAATCCGGCGATTCTGCATCCGTGAAGCATTCTCAACCACCACCGAGCTAAACACTGAGTTCGGTACATATAATGGTCGCTTATCAAAGGTACGGATCACTGTCATACGAAATCCAATCCGTTCAATCGTACCTTCTATTTGGCGATCTGGGCTACGAATCCAATCACCAACTTTAAATGGGCGATCAAAATAAATCATCATCCCACCAAAGAAGTTAGCCAGTAAATCTTTAGCTGCCATACCGACAACTAAACCACCTACGCCACCAAAAGTGAGCAAACCCGATAAACTTAAACCGAAGTTTTGCATCACAATTAAACTGCTCAATACAATCACAATTAAGCGTAATATTTTTGAAATAGCAGTAACGGTGGTGGCATCTCGATGAGGACGATTATCTAATATTGTCTGCTCAATATTGGTGATCAGCCGCATCAGAATCCAAATAAAGACCCCAACCAACAATAAGTGGCGTAATAAAGCCAAAAAACCACTGGAATAAGAGGTAATATTATCGACCATAATGCCTAATGACATCAGCCCTGGCCACACCCAAATACATAACGAAACCGGCGCTCGAATAGCATCAATTAACGCATCATCCCAGATTAAATGGGTTTTACTCGCTATCGTGGCTAATCGGCTTGAGAGTAATAACCACCCCCCCCAAAGTAACGCACTCAACAGTAGCAACAAGCCAATGTTATACATCCAATTAACGGACGCACCTTTTTCAAGTGATGACAACCAGATTAAAAATTGATCCATAGCTACTTTGGTTCCGATACTGAAGATAAAAATGAAGTTTCATTGATAAACTATTGTTATATTGATACTAATCATATAACACTGAGCGGGGATACAGCAAAGAAAGTGCCACTAGAGCAGTGACACCTGAAGAAATAAACCTAAGATTAGAGTCCGAGAAAGGCCACGGCAAAAATAGCCACAAAAAAAGTAATCATAAACGTACTTGCTAACACAAATAATTTACGAACTTTCATGCATTTAGCCATAAAAAGCGGATCGTGATGTTTTTTATACTGTTGGCTACGAATGTAATGAAATAAGCGGATCTGTTTACTGACATTACCTTGAGATGAAAAGAAGCCACGTCCATCTACCTGCTGATATAATAATGGGTCACAATCTCTCATCACCACCAACAAAGAACGCAATGTACTGATATACCTACAAGTATTAACAGTTGCTACCACAAAAATCGCAACCAAAAGTGCATCACCACTGATCATAGTTATCCCCCCTCTTACTATCACTGACTTATAGGGATAAAAAGGGCAGCGTATTACCACCACCCTAAAATCACTTTAAGCTTGTGAGTCCATTACCGACGTTGGTGCTGATTCGCCTTTAGCCATCGCAGCTAAATCTTTATCAATAAAGAATAGCGCTTTGCCGTCTTCACCAACTAACTCAATTTTATCTAAAATGCCTTTGAATAACTTCTCTTCTTCATGTTGCTCTGACACATACCACTGCAAGAAATTAAAGGTTGAATAATCTTGAGTAGAAAATGCAACATGGGCTAATTCATTAATTTTTTTAGTGATAAGTTGCTCGTGCTCGTACGTTTCACGGAACACTGCGCCTAAAGAAGCAAATTCATGCTTAGGTGCTTCAATGGTACCTAAAATAGGTAACGCACCCGTTTCGCTCACATAAGTAAACAAACGTTGCATATGCTCCATCTCTTCAGCAGCATGCACACGTAAGAACGCAGCAGCACCTTCAAAGCCTTTATCTTCACACCATGCGCTCATTTGCAGATATAGATTTGAAGAAAAGAACTCTAAATTAATTTGCTCATTAAGATTTTCAACCATTGCCTTGGCTAACATTGCACTACTCCTGTTTGTTTAAGTGTAATCAAGACATTGTCACTGTGCATTGTTAAGAATGCAACAAATGAACAAAACGCCTTCATTAAAGATAACCACTGTTAGTATAAACCACTAAAATAACAATAAAAAATAATCGACGATTACGGAAAATAATTAACCATTTAGTAACCTATAGATGCGACCTAATCGATATTTTTAAGTTTATACCAGTGCTAACATACATCATTATTGTATTGCTATGGAGTGTAAGTGATGGTTTATAAACATATTCTCGCTGCTATCGATCTTTCTGAAGACAGCGCCTATCTCGTCGATAAAGCAGCCAAATTAGCGCAGTCATTGGATGCTGAACTATCACTGGTCCACATTGATGTCGACTACGCTGATCTCTACACTGGTTTAATTGATATTAATCTAGCAGAGATGCACGAACGTGCTGAAAATGATGCTCAGAATAGATTACACCAACTTGCTAATAGCGCAGGTTACCCAGTAGCACACACTTTAGTAGGTAGCGGCGATTTAAGTGAAGAAATTTGTGTCGCCATCAAAGATCTTAATGTTGATCTGGTTATTTGTGGCCATCACCAAGATTTCTGGAGCAAAATTTTATCATCGACGCGTCAACTCATTAGTCGCACTCCGGTTGATTTATTAATCGTCCCCCTAAAGTAATTCAACTACAGATACAGCAGTTGTTATCATAATAGCTGCTGATCATCGTTATTATTCTGCGTTTTAATTCTCATATTCCTACTGCCGCAATTTAGTTACACTATCATTACCCTTTATCAACACACCATGTTGCAACGATGAGATATTTATCTGTAATTACCCTGTTATGGGCTTTTTCTTTTAGCTTGATCGGCGTTTACCTTGCTGGCCAAGTCGATGCTTGGTTTTCAGTGTTAACCCGCGTTTGTTTAGCCGCAGTCGTTTTTTTACCGTTTTTACGCACCAAACATCTACACCCTAAGCTAGCGCTAAAATTAATGGCCGTTGGCGCCTTTCAGTTAGGGCTGATGTATTGCTTCTATTATCAATCGTTTCTATATTTAACGGTGCCAGAAGTGCTGCTGTTCACTATTTTTACTCCTATTTACGTGACCCTTATCTACGACGCACTGCATAAACAATTCTCACCATGGTATTTACTCAGTGCAGTGATCGCAGTATTAGGTGCCGCCGTGATTAAATTTGAAGGTATTAATCAGCACTTTATTATTGGTTTCTTAGTGGTTCAAGGTGCCAATCTTTGCTTTGCGATTGGTCAAGTAGGCTACAAAAGAATTATCGAACAAGAGCAAGCCGATATTCCACAACATACCGTCTTTGGGTGGTTTTATTTAGGCGCAGTTTGTGTGGCAGTGCCGATGTATTTATTGTTTGGTAATAGTGCAAAACTACCAACGACCTCGCTGCAATGGGGCATTTTAGTCTATCTTGGCGTGATAGCTTCAGGAGTCGGCTATTTTATTTGGAACAAAGGGGCGACGCTGGTCAATGCTGGTGCCCTGGCAATTATGAACAATGCCTTAGTCCCAGCAGGTTTGATCGTCAATATTGTAATTTGGAACCACAATGTTGATTACCCACGGTTAATTATTGGCGGCGGGATTATTTTATTATCATTATGGTTTAACGAAAGCTGGGTAAAAAATAAAGTCGCAACCCAGCGTCAAACGCTAGACTCGCAACGATAGTGATATAAAAAAGGCGCGTTAAACGCGCCTTTTTTAATGATTATTAGCTGTTAAATAAACGCAAATGCATCCGCAAACATATGCTCACGCACAGCGCCTTTTTCAGTACAGAAACGCTCACGAGCGGCTCCTGCCATTTCAAAACGACCGCAGACATAAATGTCATAGGCCGATAAACTGACAAAGTCTTCAGCAACGGCATCAAGCACATTACCCACTTTACCTTGCCAACCTTCCGGCGCGGTTTCAACCACAGGTACATAACTAATATTTGGGTATTGCTGTGCCAATTGCTGCATTTCATCATTAGCATATAGCTGACACAAATCACGTCCGCCCCAATAAATGAATATCGGTTGCGTTAAACCACGACTAATACAATTATCGACCATACTGCGAATATAAGAGAAACCAGTACCACCAGCAATCATCACTAATGGGCGCTGACTTTCATGACGCAGCCATGCCTCACCATGCGCAGCTTCAATTGTTACCGTTTGCTGATCACTTAAGGCCTTTTTCATGGTCTCAACCACTTCTAATGCATAAGCATTATGCTCGGCTGCACCAATATGAAGTTCAAGCTCGCCTTGACGACAAGGGCTGCTAGCAATCGAAAATGGGCGTTTATCCTGCTCACCCATGACAGCTAATAAATATTGCCCTGCTTTAAAATCGAGGGCTTGTAATGGCTTTAATAAAATACGGTATGTATTACACGCCAACGGTTCAACTGACTTTACTTCACATTTGATAGACATGGTTTTCCTCTAGTCTAACGATAATACCAAGTCACTTTCCACCCTCGCTTGGCAAGCAAATATCCAGCCTTGTGCCTGCTCTTGTGGCGTCAGCATCGGTTCAAGCACATAGCTTATTTGGCCTTGCTGTTTACGGCACATACACATCGCACAAGCACCAACTTGACAGCGATTAGGGAAAGCAATGCCTGCGTCGAGCGCTGCTTGTAATACTGTTTGCTGCGCATTGGCTGCAAAAGTAATGTTATTGGGCAACAGGCGTACTTGGTACATAAAAAACTCTCATTCAGTGGTAAGTTTTATCACTGAAACATAAAATATTCGGCTCTTGATTGGTACTCAATCTAACGAGTGTGATTCATTAGCAATCGCTAATTGAGACCACATCGCATCAATGCGTGCCACAATCTGTGGATCTTTAACTATCGGAGTACCCCACTCACGTTGGGTTTCAGCGCCAAGTTTATTGGTGGCATCAAAGCCGATTTTCGAACAACGGCTTGCCGTCGCAGCGATTAATACCGTATCACGGCTTGGATCCATACGGGTAGTGACAGCCCAAATAACATCATTCCAATCACGAACATTGACGTCACCATCACACATAATCACAAATTTAGCATCTGTGAACTGATTCAAAAATTCCCATACCGCCGTCATCACTTGCAGTGCTTCGCCTGCAACAGTTTTATTAATACTCACAATTGCCATACTGTGATCAACCGCTTCCGGCGGTAGATAACAATCAATAATGGCAGGGAATTGCTGCCGTAATGCGATTAATCCCGCTTCAATATCAAACTCTGGGTTAATTAATGGCGCTTTTTCTGTGGTATTTGCTAACTCTGCTGGCCATTTAATAGTGGCATCAATACCCATTTTTGAGCCTAAGCCCACCACAGGTGAGGCAAAATCAAGTGAATCTATCGGAGTGTTTTCAATTAATAAGCTGTCTCGTACGGGATCCATTTGGGTTGTCATCGCGCCAATCACACTGTGCCAATCGCGTGCATTGACATCATCGTCACACACAATTACAAATTTAGTGTACATAAACTGGCGTAAAAACGACCACACGCCCATCATTACTCGTTTAGCATGACCGGGATATTGTTTCTTCATCGTTACCACCGCCATACGGTAAGAACACCCCTCTGGCGGCAAATAAAAATCTACAATCTCAGGAAATTGCTTGTGCAAAATAGGCACAAACACTTCATTTAACGCGACCCCAAGTACTGCTGGTTCATCCGGTGGGCGGCCAGTATACGTACTGTGGTAAATCGGATCATTACGCATCGTGATATGGGTGATGGTAAATACATGGTGCCGCTCAACCTCATTGTAATAGCCAGTATGATCACCATAAGGACCTTCATCGGCGTATTCTTCAGGGTCGATATAGCCTTCCATCACGATTTCAGCACTAGCAGGCACTTGTAAATCATTACTGATACTTTTAACTACTTCAGTACGGCTACCACGTAATAACCCTGCAAATGCATATTCAGACAAAGTATCTGGCACTGGAGTAACTGCACCGAGTACTGTTGCGGGATCAGCACCAAAGGCAACTGTGACCGGAAATTTTTCACCCGGATGTGCTTCACACCATTCACGCATATCTAACGCACCACCACGGTGAGCTAACCAGCGCATAATGACTTTATTTTTAGCTATTTTCTGCTGGCGATAAATACCGAGGTTTTGGCGTTTTTTATTTGGGCCTCGAGTAATGGTTAAGCCCCATGTCAACAACGGTGCTACATCATCGGGCCAGCAACTCATAACCGGGATTTTATCTAAATCTACTTCGTCGCCCTGCCATATTATTTGTTGGCAAGCCGCCTTGCGAAGTACTTTAGTTGGCATATTAAGCACTTGCTTAAATACAGGGATTTTATTGATGGCGTCCCGTAAACCATGCGGTGGCTCCGGCTCTTTTAAATAGGCTAACCATTCACCGACTTCACGTAACTGCTTAACATTATCACGCCCCATTCCCATCGCGACTCGTTCAGGTGTACCAAACAAGTTTGCCAATACTGGCATGTCATAACCTACAGGATTTTCGAACAACAATGCTGGCCCACCAGCACGTAAAGTACGATCACAAATCTCGGTCATTTCCTGATTAGGATCAATCGGCTGTTGAATACGTTGTAATTGCCCTTGCTGCTCTAAATAGGCAATAAAGTCACGTAAATCCTTGTATTTCATAGCGACTACCTGTAGCTAAACTAAGTCAACCAGCATCACTGATATCAACTTAATGAGAATGATTTTTGGTAGTATAACCAGTTGTGAGATGGAAAACACCCGTCGTCCACAAAAAGAAAATACCCGTTTTAATTCTGTGGGTTAACGAATAAAGACAATGAATAACATTTAATTTAAGCAAAAAAAAACGTCACCCTAGGGTGACGTTTTTAATTCAATAACCACTCACTTAATTATGATTTCTGACGACGCATTGCGTCAAAGAACTCTTCATTAGTTTTAGTCATTGATAGTTTGTCGATTAAGAACTCCATGCTGTCCGTTTCACTCATTGGGTGAACGATCTTACGCAGGATCCACATCTTCTGTAGTTCATCAGCTTTCGCCAATAGCTCTTCACGACGCGTACCAGAACGATTGATATCAATCGCAGGGAAAACACGCTTCTCAGCAATCTTGCGAGAAAGGTGAAGTTCCATGTTACCAGTACCTTTAAATTCTTCGTAGATAACTTCATCCATCTTCGAGCCAGTATCAACTAGCGCTGTTGCGATGATTGTTAAGCTACCGCCTTCTTCGACATTACGTGCAGCACCAAAGAAGCGCTTAGGACGGTGAAGGGCGTTAGCATCCACACCACCTGTTAGTACTTTACCTGAAGAAGGAATCACAGTGTTGTAAGCACGTGCAAGACGGGTAATTGAGTCAAGTAAGATAACAACATCTTTCTTATGCTCAACCAAACGTTTTGCTTTTTCGATAACCATTTCTGCCACTTGAACGTGACGTGATGCTGGCTCATCAAACGTTGATGCAATCACTTCGCCTTTCACAAGACGCTGCATCTCTGTTACTTCTTCTGGACGCTCATCAATCAGCAAGACCATCAACACACATTCAGGGTGGTTGTGAGAAATACTTTGAGCGATATTTTGCAGTAACATGGTTTTACCCGCTTTCGGCGGGGCAACAATCAAACCACGTTGACCTTTACCGATTGGCGAGGCTAAATCAAGTACACGTGCCGTAATATCTTCGGTTGAACCATTACCACGTTCCATACGCATACGAATATTGGCATGTAGCGGAGTAAGGTTTTCAAATAGGATTTTATTGCGGGCGTTGTCAGGTTTGTCGTAGTTTACTTCGTTAACTTTCAGTAGTGCAAAGTAACGTTCACCGTCTTTTGGTGGACGAATCTTTCCGGCAATAGTATCGCCAGTACGAAGGTTAAAACGACGAATTTGGCTCGGTGATACGTAAATATCATCAGGACCTGCAAGGTAAGAACTGTCTGCGCTACGCAGAAAGCCGAAGCCGTCTTGCAAAATCTCTAGAACACCGTCGCCAAAAATATCCTCACCACTTTTAGCATGTTGCTTAAGAATGGAGAAGATGATGTCCTGCTTACGTAGGCGGGCCAGGTTTTCCAATCCTAAACTTTCGCTAAGTGATACCAACTTAGGAATAGGTTGGCTCTTGAGTTCTGTAAGATTCATAGTGGTGGGTTTCTTGTCTGTCAAAATCGGGGTTCTATATTAGTTGAGATAAGGATGACCAATAGGGCCTGGTCAAGAAATGAACGGAAATGCAATTTCTGTGCGTTACGTTAACACTAAACGTTCTATTCGTCTAGCATAGTCGCTAGACAAACCATGCACAACTTAGAAATTGTGCATGGCTCGCAATTATATCACTTATAAGTTCGCATCAAGGAACTCTTTTAGCTGTGTTTTTGATAACGCGCCAACTTTAGTTGCAGCAACTGCGCCATCTTTAAACAATAATAACGTTGGAATACCACGAATACCAAATTTTGGCGGTGTCGCCGCATTTTGGTCGATATTTAATTTACCAATCGTTAATTTACCTTCATATTCATCAGCGATTTCATCAAGAATAGGGGCAATCATTTTACATGGTCCACACCATTCAGCCCAGAAATCGACTAGTACCGGGCCAGCAGCATTGACAACATCAGTATCAAAACTTTCATCGGTAAGCTGCACAATCTTATCGCTCATCTTCCACTCCAACAGTGATTTTGTTAGCTGATATTGAATTAACCAGCAAATCGTTATCCTATTTGAATGGAATACGTTTCGTATTGCAACCCTAAGCTGATATTCTATAGTAATGAAGACGACACATATCACAGAGCAGAAATTTGCCGAACTAGGGTTAAACCCTCTAGTGCTAAAAGGATTGGAAGAGAAAGGGTTTCATAATTGTACCCCGATCCAGGCCTTGGCATTGCCAGTTGTGCTCACTGGCCATGATATCGCGGGACAGGCTCAAACAGGTACGGGTAAGACCCTTGCCTTTCTGACCGCTACTTTTAACCATCTATTGGAGACTCCTGCACCAGCAGAACGTAAAACCAATCAACCGCGGGCGATCATTATGGCGCCAACGCGTGAGTTGGCGATCCAAATTTTCAATGATGCTTCATCACTACTTGCAAGTACTGGCCTTAAAGCTGGCCTTGCATATGGTGGTGAACCTTATGAAAAACAAAAACAAGTGTTTGATGAAGGTGTCGATATCCTAATCGGTACTTGTGGTCGTATTATCGACTTCTACAAGCAACGCGTTATTGACCTTGCAAGCATTCAAGTCGTAGTACTTGATGAAGCTGATCGCATGTTCGATTTGGGCTTTATTAAAGATATTCGCTTCTTGTTCCGCCGTATGCCAGAGCCTAAAGCTCGCCTAAATATGCTGTTTTCAGCAACATTATCATACCGCGTTAAAGAGCTTGCCTTTGAACACATGAATAGCCCTGAAAGTGTTGTGGTTGAACCTGAACAAAAAACAGGCCACCGCATTCAAGAAGAATTGTTCTATCCTTCAAACCAAGAAAAAATGCGTTTATTACAAACGTTAATTGAAGAAGAATGGCCAGATCGTGCGATTATTTTCGCTAACACTAAACATCGTTGTGAAGATGTTTGGGGTCATTTAGCTGCTGATGGCCATCGCGTTGGTTTACTTAATGGTGATGTACCACAGAAGAAGCGTGAACGTATTCTAGAAGAATTCACCAAAGGTGATCTTGATATCCTTGTCGCAACAGATGTTGCTGCTCGTGGTTTACATATTCCAATGGTTACCCACGTATTCAACTACGATCTACCTGATGACGCTGAAGATTATGTTCACCGTATTGGTCGTACTGGTCGTGCCGGTGAAAGTGGTCATTCAATCAGCTTTGCTTGTGAAGAATACGCAATTAACTTGCCAGCGATCGAAACCTACATTGAGCATGGTATTCCACAATCAAAGTATGACTCTGATGCCCTATTAGATGATTTACCTGCACCGATTCGCTTACAGCGTAATCCTCGTCAAGGTGGTCGTCGTAATAACCAGCGTCAAGGTCAGGGGCAATCTCGTCAGCGTAATAATCGCCGTCGTCCGCCACAAAACAAACCAGCATAAAATAAGTTAAAGTATCTCTATGGAAAGAAATTCAGTATCACCGCTTTATGCCGCAATTGATTTAGGTTCTAACAGCTTTCATATGTGGGTTGTTCGTGAGGTCAATGGCAGTGTTCAGACGCTAGCTAAAATTAAACGTAAAGTACGTTTAGCGGCGGGTTTGAATAATCATAACGAACTCAGCCAAGAAGCCATTCAACGTGGCCTTGACTGTTTGGCTATCTTTGCCGAACGTTTACAAGATATCAAACCTGATCATATTCGCATTGTCGGTACTGCCGCTTTGCGTACAGCGGTCAATGCTGACGAATTTCTTTCTCAAGCTCACAGTATTCTTGGGTACCCTGTGAGTGTAATTGCGGGTGAAGAAGAAGCACGCATTATCTATCAAGGGGTAGCGCATACCTCTGGTGGCAGTGACAAACGCCTGGTCGTCGATATTGGCGGTGCGAGCACCGAAGTCATTATTGGTGAAGGTTTTGATGCCAGTGCATTAACTAGCCTAAAAATTGGTTGTGTCACGTGGCTGGAGCGCTATTTTAAAGATCGCTACTTAACCTCGGTCAACTTTGATGCTGCCATTAATGGCGCTAAAGAAGCGATTGAAGCCATTATTGAGCGTTATACCCAGCAAGGCTGGGAAACCTGTGTTGGCGCAAGTGGCACCGTGCAAGCATTACAAGAAATTATGCTGGCACAAGGCATGGATGAAATTATTACCCTGCCAAAACTTAAGCGTCTTCAACGCCAAGCGATGCAGTATGAACGTTTGGAAGATCTTGATATTGAAGGCTTAACATTAGAACGTGCCCTTGTTTTTCCAAGCGGGTTATCGATTCTAATTGCGCTGTTTGAATCATTACAAATTGAATCAATGACTCTCGCTGGCGGTGCGCTACGTGAAGGCTTGGTTTATGAAATGATGGATCAAATGCGTCATCACGATGTCTGCGCTCGAACGATTACTAGCATGCAACAACGGTTTCAATTAGATCATCACCATGCAGACAGCGTGAGTGATATGGCACTGGCGTTATTAGCTCAGTGTCCAAATTGGCAATTGGAACCGCCTGCAGAAAACCTCCTTCAAGCTGCCGCTAAATTACATGAAATTGGCGCTAGCATTGAATTTAAAAAAAGTGGTGAACATGCGGCTTACTTAATTAAGCACATGGATTTACCCGGCTTTACTCGCGCCCAAAAAAATCTTATCGCTGAGCTACTGCGTCGTCATAACGGCCCATTAACCAGCTTACCTGAACAACATGCGTTATCAGCGCCAAGTGCAGCTCGTTTACTACGCTTGCTACGACTAGCGATTATTTTATGCCATCGTCGAGATCAAACCTGTTTGCCTCCATTTAGCTTACACATGGAAGACAACAAATTGACCTTATTATTATCGGCAAAATGGTTGATCAATAATCCACTAACTCGCAGTGAACTGACCCAAGAAGCCACCCGCCAAACAGATATGGGCTGGCCAATGGTAGTAACGGCACAAGACTGATCACCAGCATAATAATTTAGCGACGAGATTTATTCTCTTAGCACTACGATCAAAAAAGGCTCCCCAAGGAGCCTTTTTTATTAGCTGTTACTTTACTATCAACCCGATTTAGCCAGTAATACCACTGTGACGCAGCATTGCATCCAGCTGTGGTTCTCGGCCACGGAAACGCTTGAACAATTCCATCGGCTCTTCACTGCCACCTTTTTCCAACACGCAAGTCAGAAAGTCGCTACCTGTTTGAGGGTTAAAAATGCCTTCTTCTTCAAAGCGTGAGAACGCATCAGCCGACAATAATTCTGCCCACAAGTAACTGTAGTAACCTGCACTATAGCCACCAGCAAAAATATGACTAAAGCTATGTGGGAATCGACCCCACTCAGGGCTTGGTACTACCGACACTTTATCTTTAACTTCAAGCAAAGTTTCTAGCACTTGCGCACCGACCTCTGGATCGTAGTTAGAGTACAAGCTGAAATCAAACAACCCAAACTCAAGCTGACGTAAAATAAACATCGCCGATTGGAAGTTCTTTGCCGCTAGCATTTTATCTAGCATCACTTTCGGTAGTGGCTCACCGGTTTGATAATGACCAGAAATAAACGCTAATGCTTCTTCCTGCCAGCACCAGTTTTCAAGAAATTGACTTGGTAATTCAACTGCATCCCATGGAACACCATTGATACCTGACACTGCTGCAACATCAATCTGAGTCAGCATATGGTGGATACCATGACCTGTTTCATGAAATAACGTCGTGACTTCGTTATGGGTAAACAACGCAGGCTGATCGCCAACAGGGCGATTAAAGTTACAGGTTAAATACGCTACTGGTGTTTGCAAGCTGCCATCAATGCGAGTACGGCGAACCATACACTCATCCATCCACGCGCCACCACGTTTATGTTCACGAGCATATAAATCTAGGTAGAAACTACCACGCAATGTACCTTGAGCATCAAAGATGTCATAGAAGGTCACCGATTCGTGCCACACTTCAACCCCTAAACGCTGTTTGATATCCAAGCCAAATACGCGCTTTAGCACTTCAAATAAGCCTGCAACCACTTTTTGCTCAGGGAAATACGGCCGTAACTCTTCATCAGAAATACTGTAACGATGCTGTTTTAATTTTTCAGAATAAAACGCAAAATCCCATGGTTCTAACTTTTCAACGCCAAATTCATTACGAGCATAGTCACGTAACTCAGCAACTTCACGTTCACCTTGTGGCTTCGCACGATCAGCTAAATCATTTAAAAAACCCAACACTTGATCGGTTGATTCAGCCATTTTGGTTGCCAGTGATTTTTCACCATAGTTGCTAAAACCTAATAAACTCGCCAGTTCATGACTCAGTTTCAATTTTTCAGCAATAATTTCTGAATTATCAAACTCACCCGCATTTGGACCGCGATCAGAAGCGCGAGTACAAAAGGCTTGATACATTTCAGCACGTAACTCACGGTTATCACAGTAAGTCATCACTGGTAGATACGATGGAATATCTAAGGTAAACAAATAACCTTGCTCACCTTTGGCTTCAGCATTTGCTTGTGCTGCTTGCAATGCAGATTCAGGTAAACCGCGTAGTTGCTCAGCATCAGTAATCACTTTGCTCCATGCCATGGTGGCATCTAACACGTTATTACTAAAGGTTGAGGCTAATTCAGATAAGCGTTTACTAATATCACCAAAACGTTTTTGTTGCTCAGCAGGTAAACCAATACCCGATAACTCAAACGCTTTAAGGGCATCATTAACCGCTTTTTGTTGTGCTTGACCTAAATCAGCAAAATCTTCACTGGCTTGAATCATCTTATACGCATCATAAAGGCCTTTATGCTGTCCAACCCAAGTGGCGTAATCTGACAATAACGGCAAGCAGCTTTCATACGCTTGGCGTAACTCAGGGCTATTTTTAACCCCGTTAAGGTGTCCGACTGGTGACCAAATACGTCCTAAACGATCATCCAACTCTGCCAATGGGCGACAAATCGTGTCCCAGCTTGGCATTTGTAATTGCGATAGCACCGATTCAACGTTGTTACGACAATCAATGATCGCTTGTTCAACCGCAGGTTTAATGTGCTCAGGCTTAATATGAGCAAACGGTGGTAAATCGGTCATCGTCAATAATGGGTTAGACATACGCTTTTCCTTTATTTTTATCTTCTTATTAACATGCGCCCGCAATAGATAAATTTCAATCCTTTGATCGGTTTAGAGTATAAAAAGGTAGAAATAGCGTATTTAGTCAATGTTGATCGGCGCAAAGGTTGGCACCATGGTTGGATATTAGTGAATAATTGACGATAATAGCCTTTAGCACCCCTGCTTTAGATACCGATAGAGACTGATTTCATGCTGAGTTATCGCCACAGCTTTCACGCTGGCAACCACGCAGATGTGGTTAAACACATTGTTCAAAGCCTAATTCTGGATGCACTCAAGCAAAAAGATAAACCGTTCGTGTATCACGACACTCACTCAGGTGTTGGTCGTTACGATCTCCAAGATGAGCGCAGCGAAAAAACCGGTGAATTTAAGCAAGGTATCGCCCGTATTTGGTCACGCGATGATGTACCAACAGAAATCGCCGCTTATATTGATGCGATTAAAGCCCTTAATAACAGTGATGAACTACGTTACTACCCTGGCTCACCAAAAGTAGCGCGCGCACAAATTCGTGACCAAGACCGCATGGTATTAACCGAATTACATCCAAGCGATTTTCCATTATTACTGCAAGAATTTCGTGGTGATCGCCAAGTTAAAATCTATCAAGAAGATGGCTTTGCCCGTCTAAAAGCGAGTTTACCGCCGAAAGAGCGTCGTGGGGTGGTATTGATTGATCCACCTTATGAACTCAAACATGAATACCAAGATGTAGTAAAAGCGATTAAACAAAGCTATCAACGTTGGGCGACAGGTACTTATGCGATTTGGTATCCCGTCGTTTACCGCGAAACAATTGATAATATGCTTGCTGGTCTAAAAGACCTCAATATTCGTAATATTCTTCAAGTTGAACTTGGGGTTGAACCTGATACTGAAGAGCGCGGAATGACGGCTTCTGGAATGATCATCATTAATCCACCATGGAAACTTGCTAGCCAAATGCAGCAAATACTGCCATGGCTACAACAAGCAATTGCGCCAAATCACGGTCATCATAAAGTTGAGTGGATCGTACCAGAGTAATCTTACTGCATTATTTTTTCGCTCAATAAACAGCCACATTCCCCTGTGGCTGTTACATTCCTCACGTGACAATCATCATTTCCGATGGTAAAACACTATATTAATCGGTTTTTCCGATTTTAAATCCTCGTCACTCAGCCCAATCTTGATTACACTAGGTGACAGTGAATATTCATAACATCTATTGGAGTAAAGTCATGGCAAAGCATTTTGATTACATCTGCATCGGTGGCGGTAGCGGTGGTATTGCATCAGCAAATCGCGCTGCAATGTATGGCGCTAAAGTAGCAATCATTGAAGCAAAAGCGCTTGGTGGCACTTGCGTTAACGTTGGTTGTGTACCAAAGAAAGTAATGTGGCACGGTGCCCAAATCGCAGAAGCTATGCACCTTTATGCTAAAGATTATGGTTTTGACGTTGATGTAAAAGGCTTTAATTGGAGCAAACTGGTTGAAAACCGTGAAGCCTACATTAGCCGAATTCATACCTCTTACGACAATGTATTAGGTAAAAACAACGTTGAAGTGATCAATGGTTTTGCTACCTTTGTTGACGCTAAAACAATTGAAGTTAATGGTGAACATTACACTGCTGATCATATTTTGATTGCAGTTGGTGGCGAGCCAACGATTCCCAATGTACCTGGTGCTGAACACGGTATCGATTCTAATGGTTTCTTTGAGTTACTAGAGCAACCTAAGCGTACCGCTATTGTTGGTGCGGGTTATATCGCAGTTGAAATTGCAGGTGTATTAAGTGCGCTGGGTACTGATACTCACCTGTTTGTTCGTAAAGAATCACCACTACGTAGCTTCGATCCAATGATTGTTGATACGCTAGTTGAAGTAATGGCAACAGAAGGTCCAACTCTGCACACCCATTCAGTGCCTAAAGAAGTGGTTAAAGAAGCTGACGGTTCAATCACACTTCATTTTGAAAATGGCGAATCACACAATACTGATTTACTGATTTGGGCCATTGGTCGTCATCCAACCACTGACAAGATCAACCTTCAAGCAACGGGCGTTGAAACCAATAGCCGTGGCTATATTAAAGTTGATCAATTCCAACAAACCAATGTTGCAGGTATCTATTGTGTTGGTGACATCATGGAAGGCGGCATCGAGCTAACACCGATTGCAGTTAAAGCAGGACGTCAATTATCTGAGCGTTTGTTTAATAACAAGCCAGATGCCAAGATGGATTACAGCCTAGTTCCTACTGTTGTATTTAGTCACCCACCGATTGGTACTATTGGTCTAACGACTCAAGAAGCTATTGACCAATACGGCGAAGACAACGTCAAAGTCTACCAGTCAGGCTTTACTGCTATGTACACCGCGGTAACTACCCACCGTCAGCCATGTAAAATGAAACTTGTTTGCGCAGGTGATGATGAGAAAGTCGTTGGCCTACATGGTATCGGTTATACCGTTGATGAAATGATTCAAGGTTTTGGTGTCGCGATGAAGATGGGCGCAACTAAAGCTGATTTCGATAGCGTGGTAGCTATTCACCCAACAGGTTCTGAAGAATTTGTTACCATGAGATAGTTACAACACTATCTTTGATATTAAAAAGGCCGCTAATGCGGTCTTTTTATATTTAATTTTCAAGTAAGTCAGTTACAATACTTCGTCTTTATAAACCGCCTTAGATTTAGTAACCATATAGATCTTCATATGACAGATAATAATGAAAAAACTATTTCCCTTTTGTGTAATTATATTTTTAAGTATTTTTTTATCATTATTAATTAGTAATATAACTATTAGATACATAGAAAAAAATCAAATAAGTAACATTTTATCACTATTAGACAATGTTATTTACAAACCACAGTTACATATTGAACATGAAAGCAACATTGATGGCAGTAATAAAGAAAACAATGAACGTTTTTTAGAAAACATTGAAATAAAATATCCAGAGATAATGAATATTTCATATATCGATAATGGAAAGTACTACTATAATAATAGTGGCATTAATAAACCTGTCCCTAAATATATAAGAAACATAATCTCTGATAATATAAGGGTTAAATTATTTAACGACCCCTATGATAAGAATAAAATAAATTATATATTTAAATTCGGCTCTGGTTATTACCTGATTGATTTTTATTCTGAATTATTGAAAACGCTAAGTCATAATGCCATAACTAATTTTGAAATTATTGATTCAAATGAAAAACCAAAAAGTAATTTATATTACAGCTTGAGTCACAACGCTAAACATCTACATGTGATTATTATCAGTGGATTGACGCTTAATAAACTATTATTAATAATGGCTCTAAGCTTCAGCCTATCATTAATATCTTTAAAAATTGTAGAATTAAATTTAACATCTTTTTTTGAGAGTAAAAAAGTATTACATCGAAAGTTAAAAAAAGCAGCAAACAATCATGAGTTTGTTCCTTACTTCCAATCAGTTTACTCGACTAAACAACAAAAGTTCATTGCCGCAGAGGTGCTATGTCGTTGGATTTACGATGGAAAAATCATTCCCCCCTCAGAATTTATAACAGATCTCGAAAAAACACCGGATATAAACATCGTCACTTTTAAATTAATAAAAGATGCTTTTGCCACTATAAGAAAATCAAGTGTAAATAAAGACTTCATGCTAAGTTTCAACTTTACGGTGACAATGCTGCTTGATGAAAAATTCATGAATAAAATAATTCATTTCATTCGAAAAAACCCGGCTATAAAAAATAAATTTATAATCGAATTAACAGAAAGCGAAAATAACTTTATTTATTTAAATGAGATAAATAAAGTGATGCAACAATTAAAACAAGAATCAATCTTATTATCAATTGATGATGTTGGTACCGGATATTCTAACTTATTGACCATTCAAGAATTACCCTTCGATATCATGAAAATAGATCGGTGCTTTATCTCTGATAGATTTGCAGTATCAAAAAGTAATATGCTTGAAACATTAGCCACGTTAGGTAACGCATTAAATCTAACGATTGTTGCTGAAGGTATTGAAACTGAGTCAGAAGTAAAAAAAGTAAATAGTTTTAATATTGATTTATGCCAAGGGTTTTATTACTCAACTCCCTGTGATGCTAAAACATTTATTGCAAGGATTGAGTCAGAACCACACTTATATCAATAAAAAGGCACCACAGTCAGTGATGCCTTTAGAGGCTCAAACCATTCTCTAATGATGATGATGACCATCTTCATGGTTATGGCCACAACTACAACTCGGTGCTATCACTGTTTGAATGGGTGTTAAGGTAATTTTAGATAATAGCTCTTCAGTGCTAACTGTATTCAATAAATGCATATTTTCAGCATTAACCGCCATTGGGTCTGCAATAGCACGTTGGGCTTGCATCACTGCAATTACTTGTTCAGTAACAGCTTCTGGTAACGACAGCTCACGGATCACTTTAAGTTCATTATTAGCAGTATCTAATGCCATCATTGATAACGCTAATGTCGATTCGGTTGGTTGTTGAAAATATTCTGCTGGAATCGCCGCAGCATTAAATTGAATATCAAATGCAAGTTCAGCTAATTTAAACACCACCAAACAACCGCCATTATCAGTTTTCATTAAACCAAACTCTGCGGTGGCTTCTGCCATCATTTGCTGCTCTTCTGCCGTGATGCCATTTAAACCGATAAAAACAATATTACTCATGTCATTACGGAACATTTCAATAACGGCGCCATCACCAGCAATAAACGGGTGTTCATCAATAATCTGACCGACATGAAACTGCTGATTTGAATGTGCTGCCATGGTGTACCTCATCATTATTTAAGCTCAATCATTTCAGTTTACACGAAATCAACAAGCATTTATGTTAGCGTTCTATTATTAATCATTACCTTATAACTAACAATATAGTTAAAAACTAAAACACTATTACTAACAAGTAACAATGCTAATGGTTAAAACTATAAAAAAAGCCCTAACAAAACGTTAAGGCTTTAATTTATAACAACTAAATTTTATATTTTATTGTGCAGGAGCAAAATCTGCCGCAGCTGAACGATGAGCGGTATAAATTGCTTCGCCATCACTCTCTGCATCAAAGATAACTTTAACATCAGGACTAAATAAAATAACGTCACCCACTTCAGCTACATATTTAATACCAGCTTCATCACGAACAACAATTTTACCTTTAGTGATCACTTTGTACTCAACTGAATCATAGAAGTATTCAAATTCAACCCCTGGTGACATAGTGAAGTGACCAATAGTCAGTGCGTTGCTATTTGTTGTTACGGCAACCTCCGCCATATCACTTTTTAAGCCTTCAACTTCTAGTAACTTACTTAAGTCATTAAGTTTAAAAGTACCTGACTTAATCAGTGTGATACCTGGCTTGGTTGTTAATGTAGTCATAGGTAGATCCTTATTTTTATATTAAGACCAAAGTCGATGCTTTCATCTTATCGAGTACAGATGATCGAACTACCGTAACAGTAATCGAATCTATTATTGGATTTGGGTGTTACACAAATAAATGCTGTTTCCTATCAACGTTATTGTCATAACCTAAATAGAATATTTATTTAATTGAGCATCATCTTTAGTAATGCTTTCTGATGTGATGCAGTTTAACTGATCATCAAGAATCAACAATAGCTTAAAAATATAAATACTATTACTGTATGGTAACAATAATTCGACATAACAGCCTCGACACCCAGCAAATAACCTTTTTATTTATAATGATATCTCGTCGTTCATATCGCTATTGAGTGCCTCAAGAATAAAAACCCCAAATAATCGCATAAGTAACCATTTTTTTAGTTGTAAACTATTCCATCTATTCAATAAAAAATGTAATCTTCGATTCCTTATTTATGGAATAGTAGTGAATAGTTATTCCACCAAGACCTCGGGGATACCCCCATTAATTCGGCCGTTTCTACCAGTAGGTTATGACAGATATGCATCAACAAGCAGTAGCACCACCAAAAAATCTCAATAATTGGTTAATGTTTATCATCCCATCGTTAATCGGGGTGTTTTTATTTATGGCACCGATTAACTTTAATGGCGATATCACGATTCCCATCGCTGTATTAGCAAAAACCATTCAAAGCCATTTTGAAAATTCACTAACATCAATTGTGACTGGTGTTATCAGTTTCACTGCCGTGATGTCTATTATCACCAAACTATTTAAGCCCGGTTTTATCCTTCGAAACAGCTTCGTTAATGGCTTATTAAACCCTTCTCCAATGTGGTTTATCGTCCAACAACTTGGCGCTATCTTTGCTGTAATGACCTACTTTAATTTTGGTCCAGTGATGTTTCGTAACGATGCCACTGGTGGTTTAGTATTAAATGATTTGCTGCCAGTATTATTTTCAGTCTTTATTTTTGCGGGCTTATTGCTGCCGCTACTACTCAATTTTGGCTTACTGGAATTTTTTGGTACTTTATTTACCCGCATCATGCGCCCTATTTTTGGTTTACCTGGTCGTTCATCCGTCAACTGTATTGCATCATGGTTAGGTGATGGTTCAGTTGGAGTCCTGCTGACCAGTAAACAATATGAATCAGGTATGTATACCCAACGTGAAGCGGCAGTTATCGGTACCACATTTTCTGCAGTATCGATCACCTTCAGTTTAGTGGTTATTGCCCAAGTAAATTTAGAGCATATGTTTGCCCCTTTTTACTTAACGGTTTGTTTAGCCGGTTTAGTGGCTGCGATTATCGTGCCGCGTTTACCACCATTATCACGTAAGAAAAATGTCTATATTAATGGCACTACTGAATCATCACATGATGAAACCGTGCCTGAAGGACACAATGTTTTTTCTTATGGGCTTGAGCAAGCACTTAAAAAAGCAGCGGAAGTAAAAAGCGTACCAGCGATTGCACTTGATGGAATTAAAAATGCCGTTGATATGGTATTTGGGGTGCTGCCTGTCGTTATGGCAATTGGTACGATGGCATTGGTGATCGCGGAAAACACCCCGATTTTTGATTACCTCGGGATGCCGTTTATTCCATTCCTTGAATTACTGCATATTCCTGAAGCAGAAGCAGCATCTAAAACTATCGTGGTCGGTTTTGCAGATATGTTCTTACCGTCTATTCTGGCATCAACCATTCAAAGTGATATGACTCGCTTTATTATTGCAGCAATGTCAGTTACTCAGTTGATTTACATGTCTGAAATTGGCGCGCTATTAATTGGTAGTAAAGTGCCGGTTAAAGCATGGGAATTATTTGTGATCTTTATTCTACGTACTCTGGTGACCTTGCCAGTGATTGCGTTAATGGCACATTTGATTTTCTAAAGCATCATTATATAAATAAAAAAGGCGACCACTTGGTCGCCTTTTTTTATCTTACATTTACGGCATTAGCCTTTGTAAATCTTGGGATTAAACACATCCCGTAGCCAATCACCGAGCAAGTTAATCACTAACACTAGCGTAATCAGTACTATTCCAGGGAAGGCAGTGATCCACCATGAGCCCGAGAAAATATAGTTAAATCCAATACTGATCAGTGAACCAAGTGAAGGTTGATCAACCGGCAAACCTAAGCCTAAAAATGATAGCGCAGCTTCCGACATAATCGCATTGGCAACCTGTACGGTTGAGATAACTAAAATCGGTGATAAACAGTTTGGCAAAATATGACGGAACATGATCCGCGGCGCGCGAAAGCCCATCACTTTAGCCGCTTCAACATATTCTTTCTTTTTCTCTGCCAACACAGAAGCACGTACCGTTCGCGCATATTGCGGCCACTCAGCAAAACCAATGATCACCACCAACATAATCACCGCATATTGGGCATAGGTTTCTGCCCCTAACGCAGTCCGGAAAATTGCCGAGACAATGATCGCGACCATCATGGTTGAAAACGATAACTGCACATCGGCAATTCGCATTAGTAAGCTATCAATACGGCCACCAAAATACCCCGCAGTTAAACCGACAATCACCCCAATAGTTAATTGTAGTGCTACTGCCAATAAACCTATCGTCAGTGATAACCGCATCCCATATAAGATAGTGGAATAAATATCACGTCCTTGATCGTCAGTACCTAACACAAAGCTTTGATCGCCATCTTCCATCCACGCTGGCGGTAACTCAGAATCCATAATATCGATTGACGATAAATCATAAGGATTGGTTGGCGCGATAAAAGGCGCAAATAGTGCCGCGGTGGCAAAACTAATAAAGACAGCAAAACAGACCATTGCCACTTTATCTTTCAGAAAATAATAAACAATATCGGAATTTTTAAAACGCTGCCAACGACTAGGTGCAACGGTGCTAATACTATCCATGACTTATGCTCCCTTGCCCGTCAAGTCTACCGTTGGGTTAACCAAGCCATAAAGCAGGTCAACAATGGTATTGGTTACCACAAAAATCAGGCCGACAAAAATCACATATGCTGTGATAAGTGGAGTATCGACACGATTAATAGCATCTAAAAATAATAGTCCAGTACCTGGCCACTGAAACACGCTTTCGGTCAAAATGGTGTAGGCAATCATGGTACCGATCTGTACCCCACCAACAGTTAATACAGGTAGCATGGTGTTTTTTAATGCGTGTTGGTAATAGACCTTATTCATTGGTAATCCCTTTGCCTTGGCAAATTTGATGTACTCAGAGCTTAAGACTTCCAACATTTCAGAGCGCACTAATCGAATGAATAATGGCAACATAATTGAGGCTAACGCGACACATGGCAGCACTAAATGCTTGAGGCCATCAATGGTAAAAAAGCCTGATTCCCAACCCAAGTAATTCGCTGTCTCACCCCGTCCAAATGAGGGTAACCAACCTAACTCAATCGAGAACACATACATCAACATGATCGCGGTTAAAAACACTGGAATAGAAATACCAATACTACTAAATGCCATGACTGCTTTAGTAAACACACTGCGAGGGTGAATCGCAGAATAGACCCCGAGTGGAATTGAGACCAAAATAATGATCACTGTCGCACCAAACACTAACTCTAACGTGGCGACTAACTTATCTAAAATAACCTCAGTAGCAGGGCGCTTAAAGGTGTATGAAGTGCCTAAATCCCCCTGAATCGCATTGCTAAGAAAACGACTATATTTAGTCACAAACGGATCATTGAGACCCAAATCATCCCGTAATTGTTGACGTTCAGCTTCTGATACCGACTGCCCGACGAGTTCTCGTAACGGATCGCCAAGGTTATCCTGAATGGCAAATGCCACCAGACTGATCACAAACATCACTATCAGTGCCTGAAACAGGCGTTTGACCAGAAACGAAAACATTCCCTGCCCCTTTTAATTCATCCTGAAAAAATGCCGGAGCAAGCCCCGGCACTCATGCTTAGCTATTGGTGGCTAACGATTATTTCTCATCAACCACGAGATCACCAAAGTATGGCTGTTCCATTGGGTTTACTACATCAGCGGCGTGGACATTACTACGTGCCCCCCATGCTAGGCTTTGCCAATGTAATGGTACAAATGCCGCTTCGTTATAAAGCGTTGCTTCCACTTGTTTTAACATTACCGCACGCTTAGCTGGATCGGTTTCAATATTAGCGGCAGTAACTAGCTTATCGACCTCTGGGTTAGAGTAGAAGCCACAGTTATATTGACCTTTACCTGTTTTCTCATTGCGAGTCATGGTCAAAAACTCAGTCATATTAGCTGAATCTTCGGTATCTGCATGCCAACCAATCATCATCATATCGGCAGAACATTTATCAAACTCTGGCCAGTACTGCGCTTTGGGTAAGGTTTTTAAATCAACTTTAATGCCAATTTTTGACAACATTGCAGCTGTCGCTTGGGCTATTTTTGCATCGTTCACGTAACGGTTATTTGGCGCTAACATAGTCAGTGTAAAGCCATTTTCATAACCAGCTTCTTTCATTAATTGCTTAGCTTTCTTAACATCATAACGCGGCACCAATTCACTATCGTGACCTTGGTAACCAGCAGGACTTTGTTGACCAGCAGCAGTTGCAAAACCTTTCATGATTTTCTTTACAATGCCTTCATTATTAATCGCATGCACAATCGCTTGACGAACACGGACATCTTTTAATGCTTCATTGCTGTTTTGATTCATTTGAAACGAGATAATACGCGTACCCGGTAAAGTTACTAAATCAACCCCCTTGGCATTTTTAAGACGCTTATGATCATTAGGTGCAACGTGGTCAATCATATCAACCCCGCCAGAAAGTAATGCTGCAACACGGGTCGCATCTTCTTTGATCGGTAATAGCGTAATGGTATCAACATTGCCTTTTGAGGCTGTATCCCAATAACCCGCAAATCGAGTAAATTCAACTTTTACCCCTTGCTCACGCTTAGTGACCGTAAATGGTCCCGTACCTGACATGTGAGTTGAAGCGAATGAATTACCGTGTTTGGCAACTTCAGCTTTATCTTTACCATCAGCCGTCTTACCAGTGTAAAACTTGCTATCCATTGGGAAAATGTAGGTTGCAGTTTGCAGAACCAATGGGTAAGCGCCTTTTGAAATAATATCTACCGTATAATCATCAACTTTTTTCATCTCAGAATACGGTTCAAAAATCGCTTTAAAATCAGGTGATGACTGGAGACGATTAAAGGTCCAAATAACATCATCAGCCGTCAATGGATTACCCGAATGAAATTTCACTCCAGGGCGTAATTTAAAACGGAATGTATGAGCATCAATACGCTCCCAGCTTTGTGCCAGACGCGGTTCAAAATCCATTTGCTGAGTAAAACGTACTAGTGGATCAAATACCATATGCGACAGCTGTAGTGTACCGCCAGACAATTGCTCATGAGGATCAAGCGATACCGGATCTGACGCATAACCGAGCTTTAAATCTGCTGCGGTAACACTAAAACTCAAACCTGCAGCAATCAATGCTAGTGCTAATTTATTCTTGATGGTTTTCATTGCATAACTCCTTTATGCCTAAGCGCCGTTGCTTAGTCTGTTTTTACTTATCAACTCATAACAACTCATTAAGCACGTTGCTGAGGTTTAATTTCTAACCCTTTAAATTCAGGCATTAACGAAATCAAATGCTGACTATATTGATGCTGTGGTGCGGTAAATAATTGTTCTGTTGGCGCGACTTCCAACAATGTTCCCTGTTGCATCACCCCGATTCGATCACACATTTGACGAATAACCGGTAGATCATGGCTAATAAACAACATCGTCAAATTAAGTTCATCTTGTAAATCTTTTAATAGATTAAGGATCTGTGCTTGTACTGAGACATCCAATGCCGATGTTGGCTCGTCACAAATCAATAATCGTGGTCGCGTTGCCAACGCCCGTGCAATCGAGATCCGCTGTCTTTGGCCGCCCGAAAACTCATGCGGAAATTTAATCCCCGCAGCTCGCCCTAAGCCAACATGATCCAATAAATCATTCACAATCTGGCGAGTTTGAGCTTCATTTTTCGTTAATTTATGAAACCGAATTGGCTCAGCAATAATGTCAAAAATACGCATTCTGGGATTCATTGAGGTATACGGATTTTGAAACACCATTTGCATCTGACGACGTAGTGGACGACGTTCGGCTTCACTTTTTAAAGCAGTCAAATCAATACCTTCAAAACGTACTTTGCCGCTATTTGGTGGGTATAAGCCAGCAATCACTCGAGCAATAGTTGATTTACCAGAACCGGATTCGCCAACTAAACCAAACGTTTCGCCTTCTGCAATATGAAAACTGACATCGTTATTTGCCTGCACATATTCGCGCCGACTCTCAAATAACGAATCTTTAGTAATAAAGCGCAAGTTAACATGCTCAACCTCAAGCAATGCACCTTCATAAGCACGTTGATCTTGGCTTTGCCCTAACCAATGATTCTTTACATCTAATGGCGGTGGCTGTTGAGCATCTTCAATATAAGTGACTAACGGGAATCGTTTCAGTTTCACATCTGAACGCGGCACAGCCGAAATCAAACTTTGGGTATAAGGATGTTGTGGACGTCGCAGCACTTGCTCAGTAGTCCCGATTTCAACTAAATCGCCACGATACATAACTGCAACGCGATCGGTAACATTTGAAACCACGCCCATATCATGGGTAACCAACATACAGCCAACATTTTTCTGCACACATAAATCACGGATCAAGGTTAATATTTGATCTTGAATTGATACATCTAATGCTGTGGTTGGCTCATCGGCAATAATCAAATCTGGCTCACCGGCTAACGCAATCGCAATCACTACCCGTTGACGCATACCACCAGAAAACTGATGCGGATATTGTTTAATCCGTAATTGAGGCTCAGGAATACCAACTTGTTCCATCAATGCTAATGCACGCTTTACCGCTTCAGGTTGCGACACCTTTAGATTAGTAACAATAGTTTCAGTTAGCTGTTGCTCAACCGTAAACAATGGATTTAATGACGTCATTGGATCTTGGAAAATAAAACCAATTTTTGAGCCGCGAACTTGGCGCATTTTATCGGCACTTAAACCAGAGATTTTATTGCCATCTAAAAAAACATCACCACTCGCGATTTTTCCTGGCGGACTTAATAAATCAATAACGGCATTACCAACCGTAGATTTACCAGCACCGGACTCACCGACAACACCCACAATTTCACCACGCTCAATTGAGAATGACAGTGATTTCACTGCTGCATGGACACCATGACGCGAGGGATATTCTATACGAAGGTTTTTTACTTCTAATAATGCCATTATCAGACTCCACTACTGGCAGCATCCTGCCTATCTGAAAAATTGAATCCTTTCCATGCCAATACTATTGTCTGATCGCATGCCTTAGTTCAATTTGTCAAAAATATTACAAAAAAGCAACAAAACAAAGTAAAAAACTATCACTATTTATATTTCTCGCATATTTATTTTATATAAGTGCATACTAAAACAACGGAACACTAAACAACAAATAAACCATAACATCCTGAATTACAATCAACGACCTCTTAAAAACCACACAATAAACCAAACAACTATAAACATTAAAAAACACCATCATGAATAAAACAGCAAACACCACCAATACAGCAATTAACATTAATTAAACAAAGTAGCGTTTTTTTTCAAAAATATAGCGATAACAACTACTGAAAATACGAACATCAGTGGATATAGCTACCACTACGCTGGATGGCACAATTTACATCAACAGCCTTCACAGCATCTTCGAACTGTTTTCTAAAATTTAATCAGAGTCATGAACTCACACCCAACATCCACATATACGCTACCAAACGGCATTATTTTCTATAAACGAAAAAAAACTGAATCTTTCGATTCAGGTTTCTTAATGGTGGTCGCTGAAGAGCGAGATTCTAATATCGAAGACCCCCGCCCCTCTGATTTCCAGATTAAATATTCAAAGATATGCTATTGATCATTTTCTTCAGATGAAAAAAAACCTGAATCTTTCGATTCAGATTTCTTAATAGTGGTCGCTGAAGAGCGAGATTCTAATATAGGTGAACCCCCGCCCCTCTGATTTCCAGATTAAATATTCAAAGATGTGCTATTGATCATTTTCTTCAGATGAAAAAAAACCTAAATCTTTCGATTCAGATTTCTTAATAGTGGTCGGTGAAGAGCGAGATTCTAATATCGAAGAACCCCCGCCCCTCTGATTTCCAGATTAAATATTCAAAGATGTGCTATTGATCATTTTCTTCAGATGAAAAAAAACCTGAATCTTTCGATTCAGGTTTCTTAATGGTGGTCGGTGAAGAGGGATTCGAACCCCCGACCCTCTGGTCCCAAACCAGATGCGCTACCAAACTGCGCTATTCACCGACAATGTTTAGGCTTACAAGGCCAAGGTCTCTAATAAAAGATAACCTGAATAATGGGGTGGCTAACGAGGCTTGAACTCGCGACAACCGGAATCACAATCCGGGACTCTACCAACTGAGCTATAGCCACCATTGTAAGTGGTCGGTGAAGAGGGATTCGAACCCCCGACCCTCTGGTCCCAAACCAGATGCGCTACCAAACTGCGCTATTCACCGACTTAATTCTGTGTGCTTGTAAAACAAGCGGGCTTTAAAAAGCCAACATGCTGACTGGGATATCAACATCTTATAATATGGGGTGGCTAACGAGGCTTGAACTCGCGACAACCGGAATCACAATCCGGGACTCTACCAACTGAGCTATAGCCACCAATGTTTGTAACCTTTGCCAATACGACCGGATAATGGTGCGCCCGAAAGGATTCGAACCTTCGGCCTTTGGCTCCGGAGGCCAACGCTCTATCCAGCTGAGCTACGGGCGCCTTGCCCTATCGACGGAGGTGAATATTACGGATCAGAACGCTACTCGGCAAGTGTTTTTTTTTATTTTTACGTTACTCGCTGATTTTATCAGCAAATCGGCGTTGATTCGTGTCATGCATAGCACAACATCAAACATTATCAGATATCACAGTTGCTATACTTACAGAGTTGCAACATCTGCTGTAAGTTTAAACTAAGTATTATTCATCAATGTACTATCATCACAGCAGCCCCTTATAACAGGATGTAATAGAGGTGAAAATAATGGATTTATCTTTACGATCATGGCTAATAGCAATCAGTACTCTAGCTTGTTTCTCGACGATGGCTATTGCAGCCGATATGTCTAGCTCTGCGATCAGCGAGCGTATTAAACCCAGTGGTAATATTCATCTTGAAGGAGCAGAGTCTGTCGCAGCAGCGACAACTACGCCATCGCGAACAGGCCAAGCTATTTATGATCAATATTGTGCTTCTTGTCATAATTCAGGCTTGATGGCCGCACCTAAAAAAGGCGATGCCGATGATTGGGCAACAAGAGTGAGTCAAGGTGATGCGGTACTTACTGAGCATGCAATTAAGGGCTTTAATGCCATGCCAGCTAAAGGTACCTGTATGGATTGTAGCGATGCTGAAATTGTTGCGGCAATTAACTATATGATCAACCCCAACTAACGGCCATTAGTTGCAAGTTAAGGGGGATCTCTCCCCCTTTATCTAATAAACCGTTCGCTAATCGCTATTTTTTAAATAGATTACGAATATTGGCAATATGGGCTTGGCCTTTTTGCATTCGCTCTTCAGCAGTAACCGGTTTACGCTCATTTTCCCACTCCAAATCATCTTGTGGTAGCTCATACAAGAAACGACTTGGCTCTGGTTTGATCAACTCACCATATTGGCGCCGCTCTTTACATAACGTAAAAGTTAGCTCTCGTTGTGCTCGCGTGATCCCCACATAAGCGAGTCGTCGTTCTTCATCAACATTATCTTCATCAATACTGGTTTGATGCGGCAAAATACCTTCTTCAGTACCCACTAAGAACACATAAGGGAATTCTAAGCCTTTCGATGCGTGCAAGGTCATTAACTGCACTTGATCTGCATCACTGTCATCTTCCCCACGCTCCATCATGTCGCGTAAGGTTAACCGTTGTACAACCTCTTTAAGGGTTTTAACTTCGTTATCGTAGTTATCACCTTCTAAATCTGCCGTGATCCAACTGTAGAGATCTGAGACATTTTTCATTCTCATTTCAGCCGCCTTAGGACTAGCTGAGGTTTCGTAGAGCCAATCTTCATAATGAATATCGCGCACTAATTGACGCACCGCCGCAACGGTATCACCACGTTCAGCGTTATCTGTCAGCTGATTAATCCAATGAGTAAAACGCTGCAATGATTCTAAGCCTCGCCCAGAAAGATGCTGTTCAAGACCCATTTCAAAACTAGCAGCAAACAAACTTTTACCCCGCATATTGGCATACGTTCCCAACTTTTCGAGGGTAACTGGGCCAATTTCACGTCGTGGAGTGTTCACGATTCGCAAGAAGGCATTATCATCATCAGGGTTAGTTAATACTCGCAGATACGCCATCATATCTTTGATTTCAACCCGCGAGAAAAATGATGTTCCACCGGAAATTTTATACGGAATCCGGTTTTGCATCAGCGCCTTTTCAAATAACCGCGATTGGTGGTTACCTCGATATAAAATCGCATAATCTTTATAAGCGGTATTGTTCATAAATCGATGCGCAATTAATTCACCGACCACTTTCTCAGCTTCATGCTCCTCATTTTTAGCGGTCAGCACTTTCAGCATCGCGCCATCAGGGATCGCAGAAAACAACGCTTTTTCAAACAAGTGCGGGTTATTAGCAATAAGAATATTCGCGGTTCGCAGAATACGGCTGGTTGAACGATAATTTTGCTCAAGTTTAACCACTTTAAGATTTGGGAAATCTTTATTAAGTAAGGCTAAGTTTTCTGGCTGCGCGCCGCGCCACGAATAAATAGACTGATCATCATCACCTACCACCGTAAATCGTGCTCGCTCACCAACCAATAACTTTACAAACAGATACTGACTGGTGTTGGTATCTTGATATTCATCCACCAGCAAATAACGGATGCGATTCTGCCACCGCTGACGCACTTCTTGATTATCACGTAACAACAACACTGGCATTAGAATTAAGTCATCAAAATCAAGAGCGTTATAGGCTTTCATTTGACGTTGGTACATTTCATAGCAATGCGCAAATAGTTGATCGCGCTCAGTTTGCGCTCGGCCACCAGCATCAACTGGCGATAACATGTCATTTTTCCAATTCGAGATGGTTGACTGTAGTTGCTTTAATAAATCTTTATCACCGTCGAGTTCTTCTTCGGTTAACTCTTTTAATAACGCCATCTGATCTTGATCGTCAAATAGTGAAAAGTTAGCTTTTAAACCTAAATATTTACACTCTCGACGCACAATATTAAGTCCCAAAGTATGGAAGGTTGACACCATTAACCCTTTGGATTCTTGACGACCTAATGTTTGACCAACACGTTCTTTCATTTCACGTGCCGCTTTATTGGTAAAGGTTAATGCCGCAATATTGCGCGCCTTATAATCACACTGCTGAACCAAGTAAGCGATTTTATTGGTAATAACACGTGTTTTACCTGAGCCGGCGCCGGCCAAGACTAAGCATGGTCCGGAAACGTATTTAACTGCTTCTGTTTGCCTTGGGTTCAGTTTCATTAGTTATCCTGACGTCATTAAAAACGGGCGCATTTTAACGCGCTTTAATTACAAGTCTATTCACTTTTAGCGGAATGACATTGTCACCACTCATCAACATTTATTCCAATTTCATCACTTAAAACAACTTAACCACCAGATTTATGCTAGAAATATTGAATAAGAACTAGACTAAATCAAAGTAAATTGAACCAAATACTAAATGGAATTAAATGTTGATTACAAAAAAGTAAATAACAGTTACATTATTGTTAAATAACAAAATAATATCTAACAACAGCTATAATTGCTTATATTTAGGAGATTTCATGCGAAAAATCGCAGCCATTGCTACTATTGTCAGTTTGACACTAGGGATATCAGCTTGTGACCAAAGTTCATCCAAAAATCCAACCCAACAAGCAACGACAAGTGTGGCTGTTGGTACAGTTACTGTCACTTCTCATCCACAAGCCATTCATGTTGAACTTCCTGGTCGTAGTAAAGCTTACCTTGAAGCAGAAGTTCGCCCTCAAGTTTCAGGCATTATCACTGAACGTAGTTTTAAAGAAGGCAGCAGTGTTAGTAAAGGCCAATCATTGTATAGTATTGACTCCGCGCCTTATAACGCCGCTTACCTCAGTGCTAAAGCCAGTTTAGCCCAAGCACAAGCTAACCTAGACTCAGCTAAAGCACTGGCTCAGCGCAGTAAAACCTTGGTTAACCGTGGTGCAATCAGCAAACAAACTTATGACGATAATCAAGCGAAATACAAAGTTGCTCTCGCTGGAATTGAAGTCGCAAAAGCTAGCGTCCATAAAGCTAAAATAGATCTTGATTATACTAAAGTAAAAGCCCCAATTGCGGGTCGTATTGGTCAATCATCAGTAACCCCAGGTGCATTAGTCAGTGCTGGTCAAACACAAGTGTTAGCGACCATCCAACAATTAGATCCAATTAATATTGATATCGCCCAATCAAGCACCCAATTACTGCGCCTTAAATCTGCCCTTAAGCAAGGTCAACTTCAGGCGAGTAATAATGCCGATGTCGAATTAATTCTTGAAGACGGCAGTGTTTACTCGCATCACGGCACACTACAGTTTGCTGAAGTAAATGTTGATCCCAATACTGGCTCTGTCACTTTACGTGCCGAATTCCCGAACCCTGAAGGGATCTTATTACCTGGGATGTATGTTCGTGCCGTACTGAATACCGGCACCGATCCTAAAGCCATCATGATCCCGCAAAAAGCCATTACTCGCAACAGTAAAGGCCAAGCTATTGCAATGGTCGTTGGCGCTGACAACAAAGTTGAATCGCGTGTCGTTACCACCGCTGAAGCAATTGATAACCAATGGCGAATCACCAGTGGTCTTAAAGATGGCGATCAAGTGATTGTCGATGGCTTGCAAAAAATACGTCCAGGTGTCGTGGTTGAACCAACACTGATGACTGTCACTCACTCACAATAATAGGAACAGTAAATTATGGCTCGTTTCTTTATCGATCGCCCTATTTTTGCTTGGGTGATCGCGATTATTGTTATGCTAGCTGGCGTATTGTCAATTCTTAAACTGCCTGTTTCCCAATACCCTAGTATTGCACCACCTACAGTCGTTATTAGTGCCAGTTACCCTGGTGCTAATGCAAAAACCATGGAAGATACCGTTACTCAAGTTATCGAACAGCGAATGACAGGTATTGATAACTTACGGTATTTATCATCAACCAGTGATAGTTTTGGTAATACTCAAATCACTCTGACCTTTAATGCCGAAGCTGATCCTGATATCGCTCAGGTTCAAGTTCAGAATAAATTGCAATCCGCCTTACCTCTACTCCCAATGGAAGTGCAACAACAAGGTGTTAAGGTAAATAAAGCCAGCTCAAGTTTCTTGATGGTGGTCGGATTCTATTCCGAAGATGGTTCAATGGATAAAAATGACATTTCGGACTACATCAGTTCGAATGTTGCCGATCCAATGAGTCGTGTTCCTGGCGTGGGTGAAATTCAGACCTTTGGTGCTCAGTACGCAATGCGTATTTGGCTCGATCCTCTCAAACTGACAAAATACAACCTCACCAGTCTTGATGTTATTGCGGCAATCAAAGAGCAAAATGCGCAAATTTCCGCAGGTCAACTCGGTGCATCGCCATCGCTGCCTGGACAAGAACTTAACGCTACTGTTTCTGCACAAAGTCGCTTAAAAACACCAGCCCAGTTTGAAAAAATCATCCTTAAATCCGATCCGTCAGGCGCTAAGGTATTATTAAAAGATGTTGCTCGAGTAGAACTCGGGGCTGAAAGTTATGCCGTACAAGTGTTTTACAACGGTAAACCTGCTAGTGGTATTGGTATAAAACTCGCTACTGGTGCCAATGCATTGGCAACCGCAGAAGCAGTCAAAGCTAAAATTGATGAACTTAAACCGTTCTTCCCTGAAGGACTACAAGCGGTTTATCCGTATGACACCACCCCATTTGTCGAAAAATCGATCGAAGGAGTTGTCCATACTTTATTTGAAGCAGTGGCATTGGTATTTATTATCATGTTCCTGTTCCTACAAAACTTCCGCGCTACACTGATCCCAACCATTGCAGTACCTGTGGTATTACTCGGCACTTTCGCCGTCTTATCGCTCGCGGGTTATTCAATTAACACCCTCACTATGTTTGCGATGGTATTGGCAATCGGCTTGCTGGTTGATGATGCGATTGTCGTGGTAGAAAACGTTGAACGGGTCATGCATGAAGAAGGTTTAGGCCCTGTTGAAGCTACTCGTAAATCGATGGATCAAATTACGGGCGCCTTAGTCGGTATAGCCTTAACACTATCAGCAGTATTTGTTCCAATGGCATTTATGTCAGGCTCTACCGGGGTTATTTATCGTCAGTTCTCGATTACCATCGTAACCGCAATGTCATTGTCAGTAATGGTGGCAGTGATCCTAACTCCAGCACTATGTGCCACTATGCTTAAACCTGTGGCTCACGGTAGCAATGAGAAAGGTTTCTTTGGCTGGTTTAACCGCACCTTTGATAACTTAACCAAACGTTACGAATCAAGCGTTGCTGCAATGATTAAACGCTCAATTCGAGTGATGTTTATTTTCCTTGGCTTAACCGTGGCGGTTGGCTGGATTTTCATGCGAATGCCAACTTCGTTCTTACCCGATGAAGATCAAGGGATCTTATTCAGTCAGGCAATATTGCCGGTTAACTCAACCCAAGAACAAACTCAAAAAGTCATGGACCAAGTGTCTGATTACTACTTAACCCAAGAAGCAGATAGTGTCGCCAGTGTGTTCAGTGTCTCCGGTTTTAGTTTTGCGGGTAACGGTCAAAACATGGGAATGGCGTTTGTGGGCTTAAAAGATTGGTCTGATCGCCAACTACCCGGCATGGATGTTAAATCGATCGTTAACCGTTCGATGAATTACTTCCATAGCATTAAAAATGCGATGGTGTTCTCGTTTGCACCGCCAGCGGTGATCGAGCTTGGTACTGCTAGCGGCTTTGATTTCTACCTTCAAGATCGCAGTGGTCAAGGGCATGACAAACTCATTGCAGCTCGTAACCAGTTACTTAAATTAGCGGCTGAAAATCCTAATTTGGTCGGTGTCCGTCCTAACGGTCAAGAAGATGCACCGATGTATCAAATTAATATCGATCAAGCCAAGATCCGTGCTCTTGGGATTGATATTAATTCGGTCAATAAAGTCCTAGGTACCGCATGGGGTAGTTCTTACGTTAATGACTTTATTGATCGTGGTCGCGTGAAGAAAGTCTTTGTCCAAGGTGATGCTCAATACCGCATGAAACCAGGTGATCTTGATAGTTGGTATGTGCGTAATAACCAAGGTGAAATGGTACCGTTCTCTGCCTTTGCAACCGGTGAATGGCAATATGCTTCACCACGGCTAGAACGTTTCAATGCCACCCCTGCGGTCAACATTCAAGGTAGTGTGGTTAGTGGTTACAGTACCGGTCAAGCAATGCTCGATATTGAAGCTATGGTAAAACAATTACCACCAGGCTTTGGGGTTGAGTGGAATGGTCTATCGTATGAAGAACGCCTATCAGGTAACCAAGCACCTATGCTATATGCGTTATCTATTTTGGTAGTGTTCTTAGTACTTGCTGCACTATATGAAAGCTGGTCTGTACCATTTGCAGTCGTGTTAGTGGTACCGCTAGGGATTATTGGTGCCTTACTCGCGATGAATGCTCGAGGCATGCCTAACGATGTATTCTTCCAAGTAGGTCTATTAACTACTGTCGGGTTAGCGACCAAAAACGCCATTCTAATTGTTGAATTTGCTAAAGAATACTACGAGAAAGGCGCAGGGCTGGTTGAAGCAACCTTGCATGCTGTACGTGTTCGTCTGCGTCCAATCATTATGACCTCACTCGCGTTTGGTCTCGGGGTTGTACCACTGGCAATCAGTACTGGTGTTGGTTCTGGTGGTAAAAATGCTATCGGTACTGCTGTGCTCGGCGGAATGTTAAGTTCAACCTTCTTAGGTATTTTCTTTATCCCAATCTTCTTTGTGGTAGTTGAACGTATCTTTAGTCGTGGCAAAACAAAATCAAAACCAGAGAGTACACCACCAACCCAGTCACATTAATCGTTCTCTAGCCAACTAATATAACAGCCCGTATCTCGTTTGATACGGGCTTTTTTATGCTTTTTTACTGCAAAAACGACGAACATAGCCACCAATAAGCATACTGGCACCCCTGTGAGTGTTGTAATATCCTTATTAATGATACAAAAGCTAAAATAAGGCTTGCGAATCAATTATCAAATCCTACAATAGCCAATGAATGAACATTCATTCATACCTCTTGTACTAAATGTAAGCTGTTATGACTGATAAAAAAGAGCGCATATTAACTGCAACTGAAAAACTGTTAGCCACGCACGGCTTTCATGGTCTATCGATGCAAATGGTAGCTAAAGAGGCTCAAGTTGCAACTGGCACTATTTATCGCTATTTCAATGATAAAGATGACTTGCTGTACCAACTCCATGAACATATTTTAGGTTATATCGCCAAAAAAATTAGCCATAATATTAACGACAGTATGCCGCTTAAACAGCGCTACCGTACCATGTGGCTAAATCTGTGGCATATGTCTATTAGTGGTAATGCTCCATTAATCAATCAAGGGCAATTTCAAAACTTGCCCCGTAAAAATGCACACGAAAGAAAAGCATTAAATAAACAATTATTTAGCTGCGTCGTTCAGATGTTTGACGAAGGTAAAGCCTGTAACCTATTTAAACCGCTTGATAATGAAATATTAAGTACACTTAGCCTTGAGACGAGTTGCTATTTAGCCCGTCGAAAAATCAATGCTGGATTAGAGATCACCGATAGCGAGCTTGATGCCGCTATTAATGCCTCTTGGGACGCCATTATTCAGCACTAACATTGTAATTCCGGAGCACACCTCATAATGAAAAAATGGATCGTGATGTTACTTATTGCCCTTCTGCTATTTGGAAGTGTAATTGGTTTCAATCTTTTTAAAGAACACAAAATAGCTGAATATATGGCTAATATGCCGGAAGCAAACTATCCGGTTACAGCCACCACAACCAAAGCTGAAAACTGGTATCCAGCACTGCAAGCAATTGGTTTTATTGAACCAATGCAAGGTGTTACTCTAACGTCAGAAGCCGCAGGTGTGATCAGCAAAATTAATTTTGAATCCGGCCAAAAGGTAAAAGCAGGTCAACTACTGGTTTCAATTAACTCTAACGTTGAACAATCAAGCTTGCAAAGTACTGAAGCAAAACTACCATCAGTGCAAGCATCTTACCTACGCTATAAAGATCTTTACCGTAAAGGTTCTGTATCAAAATCTAGCCTTGATGAAGCCAAAGCTAACTACCTGGCATTAGTGGCTCAAATCAAATCATTAAAAGAATCTATTCAACGTCGTAATATCAGCGCACCTTTTGCAGGTGAAATTGGTCTACGTAATGTTTATTTAGGTCAATACATTCAGCCTGGCACTAAAATTATTCGTTTAGAAGACACCACGACGATGCGTTTCCGCTTCACTGTTCCGCAAACGGATATTTCTAAAATCAAGATTGGCCAAACAGTTGATATCAATATCGATGCTTATAAAGATACTGACTTTAAAGGTCAAATTACTGCGATTGAGCCAGCGGTTAACGCTCAAACAGGTTTGATTCAGGTACAAGCTGATATTCCTAACAGCGGTGGCCTGTTACGCAGTGGTATGTTTGCGCGTGCACGTGTAATTCAACCCACTATTGCTGATCAAATTGTAGTTCCTCAAACCGCAATTACTTACACCCTCTACGGCGATACTGTGTACGTACTACGCAACGTTGATGGCAAATTACGTGCGATGCAAACGGTAGTAACTACAGGTCTAAACAAAGGAAATGAAGTACGAATTCTTTCTGGTTTAAAAGCTGGAGAGCAGATCGTAACTAGCGGTCAAATTCGTCTTAGCAACAAGTCATTAGTGCACATCGTTGAAAATGACGCACTGAAGGCTCCTGCTGAAATCCCATTGCTGTAACTGGAGAACGCTCAGGATGCGCTTTACTGATATATTCATCAGACGCCCGGTATTAGCAATTTCGATCAGTTTACTGATCGCATTGCTTGGCCTACAGGCGGTTTTCAAAATGCAGGTTCGGCAATATCCGGACATGACAAACACCGTGGTAACCGTGAGTACGGCTTACTACGGTGCCAGTGCTGACCTTATTCAAGGATTTATCACCCAGCCACTGGAACAAGCTATTGCTCAAGCCGATAATATCGACTACATCACCGCCCAAAGTACTATGGGCATGTCGACCATTACCGTACAAATGAAATTGAACACCAACCCTAATGCTGCCTTGGCGGATATTCTTGCTAAAGTAAACTCGGTGCGGGCTCAATTACCTAAAGAAACCCAAGATCCAACTATCTCGCTTTCTACTGGTGGCGGTACCGGGGTGCTATACCTTGGCTTCACCAGTAAAACATTAAGCTCAAGCCAAATCACTGACTACATCGAACGCGTAGTCAAACCGCAACTATTTACGGTTGGTGGGGTGGCAAAAGTAGACATGTATGGCGGCGTGCCGTTTGCATTACGTGTTTGGCTTGATCCACAAAAAATGGCAGCGTTTAACTTATCTGCCAGTGATGTAACTCAAGTACTACAAGCAAACAACTACCAATCGGCTGTTGGCCAAGCTAACAACGATTTTGTGTTGTACAACGGTAGTGCTAACACTCAAGCGAATAGCCCAGAATCTCTAGAGAAACTGGTTGTATCAAGTAATAACGGTCAAGTGATCCGCTTAGGTGACATTGCGAAAGTAACGCTGTCGCGTAGCAGTGATAGCTACCGCGCAACAGCGAATGGCCAAGAAGCAGTAGTCGGCGCGATTGAAGCAGCACCAAGTGCTAACCCAATCAACATTGCCAAAGATGTTATCAACCTACTACCTTCTATCGAACGTAACATGCCAAGCACCATCAAAATGACGGTGATGTATGACTCAACGATTGCAATTAATGACTCGATTCATGAAGTTATTAAAACCATTCTTGAAGCAGCATTAATCGTACTGGTGGTTATTGCACTATTTATCGGTTCACTACGTTCAGTCATTATTCCAATCATTACTATTCCACTATCACTGATTGGTGTGGCACTAGTGATGCAATTATTTGGGTTCTCATGGAACCTGATGACATTGCTGGCTCTGGTATTAGCGATCGGCCTCGTGGTCGATGATGCAATCGTAGTACTGGAAAACGTTGAACGGCATATAAAACTGGGGCAAACGCCATTTAGGGCCGCCATTATTGGTACCCGTGAAATTGCGGTTCCTGTTATTTCAATGACCATTGCTTTAGGTGCAGTATATGCGCCGATTGCATTAATGGGTGGCTTAACCGGTTCATTATTTAAAGAGTTTGCGTTAACCCTCGCAGGTGCGGTATTTATTTCAGGAATCATTGCCTTAACATTATCACCGGTAATGTGTGCAACCTTCTTAAAACAAAATGAAGCGCCGAATAAATTTGAATTGATGGTACACGGTTTTCTTGATCGTCTAACATTACGTTATGAGAAAATGCTAAGCGGTATCATGCATATGCGTGCAGTCGTGATCGTATTTGCTCTTTGTGCTTGTGCAAGCTTGCCGTTCTTATTTAAGTTTATTCCCAGCGAACTAGCGCCTGCTGAAGATAATGGCGTCGTGGTATTTATGGGTACCGCGCCAGCAAATGCTAACCTTGATTTCATCGAAGATACGATGAACCAAGTTAACAAAGTACTGACTGAGCAGAAGAGTGTTCAATACGCACAAATTTTCTCAGGGATCCCTGCAGCTAACCAAGCTTTTGGTCTGGCAACATTAAAACCGTGGAGCCAACGCGATCAAAGCCAAACTGAAGTGGCGAATGAAGTAACTCAAAAAATCAAAAATATTCCACAAATGGCTGTTACTGCTTTCCAAATGCCAAGCCTTCCAGGTGCTGGCTCTGGTTTACCAGTACAGTTTGTTATCACCACCCCCAACAACTTTAAGAGCCTCTACCAAGTCGCTGCTGAAATGTTGGCGAAGGTAAAAGATAACCCAATGTTCGTCTACTCAGATTTAGACTTGAAGTATGACTCTGCCACCATGAACATTGATATCGATAAAGATAAAGCCGGTGCTTATGGTGTCACCATGCAAGCAATAGGTAATACTTTAAGTACCATGCTTGCCGGTGGTGATATTAACCGCGTCGATATTTTAGGTCGTTCTTACAAGGTTATTCCGCAAGTTGAGCGTAAAGATCGTTTCAATCCAAAAGATTTGAACAATTACTACGTCAAAACAAACAGCGGTGATTTAATTCCACTAGGTAGCTTAGTGACCATCAAAGTCACTCCAGCACCACCAACACTACCAAGCTTTAACCAACAAAATGCGGCAACCATCGGCGCAGTATTAGCCCCTGGTACCTCAATTGGTGAAGCAGTTAACTGGTTAAATACTGAATCAGCGAAAGTCTTACCAAAAGGCTATAGCCATAACTACTTAGGTGAAAGTCGTCAGTACGTCACTGAAGGTAATGCGCTATACGCTACATTTGGTCTAGCATTAGCGATTATTTTCTTGGTGCTTGCGATTCAATTTGAATCACTACGTGATCCATTAGTAATCCTAGTTTCAGTACCATTAGCAATTTGTGGTGCACTGATTGCCCTCGCGTGGGGTGCGACAACACTCAATATCTACTCGCAGATAGGTTTGATAACCCTCATAGGATTGATAACCAAACACGGTATATTGATTTGTGAAGTCGCCAAAGAAGAACAGCTCTACCACGGTAAAAACCGCATGGATGCCGTAATGGAAGCGGCGAAGATTCGTCTCCGTCCAATCCTAATGACAACCTGTGCCATGATTGCCGGTCTAATACCGCTATTGTATGCATCAGGTGCTGGTGCAGCATCGCGTTTCAGTATTGGTATTGTTATTGTGGCTGGTTTATCTATCGGTACACTATTTACCTTGTTTGTATTACCAGTTATTTATACATTCTTGGCTAGTGAGCATAAACCGCTACCCGTGTTTGTTGAAGAAGATGATGGTTTAGACAACCATTTCTAATTAACCAACACGAAAAAGGGCGCTGAATCATCAGCGCCCTTTTCTTTTCACTACAGCGCCGATTACAATGACTAATAACGATTTTCGCAACGGAGTAAGCGAATCATGTTCGATTCAAAGAAACTTGAGCAAGTAGCTAAACAAATTCAAGACGCAATGCCTAAACCAGTTAAAGATCTAGGTAATGACGTTGAACAGAAAGTACGCCAGGTGATCCAATCCCAATTGGGTAAACTTGATGTAGTCACTCGTGAAGAGTTTGACGTCCAAACTCAAGTGCTATTACGCACTCGTCAGAAATTGACTGAACTTGAACAAAAAATGTCAGCATTTGAAGCTAAACTAAATGACGAAGACAACAGTACTAAAGCTTAATTAGCGATTATTACTACCACGAAAAAGCCCAGTTCTCATCAAACTGGGCTTTATTTTTAATGAATATTTAAGCTAAAGCTTAACCGCCAACGGCAATATGTTTCATGTCTTTCATATAACCACGTAACTGCTTACCAATCACTTCAACAGGATGATTACGTAATGCTTCATTAACTTCAATCAGCTTTTGGTTATCAACAAAGTTAGTTGTTGTCGTTAAGCCCTTACCAATAACATCGGTTGTTACCGTTGCCATAAAGTGATCACGCAATAGCGGTGTCGCCACATTAGCAAATAAATAGTTACCGTACTCAGCAGTATCTGAAATAACCACATTCATCTCATACAGACGCTTACGAGCAACCGTATTAGCAATTAATGGCAACTCATGTAGCGACTCATAATAAGCAGACTCATCAATAATGCCTGACGCCGTCATCGCTTCAAATGCCAATTCAACCCCAGCCCGCACCATTGCTACCATCAAAATACCGTTATCAAAGTATTCTTGCTCTGAAATTTGAATATCTGAGTCGGGATAGTTTTCAAATTGAGTCTCAGCGGTTTCACCACGCCAACCCAATAATTCTGCATCATCGTTGGCCCAGTCAGCCATCATAGTCGTTGAGAAGTGACCTGAAATAATGTCATCCATATGCTTGTTATATAACGGACGCATCAGATCTTTAAGCTCTTCAGATAAATCGAAGGCTTTTACTTTAGCTGGATTTGAAAGGCGATCCATCATATGAGTAACGCCACCAAATTTAAGCGCTTCAGTAATCGTTTCCCAACCAAATTGTAGCAACTTACCCGCATACGCTGGCTCAATACCATCTGCTAGCATTTTTTCGTAACACACAATTGAACCAGCTTGCAGCATGCCACATAAAATAGTTTGCTCACCCATAAGATCAGACTTAACTTCAGCCACAAAAGATGACTCAAGCACACCCGCACGATGACCCCCCGTTGCAGCAGCCCATGCTTTTGCAATTTCAAGGCCGTCAGCTTGAGGATCATTTTCAGGATGAACTGCAATCAAGGTTGGTACACCAAAACCACGCTTATATTCTTCACGAACTTCCGTACCCGGACACTTAGGTGCAACCATAACCACAGTTAAGTCTTTACGAATTTGCATGCCTTCTTCAACGATATTAAAACCGTGGGAATAACCTAATGCCGCACCTTGCTTCATTAATGGCATCACTGTTTCAACTACATTGGTATGTTGTTTATCAGGAGTAAGGTTTACCACCAAATCCGCTTGTGGAATCAATTGTTCATAGCTACCAACTTCAAAACCATTATCACGTGCATTTTTAAATGATGGACGCTGCTCATCAATTGCCGCCTGGCGAAGAGCATAAGCAACATTCAATCCAGAATCTCGCATGTTAAGACCTTGGTTTAAGCCTTGCGCGCCACATCCGACAATAACCACCTTTTTACCTTTAAGGTAATCAGCTTCGGTAGCAAATTCTGCACGATCCATAAAACGACAACGGCCCAGTTGATCTAACTGCTGGCGCAAATTTAAGGTATTGAAATAATTAGCCATAACAACAAACTCCGTGAAATATATTTATCCTTGGTTCGATATTTATTTATCGAATAGAATGATAGTAGATCAGGTAACTTGTTGCGCAAAGTGCTATATTCACAACAATCAATTGCAAATTATGCAACATCAGACAATGAACATTAAAAATCTGCAACTTTTTCTTCACCTAAGTGATTCGCTAAGTTTTCATCATACAGCGCAGTCGATGCATATCAGCCCATCAGCGCTGAGTCGTGTTATTCAACGTCTTGAGCAAGAATTAGGACAAAGCTTATTCCGCCGTGACAACCGTAGTGTTGAACTCACCATGGCAGGAAAGAAACTGATCCCAGTAGCGACTACGATTATTTCTAATTGGCTCTCACTGAAAACCGAATTAAACAGTGACAGTTCATTACTCCAAGGCAAACTAAAAATATTTTGTTCAGTAACCGCAAGTTATAGTCACTTACCCGCAATATTAACTGCTTTTCGTCATCGCTATCCGCAAATAGAAATTCAATTATTAACCGGTGATTCTGCACTAGCGATTGATAAAGTGCTAAATGATGAAGTTGATGTCGCGATTACCGCCAAACCAGAGCAACTTTCCGCTAAATTAACTTATATAGAATTAGATCATATTCCAATGTCAGTAATTGCACCGACAATTGCGCCACTAGCAATTCAACAACTATTAAATCAAGGTCCCAATTGGCAAGCACTACCGTTCATTCTTGCAGAATCAGGCCCAGCAAGATCACGAGCAAATACTTGGTTTAAAGAAAAAAAAATATCGCCACCAATTTACGCTCAAATTTCTGGCCATGAAGCCATCGTTAGTATGGTTGCCTTAGGTTGTGGAATCGGTATTGCACCCGATGTTGTTATCAATAACAGCCCAATGAGTGATAAAGTGCAGCGTTTTCCTGCTGAGCTGATTGCACCATTAAGTCTAGGCCTTTGTTGTAAACAATCACGCCATCAAGAAAATGTATTAAAAGCGTTACTTCAATTATTTTAATATTGTTATATCAATGCTTTGCCTCTGCTAATTTATTGCATTGAAAAAGGAAATTTTCATGACACACGCAATTTTAACGCATTCATATTGTTCTGATTTTTATGCAGAACACGGTTATCAATTCTTGAAACAAGTCGCCCAAGATTACTCTGTACCACCGAACCTCGTGATATTTTCGGTGATGCACTGCTATGAAGGCTCATTACCGTATATAAATGTATTAGCACAATTAGCGCATCCGCTGGTTTTCATTCCTAAAAATGCGACTGCAGACGCCAATCCTGAGCTATTAAAAACCATCAACCAAATAGCTAACTGCCAGATAGTAAACCCTAGTTACAATAAGGAGTCTTTACGTGATCCTCTACATTGTGAAGCACTAATTCGGCAATATATCAGCCACGATAGCCCTTTTTTAATACTTGATCATGGCGGCTATTTTGCTAATGCGAGTGAACATTTATGTCATGTCTTTCAACAACAATTAGTTGGCATCACTGAATTAACAGCTAATGGCTTATACAAATATTGTAATAAGAATATCAACAAGCCCTTAGTTACCGTTTCTCATTTAAGTATCAAAACGCCAGCAGATACTGAAGCCTCTGAATGTATTGTTCATTATTCTGATCAAATTTTACGGGAAGAGTTTGGCCTTAAAATTAATAACGCTGGATTTTTAAGAATGGGAGTTGTTGGTGCAGGTAACCTCGGCCGTGGAATTATTAAGCACTTACAAAACAAGGATATTTGTAATATTCATGTCTTTGACCAAGATCCTCGCCGCTTAACCCAGTTTCCACGAGACGGTGTTAATGTTTGCTCTCTTGAATACTTAATACAACAATGCAATATGGTTTTTTGCTGTACGGGCAATGCCGCATTAACAGCCGAAATATTTGACCATCTAACCCAGCCTCTTTTCATTACCACCGTAACCTCTGCCGATGATGAACTTCGGCTACCAGAGTTAGTCACTCAGGGCGTATTAACCGAAATTAGTAGTAATCAATTAGTCAAAGAATACCAAACCCGTAATGGCGTCTGTGTTTATCTGCTTGCTGGCGGTGAGTCAGCCAATACTCCCTTTAAAACAGGTATGGGTGATCCTACACTCTATTTATTTGAAGCTGCGCATATGTTGGCAGGGTTACAACTACTAAATCAGCCTCAGCAGTTCACTGATGGTATTCAGGCTTTATCTGATAATAATGAAATAATGATCGCCCAGCAATGGCTAACTCATTTCTATAATTATCAGTAATTAAACAATAAAGCCTCAACACTTATGCTTAGGCTTTATTGTATTAAAACCATCACTTCAGCTGCTCTTGTTGAAGCGATAACCAATCATCACTGCCATATAGACCTAAAAAAAGCCTCACATTACTGTCGAGGCTTTCTTGGATATGGCTGAGATGACGAGATTCGAACTCCTAACACGCACTGATTTTCGGTATCGCTGAATCCGCTGCACTGCTAACTAAAGCTATATTCTATCTATCACAATGATACCGATGTAAAAAATCCTCACATTGCTGTCGAGGCTTTCTTGAAGATGGCAGGAGTTACGATATTCGAGCTTCCAACAGGCGCTGATTTTCGGTATCGCTGAATCCGCTGCTCTGCCAGTTGAAGCTACACTCTATCTATCACAATGATACAAATGTAAAAAATCCTCACATTGCTGTCGAGGCTTTCTTGAAGATGGCAGGAGTTACGATATTCGAGCTTCCAACAGGCGCTGATTTTCGGTATCGCTGAATCCGCTGCTCTGCCAGTTGAAGCTACAC
>NZ_PYON01000026.1 GCF_003026355.1 Photobacterium kishitanii | reverse complement strand
ACCGAAAAGTTGTTATAAACAACCTTTCTAAATGATGGTGGTGGGAGAAGGATTCGAACCTTCGAAGGCAGTGCCGGCAGATTTACAATCTGCTCCCTTTGGCCACTCGGGAATCCCACCACGGGATGTTGCTATGATGATTAAAGGCCACTTTAACCACCGAAAAGCCGTTATAAAACAACTCTTCAAAATTAATGGTGGTGGGGGAAGGATTCGAACCTTCGAAGGCAGTGCCGGCAGATTTACAATCTGCTCCCTTTGGCCACTCGGGAACCCCACCACAAGTGCGGAGCGGATAATAACAAACATTTCAGCGCTGTAAACCCTTTTTGTTATATTTATCGAATACTTGCTTGATTTTTCATCACTAAGCTAATTTTTGCTTAACTTTACATTTCTTGACGTTACTCCTGCCCTAGTTCAGATATTATTCGGCGAGTATTTTTATGATGGTTTTAGCAAATGAAAAAAATGGCCGTAGCAGTATTAGTCGCCGCAGTATTATCAGGTAGTTACTTTTACTTTCAAGGAACGTCACATGCTGCGCAAAAAAAATCACCGCCCGAGCGATCGCAACGTGTTGTTTCTGTAACAACGGATGAGGTTGCTTCGGTTGCCGTTGCTCAATCGTTATCATTAGTTGGTAAATTGAATGCAGAACATGCGGTTAATGTTGCTGCTGAAGTGTCGGCTAAAATAAAAACGATTGCTGTCCCTGTTAATACAACGGTTACCAAAGGACAATTACTGATCCAACTTGATAATGATAAAGCCGCTGCTGCCTACGATGAAGCATTGGCATATCGTAATGATGAGCAACGTAAATTAACTGAATTTAAACGGTTGCTTGTTCGTGGTGCTATTACTAAAACAGAAATTGATGCTCAAGCTGCCAGTGTCAGCATTGCTAATGCACGTTTAAAAGCCGCATTAGCTAACCTTAACGATCATGCTATTCGAGCACCGTTTAATGGCACTATCGGATTATACGATTTTAGTCCGGGGCATATGGTTGCTGCGGGTGGTGAGTTGTTTAATTTTGATGACCTTTCTTCTATGCGTCTGGATATTGAAGTACCAGAACAATATATCTCCTCTTTAAAGGTTGGAATTAACGTTACTGCTAGAAGCCAAGCCTGGGGCGATCGTGCTTTTGTGGGCAAGATTCAAGCTATTGATTCACGTGTTCAACCTGACTCATTAAATATTAAAGTACGGGTGGTATTTGAAAATAAAGATCACGCGCTAAAACCGGGAATGCTACTCGCTACCGATATTGACTTTATTCCGCATCAGCAAGCGATTATTCCTGTGCAAGCATTAGAATATTCAGGCACTAAACGTTATGTATACATTGTTGACGATCAACAAAAAGTCCATCGCACTTTGGTTGAACTTGGCGAGCGTATTGATAATAACGTAGTGATACAAAAGGGCATTAAAATAGGTGAGCGTATTGTTGTACAAGGATTAGTCAATATGCGCGATGGCATCACCATTAAAGACATAACGCCTGCTGCTGGAGTGACGAGCTAATGTGGTTATCTGATATTTCAGTAAAGCGGCCAGTGGTTGCTATCGTATTAAGTTTGTTGTTGTGTGTATTTGGCATTGTGTCTTTTTCTAAACTGGCTGTACGTGAGATGCCAGATGTAGAAAGTCCAGTGGTGACCATCATGACCACTTATGAAGGTACATCAGCAACGGTAATGGAAAGCCAAGTTACCACGCCGATAGAAGATGAATTGTCAGGTATCAGTGGTATAGAGAATATTACCTCGATCACTCGTAATGGTATGTCGCGGATCACCGTTGAATTTAATATGGACTGGGATCTGACTGAAGGGGTAAGTGACATTCGAGATGCGGTTGCTCGTGCTCAACGTCGATTACCAGATGATGCCAATGATCCTATTGTTTCAAAAGATAACGGTTCTGGTGAGCCCGCGATCTATATTAATTTATCATCATCAGAGATGGATCGTACTCAGCTGACTGATTATGCGCAGCGAGTATTAGAAGATCGTTTTAGTCTGCTTGATGGCGTTAGTTCAGTAAGCCTGAGTGGTGCTTTATACAAGGTAATGTATATCAAGTTACAACCTGTCTTAATGGCAGGACGCGGTATCACCACCAAAGATATTGTTAACGCGCTTAAAGATGAAAACGTTGAATTACCCGGTGGTGAAGTCCGTAACGATCAAACGGTGATGTCAGTACGTACCGCACGCTTATATAAAACCGTTGATGATTTTAAGCATTTAGTGATCCGCAAAACGGCAACGGGAACACCTATTTATCTTAAAGATGTTGCTAATGTCGCGATTGGTGCTGAAAACGAAAACTCGACCTTTAAAAGCAATGGCGTAGTCAATTTAAGTTTAGGCATTGTAACGATGTCTGATGCTAACCCGCTCGATGTTGCGAAAGAAGTGCGCGCTGAAGTGGCGAAGATGCAAAAGTTTTTGCCGCAAGGGGCGTCGTTGACGATTGATTACGATGCAACGGTGTTTATCGAACGTTCGATTAATGAAGTTTATAACACTCTGTTAGTCACGGGTGCGCTAGTGATTCTGGTGTTGTATATTTTTATTGGTCAAGTGCGTGCAACTTTAATTCCTGCAGTAACGGTACCAGTGTCATTAATCTCGGCATTTATTACGGCTTATTTCTTTGGCTTTTCAATTAACTTGCTGACACTAATGGCGTTAATTCTGGCGATAGGATTGGTGGTCGATGATGCCATTGTGGTGGTTGAAAACGTTTTCCATCATTTACAACGTGGAGAATCACCGTTATTAGCGGCTTATAAAGGCACTCGCGAAGTAGGATTTGCGGTTATTGCAACCACAGCAGTCTTGGTGATGGTGTTCTTACCGATATCTTTTATGGAAGGTATGGTTGGGCGATTATTTACTGAATTTTCAGTGTTACTTGCAATGGCGGTGATCTTCTCATCTTTAATCGCATTAACGTTAACACCAGTAATGTGCAGTAAATTACTTAAAGCGAATGTGAAACCAAATCGATTTAATCTGTGGGTTAATCGTCAATTTGATAAATTAGAAAATGGTTATCGCGGTATTGTTACTGTTGCGGTAAAAAAACGTTTCGTGGCACCGATTGTGGTATTAGCGTGTATTGCCGCCAGTGCAGGGTTAATGAAAGTGATCCCCGCTCAACTCGCACCACAAGAAGATCGCGGAGTACTCTTTGCTTTTGTGAAAGGTGCAGAAGGTACCAGTTATAACCGTATGATTGGCAACATGGATCAAGTTGAAGCCCGCTTATTACCATTACTCGGTAAAGGTGTACTGAAATCTGTCAGCATTCAATCACCAGCATTTGGTGGCCGAGCAGGGGATCAGACTGGCTTTGTGATCATGCAATTAGAAGATTGGAATGATCGTTCTGTTAGTGCTCAACAAGCCTTGGGTCTGATCAGTAAAACATTGGCCGGTATTCCTGATGTACGCGTAATGCCAATGATGCCAGGCTTTCGTGGTGGATCATCTGAACCCGTACAATTTGTATTGGGCGGTGCGGATTACCAAGAACTGTTTAAGTGGGCGACTAAGCTTAAACACATTGCTGAAGATAGCCCGTTAATGGAAGGTGCTGATTTAGATTATGCTGAAACAACCCCTGAGTTACTGGTGAATGTTAACCGTGAGCGTGCGGCTGAATTAGGTATTCCAGTAACTGAAATTGCCGAAACATTAGAAGTGATGCTTGGTGGACGTAGTGAAACGACCTTTGTTGATCGCGGTGAAGAATATGATGTTTATCTGCGCGGTGATGAAAATAGTTTTAACAGCTCAACCGATTTAAGTCAGATTTATTTACGGGCGAAAAATGGCAAGCTAGTCACGCTTGATACTGTCGCTTCAATTGATGAAGTGGCATCAGCACAAAAGTTAAGCCATAACCAAAAGCAGAAATCGATCACCCTAAAAGCAAGCCTTTCTGAAGGTTACACGCTAGGTGATGCGCTTGATTTTCTTGATCAACAAGCGATTGATACGTTGCCGTCAGACATTACCGTTAACTATGCTGGTGAATCACAAGATTTTCGTGATAACCAAAGCAGTATATTCGTGGTATTTGGCTTGGCGTTATTGGTGGCTTATTTAGTGCTTGCAGCGCAGTTTGAAAGCTTTATCAACCCGCTGGTGGTAATGCTAACGGTGCCGATGGGAATTTTTGGTGGTCTTGCTGGATTATGGGTAATGGGGCAAGGGCTCAATATTTATAGTCAGATAGGCATGATTATGTTGATTGGTATGGTAACTAAAAACGGTATTCTTATCGTTGAATTTGCTAATCAGCTGCGTGATAAAGGAATAGAGTTTGAGCAAGCGATTATCGATGCCTCGGTACGTCGTCTACGCCCAATTCTAATGACAGCTTTCACGACTTTATTTGGTGCATTACCTTTGATTCTATCAACGGGGGCTGGTGCTGAAAGTCGTATTTCAGTCGGTACTGTGGTGTTCTTTGGAATGGCATTTGCCACTTTAGTAACACTATTAGTGATCCCTGCTATGTACCGTTTATTGTCAGCGAAAACGAAATCTCCAGGATATATTGAAGCGCAATTAGAAAAAGAATTGCAGCATGATTATGTCGGCCGTATTAGCCACGGTGATTTACCGAAGTAAATAATATGAGTAGCGAGTTTGCGAAAGGTTAAAAACTCGCTACTCGCTACTCGTCTCACAATCAGTTAAACTTCCCCTCATAACAACTATCGAGCAAGTAAACTACAATTAAGTGGTTTATTGCCCTGATCGACCTAAAGCCCTTTATAGAAGAAAACCATGTCACAAAATTCTACTGACCAGCAGAGCCCGAAAGGGGTTCGACTTAATAAATTTATCAGTGATACAGGCTATTGCTCACGCCGTGAGGCGGACAAGCTGATTGATCAGGGACGTGTAACCATCAATGGCACTGTGCCAGAAATGGGTATGCGCGTAATGGATAACGACGAGGTATTGGTTGATGATAAGCCACTACGTAGCAAAGAGCGTCCAATCTATATCGCGCTGAATAAGCCAACAGGTATTACTTGTACTACAGAACGTCATATTGAAGGCAACGTGATTGACTTCATTGGTCACCGTAAGCGTATTTTCCCGATTGGTCGTTTAGATAAGCCTTCTGATGGTCTTATTTTCTTAACCAATGACGGCGATATCGTTAATAAAATTCTACGTGCGGGTAATTCGCATGAAAAAGAATATGTCGTCCGTGTTGACCAAGCGATCACTCCTGAATTTATTGAAAAAATGTCTTCTGGGGTTGAGATCTTAGATACAGTGACCTTGCCATGTAAAGTCACTAAAGAAACGAACTTCTCATTCCGCATCGTATTGACTCAAGGCTTAAACCGTCAAATTCGTCGTATGTGTGAAGCGTTAGGTTATGAAGTGTATAAACTTCGTCGCGTACGTATCATGAACATTACGATTGATGGTCTACCAAACGGTAAGTGGCGTTATTTAACTGATGCTGAAATTAATGAAATTCAGCAGTTGATCGCTCAATCAAGTGGTACTGAAGAAGCATCAAAAACTGATGCTGAAGGCCGTACGATTGCAAAAGCAACAGATGCTAAGTTGTATGATCATCGCCAGCAAGAAGCACGCAACGAACGCCATGCAGCTGAAAAGCAGTTTAAAACCTATAGTGGTACTGGTGATTTCAATCGTCGTCCAGATGGTGCTAACCGCAGTAGCCGTAATCGTAATGAAGATCGTAATGGTCACAATGAAAGTCGTGGTGGTCGTACTGATGCACCTCGTCGTAATAATGATGATCGTCCAGCACGTACTTCAGCGCCAAGCCGTGATAGTAAACCAAGCTTTGGCGGTAAGAGCAGCGGTATTAAAAAGTGGAAATCAAAACGCGAAGAGTAAGAGCGTAGATCTTGAGGTTCGAAGTTTCGAGTCTTGAGGAAGAGCAGGGAAGAGCTTAGATCTCGAGGAGTGAGATAAAATAGAAACGAGGAAAAGTGAAGGCAATAAAAGCTGCTTAACTTTCCTCGTTTTTTTGAACCTTATTTTTTCGCTACTCGTTACTACTCTTTCCTCTCCCCCCGAAACCTCATCCCTTTTTTCCCTCACCCTTCGTTACTATTTATTTAAGGATTAAAAATGAAAATTGTCGCGGTAACAGCCTGCCCAACGGGTATAGCACACACCTATATGGCTGCGGATGTTCTTAATAAAACCGCGCATCAAATGGGGATAAAGATCCAAGTGGAAACCCAAGGTGCTATGGGCATCGAGAATTTTCTCACGGCTAAAGATATTGCCAACGCAGATATTGTATTAATTGCCTCTGATATTGAAGTTGAACAACGGGCTCGCTTTACTGGTAGCCGTATTCATTGTGTGACGATTGAGGAAGTATTAGTTGATGCAATAGCGGTAATTGAACGTTGTCAGCAATTGTGTCAATAATTGTGATTACGTCACAGCTCTACTAAAGGAATAATGATGTTAGAAAGACGGATCACATTCTATTGTGGTGAAGCAGGGCTACCTTCTTATCAACTTAATCAACTCAAAAAGTTAACCACTTACTTTCAATCAAAGGTTGAGTTATTTAATGTTAGTCAGCTTACTCGCGCTCCAATATCACAGCCCTTAAAAATGTTGTCATTAGCCAATAAACCGTACGCTTTATGCCAGTTAATTATCAAAGGCAATGATGCTGAATTAGCTAACTTAGTGTTAACTGACTTTATTGGCCAATATGCGTTATCACTATCACAATTGTCGCCTTCATTACCCTTTAAGATCAGTTTCCCATTAACCAGCATTAGTTATGACGATTGTCGCGCCAGTCATTGTAGTGATAAAGCTGATACGATTGCCCAATTAAGCCAAATGTTGGTGGCGCAACACGTTATTTCTTCAGAACAACAACCCGCATTACGGCAAGCGTTATTAGCTCGAGAAACTATTTCTGCAACGGTTATGGGACCGAGTATCGCACTGCCTCATATTATGCATGAGATGATAGCCACGCCTGCAATAGCGATTGTGTGCCATCACCAGTCTATTGATTGGGGCTCATCTCGAGGCAATATCACTCGAGCTATTGCGATGATATTACCTAAACCACCACCTAAAGCAGTGATCATGGCATTTGCGCAGTTTTCAAAATGTTTATTAAATGATGATTATTGCGCAGCGTTAAAATTCGCTCAACAGCCACAAGAACTTAAAGCATTAGTGATTGAAGCGTTGAGATAGTGGCTTATGCTACCGCTCTATATTCTGATGGCGTTCGACCGGTTTTATTTTTAAATACGCGACAAAAATAATTTACATCGATAAAGCCGCAGCGACTGGCAACTTCAGTTAATCGAAATGGATATTGACGTAACATAAATTTGGCGCGCTCAATGCGAACCCAGCAAATATAGTCAGCTAGCCGCATGTGTCCTTGCTGACGAAATAAGCGTGATAGATGGTTAGGCGTAATATTGAATCGATTAGCAATGGTATCGCGACTAATTGCACGGTGAAAATTCTCTTGGATATAAATACAAATTCCTTGATAGAGATCTTCAGTACGGTTTTTTGATTGATGCAGCGGTACATGCAGCATGTTACGGGTGTAGCTTAGCAATGCTTGCAGTAAATGTTCATCCATCGGCTGTTGTTGAGGTTCGGTAGCTAGCATGTTGAGAGCGGTTAAGATCGGATCAATCGCATGTCCGGTCCATGCTTGAATAGAATGCTTTTGGACATCATAAAACTTAGGGCTATCTTTGGTTTTACTGACCAAACTAAAGCCTAATTGACGCTTACCAAATAATAAACTCAGTACTGAACATTCAGTATTCCAACTCGGTTGGTTCCAACTGTTGGGGGGAATATAGATAGCATCGCCAGCCATTAAACTAATTTGGCAAATGCCATTATCACCATCATCAAGTTGGTTAACATATTCACCTTTAAGCACCAGTTCTAGCCGTGGAAAGTTGACTTGATAGCTAAATTGCGGTGGTTGAGTTTTACCGCCTGCAAACCAAATTCGATTAAAGCTTTCTCGTTCCGTTAAGATTGAGTCGATTAAATTAAAGAAAACATTGTCCATAGTATTCACTTTATATTTGCAGTGGCAGTAGCAGGATTGTTAGTTTGTGCTGAATAAACAGTTTAAGTTTTGCTATAGTGCGGTCAGTTAGCGCATAACGTTAATCATAATGGTTAATGCAATGCCATCAACATTTTGAGCAATAATAACAATAGGACCTGAAAATGACTGACTCTACCCGTGCTGTCTTTTATAAGATGGGTAACGTGATCCAAGATTATGCTTGGGGCAGTGTAACATCAATTGAACATCTGTTTGCTATTCCAAATCCACAGCAAAAACCGCAAGCAGAAATGTGGATGGGTGCACATGCTAATGGCTGCTCAACAATTATTGTTAATGGTGAAACTGTTCGCTTAGCCGATTTTATTGCCACAGATCCAGATGCAATTATTGGCGCAGAAACCCAAGCTAAATTTGCTGAATTACCTTATTTGTTTAAAGTGTTAGCGGCAGAGAAAGCATTATCAGTTCAAGTTCATCCCAGTAAGCATCAAGCTGAGATCGGTTATGCAAAGGAAGAAAAAATCGGTATTGCGCGTAATGCGGCTAACCGTAATTATAAAGATCCTAACCATAAACCAGAACTTGTGTTTGCGTTAACGCCTTATCAAGCAATGAATGGTTTTCGTCAAATTACAGAGATCGTGACATTGTTCCAAACCTTAAATATTGAGGTAATTAGCGATCTTGTTGCGCAACTGGCGGCGAATCAAACTGAAGCGGGTTTAGGTGCTTTCTTTGAAGCGATGCTATCACTGGAAGGTGAACACAAAGACGCGGCAGTTAATGCACTATTAGCTTTCTGTAAGGTAAATCAAGAGCAGCCATTATTTGCGTTATTGTTAGAACTAGCTGAGCAATACCCTGGTGATATTGGTCTGTTTGCACCATTGATGTTAAATGTTCTGACATTACAGCCCGGTGAAGCGATGTTTTTAAGTGCGTGTACGCCACATGCTTACATTAAAGGCACAGGCCTAGAAATCATGGCTAACTCTGATAATGTGTTGCGCGCAGGCCTTACACCGAAATTTATGGACGTTCCTGAGCTGGTGGCGAATACAGAATTTACTAGCATGGCGGTCGATAAGCTATTATTGGCACCGACAGTAGCAGAAGGCGGTTTACATTATCATGTGCCAGTGCCTGACTTTAAATTCAGTGTTTATAAGCAAGTTCATGATATTGCTTTACAAAACACTAGTGCCGAAATCTTGTTTGCTATTGATGCGCCATTGACTGTGACCCACCATAACGGTGAAACATTGACGCTTGAAAAAGGTCAGTCAGTGTTTATTCCAGCATACGCGAAAGCATACTCAGCCCATTGTGATGGTATGTTTGCGCGTGCGTATAACTAAGTAACGAGTTTCGAGTTTTAAAGATTACGAGATTGAGCGATGGGTGAAAGCCTGTCGCTTTTTTTGTGGGAATTATCCACACGTTGTAGAATTATTGTGTTGTCGAGTTTTAGTTTATTCCCACTGGCATTCTTAATGCTCAGGCCTAACCCCGTCATTCCCTACAGTGAATGCCCGCGAGGGCGATAGGGAATCTATTATCCACACGTTGTAGAGTCACTTTATTCTCTGGTGTCTTTGAAGCTCGATCACGCATTGAGTAGATCACGGATAATGGGCTAAGTAAATGCCAAACCCAGAGATCGTGTCACTCGTTTCCCTTGCTACTACTCTTCCTCGAAACCTCGCCGCTCCTTTCTGTGATCTATCGCACTAAAAAACCCCATAATCTGCCAAGTTAAAGCCTTATTTAGACAGTGATTAAAATATTATCCAGTTAAATTAAATGATTTATTTATGCTGCGACTCTATTTTAAGTATTTGATTTATATCAATTTAAATTGGTCTTCAACTTGTTTTATATCAGGTTTGAAATATGAGCGATAGCTCACACTGATGATTCAATGTTACAAATTTCCAGTTAAAGCCTTTTTTATACTCTACTTTATCTACCTGAAAAATCCGACAATATTCCCATGCTGATGGCTGATGCGATGTCATCGAGTCCATAAATAAATCATCGGGGATAAAACATGATTACCACTCTCATCAATGAGCAGTTGATTAACCTCAACCTCAAAGCAACTACCAAAGATGAAGTGTTTGCTGAAATGGCAGATATTTTAGTTCAACAAGGTCGCGTTGCGGATAAAACCCAATTTTTAATCGATGTTAAAGCTCGTGAAGAACTAGGAAATACTGGTTTTGAAGATGGTGTGGCATTACCCCATGCTAAGAGTGCCGCCGTTATTAAACCAGCAGTAGCAATTGGTGTCAGTCGTGGCGGGATTGAATACGGTGCAGAAGACGGTTTGCCATCAAAACTATTTTTTATGATTGCTTCTCCAGATGGTGGCGATAATCACCATATTGAAGTGCTGGCGGAGTTGTCATCAAAGTTAATTGAAGATGGTTTTATCGATGCCTTTTTATCAGCGAAAACATCCGCTGACGCATTAGCATTGTTATTAGCTGAAAAACAAGCCGTAACGACATTACCACAAGATAAAGGTTTATTAATTGGCGTTACTGGTTGTCCTGCTGGTGTAGCACATACCTATCTTGCTGCTGAAGCATTAGAAAAAGCAGCAGCTGAATTAGGCTATGAAATTAAAGTTGAAACCAATGGTTCTATTGGGGTTAAAAACTCCCCGACAGCCGAAGAAATTGCCCGTGCTGAAGCCATTGTGGTTAGCTGTGACAAACAAGTCGACATGGCACGTTTTGCAGGTAAAAAGTTAATTAAAACAGGTGTTAAAGCACCGATAAAAGACGGTAAGGGTGTTATTCAACAAGCGCTAGTTGCGAAACCGTTTGATGCTAATGGTGATGGCTTAGAAGACGGCGAAAGCAAAGTATCTAAAGCGCGTTCAGATCTATACCGTTTCTTGATGAACGGTGTATCACACATGATCCCGTTTGTAGTAACAGGTGGTTTGTTAATTGCATTGGCATTAGCGATTGGTGGACAGCCAACGGATGCCGGAATGCAAATACCACCAGGCAGCATGTGGCAAAAAGTGCTTGATGTTGGTGTCGTCGCCTTTACCTTAATGATCCCAGTACTTGCGGGTTACATAGCGTATGCCATTGGTGATCGTCCAGCATTAGCTCCAGGTTTCATTGGTGGCTGGATTGCAAATAACGGTTCATTCTATGGTGCTGATGCGGGTACTGGCTTTATTGGTGCTATTATCGCGGGTCTATTAGTGGGTTACTTTGTGCGTTGGGTGGCAACACGTAATTACCACAAATTATTACAACCATTAGTGCCGATTCTTATTGCGCCGATCACTGGTACATTATTCATTGCTGGTGCGTTCATCTTTATTATTGGTGCGCCGATTGCTGGCCTAATGCATACCATGAATACCGTCCTAACTGAAATGAGTACTGGTAACGTTATTCTACTGGGTATTGTGCTGGGTGGTATGGCTGGCTTTGATATGGGTGGTCCATTTAACAAAGTGGCGTTCTTGTTCTCTGTCGGCATGATTGCTAATGGTCAAACCCAATTTATGGGAGCAATGGCATGTGCAATTCCTGTAGCGCCATTGGGTATGGGGCTAGCAACTGTGATTGGCCGTAAACTTAATATATTTGAGCAATCAGAAATTGAAGCGGGTAAAGCTGCAGGTGCGATGGGCTTAGTCGGTATCTCTGAAGGTGCGATTCCGTTTGCAGCACAAGACCCAATCTCTGTTATTCCAGCTAACGTATTAGGCAGTATGGTTGCGGCGGTAATGGCGTTCTCATTCGGTATTACGAATAGTGTTGCTCACGGTGGCCCTGTAGTCGCATTACTGGGTGCAATGAACAAACCATTATTAGCACTACTGTGTATGGCTACTGGTATGGTTGTAACGGCACTGGTTGCGGTATCATTGAAGAAATTCCGTAAAGCAAAAGCGGATAAAGTGTTAGCGGTAGCATAGGGACTAGATTTCGAGTACCGAGATGAATAAGAAAGCGATGGGTGAAAGCCTGTCGCTTTTTTTGTGTATTGTATTAGAATGACTTTTTATTTTATGTATTAATCTTATGCAAGAAAATAGTCGTAGATATGGTTCAATAGATGGGTTGAGAGCTATTTTAGCTATATCCGTATTTATTCATCACTATGTAATAACATATGTTTGGAAAACAAAAGGAATATGGGTTAGGCCTGAGTCTGATTTTTATAATCATTTAGGACAAGCGAGTGTTGGTTTTTTCTTTATTATTACCGGGTACTTATTTACAAAAAAAATGATTATGACTAAAAATAATTGGTTAGATTTCTTTATAGGTAGAGTGTTTAGAATTTATCCTATTTATTTATTTGTTACCTTTATTGTTATATTGTATTCATTTTACATGATGAGTTTTAATTTAAACGTTCCAATTAAAAATTTATTATTAGAGTTATTTGACTGGGGGGTGTTTGTTACCCCAAGTATTAATGGTAATAACCATGCTAGCTTAATGTTAGCTGGTGTCACATGGACGTTATCATATGAATGGTTTTTTTATATAATGTTACCATTGTTATATGTTATTTATAATAAGATAAAGCCTCTATTTGTTATCTTGGTATTTGCCATTTTTTATTTTAGTATTAATCCTATTGTTATTGAAATTTGGGTGTGGACATTTAACAGTGTTATGTTCTCATTTTTTGCATTCGGTTTTATATGTGCCCTTATTGAATCAAAAACACAAAAAACAAATATTAATGTAAATAATAAGTATGTATTTTGTATGGCTTTATTTTTGTTATTTTTGTTATTTTTGTTATTTAAAACATCTTTTGGATTTTATCAAAGTTTTATTATTGGCATAATATTTTTATTGTTCACTTATGGTTTTGATTTTAACGGATTATTAAAAAATAAAATAGCTATATATTTGGGTGATATTAGTTATAGTATTTATCTTATTCATGGTTTGGTTTTATATACAATATATACAATATTATTTCCTTCGCTATGTTCAACTTTATCATTTAGCCAATATATGCTTTTGATGCCGCTAGTACTCTTGGTTGTTATTTTTGTTTCATCGATCACTTATCTATATATAGAGAAACCGATGATAAAAATAGGGAAAGATATTAGTAAAAAATTTAAAAATAATGTAAATTAAATGTTGTTATTATATTAGGGGGGTTATTGATGGCTGGAAATACTATAGGACAATTGTTTCGTGTCACCACTTTTGGCGAAAGTCATGGAGTCGCATTGGGGTGTATTATTGATGGTTGCCCACCAGGATTAGCACTCACAGAAGCTGACATGCAACACGATCTTGATCGTCGTCGACCTGGCACCTCAAAATATACCACTCAACGCCGTGAAGCTGATGAAGTTAAAATTCTATCAGGTGTGTTTGAAGGTCAAACCACAGGTACATCAATTGGATTGTTGATAGAAAATACCGATCAACGTTCAAAAGACTACTCTAATATTCAAGATTTATTCCGTCCTGGTCATGCTGACTACACTTACCATCAAAAGTATGGGGTACGTGATTATCGTGGTGGTGGCCGTTCATCAGCACGTGAAACGGCAATGCGTGTTGCTGCAGGTGCTGTTGCTAAGAAATACCTAAAACAAGTACATGGCATCGAAGTACGCGCTTATCTGTCACAAATGGGGGCGGTTAAAATTGATAAGGTTGATTGGCAACAAATCGAACAAAATGCCTTTTTCTGTCCGGATGTGGATAAAGTTGACGCATTTGATGAGTTGATCCGTAATCTTAAAAAAGATGGCGATTCTATTGGTGCTAAAATTACCGTCGTTGCACAGAATATACCTGTTGGTTTAGGTGAACCCGTGTTTGATCGCCTAGATGCTGATATTGCCCATTCATTAATGAGCATCAATGCCGTTAAAGGGGTTGAGATCGGTGATGGTTTTGATGTGGTTGAGCAACGTGGTAGTGAGCACCGTGATGCAATGACATTACAAGGTTTTAAAACGAATCATGCTGGTGGCATTCTTGGTGGTATTTCATCAGGACAAGATATCATTGCTCATATTGCCTTAAAACCGACGTCTAGTATCAGTGTTCCTGGAGAAACGATTACTAAACAAGGTGAGTCGGCAGAGGTGATTACTAAAGGCCGCCATGATCCGTGTGTGGGTATTCGTGCCGTGCCAATTGCAGAAGCGATGTTAGCAATCACTCTCATGGATCACTTACTACGTAACCGTGCTCAAAATGCCGATGTGGTAACAACAACGCCGAAGATATAGAGGCGAGGAAAATAGGTTTCGAGATTACGAGTGTATTAGTAACGAGGAAATAGGTTTCGAGATTACGAGTGTATTAATAACTCGTCACTCGCTACTGCCTTTCCTCGTTCTTGCTTTCCCTGCTTTTAAGCTTTTGCTTCTTCAAACTTAAATACCGGTAAACTCCAGCTAAAGAACACAGCAGCCATGCGTAAGCTAAATCCAACGGTTAATGTAACCAGTGTAGTAATATCAGCCGGTACATTAAAATGCAGCATAGTGAGATACATAATACCTGCTAGAAATGACACCGATGCATAAAGTTCTTTATGTAGTACCATTGGTCTACGGCGAGTGATCATATCGCGTAACAACCCACCAAATACACCAGTTACTACCGCAGCAACCACACAAATAATTGGCGATAACCCCATTGTGATCGCGACTTGGCAGCCAATAATACTAAATACAATCAAACCAATCGCATCAAGAATGATAAAAATCTTATGGAACCGTACTACCCATTTACCTAATACGGTGGTAAGTAAGCCTGCAACACAGGTAATGACTAAATATTGTGGGTGAGCCACCCAACCCAATGGATAGTGACCTAATAAAATATCACGTACTGTACCGCCACCAATAGCGGTTGCACTTGCTACTACCATTACCCCAAACCAATCCATATGGCGTTTACCCGCCGCTAACGCACCAGTCATCGCCTCAGCAGTAATTCCGATAATGTATAAGATAGAAAGAAGCATAATAACTGTGATGCCTGTGGTTAATTATGGGGATGACAATATTGTATTAGTGACGCATCTCAACTTCTAATGAAAATAATTGTTTTTGGGATTAATTGAGCTCATGTAAAAATAATATTTATAGTAACAATATAAATATTGACGATAACTGATAATTTAAAGTGAGAGTTCGCGCTTAGTTATGAAAACCTATATACTTCGTGCGTTAAATAATCATGACACGCTAATTATAATTAAATGAAAACATATATAAAACATGACTATAACGATCTTATTCGTTTGTTTAACTCGGTCTTTTTAGATCGTTTAAATACTGAACTATTATTAGGTGGTGATGATCCAATTTATCTTCCTGCTTCAGAGGAACGTAACCACCATCAAATTATATTTGCACGTGGCTATTATGCATCAGCGATGCATGAACTCGGACATTGGTGTATTGCCGGAGAAGCAAGGCGGTTATTAGAAGATTATGGTTATTGGTACCAGCCAGATGGTCGCAGTGCTGAAATACAAGCAGAATTTGAAGTGGTTGAAATTAAACCCCAAGCTATTGAGTGGATTTTATCAGCAAGTTGTGGGTTTAAGTATCAAGTAAGTTGCGATAATTTGAGTGGTAGCTGTGAGCCTGATAGGGTGGGTTTCACCTTAAAAGTACGTCAGCAAGTTTTCAATTATTTGACTCATGGTATTCCAGAACGTGCCAAAATGTTATCTGATGCATTTCGTGCTTTTTATGGCATTGAGCCATTAACAGTAGCTGATTTTCCTAAGCCGATCCCATTAACAGATCATGCTTAACAACAAGGATAGAATATGATCCACTATTACGAACAAAAGCTATTGCAGCTGATTGATGACAATATTGACAGTGCAACGGATGACGAACTGTTTGCTGGTGGTTATTTACGTGGGCATATCTCACTTGCTGCAGCTGATTGTGAGCAGCAAGGTATTACTGATATTGTGAAAATGCAGCAGACAGTAAAACAAAGTTTGCTGGATGCAAAAAGTGAGTTAAGTCCAAGTGATTGGCAATTAGTTCAGCAATACAGTGATAAATTAATGGCATAGTTGCATGTTATAGCATGCAATCATGAGTAAGTTTAAAATTAGAATTAGTGCTTTGTGGGTGTATAGCAAATCCCAAGGGCGGTAGCGTATTTCTAAAATAGAATGAGTAGCAAATATGGACCTATCTCGAAATCAAACTGATGAAGTTAGTTGTGATCAGATGTGTAGGGTGTTGTGGCAAGGGAAGATCTGGATAATAGTTAGCATTTGTCTTTTTGCTTTGGTTGGAGGGTATTATAGTTTATCAATCAAACCGTTGTGGGGAGTATCTGGGATTGTCTCCTATGCTGAAAATACAAAAATAATTTATGGCAAGAATAAGAATAATCAAGGTTTAGTTGATTCTTATTATTATAAAGGATTAAATGAGAATAAAAAAAATAAGACTATTGATAGTATAATTTCAAATAAAGTTTTATTTGGAAATTTTTTCCCTTTCTTTGAATCTTTCAATAATAAAAAGAAGTTCATATTATCAAGTGAAATAGTAAAAAACTATACACAGAATAAAAAAATAAAATTAGATGATAATTTTATTAATGTCATGGCTAGTAATATGTCTATATCAAAGAGTAAAAATGATATATATAAATTAAAGGTTATAACTGCAGATTCTGAAATTAGTGTTAATATTCTTAAATCATATGTTAGTTTTATTGAAAATAAAATAACTAAAGATAGTCTTTCCAAGTTGAATTTATATTTTATTGAAAATAAATATTTCTTTAGTAATACTATTGCTTTTTCAAATAAAAAAGAAAAAAACTTTGAAACATTTATTAATTTTATTAGTGATATGAATGGTTCTGTTGGGAATATAAGGAAAATAGAGATCATACCGTTTAAGGTGGAAAATATTAACCTTTCTGTAAGGTTAGAAAATCCAATAAAACATTCAATGTCAAAAATAATATTTATATGGTCTCTGTTTTTTATTTTCGGATTAATGTTTGGTGTTTGTTTCGTTCTGATTAAAGATATATTTAACCGAAAAAATAACTATCAATAAGAGGTTTTTAATGAAAATTCTTGTTACAGGTGGAGCTGGTTTTATTGGCTCAGCCGTGATTCGTCATATTATAAATAATACTCAAGATAGTATTGTTAATGTGGATAAATTAACCTATGCGGGAAATTTAGAATCTTTAATTGATATTGAGAATAGTGATCGTTATATATTTGAACAAGTTGATATTTGTGATCGTGCCGAACTAGATCGTGTTTTTGCAGAGCATCAACCTAATGCAGTAATGCATTTAGCTGCTGAAAGCCATGTTGACCGTTCTATTGATGGTCCTGCTGCATTTATTGAAACCAATATTGTCGGCACATATACCATTTTAGAAGCAACACGTGCTTACTGGAATCAATTAGACCAAACACGTAAGACCGTATTTCGTTTCCATCATATTTCAACCGATGAAGTCTATGGTGATTTGGATGGTACGGATGACTTGTTCACTGAAACAACATCGTATGATCCATCAAGTCCGTACTCAGCTTCTAAAGCGTCAAGTGATCATTTAGTGCGTGCTTGGCTGCGTACATACGGCTTACCAACTATTATAACCAATTGCTCAAATAACTACGGTCCTTATCATTTTCCTGAGAAATTGATCCCACTCATTATATTGAACGCTTTAGATGGTAAAGAATTACCCGTTTATGGTGATGGAATGCAAATACGTGATTGGCTATATGTAGAAGATCATGCATGTGCACTGTATACCGTTGTTACCAAAGGTGAGATAGGTGAAACCTATAACATCGGTGGTCATAATGAAAAAGCTAATATTGAAGTGGTGAAAACAATTTGTTCATTGCTTGAAGAATTAGTCCCTAATAAACCTGATGGCATTGCTCAATACCAAGATTTGATCACTTATGTTACTGACCGCCCAGGTCATGATGTCCGTTATGCTATTGATGCTTCGAAAATTGCGCGAGAATTAGGCTGGCAACCTGCTGAAACATTTGAATCAGGTATTAGAAAAACCGTAGAGTGGTATTTAAATAATAAAAAATGGTGGAGCCGAGTATTAGATGGTTCATACAGTTTTGAGCGTTTAGGTACATCAATAAATAATAGCGAGAAATAAAATGAAAGGTATTATTTTAGCTGGCGGCTCTGGTACGCGTCTTTACCCTATTACTCGCGGTGTATCGAAGCAATTACTACCAATTTACGATAAGCCAATGATCTTTTATCCGTTATCAACATTAATGTTAACGGGTATTAAAGATATTTTAATTATTACTACGCCTGAAGATAATGAAAGCTTTCGTCGCCTACTTGGTGATGGTACTGATTTTGGTATTAACCTTGAATACGCAATTCAGCCTTCTCCTGACGGTCTAGCACAAGCATTTATTATTGGTGAAGATTTTATTGGTAATGACAGTGTGTGTTTAGTGCTTGGCGATAATATCTTTTATGGTCAATCATTTGGACAACAACTTAGTCATGCTAAGGAACAAACTTCTCAAGGAATTTCGACAGTATTTGGTTATCAGGTAAAAGACCCTGAGCGATTCGGCGTTGTTGAATTTGATGACAATATGAAAGCCATTTCTATTGAAGAAAAACCTCAACAACCGAAATCAAATTATGCGGTAACAGGATTATATTTCTATGATAATCGTGTTGTTGAAATGGCTAAACAAGTAAAACCATCACATCGTGGTGAGCTTGAAATAACCACACTTAATGAAATGTACTTAAATGACGGGTCATTGAATGTTGAATTGTTGGGTCGTGGGTTTGCGTGGCTTGATACGGGTACCCATGAAAGCTTGCAACAAGCAGCATCATTTGTTGAAACAGTACAAAATATCCAAGGCTTAAAAGTCGCTTGTTTAGAAGAAATAGCATGGCGTAATAGCTGGTTAACAACAGAGCAAGTGCGGTTGTTAGCTGAACCAATGATGAAAAATGAATACGGTCAGTATTTAATGCGTGTTATTTCTGAAGCAAAATAAGAAGTGAATAAACATTGTGAAAGTATTAATTACAGGTAGCAGTGGTCAAGTAGGTAGCTGTTTAGTAAAACAGCTACAATCTTGTCCTGAGATTGAACTTTTAGCTGTTGAAAGAAATAAACTTGATATTACCTCTGAGCAAGATGTAATAAAAACAGTCAATGATTTCTTGCCGACTATTATTATTAATGCAGCTGCTCATACCGCTGTTGATAAAGCTGAAGATGAAGTTGAATTGTCTTATGCTATAAATCGAGATGGCCCTAAATATTTAGCGCAAGCCGCTGAGAAAGTTGGTGCAGCAATATTACATATATCAACAGATTATGTTTTTTCGGGTGATAAACAAGGCTTGTATAGTGAGTCTGATTCAGTTAGTCCGCAAGGTGTATATGGCGAAAGTAAATTAGCGGGTGAAGAAGCAGTTATTAATGCTTGCCCTCGCCATATTATTTTACGTACCGCGTGGGTGTTTGGTGAAGATGGCAATAATTTTGTTAAAACCATGCTTCGTTTAGCAAAGCAAAGAGATTCATTAGGTATTGTTGCTGACCAGTTTGGTGGACCAACTTATGCTGGTGATATTGCTGCGGCATTAATTAAAATAGCGAAAACTATCACTGATTCAAAAAATACATTCAATATTGGTGATTATGGAATTTACCATTTTTCTGGCTTGCCGCATGTGAGTTGGTTCAACTTTGCCCAAGTTATTTATGATAAAGCTGTTACGCAAGGTGTATTAATTAAATCCCCTGATATAAAAGGAATTAAAACTGAAGATTACCCAACACCTGCGAAGCGGCCAGCCAATTCAACTTTAAATACCAACAAAATAACAACAGTATTTAATATTCCAGCAAGTAATTGGCAATCAGCATTAGATCATTTAGTTGATTATGTTTAAGACTAAATTAGAGAAGAATAATGAAAGTTATAGATACTAGCATCCCTGATGTGAAAATTATTGAAGCTACTGTTTTTGGTGATGATCGCGGTTTCTTTATGGAAACATGGAATCAAAAAAAATTTGAAGACTTAGTGACAGGTAAATCAACGAAGTTTGTACAGGATAATCATTCAAAGTCTAAAAAAGGTATTTTGCGTGGGTTACATTACCAAACTCAAAATACACAGGGTAAGTTAGTCCGTGTAGTTTCTGGTGAAGTTTTTGATGTAGCGGTTGATATTCGTAAAGATTCAGCAACGTTTGGTCAATGGGTAGGTGTGTACTTATCTGCTGAAAATAAGCGACAACTTTGGATTCCCGAAGGTTTTGCCCATGGTTTTTATGTTACTAGTGATGAGGCTGAGTTCGTCTATAAGTGCACTGATTACTATAATCCTTCTGCTGAAATATCAATAGCTTGGAATGATTCTAATATTAAGGTTGAGTGGCCTCTATCAAATGAACCAGTGTTATCAGAAAAAGACGCCAATGCCTTAGAACTTATAATGTTGGATTATTAACAAATGTACAAGAATACACTGTTTAATATTATAGGCATGTTGATTCCAGGACTTATATCTATACCAGCTATGGCATATTTAGCGCGAGGACTAAATGTTGAATTGTTTGGTATTTTGATGCTGTCATTTTCAATCCTAGGTTATAGTGGATTATTTGATGCTGGTATAACAAGAGCAGTCATTCGAAAAATAGCGACTCAAGATGAATTAGATTTTGATAAAAAGATAATGGGAACAGCATTAGTTTCGGTGTTTTTTATATCAATTATTGCAGCTGTTGGTATATATTTCGGCTCAAGAAATATAACAAGTTTATTAAATGTAACCTCAAATGAAGTTGTTGATGTTACATCATCTATAAAATGCTTAAGTATTATTGTACCTTTCTTTCTCGTTGGTACTGTTGCTTTTGCATATCTAGAGGGTAAACAAAAGTTTCTAGAGTTAAATAAATATAAAATATTTACAGGAACAATAATCTCATTATTTCCTGTAGTTTCTGTATTTATCCATAATAGTTTGTTTTCTGCTATTGTTGGGTTGTTAATTGCGCGAGTATTAGTCTCTTTTGTTGCCTTTTATTCCTGTTCTAAATATTTAGGGAAGGATTTCTTATGTTTCAAGTGGGATATATTTTATGAGTTAATAACATTTGGTGGATGGATAACATTATCAAATATTATCAGTCCTTTAATGGTATATGCTGATAGGTTTATTCTATCTAATATAATGGGAGCAGACAAAGTAGCCTTCTTTGCTGCACCCACTGATTTAATTCAAAAGATAAGTATTATTCCTGGTGCATTAGCTAAAACAATTTTCCCATATTTTAGTAAAAATTCAGATGATAGTAAAAAAATTGCCAGACAAGCATATATTAGTTTAAGTATTGTGTTATTTGCTATATTAGTACCATTGTTTGTTTTCTCTAAAGAAATATTATCATTTTGGCTTGGTAGCGAATACGGTATAAATTCTACAGTTGTATTGAAAGTTTTAATTGTCGGGTTTTTCTTTAATTCGCTCGCTCAAATACCATTTTCACGAATTCAAGCTTTAGGGAGTTCTAAATTAACCGCATATATTCATATGGTAGAAGTAATACCGTTCTTTATGATTCTCTTTGTTTTAGTTCATTCATATGGGTTTGTTGGGGCTGCTATAGCTTGGAGTATTCGAGTTATTATTGATTTCATTGTACTTGAATATTTTTCTAGAAAGATGCTTTAATTATGAATTACTCAATATATGCAACATTTATTATTACATTCTTTTGTGTCATTGCATATTATAAAAGGATGTCATTATTCTCTCCATTAGTCCTAAATTGTTTTGCTTGGGGGGTAAGTTTTGTTCCCGGTATCTTTTTTTACACAGATTATTACCCTATAACCAATAGTGTATTTACAGCTTGGATGGTATGGTTTTTTATAACGAGTATATTATTTATAATATTTGAACCCCAAAAACCAGCTAGATTTAAAGAATTATGTAACTCAAAATTAGAAATAAGATTTAACTATCAATATGTGGTTTATATACTTGCTTTTATTCTAGCATATAGAATATGGGTTGTGGGAAGTAGTGGTCAATCTCAATTTTTCTTGAATTTAAGGTTGGCTACGATGAATGAAATAGGTTATCAAACCATTGGTCTTATTGGGCGATTTTATCCGTTAATTCTTGCTCTATTTGTTTTTGAAAATATATATGAAAGTAAAAAAAATCAGGCTAAACGTATAGCGTTATGGGTATGGATGGCACTTTTTGCATTAGCTGTAATGGGTAAGTTTGCTATATTGACACCAATATTAATTTGGATCGGAATTAAAATATCAAAGAAAGAAATAACGGTAAAAAATATATTTATCATTGTGATTTTTACTGTGTTGTTTATGATTTTTATGCAGTTAATAAGGTCAGATGGTAAAACTAGCGTTGATTATTTTAAATTGTTATCTGTATATACATACTCTCCCATTGTAGGGTTAGGGTATGTGAACTTTAATTTATCTCCACTTTTTGGTGCTAATTCACTACGATTGCTTTATGCGATAGGTTATGCATTAGGTTTAAATGGGCCCCCTGTTAATTTAATCTTTCCTTATGTAGAAATACCAAATTTAACAAATGTTTATACAGTATTATATCCATTTTATATAGATTTCAAAATTGGAGGTGTACTTATATTTTCAGTAATATATGGCTGTGTGTTTGGTTTGTTATATAAAGGGGTTAATTTTAAAAATACTTTCTTTATAGCATTATACTTTATTTTTATTCCTGCATTATTCACTCAGTTTTTTGTGGAAAGTTTATTTTCATTATTATCGTTTAATATACAAGTCACGTTTTGTCTATTAGTTATATTTATAATTTCAAGGAAGAGTGATGCAAACTGTTGATATCTTAATGGCAACATATAATGGTTCTGATTTTATTAGAAATCAGATCTTATCGCTACAGCAGCAAACAGATGTTAATTGGAAGTTGTTTATTCGTGATGATTTTTCTACTGATAATACAGTAGCGATAGTTAATGAAATTTCTAGTCTTGATTCAAGAATAATATTAATTAAGGATGAGCTTGGAAATATAGGGCCAGGTAAAAGTTTTATTGAGCTAACTAGATACTCTGAATCAGAATATGCTATTTTTTGTGATCAAGATGATATTTGGTTTGAACGCAAAATTGAAAATTTAAAAAAATATGCAAATATTAAATTAAGAGGAGATGTACCTGGATTAGTGTATTGCGATGCTTATGGATATAATAGCAATAAAGGGGTTATTACATTGCCAAGTATTTCTACTGTTAGAGCCGAAAACCTAAATGAATTTTTGTTTTTTAACTCTGGTTATCAGGGATGCTCTATATTATTTAATAAGTTTCTATGTAACATGTTGAAAGAATATACTGCCAAATTCTATTTACATGATGATATTACTTCTCTTATCGCTCATGTTTTTGGTGATGTTCACTTTTTAGATGACAAATTGATGTTATATCGTCAGCATGATAAAAATGTCACAGGTAATGTTAATAATAATGATATTCGAAGTATAATAAAAAGAGCATTGAATACGGATGGCGCTGTTTTAACTAAACTGCATTATGATGAAAAAAAATGTTTTTATGATTTTTATAAAGATTCAATATCAATAAAAGATAAAGAGTTGTTTAAGGCTTACTTTAAATATCCTGAGTTATCTTTATTTAATCGTTTACTTTTAATAAATAAATATGGATTTAAATTAGGGCAGTATAAATTTAGATTATTATTTAAGACATTATTTCAACGTCCAATAAGTAGATAGTTTGGATTGTAAGTTACTAGATATACTGTTGTTATAATAGGATGTTAATAGGAATGAAAATTTTATTGGTAATTACTGGGTTAGGCATGGGTGGTGCTGAGAATTTAGTTGTAAACCTAGCTGATAAGTATGTAGAGCAAGGGCATGAGGTTGTAATCGCTTATGCTTTCGGTGATGCTGTTGTTACTCCGAAGAATGAAAATATTCAACTTGTTTCGCTTGGTGTGAGTAGCTATAGCGATTTTTTTTCTGCCTATTTTAAATTAAGAGCTCTTGTAACAAAATTCCAACCAGATGTTATTCATAGCCATATGATACATGCTAATTTATTAGCGCGCTTGGTACGATTAACAATAAAGATTCCTCGATTAGTTTGTACTGCACATAATACAAATGAAGGTGGTCGTTTGCGTATGCTTGCTTATCGAATAACTGATGGGTTAGCTGATATTTCAACTAATGTTAGCCAAGAAGCAACAGATAAGTTTCTTGAGTTGGGAGCCGTTGCAACTGGACGAATGATCACAGTGTTAAATGGTATCGATACTGATACATTTTTGTTTAGTGAAGAGAAAAGAATAAAATATCGTAATCAATTTAAAATTAATAAGGATGAAAAATTAATTGTTGCTGTTGGTAGTTTAAATCCACGAAAAGATTACCCTAATTTACTTAACGCTATATCTATAGTTGTAGCCAATAAATTAAATGTTAAAGTAAAGATTATTGGTGACGGCCCATTAAAGGATAATTTATTACAGTTAGTTTATGAATTAAATTTAGCTGATGTTGTTGAATTTGTAGGTATAAGCCGTGATGTTTCTGGAATAATGTCAGCAAGTGATCTATTTGTTCTATCGTCATCTTTTGAGGGCTTTGGGTTAGTCGTTGCTGAAGCAATGGCGTGTGAAAGGCCTGTGGTTGCTACAGATTGTGGAGGTGTGAAAGAGGTTGTTGGAAGTATTGGCAAACTCGTAGCTCCTGAGAATTCAGATGATCTTGCTAAAGGAATCATTGAAGTTTTGAGCAAATCAGAACAAGAATTACAGCAATTAGGTAAACAAGGACGACAACGTATGCTAAATAGATATTCTTTAGGTTATGTTGTTGAGCAATATATAAATTTATATAATCGGAGTAAGGTTGAGTGAAAATACTCCAAGTTACCACCGTCGCGACAACATTAAATGCATTTCTTTTACCTTATGCAAAAGCATTTAAAGCTTTAGGGTGGCAGGTTGATGCTGCAGCTGAAGGTGTAAATGATTTTCCTAATGTTATTGCTGCACACGATAATGTTTATAATATTGATTTTTGTCGTAACCCTCTAAAAATAAAACAGTTACTTGCATCTGTTGTTCAAATTCGTCGTTTAATCAAGCGTAATGGTTATGATGTTGTACATGTACATACACCAATAGCTGCATTTTTAACACGTTTAGCGACGGTTGGTTTAACAAAGACTAAAATTTTTTATACGGCACATGGCTTTCATTATATAAATACAAATACCAAAGTTAAGAATTTTATTTTTTATTTGGCAGAAAAAATAGCTTCGTTTAAAACAGACTATTTGTTTGTTATTAATAATGAGGACTACAGGTTTGCGATTGATAAAAAAATAGCGAAAAAAGATAAAGTCACCAAAATATATGGTATTGGTGTTGACGAAATTTTATATCAGTTTAATGAAGATATGCGAATTCAAAAACGTCGGCAGCTAAATGTCGAGAGTGAATTTGTTATTTTGCAAATAGCAGAACTAAATGATAATAAAAATCAGCAACAAGTATTGCATGCTCTAGCGAAATTAAAGCAGCTGCAACTTGGCTCTTTTAAATATATATTGGCAGGTGTTGGATCAGAATTGCAATTATTAGAACAACTGACTAAACAACTAAATTTAACTGATGATGTTCAATTTCTTGGATTCAGAAATGATGTACAAGACTTAATATCAGCTTCTGATGTTGTGTGCTTATCATCTCAACGAGAAGGGTTACCTCGTTGTATCATGGAAGCTATGTGTGCTGAGCGTCCAATTATTGCGAGTAATATCCGTGGCTGTAATGATTTATTATCATCAGGCTGTGGCGAGTTAGTTAAATATAATGATACTGATGCTTGGGTTGAGGGGTTTACAATACTTATTCGAAATCCAGAGTTACGCCTAATAATGGGTCGTAAAGGGTTACAAGAAATCAAAAAAAATTATACAGAAAAAGATGTTGTCAGTTCGGTTATTGATATCTATCAAAGGTATGTTTAGTATGAAACGTCTATTCGATATTGTTATTTCAAGTTTTGCTTTGATTGTATTATCTCCAATAATTGCTATTACTGCTTATTTTGTACATAAAAAGCTAGGATCACCTGTTTTATTTCGTCAGGCTCGTCCTGGACTCAATGGTAAGTCATTTGAAATGATTAAATTCCGTTCTATGCGAGACGCTATAGATAAAGAAGGTAATTTATTACCTGATAGTGAACGGTTAACTTCTTTTGGTGCAAAATTGCGTTCAACCAGTTTAGATGAACTTCCTGGTTTGTGGAATGTACTAAAAGGTGATATGAGCTTGGTAGGACCTCGACCATTATTAGTCGAATATCTACCTCTTTATAGCGTTGAGCAAGCACGCCGCCATAATGTTCGTCCTGGAATTACGGGATGGGCACAAGTTAATGGACGAAATGCTATTTCTTGGCAAGAAAAATTTAAACTCGATGTGTGGTATGTTGATCATCAATCATTATTGTTGGATATCAAAATATTATTATTAACAGTTAAAAAAGTTTTTTTAAAAGATGGAATTACTGCTGCTGGTAGCCAAACGGCCACAGCATTTACTGGGAACGATGATGATAAAAGGTAATTTATATATATTGGGAGCGGGTGGTTTAGCTCGAGAAATTTATTCATACCTAAAAGAGTCTAATTATATATATGACGGCTATACTTTTTCTGGTTTCTTAGATGATAATGTGAATGCTTTGATGGAGTATAATTATTCACATAAGATTGTAGATGAACTATTTACTTCAAAATTGAATGATAATGATGTAGTTATTATTGGTGTTGCATCTCCTAATATTAAAGAAAAATTATTTGAATATTATAAAGATGAAAGTTGCAGTATTATTACCTTTTATCATACCAGTTCAAAAGTTGGTTTGAATTCAACTGTAGGTATAGGCTCCGTTATTGGTCCATATAGTGTGATTACATCAGATGTAAAAGTTGGTAATTGCTGTACGATAAACGCATTGTCAACAATTGGTCACGATGCATCTTTAGGTGATTATTGTACTTTGAGTGGACATTGTGATGTGACTGGTTTCGTTTCTCTTGGTAATAAAGTATTTATGGGAAGCAGTGCTGCTATTATACCTAGTAAAAGAATTAGTGATAATGTTATTATTGGCGCTGGTAGTGTTGTTATTAGTAATTTAAAATCTGGGATTACTGTTTTTGGTAATCCAGCAAAAAAAATAAGGTAAAATATGTCTACTGAAAGTAAATTATTAGAAATTATTGCTGAAATTATTGAAGTTGAAATTGAAGATATTTCTTTGGATACGGAACTAAATGAAGAAAATTGGGATTCATTAGCAGTTATTACATTTATTTCTGAAGTTGACTCTGAGTTCGATATGGTAGTTTCACCATCAAAAGTTAGTGAAGTATCTAAAATTTCAGATTTATTAGAACTTATCGAAAATAACAAATAAAAGGAAGGCACTCGAAAGAGTGCTTTTAAAAAATGATAAAAATTAATGATGTTTCAATATCTAGTATTTCTTCTTGTGTGCCTAAAAATATAATTAGTAACTCTGAATTATCTGTTAAATATAGTAGCTGTGAACTGGATAAATTAATATCAAGTATTGGTGTTAATACTCGACATATAGCTCCTAATTTAATGACATCATCTGATTTATGTTTTTCAGCTGCTCAACAATTAATAAATAAAAATAATGTTGATCTAAATGATATAGGAGCATTAATTTTTGTCAGTCAGACACCGGACTATCAACTTCCTGCAACTGCATGTGTCTTACAGCATAAACTTGGTTTGCCTGTAAATACAATAGCATTTGATGTCAATATGGGATGTTCTGGTTACGTATATGGTCTCTATATTGCATCATCGCTTGTTAAATCGGGCATGAAGAATGTTTTATTACTTGTTGGTGATACAATAAGTAAAATAGTTAAACCTGGTGATAGAAGTACTGAACTATTATTTGGTGATGCAGGTACAGCATCATTAATAACAGCTAAAAAGGGTTTTGATATTTGTTTTGAATTAGGAACTGATGGTTCAGGTTTTGAACATATTATAGCGAATAAAAAGATGGAGCCAGATGCAATTATTCGAGGTATGAAGTCAGCATATTTAGAAATGAATGGAGGTGAGGTCTTCTCCTTTACATTAAAACGGATACCAAAATTAATTAATGGTTTTTTATCTTCGTTAGATATTAATAGTGAAAACATTAATGCTTGTGTATACCATCAAGCCAATCGCTTTATGATTAATCATTTATCAAGAAAAAGTAAATTTGAACCTAAACAAGTTCCTATTAGTATTGATCAATTTGGTAATACGAGTTGTGCATCTATTCCTCTGACATTATGCTCTCGTAAAATAGATTCTTATAAGAATCTATTGTTAGTTGGTTTTGGTGTTGGTTTATCTTGGGGGGCTGTTTACTTAGATCTTTCAGATACAATTTTATTACCAGTGCAGGAAATTTAATATGATAGAGAATTTACTTACAGCTAAAAAAGTATTGGTAACTGGAGCATCTTCTGGAATAGGTAAGGCTATTGCTATTTTCTTTAGTCAACAAGGAGCACAAGTTATACTTTCTGGACGTAACAAAGAACGTCTTGATGAGACATTAAAGCTTTTGACGGGTGACGGTCACATAATATTTAGTTCTGATATATCAAAAATAGATGATTTGAAGGCATTAATGGATTTTAGCTTCAATAGTTTTGGTGCTTTAGATTCTATTGTTCACTGTGCTGGAATACAAAAAACGTTACCTCTTCAAGCTATTAAAGAACAGCAATTTGACGATATTTTTAATATAAATGTAAAAAGTGCTCAATTTATTGCGAAATTTTTACGCCGGAAAGGTCGTTATAATGTAAATGGTTGCAGTTTAATTTATATTAGTTCTGTTGCTGCTTTTTGTGGTGAGCCAGCAATATCAACGTATTGTGCATCAAAAGCTGCTTTAATTGGATTATCTAAATCACTTGCCGTTGAATTAGCTAAAATAAATATTCGTGTTAACACCATCTCTCCAGGTGTTGTTCAAACGAATATGGTAGATGGTTTAAAGCAGCAGTTATCAGAAGAACAATATAACCAAATATTATTAAATCATCCATTAGGGTTAGGCAGGCCTGAAGATATTGCACACGCTGCTGCGTATTTAGCAAGTGATTTATCTCGTTGGGTTACGGGTTCAAATTTAATTGTTGATGGCGGTTATAGTACTCATTAATAGGACATTTTTTAATGAAAGCAATTATTATGCAAGTTGCAAGTTACCTGCCTGAATATATACTTACTAATGATGAATTAGCTATAACGTATCCAGAGTGGAGTGTGGATAAAATTTATGATAAAACTGGGATATCAGCTCGTCATATTATAGCTGAAGATGAAACTTGTTCTGATATGGCAATCAAGGCAGCCGAGAAAATATTTGAAACAAATAAGATACAACGATCAGAGATAGATTTTATTTTATTATGTACTCAAAGTCCTGATTATAAATTACCAACAACTGCCTGTATTGTTCAAAAAGCTTTAGATATACCTACAACATGTGGTGCTTTAGACTTTAATTTAGGATGTTCAGGTTATGTATATGGTCTCGGTTTAGCAAAAGGATTAATTGAATCAGGTCAAGCCAATAATATATTGCTGATAACATCAGAGCTTTATTCTAGATATATCTCACATGGAGATAAAAGTGTAAGGACATTATTTGGTGATGGAGCTACTGCAACATTATTATCAGGTGTCCAATCAGATATGGATAAAATTGGCCCATTTGTTTATGGTTCAGATGGTAGCGGACAAGATAATTTAATTGTACCCCATGGCGGAAGTAAATATCCTATTGATATTCAATCGTCTGAAGTTTTTAGTGACAATAGTGGTAATTCTCGTGCTCTTAATAATTTATATATGAATGGCGGTGAGATTTTTACATTTACACTAAAATCCGTTGCTAAAGTTGTTTTTGAATTATTAGAAAAGGCTAATATTAATTTGCATGAAATTGATTACTTCGTTTTTCATCAAGCTAATAAATTTATATTAGATAAATTGTGTAAAAGAATAGGTATTACACCTGAGAAGTTTTTAAGATCATATGAAAGTTATGGCAATACAGTTTCATCATCAATCCCATTAGGTTTAGAAAAAGCAGTATTAAATAATAAATTTAAATCAGGGGATAAAATATTGATTGTTGGCTTTGGTGTTGGTTATTCATGGGCTGGAACTATTATTACTTGGAGTTAAAGTTACAATGTTAAATACCCCTTTTTCACCATGGCCTTCTTATACAGAAGAAGAAGCTAATGCTGTAAGTCGAGTTTTATTATCTAATAAAGTTAATTATTGGACTGGTACTGAATGTCGTGAATTCGAAAAAGAATTTGCAAAGTGGGTCGGATGTGATTATGCGATCGCATTAGGTAACGGGACACTAGCATTAGATGTGGCGTTAAAAGCCATTGGTGTACAACCTGAAGATGAAGTGATTACAACATCACGTACATTTTTAGCAACAGCATCATCAATTGTTACTGCTGGTGCAAATCCTGTTTTTGCTGATGTTGATTTAAATAGTCAAAATATTACGGCTGAATCAATTGAAGCGGTAATAAGCCCTAAAACTAAGGCGGTAATAGTTGTTCATTTAGCGGGAATGCCAGCTGAAATGGATGACATCATGGCGCTATCTGAAAAGTATGGGTTTTATGTTATTGAAGATTGTGCTCAGGCACATGGTGCAATATATAAAGGTCGTGCTGTTGGTACTATTGGTCATATTGGCGCTTGGTCATTCTGCCAAGATAAGATTATGACTACTGGTGGTGAGGGTGGCATGGTTACCACTAATAACCATGATTTTTGGTCTACTATGTGGGCTTATAAAGATCATGGCAAGAGCTATGATGCTATTTATAATCGCCAACATCCAGCAGGTTTTCGTTGGTTACATGAGTCTTTTGGTACTAATTGGCGTATGACTGAAATGCAGGGCGTTATTGGTCGAATCCAATTAACGCGCATGTCTGAGTGGACACAGAAACGACAGCACCATGGAAAAATGTTGGATGATGCTGTAGCTGAGTTTGATATTATTCGAACGGTTGAAATTCCTGAATATAGCCAGCATGCAGAATATAAGCACTATATGTTTATTCGCCCAGAGTTCTTAGCTGAAGGATGGACACGAGATCGTATTGTTGAAGAAATTGTAAAAGCAGGAGTTCCTGCATATCAAGGCAGTTGCTCTGAGATATACAAAGAAAAAGCATTTGATAATACAGCTTGGCGCCCGAATCATTCTTTACCAAATGCAGTTGAGTTAGGCGAAACAAGCTTAATGTTTTTAGTACATCCAACCTTAACGGCTGAAGAAATACAGAAAACATGCAGTGTTCTTCAGCAAGTTCTAATTAAGGCATTACGTAGTTAACATCTTTGGTTTTTTGTTTAAAATAAAGGCGGTGCTTTTCCGCTTTTATTTTATAAATAATATATCGTCTGTAACTTTTGATGAAATAGAAGATAAGTAAAAATTACCCTCTGAGGATGTATGGCTATTATTGATGCTTTTTTCTCAATTCCTAGACCTTATAAGCGAGTTATAAGCGTCTGTATTGATCTTATTTTTATACAAATTGCGTTCTGGGGAGCTTTTTGGACTCGCCTTGGTGATTTTGATCAAACGCATAGTATTGATTATTGGTATTTAGTTTCATTTTTATCAGTGATCACTATTACGTGTTTTATTCGAATTGGCTTTTATCGCGCTATTTTACGTTATTTAAGCGTGCACGCGATATTTACGCTAGCGATAGGGTCCTTAGTGTCAACGGTTGTATTTGTGCTTGCCACTTACTTCTTTGGTATTTGGGTACCGCGGACTGTTGCTATTATTTATTTGGCGTATTTGTTTATATTGACGGGTGGTGCAAGGCTTTCTATTCGAGTGTTTTTTACTCAGCTAGAAATGAAGCGCAAGCCTAATATTATTGTGTATGGTGCAGGCGTTGCTGGGCGACAATTAGTTAATTTATTACGTCAAGGGGGGGATTTAAATCCAGTCGCTTATATTGATGATAATAAAAAATTGCAGCGTAGTGTATTACAAGGTTTAACAGTATATAAACGTGAGCAGTTATCTCGGTTAATCGCTAAGTTTGATGTTAAGCAAGTTCTATTAGCGATGCCGAGTGCAACACGTAGTCAGCGTAAAGCGATTATCTGTGCATTAGTTGATCTTCCAGTCGAAGTGCTGTCGATACCTAATCTTGATGCTATCGTACATGACAATGTGTCGTTAGATCAGTTACATGATGTGCCGATTGAAGATCTGTTAGGTCGTGAATCCGTGTTACCTAATGAACAATTAATGGAAGCTAACATTAAGCATAAAGTGGTGATGGTGACTGGTGCAGGGGGATCAATTGGCTCTGAATTATGCAGGCAAATTATATTGCATCAACCGCAAACATTACTCCTGTTTGAGTTATCTGAATTCGCGTTATATACCATCGAGAAAGAGTTATCGGAATACATTGCTAAGCGTGGTTTAGAGATTGAATTAATTCCATTACTGGGGTCAGTACAACGAATTAACCGTCTTGAAACCATTATGTCTACCTTTAAAGTCAATACGATTTATCATGCTGCTGCATATAAGCACGTACCTATGGTCGAATACAATGTTGTTGAAGGTGTACGCAATAATATCTTTGGTACTTTTTACACAGCTCAAGCAGCAATTAATGCCGGTGTGTCTTCATTTGTATTAATCTCGACTGATAAAGCAGTTCGTCCAACAAATGTCATGGGTACAACAAAACGAATGGCTGAACTAGGTCTGCAGGCATTGGCTGAACAAGAAGCATTGAAACCTAATGGTACTCGTTTTTGTATGGTACGTTTTGGCAATGTTCTCGGTTCCTCTGGTTCAGTGATCCCATTATTTAAGCGTCAGATCAAAGAAGGTGGGCCAATTACTATTACTCATCCTGATATCATTCGTTATTTTATGACGATACCAGAAGCGGCCCAGCTAGTTATTCAAGCGGGAGCTATGGGTAAGGGGGGTGATGTGTTTGTGCTTGATATGGGTCAGCCTGTAAAAATAGTTAACTTAGCTGAAAATTTAGTCAAACTATCAGGTCTTGATGTGAAGTCAGAACAAAATCCTTACGGCGATATTGAGTTTAAATATACCGGATTACGTCCAGGTGAAAAGTTATACGAAGAACTATTGATTGGCGACAATGTTAATGAAACAGAACATAGTCGTATTATGACGGCGAATGAACGTTTCTTACCATTAGTTGAGTATCAACAATTTCTTGAACGATTGGATAATGCGTGTCATGACTTTGAACATGAACTCATTCGTCAAATATTAATGGATGCTCCAACAGATTTTAAACCCAGTGATGGTATAAGTGATGTTGTTTGGAAGCGTAAACAATTGACCCATTAATTCGTTATTTGAAAAAGCCTAGCTCGAAATTGAGTTGGGCTTTTTTTTTGCCTTTAATTTGTTATCGCAGGAGGGATAGGGCGTACCTTAACTTCTGGGATTATGGAGTGGGGATCTCCTTCTCGTTATTTCCTACAGTGAATGCCGAGTAACTCCTCGTCATTCCCTACAGCGAGGTTACGAGCGAGATAGGGAATCTACTATCCACGCGTTGTAGAGTGAATGCATTCGCTGGTATCTTCAGGCTCAATGGTATGGTGAGTAGATCCCGGATAGTTCGTACCTCACTTCCGGGATGACGAATGAGGGTTAGTGCTTTAGCTTTAAGGATGACGGGTGATGGTTTCCGTCATTCCCTACAGCGAGGGACGAGCGAGATAGGGGATCTACTATCCACGCGTTGTAGAGTGAATGCATTCGCTGGTGTCTTTCAGGCTCAATCGCATGGTGAGTAGATCCCGAATAGTTCGTACCTCACTTCTGGGATGACAGGTGATAGTTTCCGTCATTCCCTACAGCGAGGGACGAGCGAGATAGGGGATCTACTATCGGTGCGTTGTAGAGTGAATGCATTCGCTGGTGTCTTTCAGGCTCAATGGCATGGTGAGTAGATCCCGAATAGTTCGCGCCTCACTTCCGGAATGACGGGTGATAGTTTCCGTCATTCCCTACAGTGAGGGACGAGCGAGATAGGGGATCTACTATCCACGCGTTGTAGAGTGAATGCATTTGCTGGTGTCTTTTAGGCTCAATGGTGTGGTGAGTAGATCCCGGATAGTTCGTACCCCACTTCCGGGATGATGAATGAGGATTCGTACCTTAGCTTCAGAGATGACGGAATATGGATCATGCCTCAATTTCGAGATGACGGAATTGAACGCCCATAAAAAATCCGCCATAACCGTGAGGTTATGGCGGATTATCAGCGAGTACTTATTACGTAATAAATACGTCGTACTAAGCTATTGTGCCAGTAATAATTACTGAGCAACAACTTGAGTAACTGTCTCGATGTTTAGCTCAGGAATGATGATGTCAACACGACGGTTTTCAGCACGACCTTCAGCAGTATCGTTAGAAGCTACTGGATCTAGCTCACCACGGCCTTCGCTAAGAATACGATCTTCCCCCATGTTTAGGTGTGCGCGTAGTTCTTTAGCAACAGTTGCTGCACGCTCTTGAGATAGAGTTTGGTTGTATGCTTCAGGACCAGTGCTATCAGTGTGACCAACAACAGTAATTGTTGCATCTGGGTATTGGTTTAGACGCTCTTCGAAAGGCACTAGGTGTGCAGCATCGCCAGCAGTAATTTCAGCGCTATCGAATGCGAACGGTACAGTTAGCTTTAGCTCTTCGATAGTTGCTACAGATACTTGATCTACATAAACAACTTCAGGAGCAACTACAGGTGCTGGAGCGCCCCAGTGATATGCTAGAGAAACGCCAGCGAATTGAATGTCAGCACCGCCAACATCTTTGTAGTATTGGTATTCAATACGTGTAGAAACGTTGTTGTTGATGTAGTACTCAGCACCAACACCAGCTGTTGAAGCCCAGCCGTTGTCATCGTGAGTTGCGCCGTTCTTAGCGTTCCAATCGTAGTAGAAAGCACCTAGCTTACCAAAAATGTCGATTTTATCGTTGATAGCGTAAGAGAATTTACCAACAAGATCTGCACCTTGAGCTGTAAATTTGCCTAGACCATTCTCAACACTTGCACTACCTAGGTTAGTGTAACCAACTTCACCAGCGAACCATGGTGTGATCTGGTAACCAGCAAAAACACCGCCTGAAAGGTTTTTGTTATCAAGATCGATGTTGTTCGTGCTGTCTTTGATGTCGTAGAAGCTATTACCTAAACGAGCACCAGCATAAAAAGGGTTATCTGTTGCAGCATTTACCGCGCCAGATACAAGAAGAGCAAGAGGTAGTACTAGAAAAGTTTTTTTCATAATATTTGCCGTATTTTCCTAATTGTAATAGATCCGACTTAAGCCGGTAATTTTCGCACTATTTATATGAAAGTGCTTGTCTACACCCTACAATAACAAACGCTATTGGGATATATTTTTCATATATAATAATGCATTTTTTTTGAATGACATAGCAATTAAACGGTGTTTCATTTATTTTGCTATTTAGAGTGTAACAAACTGTTAATAAAGAATTATTTAATGCTAAAAAGGTATACTATTTACTGTTATTTGCTTTTACCACAAGTTCAAAAAATGCGTATTTACAAAAATGAGTCGAATAGTGACGAAAATCGGTAACCCAAAGAATGAGTTACCAATCTATTAACACAATTTAGTTATTAAAAGCTTTACGTCCGCTCCATGGTTGACGCCCATCCGTTAAGTCATAAAGGTGATATTGGCGACCTAACATTTGACCACCATCACGGTTCATTGGTAACCATGAGATATGGGCACGGCTAGTGCTTGGCTTAACGGTTAGGATGTCGAATGGAATCGAGATATAGAAGCCTTTATTAAAGCTACCTTCACCGTATTCTGCTGCTGACATACTCGTTTTAGTGATAAAAGCACCAGCAATGATGCCGCTATCAAATTGCTTCGAGAAGTCGATAGTTACACCAGTATCTTCAGCTAAATAACGCCCAGCACTGACTTTTAATAGTGTATTCGGTAACCATTGCCATTGTGGTTGGTAATACGCGGTTAAATTACCCGTTGTAGTGCCTGTTTGGACTTCGTATGGGCGACCTAAATGATCATCGTATTGGTTTTGATCTTTAAAGAATCCAAACGCCGAATGTGGATCACGCTGCTTAACATAATTGACATCTAGCCCCAGAGCCCAATTACTGCCAACAGGGCGGTAAAGCACCTCGCCACCCACGCCACCAAACATCACTTCTAAATAACCCGCATACGCTTGTGCATACCAATTACTTGATACTTGATCCAACCACGTTAGCTGTAAGTTATTCATTCGTAATGTGTTATCAGTAATGTACTGACGTACCAAAGTACGCACACGTTTATTATGGGTGCCATCTGGCGGCACATCATATTTAAATTTGTCGTAAGTATCGTAGAGATTTAAATAAACCGAACCGCCGATTGTGAAATGGTTATTAAACCAATAATCAGCACTGGCAGTAGCACCGACATTAAACATGTAGAAGCCTTCTGAGCCACCTAGTGATTGCTGTAGAGTTGGTGCAATACCGATATTCCAGTTCTGATTCAGATCAACCATTTGTTGACCTTGAATAGCGTTAGGTGCAGCAGTAGTACGACTATCAGCAATATTACTGCCGATATAATCATTGTTTGCGACTTGCAGCAGTTGCTGACGGTTAAGCACTGTTTCAGTGATTGGCTGATTAGCAACCGTTTCAACAATATGGAATTGTTCTACTTTTGGGGCCTGGTTATTAAGTAATATTCCCGCGCGTAACTGAGCTTGATCACGATCGCGATATTTAACCTGCTCAGCAACCACAGTAATGCTACTGTCGCCATTCTGATAAATGGTTGGATTTTTGTAGCCAGCAATTTTCTCAACATCTTGGGCTAATTGTTGCCATTGCTCGGTGGTTAAATTATTTGTTGCAGGTGTGGTTGTTACCGTTGGTATTGGCTCATCTAACCAACTGGCTTTAAGTTGGTTAAAGTTAGTATTAACGCTTAAACCAAAGCTAACAGTAGTACCACGTTCATAACTGATATTAGCGGTTGCCCAATCGGTTAATTGATAGACAGCACCAATATTGAATGGCGATTTTGGTGTCATATCATGACCACGGTTAGCACGGAAATCATCCGTGTAATCGTTACCGTCATACTCTAACTTTAGCTGCAATGGTTGCCATGGCGTTTGGTATTCCACCCCACCATAAAGGGCAGCATTACCTTTAAACCAACGGCCAGTATCAAAACTACCACCATTATCTTTAAAGCCATTGTTACGATTGCAGAAAGTATCACTGACTTTGCACAGTGGGTTAGAGATATTGCCACGCTGGCCGATATAACCCCAACCTAAACCAAGGGTGAAATCTAATGGTCCAACTCGCTTGTTAGCGGCAATAAATTCACCATCAAATAAGCCGGTACCACCAAGGTCACGAATACCAATCGCCACTTCCGGTAACCAATAAGACTCTTGCCATAAACGTAGCTTGGCATCGATACCTTTGTCGGTATAGAGCGTATCGCCACTAAAGCTATGATCACCACTGTAATAAAGATCAGGAACTTGAGTATAACGAATGGTCGTTTCTAGCCATGGCAATAGTTGTAGTGACGCCCAGTAATGGTGGTAATCACTGCTAATAGTAGTACCAAAGGTAAACTCTCCCTCTGGTTGCATACGCGCAGTTGGCATCTGCATTAAGCCCACACCGCCAAAATCACTGTTGGAATAGCGCATTTCAGGGTAGCTAAACTCATCTGCCTGCGCATTACACAATGGCAATAACGCGATAGCTAATGCAGATAAAGTAAATAAAGGACGTTGATATAGGTTGCGGCGAGTAGAAGCCGATGTGACAGAGTTCATTACAACGTCCTGTTGGTTAGCATTGAAGAAATATCGTGGTTTAAGCCACTGTAATCATGAAATAAAGACTGATAACCAAGGTAGATAATCGCCCCTGGTGCAATATCGGCGTGGTTGTTATTCCAATACGCAATCGAATGTTGTTGTATTACCCCATCAGGCTGAATCACAGTCACGTAACTGTTGGTAGCAATATCAATTGGCGTCACTTGAGCTAAATAATCGTTAGCTGCCATTCGAGGTTGCCAATCAAGTTGTTGCGGTTTTTCAATCGCACCAATAACGGTGACCGAAGTTGGACGATTAGCCAGTTGCAACTGATAGTTACCTGTTAATAATGGGTTATCGGTTTGGTTTAAACGTACTTTATCGATATCAATAGCCACAGCTAAGCGTTGAGTCTTAATCTGTTGTTGTAACCACTGAGCGGTATTAGCAAAACTATGGCTAATAGCGACATCGTCGCTGTGGTGTTGACTTAATTGGGTTAACTGCTTTATCAACACCGATTTAGTTGCTGGCTCGGTGGTGGTGGTTAAGCTACTACCAAGCCAATACGGTGTTGCAGTAACAGTACGGAGTTTAAGGCTATCGCTAACAACTTGTGCCAACCGTACCGGCTCGGCGTATTGTAAACTTACTGCCGCCGCTGAGTGGCCGTTAGCATGGAGAGTGATAAGGTTTTGTGCCACGGTTGGCATTGAAACCAATAAGCACAGACTTGCTAGCGCAGAGTAAATCGAGTAGCGAGCTGTTGTAGTGAAAACTGAACAAGACATAAAAGATACTACCGTTAGCCAAAAGGTTTAAGAATAGTCATTTCAACACTCGGTAAAGAGGGGGCTAAATATTGCTGGCTCTTTACCACTTTTCCCGTCGTTTGATCTATCCAAAAAGTATTACTGTAGTGGCGATCAAGCTGCTTTACGGTGACATTTTCACGAAAGCGCAGCACAGGCACTGAGTTGCCATGAATGGTTAATACTTCAGGCTGCTCAAACACAAATTGTGAGTCGAGTTGATAACCGATGTGGTAACCCGGTTGCCAATCAATCGTGCGCTGCCAAGTTGTGGGTGTTGATGCCAAATGTAAACCGAGTGCTAATGGATCGGGAGTATTACTTTGAGTCGCTAATAAATTACCAGCGCTCAAGTTAACGGTTTTTATAATTCGTCCGCTTTGGGTTACTAGCATGCCGTTATCACTGGCAAGCCATTTAAGTTGTGGCGGTGACGTTTTAGGGGAGGCATTAGTGATTGTTTCACCTGTAGCAGATTCAGCCAGTGCCAGCACCATAAATAGCTGCGCTTGGTTATCGATACGAACATAAGTGCTAGCATAAGGTAATGCTGCAACGGTATAAGCCGATTTGTGAATATCTGCGCTGCCTTGTACGGCAAGGCGAACAGTATCGTTAACACTGGTTATTTTTTGACTACAGCCTGAAAGCAATAAAGCTGCTGCCGAGATCAGCAACAGCTTTGAAATAGGGGGACGAGTGATATTTTTAAGCATGGGGCAGTGCTTCCGATAGGCTATCCAAAGAGAGCTATAGATTGCGATAATCGAATAGCTTACAAAATAGAATAACCGTGACAAGCACGGTTATTTTTTTATTAACCTAAATTTTTATCAGGTCAAATCTGATCAATTACTTAGCTGCGCTAACAGAAGTAGAAGTAGAAGTTGTTGTTGAGTTAGTGTTGCCTGAATCTGATGCAGCTAGTGCGATTGCAGCTACTGCCGCAGCACCACCAACAACAACAGCAGTAGTTGTACCTGCCGCTGTTGTAGATGCTGCTGGAACACCAGCTGCTTGACCTGTTGGTGCAGGTGCTGCTTCTACTGGTGCAGCATCATCTGCAACATAACCGCCAGCAAATGCTGATGAAGACATAGCCATAGCAGCTAGAAGAACGAATGCATTCTTTTTCATGATGTAAATCCTTAATTGATAAAAACAATATATATGCTGTCAAAAAAATGACATTTATTATCGTAAATTATTGGTGTGCTGAATTAATAATTATACCGAATAATTACATATAACCACGTAATGTTTTTTTAGTCTCGATTGGTTTGAATGTGCGGTTTGTGATATTCATCACCATTATTGGATTATGGTTGGTATTATTTATAGTTATATGTTGCAAGTATTTGCTTTTTATGCTTAACCCTTTGTATTACAAATGGTTACAATATGTATTGTGTGACAAAAATATAATATGATAGATAATAAATGAGCAAATTTTTATATTTCATTTCATACGCAAATTAAGTAGAATCCATCAGCAATATAAATAACGCCAATATTACGTATTATTTTTTTTTAGATAAATATGTAATATAAACACTGATTATTGCTTATATATATTCATAGCGTTTATGTTTTATTGTCAACAAAAAAATCATACTTTTTTAAAGCAAGTGAGGAGCTGTAACCTTCGGGCGGTAGCATTCTCATTTGAAAATACATTCCCATCCATCAATGCTGAAATGAACTTAATCTCATGGAATTATCAAAAAAATTGCTTGTCACAGCAGTTGCTTCTGTAATGTTAGCTGGCTGTAGTATGCCGGGATCGCATCTTAGCCTTGATGGTAAGCACGTTACTGAAGTCAATCAGGAACAACCTACACTTGATCAACAAGTGAATGTTTTCCCGTTAACTGTTAATAATATTAGTCAATTTAAAGTGGCGAAAATTGCAGCGCAGGTAAACACCAAGCTTGAACAAGAGCTTGCTGGTTATGAATATCATGTTGGCCCTGGCGATATTTTAAATATTACCATTTGGGATCACCCCGAGCTGACTATTCCTGCTGGTTCTTACCGTAGTGCAAGTGAAGCCGGTAACTGGGTTCATGCTGACGGTACAATCTTTTATCCTTACATTGGAAAAGTGCAGGTTGCGGGTAAAACGGTATCGCAGATTCGAACTGATATCGCGCAGCGATTAGCGGAATATGTTGAAAAACCACAAGTTGATGTCAACGTGGCGGCGTTCCGTGCTCAAAAAGCCTATGTTACTGGCGAAGTAAAAAATCCAGCCCAACAGCCGATAACTAATGTGCCACTAACTTTGCTTGATGCGATTAATAAATCTGGTGGGTTGGCGGCTGATGCAGATTGGCGCAATGTCACATTAACCCGCAATGGTAAAGATCAAACCTTATCGCTATATGCGCTAATGCAACGTGGTGATTTAACCCAAAACCGCCTGTTACGTAACGGCGATATTGTCCATGTGCCACGTAATGATGCTCAAAAAGTGTTTGTGCTGGGCGAAGTTAAAGAGCCTAAGCTACTTAAAATTGACCGCGCAGGCATGAGTTTAACCGAAGCCTTAAGCGGTGTCGGTGGCATTAATGAATTGCAAGCGGATGCAACTGGCGTGTTTGTTATTCGTGCCAATCATCCTGATTTAACTAAAACACCGCATGCACCCGCTGCGAATATTTATCAGTTAAATATTAAAGATGCGACCGCATTAGTGATTGGTACTGAATTTGAATTACAGCCTTATGATGTGGTGTATGTAACTGCAGCGCCAATTGCGCGTTGGAACCGTGTGATTCAACAACTTGTGCCAACCATTGGTAGCTTTAATCAGTTATCTGAAGGCATGAACTACTATTTGAACCTGAAGTAATTCATACACTAATAATTTAATAACCTATATTTAAATGGCGAGTAAAGCGACAAATGCATTACTCGTATTTTTTGTGTCTTATTTCTAATTATGTAGACGGATGATATTTTAGACTTCGAACCTCGCAATATCATCCCTCAAAAGCTATTTACTATGTTCAATAAAATTCTTGTTGTTTGTGTGGGCAATATTTGTCGTTCACCATCAGGCGAGCGTATCCTGCGAGCTAAATTACCCAATAAACATATTGCCTCGGCTGGCGTTGGTACTGCGAAAAGTGGTTTAGCCGGAAAACCTGCTGATAAAATGGCAGCTGAAGTGGCACTGGATCATGGTTATTCTCTTGAAGGCCACCAAGCGCAGCAAGTAACCAGTGATTTATGTCGTGATTATGATCTGATTTTAGTGATGGAAAAGGGTCATATCGATGCTGTTACAAGTATTGCCCCTGAAGCTCGCGGTAAAACGATGCTATTTGGACAATGGATTGGCCAACAAGATATCCCAGATCCATATCGTTTAAGTAAAGAAGCATTTGATCATGCATATGATTTAATTGATCAAGCCGCTACAGCATGGGCGAAGAAGTTGTAATTGATCGCTTTATCTGTAAATGACGGCATGTTTGTCTTCGTCACTTCCAATAGCGAATGACGATGCGCTATTTCCGTCATCCCCTACAGCGAGGGACGAGCGAGATAGGGGAACTACTCTCAGCGCCGTATATTTAACTATCAACACCCTTAATTAAATAATGTCGGGATGACGCCTTGGCTCTTTCTCGTGCACATCTTTGAAATTTTTAAATCGGAATCTTTACTTCATGACTGCGACTCAAAACACCCAACCTCACTCTTCTCCAGGAACGGACGAAGTCGATATTGGTAAACTGTTTGGTATTTTAATTGATAATCGGTGGTTGATTATTATCACCACCTTTATCTTTGCTGTTGTCGGCATCGGTTATGCTTTACTTGCAACCCCAATTTATAAAGCGGATGCCTTAATTCAAATTGAAGCCAAAAGTACAGGTATGCCAGCCCTTGGTGGTGACATGGCAGAAATGTTTGGTGGTGGTGAATCAAGTGCAACTACTGAAACTGAAATCATCAAATCACGGATGGTATTAGGTGAAACCGTTGATAAATTAAATCTGACGATTGTTGTTAGCCCTGAATATTTTCCTGTTATTGGTAAAGGTTTAGCGCGCTTAATGGGCGAGCAGCAATTTATCAATGTATCACGTTTTACGGTTGCTGATGGCCGTGAACAGGGCGGTTATCAAATCGTTGTTACTAACGCAGATAAAGGTGAGTACCAACTTAATGATAGTGATGGCCGTAAGCTATTAATCGGTAAAGTGGGGGAATTAGCCCAGACGAACGGTTATCAACTTTTTATTACGGATTTACAGGCAGCTAAAGGCGATGAGTTTTCGTTAGCAAAAATTAGCCGTATTGATGCAATTCAAAATCTACAACGTAATTTGTCTGTAGCAGAGCAAGGTAAACAAACCGGTATTTTACAATTATCAATGCTTGGTGAGAATCGCGCGGATATTAAAGCAATTGTTGATGACATCAGTAAAAACTACTTTTTGCAAAACGTAGAGCGTAACTCGGCTGAAGCTGAAAATAGCTTGGTATTTTTAAAGCAACACTTACCGGAAATTAAAATCCAGTTAATGGCAGCAGAAGATAAACTTAATAGTTACCGTCAAAATAATGAATCAGTAGACTTAAGTTTAGAAGCAAAATCAGCACTTGAAACCATGGTCGGCTTAGAATCTCAGCTAAACCAGTTAACCTTTAAAGAAACCGATATTTCACAGCGTTTTACCAAAGAGCACCCAGCTTATATATCATTAATGGATAAACGTAAAACATTATTGAAAGAGCAGACTCGTTTAAATAAGCGTATTGAAAAATTACCTGCAACCCAGCGTGAGATTTTACGCTTAACCCGTGATGTTGAAGTTAACCAGCAAATTTATGTTCAACTACTTAATAAAGTTCAAGAGCTTAATATTGTTAAAGCCAGTACTGTTGGTAATGTGCGTATTCTTGATGCCGCGCAAGTTTATACTAATGCAGTTAAACCAAAGAAAGCACTAATCGTTGTATTAGCAACCTTATTGGGTGGCATGTTAAGTGTTGCAATTGCGTTCTTGCGTGCTGCTTTACATCGTGGTGTTGAAAACCCTGATGAAATAGAAGCACTAGGCTTACCTGTTTATGCATCAATTCCGTTATCAGATTGGCAGACTGATTTAGAAAAGAAATCTAAATCAAAGCAACAATTACAGATTAGCCAAGCTTTACTGGCAGTTTCAAACCCTGCTGATTTATCAATTGAAGCACTGCGTAGTTTACGCACCAGCTTACATTTTGCGATGATGGAAGCACGTAACAATATCGTGATGATCTCCGGTCCAAGTCCAGGTATCGGTAAGTCATTTGTATCAGCTAACATGGGGGCGGTAATGGCTAAAGGCGGTCAGCGAGTATTGGTAATTGATGCCGATATGCGTAAAGGTCGCATGGAACGCCAAATGTGTGTTGATAGTAAACCTGGTTTAGCGGATTACTTAAGTGGCCAGCAAACATTAGAGCAAGTGATTAAATCACCGGGTGTTGAAAACCTCGATTTTATCGCTCGTGGCGCAGTGCCACCTAACCCATCTGAGTTATTAATGCACCCGCGTTTAAAAACGTTGTTGGATTGGGCATCTGAAAACTATGATTTAGTGTTAGTCGATACACCACCAATTTTGGCGGTAACTGACCCAGCAATTGTTGGCGCTCATGCTGGCACAACCATGATTGTGGCACGTTTTGGCTTAAACCCAGTTAAAGAAATTGAAGTGACTAAACACCGTTTTGAACAAAATGGTATTGAAGTTAAAGGTTGTATTCTTAACGCCGTGGTGCGCAAAGCAAGCTCAACTTATGGCGGTAACTATGGTTATTACAACTATAGTTACGCGAGTGATAATAAGTAATTAGCCACCCTCGTCATTCCCTACAGCGAGGTTACGAGTGAGATAGGGAATCTACTTACCGAATGTTGAAATATTAAATGGTCGATATTGGTGTAAATAGATTCCCGTCATTCTCAACAGTAAATGTCGAATTCATCCTCATTGTCTATAGCGAATGTACGAGCAAGTCCCGTCATTCCCTACAGCGAGGTTACGAGCGAGATAGGGAATCTACTCACCACGTGTTGTAGAGTTAATATTTATATAGAAATAATCCCTAGCCCCTGGGGACCTATTCCTTCTACTAGCCAAATAACCAGTAAACTTGTTTATAACAAAGCATTAGTCTCTACGGCTAGTGCTTTTTTATGGCTCAAATTTTAGTTTTTGTGTCTAAGAACCTTAAAAACACTGAGTTGGTCTGATTAAAAAATTAATTTTTTACACCCAAAGCAACGCGTTTTACATACCCATTTTAGTTTATATTTCATTTTTATAAAGTTGGCAATAATGAATACTTCATATGTGTTTGTCTTTCTTATGTCGTTTATAACGTTATTCGTTATGCGAAAAGTGGCGAAGAAAATTGGTCTGGTGGATAAACCTAACGCCCGCAAACACCACAAAGGGGTCGTGCCTCTGGTGGGCGGAATTTCCATTTACTTAGCATTATTAGCTGGCTTTACTTTGTTTCTACCGATGAGCCTAAACTTGCAATTGTATTTGGGCTGCTCGGCGATTTTAATTGTGCTCGGCGCGCTGGATGATTACTTTGATGTCAGCTTTAAAATCCGCTTAATCGTGCAAGCAGGGATTTCACTAGTGATGATCTGGGGCGGTGGCCATAGCTTGCATAATCTAGGTTTTTTGATGGGCAGTGACACCATTGCACTTAATGAAGTGACTGGTTCCGTGATCACCGTGATTGCGGTTATCGGTGCCATCAACGCGTTTAATATGGTCGATGGTATTGATGGTTTGCTGGGCGGTTTAGCCTCGGTGACGTTTACGGCATTAGGGATTGTATTTTATATCAGTGGTAATGAGTATTTAGCCACGATTTGTTTGTTAATTGTAACCGCATTGATCCCTTATATTCTGTTGAACCTCGGTTTTCCGCTAGGGCGACGCTTTAAAATATTCATGGGTGATGCAGGTAGTATGTTTATCGGCTTCTCAGTAATTTGGATGCTGATCCGTGGCACTCAAGAACCAGAAATAATCGCATTTAAACCAGTAACTGCCTTGTGGTTAATTGCATTGCCGTTAATGGATATGGCAACCATTATGATCCGCCGCATGCGCAAAGGCCATTCGCCGTTTAAACCTGATCGTGAGCATCTGCATCATATCTGCGAGCGCATGGGCTTATCGTCATTAATGACGTTATTTATTATCTGCTTATTAGCATCGATTTGTGCGGCGGTGGGGATTATTGCTGATCTCAATGGTGTTGCGGAATCAACTATGTTCGTGGCTTTCTTAATCATGTTCGCTGTGTACTTTACAGCAATTAGTCATATTTGGCGGATCACGACTTGGGTGAATAAGTTGTTTGGCCGACAAGAAAAGACTCAAGAAATACACCAATAACAATTAGATATTTAAATACTAAATTTATTTCCTCACACTTTTGATTAGATATTAATTATGAATAAGAAACGTATATTAACAGTTTTTGGTACGCGTCCCGAAGCAATTAAAATGGCACCATTAGTTCATGCTCTTGCAAGTGATGAACGTTTTGAAGCTAAGGTTTGTGTTACAGCGCAACATCGTGAAATGTTAGATCAAGTATTAGAGTTATTTGAAATTACACCTGATTATGATTTGAATCTTATGAAAGCGGGTCAGACATTAAATGATGTTACTGCGCGAATATTAATTGAGTTAAAACCTGTTTTACAAGAATTTAAACCTGATGTCGTACTTGTTCATGGCGATACAGCAACAACATTTGCAGCTAGTTTAGCTGCATATTATGAGCAAATAGCTGTTGGGCATGTAGAAGCTGGCCTTCGTACCGGTAATATTTATTCTCCATGGCCAGAAGAAGCCAATCGACGTTTAACGGGTACATTGGCTAAATACCATTTTGCTCCAACAGAAACATCTAAAAAGAATTTATTAAAAGAAAACTTTTTAGCCGAAGATATTTATGTCACTGGTAATACAGTGATAGATGCTTTATTGATGGTGAAGAATAAAATTGATACAAATGCTGATTTGAACGCAACACTAGCAGCTCAATTTCCTTTCTTAGATGAGTCTAAAAAAATGATCTTGGTCACTGGTCATCGACGTGAAAGTTTTGGTGGTGGTTTTGAGCGTATTTGTGAGGCTCTTGCTATTACGGCAAAAGAAAATCCAGATGTTCAGATTGTTTATCCGATGCATTTGAATCCAAACGTCCGTGAACCTGTAAACCGCATTTTAAATGATATTAATAATATTTATTTAATAGAGCCGCAGCAATATTTACCATTTATTTATTTAATGGATCGCTCTTATTTTATTTTAACAGATTCTGGTGGTATTCAAGAAGAAGCACCATCTTTGGGGAAGCCTGTATTAGTTATGCGTGATACGACAGAGCGCCCAGAAGCAGTCCTTGCTGGAACAGTAAAATTAGTTGGTACTGATACTAAAATAATTTTATCTGAAATAAATGACTTGTTAAAAGATAAAAACGCATATAAAGCTATGAGCTTGTCTCATAATCCTTATGGCAATGGTCGTTCATCAAGTACCATTATAAATATATTAGTTGGTTAAAATGTCTGAAATACACTTATTTCTTATTTGGTCAGAAGCTAAAGAATCAAGAAACAAAATAATAAATGATCTTGATGGCGAATTTAATATATTACATATTGAAACAGTTGCTTGGAGTTCAGAGTTATTCTCTGAAAATTTAAGTAGACTTTATGGACAAAAACTACCAAATAATAGCTTTAAACAAAAACACTGTGGAACTGGACCATTTACCTGCATAATTGTAGAAGATATAAATCCAACCTACGAATCTATTGATATAGGTTCAGGGAGAGGGTATTTATTATTAAATAAAAATATCTATAATTTGAAAGTTAAATATAGAGAATGGACTGGTGGTGGTCATAAAATACATGCAACTAATAATATAGAAGAAAGTGAGCATGATATAAGATTAATTTTTCATAAGAAGCCAATTGATTTTAAGGAAAAAAAAGAATTTGGAGATTATGATTTAGATATTAAATACAGAGATTTGCTTGGATCTCATGGATATAAAAATAGTGATGATTTTTTACTTTGTCTGAATTCCGTTCCAAATTATGTAATAATGAGAGGGGAGATTGATAAGTATTTTTTAAATGGTAATGAAGATATAGATATTCTTGTTGAGAATAAAAAAGACTTTATATATACATTGAATTTGAAGCATCAAGGGAAAAAATTTTCAACCAGTCGTTATCAAGTTAAAATTGGTGATGTATATGTACATATAGATATTAACTATATCGGTGATGGTTGCTTCGATTCTCGCTGGCAAAAAAAAATGCTAAATGAAAAAATCATAAATAAAGATATATGTATATTAAATGAAAGTAATAAGCAGAAAGCTGACATATATCATTCTATAATACATAAAAATATAATAAGACAGAGTGAGTCTCTAACTCTATTTAATAAAATTATTAAGGAATTTGATATAACCGTTCCTCAAGATCCCATGATTGAATACTATGGTTATCAGTACAATGGACCTAAAGAGAGCTTATACAGACAATTATTCCCTATTTATCGAGAATTTAGATATGTATTACATAAAATTAAAACAAAAATTATATCTTTATAGACGGAAGTATCTATATAAATTTTTTTCATTACTTTTTTGTAATGTTTATATTTTTGTTTTAAAAAATAATTATAAATATGAAAGGGTAGATAAGTATTTAGTTGACAAATGGCATGACGGTTTTTTTTATTTAGTTGCTTATAAGGATAATAATAAATATTTTTTAAAAGGGGAAGTTTTTAGAGAATTTTTAGTAAATGAAATTTTTTTTTCAAAAAGGCTAAGTAACTTGGTTGGTGATAAATATATTATTTCACCAATAGCTACTTATCGGTGTTTTAAGTCTTTATTATTAGCTTATAATTTCAGGGATGAAGTCGAAAAGAAATTAGATAATGAAGATCTAAATAAAATATATGAAATAGTGTACAAGATAAATCAAAATGGTATATTTTTTAGGGACTTAAAAAGAGATAATATACTTATTTTAAATGATAGGGTTGTTTTTTTTGACTTCTCTTTTATGTATGAAAATTCACCCGACGTGGTAAAGGTTAGGGATAAACACTTATTAAATGCTATTGGTACTGACTATAGACCTTCTAATTATTTATGGGATGATTTTTATTCTCTATATAAAATAGCAAATGAAGAGGAAATAAAAGGGAATACCGTTAATAAAGTTGAAAATATGATAGGCAAATTTGTTTTAAATATTGATGAGTGTAAATAATGGTTCGTGAATATAGTGTTGTACTTTGTACCTATAATGGCTCATTTTATATTAAAGAGCAAATTTATAGCATTCTAAATCAAACAGTAAAACCTAAAGAAATATATATATTTGATGATGGTTCGAATGATGATACTATTAAAATAATAAAGAAAATAGATTCTGAAATTAAAATTAAAATTAAAATAAATAAAAAAAATCTCGGATATGCCAAGAATTTCGATAGTGGAATTAAAAGTATATCTGCGGAGGTTATAGCTTTATGTGATCAAGATGACTTCTGGTTACCAAATAAAGCAGAATTGATTCTAAATGAAATGGATTACAATACTGAAATGGTTTTTAGTGATGCTTATTTAGTTGATGAAAAACTTAATATGTTAGAAAAAAAGCTTTCTGAATTAGGACATATAAAGAAGGTGCCTACATTTAATAATCAAATTTGTAAAGATTTTATTGTAACGGGAGCAACAGTCTTTATTAATAGGGACTTTGTTTTGTCAATTCCTGAACTTCCTGAAAATATACCACATGATGCGTGGTATAGTATTTGTTCTGCGATAAAAAGGAAAATAAAATATATAAACAAACCTTTGATATTATATAGACAGCATTCGAATAATTTAATAGGAATTAAAGAGACAACTTCAATTTCTAGCAAGAAGAAAGTATTACAAGTTAGAATGGATATATATAATCAGTTATTAGCAAGTTCTTATTTAAATGAAAGCGAGTATGAACTTATATACAATAATAAATTATTTATTGAGTATAAGTTTAAGCTATATAACGAAATAAGAATTAGTATGGATTTTTTTAAAAACTTTTTTAATTACTTTAAATTTGATAACGGATTTAGAGCGATAGTTAGAGATTATATGATAATAAATAACAAAAAATAATTATTGTTATATATGGTCCTGTGAGATTACGAATGTTAAAAAATAGCCTCTCTAGTTTTATCGTTACTATACTAGCAACAATTCTTTCATTTTTTGTTAGTGTTTTATTGTCTCATAAATTAAATGTTGTTGATTTTGGTATTGTGCAATTTTACTTGTCATCAGTATTATTCATGTCTGTAATATCAAGATTAGGGTTTGATCTTATTTTTATTAAATATTGGAAAGAATATGATTCATTTAAAAAGCAGGATTTAATATTTATAACTTCAATTGTAATTCTTTTACTTTCTATATTATTTTCTTTACTTTTCTTCTTTTATTACAAATTAGATATCAGTATTGGAG
>NZ_PYON01000025.1 GCF_003026355.1 Photobacterium kishitanii | reverse complement strand
GAGTTAAGTTTAAAGCATATCTTGATTTTAAAATTTTTATATTCATATAAATTAATCAACAATCAATTTTCACAGTATAAACAAAAACATAAATCATGAAATAAAAATATTATGTTTTTTATAATTTAGCACTTAAAAATAGACACCAATGTCTAACAAAATGTTACCTATTACGAATTTAAACAATGTAATGGATTTCATCAGTGAATGAACTAATATATTAATATTGATAAAATACTCGTACAAATACCTAAAAAGGATATAGATTCCATTATAGAATAGGCTGTTTTTATTGAATCACAAGCTATATTATTAAGAATAAAAATCATAACAGAGTCACTCTTTATTTAACTTTTTAATATTTACTTTAAAGTAACTATTAACGTTAATAGCACTAAAAAAACAAATCATCTATCATCAAAGCAGCTTCAGTTATCCCAACCTTTATAAGAATGATATAAAATTTATAACTTGCTCACATTAATTTTTGCAAGCCGTGAGTTTGATCTGTTAGCCTTATCTTTATCTCCCCTTGAAAATAAAAAAATAGCAAGGATAACAATGGATATTACTCAACTACCTACGCCGGCTTTGATTGTTGATTTCGACAAAATGAAAAATAACCTACGTGAAATGCAACAACGTATTGATGCTCTAGAATTAAAATTAAGACCGCACACTAAAGCCCATAAAAACCCCGCTATAGCACAAATGCAGATTGATGCAGGGGCTCAAGGAATATGTACGGCAAAACTCGGTGAAGCAGAAGTTATGGCTGCCGGAGGTATTAACGACATTCTAATAACCACACCTATCGCTGGAAAAAATAAGATTCAACGTTTAGTCAAACTTTATCAGCAATATCCTGACTATCGTTTTATTCAAGTAATAGATCACCAGCAACACGTCATAGATATCGCTCAAGCGGCGACAGAGGCTGGAATTTGTATTGAATTGATGATTGAAGTAGAAAGCGGTCAGCAACGATGCGGAGTTGAAATCGGTAATGACTTAGTTTCATTAATAGAGGCAATTAATTATTCTGATGGCGTTAGCTATGTTGGATTACAAGCATACAGTGGCCACTTGCAACATATAAAAGGTTATCAAGAGCGAAATACTCAAGCAAGAACAGTCGTTGAAGATCTTTTTAATTACATTAATACCGTATTAAAACCCAAAGGATTAGCCCCTGACATTATTAGTGGCGGAGGAACAGGCACATATGCAGCTTATCAAGGACTAGGATTTAGTGAAATTCAAGCAGGCTCTTATTTGTTTATGGATACCACTTATCAAGCTATTGGCGATGAAAATAATCAAGACCAAAATAACCAATTTGATGTCGCTCTAAAAGTATTAAGTACGGTTATTAGTCACCCTAGTCCACAGCGAGCGGTTATTGATGCAGGCATGAAATGTCTTTCGATTGATCTTGGTATGCCTAAAGTCGAAGGTGATAGCACGCTGAGTTACAAAACAGGAGGTGATGAACATGGTATTATTAACCTCATCGATGGCCATGAACCACTACAAATAGGCCAACAACTCATTTTACTTCCAAGTCATTGCGATACAACACTAAACAACTTCGACACCTTATATGCCATAAGAGGAACTGAAGTCATTGAGCAATTCCCTATTCTCGGCCGTGGTCGCTCTGATTAAAGCGATATTTAAACAGAGTGGAACCGCAGCGTTGAACTAACGCTGCGGTGTACACCATAACCAGACTCGAAAACTAGCAACAACTCTCAGGGCTGAATATCGACTTAAAAATAACACCAAATACTTCAGCCCCACCCGCCATTACAATTGAATTGTATTTAATTCTGGTATAAACGACTCAGCATTATTTTGAGCCATCTCTTCAAATACTGACCATTTTTTCAAAGCAATAGTCTGAGCTTGAGTAAACATAGCCTCAGCATGCTCTGGATTTATTTTATATAAATGGCTAAAGCGATTTTCAGCCTTCATAAATTCAGCTTTCGTTATTGTCGGACGAAGAGAATCAAGTGTGAATGGATTCACTCCATGATCTTTTAGGCTCGGATTATAACGATACAAAGGCCAGTGACCGGAATAAACTGCATTTTTTGCTTGTTTACGTGCTTTTGTCATATCAAAACCATGAGCAATACATGGACTGTAAGATAAAATCAGAGATGGTCCATCATAAGCTTCTGCTTCACGTAATGCCTGTAATGCTTGCTGCGGGTTAGCATTCAAACAAATCTGTGCGACATACACATTTCCATAAGAAATCGCTTGTAAGCCTAATTCTTTACGAAACGTTTGTTTCCCCCCTGCTGCAAATTTTGCAGTAGCCGCATAAGGTGTTGCTTTTGATGCTTGACCGCCTGTATTTGAATAAACCTCTGTATCCATCACCAAAATATTAATATTTCTTGAGGTACCTAAAGCGTGATCAAGGCCACCACTGCCAATGTCATAAGCCCAACCATCTCCTCCAACAATCCAGATAGAACGCTTAACCATTGCGTCGATAACGGAATTAAGCGCTGCTGCTTTAGGATTCCCTTTGACATATTGGCGTACTTTATCAATGCGCTGTCGTTGATCTCTGCACTCTTGTTCTGTTGTTTGTTTAGCATTCAATACTTCTTGAGTGAATTTGGGGCCAATAATATCGGCTAATTCCATTAATAATCGGCGAGCAACTTGTTGTTGATGATCAACCGAGATTCGATAACCTAATCCAAATTCAGCATTATCTTCAAACAACGAATTTGACCATGCTGGACCATAACCATTTTCACCTGATGTCCACGGTGTGGTTGGCATATTGCCCCCGTATATTGATGAACACCCTGTCGCATTAGCAATCATCAATCGCTCACCAAATAATTGGCTAATAACTTTTAAAACAGCGGTTTCACCGCAACCTGCACAGGACGCAGGGAATTGGAAAAGTGGCGGTAAAAACTGCACTCCTTTCACGGTTGAGTAATCTACTTGATTAATAGGCAATTGCGGTAACGATTCAAAGAACTCAACATTTGGCGCTTGTTGGTGCCATTGTTCTGCTGCTGGCACCATTTGCAAGGCCTTACGACTTGAATCTGTGGCGCTATGTGCTGGACAAGCATCCACACAAAGCGTACATCCCATGCAGTCTTCTGCATACACTTGAATAGTATAAGCGGTGTCAGGAAAGCCTCGAGCTATAACATCTGTATATTTAAAGCCTTCAGGAGCTTCTGCAAGTGCATCTTTAGTATATATTTTTGAGCGAATAGTGGCATGTGGACAAATGAAAGAGCAATTACCACATTGAATACATAATTCAGGGTTCCAGACTGGCACACTCACGGCCTGACGGTGTTTATCAAACCGAGTAGTACCTGAAGGGAAAGTACCATCACAAGGCACTTGCGAAACAGGAATTAAATCCCCTCTCATTGCCATCACTTCTTTAGTAACGTTCTGTAAAAATGATGACTCGGCTTGAGTAATCGTTTCTTTCATACTAATCAATGATGTCGCAGTTTCAGGGATCATAACCTGCTCCATAGCAGAAACAGCCTGATCAACTGCGTTCCAATTCATCTCAATCACAGCTTGCCCTTTACGAGCATAAGCAACTTCAATTGAATGTTTAATTTGCGTGATAGCATCTTGCTGCGGCAAAATATCTGTCAGCATAAAGAAACCTGTTTGCATGATAGTGTTAATACGGCGTCCCATATTGGTTTCTGCTGCAACTTGCATCGCATTCAACACATACAAACTTAATTGCTTAGTGATCAGTTGTTGCTGCACAATCTGAGGCAAATGCTGCCAGACATGCTCCGCATCATAAGGTGAGTTTAATAATACTTTTGCACCTTGCTCTGCATGTTGTAAACAATCAAACTTTGTTAAAAAGTTAAATTGGTTAATTCCAATAAATGAAGCACTTTCTATCATCCATGGTGCTTCAATAGGTTGATCGCCAAAACGTAAATGTGAAACGGTTCTTGAGCCTGCTTTTTTAGAATCGTAGTCGTAATAGCCTTGAACAAACTTTCCATCAAGTCCACCGATAATTTTAATGGTACTTTTACTGGCTCCAACAGTACCATCCGATCCCCAACCATAAATAATCGCTCGAACTGTATTAGCGGGTTCTAAGGTATATTGAGAATCAATGGCTAAGCTAGTTAAACTAACATCATCATTAATACCGACTGTAAATTGGCTTATTGGACTGTCACTAACAGCATTATCAAAAGCTGCTTTTACCATTGCTGGCGTAAATTGCTTTGACGACAACCCATAACGACCACCGGTCATTTTAGGTAATTGCGCTCGTTGACCAGTAGAGCATTGTTCTACTAACGCACTCATCACATCAGTATAAAGTGGTTCAGCTACTGCACCTGGGGTTTTACAACGATCCATCACAATGAGATGCTGGCAGGTTTTAGGTAAAACATCCGTAAAAAAATCTATAGCAAACGGACGATATAGATGTACTTCTATCACACCAATATGCGCGCCTTTAGCATTAAGATCGTCAATAGTTACACGAACCGTCTGCGCTCCTGAGCCCATTATAATCATCACAGAAGTTGCTGCAGGATCGCCATAATAATTAAACGGTTTATATTTACGCCCCGTTAATAAGGCAAATTTATCCATTGCTTGTTTAACAATTTGGGGAATCGCTTTGTAATATGGATTCACCGCTTCACGTCCCTGAAAGTAAATATCTGGGTTTTGTGCCGTACCACGAATAAATGCACGTTCAGGGGATAATCCTCGTTGACGATGCGCAATCACATCATCGTCATTTATCATCTGGCGAATAATATCATCGGCCATCACATCAATTTTATTCACTTCATGTGATGTTCGAAATCCATCAAAAAAATGCAGAAATGGCACTCGTGATTCTAGTGTGGCAACTTGCGCAATTAAGGCATTATCATGCGCTTGTTGTACCGAGCTTGATGCTAACATCGCAAAACCTGTTTGGTTACAGGCCATGACATCTTGATGATCACCAAATATTGATAGTGCACCTGTTGCTAATGAACGGGCTGCTACATGAAAAACCGTTGCCGTTAATTCGCCTGCAATCTTGTACATATTTGGGATCATTAACAATAATCCCTGCGATGCGGTAAACGTTGTCGTTAACGCCCCTGTTTGTAGCGAGCCATGAGTTGCGCCAGCTGCTCCACCTTCCGATTGCATTTCGATAATATTGGGAATATCACCCCATATGTTAACTTGTTTTTCGGTTGCGAATTGATCCGCTAACTCTGCCATCGGTGATGATGGGGTGATCGGATATATCGCTGCAACTTCGTTGGTCCGATAAGCAATATGAGAAACAGCACTACAGCCATCCATTGTTTTATATTGATGTGTCATAGTATTTCCCTTATTGTTTTTTAGATTGGCAATAAATATCTGCAGCGGAAGTCATCTCAATAGCATGACAAGGACATTGATTGACACAGGCTTGGCATCCCGTACATTTGTCATAATCAAACTTATACCGATTACCTTTACCAAGTTTTAAAATTGCCCCGTCTTCTGGACATGCGCCATAACAGCCATCACATTCAAAACAATTACCACAACTGTAACAACGTGTAGCTTCATACACTGCTTGATCTTGTGTTAGTCCATGAACCACTTCGCTAAAATCTTTAACACGCTCTGCGACACCCGTTTCTTTTATAGGATTACGCTCTGAATCAATTTCATACCAAAGCTGAAGCATGTCATGAGTGACAACTTGATGCTTTTCTTCACTTAAATACACGCCACCACGTAGCCAAGCATCAATATTTCGCGCTGCTTTTTTACCATGACCTGTCGATATTGTTACTGATCGCGAAGATGAAATCATATCGCCGCCAGCAAAAATGCCTTCATAAGTGGTCATCATATGTTCATTAACATAAACGGTACCATCATGATTGACTTCGATATTATCAACATCACTGAATAGTTGGCCTTCAATATCTTGACCGATAGCAAACACCATCGCATCAGCATGCAGCGTCTCAACCTCTCCTGTCGGTTGAGCATCGCCATTTGCATCAACCTCCATTACCTCAACGGCAAGCTCGTCGCCATTAATTGACTTTAAATTCCGTAACCAATGAATTTGAATACCTTCAGCTTCTGCTTCTTCAGCCTCAAATTCATGAGCAGTCATATGATCACGATCAGAAAAGAAAATGACCATCACTTCTTCCGCGCCCAAACGCTTAGCAACACGCGCAGTATCCATGGCCGTATTACCGCCACCGAGAACAGCAACTCGAGGCCCAAGTTGTGGTGCTTGATTGTTACCTACGAGGTTAAGGTATTCTGTTGCTTCTAAAATCGGTCCAAAATCTTCTATTTGCATCGCAAGAGATCGGCCGATTTGTGCACCAATAGCAATAAATACAGCATCAAACTGGCCCTGCTGTTTTTCCTCTAAGATATTATTCACTTTATGGTTGAGGGTTATTTTCACCCCCATATCTGCAATCATTTGAATCTCTTGCCGTAAAATATCGCGCGGTAATCGATAAGCTGGAATACCGTAATTCATCATTCCTCCAGCTTGAGGATTCGCGTCACGTATTTCGACTTGATGTCCCGCTAAGCGTAAATGATAAGCAGCGGCAAGACCCGCCGGCCCAGCACCGATAATGAGTACTTTATTCTTGGTTTGTTCAGCAATAATTGGATAAGACCAGTGTTGATCTAAAGCAAGATCGCCAAGCATACGCTCAACTTGTTGAATGGAGACAGGTGAATCACTGTGAATACGATTACAGCTCAACTCGCAAGGATGGTAGCAAACACGACCATGAATAGCGGGCATAGGTTGATTAATAACTAATTTTTGCCACGCCTTTTTAAACTCAAATTCTCTCACTAATGCTAGAAAACCTTGAATATCATTTCCCGTAGGGCAACTTTGATTACAAGGTGGTAAATAATCTTTATATACAGGTAGTTTTGTCGGTTTTGGACCAATGCTGATAGAATTAAGACGAGCTGAATCTCTTACGATTTGCTTTACATACATGAGTCACCCTTAATGCATTTAACATTTTTATTTACTCATCTAACTCAAAAGTTATTAAACAATATTCATTATGATAAGAAATAGCTTATGAATTATATTGCTGACACTTGATTAAATCGTATAGATAATGGAAACAATATTAACTCTTATATAAACAAAACTAACACTGATGATTAAAAAAACAATTAACGATAATTAACAACCATATTAAGATAATATTAACGCTTAGCTTATAATGGTTATTACAAACGATAATGTTTCTTTTTTAGATTAAGATAGAACGAGGATTGCTTGGCGTTTATTTGAATAAATGATGGTTGATACTCATTAATAATTATCTTAGAAATAAGATAATTCTGATGTGATTTTTATTGTATTTTCAATTTTCTCTTACTATAGAAATAAATTTAGATGACAAAGTTTCTACGCATAACATTCAATCATTTCCTTAAAAACGCTAAAAATTTCACTTCAAAAAAATCTATTATATTCCAGATTCCAACTGGGACGATAAATAGCATAGATAAGAGTAGAAAATCATTTTTAGTATTTATAATCCCTCCTAATAAATAAAGGTAATAGATGTTAACTAAAATAAAAATTACTTGTTTAATTTATATTCCTTAGCGTTAAATTATACAAACGTGCCAAAACTAATTATAAATCCTCGTGACTTCTATATTAACCGCTTAACAACACAAGGGTTACCGGCTGCTAATACTCCTTTAGGAATATCTTTCGTCACGACGCTGCCTGCACCAATCACCGATTTAGAACCTATCGATACACCTGGTAAAATAATGACTCCATAGCCGATCCAAACATCATCACCAATATGAACAGGTTCTATTTTCAAACGTTCTAACTCAACGGAGGTACCCCGTTTTTCAATAGCATGACCACTGCAATCCATAATCACCACATTAGGTCCAAAGATCACTCTATCACCAATATCGACTAACTTATACGAACAAATCGAAGTCCCTTGAAGAGTACTGTTTTTACCTATTGTAATTTGTCCAAAGTCACCATCTTTAATTGCTACACATGTCAATTTCGTTGACCCTGAAGGAAAAGCAGGAAGCATACTCGATTCTATATAACAACCCTCACCTATTTTTATAGATCTAGAATTTACGAATGATTCAGTAATAGACGTGCTATCTGAAATTCGAGTCATTGTAATGGAGGGACAACCTGAGAAGCTTACCCAAGGTTCAATTCCAAAATAGCAACCGTATCGTTCTGTTATTTGAACATCGCTTAATGTTGTGTCTGCTACCGGGCAAAGTATTCTTTGAGATTGATACATGATCCCACCTTTATTTAAATGAATTTGCTACTTCAGTTATCAAGCCATTTTGCAGAAGTAATACTCTATCCGCAGATGCGATCGTTTCAGGGCGATGAGCAATCATAAGAATAGGAAGATCTATATCTCTAAATGTTTGACAAACAAGTGACTCCGTATGTACATCTAAACTGCTCGTAGCCTCATCTAATATCAACAACTCAGGCTTTTTATATAAAGCTCGCGCAATTAAAATTCGTTGCTTTTGTCCGCCAGATAAACTCGCCCCCATCTCACCAATGAGCGTGTGATACCCCATATTTAAGCGCTCTATATCATCATGCACACCCGCTTTTTGAGTACACTGCACTAACCAATCCTCATCTAGCTCAGATCCAAAAAAAGTGATATTTTCAATGATAGAACCGCTAAACAATTGATCCTCCTGAAGAACAGCACCAATACGTTGTCTTACATCTTTCATAGAAACATTAGAATTTCCAAAAAATGTAATATGGCCTGCCGTTGGTTGATAAACTCCAAGCAGAAGCTTAGATATTGTTGATTTTCCACATCCAGATGGACCCACGAGAGCAACGATTTCGTTTTGTTTAAGTTGAAATGATGCCTTATTAAGAAGAAGAGGTTCATTCGTACCATAAGAAAAAGAGACACTTGAAAAATCGATCAACTTACTATTATCAGTCGCCATTTTTAATTGAATAGGTGCAAAACCATATTCATTATTTTTTTCTTTTTGAGTAAGTACGATATCCGCCAATCTTTCGTTATAAACAGACAACATTTTATATTCGAAATACTTGTCAATTAGCGAACTAATGCTGCCAGAAAAACGTCCTTGATAAGATAAAAATGCAACAAGCATCCCAATAGTAAATTGCCCACTTAAAACTAAATTTGCCCCAAACCAAAGTACCGCGGCAGAAACTAAACTAATAATGGTAATATTTATCGTGTTATAAATCATCCCAAGCTTCATCTCATAAAGTTGGGCATTACGTCTATTAATATTAATATTCCGCCACGCTGATTCACGCCAAGGAAGTGTTCCGTTCACGCGAAGGCTCAATACTCCCCTGACTGTTTCTAAAAAATAACTTTCTTCTTTAGTGTTCGCTTCCCAGGTATTTTCTTCTGCTCGTTTAAAAGCACCAAACCAAGTAAAACGTAGCAATACATAAATTAATGCTGCAATAATTGCGATTATAGAAAGAGTTGTACTATAAAATAACATAACAACTAATGTACCAACAGCTAACACTAGATCAAGTAGTGCTTGGATAGCGCTTGTAGTAAGTGTATTTTGAATAACATTAATTGCAGCAAATTTTGCACTGATACTACCAATATCACGCTTTTCAAACCACTCTATAGGTAAGCGAAACAAATGATGAAAAACGTTCGCTGTCCATTGCATATTGAAATTGACAGATAAAGTTATTGTTGCCCATTCTTTTGCAAGACCAATTAGTGTTTGTGTAGCTGTAATAAGAAGAATTGAGAATATAATTAGTACCAGCAAATTCTTATCATAACCCACGAGTACTTCATCAATTACAATTTGGTTCAGCATAGGTAATAAGAGCGCTAAAACTTCCAATACAAGTGCAAATATAAAAATTTTAATTAAAGAAGCTTTTAAACCAACGGTCTTACCAATAAGATCTGAAAGCTTAGTCTTTTGTTTTTCATCCTCCTCTTTAAAATCATGCATAGGAGATAATTCTAGAGCGACACCTGTAAAAGACTTATTTACCTCAGACAATGAAAGATGAACTATTCCATTTGCCGGATCGTGAATAACAACTTTATTTCCTTTAACGGATTTCAGAACCACGAAGTGATTTAAATTCCAATGCAAAATACAAGGTGTACTCAACTGATGCAATTCATCTAAATCAAGTCGAACAGCCCTCGCAGAAAGCTTCAGCAATTCACTACATTCAATAAGTCGCGCGAAAGACATACCATGTTGAGTAACATCAAATCTTCCTCGTAAGTGTCTTAAGCTAATTTTATATCCATGCCAATCAGCAATCATCGCAAGACAGGCAACACCACACTCAGCAGTTTCAGTTTGGCGTACTAACGCCAGCTTCTTACCCCATACCCAATCTAATTGACTACTGATATTCACTCGCTAAACCTTCCCTTTAATGGTGTAAAATGGCTCTAAAATCCACTCATAGATCTTTCGAGTATCGAGCTCAACATCTGCCACAACAGTCATTCCTGAAATCAAACGTTCTTCTCGTCCATAAACAGTGATCGTAGGTTTTGAAAGTTCAATTCTTGCTTGGTATAAACCCTCAACTTCAGCATTATTAATCAAGCGACGATTCACAATCATTTCAGGTGCTACCGCTGACGTTGAAATACTCGTTATTGTTCCCACCTGAGCACCAAATTTTTCATAGGGAAAAGCATCAAATCTCAATCTCACTTTTTGGCCAACTTTCATAAAACCAATACTACGACTTGGTGCATATAATTCGACAAACGTTTTATCACTTTCAGGGACAATAACTAGCAATGGCTGGCCATTGGTAACTGAATGCCCCGTATTTGCAAGAATTGACGCAATAATTCCCTTAATTGGAGATCGCACTTGGCTATCCCCCTTAGACAAAAATTCCACTTTTGTTTGCATCATCGCTTCTAGCTGTCTATCGAGATCCTTCAGCGTAATATCTAAGCTGATATCTTTATTTTTAAGACTTGTAATACGATTTTGCTTTTCTCGTAATAACTTTTGTAAATTTAAATTATGACTCTCAGTTTTCGACTGCTTAGAAAGCAAATCAAGCTGTATCTTTTGATAATCGTAATCTGATAAGAAGTGGTTTTTTAGAAGTGTTTTCTGTTTATTTGCTAATAAGTGAGTCAGTTTCAATTCATGGTTGGATAACTTAAGGAGATTTTTTAAAATACCACTTTCAATATCTAATCGTGTAATATCTTCAACCAAAGCTTGACGATCTAAATTCGCTTTCACCGATTCTTGCTGTCTTCTTTCAACAAGTAATTGATATTGATTTTCAATCGAAACTAGAATTCTTTGCTTTACAGCAATTCCTGAATCATCAAAGCGCTCGGTTTTTATTTCGTAAAGAGGTGTAAGATTTTCAACCTTATCACCTTCTTTTACAAAAATTTGTTCAATATAGCCCGAATCATTAGCTTGAACCTTAACCATTCCTTCAAGGGGGCTAACTAGACCAACTAACGTTTCTCTTCTTGTATATTCAGCAAGCGTGATGAAGGTTACAATAGCAATCAGCACTAACATTGAAAGACAAAGATAAATATTTTGATTAAAAGAAGCATTAAGTAGAATTCTTCCCTGACTGGTTACTTTTTGCGCTTCAAAATATTCAGGTCGATAAAGATGTTTACCTCGTGCAACCATATCTATTATCTCTTAAAGAATTTGCGTCACAGCAATTGAATTATCTAATTGTTCAATTAATCGTTTATTAATTTTAGTTGAAGAAAGATCTGCACCACACTGACAAATTTTTGTACGACAACGAGTTGGTTTTACTGGTAAAATGATCTCTGTATCATATATAGATCCAATTGATCCATCTTGCATACACCATGCGCGATATATTTCACCTGCAAAAGTAATTACTATACTTTCAACGCCAGCATAACAATCCCAACCAATAAAATTTACTTGATCATTAATAAGCAAATCAAAAGTAGAAACAGTCCCCTTTAAACCATCTATATATTCTATATCCAAAAAAGATCTAGGTTCAGGAAGGTTCTTTTCGTCTGGCCACCCTCTGAAGCTTTTCATTAATGACTCTTGCTTATCGGTATAATTGTATTTTTGGGTAATACCACCATGGCCAAAACCTTCAAATAGAGGTTGCAGTGCAATTGAACATTTAACTTGTTCTTTTAAACGCTGAGCGTACAAATAACAATCATTAAACTTTTGAGGATCCATCATCACATTGACATGCAATCGAGTATTTTTAGAACTCTCTAAGGTTTTTGCTACCTCAGTAAAATGATTTTCATCTTTAATATCATTTACATGGTAACTCAAACTCACACCATTCAAATATTCAGCATTCTCTCGCCACCATGACAAAGACTTTGAACCATTTGAAACAATACAAACTAATCCACCATTTTCATGTATCAATTGTATTAATTTGCTAAAATAACGTAAAAGAGTTACTTCCCCTCCTCCAAACTCAAAATAAGGCGTTAAACCAAGCTTTTTGGCATCTGAACTAATATTTTCTACAAAATTGACCACGACTTCATATGATGGAGCTTTAATTGAGCCACTATTTAAGTCTGGATGACAATAGCTGCATTTATAATTACAGTTATTCATTAAAGCCCAATTTATTAAAAACAAATCACACTTACTTTTAATCTTAAAAAGTTCTTTTATCTTAACCATTAATATATTCCGTATTTAAATGCGCCGAAACTATTATTTATACGCACACAAAAAATAATAACCAAACATCAATCTATTTATAAAAATAATTCATTAAAAATCATCATTTTATAATAACATCAGAACTACCGATATGGTATTAACTCCAGCATGAGTGAACAAGCATACAAAAAAACCATATTTATAACTTTTTAAACACCAAACTTGATATGATATTACGTAAACCACAAATGGAAAAAAAATCACAAATCCCCAAAATTTATTCGTCATAGAATGTAATATAGCAAAAAATAATGAAATCATAATAGATATTAATATTAAGTTAGATATAAATTTTCTCATAAAATTAACTATAATTAAAATTATAATAGTTTCAATCAAAGGCGAAACAACTATAATCCCAAACACGTCAATTAGACCTAAAATTTCAGAAGGGCTAGATTTATCAATAAAATCAAAAAATAACATAATAATACTAATCGATATAAATGCTAATAAAAATGCCAAAAATATCGATTTTATTATATAAATAATAACATTAATATTATTATTAAGTATAAACATAATTAATCAACCTCATATAAACGGTAGTTAATATATTATCTACCGCCTATATGTTTATATCTAACTTAAAACTAGAAGTTTCTTCCAGCCCCCATCATTTGACCGCCAACTGAAAGTCCGCTTCCTCCATATGATTGGCTCGTTCCTGTACCTACACCTGAATTATTTGAAAAATTTCCACGATTACCTGATATTGCTGACCATGCAGAATTGCTAGCAATCCACTGTCCAAAGTTTTTTATGTCATTAGCATTTATAATTCTATATGAAGTAGCAACGCCACCATCCCCACCACCATCGACCATCAATATCTCATTCGCATTTAAGTTATACATAATAATTCCCTTTCTATTAATTACAGTAAAAGAGTACTGTGCTCATTAAAGGTTAAAAGACTATTTATCTTGTTAACCATATTTTCTTTTTCCTTAAAATTTCGTCTATATATCCTAATAAATTTGGCAACCACGTTATCGACTCCAATACTAATGAAAACAAAGGTGCTTTTAATATTTGACTCGTTGTTAACTCTCGTTGCAAATCGTTCTCTTTGATATACAAATGAAGCAGAATTAAATAAACGATCATATTTATTCCACCAAGAATAAGAGGGATCCAAATATGAAATACCAGCATAAGTCCCAATAAAATTAAACTTGATGGGAAAATATATTGTGATGCTGTAATAAAGAACCAAGGCGTTGAGCATATACCAGCAAACCAATGAGTCTTCCAAGCGACAACAAACGCCTCTACTCGTCCTCTCGCCCACCTGCGCCTTTGATTAAACAAACCTTTAGAATCAATTGGACATTGTGTTGAAGCTTTTGCTTTTGGCGCATACCCTGTTTTATATCCATTCGATATTGCTTTCCAACACCAAGCAATATCCTCTACTAACCATTCACTCCAACCACCAAGATCTTTTATAATTGATGCGCGATGTGCCACAAAAGCACCAGCTAACACGGGAACACATCCCAACTTATCTTGTGCCGATCTAATTGCACCATAAAAACTTATGTGCTCATAATGCTGAAGGAGACCAATAAAACTATCTTTATAATTATTAGGAGTTATATATCCACACACTGCAGCGTATCTATCATCAGACCATAATTTACTGACTAATTCTTTAATCCCATCAGATTGAATAAACGTATCACTATCAACAATGACATAAGCATCTCCTGTTGCAATCTCTAAGCTGAGAGCATAATCCAACGCAAAACCTTTACGCCCATTATTTTTATGTTTGTTTATTAATAAGTACTTTTGTCGCCTTGGAACGTTTAACCATTGCTCAACAGCTTTTTTACTGTCATTCGTTGACCCATCATCTATTATTAAAACTTCAAGCAGTAATGGATATTCTTGATTATCTAAATAAGATAATGTTTTTAATAAAACATCAGAATCTTCATTATAATAAGGAACAAAAACAGACACTGATGGTAATATCTTAACATTTACTTGTTCTTTTCCATACTTATAAAACACCAATAATACAACCGTTGTAAATAATGTTATTGATGATGTTGAAATTAAAATTAGCTCAAGAAAATCAAACACTATTCGACACCTTAACAATAATTGGCAATTAATCTGTTGATTGATTCATTTGAATATTTTGTCTTACTTAAGTATTCATCATTAAAAATAGTAAATGATGAATATTTTAAATCTCGAAGTTCAAACTTAACATTACCTATTTTCAACCTCTTTTCTTTTGCTAGATTAACAATCTTACTTTTAAAATCTTCAGCGCAAAAATCACCGATATTTATTCTATGTCGAGAGATCAAATTTCTTTTTATATCACCTGCTAATATTAAGTTATCTTTACTTTTATTCTTAACATCAAGTTCTTCTAAAATTGCATAATTTTCTTGATATTCGAGTTCATCAAGAAAAAATCTCACTAACTCCTGAACTAAACTATTAGATAAAGCATCATTGAGAATAGAATAACTATCTATATTTAAAAATAAATTCTTCAACCAATTAGTTATTAAAATATGATCGTCCCAAACTGCACCTACACCATCAGCCAGAACATAATTACCAAAATCAGGTACTGCAGTAATCGTTCCGAAATCAAGAAAACGACCATCAATACTAATATTGGAGCTAGTCAAAGAGCCATGTGGTATTCCCTTTACTCTAGAATATGCTATTTGTTTTGCTATACGAACTACAAAGCTTTTTAAACAATCAAATAACTCCTTTTTAGACGATAACGTTGAATCACTAACACCTAATGAGATCGGTAAATAATTAATACATTCTCTTACTCGATCTGCATCATCATTTCTTAAAGAAATATATTCAGGTAAAGGCCAAAAAAAAGTGGCTCTTTCAAAATGTGCAGGGCGAATAGAAAACTCTCTTATCGCTAAAGCACATGGTTTCTTTGGACTATTACCTAAATATGAGAACTCTTCTTGAACATTTGTTTTGATAATAGCTAAAGTTCTAATCGATCCATAAGGTAAGTGTCGATGACAAATTTCACCCCAAATAGCTTCAGAAATAGCCTCATCTAAAAACAGTTTGCCATGAGAATGTGACTTACTCATATTTTGTGCTAATAGTGGTGTTATACCAATACCCTTGACTTGAAAAACACCATCAAATCCACAACGAGCACTACCACCATTACAAACTTCATGTCTAGAACCATAACGATCGGCCCAAAAAGTTTTACATTCATTAATGATTAAACGATTTGAATTTAAATAGTTTGGGGACACATAAGAATATTCGTTTAATAAAAACGCTTCTATCTCTTCTTTTGAACCATTAATATTATATTTTTTTAATAAATCACTATTGAACCAAGCAAGTTCTGCTCCTATTAATCGAAAAGTATCAAATGAAGAAAAAGATATCTCAGGTAAACCTGTTTCAATAAAATTTAACTTTTTTATTTTCCTTACCGATATTGTTTTAACACTCATAAGTTATTTCCTATTGTGTTTTATGACTAAACCTGATTTATCTCTAATGCAGATATTTATATCTCTGCATGATATAAATGCTTTATACCTTGCATTTCGATATAATTTCTTAATTACAGATAACGTATATGGTTTTTCTGTACATAGAAAATCAACTATAATTAAATTGTTACCTTCATTCCAACACATTGGATGTAGAATAAAATGATCATTATTTAAATATCCCAAAAGAGTTTTATTATCAACCCAAGCCCAAATAAGATACCCGATAGGTTCAATACTTCCTTTACTATCAATTAATATATATTGATTATGTAATATAGCAGGCTTAATCCAATATAAAAATGAATTAATATTTACAGTTTTATGAACACTATCTTTAACTGTTACTTCTAACAACTGTCCAATTTCTTGTAGTATTTCACTTTTATTTTTACCACACTGATCCCTTTCCATAAATAAAGAATTCTTAGTGCTAACAGAGATATTTGACTTATCTAAAATCATCATAAAAGCTTCCATGCGCAAATTTAAAACAACTCTAGTCATTAGAGATAACTAATTAAATCTCATAATTTAATATAACTAAGTATTTGTATATTTTTTAACATCCAGACTCACACCAGAATATTAACCCATACTGAAAATGTGATTGAATTCGCATTTATTTTTATTTCTTTGCAATTTTATTAAATTATTACACGTAATTTAACTGACTATTAATTTAACCAAACTCACTACACCCCAAGTAAAATAACTAAGTTTACAATAGATATAACCATATAATTATTAAAAACAATTATAATATTCTATTGCTTTAAAGTTTAGCATACGATTAAGTTCAATATTTAATTAGCATGCATAGATACTATATAATTATTTATCAAAAAATCTGTAACCACATATTAATAAAAAAGCCCTCAATATGAGGGCTTTTATCCGTACTTGTTTTCTTAATTATTTATTAGCAAGTTTAATATTTGAAGTTGGCTCACCACTCTCTGTTGACATCATTTTATTATATTGAGCGACACGTTCTTCAAATGCCTGCTTTTCTTTAGGTGACACTGATGTTGCTAGCGGTATTTTAGCTGTCATTGGGTTGACTGGTTTTCCGTCAATATGCAGTTCATAGTGAACATGTGGCCCAGTAACCTCCCCTGTCGCACCGGATAAGGCAATAACTTGACCACGTGTTACATGCTGGCCTTTTTTAACCAAAATACGACTATTGTGAAGGAAGCGTGCACTATATGTTTTGTTATACCGAATATTGATGTAGTTACCCGCATATTTTTGGTACGCAACACGTGTAACCACACCTGTCCCTGTCGCTAATACATGAGTACCAGAAGGCGCACCGATATCGACACCATAATGTGGTTCAAGAATGCCTGATACTGGATTAACGCGAGCTAAACTGAATGGTGAAGTAATACGATAATGAATAGCGGTTGGCCAGCGTAGTAAGGCCGGTTGTAAACCTTCACCGTGTTGGTCGTAAAAATTGCCATGACCATCACTATAAGCTGAAATTACGTCTTTTTTAGTATAAATACGTACAGCAAGTATTTGGTTATCACCTGTTGGCGTACTGCCTATGAATTTATTGTTAGTGACGACCTCAAATTTATCGCCAACTTTGAGATGATTGAAACTCACTTTATTTTGTAGAAGATTGATGATTTGAGTTGCATCACTGTATTGCAATCCCGCTTTTTTGGCTGAAGATAAAAAACTACCATCAATAGTGCCAGTGATAACAGCATCATGCCATACGCCTTTTAGTACTGTTTTTTTGGCTTCGTAATTACCTTTTGGCGTAAGGGTATATTCAATATTTTCAGCAAGGCTAAGTTGAAGCTGGAATTTTGTTAATTGGTGATTGGCGCTATCAATCCAAAAACGTACAACATTTCCTGCATTTAGATCGGCAACCTTAAAATTACGATCAGCTGAAATGATAGAATACATAACAGAATATGGAATCTTCTCGTGAGCAAAAATCTCACTCAGTGTATCACCAGGCTTAATGGTATATTGGTAACTAGGCTCATTGCTAACACTGTCGTCAATGACTGGCACCGTTGATTTTTTAATGGCCTTGTCTGCGGTATTCGAGACTGCTTGGTGCGCGTCTGTCGCTAATGATGCAGCATCAGTACCAGACTTCGCTGGAAGCGTTGTAGTTGATGGTAATACAGTATTATCTTTATGGGCTGGCGCCGATATCGAAACAGGACCTTCGATAGAATGCGACGGCGAGCGGTGATAATTTGCCATTATTACAGCAACAGCCACTAATGAAAGCCCTGCAAGCCCTAAAAAACGATAATTAGTAAACTTGCTCAGTGTTGTCGTTTTAGACCTAGACATAAATCGAATATGCTCGTTATTTTAAATATTGATTAAAGATAAGATGAATTTGACATACAAATAAAAACATATCTTTTCTGAACAAAGAATGAATTACTATTTCAGCAGTGAATAATAGTAATTAGGCTATATTATAAATTATTTTCTTTTTTCCTAATTCACTAATAGATAAATATTCAATTATAGTTATTAACATAGATTGAACTATATATATTAATAAAGTACGGTTTTACTCTGTAGTAAATACATTTTTAATCATTTCAACCCACCTCTTATGAATATATATTTATTAATAGAAAATATATTGTCACACATTAACTAAGTATCCTACTTCTCGGTTCTAACAAACAGATAACCATGTTGTTCAGACGTTAATGCTAAAACGTCATATAAAAAATAGGGGGGAATAATTACTTAACTCACCAATATAAAACCACCAGCATATTAAGATAAGCTCTTCATCTGTATAAAATAACCAATAATTAATAACGATAATTGATGTCTTTATTAATTGCGAGTTAGATCACAATTTTATAAAATTACATACTACTAATATTCATCATTAGCAGTATTATTCCGCGATTATTTTTTACTATCCAACCTTATATCTTAACTTGTAATATTTTCATTCTATTAAGGAATAATTAATGAAAGTCACACCTCTTGCTCTTGCTATATCATCAACTCTAGTTCTATCTGCTTGTGGTGGTGGCAATAGTTCTGAAGAAACAACAAATTTCACATCAATCTCTGGTAAAGCAATTGATGGCTATGTTGTCGGTGCAACGGTATATCTTGATTTAAACTACAATAATAAACGAGATTCTGGTGAACCCTACGCTATAACAACAGCTGGTGGTAATTTTAATATTGTCCTTGATGCTAACGATGCGTCTTGTTCTGACTATGTACCAACGATTGTTGATGTTCCTGTTGGTGCGATTGATGAAGATCTTGGCGAAATAACTGAGGCTTACCAAATGGTTATTCCACCAAATATCATTATTTCATCGAATACTGATATCAAAAACATCACCCCTTTAACAACCGTATTATGGTCCACCATCGAACGAGAATTACGTCAAGATAAGCAACAACTAAGTTGTAAAACGGTCAAAGAACAATCGGAAATACGCAGCAACATTCAAAACCGATTATTAGAACAAGAACAACGATTAGCACAACGTTATGGTGTTACCGCTGATGAACTCTACGGTGATTTCATTGCTTCTGGTAATGCTGAACTGCATGACATTGCCGTTGCTTTAGTTCCTTCTTTAAAAAAATCATATCAAGATACTATTGCACTTGAAAAAAAACACCCTAACGCATGGCTAGCTAGCGTTGAATATTATCAAGGGCCATGGAGCTACAATGGTGATCCTGATGATAAAACTTGGCATAAAGAAGAAACTGTTTATCGCACAATCTCAGATAAAGAATCTGAAAGTACAAAAAGTATCTATGAAGTAAGTGATGATCTATCTACTATCATTAGGGATGTACATTTAGATCGCGTATATTCATTACAACGTGACGGTATCCGTTTCTCATACGCCAATGAGTTTGAACAAGGTGGTTGTACTATTCGAGAATCAATCGCTCAAAATAGTAATCCCTCTTATCAAATCAGCAACACTTATGCCGATTCAAATCAACCTAACTTAGCAGCATGTAGTCAATTAACTGTCGCTGATACTCAACATTTAAATCAACAAGATGTCGAAGTTGAATATAATGTTGATAATATTAGTTACCGTGGCTATTTCAGTTATAGTGGTAATTCATTAAATGAAGGTGAACAATTTCTTAATTTGAAAGGGAATTTGAATAATATTACCGCTAATGATTTAAACATCTTCAACTTTATTAGTACTGATTTTTCAGATACGTCTATACACTCAGCAAATAGTGCTTGGCGTAGTTATACCATTCAAGAAGCTGATCATAGTGTTAACATCACTCGAGATCTAATTAGTAAAAAATTCCATAAATCAGATGATTATTTTAATGGCATCCATAAAGAATATTGCTCTGACGATGGCAGCAACTGGACACCAACAAATAATATCAACAATTGTTTCTAAAATAATAAATAGAGTAATGGGCTGTATTGCTCATTACTCATACTGTTGACACGATACTATGGATACAATAGTGGTACTTAACACTAAATATATTTATATCTATGAGTTAACCAAGTTTTCAGGTTAAGTCTGTAGCAGCTCACTGAAACTTTTCTATCGTACACAGTTCGAAATAAGATAAGAGCCGATTACAATTATTCGAATGATTTAATGTAATTAATTAGTGGAATACATATATAAAAAAAGCTGCACAAGGCAGCTTTTTATCATTTTATAAATTTTTAGATACAATAAATAAACTTAATTAATAAAGTGTCTTACTCAATTTAAAGTTCTTAAATAGTAATGATGTAAACGGGTTAGCATCCACTTCAGTATTTAAACGATAAATCACATCACCATTATCAATAGCGAATCTATAATCAACACTCGTTTCACTAGCACCTACAACCTGCCCTCGTTCAAGAAGGCGGAAAAATGCCCATGGTCCTTGAATCGTAATTGCACGTGGCGATAAATTCTCCGACGCAGGAACTAATGATAATTTAGATACTGCAGTTTCACGTAGTGTATTGGGCCAAATCAGCTCTACTGGTCGACGAGAGCCATGGCTGTACTCAACATATTGACCATCAACATTAATTACACTACGGCGTTGATTAGCACTTAAATTAATTGGCTCAAGCGTAAACTCAACATCTAATATACCTTTACGGTTAAAGAAAGCTTGTTGAATTTTTTTCGCATTTGCAAATTGTTTAAGCACATCACTACGTAATAATGACTGTTTATCACCACTATTCATATCCATTGAAAGATTATCATCAATAAATAATTTCAAGTCATTATTATAAAAAGTATCCAATGTACCACCAGGCGCAAAGAAAACTTCAAAATCCTTTAATGACACATCTTTCGATGCATTACTATTGAATGGATAACGTGAAGCAAGTTTTTCTTTATATTCCTTATATACATCACGCTGCCAACGAACTTCAACATATTTAATCGCTTCTTGCCTAACCACATACCAACTTTCATCTGCGATATCTTTAACTAAACTATCAAGCGGTTTCGGTAAATTAGTAGCCATCTGTTGTAATGCATAAATAGGGTCGTTATCCTTTAATGCTAATCGCTCTTTCGTTGCTTCTAAAGCCGCCTTACCTTTGTCAGGTGCATCTTGAATCGCTTTCATATAATGATAAAGTTGTTGTACTGAGGCCATCACTTCTTGTAGATATGCAGGTTGTTTACCATTATTATCCAAAATTGAATCTATCTCAGTAAACGGTGTTGCAATCATTGATGCTACTTTATATTGCGGCGTTGCCATCAACACCATCCTTGCCTTATCATTTTCAGGCAATTTTGGAAATAACTGAGTATTTATATCAACAATTTTAATAAAACGCTCTATTGGCTGTTTATGACCAACAATATTACCCAAAACAGTTACTGCTTCATTAATATCTGAAAAGTATTTAATGTCGATATTATTTAAGCCTAGTTGCCATGTGTTTACATAATCATCAACATACAAATCACGGATCTTTTGGCGTAACACTTGTTTATCTTCTGAACTAAACTTAGCCACTGTTGACTCACCTAATACCCAACTGTCAGTCAATGCTACATCTGACAATAATTCGATTTTAGGTAAAAAGTAACTATTAAAACCTTTGGTCGTTAATAACTGTGGAATGTTTAGAGCATCATCTTGTGCGCGCTGACCAAAAACCACCTCAAATACAGGACCGACTGCTTTTTTTATATTAAGAGGCGCACCTAATGTTTGATCTGCCGTACGTTTTAAGTTGTTATAAACACGATCAGCCAAATCCACTGAACTTAGATCCTGTTGAGTTCTCTCGATTAAATTATCATACGGACTCATTATCGAAATCGCATTTTTATTACCGTGATTGCGAAGACCTTGTAAATCAGTATGTGCTAACGAATAGTTCAAATGTGCAAGTAATTGATCTTGAGTTTTAGCGTCATTAGGAAAGTTTTTCTGCCACACTTGTGCAAAATACCTTTTTACAACATCATCTTGACGTCCACTTTGATCAGTCAACATTCTAAAGACCCGTAATGCTGATAACTCTTGTTGCTCTGAATTAGCACTCTTAATATCCACAGCTAACTGTTTCATTAAAGCAGGTAAGAACCGAAACTGTAGTAATCCTAAATAGGTCTCTTCAACTTTTGGTCCGATCTTATGACCTTGATAAAGTCCCATATCAGATAAATACTTAGGCTTATCTTGAAACACTCCAAACTCTAATGTTGCTTGACGAATTGAATTTAATGGTCCTAACAACTCTTGCTCTGAGCGCATCAATTTAGCGTCCGAATATTCCTCTTTAAATAAGCTGACTTGCTTTAGTACTGCATTTTCATGAGCAATATTCTGTCTATAATAACGTTGCCAACCACCAATTAATAATACAGATGCAATACTGCAGGCTAATACCGACATCGATAACACTTTTCTCTTATGGCGAATAACACGCAAGCTGTCAGATGCAATACCCGCTTCTGGATAAATAATCTCATTAAAAAGTCTCTTTACAAAAAAGGTGGTTGAGTTTTTAGACAGTTGAGCGCTATTAATTGTATTTGATAAACCATAACGACGAGATGCAGCATCAACAAATGCATTAGTGGGTACTCCTTGCTGATAAACAGACATAAAGTAAATACCACGAATTAACGCGGGTGTTGAAAACTGATCACTAGCAAAAGCATCTACTAGTAACTGCTTTAATACATCATGTAACCCTGCTACTTGACGAGAAAAACTATAAATAGCAGTACGATCTTCAGTATCAACAGCATGACGTAACGCCAATGGTAAAGAATCATTAATCCGTTCAATAAACTGAATGTAGTCTTGGTCAAATTCAGCTAACCAGTGATCAAAATCTTTTACAGTATCCAGTGAAAAAGTAAATCCCATGACCTCTTCACGTTGACTTTGGGTATAATTTCGAAAATAAGGTTCAAAACCATGTAAAAGATCCAATTTAGTCAATGCGATATATACTGGCATTCGTGTTGATAAGATCTCCATCAACTCACGTAAGCGAGCACGTAATAAATTAGCATATGCACGACGCTCAGCAACAGTTGAACTCGCAAGGTGCTCAATATCAAGTGCAATAACGACCCCATTTAATGGTCGTTGTGAACGCGTTTTTTCTAGCCAATTAACAAAATTAAGCCATAAACGCCGTTCCATCTCTCCATCATTATTCTCTTCATTTTGGCGTTGTGTCAGTAATTCGCCATCAGGATCAATTAACACAGCATCATCACCGATCCACCAATCAAAAGAATATGGATTTTCGCTCTTTTTTCCTGATGCTCGCATTACACTAGAGAAAACAAAATTCTGACTAGAACGATTAATTAAACTTGTTTTACCCGCATTTTCTAATCCTAAGACTAAATACCAAGGCAAACTATAAAGATAATTACGCTTATTTAAATTTTGTTTTAGCTCTCCCATTACTTGGTTAAGCTCGACCTGTTGACGAGCTTCTAACCGCTTAATAGGATCTTCAAGTAAAACCTCTTCGCGGGCTTTATCTTTATTAATACGTTGCAAGCTACGCCATTGCATACCTCCCCATACTGTAAAACAGCACAACGAGAAAATAATGCTTAGCACTACACGAGATGTAACAGTAACTAAAGGTTGTTGACCATAAATATCTAACCAGGGACCCGCCCACCAGATAGCTACATTAATTAAAATAAATGTAACTAATGTAATCACAGGTAATGATATTTTAATACTTGAAACTAATCTTAAGCCGATTGATCTTATTAAATTCCACATTTTATATTTTCCCTGTGGTTATTCTGCTGCAATATTATTTTTAATTTGTTCAATTAATGACGGTTCCCATTCCGTAACCGACATTTCATTTACTTGACGATATAAAGTCTGATATTGCTCTGATGCCATTGCTGGCAATGCGTTTTTCTTCATCACATCAGCTGATAACAAACGCCAATAAAAAGCATCTCTCGGTTCAGTTGCTTGTGATAACCCGTCATTAAGCATTTTGAGAGAAGGAGCAATTCCCTCTTCAAGTGCTAGTGCAAGCGCTTCATCACGTTTCTCATTCCAACTGCCCATTTGAACCGCTTCATCAACCTTTACATTGCCAACAGAACTATCTAACCACTTCAAGCTCACTTCACTAATAAAAGGCACTAACCCTTTAAATGAACAGGTTTTCAATGCTGGTAGCCGTTGAATAAAACGTTGTAATTCATCTTTAATAATCGCAGCCCACATATCTTGTCCCAATGCTATTGCGATACGATAACTTAAGAAATGTCCATCTAACCAATAAGGAGCTTTAGTTAAACTTTCTTCTACTCGACGCCACAATTCAATATCAGCCCCACGCTGTAAACCTTCTTCATAATCACTAATACGATCTAATGAAACTGGCATTAACTGCGTTTCTCCATTCACATTGGCATCAGGTAAACTATGAATTGAATACCACATTGCAAAACGACGAATACGGAGGCTTAACATCACGCCATCACAACCAAGCTCAGAAAGACAGTCAACAGCTTTCAGGAGTGACATTTTAAAACTACGCTCACTACCACTATCGATATCTAAATTAGGCATCGGCACTGCAGATACTGCTGCCGTCACATTATTAGAATTAGACGAATCTACCGCTGAAGTTACGCTTGCCTTTGGCGTTTCAACTTTAGAGATACTACTCACTTGAGCTAATTTATGCCGTAAACGCGCACTGATATCATTAACAACATCTACAGATAAAATTAGCTCTTCAGCCTGTATACAAAGCTCTTGCAACAATGTTTCTAACTTTGCTTTAAGCTCAATATCAAATAAGGCACTATCTAATTTATCAGCAGCAACATACGTTCGCTGGCAAATTTGATTAAAAAACTTTTTACGGTGGACTGCGCCTCGTTCACCAGGTATAGGTTGACATTCAAACCAAAAATGCGAGATAAAGTCTACTAACACACCAATAGATAGAGTGAAACGCTCCGGCGTAGCTTTATGTTGCAAACACTGCATTAACACTGTGAGCAACTTGATATCTTTCGTTTTTGTCGAGAGTAAACTGATGACACTATTTTCAACTTCTTCCCATTGCACTTCGCCATGAGAAAGTGAACCCACTTTCATCATCTGACTATCAACAAAATTCAGCTGAGGATCATCTCTCAAACGCTCACCAACAGGGTTATCCACCATTATCGGAGCGATCAGTTGCTCTCTAAAACTTGTCATTGACATTTAATACTCCTACCAACGACAAATTTCTCGCATTGGTTTAATAACCTCAGCAAGATTTTTATTATCAAACTCTAAATTATCGATACCTGCCACATCGGATCGTAATATCAGTTGTGGTGCAGAAATCATCGCTTTAATTACATCAATTGCAGGAATGCCACGACCTGAACGCAATAAATACCCACTATTATCACTGATCCAATCCTGCGTCACGACAGGTGATCCTGGAATTGATATGGTGACTCGTCCGGCTTGAATTGGTTGTGGTAAAATTAACTGAATACGGCTAATTTTTTCAAAACAAGTCAACATCAGAATTGGAGCCATTGAAGTCTTACCTTGCAATGAAATATTCGTCGCAGTTTCTGTTAACCACATACGCGATAATTCGTTATCTTTATCTTGTTGATTAAAAATAAATCCTTTTGTATCCCCTCGACTTTTTTCACTATTTACAGCACGTATCCATGATGATGGATATTGCACAGTATTAAGACTAGTCGGCGTTTTAACTGCTGTAACAGGAGTCTTAAAAACCTCATCAAAACACTGTAAACGTTCAAGCTTTGATTCAATATCTCGGCATTGATTAGCCTGAGCGAATGTCACTGATAAAATTGGTTGTGCCGATACTAAGCCTGACGCAAAGGTCAGGCTTGACGATAGTACGATCCATTTCATTATCATCTGATCTGGATCTCCAGCTTTTGACATTTATGTGCCAGCGTACGTTTAGGTAGACCTAAGCTTTCGGCAGCCTTCGCACGATCACCGTTATACTGTTCTAATCGATTGCGAATAATGGCTTTTTCGTAAGACTCTAAGGCGTTTCGTAAATCATTAATCGCAGAAAAGTCATTACCATTAACAACAAGTTCCTTCACCGACATTTTTATATCTAATGGTAACTTGGCAATAAACGCCGATTTTATAATCAAAGCTCCACATTGAGTTTGTACACAAGCAAATTCAATTAACGAACGTAGCTCACGTACATTACCTGGATAATTCAAGCTCTTAAGCTTATTAAGTGCCAATGGTGACAACCCTAAAATATTACGCTGCTCACGATCGTTATACTGACGGATAAAATAAGTTGCTAGCTCATCAATATCCACCAACCGACTATTCAGATTTGGCACCAATAATGGGTATTGATATATACGATAATAAAGATCTTGTCGGAACCCCCCACTATTCACACTTTGACGTAAATTAACATGGGTTGCCGCGATTAAACGAAAGTTCGAAGATTGCTCTTTATTCGATCCTAAAGGCCGATACTGGTATGTTTCCAATACTCGCAATAATTTAGCTTGCAAAGCCAATGGTAACTCACCCATTTCATCTAGAAATAATGAACCGCCATCAGCTTGAGCAATCAACCCTTTACGGCTTGTCAGTGCACCTGTAAATGCCCCTTTCTCATAACCAAATAACTCACTTTCTAGTAAATTTTCAGGGATTGCAGCACAATTAATTGCAACAAAAGGTTTATTTCGACGAGATGACAAGCTATGAACAGCTTTCGCTACCAACTCTTTTCCTGAGCCAGTTTCGCCTTGAATAAGTACCGTGAGATTAGAGCTAGCAGCCATTGCTATTTGTTCACGCAACTGCTCCATAACGGCACTGCTTCCAATCAGCTTGCATGTCATATCTAACCATGCATTTTTTTCCTGTTGCTGGGCTTTTAATCGTACAATAGAATCACTCAGTTGTTGTTTATGCGAATGCTGCATCTCCATATCTTTGAGTAGCATCCATTGTGCAACAAACGCATCACTAAACTCATGCCAATTATCATCAGTCAACAATCCATTAATTATGTTCTGCTGCCCAATAAGTACCTGAATAGCTGCAACTTGTTTATCACTATTTAATAATGGTGTAATTAATAGACTACTACGATCATCAACTAATTCAGATAATTGCTTAAACGGCTCATTCTGTTGCCAATAAACTAACCGATTATGATCAAGTAAAATCAATGATGCTTGTTGTAATACATGAGAAAACGGATGATCGAAATCACTCACATCCCATGTCCAATCTTTATTATCAGCAACGAATAAGCTGCGACCATCATCTGCTAAATAAACAACATAACTGGCCGTTAACGCTAACTCTTGCTTTAATGTATTGTTATAAAAATCAGTCAGCTTGACTCTATCTCTATAACTAAGTAAAGCTGATGTACAATGAAGCCATTGTTGCATGACAATTACTCCACTTCACCACAGAACTGTCCATCCGCTACCGTCAAATGAATGCGAGTGATCGCTTCACGGTGAGCAAGTCGATTCAATAAGTCTAAAGAAACTGGTGGTAACATTTGACCTTCAATAATCGCTTCTAACATACGCGCACCATTTTCTGCACGTGTCGCCCGACGTAAAATCTCTTCAATTAGACAAGGCTCAATGATCACCTCAGCTTTATAACGCGTTGTTAATAACTTCTCTAATCGCGATAACTTACCGCGAACAATCTGTTCCAACACCTCTTTATTAAGTGGTAAATATGGCACGACTTCCATACGAGCTAATAATGCTGGCTTAAAAAAAGCAGCCAATTCTGGGTACATCTTCTCTTCTAGTAACTCTGGCTGATCGGCATAATCAACAATGGTTTGATAACCAAGATTCGAAGTTAAGAAAAACACAATATTCTGGCAGTCAATAATACGGCCTTCACCATCTGCTAATTCTCCCTTATCAAAAGCTTGATAAAACAAATTCAATACTTCGGGGTGCGCTTTTTCAACTTCATCAAGCAACACAATCGAATAAGGCATTTTGCGCATAGCTTCTGTTAAGACACCACCCTCACCAAAACCGACATAGCCAGGAGGAGAGCCAATTAAGCGAGACACTGTATGCTTCTCTTGATACTCTGACATATTAATTGTGGTTAAGAATTGCTGCCCCCCATAGAGCTGCTCTGCTAACTGTATTACAGTTTCAGTTTTACCGACCCCACTAGGCCCAACCAATAGGAAAGCCCCTTTTGGTCGACCGGGACGACGAAGATCTGCACGAGCAGTTAATAAATGGCGATGAATGCCAGCAATCGCAACATCTTGACCTTTAATCGCTTCTCCTAAAATACGTGGTAATTCTGTAATTTTGGTTAATTCATCAGTATTCATTTGATCAACAGGTACTCCTGTCCAATCAGCAATGACTTGAGCAATTTGCGCTGCATCTACTTCTGGATAAATAAGCAATTCATCATGTGGAATTTGCTCAAGCTGAGCATAAAGATCCACTAATCTATCTCGTAACTCATCAGCAGATAACTCTACTTTATCTGTTGGTGCTATTGATGCTGATCTTGGAGAGAGAATCTGCTTACGTGTCTCAATGATATCAGTCACTAATATCTTTTGCTGCTGCCATGCTTGATACAAAGACTCACATTCTGTCTGTTCTATATTTTCAGCTTCGATCAAGACAGCTAAACGATCGTCATCTATAGATAGCCCTAATTGCTGCTGACGATGGATCATCTTTATTTCTAACTGGCGCTGATGATAACGGCTCTCTATTTCAGCAATGCGACGTGGTGGCGCACTCAAATTAATCGCAATACGTGCACAAGCTGTATCTAACACATCAATCGCTTTATCCGGTAGTTGACGACCAGAGACATAACGAGCCGACAATTCTGCTGCTGCACGTAACGCATCATCACTAATCAATACATTATGCGCATTCTCATAAACACTATGGAGGCCACGCATAATATCAACAGCTTGCTCTGTCGTTGGCTCATCAAGTTTCACTAATTGAAAACGACGCGTTAATGCTGGATCTTTTTCAAAGTACTTCTTGTACTCCTTCCAAGTAGTCGCAGCAATCGTGCAAAGTTCACCACGAGCTAAAGCAGGTTTAAGTAAATTAGCAGCATCACCACTGCCTTCTTGGTTACCAGCCCCTATCATCGTATGGGCTTCATCAATGAATAAAATGATAGGTGTTGCTGAATGCTTAACCTCATCTAATACTGATTTTAGGCGTTTTTCAAATTCACCTTTAACCGAAGCACCTGCTTGCATTAAACCAAGATCAAGTGCCCATAGCTCTACCTGCTGCAGTGACTCTGGCACTTTTCCTGCCACAATACGTGAAGCTAGTCCTTCAATAACTGCACTTTTACCAACACCTGCATCACCCACAACAATTGGATTGTTTTTACGACGTCGACATAAAATATCAATCATCAGATTAATTTCATTATCACGACAAAGTACAGGATCCAATTTTCCTTGGCGGGCTTGTTCAGTGAAATTTGAACAAAAACGAGCAAGGGTACTATTGTCATTACTTAAGGCTGGCGTCGTTTGTGCTAAAGCAGTATTAGTAACCGCTGTCTCTGATGATTCCATAACTAAAGACGAAAATTGTTTACGGAATGACTCACGATTAATATTTTCAAACGCTTTAATTAAATTAAATGCTAAATAACGATCTGGTCGTATTAATGCTGCTAAAAATATAACGCCTGATCGTAATTCAACTTCATTCATTTCAATTGATGCAAGTAACCATGCTTCTTGCAATAACTCTACCAATAAAGGTGAAAAAGAAGGATAGGTATCATTACCAATTTCATGTGGCATTGCTTCACCACATGTTTGTTTAATAATTTCACTATTTAAACCAGCGTGGTTTATTAATACTCGTACGTCAGATAATGGGTTTTCTAAAAGAGAAAATAAAAAATGTTCAAACGTCACCTCATTACTTTCACGACTCATACATAATGCTGCCGCTTGTTCCAATGCAAGTTTAGTTTGTGCATTTAACTTATTAATTAGCACCGGAAGTTCAATTCTGATCACGATAATGCCCTATTGAAGAATGTGATTAAGCTGTGTTAAAACATCTATTGATTTATTATTTAATAAAACAGAATACACAATAAAAATAGCGAGCCAAGATAAAGAAAAACCAGCAAATATAGTCCAAAGAGGTATTTGCTTCGTTAACTTATATTTTTTCGCAGCCACGAGTTCAGTTGCAGATGTTAAAGGTTGCGGCTCTTTATCTTTTAACCTACGCAAAATTTCATAAAGACTGGCAAATACTTTATCAAAAGCTTCTTTACCATTATTCATCACCTTATATCTACCTTCAAACCCTAGAGCCAAACAAAGATAGATGAATGCAAGTAAATCTTGGTACCGTTCTGGTTCAGCCTCTAATCGAGAAAGCACAGAGAAAACTTTTTCCCCTCCCCAAGTTTCATTATGAAACCGAGTTAATAGCGAGTGTTCAGCCCAAGCACTATCCGCGCCCCAAGATGTACTCATTACGGCTTCATCAACAAATGAACACAGAATATAGCGATAAGCTAAAATAACGGCATGTTCATACTCAAGCTCGGTTAGTTCTACTTCAATTGCTTTAATTTCTTCGACTGCTTGATTGTAAATTTCTTCAATATTGTCGCAACTTCCTAATCGGCGAATACGTAAAGCCATACCTAATAATGGTGTAGCTGCATCAATAAATACATTAATATTATTCCCACGTAACTGAAACCAAAAGTCTTGGTCTTGATTAATATTATCTACATTATCAAACAATAAATCGTCATAACTGCTTTCGCGAATACGACCAGACTTCTTTACTACGCTATCCATCCTAATTAACTCCTAATCGCCCAAAACTGAAGATCAAGATCAGGGAAATCACCTGCCACATGAAACGCAAAACCACTCGAATTGATAAACATTTCCCATGCTGTACTGGTCTTATCAAGCTGGAAATATGTGTAGCCTGCATGGTAAGGCAATTGACGCGGAGCAACAGGCAAAGGCGATAATGGAACACCAGGTAATTGCAAAGAAATAAGCTCACGAATTTTCTCAACTGATGCAATTTTTGTCTGTTGCATGAATAACTTACGTAACTCATCTTGTGGCATACGCGCACGGACAGCTAATATAAACTCAGCATCAACAACAAGATTAGTATCTTGAATCGAAGCCACCATGAGACCATATTTACGTTTATGTAACTGAATTGAGACTGCACGAGGTTCAAGCACAATACTTAACGCTTGACGCAACATTGACATTACTGTCATAAATGTTTGCTCTGGCATATCATGATCATAACTAGCAAACTCTGCTGTCATTCTGCTTTCATCAGTAAACGTTGCAAGCTCACCACAAATAGACGTCAATTCTTGATATAACGCTTCTGGATGAACACTACGTAAGTGCGTAATATGCTGTAATCTAGGTTGAGTGCGATTTAACATTTGTAACAACATAAAATCAGCAACATCGGCAACCCCACCTTGATTCGATAAACCAATACGTGATGCAATATTTTTTGCTCGCTCTCGCATTAATCCAGCCATTTCACCAATAAAACGCTGCAAGCGAGGCACAACTTTCACATTAAGGTGACAAGGGATGAAATTATCATCCAACATTACACTGCCATCAGGGCGTTTTTCTAAAATACGAGCGATCGCAATAGAAGCATATGCACTGCGGTCATCTTTACCCAACATTAATCTGATACTCGTCGAACTCACATCGATTAAACAACTATCACCTTGTAAGGACTGAATATCTCGCACTTCTTCGCGCTGAGATTTATAACGTGTTATACCGATCGAGTCATTCCAGCTTACTTCAGATAGTGAATCACTACGTAATGGAATAGTTAAGTAAATAATTTGATTCGCAAGTGAACTATCAATTATTTCTAAGGCATCAGGCAATAAATCTTGCTGAGGAATATTAAATGATGTGCCATCTGGCATAATTCCAGCAGCTCTCTCAATCGCAATACGACCAAAACTTAAATATTCTAAATTTAAACTTAATTCTGTTATCCCATATAGATATAAACTAACAGAATTAAGTCTTTCATCAATCACACTTTCAAAATATCGTTGTTGTTGTTGGAAGTGTTGAGGCTTTATAAATAACCCCTCATTCCATATTACTCGACTTTTAGATGACATATTATTCAACCCTATCCAACATCACTTGATTATCTTTTATATAGATAAGTAGATGATAATCTCTACCCAACGTTTTCACTTTTACAGCTTTTTTCCAGTCACTATGATCACTATCCGAAAAAAACGCCATAACGCCGATATAACGCGTGTCAGCATCTAATTTTATTTTTTCGATAAACTTAAATTTATTGGGTAACAAAACATAATCATAATCTTCAATATAATTACTTTTTAATGTTGCTTTATATTTCAAAGCTAATTGATCATAAGATGCCGAATTAAACATTGAATCATCTTCAAGCTCAAAAACTTTTAATTCAATCGGTGATGCTTCTTCATTATTATTAATATTTATAGAGTCTGTAGTTACCATACTTATTGTTATCGTACTGGCCTCTAAAGTCGGATCATATTTAGAACTACACCCGATTAACAATACCAACCACACATATATCACTGCGCGCATCAAAGAAGATATTTTCACATTTATACCTCCAGCTGTTTCTCTCGCAAGTTCTTGTCATAAGATTGATCGAAAATTTCCCAAAATAACTTCTCAAAACCGTGTTGACGATTTGATGTTAACTCTTTGTGATAACTCTGATACATTTCCCAAGCCCATGATTCAGGTGACTGGCTCATAACTTGCCCAGGACGACGGTAACGTAAAAAACGACGCATCAATACTTCAGGTGAAAAGGCTTGTATGATCTGATTGAGGGCATCATTAATCGCAATATGTACAGCTTCGTTATGATCTTTAACTGTGCGTAAACTTTCTTCAATCGCTGCAGGGGCTGATAAATGTACTACGCTACGCTGGTTATCAAACATTACTTGCACTGTTTCGTCATAACTTAACCCTAATCGCAATGGGTTATCTTCAATCGGTTGTAAATTTTTATTCATCACACCATAACGGCTAGTATTCACTTGCTGATGAAGTTCAATAAGTCCTTTCACTGCAGCTTGCAGTGATGCTCCCATTTCTTCAGAAAGCATTTGCATTTCAGCAAGGTTTTCACTATTACTAGTCCGTACACCTAATCCACGAAATAATGGACCTGTTAATAAATGATTTTCGTCATTAATTACAGCAGATTGATTATTTGAGTAAGAAAACTCTCGGCTCATTTCTTCTTCAAGCAAATCCAACGTTTTATCGTCCATTATCTTATCCTTGTTGATATATGTTGCTGCGGTGAGTAACTTTGAATCCTCACTTGGATTCGATTGATATTTAAAACCACTCAACGAAATAGCTGAAGTTGGATCACTGTCGGTATCTGCCTGTATTGTTCTTTCATGACCAAACCACTGATGTTGAGTATTGATTAATGATTGCGTATCTAACTGCGAATGTTGTAGCGTCGGTACAGACATTAATGATTCAGTATCTAGATGATGTTTTAATGCATCGAGTGCCGTTAGAGGATCATCAATAGCAAACTCTTTCTCTTCAACCGTTAAATCTAGCTCTTCACCAAATAAATCAAGATGTTCTGAGTCAGATAACATATGCTCTATATCTTGATCCTTATCGCTAAACGAATTATCGATAGAAACACGAATCAGATAAGGGCCAAGGGAAATAACATCATTTTCATTTAAACGCGCATGCTTATCCCAACCAATAGGCATCTTAGCGTCATTGATATAAGTCTGATTAGAAACATCTGTTATACAAAAACACCCATCAATTAACGAGATACGACAATGAGTCGACTCCAGCTCGCCTTGGCGATCTTTAAGATACCAATCACTTGATAAACTTGAACCAATTGTTCCACCAGTAGCAATAAATTCTTTTGTTGCAGATAAACCTGGTTCTAAAGACTGCGTATTAGTAATTTTCAGTTTCAGAAGTTTTTGTTCAGCCATACGTTTATCCTTTACTGTCGAACTTGGATACAAACTTTACGATCTTTATCGACTTGACCTAAAAAGGAAGACCACCCTAACGACAGTGTTGAGTCTTTTCCTAATTTTAATAATGGTACTTCGTTTTCTTTGAGCTCTAACTCTAAATCAAACGCCATCTGTTCACGAAGAATGAATTCGACTAATTTACAAAACGGTTTATATTCTTTACCTGAAGGCAAAAAATCGTTAAATCGAGTTTGAATCAGCCCTTTAATTTCAATAACAAATTTACCCGTACAATCTCGTACTTTTGAACCAATAATCGTACTTTCACCTAACTCACTGTTTGCCATGCCAAGACACATACGCTGATGAGCAGGGATAACAACACTACGCTCTTCCCACTGCCGAATAGAAACACTCTCTAAATCAAAGCAGTGCGCAATAATCCCCGCAACCACTTGAGGGGAGCGACTTCTACCCGCTAATGTACCGGCATAAGACAGCATTTTTCCCCAGTTAATATCCGTTTCACCACGAAGTTCATCATCTGCGAGGCCAACAAAAGCAAATAGTTGTGATGAAAAGCTGTCACTGGCATTTTCTTGAAAACGAATGTAATAACGGTATTTACGCCAAATGCGATAAACCAGCGCCAATAATCGATTATTAAAAAAATCGAGGAAATGACGACGCACACCGGTTTCACTCTCAGTGGCTATTTGTTCAAGTAAAAATCCAGGTAAAGGAGATTGCGCGCCATTTAACCCAAAAAAAGTTGTTTCAAGACAAAAACCACCTTGCTCTAATAACTCTAATTTTGAAATATCACTCGCTGCAAATCCTAAACTCGGATTTGCTTTAAACAATAAACGACAATTTGCTTCCCAACCTTCACTATCTGGATCTTGATCAGCTAAACGTTGTAATAACTCAACCAATTGATAAAAGTCATAGGATCGCACTTGTTGTTGTAATATATTCACTTTTTCTGATGTAAAATGAATATTATCAAGTGTTAAATCAAAGGCTGTAGACCCACTTGCGTTCCCCATGAATACTGTTCCTGATTCACACTATTAATCACAATAAGCTCATGAAATGAATTTATGCTGGCATACAGGGAGAAAAATCGGCTCAATACACTACCAAATAAATACAAGTCACCTTCAGAACTGAAAGCTGCTTGATTAAGTTCTAACTTAGACTGTAAGCCCCTAACTGGTAATCCTTTAATAATTCTCTCTACTGGTTTAGAGGTTATTTTTACAATTCCATCAAGACGCTGTTTTGCAACACGCTCAGCCTGTCGATCAACAAGTGCTCTAAAGTCATATGCTCGTAACACTGTATACAATGCATCTTTCGATAATAATGAAAGATAATTAAGCGATAAATTAGAAATTAACGTCCACAATAAACTACCATCTAAAGTAGGTCTTAATGGTTGCGTCGGCTCCGTAATATTAGAAAAGGTCGCAAACGATGGTGAACTATTGGTCGGAACACAAATATCACCTAAACCTAATTCCAATGGTAACTGCCGGTTAGTACAAGTGAGTTGTAATGAGATAGCTTCACTAAAGCCGATAGCTTGAGTCTCATCACCACGTACAAACGAAATATAATGATCAAAGCCATCATTACGCATGCTATCTTTAACTCTGGCACGATAATAAAGAGCTAAACGATGACGTGAACGCTCAATTTCATGCTGGAAACTTTCAAAAGCGGTATAAACCCGTTTTTGCCCTCGTGCACGCGATTCGTCTGCCTCTTGTCTGCCTTGGACATGGTCAATACTGAATATCTCAAAATGTGTTGGAAAACGACTTGATGGCATGATCTTATATTCAGAACGCTTTCCAGTGAGATCGATAGGATCAGCATCATGAGAAAATAAATTAATAACGGGCGTGCAAAACAATTTAAAACATTCCTCACGAATGCGAACATCCGCTGGCAATGTCTTTGAAAATACAAATCGAAGATGAAACACTTGTCCCATATCCGGTGTAATGAAACGATCAAGATTTTCCACATCACCAAATAAAAACACATCTGGAAAAGTTAAGTATTCTTGTAAAATTCGATAACCTTCATACACATTCTTTGGATATGGCATCACAGCATCAGCACTATCAAAACCACGACTTCTAAAGTGTGATGCTGGAATAGAGAACTGCTTATCATCACAAATCAATTCAATATGTGATAAATAATGATTCAGCCATAAATAAAGCATCTGTGCACTGTAATGCTGACCACCAAGAAAAAACTGTAATGTCTTCAGATTAATATCAGCTAAACCTTGCTCACCTAACACATCCAACTGTAAATCAATAATCGACGATTCACGGCTATGTATTGTAGTCACATTAGTAAGTTTTAATGGATAAATATCTATATCCCGACAAGTTTTAAATCGGCACACAGTATCAAGCACGGCTTCACTATCAACATCAGTATTTGCTTTAATTATTTGACGAACACTTATCGCTTTTTCGATTGGCGAAAACTGAACAATACTAAAGCTTGGCACCGGGCGTAAATAATTAGGCCATAACATATTAATGATAGAGTGCGTTAACTCCGGAAATTCATCCTCGACCTTTTCCCGTAAACGAGCAGTTAAAAAAGCAAATCCTTCTAATAATCGTTCAACATCAGGATCTGTATTTCGCCCTTGCAAAAAACGGGATAGCTGTGGGTGAACTTCTGTAAAAGCAGCCCCTTGCTCTTTTAAAAAAGCCAGTTCATCTCTAAAGTATTTTTCTTGTGACAAAGTCAAATTACTCGGTATTTACGACTGTTATCCAATAGCAAATCAATACGTACTGATTCATGCAGTGCACTAGAATTGATGCATGCTGTTATATGAAAAAAAATATTTAACGGACTTCCATCATCTGGCATATATCGAATATCAATCTGTTTTAATCGCGGCTCATAGCACTCAAGACAGCGCCGAATGGCTAATTTAATCTGTAAAGCCAAATCGTGAGTTCCCAATGTTGCATCATTAAAATCAATCAAACCTAATTGTGGCGCACTCATTGCTTCACCAAGTCGGCTATTAAGCAATTGCGCCACATTTCGTTTAATTGAGTCCAATATTTGCTTCGTATCAGGAGCTGTCGTCATTGTTATCTGAGGTGAATCAGTCTCTAATCGTTCAAAGAGACTGACACCATAAGCCCTATCTGCTAGCTCAATATAGGACATTAAATTATGCCTGATCTAAACGACCAACTAGCGATAACTCAAAATTTGCACCCATATATTTAAAGTGAGGGCGTACAGATAACGCAACTTGATACCAACCTGGATCGCCTTCAACATCGAGTACTTCAATTTTTGCAGCACGTAATGGACGACGACTACGAACATCTGCTGGCGGATTTTCTTGATCAGCAACAAACTGCTTAATCCAAGCATTCAATTCACGTTCAAGATCTTGACGCTCTTTCCAAGAACCAATTTGCTCACGTTGCAACACTTTCACATAATGTGCTAAGCGGTTAATGATCATCATATAAGGTAGTTGAGTACCTAACTTAAAGTTCATTTCTGCTTCGCGTCCCTCTTTTGTATTAGGGAACACCTTTGGTTTTTGAATCGAATTAGCAGAGAAAAATGCAGCATTATCACTACCCTTACGCATAGTTAAGGCAATAAAGCCTTCTTCCGCTAGTTCAAACTCTTTACGATCCGTGATCAAAACCTCTGTTGGGATCTTAGCTTGCAATTCACCCAAAGATTCAAATAAGTGCACAGGAAGATCTTCAACTGCACCACCACTTTGAGGACCAATAATATTTGGACACCAACGATACCGTGCAAAGCTATCTGTTAAGCGTGAAGCTAATGCAAATGATGTATTACCCCATAAATAATTATCATGGGAATCACTAACATTTTCACGGTAGTTAAATGTTTTTACTGGATTCTCATTAGGATCATACGGTGTACGTAGCAAGAAACGAGGGGCAGTTAGAGCTAGATAACGAGCATCATCAGACTCGCGCAATTGGCGCCATTTAATATAACGAGGGCTATCAAATGTTGCTTTTAAGTCTTTAATATTTGGTAACTCTTCAAAAGATTCGATACCAAAGAACTCAGGTGCAACACCTGAAATAAAAGGGGCATGAGCCATTGCACCAACAGCACCGACATACTGCAATAATTTCATATCTGGCGATGATGGAGTAAAAGCATAGTTACCAATGATCGCACCAACAGGTTCACCACCAAATTGACCATAACCAGAAGAATATACATGCTTATATAAACCAGATTGAGCAGTTTCTGGCGCAAACTCAAAATCGTCTAATAATTCTTCTTTAGTTACATTTAACAATTCGATCTTATTGTTTTCACGGAAATCAGTGCGATCAACTAGCATCTTGACGCCACGCCATGCTGATTCAATTGCCTGAACTGAATCGTTATGCAGAATCTCATCCATTTGATCACTGATTTTACTATCAAGCTCAACGAGCATTTGATCAACAAGTGCTTTATTAACTTGATCTACACCATGCTCGCTACCTAATAGATTTTCTATAAAAGCAGCAACACCTTTTTTTGCAATATCGTAGCCATCATCACTCGGTACCATACGAGTTTGAAGCATAATTTCATCAAGTAAACTACCTTGGGTTGCACTTGACGATTCAACAGCTTTTTGTACAGACATTTATTGGTCCTTTAAAAGAATTTCACCTACAGAAATGATTATTTTTCTGCTTCGCCACTAACCAATTGCAGCTCACTTAACAACTTTTCACGAGACTCTTGAGACTCAATAAGTTCTTGAAGACGAGAGCGAAATGCTGGAATATTTCCAAGTGGACCTTTTAATGCAACCAACGCTTCTCTTAACTCAATTAGTTTTTTTAGTTCAGGGACTTGCTGACTTATTGCATCAGGAGAAAAATCATCTAATCCTTTAATAGAAAGCGAAATAGATAAATCAGAATCATCATCAGATAATTTATTTTTAACTGATGTCGTCAGCATTAAATTACTTTCACGCATGACTGATTCGAAATTATTTTTATCAATTGAAACAGCTTTACGATCTTCAATCGCGGTATCTTCAGCATGGCCTTTGAATTCACCAAGAACTAGCGTTTTTAATGGTAATTCAACTTCCGATTGCACATCACCACTATGAGGAACATATTTAATATTAATACGTTCTTTTGGTGCTACGCTGCCTTCTTTCGACATATCTTATCCCTGTTATATTTGTTTTTTAAATCAAACTTAGTCATTTGAAATTGCATGACAAGAGCCTTAAGTTGCATAAGGATTGGGGCGGATTAAACATCTAATGGCATAATCATTCAAGTATGAATTTTGACAAATACATTAAAAAGACGAATACAAAAAACACGGCATAAAAATGCATTCAAAAAAAATATCATTATTTTACATACTGTTAAGTAAAATTCCCTATAAGCTTACCGCCTTAAGATTACCGCTTAATCACAAAAACTCAACCCATTGATTTTAAAAGATTAAATAAAAAAATATAACGATTTTGGATGCAATGCCGCAAAAATGAAATTTATATACAAATAAGACTTTATACCCACAAGGAATTACAAGTTGCAGCATCTAAAAAGCACATTCGTTTAATAGGCAAATTATTGCCCCAATTTTTAACGTGCTACGCTAATTAGATTTATTACTCTGGAGCAATAATAAATGAATGATGTCATCACACTCGGCTGTCCAACATCAACAAAAGGTACTGTGGTATCAGGCCACTCAAATGTCATGATTAATGGACAACCTGTCGCATTAGTTGGCGATATTGCAACCTGTCCATGTGGTAGCAAAAATTGCAGTGGCCAAGGTCCAATCGTGGCTCAATCACCACGAGCTGCCAATGTTAATGGGGTAAACTTTGCACGTGCAGGTGACCTTGTGAATACGGGATGCGGGATCTGTTTTCTTAAGCCAAGCTTGCATATTGTCAGTCTCAGTACTAACACAACAAAACCTACCAATATGGGAAGTGGCATCAATATAGGCAATAACGTTTATATTAATGGGTAAATTATATACCGTTATCATCGGGTATAAATTTCCAAAAGCAGCACTATCAATAATTTTCTACAACTTGACAATATTCAATACATTTACAACGAGCAATAAGTTGCCTGGCGAGCAAGTTATTGCCTGATCTTAAGTAATAATTTGCTCAACTTAATAAAAACCTATCACCACTCAAACTTAATCATTTAAAAACAATTGGTTATAAATAAAATAAAGTTGGCACAGATAATGCTAATCGTAACAACCAAATATTCAAACTCATTTTTAATTCAGTATTAAGGACATTACCATGCCAACTCCTTGTTATATTTCTATCCAAGGCCAAACTCAGGGCAATATCACTGCGGGTGCATTCACTGCCGATTCTGTGGGTAACATTTACGTTGAAGGTCATGAAGACCAAATGCTAGTGCAAGAATTTAAGCATGTCATAACAGTGCCAACTGACCCACAGTCAGGTCAACCTGCTGGCCAACGTGTTCATAAGCCTTTTAAATTTACTGTGGCATTGAACAAAGCGGTTCCGCTAATGTACAACTCATTAGCATCAGGTGAAATGCTACCAACCGTTGAACTTAAGTGGTACCGCACTTCTGTTGAAGGTAAGCAAGAGCACTACTTCACAACAACGTTAACAGACGCAACGATTGTTAATATTGATAATCAAATGCCACATTGCCAAGACTCAACCAAAGCTGATTTTACTCAACTGATTGAAATCTCTATGGCTTACCGCAAAATTAATTGGGATCACACGGTTTCAGGTACTTCAGGTGCTGATGACTGGCGTGCGCCGCTAGAAGCGTAATTCTAAGTATAACTATTGCCCGTACTGTTCCGACAGTGCGGGCTTTTATCGTTTATGTCTTTGCTAAGGCATTAATTGATCGCTTTAGCAGAGATTTAATTGAGGTAATATCATGGCACAACAGACAGGATTACAATTTACCTTTACCGTTGAAGGGCTTGATGCATCAACGTTTGCTGTGACTGAGTTTAAAGGCAACGATACCTTGTCTTTACCTTTTTCGTTTACAGTCAATTTGGCCAGCCGCAACCCAAGTTTGTCCCCTACCGAAACCATTGATCGCAATGCTACACTAACGGTTTGGCAACAGGGCACATTACAGCAGCAATGGCATGGTATCGTGCGTCAGTTTGTTCAAGGTGATACGGGACATAGCCATACAATTTATCAAGTTGAATTTGTGCCACCTTTGGCACGGTTAGCCTTGCGTCAAAATAGCCGTATCTTCCAAACACAAACGGTGCCTGAGATTATCTCTATCTTGCTGCAAGAAATGGGCATTAATGACTATGGTTTTGCGATCAGCCGCCAATGTACACAACGTGAATATTGCGTACAGTATCGTGAAAGTGATTTAGCCTTTATCGATAGAATCGCCGCTGAAGAAGGAATACTTTATTACTTCAATCATAATAGCAATAAAAACACCCTCATCTTTACTGACGATACCCAACAGGCGGCAAGTTTAGCTGAGCCTCTTGCTTACAACAGTCGTAGTGGTGGTAGTAGTAGCGTACCTTTTATTCGAACTTTTGCGCGTAACACCCAAATTTACTCATCATCTGCTCAACTAAAAGATTACAGTTTTAAAAAGCCGGCTTATAGTTTTTTGCAAACATCAGCAGCTAAAGAAGCAGATTATCAACAAGCCACGTATGAGCATTTTGATTACCCAGGTCGTTATAAAGACGATGAAAGCGGCAAACCCTTTGTGCAATTTCGGATTGAATCATTACGACGCGATGCCCAGACGGCTAATGCAAAAAGTAATGTGCCCACTATTCTTCCAGGGGTGAAATTTACCCTGCAAGATCATGATGATGACACCTGTAATCGTGATTGGTTGATCATTGCCGTCACGCACATGGGTACTCAACCCCAAGCGTTAGAAGAAGCAGGCGGTGAAGGAGCAACGACTTATAATAATGAGTTTATTGTCATCCCTGCGCATCGTCCTTGGCGCCCGCCATTTAACGTAAAGCCGCGGGTGGATGGTCCACAAATCGCCAACGTTGTCGGCCCTGAAGGGGAAGAGATTTATTGTGATGCGTTTGGTCGCGTCAAAATTCAATTCCCTTGGGATCGTTACAGTAACAGTGATGACAAAGCAAGCTGTTGGGTACGAGTCTCTCAAGGTTGGGCAGGCAGTCAATATGGTATAGTTGCCCTTCCCCGTGTTGGTCATGAAGTCATTGTTAGTTTTTTAGAAGGCGATCCCGATCAGCCTATTATTACCGGTCGTACCTATAATGCGACGAACCAACCCCCTTATGAATTACCCGCCCATAAAACCCGTACGGTATTAAGAACAGAAACTCACCAAGGCGATGGCTATAACGAACTACGTTTTGAAGACCAAGCAGGTAAAGAAGAAATCTATGTTCATGCCCAAAAGGATGTCAACGTATTAGTTGAAAATGACCGTACCGATAACATTAAACACAATTTACACCTAGATGTAGCAAATGAACGTTTTAGTCATATTAAAGCTAATGATCATTTAACTGTTGAGGGTGAAAGTCGCCAACACACCAAAGGCAACTATACGCTGGCTGTTGATGGCAGCTTACACATGAAACAAGGTAAAGCCTTACTGCTCGATGCGGGTAATGAAGTGCATCTTAAAGCAGGCAGCAAAATTGTCATTGAAGCTGGCGCGGAATTAACCCTTAAAGCAGGCGGTAGCTTTGTCAAAATAGATGCTTCAGGTGTATCGATATCAGGTGCTGCAATTAATCTCAATTCAGGCGGCAGTGCTGGAAATGGTTCTGGCTATGCGGGTGTTTCGCCATTATTACCAGGCGCGGTTGAAGCGGCAGTGGCGTTAGTTCCTGCTTCTTTAATTAATTACTCCGCAGTACTTCAAAGCGGAGCTTTATTTGTAGAGTTATGTACATGTGGAGGTGGTACATGTCCGATTCATTCTCCAAAGTAATGGACCTAAATTCATTCACACCAATAGAACTGAATCATTATCAATACGCAATTATTGAACCACTACTATGCCCTGATATCTTTAAGTGGTGCTATACCTACGCAATAGATAATCCTATATTTGAGAAAATTTTTGAAGAATCACCATTTCAATCTATTGCTGATGGGCCAATCCTTCTTCAATTAAGTGATATAAATCCTGATTTTTATCAATTGATATATGACAAATCAATGCACTCACCCATCGGTTGTTTTTTAACATCATCGTTGATTATGAATGAATTGCTTCAACAAATTAGAGGTCGTCTAACCGCGAATACTTCTTATGGCAAATCTTTATTTCGTTTCTACGAACCTCGTGTTCTTAATGCATTAATTACGGTATTAAACAAAGAAGAAAAAATAAACATTTTTTCCGGTATCGATAACTTAATTTGGTGGGATAAAGGCTGGAAGCACTTCTCTCCTCCTCAGCATCATGAAGGGAAGTTACGCTCTCAGTTTCAGTGGGTTATCAGCGATCAACAGATTGATAGTATTAATAAATTTCTAGCATCCTAACAGGTATTATTTTCTTATGACAAACATATACACCGTTAAGCCAAATGACACTTTGTTAGGTATTGCGATCAAAAACAAGATTAGCCTTGTTGAGCTGTTGGAGTTAAATCCCCAATACCAACCCAATCCAGATCTAATAAACATCAACGATAGTATTACCTTACCAAATCAGGAAAAACCAAGCTCAATAGAACTAAAGCCTGTTGAACCTGTAAATATGAATCGACCAACAGAAGGTGGGTGTGCCATTGCAAGACCTACCTGCAAAGGAATAGAAGTGTGCGATGTTGTATTCAAAACAGGAGATAAAACGAAAGAATACTTGTTGTTAGATAAACATGCTCAAGAATTACTTGAAGAAGAGATTTCATATACTCAACAACTGATTGATGGATATGAGCAAATATTGCAAAAAGCGCCTGAAAACAATGCAAATCAAGATTATGCCGCTGTTGCTAAGCATAAAGCCATGCGACAAAAATGGTATGACATGGCTATTTCTTCAGGAGCTCTGCCTGTTAATACACAAACTGAAGCACAACCAACGCCTGAAGATGATCCTTTTGTAAATACAATTGGCATCAAGCGCAGTGATATTAATAGGAACATGGCACAAGCAAAAATAATTGAACTAGAAGAAAGGAAAAAATTCCTTAATAAGGTTTTTACTTTTGAACCAACAGAGAAAACACTCGTTGATGCTTTAATCTCAGAGATCAATACAGAACTGAAGCGTCAAGAATACTATATAAAAGCAGTGGCTAGTACTGATGAATCCTCTGTAAAACAAGGTATTAATCAAAAAAACTTCTCGTCAAAAAGTGTGGCGCTAACGAATAAAAAAACTGGGATTATTGAGATCTTTATCGTTTCACAAAATAAATTGGTTTACATACGCCAAGATTTTATGACACGAGAAAAACCTTTTTGGCGTCATTCAGAAAACCATACCCACTTGAATCAAGCTGTCTCTAGCGGCAATTGGAAAGAAATGGGTAAGGCAATATCATCAGATATTACAAATGGCATGACAGATGGTATTAAGAACACTATTGACGGCCAATTCGAAGGTAAAATAATAGGCTGGCAAGTCCCTGGTTATAAGCTCAAAGAATGGAAAGCAAATAAAGAATTTAAAGATGCCAACGGCGAAACGGTTTATGCCGTCAGTGCGGAAGCGCAATTACTAAGATTTGCAGCACAAGCCAGTGTGAAAGGCGATTTTAATCTTAAACAAGCTAAATTTGATCTCGGCTTTGCAGCTGAGTCTTCCGCTTCATTAGCAGAAGGTGCGGTTACATTTAATAGTTACTTCCCACATGAAAAAGGTTACTCCGCACTTATTACTTATACTGATGCTGACAGAAAACCTGCCTTATACCCTCTAGGTCACTTTAGATGTAGCGCAACATTAACATTAAGTTGTTTAGTGACCGCAATGGTTAATGGAAAAGCTATGATCAGTAATCAGGCTGAGAAAAGTGCGGGAACTGGCGTTATTTTCTCACCTCACCCTACGATGGGAGTAAAACCTTCTGGGCAAGTAGGTGTAAGTGCTGAAGGGTTTGCTGGTGCTCAAGCTGGCGGGCAATTAAGCGGAAAGGTAGAGTGGCTAACCCCTCAAAAGACGGGGACTACTGATTTTTCCGCTCTAATTGAAATTAAAGCTGAAGGCAATGTGGCGTTTGGACTTGGTGCTGGGGTTGATTTTCAGATTCGATTAGATAGAGGTAGCTTAGAAATCCATTGTTGTGCGCGCTTAGTATGGGGCCCCGGAGCTTCCGGCGGTTTTGGCACCTCGATTGACTTTTCACAGTTATTTGAATTGGCAAAAATTATTTGGGAAGCGATTGATACTATTGGCTACCGTATTATGGATAATATAAATGAAGAGGCTTATACCTATTTATTTCGAGCCGCTTTTAGTGCATTTACAGAAAAAGATTTCAAACCAATAAAAGACGCAATAGAAATTGGTACTAGAAAAATTGATACTTGGTGGTTGTACCGCATAGATCATATTAACGAAGATTTATTCATTTCAGATGAAGCCAAACGTTTAACAAAGCGAATTTTAGATCGAAACGTATTGAGTGGCGTTAGTTTAAGAGTTCTTCCTCCTGAAACGGTGGGAATGATGCTCAATACTTTGGTGCATACGTATGTTTTCAACCGTGAAGAGAAACAGGAAAAAGCAATTTATATGTTATTAGCAGGCGCTGTTCGCTCTTGGCGTAAGTTTGTTGAAGTGTTAGCCCACATGAATGTCGAAGGTAAAAAACAAAGTTCAGATGATGCGCTTGTGAAAAACCTAAAGCGAATAAACTATATCTTAGATGGCGACCAACAAAAAGAATTTAATCAATGGATTGCTCAGTTAGCGAGTGTAAATTATTTAGAAAATATGGGGATGGTTCCAAAAAAATTCCCATTTACTCCCTCCAGTCCACACCTAAAAATCAAACGTAATAATTTAAAACCGTAATACAACGTTGCCGGCAATAATAGCTAAAGGTTATTATTGCCGATACTAAATGCATACTACTTTACTGGTGTCGTTTGCTGCACCGCGCAACGGAAACCAATTGATGAGTAATATTCATCTTGAACTATATCTTCACCTGTTCTGTAAGTAGTTAAGTCCCAACCTCTCATGACCTTTTTAGATCCTGTTGATGGGCCTTGAGGATCGAGTTCTGAGGATTGTTGATAATAATCTTTGCTATACCAATCATTGACCCATTCTTGTGTATTTCCAGACATGTCATATAAACCGAGCGGATTGGGTGGATACAATTTGACCTTATACCTATCGTTTATGTCCCCAATATTCCATTCATCTTTTGTGTAATCGACATACCTACCATCAACTAGATGCCTACCATTTTTGGGTTGGAGATAGCCGTTATTGGTAGCATAATATAGATGCTTTCCACGATTTCTTGCTGCATATTCCCATTGCGCTTCTGTGGGTAAGTCAATCGGAAAACCCGTTAATTTACCCAGCCATAAACAGTAATCTTTTGCCTCTTGCCATGTTTTAGTCGGTGTTGCTCTATTTTTAAACTTTTTATCAGGAAAGTCATATTTCCTCCTATCTTCAGCATGAACAACTGGCAGATTATGCGCTCTTTTAAATGCATCAAAACCGTGATAGGTCGTTTCATGATTAGCTAATGAATAGTCACTTAAGGTCACTTTATGTATAAAGTTAGAGCCAGTTTTAAAATTGGAAATAGTCGTATTACACTTAGCATCTGGCGACCAATCCATTCTATCCGTAGAAATGGGGTTACAAGGGGCTTTAAATGCCCCCATCATGAAGGCTCCACCTTTGATAAACACCATACTTTCAAGTGATTCAACAGCAACATCCACGATTTGATGTTGAAGTTTGGTATCTGCATCAGGGTAAAGCTTTTTTACTTTCGCTTCTATTTGAGTGATTTTTTCAGCTGGTATCGTTTTACTGGTTACTGAAGCAGTTGTCTCTCCAGTGCATGCTGTTAATACACATCCACTTATTAATATGCTTAGATATTTTCTATACATCACTTAACCCAACCTTCCCTATTCGTATCCATTCATTAAACAACGCTAATAGCATTTAAATATTTTTACTTTGATCTGTTAATTGTGAAAATTTTAATTTTAACCCTTTTATTTCACTATCAAGTTGTTGAAGCTCTTTTTGTACTTCTGACTGATTCTTATTAACTATTTGTTGCTCAATATAACTGATTCTTCCATAAACAGGTGATAAACCAATTGCATAGTCGTTAATTTCTTCTGAAAGTGAAGCCAACTTATTGCTTCGACTTTGATTCATCGTTTGTTGTAAATTTGCAATATTGGTTCTAGCTGTTTTAAAGCGCCGATATTGTGTCTCAAATCGCTCTCGAATATCTGCAATATACTGCTGATGTTGTTCTATTTGTGCATCATTAGGATACAGTTGCTTAACGGTATCCATCAAAGAAAATGCTTGAGCTATATTCTTACCAAATAATGCATTAATTTCATCATTCACTTGACGCAAATATAAAGGAATAATAATCGCCTTATTATCGGTGAATACAGAGGGAGAATATTGATGCTGCAATTGAGCAATTTGCTCTGAAGTAAGTACTTGAGCTTCTAACTTCTCTGCCGTAACTCGCTTTAGCAATGAATTTGTTGTGGATCTCAAATAGTCTTTAACAGCAAAAACTGATAATCCTAATAACAAACCTAAGCAAAACACCCAAGACAAGCGTATGCGATGTTTATTACGCAGAGGTAATTTAGGCGGGATATCTTGTTGCTCATTAATATGATTTTGTTTATCTGCCTCTATTAGCTTTAACTTACCTTCAAGATAATCGACATGTTCAAAAATCACATAACTAATGGCTTCTAAATCAGGAACATGTTGAGGATGTACGTCTAAAAATAGTTCATAAATTTCTTTACAGCAACGTTCACAACGGTAAAGATCCTTAAGCTGTGATTCTTTAGGCTCTAATCGACGTAACTCATCACCTATTCTGGCAATCATCCAGCGATAGAGATCTGCACATTTAACTAGGTTAACATCTTTATTTTCATAGAGATGCATTAACGCAGCAAGTTGAAGTTCAAGCCCATTTGCAAGCCCACTCACCCCCTGTTCTTTGACCAATGCAGTCGTATAATAGAGTGTTGTCAGAAAGTTTAACCCGTCAGTTCGAGCAAGATCCTCACACAACATCTTGATTTTATCCCAATCAATTTTTCCATAAGATGGATTGTTAAGACGATTGATCTCATCTCTAATTAATTGATATCTTGTAGAATTTCTAAGTTTGCTTTCATCATCCACAAACTTAAATTGCCGACTCTGATAAAATCCCATCGTACTCAATGGTTATTACTCCCCGTAAAAATAGATCAAAAAACTGCGCGGAAGGCATACATTATTCCGTTACCGTCCACAATAAACTATATTTATGCAATTATTGAGCCAAGTGGTAATCACATAACTCATTGATATTAATGGAGTACTTATACAAAAGAGTTCTTTTAAGCAATATATCGCTCAGTATGAGCAATAAGTGGCCCACTGAGCAATATTTTGCCCGATATAAGCAACAACTCGCCTACATCAGTTTCCCTATAAATTAATATCATTAAATTACATTTAAAAACAGTAACTTAAAATATTATTATTATTGGCATGCATCCTGCTATGTGTACGCACACATCCTAACTTTAAAATATAAAGGACATTACAATGCCAACTCCTTGTTATATCTCTATCCAAGGCCAAACTCAGGGCAATATCACTGCAGGCGCATTCACTGCCGATTCTGTGGGTAACATTTACGTTGAAGGTCATGAAGACCAAATGCTAGTGCAAGAATTTAAGCATGTCGTAACAGTGCCAACTGACCCACAGTCAGGTCAACCTGCTGGCCAACGTGTCCATAAGCCTTTTAAATTTACTGTGGCATTGAACAAAGCGGTTCCGCTAATGTACAACTCATTAGCATCGGGTGAAATGCTACCAACCGTTGAACTTAAGTGGTACCGCACTTCTGTTGAAGGTAAGCAAGAGCACTACTTCACAACAACGTTAACAGACGCAACGATTGTTAATATTGATAATCAAATGCCACATTGCCAAGACTCAACCAAAGCTGATTTTACTCAACTGATTGAAATCTCTATGGCTTACCGCAAAATTAATTGGGATCACACTGTTTCAGGTACTTCAGGTGCTGATGACTGGCGTGCGCCGCTAGAAGCGTAATTCTAAGTATAACTATTGCCCGTACTGTTCCGACAGTGCGGGCTTTTATCGTTTATGTCTTTGCTAAGGCATTAATTGAATACTTAAATAAAGCTTAAACGATGAATTATTATAAGAAATTAGCTATCTATTTTCTCTTCTCTTTCAGCATATATTTACTATAAATAACAGTATTATTAACATGACTCTATTATGAATATCATTGAATTTAAACTTGGAAAAATTACTTATCACTTTACCGTCTCAGAACAACAACAGGCTTTATTATCGTTAACGGATGAAACTCGTATTGACCTAACTACATGGCGAGGATTTTCTGAAGCATTAGAAACCTCTATTATAAAAGCTATTCCGGAAGCGTTAACACCGCCATCGGCACAAGAGATCAAACACGCTCAAACTATTGCACACGAGCTAAACCTCCTTCTACCCGAGGATTACACTAAACGAGTCATTGTATGTCGACAATTTATTCAACAACACCTCCTCGACCACCAACGGCTATTATCAATGTTTAATAATGTAAAAGGTAAGCTACTCAAATAGGTATTGAATACTATATAATTCAAAGCAGTATCTCTGCTAATTAATAATAAATCATTGCACAATTGATACTCTTCTACATATCCACAGTGAATAGCACACATTAGAAAAAGATAATAAAGATTCAACCGTTAAAAAGAATATATCAAAGAGTTAATCAAATTATGGATTTTGCGGTTGACCTCAGTTTAATACATACCAACACATTAACAATAATCATTAAAGTCTCTCGAAAAAACACCGTATTGAGCGACAATAAACATTATGGAAGGCAATTATCGACATTCACTGCAACTGGCTATTAGCCGTCAATGCCAGTCTATTGCCTTCCCTGCTATCTCATGTGGCATTTATCGTTATCCACCAGCATAAGCAGCCACCGTTGCAATTAACGTCTGTAGTGAGACTGCATTTAAACAACTCGATATTAGCTTTTACTTATTTGATCAAAGCTTAGTTAATATCTGGCAACAAGCCTTAGCTGCGACTGAACAATAGCACCTGAGCATTAACTACTGACAATAGCTACCGAACAATTACTGACCATGCTTACGGTGCTGTCACGTCTAAATACATTAACGGGCAAGCATCCCCTAGCAGTTATGGTAAACTCAGTGATAAGTATTTGTATGTAACCGATAGCAGCATTACCAGTGTGGATAGAAAATGATGCCCACTGCTATCGTTTACAGTAAATTTTAGTGCCTCTGGTTGTACTCCATAGGTTAACTAGAAAAATAAAGAGTATAAAAATCAAATGAGTAGTCAAACAATTCAGTGGTTCCAGGGACTAAAAATACCACGTCCATTGATGTTTAATAAAAACCACATTTAACACTATCAATCAACAAGTTAAGTATAGTTTATCGTCCACTGAAATCCACTAAATAATACCCCAAGCCAACACTTTTAGTACCCCATGATGTACCCCATAAATCGAAACTAATATATACTGGCGAAGTCTAGTTTTGAGGTTACGAATATGGCTCGTCAAGTGACACGTCTTACTGATAGAAAAGTGAAAACTATAGCAGCAACAGGCAAGGAATTTACCCTATCAGATGGTAATGGATTACAGCTTCGTGTACGCCCTGCTGGCACTAAATCATGGCAGTTTAAATATAATGACCCTGTAACAAATAAAACACAGAAACTCACGCTAGGTACTTATCCTGATCTATCACTAGCAAATGCACGCACAAAAGCGGTTGAGTATCGTGAGCTATTAGCACAACACATAAACCCAAAGTCATTTGAGCAAACCAAAAAGCTAGAAGCTCGCAAACAACAAGCAGATACCTTTTTAACTATCGCTGAATTATGGTTTGAGCGCAAAAAGGACAACATCACGCCCGAACACGCTTACCGTGAATGGCGTACATTAGATAAATATATCTTCCCCCATATTGGCAAAACACCAATCACTGCAATTAATGCTGTTGGTACTATTGCGGTATTACGACCATTAGAAAAAGATGGTAAATATTCAACCGTTAAAAGAATATGCCAGAGTGTTAATCAGATAATGGATTTTGCGGTTAACCACGGTTTAATTCATGCCAACCCACTGGCTAAGATCATTAAAGTATTTCGCAAAAATACCGTATTACACATGCCAACAATACGGCCAGAGCAACTGCCTGACTTTTTAGAGCGCCTAAATGCATGCGCAAGAATCCAAATTAAAACTAAATTACTCATTCTGTGGCAATTGCATACTATGACTAGGCCCAAAGAAGCAGCAACAACTCGTTGGGCTGATATTGACTTAGAAAATCGAGTATGGACGATTCCAGCTGAAAATATGAAGCGTCGAAAAGCGCACCGTATACCGTTAACACCACAAGCGATCGAGATCTTAGATCAGATACGTCCGCAGAGTGAGCTGTACGATTATGTCTTCCCTGGTGAGCGTGACACGAATAGTCATGTAAGCCTATTTACAGCGAATGCCGCTATTAAGCGTAGCCTAGGGTTAAAAGATGAATTAGTCGCTCATGGGCTGCGCTCAGTCGCTTCTATCGCACTTCACGAACAAGGATTTGATAGTTTGCTTATTGAAGCGTGTTTATCACATGCAGATCAAAATGAAGTAAGGGCAAGTTACAACCGCTCGGATTATTTAGAGCAGCGTAAAGAGATTATGGGCTGGTGGAGTACATATATTAAAAAAGCTGCACAGAGTAATTATGGATATTTAAATGGAAAATAATAACCAAATATTAAAATCAATTTAAAATAAAAAGAGCTCTATGAGAGAGCCCTTTTATTAATAATTTCGTATTTTTATCCTTTTACCCCACCAGAAGTTAAACCACCAACCAAAAATTTCTGAGCAAGTAAAAAGACTATCGTAATAGGTAAAGCAGATAACACTGCCGCAAAGTCACCCCATAAATAATTTTGAGGGTACAAGTATTGCTGCATCCCAACGGCTAGCGTGTAATTATTAACATCAGATAACAGTGTTGATGCCACAGGAACTTCTGTTACAACACTAATAAACGATAAGATAAAGACTACCGCTAAAATAGGCACAGATAAAGGTAATAGAACCAATCTAAATGCCTGCCATGGTGTTGCTCCATCTAAAGCTGCAGCCTCTTCTAATGAATGATCGATTGTTTCAAAATAACCTTTAATCGTCCAAACATGCAACGCAATACCGCCTAAGTACGCAAATATCAATCCACCATGAGTATTTAAACCAAGGAATGGAATATATTGTCCTAATCGATCAAACAATGCGTACAATGCCACCAACGCCAATACTGCAGGGAACATTTGAAAAATCATCATCCCTTTTAAGATATTTTCTTTACCCGCAAAACGTAATCGAGCAAACGCATAGGCACTGGTCGTTGACATCGCTACAATCAATATAGAGGTGATCGTCGCGATTTTGATGGTATTCCACAACCACAATAATACTGGAAATGGTGGTGTTATTGAACCATCAGCATGTTCTACTGTAATACCTAGTGCGAGTTTCCAATGATCTAATGTTGGATTACTTGGAATTAACTCCCCTCCTGAAAAATTACCCTCACGGAACGATATTGCAATAATCATTAATAAAGGAAATATTGTGATCACGAGAAACAACCACAACACTAAGTGTGTTGCCCATAACCGATATTTTAATGACTTAGATTGTACCATCGCCATGACCGACTCCTTAGTCTTGTGACAACTTAGTAAATTTCAAATTAAGTAACGCCATACCTGCCACCATCACGAAAATAATCGTAGCTATTGCACCTGCTAAGCCAAAGTCTTGACCACCACCGCCCTCAAAGGCAATACGATAGGTGTAACTTACTAATAAATCGGTATAACCAGCAGGCTCTGATGTATTCACCATATTAGGACCACCACCAGTCAATAACTGAATCATTACAAAGTTATTAAAGTTAAAAGCAAATGATGCAATTAATAATGGTGTTAATGGTTTAATCATTAATGGTACAGTAATTTTTATAAAATTCTGGAATGGGCTTGCACCATCAATCGCTGATGCCTCATATAAATCATCAGGTATTGATTTTAATAATCCCATACATAAGATCATCATATAAGGAAAACCTAGCCATGTATTCACGATAACAACCATTAATCGTGACAATACAGGATCTGAAAACCATGCTGGCTTAATTCCAAATATTGAACTTAATAGCATGTTTATCTCACCAAAAATTTGGTTAAATAAACCTTTGAATATAAGAATCGAAATAAACGATGGTACGGCATAAGGTAATATTAATAAAATACGGTATAAGCAACTACCTTTTAATGGTTCCCACTGCACAATACACGCTAACACCATACCAACAATCAGTGTTAATGCTACTGCTAAAAAGGCAAAAACAACCGTCCAGATAAAGATACCGACAAATGGTTCTTTGATACCATCATCTTCAATAACACGTTTAAAGTTATCTATACCTACATCAACAACAAACCCAGGAGAAATATGTTCACCAACAAATTCACCCTTACTATCAACAGGTTGGTAAAAGCCCGTATCCATATTCGGCTTATATAACTGATCTGTTTGATTATTTAATAATGTGACGTTATCAGATTGCATTGTAAATAAAGGATAATCAGCAGCAAATTTTCGTAAGCCACTCATTCGAATTTCATTACCATCAGGTAATTCCAAGATTAGACTTGAAATTTGACTTCGGTTTTTAACAATATCTTTGATGGGTAATTTTTTACCAAAAGCTTGAACAATCGCTTCTAATTTAATAGCAACAGGATGTGATTCATTATAATTTTTTATCGGCTTTGTATTACCAAAAGCCTCTGCTACTGGTTTTAATTTTACCGATTTATTATTAAAATCAATTAATCCTGTAGATAACAATTTACCATCATCATCGATAATAATTTGATAGCCGCCACCAGCTTTATACAACTCAAAGTTATAACTTTTTCCAGCCTGGAATGTACGCTGCTCTAATATTGACTGCGTGCGCTCTAACGTTAATTGATTTGTCGCACTATAGTTAGTAAAAGCTAAACTTACCGTATATAAAAGAGGGAAAACAATGAAAATGATCATCCCAGTAATACCTGGATAGATATAACGTTGGGCATAGGTTTTACTGCTACCAAAAATATAAACCGCTAATGCTGTCAATACCAGTGTTAATAATGCAAAGGCAATTTTACCTTGTGCATACATTAATACTGTCGCGTAGCCATTTACCAAGGCGATCAAACTTAAAATAAACCATTTAATTTCTTTCTTATATTTAAATGATTTATTTTTATTATTTGATTAAAATAGCTCGAGATCTTAAACTAACTCCATATCAATATCCTACATCCAGATAAAAATATAGGGGAATCTCTTCCCCTAAAAAAGAACATACCTTGATAATAGGTACGCGCTCACCCGCTTCTACGAGCAATTAAACTTATAACCTTGGTTATTCCCGTTCCAGGTGGGCCTTGAATACACGCTAGATAACGTGATGTACCCCATAGGCTACCGCTTCACACTGCTTGTCATTTAAACCACACTCTTGCACATAATCTGCACCATCATCAAATCTGTGCTCATCAACGATCTCGGTATTTAAATGAGCAAGAAGAGACAATAGCATATTTCGGCCGATAGGTGAGGTCGCTACATCCGACAAGGCTTTATCGTAAAACGAGATTAAATCCATTCCATCAACATCATCCTAAAAATATGCTAACTCTATGATACTCATCAATATGAGTAATAGAATCATATTTTCTATATATATGGATCACATTAAACAGAACTGCATGAGAAAACTCATTGCAGGACATTTGAAAAAACATCACGAAAACTTTACTACGGTGATCTGAATCGAATTAATGTAAGAAAATAAATAGTTAAAAATAAATCAAACCGCTTATCATTATTGAACCGCTTTGTAGCAAACAATTCTTTTATACAAAATGTATAAAGCCATTCTTTTCTCAGAAAGAATTACCAACTTACAAGATGGATTTTTTACATAACTAAGGACAATCAACCATCAAAGAGTTCAATGGTTGGTACTATCTAGCTAAGTATCCTATTTGAATAAGAAGTCTGATCGAGTTTTAGATATACTCGCTTTAGTTAAGTTGAACATAACGTTTGTTGCTTAGTGGCACCCACAATCGCTGATAGAGGTTATTTAAATTTCTTTCATTTCAAAATGTTTAAGTCTACGAACGTATCATCACCACCACACTTAATTACTAAGCCCGCGACTTAGTAATATACGATAACTAGCTTCAGTGTAATGGTAGGATTGAATATAACGATAGATCAATAAAGAAGTATGACTTATTGTAATTTTAATCTAAGAGGTTTTTAGAAAAAAGAATATGTATAGCAGATAAAGGTCTTAGGTGAGTTAGCATGATAGCTAACTCACTTAAAGACTAAGTATATATTGATGTTAACAAAGAAATATATTCTTATTAATGTGATCTATATCTTATTATTTAGTTATTGTAATAATTGTTAGTACATAAAAATTTATTAT
>NZ_PYON01000024.1 GCF_003026355.1 Photobacterium kishitanii | reverse complement strand
CGCCAGGCTTCAAATTGCTTAAATGCTGAATAGACACTGCGGAGTGGTAGTTCAGTTGGTTAGAATACCGGCCTGTCACGCCGGGGGTCGCGGGTTCGAGTCCCGTCCACTCCGCCATTATTTAAGACATAGTTAAGTCTTTAAAATAACTACAGGGGTGTAGCTCCAACTGGCAGAGCAGCGGATTCCAAATCCGCGTGTTGGGAGTTCGAATCTCTCCACCCCTGCCATCTTCAAGAAAGCCTCGACAGCAATGTCGGGGCTTTTTTACGTCTGTATCATTATGATAGAGCTCCAACTGGCAGAGCAGCAGCTTCCGCCATACCGAAAATTAGCGCCTGTTGGGCGTTTGAAACTTGTAACCCTTGCCATCTTCAAGAAAGCCTCGACAGCAATGTCGGGGCTTTTTTACGTCTGTATCATTGTGATAGATAGGGTGTAGCTTCAACTGGCAGCGCAGCGGATTCAGCGATACCGAAAATCAGCGCGTGTTGGAAGTTCGAATCCTCTCCACCCCTGCCATCTTCAAGAAAGCCTCGACAGAAATGTCGGGGCTTTTTTACGTCTGTATCATTATGATAGAGCTCCAACTGGCAGAGCAGCAGTTTCCGCCATACCGAAAATCAGCGCGTGTTGGAAGTTCGAATCCTCTCCACCCCTGTCATCTTCAAGAAAGCCTCGACAGCAATGTGAGGATTTTTTACGTCTGTATCATTATGATAGAGCTCCAACTGGCAGAGCAGCAGCTTCCGCCATACCGAAAATCAGCGCCTGTTGGGCGTTTGAAACTTGTAACCCTTGCCATCTTCAAGAAAGCCTCGACAGCAATGTGAGGATTTTTTACGTCTGTATCATTGTGATAGATAGGGTGTAGCTTCAACTAGCAGCGCAGCGGATTCTGCGATACCGAAAATCAGCGCGTGTTGGAAGCTCGAATATCGTAACTCCTGCCATATTCAAGAAAGCCTCGACAGTAATGTCGGGGCTTTTTTACATCTGTATCATTGTGATAGATCGGTGTAGCTTCAACTGGCAGCGCAGCAGATTCAGCGATATCGAAAATCAGCGCGTGTTGGAAGCTTGAATCTCGTTATCTTAGCCATCTTCAAGAAAGTCTCGACAGTAATGTGAGGATTTTTTACATCTGTATCATTGTGATGGATTTTAGTTAAAGGCATCCTGAGCAATAACATCTGCAGCTTTCTCACTTAACATATAAATAGCGATTGTAGGAAAGAAACCTGGAATATTAGGGAAAACACTGGCATCCACGACACGGAGTCCATCGGTACCATAGACTTTAAAATTACTATCTAATACAGCCATTGGATCATCGATAGACCCAATTTTTGCGGTACAAGATGCGTGATGTCCCCATGATTCATTCATAATAAAATTCTGAATTTCTCGATCGGTATTAATATGGTTTCCTGGCCATACTTCTTTATGAAAGACTTTATTAAAGGTAGCTTTAGTTGAGTAGCGTGCTGTTTTTCTTATTAATTTTACCCCTTTCATTATTGCTTCAAGATCATCGTAATGCTCATTACTTGGCATGACACCTGCTTGAGGATCGCCAAAATATTTAAAGTTGATGATTGGTGTATCTAGAGGATCTGCACTTCTTAGTGATACGACGCCTCGATTGTTACTATGGCCTTTTAATAGTAACCAAGTGTATTGGTTGTCTGGATCAAAAGTATCTTTGCTGTAGCCTGGGTAGTAACCTTTGAATGTTCCTCCAATAGCAAATATATATAAGTCAGGATCTAATTGATTAATTTCATTCGTTATCGCTTTTTTATTACCGTGTAAATCATAGCGTTGGGATTTTGTTACCATACTGATTAGTGCGCCTGGTTGTGTATAGACTCCTTTTTGTTGATTTTCCCAATCACGATGACAGTTATCCTTATTGTATGGATCAAAATTACAGTTTGTTAAAGCCGGGAAGTTTTTAGGTCCAAAATCAAAAATCCAAAAGCGACGTCTTTTTTCAAAAACTAAAGGTATTTCGTAACGATCTTGAAGGTTTTTTCCTACTCCCGGTAGATTGACGTTGACAGTAATACCATGTTTTTGGAGTTCTTTTTTGTCTCCAATACCTGATAGCATCAGTAGTTGTGGGGTGTTAAATGCCCCTGCGGATAAAATAACTTCTTTGCTCGCTCTATAGTAGGTTGGGGTTGGAGTAATGCTACCTGCGGAGTTTCGATCTGCTCGATATAAATGTGCGCCATGTAAAACTTCGATACCTTCAGCTTTTGGAAGTGTATTGTGGTGTTTAACCATGACGACTTTCGTTGCTAATGTATGCGTTTTTAGCGTTAGTGGGTATCCAGCTTCAATAGTAGAAGTAATGCGACCAGCCACTCCAGAACGATGTCCTTGTTCATCAACGGCAACGGGCACTTGATATAAACCTTCAGGTTCATTGTTGCTACGGAGTTTATTTATATCTTTAAATGGAAATAAAAAACTAGGATGATCTGCTTGTCCGCGATCCGCTTGTTTTACGGCTCCAGCAAAAATATCTAAATAACTAAATTTGACCGCAGGAGAAAGAGGGGAATATAACTGCCCATTTTTATTTGGTGCTAAGAGGGCATTATGATTGATAGGTTGCCAACCTTGACGTCCATGGCCTGTGGATTCATTTTTACCATAAAGGTTACGTTCAACTTTAGTGAAATAGTGTCGCATATTACTTGCAGACCAAGAGTCATCACCAGTCATTTTGGCGATATTATCCCAATCACTGTTGTGTGGGATAACCGAAATCATGGCATTGACGGCGGTTGAGCCACCGATAGTTGATCCTCGAGGGTAAAAAATGCCGGTTGAGTTATCTGGGCACCCTGATTTTTGCGGACAATGTTTACTATCTAATTTATTTCGGTTGGGATCACTATAATGATTGATGAAATATTGCCACGATAGTCTTGGATGCTCACTGGCTTTAACATGCAGAGCGGGGGCGTCCATAAAATCTTTGTCTGCAGGGTTGAGATCTCCAGCTTCAACCAGTAGTACTTTAAATCCTCGCTCAGCTAAGCTTGAAGCCAATGGACCACCACCGGCTCCTGCACCAACAACGATATAATCATAAACCGCTTTATAATTTTCAGCATGAGCCATAACTGATATCGGTAGTAATAGCCCTGTTATTAATAACTTAGCTATTATTATCAATGTTTTTTTGAATAGTAATATTAAAGATTTTATTGATAACATATTGAAATACCTAAATTCTTGTGATGGTTAAGAAAAAAAGGTCATATGTATAATGTCTAATTAATATAGATATAAATATAGTTGTTAATATTGGTTTCATCAATTGTAGCGGTGTAAGTTAAGGCTGATGCAATAATTGGTATAATAAAAACTCGAGATCGAATGATATTAAGTGGTAATGTAGTCGCGTAACTAGTCATTTATCGGGAGTTTTTATGCCACACCTTCGCTTTCGTGCTATTGCATTTGATACAGTAAAGCAGCTATCAACAAAATTGGTTGATGATTTACAGCCTTTAATGGCTTGCCCTCGTGAAGATTTCACCGTTGAGCATATTCCTGCATCATTTATATTTGACGGGGAAGTGTCAGATGCTTACCCCTTTGTTGAAGTCTTTTGGTTTGATCGTGGACAACAAACCCAAGATCTCGTTGCTGATACAATTACTGCGATCGTTAGATCTGCAGTTGAAGATCCACAGCAAGATGTCGCTGTTATTTTTACCGCGCTGACACCTTCTGCTTATTATGATAATGGTAAACATTATTAAGCCATCTCTATTCTTATACTGATGTTGTTATTTCTAATTTTACGATGATATCAGCCCATTAACGTAATGGGCTGAGTTGTCTTTGTAGGCTGGTATTATGGCGCGTAGAACAAAAACAAAAGTGGTTGCTGGCTTAGGTGTCGTAGCGGGCGCATTGGGTCTAGGAGCATTTAATTCTTCATTTGATGTTTCGATCCAACCTGAAGTCACTAACGAAGTGTTTGCACCTCACTTTAGCTATCATTGTATTGAAAGTGAAATTGCGCCACCACTTGATAATAATGGCATGTTGACGGTAGCGGTATGGAATATTTATAAGCAGCAACGACCAAATTGGCGTTCAGCATTAGCATCATTTACTCAAAAAAGTGATTTAGTATTATTACAAGAGGCAAGTTTAAATACTGAGTTACAAACCTATCTAGATACCAGTCATTGGCAGGTTAGGATGGCGAATGCGTTTCGATTTCTTGATACTCCAGCCGGAGTCATGAATTTATCGCGAGTATCATCGCGTCAAACTTGCGCTTATCTTGCCATGGAGCCGTGGTTACGGTTGCCTAAATCAGCATTACTGTCACAATTTTCATTGTCAGATGGACAAACATTAGCAGTGGTTAATCTACATGGTGTTAATTTTGCGATTGGTTTAAATGAATATAGACAGCAATTGGATAGCTTAAAAGCGGTCTTAGAGCTGCATCAAGGACCGATTATATTAGCCGGTGACTTTAATACATGGCGTAAAGCGCGGATTAAAGTTGTGCGAACTTTTGCACATTCATTGGGATTAAAAGAAGTGCAATATCATAATGACCAGCGAGTTAGGGTATTAGGTAAACCATTAGATCACCTTTATTACCGCGATTTACGCTTGGTAAAAGCAGAAGCACCTAAAACAGATGCTTCTGATCATAATCCATTATTAGCGACGTTTAAGTTAGTGCCACCGATAGTTCATTAAGCTGAAATAATCAGTAATGGCCATACAATAATGGTCAGTATCCAAGGAAGTATCGCAACAATGATAGCTTTAGCACGATCGAGATCAGTCCATGCACTGACTGCTGCGTAGGTTAAAGCGATGTACCATGGCGCTAATAACGGCATGGTTGTCGCGATTGCTGCCCAGCGATTATTCATTGGTAATTTTAACAAACCATTAAAACTGTTTAAATCAGCGGCATTAGGCAGAATATTATTATGGTTGAAAACAATATTAATATAGCTAGCAATGTCACCAATAAAAGATGGCAGCATAATAAAGCAGGCCGCAGCAAGCCATTTACCATAGCTGTGTTGATGCTGACTACCTTTGGTTGCTAACTTTAACCATAAAGCCAGTACAAAAATCACTACCGTGCGGCCAGTGATATCACTAAATACCTCACCAGCAAGTAGCACTTCTCGTGTTAGCCATGATTGTTGTACATTTTCCCCAATATTGCCTAACTGAGCTTGAATCGCTTGTTGTAGCCATGGCATATCGACATGATTAAAGTAACCCCCCCAGACAATGAAGGAGCCTAAAATAATCATCAAGTAGGGTAAAATTGCCCACTTGGGACGTTCATAGATCGCGGCAAAGCATTCTATCGGTGAGCGAAAGAGATCGATGATAGCGATGACTGGGTTTTTCGATGGTGTCATGCTTTAACCTTACGATTATCAATAATTAATTTTAGCTGTTGGCCTTGTTTAATGTATTTGCTGTTAGCTAAATTATTCCATTTTTTGATTTCAGCGACAGAGACATCATAACGCTGCGCGATAACACTTAAACTATCACCACTGCGAATTGTGTAACTGATCGTTTTGCGACCCGCTGTGGTTTTTTTAGCTACGGCAGTTGTTGATACTTTTAATCGTTGCCCTTTTTGCAGTACTGTATTTTTACTCAGGCGGTTAAGTTGCTTGAGTTTGTTGATACTGGTTTTATGCTTGCGTGCAATACTCCATAGGCTATCACCTGACTGGACAACATAATGTTGCGCTTCTACCTTGATAGCGGCACGGTGTTGACGATTAACTAATGAAATAGGTGACGTTGGAATTGTCAGTGACTGTCCAATACGAAGGTTAGTCGTTTTGAGTTTATTTATCTTTTGAATCGCTTTAATACTGCTGTGGTAACGCTCAGCGATTAATCCTAGGCTTTCACCTGCTTTTACGCGGTGATGGTGGGTAACCATGCTTGCATTACGATTCTGGGCTAATTCACGCTTAAAACGTTTAACTTTATCGATGGGTAATAATAACTGATTAAGCCCATTCGGTGCGGTTACACCACGGCGGTATGCTGGGTTAAGATCTTTCAGCTCACTGATACTGATACCTGCAAATTTTGCAGCAATCGAAAGATCCATTTGTACGCCAGGTTTAACGATTTCGATAACGGGCTTGTTACTAATTGGAGCAAGGTGAAAACCATACTTTTTCGGGTGCATGATAATATCAGCAACGGCATAAAGTTTAGGTACATAACTGCTGGTTTCTTTCGGTAAGTCTAGTGCCCAATAATCAGTGGGTTTTCCTTCAGCGCGGTTTTTACGAATGGCACTAAAAACACGTCCTTCACCAGTGTTATAAGCGGCTAGAGCTTGTTGCCAGTTGCCATCAAATTTATTATTTAAGTATTCAAGTAAATTAAGCGCGGCAGTGGTTGATTTAACCACATCACGGCGACCGTCGTACCAGCTATTTTGTTTTAAGCCAAAACGACGTCCAGTATCTGGAATAATTTGCCATAGGCCAGCCGCTGCCATACTTGAATAAGCATGGGGATCAAATGAACTTTCTACTATCGGTAATAAAGCTAATTCAAGTGGCATGCCTCGTTTTTCGACTTGCTCAGTGATGTAGTATAAGAACGGCTGAGCGCGTTGGGCTATGATTTCAAGATTACGCGGATTATCTAGATACCAGTTACGGTAGTATTGTACGCGTTTGTTATTAGGGATCTTGGTCGTAATCTGCATCGCAATGCGATCCCATACATCCTGTTGTTGTTGTGGTGTCAGTTTAACGACCACAGGCTGTGGTTTTTTGACAATAGGTGCCACAGGTACAACAGAAGTATTAGTAGGTTGCTCAACGACAGTATTTTGTTGGTTAGTATCGACCTGTGTTGTCTCTTTGGTAGTTTGACAACCTGCGATAACAAGTACACTTGCTAAAAGGATTTTGAATTTCATGACAGTCGTTTGTAGCCAAAATGGTTGGTGATAATACTTGCCCAACCACCTTGGTTACAAGGGAAGATGCATTAAAACTCATCTTTCCAACGTCGAAGTGCTGCAAATGTCTCAATATCTGAGTTATCGTACGCTTTATCAGCAACAGAACGCTTGATACTTGGCTGATCACAACGTAAAAAAGGGTTAATAAGCTTTTCATTATTGAGGGTCGTCGGCAGAGTACTTTGACCGTTGGCACGCAGTCGATTAACTTGATCACGATAACGTTGTAGATGAGCATTATCCTGTTCTGCCACTAATGCGAAAGCAAGATTTCCTGCAGTGTATTCATGAGCACAATAAATCTTAGTTTCATCTGGTAATGAGGCGATTTTTTGCAATGAATTAAACATTTGGGCTGGTGTACCTTCAAAAATGCGACCACAGCCTGCAGAGAATAATGTATCGCCACAAAATAGCTTTTCATCACCGACATATGCAATATGCCCAAGGGTGTGTCCTGGTACGCTAAGTACCATAAAGCGTTCACCAAAAATATCGACTTGATCGCCATCTTCGACTGGACGAGTGATACCTGGAATTGGCTCATCATTAGGGCCAACAACTTTGATGGTAGGGAAGCGACGTTTTAATTCACTGATACCACCCACATGGTCATGATGATGATGAGTGATCAGGATCGCGTCTAGAATTAAATTATCTTTATCTATTGCCTCAAGAACCGGCGTGGCATCCCCTGGATCAACAACGACACAATGATTGTCTGGGTTTTGAATTAGCCAGATGTAATTGTCTTTAAATGCGGGTATGCTTTTAACAGTTAACATGAATTTTGTCTCCAGCCTTATCAGGTGTTGAGCAGTATCTTATGAAGCCAGCGCGTACAGTAACACACATTGAAGTTCCTTATACATGGTCGAATGTGATCAATGGTGAATGGGTAGCAGAATTATTACAGGCACGCCTCGATGAGTGGTGCCCTAAATTGTTTGGCTACCATATGTTAAAGCTTGGTGGCTTAAGTGCAGAGCTGACCAGTAGCCATTGTAATATTCAACATCAAATCAGCGTCGATAAGCTCAGTCCTAAGCGCACTATTGTGGCTGATGCGTTAGAGTTACCCTTCATTGAAAAGTCATTTGATGCTTGCTTGTTAATGCATCAGTTGGATTATTCTATTGATCCTCATCGATTATTACGGGAAATTGATCGAGTGATGGTTGATGATGGCTACTTGGTATTAAGTGGTAACAACCCGCTGAGCCTCTTAGGTTTACGAGGGTTATTACCGTGGAATCGTCACCAAGCACCGTGGACCGGAAGAATGTATTTACCATTTCGTATTAATGATTGGCTGCGATTGCTTAATTATGAAGTGGTGTATCAAGAAACGTTTGCCATCGTACCCGCAACCCGTCATCTGGCTTGTGCGGAGTGGCTTGAACATGTTCTCTCTGAACCTTTATCGGCAGTAGGTAGTTTGTATTTTATTGTGGCGCGTAAACGCACGTGTCCACTTAAGCCGATCAAACCGACATGGAAATTACGTCGTCAATTAGCACCATTACGGATTAACTGTCGTACCCAAGTTGAAAAAACGTTACCTAAATCCCCACCGCGTTCGTAAAACTAAGCTTAGTTTGGCTGATAACCTGTATCAGCTTGGGTTGGGTTTTCAGCTGCGGTACGGGCCAAGACATCGCAACGTTCATTTTCAGGGTGGCCAGCATGACCTTTAACCCAATGCCATTGCACTTGATGACGCTGAGTTTCTCGATCCAATTGCTGCCATAAGTCAGCATTTTTGACGGGTTTTTTATCAGCAGTTTGCCAACCACGTTTTTTCCAATTATGGATCCATTGAGTAATTCCTTGACGCACATATTGGCTGTCAGTGGTAAGATCTACTGAGCATGGCTGTTTTAGACTTGCCAGTCCCATAATGGCTGCAAGAAGCTCCATGCGGTTATTGGTGGTCATTAAATAGCCGCCACTGAGCTCTTTTTCGTGTTGTTTGTATCTTAGTACTGTGCCATAACCGCCAGGACCTGGATTACCTAAACACGATCCATCGGTGAAAATTTCTACCTGCTTCATCATTGTGGGTAGCTTTGCCTTCTATTATAAAAACTTAAGTCTGACACATTAACTACTATGAAAGCCACTAACCAACGCATTATTGTATTTGATACAGAAACAACCGGTATGAACATGACCGGCCCTCATTATGAAGGCCACGGCATTGTTGAAATTGGTGCTGTTGAAATCATCAATCGTAAATTAACCGGTAATACGTTTCATGTTTATATAAAACCTGATCGAAATATCGATCCAGAAGCGATTGCTGTCCATGGTATTACTGATGAATTTTTGCGTGATAAACCTGTGTATGCTGAAATTCATCAAGAGTTTATTGATTTTATTGATGGCGCTGAACTCGTCGCACATAATGCATCGTTCGATACCGGTTTTATGGATTATGAATTCCATAAAATGGGCGCGTCAATTGCGAAAATAGAAGATATCTGTCAGGTAACCGATACCTTAGAAATGGCAAAAAGGCTGTTTCCTGGTAAACGTAATAATCTTGATATTTTATGTTCACGTTATGGCATTGATAATTCTCATCGTACTTTGCACGGCGCATTACTCGATGCTGAGATTCTAGCTGACGTTTATTTGATGATGACCGGTGGTCAAACATCATTACGTTTAAGTAGTGGTAACGATGATTCTACAACAGAAACCACTATTCGCCGTTTAGCGAGCGGTCGAAAAGTATTAAAGGTTATTCATGCAGCTGCCGATGAACTAACAGCACATCAAGATAGGCTTGATCTGATTGGTAAAAAGGCTGACGTTATTTGGCGTCTTTAGGGGCATTATGTTGCGGCGATTATGGTTACTTCTTTTCTATGTTCCACTTTGTGCTTGGGCACAAACTGAGACGAGATTAACTTGGCTTGATAATCGTTTTCGCGTTGATCCTGAAATAGAACAAATCACATTTGTTGTGACGCGTGAGCAGCCTAGTCAGTCGGTGGTATTAGTTGCACCTGATGGGCGTAAGTATTATGCCGATCGTCATTCTAAAGCTATGTCATGGTACAGCGATAAGGGGATGGATATTATTTCGATTAATCATCCGATGGCTGGGCCTTGGCAAGCATTAGGGAAAGTATCGACTAATAATGGCATTAGAATAATTTCTAATATCCAACTTGACGCTCATCAATTACCGGCGCAATTGTATCAAACCGAAGTGCTAAAATTTAGCGCCCGATTAACCCAAAATCAACAGCCATTATTGCTCCGTGATTTTTTAGATCGAGTGCAGTTAAAAGTAATTTTTTATCCTATAACTTCTGATTTATCCAATGGTACAGTTGATGAATCGACAGCAATAGAAGTCGGTACATTTGCTGATAATGGTCATGAATATGATGAAGTTGCTGGTGACGGTGTATTTACTGTAGCACTTAATATTGATGTTGTGCCTGGTAAGTATCGAGTCAAAATCGCGTCAACGAACGGTGTTTTTGAACGCGCAGTAGAACAAACAGTGTTAGTTTATCCGACCCCAATAACAACCACGTTCACGCAGAGTCATCGGTCATTAATATCCCATGTGGTTAATATTGAAACCAAGCCTGAGCAAATTGTTGCGGGTTCATTAGCGGCTTATTTAGTTGTTAAGCAACCACAGACTAAACCACAAATTCTTCAACGTAGTACTACGGCACCACAGTCACAATTAGAATTGACATGGCTCAATGATAGTCATGTTGGTAAAGCATGGTGGCGTGGTTGGGCTTATGTTACAGATGCTTTGACGCAGAGAGAGTTAGTATTTAGGTTGCCAAAACAAAATTATACTCAGGTGGCAATTGTAACTCCGAGTTTAACTTCACCATTGGCTCAACAACGGTTGGAGCAGCAGTTAACTGCACGTCAGACTGAGCAGCGCCAACAACAGTTATTATGGATAGCTATTACAAATATTATTGTCGTTATTAGCGCGATTACATTGTTATTACTGTGGCGCCGTAAACGAACGTCAAAACATGATTTGATGTTGCCTAACGAGTTAAAATAAAAAGGGGAGCATACAGCTTCCCCTATTTGTAGTAATAATACTTGGTGTTTAAGCTGCACTATGGATCTGTGGTGCAGTTTGAGGTGGGTTGACGGCTAACTGCTGTGGATCAAAATCATCAACATTAATTGTATATAACCGCCCCGTTTCTGCGCGCTGGAGTAATTCAGCTTCTGCTGTGGTAATAACACCTAGCTCTAAGCCTTTAGCTGCGACTTTACCTAATTGCATGAAAGGTAATTGAGTGTTGGCAGCGAGGCAGACTCGATCATAAATAGGCTCGGCAGCAAGAATATCAAGCAGTGCCATTTCCATCATACCGACTGTATTATTTTCAGTGGCTTCTAAAAATTGACCGCGGCCAATACGATTCCTCGTTGCGGATGGAGTTTGAATTAAACGTGCCAGTTGATGATCAAGCTCATCTGTTGGTTTACGACGACGTAATCCAGTTGGCAATATCAATAATCGTAATCCACTGGCAATGGCCTTATTTGGAAAGTTAGCTAAAAAGTTATCAATGGCAACTTCGGTTTGATAAAGCGCATCTTGTAGCCCCCAATGTACTAACGCAATATCCTCTTGCTGCTGACCTTCATCGGTATAGCGTTTTAGAGTGGCAGAGGCTAAGTATAATTGGCTTAACACATCACCTAAACGGGCGGATAAGCGTTCTTTACGTTTGAGTGTGCCACCTAGCGTTACCATTGAAATATCTGCTAATAGTGCCAAGTTAGCACTGTAACGGTTTATTTGTTGATAATAGCGTTGGGTTGCGTTGTGATGTGGTGTAGGTGAACCTCGACCATCGGTTAATCCTAACCATAAACTACGACTCATATTACTGATCACAAAACCGATGTGACTAAATAACGCGGTATCAAACTGATCAATAGCATGGTGTGGATCGTCGTTATAAGCGGCATTAATTTCATCAAGTACATATGGATGGCATCGAATAGCCCCTTGGCCAAAGATGATCATGGAACGGGTTAGAATATTAGCGCCCTCAACGGTGACGGCAATGGGAGCACCTTGATAACCTCGTGCTAGGAAGTTGCGTGGCCCCATACAAATACCTTTCCCGCCTGCGATATCCATAGCATCAATGATACTTTGCTGACTGCGATGGGTGCAGTGGTATTTAACAATTGCAGAGATGACCGCGGGTTTTTCCCCTAAATCTATTCCTGTGACAGTGAGTGTCGTTGCAGCATCAGTGACATAAGCATTACCAACAATACGTGCGAGAGGCTCTTCTATTCCCTCCATTTTACCTATGGGTAACTTAAACTGCCGACGAATACGAGCATAAGCACCGGTTGCCATTGCCGCGGTTTTTAAACCACCCGTTGCATTTGAAGGTAATGTTATTCCACGACCAACAGAGAGGCATTCAACGAGCATTCGCCATCCTTGTCCAGCCATGGCTTGGCCACCAATGATGAAATCGATAGGAACAAATATTTTATCGCCTCGAGTTGGACCGTTTTGGAATGGAATATTAAGAGGGAAATGACGACGACCAATTTCAACCCCATCAATATCGGTAGGAATTAGCGCACAAGTAATGCCAAGATCATCCTCATCGCCGAGTAAATGATCGGGATCGAATAACTTAAATGCCAATCCTAATACCGTTGCGACAGGCGCTAAGGTGATATAACGCTTATTCCACGTTAACTCCATTCCAAGTACTTCTTTTCCTTGCCAAATACCTTTTTTGACTATGCCAAAATCAGGAATAGAGCCTGCATCAGATCCTGCCTCAGGACTTGTGAGTGCAAAACAAGGAATTTCTTTACCTGCAGCTAAACGGGGTAAGTAATAATTTTTTTGTTCTTCAGTACCGTAGTGTTGCAGTAACTCACCAGGGCCTAAAGAGTTCGGTACCCCAACTGTTGATGATAATACCGTTGATACACCAGTAAGTTTTTGTAAAACAAGCGATTGTGCATAGGCTGAAAATTCTAAACCGCCATATTGCTTTTTTATGATCATCGCAAAAAATTTATGCTGCTTGAGCTGTTGCCAAACTTCAGGTGGTAAATCGGCAAGATCATGGGTGACATGAAAGTCATTGACCATACGGCAAACATCATCCACAGGTCCATCTAAAAAGGCTTGTTCTGCGGGGGTTAGAGTCGGGGCTTGAATAGCATGTAGTTTGTTCCAATCAGGCTTGCCACTAAAAAGATCTGCTTCCCACCATACAGTACCTGCATCAATGGCTTCCTGCTCTGTTTGTGACATTTTTGGCATGACTTTTTTAAAGCTATTGAGCGCGTAATGAGTAATAAATTTTTTACGTAATGTGGGGGTATTTAGTACTAAAGCCACGATGGTGAAAATTAGCCAACTGATAATTCCTGTAACATTTAACAGGGTACCTAAAACTAATAATGCAGCAATAGCGACAGTAAACTTAGGACGAGATGTTCGGTGATAGGCAAGAATAGCAAGCACACAGATAAAGCCAGTTAAATATATAAATGTCAGCATGGCGATTCTCCGTAATCATATAGCAGCACTATAGATTGCAGCTAAAAATTTCATTGAACTCATGGGTGATATTTTTAGAGGCAATATTACGCTACGTGTTTTAGAGTAAGGTGACTTAAAAAACCAAGGTAAGAGGTCTAACCACCTTTTGTTTATTGTAATTTATTTTTTAAAGAAATGTAAAATATTTTGTTTAAAAATGGGAGCTAAAGAAGGAAGTAAAAACACTAATGCTACGTTTTTACTGGCATTGATCGAAATCAGGTACGAGTTTATTTTCACTTGCCAATTCTTTATCAAACGTTAACATGTAGCACTATTGTGATACTGTTCACGTTATTGAATCTGTGTGTTTTTTATACACTTGATAAGTGAGCTGTATTTCCGTTTGTTGCCTTTCCCGATTTCCGACTGACAGTTGCCCGCCGGACCCTCTTTCGGGTTGACATCAATACCTATTTTTTATGTGCAAATAAGCGCAGGGGTTTTGTTGTGTTGATTTTTCAAGCTCTCTCTCAATCGTGGAAACAGGGGTACTCCCTTTCCAAGTTTCGTGCCGATTTAGTCTCTGGTATTACCGTTGGTATTGTCGCTATTCCGTTAGGTATGGCATTAGCTATCGCTGTAGGTGTGCCACCACAGCATGGTTTATATACGGTTATCGTAGCGGGTTTTTTGGCTGCACTCTTAGGCGGGTCACGGTTTAATATTACTGGGCCGACTGCAGCTTTTGTGGTGATATTGTTACCGATAACGCAGAAATATGGTTTGTCGGGATTAATGCTAGCTACCATGATGTCAGGCATTATCTTATTACTGATGGGTATTTTTAGGTTAGGACAGCTGGTGGCATATGTACCTTATCCGGTTACAACTGGTTTTACTGCCGGAATTGGATTTGTCATTGCTTTTTTACAACTAAAAGATTTGCTTGGTTTACATGTATTAGGTAGCCCGATTCATTTTCCTGAAAAAGTGATGGCTTATTCACATGCAATATCGACCACCAACTATGCAGATGCTCTAGTGGGTATTATTACCATTATGACCTTTATCGGTTGGGCTAAACTAAAAACCCGAATTCCACCTCATTTAGTTTCTTTGTTTGTGGGTACAGTTTTAGCATTGGTTGTAAATCATTTCAGCCTTGAACATGTGACATTATTAGGTGAAAAATTTACCTACACTATTGGTAATATTATTGGTCACGGTATTCCACAAGAAGCGCCGCAATTTTTTCCATTATGGCAATCTAATAATTTTAATTGGGCCACAGTGATTGAATTGATGCCATCAGCGTTAACGATTGCGATGTTAGGTTGCATTGAATCGTTACTATGTGCCGTTGTTGCCGATGGTATGACGAGTACCAAACATAATCCAAATGCGGAATTAGTTGGGCAAGGTTTAGCTAATATTGTGGTGCCTTTTTTTGGCGGTATACCAGCAACGGCTGCAATTGCTCGCACAGCGACTAATATTCGTTCTGGCGCTTTTTCACCGTTATCTGGCATTATTCATGCGCTGTTTGTGTTGGCTGCAATGATGGTTTTAGCGCCAGCATTGTCTTACGTGCCGATGAGTGCTTTAGCTGGCTTGTTAATCATGGTGGCTTGGAATATGTCGGAAGCACCACACTTTGTGCATACTCTAAAAGTTGCCCCACGGCGTGATGTCGCGGTGTTAATGACCTGTTTTATTTTGACGATTGCATTTGATATGGTTGTTGCGGTGATTGTGGGGCTGTTATTAGCTGGGGTGCTGTTTATTCAACGTATTGCTAGCTTAACCACGGTTACCATTACCCATGATAAACATCCACATCTTAATTTTGGTAATGATGTGGTGGTATACGATATTAATGGACCATTATTTTTTGCGGCCAGTGAAAAAGCATTTTCTGTTATTGAACAGACAAATATGGCAACGCGAGCGGTGGTGCTTGATTTCAGTGATGTATCAACCATTGATATTACCGCGATCCATGCTTTTGAATTAGCACTAGATCGATTATCTGCGTTACCTGTATATTTGTTAGGGGTATTACCACATGTTGAGCGTAAATTGGAACATGCGGGGGTATTTGAACTAGCGAATCTTCACCTAGTGCATTCAATTACGCAATTACAGCAAATATTAGTGGTTAATTCTGGCATTGCGCCACATCAAGAGTCGACACTGTAAGTTATTTGTATGTAAACTGCGATTAACGATGTATTGCAGCATCAAGCGAGCACGTTGCTCGCTTGATTTGTATTTAATGGAAAACATTGAGAGAGCAGCTTATGTATAAAGATCTGATCCGCAGCGAACTAACTGATGCCGCTGACGTCCTTAACCGTTTTTTAAATGATGATAAAAATTTGGCTGATATTGAAGCTGCGGCTAAATTATTAGCTGACTCATTCAAGCAAGGCGGCAAAGTATTGTCATGTGGTAATGGTGGTTCTCATTGTGATGCGATGCATTTTGCCGAAGAATTAACGGGTCGTTATCGTGATGATCGTCCAGGTTACCCAGGGATTGCAATTTCAGATCCTAGTCATCTATCTTGTGTGAGTAATGATTTCGGTTATGAATATGTATTTTCTCGCTATTTAGAAGCCGTTGGCTCTAAAGGTGATGTGTTGTTTGGACTCTCAACTTCAGGCAACTCTGCTAATATTCTTAAAGCTATTGAAGCAGCCCAAGCTAAGGGTATGAAAACTATTGCGTTAACGGGTAAAGATGGCGGTAAAATGGCAGGATTAGCCGATGTGGAAATTCGAGTACCGCATTTTGGTTATGCCGATCGTATTCAGGAAATCCATATTAAAATTATTCATATTTTAATTATGTTAGTTGAAAAAGAAATGGAAAAATAATCGTCCGGCCATTGCTCGTTAATTAAGCAATAACGACGATTATTAATATTAAATGAGCATAACTCAGCGTAAAGAGCAGAAATAAAAATGTGTGAATTATTAGGCATGAGTGCCAATGTGCCAACAGATATTTGTTTTAGCTTTACCGGCTTGATGCAGCGTGGCGGTAATACAGGACCACACCGTGATGGATGGGGAATTACCTTTTATGAAGGTAAAGGATTTCGAACCTTCAAAGATCCTAATCCAAGCTGTCAATCACGTATCGCCGAGTTGGTGCAACAATATCCAATAAAAAGTCAGGCTGTTGTGAGCCATATTCGTCAGGCTAATCGTGGTGGGGTGAGTTTAGAAAATACTCATCCTTTTACGCGTGAGTTATGGGGTAATTATTGGACTTTTGCTCATAATGGCCAATTGACTGGCTATGAGCAATTAGCGACTGGGCGTAATCAAGCTGTTGGTGATACTGATAGTGAGATTGCGTTTTGTTGGTTGATGAATCAATTGGAAATTCGTTTTCCAGTATTGCCTGCTGATATGACGCCGGTGTTTGGTTACTTTGCTGAGTGTTGTGACACATTGCGCCAATTGGGTGTGTATAACATGTTGCTTAGTAATGGTGAGTACGTCCTCACTTATTGTACTAATAACTTACATTGGATCACTCGTCGGGCGCCGTTTGGTAAAGCTTCATTAATAGATGAAGACGTTACCATCGATTTTCAACGTGAGACAACGGCTAATGACGTGGTGACTGTGATTGCAACCCAGCCATTAACGAACGATGAAAGTTGGCAGAAAATGGCAAGTGGTGAGTTTCGCGTATTCCATTTCGGTGAAACGGTTTATCATGCGATAACGACGGATGTTAGTACTCGCTAATCTTAATCTTCTGTATTAACGGCATATAATAAAAAGGCGATCTGAATAAGATCGCCTTTTTTTATATGAGTTTATTATTCGTTACTGTGCAGCATAGCCTTGCGGCGGTAGTTTGTTACCATCTAGCACAGCATGTCCATTTTGCATTGATAATCGTTGACTAAGTAGCCATTGAGTCACTAACGGATAGATATTATGTTCTTGTTGCTGAACACGCTCTATTACTTCATCAACACTGTCAGTTGCAAAAATAGGCACTTTGGCCTGTAGAATAACGGGTCCACCATCAAGTTCTTCGGTAACGAAATGGACACTGGTTCCATGTTCTTTATCACCAGCGTCCATGGCGCGTTGGTGAGTATTTAATCCCGAATATTTAGGTAATAAGGAAGGGTGGATATTAAGCATTCTTCCTTGGTAATGGCTGACAAATTTTGCTGATAATATACGCATAAAACCAGCAAGAATAATTACATCTGGTTGATAAGCATCTATTTTTTCAATTAGAGCTTGATCATAGTCTTGACGGTTTTCGTAGTCAGTTGCCGCAATATAAAGGCTATCTATCTTGGCAAGTTGAGCTCGCTTAAGACCATAAGCATCGGCTTTATTTGAGATCACGGCTGTAACTTGACCATTTTTGATGATGCCATTATTACAACCATCAATAATCGCTTGTAAGTTACTGCCATTTCCTGAGATTAAGACAACGATATTATGCATGGATTTAGTTAATCTCTACTTGCTCTTCACCTGCTGCCGCTGTTGCAATTTTACCTAACAGCCATGCGTTTTCGCCTTCTGCTTGTAAAATTTCAATTGCAAGTGCTGCTTGGGCTTGTGGTAGTGCGATCACTAAACCTACACCACAGTTGAATGTACGGTACATTTCATAAGTATCGACATTACCAGCTTGTTGCAGCCAATTAAAAATAGTCGGCCATTGCCAGCTGTTACCATCAACGACTGCTTTAGTACCTTGTGGTAATACGCGTGGGATATTTTCCCAGAAACCACCGCCAGTAATATGAGAAATTGCGTGAACATCACAGCTTTCAATCATTTTTAGCGCTGATTTTACATAAATTTTAGTTGGGGTTAATAAGTGCTCAGACAGTTTTTTACCGTCAAGATCTTGATCAAGATCGGCTTGAGAAACTTCTAGAATCTTACGTACCAATGAATAACCGTTTGAGTGTGGGCCACTTGAGCCGACAGCAATAAGTGCATCGCCTGCCGTTACTTTTGAACCATCAATGATGTCCGCTTTTTCAACTACACCGACACAGAAACCTGCAACGTCGTAATCTTCACCATGGTACATACCTGGCATCTCTGCAGTTTCGCCACCAATTAGTGCACAACCTGATTGAATACAACCTTCACCAATACCAGCCACAACGCTTGCTGCAGTATCAATATCAAGTTTACCTGTTGCGTAATAATCTAGGAAAAACAAAGGCTCTGCACCTTGTACAATTAGATCGTTAACACACATAGCGACGAGATCTATACCAATAGTGTCATGCTGCTTCAGATCCATCGCTAGGCGAAGTTTGGTGCCGACACCATCTGTTCCTGATACTAAAACAGGCTCTTTGTATTTGGTAGGAAGAGCACATAAAGCGCCAAAACCACCAATACCGCCCATTACTTCAGGACGATGAGTGCGTTTAACAACGCCTTTAATACGGTCAACTAATGCATTACCAGCATCAATATCAACACCAGCATCTTTGTAACTAAGAGAAGAGTTTTTGTTGCTCACAGATGATCCCTCAAACGTATTAAAGTAAAAAACCACAGTATGATAACAGTAGTCATTACATTAGAGCAAACGTTTGCGTTAATTTGTTGCGACGCTTAAATTTCAGTCAATTAAACATTTGATACTATCGGCAATCGATTGGCATGGTATATAATAATGCGATTTTTTTAATTTATTGCCCAGGAGTCAAAATGAAAGTCGTTGAGGTGAAACACCCACTGGTTAAACATAAGATCGGTCTTATGCGTGAAGGTGATATCAGCACTAAGCGTTTTCGTGAATTGGCAACCGAAGTTGGTAGCCTACTAACGTATGAAGCGACTTCAGACTTCGAAACAGAAAAAGTGATGATTGAAGGCTGGAATGGTCCAGTTGAAGTCGATCAGCTAAAGGGTAAAAAAGTGACTGTAGTACCAATTCTTCGTGCTGGTTTAGGCATGATGGATGGTGTATTAGAGCATATGCCAAGTGCACGTATTAGTGTTGTTGGTATCTATCGTGATGAAGAAACGTTAGAGCCAGTACCATACTTTAATAAATTAGCATCACATATTGATGAGCGTATCGCATTAGTTGTTGATCCTATGCTAGCAACTGGTGGTTCAATGATCGCAACGCTTGATCTATTAAAAGAACATGGTTGTACTCAGTTTAAAGTTCTAGTACTTGTTGCTGCCCCTGAAGGTATTGCTGCACTAGAAAAAGCCCACCCAGATGTAGAGCTATACACAGCGGCTATTGATGAGAAGCTAAATGACAAGGGCTATATTGTTCCTGGTCTTGGCGATGCAGGCGATAAAATTTTCGGTACTAAATAATAATTATATTGTTTAGCACTGATATAAAAAACCGGACTGATATAGTCCGGTTTTTTTAACTGTTATTTGTGAACTACCAATAATTAGAGATGCTCAGTATCTTCAATTTGTGCATTATCAACCATGTTTGTTTCGCCTAAATCTTGAGGCAGAATAAGGTTTAATAAAATAGCCACGATGCCACATAAGCTGACACCTTGTAAACTAAACTCCCCAATGCCAAATGCCATACCTCCGATGCCGAACACTAAGGTCACAGCAACGATAACGAGATTGCGAGCTTTATGTAAATCAACTTGGTTTCTAATTAGAGTATTTAAGCCAACGGTTGCAATCGAACCAAATAATAAAATCATAATACCGCCCATTACAGGAACGGGAATGGTTTGTAATATCGCACCAAGTTTACCGACAAATGCTAATACGATAGCGGTTACAGCGGCCCAAGTCATGATCACCGGATTAAATGCTTTGGTTAACATTACCGCACCGGTTACTTCTGAATAGGTGGTATTTGGGGGGGCGCCAACAAGAGATGCCGCGATAGTGGCAATACCATCACCCGCCATTGTACGGTGTAAACCTGGTTTTTTAAGGTAGTCTTTACCGGTAACATTTGAAATCGCTAAAATATCACCAACATGTTCTACTGCAGGTGCAATTGCGACAGGGATCATAAATAGAATGGCGTTGATATTGAATTCGGGAAGGGTAAAGTTTGGTACAGCAAGCCAACTAGCTTGTATGACTGGTGTGAAATCAATCACACCAAAACCAAGGCTAGTAATGTAGCCAGCAGTAATGCCTCCTACGATAGGAATTAATTTTAAAATGCCTTTAGCAAACACACTTAAGATAATCGTTACGGTAAGCGAAATCGCTGAAATCCATAGCGCAGTATCATGGGCGATTAATTGAATGTCACCGCCACCTGTTTTACCTACTGCCATATTTACAGCAGCAGGAGCGAGCCCTAAACCAATAACCATAATCACTGGACCGACGACAACAGGGGGTAATAGACGATGAATAAAGCCAACCCCACGCACTTTGATGATGCCGCCCATAATGACATAGACCACACCAGCCATCATTAACCCGCCCATGGTACTTGCAACGCCCCATGTTTGAATGCCATACATCATTGGGGCAATAAAAGCGAAAGATGAGGCCAGAAAAATGGGTACAGAACGTTTGGTGACGACCTGAAATAAAAGTGTGCCAGCACCTGCGCCAAATAAAGCAACATTAGGATCTAAGCCGGTCAGTAACGGCACTAGAACCAAAGCCCCAAATGCGACAAATAGCATTTGCGCACCTTGAAGAACCTGCATCATGATATGTATTCCTAAGTAAAAAAATCGCGCAATCCTAGCATGGAAGCAAACGATAAGCTTTATGAATAAAAGCTAAAAAACACTTTTAATTGTTCGAATTTAGACCGAGTGGCGCTTTATTTGCATGAAAATAGCTATCACGCAGTTAAAAATGTGCGTTATAAAATTATATTGTCGAAATTGTCGAATGAAATTTACATACTGTGCGCTATGATACGGCACCGATGATAAAACCAGTTGTCTGTCTTACTAGGTCTATTTTTTGAATTAACCATGAGTCTTACTATGTTGCGATTTGCATTATTATTTTTAGCAGTATTGGCATTGCCGATACAAGCTGCGACGGTGAATGATCTTTATCAAACCCAGGTCACCTTGATTGGAAACGATCAACAAGCCGATCAAGCTGCACGCGAGCAGGGATTGGCAAATGTGTTGGTCAAAATATCAGGCAATACTGATATTCTTAATAACCCAGCGATTAAGACGGCAATCACTAACAGTGGTAGCTATATTAGTCAATTTGGTTATAGCCAAGTGGATGGTCAACGTGCGATTGATCTGAGCTTTGATAAAAACCAAATTAAACAATTACTGATTCAGTCAAAAGCCAGTATTTGGAAAGATCAACGCCCTAATATTCTGGTGTGGATGGTTGATAGCGATGGCCAACAGCGCAATATTTTGTGGGATCAATCAACCAATGCTTTGATTAATGATACGAAGCAAGCGGCTGATAGTCGTGGTCTGCCATTAACATTCCCTGTCGGGGATATAACAGATGCAACGGCAGTCAATGTTTCAGACTTATGGGGTAATTTTATTGATCCTATTGCTGCAGCAAGTACACGTTATCATGCTGATGGCGTATTATTGGTTAAAGCACAGCAGCAACCAAATGGTAATGTAAGCTTAAATTGGCAATTTTACCCACAGCAACCAAGTAAGATTGCCACAGCTGATACTCAACCGATTACTGGTACAACATCGGGGACATTGTCACAAACATCAACCAAGATGATTAATCAAGTTACTGATTATTTAGCTCATAAATATGCAGTCGTGTTGGGCGGTGTCGCTGGTGGTAAGATCAATATTGAAGTCGATAATATTCAGTCAACAGAAGATTTTTTTGCATTAGAGAAAATGCTGAATAGTTTAACCACTGTTGGTAGTGCTAATGCCATGAGAATTAAAGGCAATAGTGTGATTTTTCAATTAAATCTTCAAGGTTCTGAGCAGGCATTCCACCAAGAAATTAGCCATGATAATCAGGTTCACCAGACTCAATCTGCGGTGGCTTTTGCCGCTGATCCTGCGCAACCAACACCAACAGCACCTGTTGGAGCATCTACTGCGACCTCGACATCAACAGCTCCAGCAATCACAACACCTTCGGTTCCAGTGGTTAATGCTTTAACGGTAACACCGCAAAATATTTATTATTGGAATAGCTAATTTTACATTGTTACAAAGTGATTAGATGAAGCGTTATTTGTGAAAGAAAAAGCCTCAGTACCTGTGTACTGAGGCTTTTTTATACTTATCCATTTTTATAGAGGATCAGCTGTTATAGCGGGCATGTTCCTCACGTTCAACGTGTGATAAGCGCTTTAATTTAATCCCTAATTCTTTAGCGCGTAAACGGGCAAAAATAATATTACTTACAAAGCAAAGTGTCACTATTGCTAACTCTATGGTTGCGAGAGCTCGTTCACCATCGTTGAGCGTAATTAGGGTTGCTGCATGTAGAAAATAAAACATTAAAATAAAATTTGCCCATGCATGGGTATAAGGTTTTGCAGCTAATATACCGAGTAGGGGAAATAATAATGGTGTGATCCACAACAGACTAATGGCTGTCGCTGATAAGTGTTGATGGGGAGATAGGTATAGCTGCCACATGGCAATAAAAACGATTAAACCGCAATGACTGATTAATGCAGAGTGACGCGCAAAATATGTTAAAGGTTGCATTTTGGGCATGAAATGATCCTTTTTTAGCCATTTAATTTAGATGCAATGGTTGCTAAACGCCGTCCGATGGCTTGAGCAAGTGCTATTTCATCTGGGTGTAACTGCTTACTAATACCATGATTAATATGTGATGCACCATAAGGTGTTCCACCATGGCTGGTGGTATGTAATAGGGGTTCAGAGTAGGGAATCCCCACAATTAACATGCCGTGATGCAACAGCGGTAACATCATTGATTGTAGCGTAGTTTCTTGACCGCCATGCAAAGATGATGATGATGTGAACACACAGGCTGGCTTCCCTATCAATGTTCCCGATAACCATTCGCCACTGGTTGTATCCAAAAAATGTTTAAGTGGCGCCGCCATATTACCAAATCTAACCGGACTCCCCATCGCTATTGCTGCACATTGCTTAAGATCGTGATGGCTAACAATGGGATCGGTTGTGTTGAGCGCGGTGACGGTTTGCGTAGTTGTCGTGATGGTTGCTATCTCAGCAACGGTTCTTAGCACTGCTTCACAGCCATCAACTTGTTCGATACCGCGACTAATATGACGCGCTAATTGGCGAGTATTACCATGAAGGCTGTAATAGAGCACTAAGATTTTTGTCATTATAAAATACTCAAAACCAGCTCTGGTGGACGCCCAATAGCGGCTTTATCATTATTAACGACAATAGGTCGTTCGAGTAATTTAGGCTGCGATGCTATCGCTTCAAATAATGCTAGATCAGTGAGAGTTTGATCACCAAGTTGTAACTCTTGGTATTGTTGCTCTTTAGTACGCATCATATCTCGCACACTGGTGTAGTCTAATTGACGGTAAAGTTGTTGTAGTTGCTTAACCGTTGGTGGCGTGTCTAAATAGTGGATAATCGTAGGCGTAATACCGTGCTCAGTGAGCAAAGCTAATGTTTCACGACTTTTTGAGCATCGTGGATTGTGGTAAATAGCAACTGTCATATTGAGTCCTTTTTGAATCAGTAGAAATTAAAAAGAAGAACGTAAAGCTTCAAATTGTGATTGTTGAATTCGAAGTTGATCTAATCGCGCATCATAGCGAGCCTGATCGAGAGAGCCTAATTTTGCTTTTTGGGCCGCTTGAGTATAGTTACTGATTGCAAGTTTCCATTGGGCACGTAACGCCGCTAACTCACCCATCGCCGCGAGCTCACCTGCACGTTGGTTTTGTTTAGCATAATTTTGAGCTAATAATGCCCAGCCATTGATATCATTAGGGTGTTGATAGCTATATCGATTTAGTATGCTAAGGCTTTGCTTATAATGCTTAGCTTCCAGTAATACATTGGCAAGATTAAGTTGTAATACGCTACTTTCAGGTTGATATTGTAACGCTTTTTCTAACCGTGTAATCGCTTTATCATAGTGCTTTTGATATAAATTTAAATCAGTTATCGCATCAATATAAAACAAATTATTGGGTTCAGATGCGATTAATGGCAACAGTAATTGTTGGGCTTTGGCATATTGACCGTTATCGAGATAAACCAAGCTTTTACCATAATTTAATTCTTTACGTTGGTTAGGGGCGGCTTTTTTGAGTTCAGTATTAAACCAGTTTAGGGCGGAAGTTTGACTAAAACCAAGATTACGCGCCACAATTCGTGATTTTGCTAATAGGTAACGCTCAGAAGGTGGCAATCTCACACTGGGATAGTTATCGGCACGCATACGACTATCAGCTATACGCGATTCAGGCAACGGGTGGCTCAGTAACATTGGCGGTAATTTGGAGGTATAGCGGTACTTTTCAGCTAAGCGGCCAAAGAAATGTGGCATTGCTTGCGGATTAAAACCAGCTCTAGCAAGAGTGGCGATTCCAATTCGATCGGCTTCTTTTTCGTGGCTACGAGTGTGATTGAGCATGCCTTGTATCGAGATGGCAGTCGTGGTGTGTAATGCCGCGATGCCAGCTTCTGGTGCGGCAGCGACTAATAACAATGAGCCTATCATTGCCGCCATTGTTGCTGACTTTTTATTAGCTTGGTCTTCTAAAGTACGTGCAAGGTGTCGTTGAGTGACGTGGGCAATTTCATGGGCAATCACAGAGGCTAATTCACTTTCTGTTTTAGCATGTAAAAATAATCCTGAATGAACACCAATATTGCCGCCAAATAATGCGAACGCGTTGATCTCATAATTTTGGATTAAGAAGAAATTAAATGGGGTTTTAACACCGTCAGCATTAGCAACTAACTTATGCCCGAGATCTTGTATATATTCGGATAATACAGGGTCGTTAATGATTGGACGACTGGCATACATCATTCGCATATACATGTCGCCATATTTGATTTCTTTATCAATGGTCAGTGTCGATGCCGCTGTGGTACCGATATCTGGTAGTGATGTGGCATTACTTGCAACAGCGGATAAGCTAGTCGTTAGCAATGCTGATAGCAAAAGATAGGCTGGCGCTTTAGCTAATTGGAACATATTAATAATACAACCACCATGTCGATTAATATAGGATAACGGGATAATGATCGATAACCTGCTGCGTTGTTATGACAGCTAATTTTAGCTTAGGTTCGCTATTGTGATATTCGTTTTGTGGTTATCTCGCTTATTCCTTGCGGTTAAGGTTACAATACGACAATGGATAATCACTGTCACTCTATTGGAATGGAAATCCTAACGCTTGATCTTATGGCATCCCGTTGCCCGTTAGCATTATTGATGGTAAAGCGAAGCTGTAGAGACTTATCGCCGACCCAGAAACTTGTAATTAAGGTTTCACAACCCACGGCAAAAACGGATATTGTTCGTTATTTACAAAATAATGGATTTATTATTGATATACAGGCTGACGGTATTGATCAGCTGGTGATTATTGTAAAAAAAGGACAGTAACTTCATGCTGGATATGTTTAAAAGTTGGTATCAACGCCGATTCTCTGATCCTCATGCCGTGAGTTTAATGATCATTTTAGCAGGTGCTTTCTTAACCTTATATTTCTTTGGTGGATTAATCACACCGCTATTAGTTGCGATTGTTTTAGCTTATTTACTTGAATCACCCGTCGCTCGTTTGACCCTGTGGGGGATACCGCGAACAATATCTGTTGCGATAGTCTTAATTATTTTTGCAGGGTTAATGGTGTTAGCTTTATTTGGTTTAGTGCCGACTATTTGGCATCAAATTACCAACTTAAGTGCTGATGTGCCTAAAATGCTTAATGACTTGCAGATTTATGTATCAAGTTTACCTGAACGCTACCCTGATTTTGTGCAGCCGCATCAAGTAACAGTGTTAACCAATACGTTGCGCGAAAAAGTATTGTCTTTAGGTGGTAGCGTTGTTAAAGGCTCATTATCATCACTGGTCAGCTTGGCAACGTTAGGTGTCTATTTAATTTTAGTGCCTTTATTAATTTTCTTTTTGCTTAAAGATAAAGACACCATTCTGCGTTCATTTATTGGTGTATTACCTAAGAATCGTCGTTTAGCCAGTAAGGTTAGCACCGAAATGAACCAGCAAATCTCTAATTATATTCGCGGCAAAGTGATTGAGATTTTTATTGTTGGAATCGCAAGTTATATTGTCTTTGTGGTAATGGGACTTCAGTACGCGGCATTACTTGGCGTGTTAGTGGGTTTATCGGTATTGATTCCTTATATTGGTGCCGCTGCTGTCACAGTACCCGTTGCGATGGTCGGTTTATTTCAATGGGGTTGGACACCTGATTTTTGGTGGTTACTGGCTGCCTACGGTATTGTGCAAGCATTAGATGGTAATGTATTGGTTCCAGTATTGTTTTCTGAGGCGGTTAACTTACATCCAGTAGCGATTATCGTTGCAGTGTTAGTGTTTGGCGGTCTATGGGGATTCTGGGGCGTGTTCTTTGCAATTCCATTAGCAACCTTAGTTAAAGCGGTATGGGGGGCTTTAGTGATGAAAGAAAGTGCGCCACCAGTGAGCTACTAATATCGATAATTTATAGTGAAATAATCACGCACAAAAAAGGCCTATATGGCCTTTTTTTGTGGTCGTTGTTTGAAAGGGTATTACTGATTAAGATAATCAAGTACCACTTGATGGTGATCTTTGGTTTTGAGTTTATCAAATACATGCTCAATTTTGCCTTGCTCATCAATTAAGAAACTGATGCGGTGCAAACCATCGTAAATTCTACCCATGAATTTTTTTTCACCCCACACGCCAAATTGATCTGCAACAGCATGATCTTCATCAGATAATAATGTGAAGTTCAGATTGTCGCGCTCAATAAATTTAGGCAAGCGCTTAACGGGATCAATACTGATACCTAACACAACCACGTTATGTGCTTCAAGTTCTGCTTTACTGTCGCGTAAGCCGCAAGCTTGAACAGTACAGCCAGGAGTCATCGCTTTAGGATAGAAATAAGCCAGTACTTTTTTACCTTTGAAGTCATTTAGACTGACGGGTTGGTTGTCTTGATTGAGTAAAGTAAAGGTTGGGGCGAGCATTCCTGCGGTTAGGGTATTCATGCAACTGTCCTTTTAATAAGTCATAAACGGCAAATATGACACATGCTGTTATGGTGGTTTTTAAGGGCTATATTAATTAATGGTGGCCAATAAAGTTTACAGTACCGTGAGCATTGAGTTCATTACAAAGTATTTCATATTCTTCTTGTAAGCTCACTAAATTACAATCTTCTGGTAAATTGGTACTGATTTGAAGCACTAATTGGTTGTCGATATTAGCATGGCCATTTTCAATGGTATTGGCACTCAGCGTTGAAATGTCAATTTTACGACTGGCCATGAAATGGGTGAAATGTTTAATAAGTCCAGGACTGTCTTTTGCTTCAATATGAAAATCAGCAGTATATGGAAAGAAACGAGCAATATGCTTGTTGGTGCGTTTCATCACGGTAATTAAATCATGTTCTTGGCCTTTAAGTGGCAACGTCGATTCAATTCTTGAGATAGCATTGCTATTACCAGAGAGCAACATAATCAGCGTGAACTCAGAACCAAAAAGAGCAATTCGACTATCAATGATGTTACAGCCACTGTGTGCGACAAGATGGGTGATCTCATCGGTGATACCAGGGCGGTCAGTACCTACTGCGGTTATTACGAGGTAATGTTCCATATTTAGCGCCATTTTTTCGTGATCATTATTAGCATGTTAGCACAGACTGATTATTCAAAAGAGAGCAAATTAGCATCAATAATCACAATTTTTTTTATTATAATTGTACGGTTAGCAATAATGATTGCTTAAAAAGATTCGTTTTTGGTGCTAGAAACGTTAAACATTACCGACTTGCTTAAAATGAATACGATAAAGCGCGTCAGTTAACGGTTTTCAGTCACCCTTTGCTTGAGTTTATAGTCATGCAAAAGTACCATGACTTATAACTAGCTATATACCGTAACCATTTTTTATTGATTGGTTGTTAATGTTGTTAGTTTAGAATCGTTGCGATATATAAAATAGGGGAGACGGACATGTTTTCAGGAAGCATGGTAGCACTATTAACGCCATTTGATCCTTCAGGTGAAGTTGATTACATCGGCTTACAGAAGCTAGTTGATTACCATATTAAAGCGGGTACGACGGCTATTATTGCAGTTGGAACAACGGGTGAATCAACCACACTAACAGTTGATGAGCACATTAAAGTTGTTTTAAAAACGCTAGAGTATGTTGATGGACGTATTCCTGTTATTGCTGGTACTGGTGCAAATGCAACCCATGAAGCAGTAACGATTACCAAACTGTTTTCAGGCACCGGAATTGCGGCCTGCCTTAGTGTGACACCATACTATAATAAACCGACGCAAGAAGGTTTATACCAACATTATAAAGCAATTGCAGAAGCGACTGACATACCACAAATTTTATACAATGTGCCAGGCCGCACCGCCGTTGATTTACTGCCAGAAACTGTTGCTCGGTTAGCTAAACTTGACAATATTATTGGTATTAAAGATGCGACCGGTGATATTACTCGCGTTAAAAAAACACGGGAACTTTGTGGCGCAGATTTTATCCAATTAAGCGGTGATGATGCAACGGGTGTTGATTTTGTTGCTGAAGGTGGCCATGGTGTCATTTCTGTGACAGCCAATATTGCAGCAGCAGCAATGGCGACGATGTTTAATCTAGCCTTAGAGGGTAAGATTGAAGCTGCCCAAGAAATAAACCAACGCTTAATGCCATTACATACCAAACTGTTTGTTGAAGCTAATCCAATTCCAGTGAAATGGGCTGCTTACCAAATGGGGTTAATTGAACACGATAACTTACGACTTCCGCTTACTGTTTTAAGCGAATCACAGCAACCTATTGTTAAGCAAGCACTCATTGACGCTAACGTATTATAGTACTTAGTCGTTAATAAGCCGCGGTAACAATATAGGAGCGCAGGAGCATAAATGAATTATAAATACCGGCTAGCACTAGCCGCCGTCGTAGTGACAAGCATTACAGCATGTTCTAGTGGTGCAGATAGTCGCCGACAGGCAGCACAAGATTTTAATTATCTTAATACGCCATCACTTGAAAGTTGGGCGTTGCCGGCAGGTGCTCAACCTTTTAGTAATACTGATTATACGATTCCACACCGTGTTTATCAGGGCGAAATAGGTACTAAGGTTGATATTCGTCCACCACTGCAGGTGCTAGAGTTGATTCCTGGCGTAACTTCTGCTGTTGATCAACAAGGTGTAACGCTGTTTATGCCGTCGTCGAATGAGTTAGCGAAGATTTGGCGCGTAACACAACAGCTGATTACTAATAATAAAGTCGGTATTGTAAAACAAAGTGCTGATCGTATTGATACTGATTGGGTTTCTTGGACTAATGAAGATGAAGATACCAAGATAAGTAGCCGTTATACGATTGAAAAATCACCTAACATCAACAGTTACCGTATTACGTTAACAGATTGGCGTGAAGACGGTAAAGTGAAACCTGTAAGCGTAGATAACAAACGTCGCTATAGCATTTTAATGACCAATTTAGTGATGGCGAAATACGATAATATGTCTCGTGAGCAAGCACGTATTGCTGCCGCTGAACAAATGAAAAACGTGCCGATTATGATGGGTACAGATCGCAGTGGCTTGCCAATTATTATTGCGCGTGCATCATATGATGATATGTGGGATCGTTTACCGATAATGCTGCAAAAATTAGGCTTTACGGTTGAAGATCGTAACCGTTCGCAAGGTTTGATTGATGTTAAATACCGTCAACCTGATGATGCCTTCTGGACTAAACTTGGCACTAAGCCAATTAACTTAACCAATGATAAGTATCGTATTTTGGTTGGTGATTTAGGTAATCGTACCTCATTAAATATTACAGATAATGATGGTAAGCCAGTGACAGAGTCAGTGTTAGCTTCAATTGCACCAGTATTTGGTGCCGCTTTTGCTAAATAATTGACCTGGTTATAGATAAAAAAAACCGCTTTAGCTAATCACTAAAGCGGTTTTTTTATGAGGATTAAGTAATGACAAAAGTGAATTACTTAATTTCAACACCTTGAGCTTGTAAGTCTGCATGATAAGACGAACGGACAAATGGACCACAAGCTGCGTGCGTAAAGCCAAGCTCGAGTGCAATTTGTTTTAACTCATCAAACTCTTCTGGTGGCACATAACGTTCAACCGGTAAGTGGTGACGACTTGGTGCTAAGTATTGGCCTAGTGTTAGCATGGTTACGCCATGAGCACGTAGATCCTTTAATACTTGAATGATCTCTTCTTTGGTTTCACCTAGCCCCATCATGACACCAGATTTTGTTGGTACTGTTGGATGAATTTCTTTAAATTTCTTTAATAGATCCAATGACCACTGGTAGTTTGCTCCAGGACGTGCCTTACGGTATAAGCGTGGTGCAGTTTCAAGGTTATGGTTAAATACATCCGGTGCAGTATCACGGAAAATATCTAACGCACGATCCATACGACCACGGAAATCTGGCACTAAGGTTTCAATGTGAATCTGTGGACTTTTAGCACGAATATCATTAATACAGTCAACAAAATGCTGTGCGCCACCATCACGAAGATCGTCACGGTCGACTGATGTTACTACTACATAACGTAACTTCATATCAGCAATTGTTTGTGCTAAATGACTTGGTTCTTCTGCGTTGGGTGGTAATGGGCGGCCATGGGCAACATCACAAAATGGACAACGACGAGTACAAATCGCACCTAAAATCATAAAGGTGGCTGTGCCATGGTTAAAACATTCTGCCAAATTCGGACATGATGCTTCTTCACATACCGAGTGGAGATTGTTTTTCCGTAGTGCTGATTTGATTTCTTGAATACGTTTACTGTCTGATGGCAGTTTTATTTTCATCCATGAAGGTTTACGTAACACTTCTTTCGGTGCTTCTTCTTGGGCAACATTACGTACCGGAATTAATGCCATTTTATCAGCATCACGGTATTTAACGCCTTGTTCAATTTTAATTGGTTTGCTCATAGTTGATTGCTTTCCGTCATCCACTCGACGTGTGAGTAGTCGAGTAATTTTGTTAATTCTTCAATGAGTACCGGCTGAACTTCCATCAGTTCATTTGGGCCATTTAGTAACGCTGTTTGCGTCATTTCCATTCCAGCATAACCACAAGGGTTAATACGTTGAAATGGGGCCAAATCCATATTTATATTAAGTGCCAGACCATGAAAAGAGCAGCCGCGTCTGATTCGTAATCCTAATGAACATATCTTGCGATTGTCGACATATACACCAGGTGCATCAGGGCGAGCATTAGATTTAATCCCAAATTGAGATAGGGTATTAATAATTGTGTTTTCGATGTGGCTGACTAGGTCACGAACACTCAGTTTTTTTCTGCGTAAGTTAATCAATATATAAGCGACTTGCTGACCAGGACCATGATAAGTCACTTGGCCACCACGATCACTTTGGACGACTGGAATATCACCTGTATTGAGCAGATGTTCTATTTTTCCAGCTTGGCCTTGAGTAAAGACGGGGTGATGTTCAACCAACCATACTTCATCGGCCGACATGTCGGTGCGGTCATTGGTGAATTGATGCATGGCATCAAAGGTGGCTTGATAATCACAACGGCCCAGATTTCTAATAATAAGAGATGTTTGCAAATTTGTGCCTATTTATTGATATAACGCAAAGCGCCATTTAATGGCTGTGAACTGAGCTATTATACCTAAACTGTTCAAAGATGCATGATTAACCAGTTATTCACTTATTATTAATATATTTGATAGTTATATTGCGAGAGTAAAAACGGCTGAATGGGAGTGAAACGGGAAAAAGATGGCGACTAATGTATAGTCGCCATTGGTATGATATTGGTATGGAACGGCTATAGTACTACGCGTACGATATCGATAGCGCCAAGTTCTTTGTATAGCGTTTCAATCTGTTCAACATTGGTTGCGTTAACAGTGACAGAGACAGCGGTATAAGTCCCTTTACTGCTTGGCTTTAATGTTGGTACGTAATCACCAGGAATAGTTTTCTGAATAACTTCAACGATACGATCAGCTAATTCTGGTTTATTTTCACCCATGACTTTGAAAGCAAAGCTACAAGGAAACTCCAGTAGATCTTTTAGTTTTGGTTGCTCTTGTTCTTGCATATAGAACTCCAAGGTTGCATTTATTCAAATTTAGACCGTGTTGTGGATCACAAAACACGAGGTATGCTGGCATCTTAATGCGTCATTAGCTGGAAAACAAGCGTGTAATAGAAGCGATGGATATCGGTTATTGGAAAATGTGTATGCAGGCTTGTAAACCAAAAGAAGCGGCCAAATGGCAGCTTCTTTATTTGGTTTGATTGATGTTATAACGAGCGGTTAAAACCAGCTCTGTACTAGCATCATTACATAATCAACCAAGCGGCTAAAGAAGCTACCTTGTTTTACTTCAGTCAATGCAACTAAAGGGTATTGAGCAATATCGTTATCACCTAAACGGTAATAAAGCGTACCCATTACCTCACCTTTTTGAATCGGTGCTTTAAGCTCTTTAGTTAACACGAAGCTTGCTTTTAAATCTTTAGCTTGGCTACGAGGGATCGTAACGTAAGTATTCTCATTAACACCAAGATTGACTTTATCAGTATTGCCCATCCATACTTTTTCGGTCACAAATGTTTGATCTTTTTTATATGGTGTCAAGGTAGTGAAGAAGCGGAAGCCATAATTTAATAGCTTTTTACTTTCAGCAAGACGCGCATGTTTGCTTGCAGTCCCCATAATGACTGAAATAAGACGCATGTTGCCTTCAGTCGCAGTACTGACTAGGCTATAACCCGCATTATCAGTATGACCGGTTTTTAAGCCGTCAACATGCATGCTTTGATCCCACAATAAACCATTACGGTTATATTGGGTAATGCCGTTATAAGTAAATGATTTCTCATCATAGATCTTAAATTCATTGGGAAGATCGTGAATAAGTGCGCGCGCAAGAATAGAAAGATCGACTGGGGTGGTGTATAGGTCTGGGTTATCTAAGCCATGGACATTCGTAAAGTGAGTTGATTTCATCCCCAGATTTTTTGCCCAGCCATTCATCAGCTCAACAAACGCTTTCTGTGAACCCGCAACGTGCTCAGCCATTGCCACACAAGCATCGTTACCTGAGTCAACAATAATACCGCGGTTAAGATCAGAGACTTTAACGGTTTTACCTACTTCTAAGAACATCTTTGATGATCCAGGGAAGTTTTTAGCCCAAGCGTTTTTACTAATAACGACATTATCATCAGGGGAGATGTTGCCATTTTTAATTTCTTGACCAATCACATAACTGGTCATTATTTTGGTTAGGCTGGCAGGAGCTAATTTTTCATTTTGGTTATGACCAGCAATGATTTTGCCTGAGTTGTAGTCAATAAGAACATAACCCTTAGCCGCAATTTGTGGAGCTTCAGGTACTACTGCTGGTGATGCAGCAACAGTTGCTGAAGCCAGCAGAGTGGCAGAGATGGCTACAGAACGGAAAAGCACAGCTGTTTTCTTCATGATATATCTAACTTTAATTAATCTGTGGCTAAAAAGTGGGCTCACTATAACAGATAACACATTGGCAATCAGTGCCCGAACTGAAGTTTCCACAGTTCTGACATTAGGCAATTAAGATTCACTGTGATGATGTTGTTATTCAGCAGAGCAATAATAAGCCTATAGTTTTATGATTTTAATAACAAACTATAGGCTCGGGGTATGATTAAAAAATATCGATAAGGTTCAATTATCGTTTTTCAGTGATCATAAAAGCTTGTGGATAATGCTTGCTTTTCACTCGGTTGAGCAATAATTCAGCATCTTTATGGTCTAAAAATGGTCCTAATCGAACTCGAAAAATAGTGCGATCAGTGATTTTTTCAATATCAACGCTAGTATTATAAAGTTTCTTTACTTCTCGTTGCATTTGATCCGCTTTTGGCTGGCTATTAACCGCTGCTAATTGGATGAAATATTGGATTGGGATTGGTGCTTTTTTTATCTCAGCTTTAGTTGACGGCTTAGGTACCGTTATTACTTCAATTTTTACAGGTGCGGTGCCATAACTGATCACGCCTAATTTAGATGCTGCCGCCATGCTTAAATCAATAATACGACCATCATGGAAGGGACCACGATCGTTAACACGGACAATCACTGATTTGTGATTAAGAGTATTGGTTACACGCACAAAGCTCGGTAACGGTAAGGTTTTATGGGCCGCTGTCATAGCGAACATATTATAGACTTCGCCGTTAGCTGTTTTATGACCATGAAATTTTTCACCGTACCACGAAGCAAACCCAGTCTCGGTATAACCCTTAGGATTTTTTATAATATGATAGCGTTTACCACGTAATGTGTAGTCTTTATTACCACCACGACTATAGGGTTCGTAGTGTGGAGTGATCAATTTTACTTTTGAAAAATCAGGAACAACCTTAGGCGCACGATCATCTTTAAGAGAATACCGTCCAGCATTGGGATCATCGGTATTCGGTTTAATTACTTGAGTGGTTTTGGTGGTTGTATCTGGCTTCGTTTGTGGTTGTTGAGTTTGTTCAGGCGAAGAACTACACCCAGCAAGAATTAGGAAAAAAATTACAAATAGTGAACGCATTTATTAGGTCGCCTTAGACAACATTTTTCGATGAGTATGGATAGACATCAGAATACCAAAACCAGCCATAAGAGTAACCATTGAGGTACCACCATAACTGACTAGGGGGAGCGGTACACCCACGACAGGTAATAGTCCACTCACCATTCCGATATTAACAAAAATATAAACAAAGAAACTCAGCACAATACTGCCCGCCATCATCCGTCCAAATGCGGTTTGAGCTCGACTTGCAAGTAGTAATCCACGTCCAAGTACAAATAGATACATTGCTAATAAACCAATAACACCAGCTAACCCCCATTCTTCGGCGATCACCGAAAAAATGAAGTCAGTATTACGTTCAGGAACAAACTCTAATTGTGATTGAGTACCATGGAGCCAGCCTTTACCAGTGATTCCTCCGGAACCAATAGCTATCTTTGATTGGATGATATGGTATCCCGCACCTAAAGGGTCAGACTCAGGATTAAATAAGGTCATTACTCGAGTGCGTTGATAGTCATGCATCAGGAAGAACCATAACACAGGAATAAAGGCTCCGAGTAATATCAATGCACCAATTATCACTCGCCAGCTAATTCCTGACAGAAACAGAACAAAGATCCCCGATGCGGCGATCAAAATGGAGGTTCCAAGGTCTGGTTGCTTAGCAATTAAAATCGTTGGCGTAAAAATCAATACTAATGCGATAAAGATATTGGCAAATGTTGGTGGTAGTGGGCGGTTACCTATAAATCGTGCCACCATCAATGGCACTGCTAGTTTTATTAGCTCTGAGGGTTGAAAACGAACAAAGCCTAAATTAAGCCACCGTTGTGCCCCTTTTGATACTTCGCCGAATGAGAGCACGCTTATCAACATGACTAAGCCAATACCAAATAAATAAGGCGCCCATGCTTCATAGTGACGTGGTGCAATTTGGGCTAATAGCAACATAACGCCCAGCGATAATAGCATTCGCATCGCTTGACGTTCCATCATCGGTATACTTTGGCCACTGGCACTGTACATGATTACTAATGAAAAACTCATAATCGCTAATAGTCCCAGTATCAATGGGATATCGATATGTAAGCGATCACTTATGCTAGGTTTTTCGCCGGTTGTTGCCATGATGCTCATTAATGTACCTCTGCTGTGGCTTTAATCGGTGTCACCAAAGGTGGTGATATATCAGCAGGAGATTCGATTAGCATATGATCAAATATCTTGCGTGCAATCGGTCCACCATTACTTGAACCTCCGCCAGCATTTTCTAATACCATTGCCACTACAACTTGTGGTTTTTCAAATGGTGCAAAAGCGGTAAATAAAGCATGGTCACGTAAATGTTCTTCTAATTCATCGGCATTATATTTTTGGTTTTCAGCTAAACCAAAAACTTGAGCTGAACCTGATTTGCCACCGGCTTGATAAGGCGTGCCGTAAAATGCTTTACGCGCTGTACCACGGTTGCCATATAGCACGCGGTGCATACCTTCACGTGCAATCTCCCATGTTTTAGGACTCACCCCAGTAATAGGTGGGAAATCTTCAAATTGTGCCGGTACTTCTACTTTGTCATCAATAATATTTTTAAGCAGATGCGGGCGATGTACAACACCACTATTAACTAATACAGATGTTGCTTTAGCTATCTGTAATGGGGTTGCAGTCCAATAACCTTGGCCAATACCTACTGGAATGGTGTCACCTTGATACCAAGGACGCTTATGGCGAGTTTGTTTCCATTCACGGGTCGGCATATTTGCTCTGCTTTCTTCGTGAATATCAATCCCAGTGTATTCGCCATAACCAAACTTGTTCATCCACGTAGATAGACGATCAATTCCAAGATCATAGGCAACTTGATAGAAATAAGTATCTACTGATTCTTCAATTGCTTTATAAATATTGACTCGGCCATGACCCCAACGTAGCCAGTCACGGAATTTACGACTAGTAGAGTTAGGTATCTGCCACCAACCGGGATCATTACGGGTGGTATTAGGTGTAATAACCCCTTCGGTTAATGCAGCCACTGCTATTAATGGCTTAACTGTCGATGCTGGTGGATAAATGCCAAGCGTAACGCGATTCACCAGTGGTCGATCTGGGTTATTCAATAATGCACGGTATTTTTTGCTTGATATACCACGCACAAATAAATTTGGATCATAACTTGGGCTTGAGACCATCGCTAAAATAGCGTCATCTTTAGGATCTAACACCACGATTGAACCACGTTTGTGTTTAATGATCTCTTTACCTGTTTTAGGATCGATTTTACGTTCAGTTAATAGATTTTGAACATATTGCTGTAACTTAATATCAATATTGATTTTGATATCTTTACCAGGAATTGGCGGAATATATTTTAGAGTACGAATGACACGGCCACGACTATTAACTTCCACTTCTTGATAGCCAGATGTGCCGTGTAATAGATCTTCGTAATAACGTTCAACACCCAATTTCCCCATGTCTCGAGTCGCTTTATAATTACTGAGTTTTCCTGCTTTATCGAGTTTTTTAAGGTCGCGATCGTTAATTTTAGCGACATAACCTAAAACGTGGGTCAGTGTATCGCCATAAGGATAGTAACGTTTTAAATGTGCTTTAACTTCAACGCCAGGAAGACGATGTTGATTGACAGAAAATAATGCAACTTGCTTTTCATTGAGATGATCAAGAATAGGCACAGATTTAAAACGACGGGTACGACGGCGCTCTTTTTGGAAATTAGCAATGTCTTCATCAGTGATGCCCATGATCTGTTTAAGATCGGCAAAAGTCTGATCGAGTTCAGATACTTTTTCTAGCGTGATTTCAAGACTATATATCGGCCTGTTTTCAGCCAATATCACTCCGTTACGGTCGTAAATTAAGCCGCGATTAGGAGAGACTGGGACGATTTTAATACGATTATCATTAGAGCGGGTTTGATAGTCCTGATGTTGTTCAACCTGAATGTGAAACAGATTAAACAGCAGCAGGCCTACAAGTATTGCAATACCAATAAATGAGACAAGAGCTCGACGAAAAAAAAGTGCCGACTCAGCGCGATGATCGCGGATCTGGGTTCGCTTTTGTCTCATTTATGATTATTCCCTGTGGTACGGATGGTTAGCCGTGACACTCCATGCACGGTATAAGCTTTCTGCCATTACCACGCGCACCAATGGGTGTGGTAAAGTCAAGGGTGATAATGACCAGCTTTGTTCTGCCGCTGCCTTGCATGCAGGAGAAAGTCCTTCTGGCCCGCCGATCAAAATTGATACATCACGTCCATCTAGCTTCCATGCATCCAATTGTTGTGCCAATTCTCCGGTATCCCAGCGTTTTCCTGGAATATCTAGCGTGACGATGCGGTTACCTTTAGCTACCGCTGCTAACATCGCTTCGCCTTCTTTTTGTAGAATTCGAGCAATGTCAGCATTTTTACCACGCTTTCCCGCTGAAATTTCAATTAATTCCAGTGGCATATCTTTAGGGAAGCGGCGGCTATATTCTTTATAACCCTCCTCAACCCATTTTGGCATTTTAGTACCAACAGCAATCAGTTGAAGCTTCATGGTCAATTAGCTCCAAAGCTTCTCCAGTTGGTATAGCTCACGTGCATCTTCTTGCATGATATGTAGCATAACATTGCCCATATCAACGATAACCCATTGACCTTCTTTTTCGCCACTGATGCCAAATGGAGGAAAATCAATTAATTTAGATTCTTTATTTACGTGATCTGCAACAGATACCACGTGACGGTTAGATGTACCAGTACAGATAACCATAAAATCGGTGATGCTTGATTTACCGCGAACATCAATAGTTACGATATCTTGTGCTTTAATGTCGTCAATTTTATCAACAATGAAATCGTGTAGTTCTTGAACCTGCAAAGGGATTCCCTCACTTGAGTGTTAGTATAGTATTGGCCGAATGACGCTATAAGTAGCATCGGTAATGTCAAATAGACATACTGACCTTGAATTGTGCCGCAGTATACCATGCTCTTATCAGACAGCGATAAGCGGACAAGGTTCAGACGGTATTTTTTCACATGTTTGTTTGGTGATTTAGTTCAAATGGGCAAAAAGTCGCGATTTTGACCTGTATTGAGACTAATTCAACGGTTGTAAATGGGTTGGAATACCACACATTTCAGCGCATAGGCAGCTTAAGGCTGGCCATGGTTGAGTGTCATAGTCCGTTTTAACTTGGATTTCTAATAATGTCAGTTGTCGAAGAATCATGACTAAGGTCGTAAGCGGTAGTCGATGTAGTGCTCCAACATATATTTCACGGCGGTTTTGCCATATTCTAAATTGTTCAAAAATGAGGTTTAAAGGCGTACCTTTTTTTCCCATTTCTTGCATTTTATACAGTTGGGTCAATTCACGCTGTAAAGTTCGTAATAAAATCGTTGCTTCAACACCTTCCGCTTGTAATTGACGCAATATTCGTTGGCTACGTTTAGCTTGCCCGGCTAATAGCGCGTCTATTAATTGAAAGGGTGTGTAGTGATTATGACGACTTAATGCCTCTTGTAACCGCACAATAGTTAAAATGCCATCAGGATAAAGCAGCACTAATTTATGTAAGCTTTGAGATAGCGCGAGTAAATTACCTTCGTGCCATTGTGCTAACATTTGTACCGATTCATGATCTGGCTTTAAGCCTAATAACTGACAACGGCTTTGAATAAAGCGTGGCATTTGACGCGGATCAGGGGTATTACACGGTACATATAGCCCAATGATATCGAGGGCTTTAAACCACTTGGTACTTTCTTGCTTTTTATTAATCCGTGGCCCAGTAATAATTAATAAAATATCAGGATTAAGTGCGTCAATGACTTCAAGTAATGCTTTGGCTTGATTGGTATTTAAGCCTGTTTCTGCAATTTCAAGCTCGATAATTTGTTGGGCTGAAAATAAGCTCATTGCATGGCAGCAATCTAAAACTGCATTCCAATCAATACTATTATCGATAGTGAAAGCATGGCGTTCTAGGAAGCCTTGTTGTTGGGCGATGTGCTTGATGCTATCGCCCGCTTCTTGTTTTAATAATAGCTCATTACCAAACAGTAAATAAGCCTGACGCAGGCCCTTTGTTAGTTGCTGCGTCAGTTGTTCAGGGTAGACTCTCATTGCGCGTTGTGATCTTGTTTTTTATGTATAACCGCAGGAGTGGTCGTGATGGTAGTAGTACTGCCATCTTTAATTGATACTTTTTGGTTATGCAAAATTTGGTTTAATTCAGCGTTTAACTTATCTTCTTCCATCTTATTAAAGACAGTCGTTAGACGTGCAAGTTTACGCATGATTTGTTGCGCTGCTTGTTCACGCATAACATCAATTAACTCATCACGTTCTACTGATTTTGCTAATGCTGAAAGTGGGTTATCTAAGAAAGTACGGGTTACTTTAGTACTAAACTGCTCAATACCTTGGTTCGGAATTGTCACGGTGTAGTTTACGGTTAAGGTTAAGTCGTATTCTGCTTTACCGTTATTTTGATACAGAGATAACGTACTGTCGCCCGTTGATTCACTGGTGATATTAAGGTTTGGTACTGTTGCTGCAGGTTTAACTTCTTCAATACCATGCAATTTAAATTGGTATTTTACCATACGGGTTAATTTACCGTAGGGGTCAAAACTGGTTAGCGATAGCTTAGCAATTCCTTCTGGTAGCATGTAGTTACCACGGAGGTGAAAGCCACAAGAAGCTGTTGTAAGCGCGAGAAGAGTGATGATAAGTAGTCGAGTTAGGCTGTTGGCCGAGAAAAAACTTTTCACGAAAGTCAGCTCCTTGAAATAAAAGAAGGTGCGCTGGGCGCAAAATTAAATATGACCGTAATTATAAAGATCCCCGCAAAAGCGGGGATCTTGAGGTTATTGTCAATGTTAGCTGAGCTAACAAAGTAAAGTAACCTTGATTAGTTTGCTACGATGTTCAGCAGTTTACCTGGTACATAAATAACTTTACGTACGGTATTGCCATCAGTAAAGCGTGTTACGCCTTCTTCAGTCATAGCGAGTGCTTCTACTTGCTCTTTGGTTGCGTCTGCTGCTACCGTTAATTTAGCACGTAGTTTACCGTTAACCTGCACAATGATCAGTTTTTCATCTTCAACCAATGCTGCTGCATCAGCTTGTGGCCATACTGCATGGTCAATGTCTGTTTGACCAAGTGCTTGCCACATTTCAAAACAGATATGCGGTGTCATTGGGTAAAGCATAGTAACAATAGCTTTTAGTGCTTCATCAAGAATAGCACGATCTTGTGCTGATTCTTGTGGTGCTTTAGCTAGCTTGTTCATTAATTCCATAATTGCAGCAATAGCAGTATTGAATGTCTGACGACGACCAATATCATCGCTTACTTTAGCAATAGTTTTATGGATATCACGACGAAGTGCTTTTTGATCGCTGCTTAGTGCTGCTGTATCAACCGCTTCTGCTACACCTTTGCCTGCATGTTCACGAACTAATTTCCAAACACGCTTAAGGAAACGGTTAGCACCTTCAACGCCTGACTCTTGCCATTCAAGGGTCATATCGGCTGGTGATGCAAACATCATAAATAGACGTACTGTATCAGCACCGTACTTGTCTACCATCTCTTGTGGGTCGATACCGTTGTTCTTAGACTTAGACATTTTGATCATGCCTGAGTGCTCAACATTGTGACCTTGAGAGTCAACGGCTGTTGTAATACGACCTTTGCCGTCACGCTCAACCGTTACATCTGTTGGCGCAACCCACTCTTTACCACCTTTTTCGGTAGTGTAGAAGAACGCATCAGCCAATACCATACCTTGACATAGTAGTTGCTTAAATGGTTCATCAGAGGTTACGTAACCAGCATCACGGAGTAATTTGTGGAAGAAACGTGAGTACAATAGGTGCATACAAGCGTGCTCAATACCACCAACATATTGATCAACGGGTAGCCAGTAGTTTGCCTTTGCTGGATCAAGAATATCGTCAGCTTGTGGTGAACAGTAACGTGCGTAGTACCAAGATGACTCCATAAAGGTGTCAAAGGTATCGGTTTCACGTAATGCTGGTTCGCCATTAAAGGTGGTTTTTGCCCACTCTTTATCAGCTTTAATTGGGCTAGTTACACCATCCATTACTACATCTTCTGGTAGTAGAACAGGTAACTGGTCAGCGGCTACAGGGTGAACCTGACCGTCTTCAGTCGTTACCATTGGAATTGGAGCACCCCAGTAACGTTGACGAGAAACACCCCAGTCACGTAGACGGAAGTTAACGGTTTTCTTGCCTTTAGCGTCAGCTTCAAGTTTCGCTGCAATCGCATCGAAAGCTTGTTGGAAGTTTAGACCGTCGAATTCACCTGAATTGAATAGCACACCTTTTTCGGTGTATGCCGCTTCAGAAATATCAAACTCGCTACCGTCTTCTGGCTTAATAACCGCCATGATATCGATGTTGTATTTAGTTGCAAATTCAAAGTCACGTTGATCGTGAGCTGGAACGGCCATTACCGCACCTGTGCCGTAATCCATTAATACGAAGTTAGCAACGTATACTGGTACTTCACGACCATCTAGTGGATGGATAGCGGTTAAGCCTGTATCCATGCCTTTCTTTTCCATCGTTGCAAGTTCAGCTTCTGCAACTTTGGTGTTACGGCATTCATCGATAAAGGTTGCTAATGCTGGGTTATTCTCTGCTGCTTTGGCTGCTAGAGGGTGACCCGCAGCAATACTAACAAACGTCACACCCATTAGGGTATCAGGACGGGTAGTGTAAACTTCTAAATCGTCTTGACCTTTAACTTTAAAAGTTAGTTCTACACCTTCAGAGCGACCAATCCAGTTACGTTGCATGGTTTTAACCATTTCTGGCCAGCCATCAAGGGTATCAAGATCATCAAGTAGCTCTTGTGCGTATTCAGTAATTTTAATGAACCACTGTGGAATCTCTTTTTGTTCAACAGGGGTATCACAACGCCAGCAACAACCATCTTCTACTTGCTCATTTGCAAGTACAGTTTGGTCATTAGGACACCAGTTTACAGAAGATGTCTTCTTGTAAACCAAGCCTTTGTTGTACAGTTTAGTGAAGAATTCTTGTTCCCAACGGTAGTACTCTGGAGTACACGTTGCGAATTCACGGCTCCAATCGTAACCAAAGCCTAATAGCTTAAGTTGGTTCTTCATGTATTCGATGTTTTCGTAAGTCCAAGGCGCTGGTGCAGTGTTATTTTTAACCGCTGCATTCTCTGCTGGTAGACCAAATGCATCCCAACCAATTGGCTGCATGACATTTTTGCCTTGTAAGCGTTGGTAGCGAGAGATAACATCACCGATAGTGTAGTTACGCACGTGACCCATGTGCAAGCGACCACTTGGGTACGGGAACATGGAGAGACAGTAGAATTTTTCTTTATTAGGGTCTTCACTAACAACAAAGGTCTTATTGTTATCCCAATGTTCTTGAACTTTTTGTTCAATGTCCTGTGGACGATATTGTTCTTGCATCGATGACATCCAGAATTTTGTGAGTTTAATACAAACACATTCATTGTAATCGACATAGGATAACCAAAGGTAAAGGTGTCAACAATAGCTGATAGCGATTCGGCGACCTTAATCTTGTATTTGGACGTAATTACGTAATTATTTCGCACATTGGCGGAGGATTAATCCCATGACTAAGCAACAAAAGCAGTATGAAGCAGTATTAGAAAAAGTAACTGAAGCGCTTAAGCATAGTCCAGAAGAGCTAAAGAAGTTTTTTAAGATGACTGAGCTTTATGGCAAAGCGGCCAGCGATATGACGAAAGATGAGCTGGCATTGATTGAAGCATATATCAAAAGTGATCTTAAAACGACTGAGCTTTACGGCAAAGCTGCTAGTGATATGACAAAAGATGAGTTGTCATTAATTGAAGCTTATGTCAAAAGCGATTTAAAAACCTTTACTGAAGAAGTAAAAAGTAGCTCTGAACCATTCAGTGAAAGTCCATTTTACAAATTAGTTAGTGAAAGTATTTGGAAGAATTTAGCCGAAATTACCGATAAGACTCAATTAGAGTGGATTGAAGTAATGGAAGATATTCAACATAAAGGTGTTTACCAAGCCGGTGAACTGGTTGGATTAGGTAATCTTGTGTGTGAGCAATGTGGTCATTCTGAAATGATCACTCATGTTACGCGTATTGAGCCGTGTGTAAAATGTGGCTGTAAGCACTTTTCACGTTTGCCATTAAACCCATAATGGTTTGTGCGTTACTTATATCAATAAAAAAACGCAGCGCTATAAACGCTGCGTTTTTATTTATATTTTCTAAAAGTAAACGATTAATAGTCAGGTTGTTCAATCGTATCAACCACCACTGCTGAATCTGCGGCTTTAATGGTATTGGCCGGCTTTTGCAGTTGTTGCTGCTGAGGAGCTGTTTGAGTGGGCTGGTTATCGTGATTAAATTCAGGCAGTACCTGATCATAGCCTTTGATTTCACGCGTAGCAGCTGTCATTGGTTCATAAGTGAATTTTTGACCAGCTAACGATGCTTCAATCATTGCGCCACCTTTAGTGCGGGTAAAGATAGCAACACCATTGATATAGCTTTTAGTCATGTAGTCACTGCCAGCATTCATACCAGCGCCTGCGGTACCGACTTTAGCCGATGCGCCTTCATCTAAGGCTACAGCTGATGCTTGGGCATCTAATTCTAGGCCACCATCAATAAAGCGATCGTAAGCGCGCTTATCTTGGAAGAACAATATTTCGCTAAAGGCTTGACCACCAAATTGTAATCCAATCGATAGTTGGTATAACTTAGCAAACCCCATCGCTTTATTCGCTTTAAATACCACGCCAGAGCCGTAAGCGCCACCAACCCAAAAGCCACCTTTACCCACAGATGGAAAAACAGCATATCCATAAGCAGAATGGAAAAAAGGTTGTGTTTGTGGGGATTTGTAAAAATGTGCTAATGCATCTTTGGTGTCATTTTGTTGCTCTTGAGCAAGTACCTGTGTTGATAGCATCAGCATTAATAATGAACACAAAGTGGTAAAAATTTTAGTCGTTGTTTTCATCTGTTGTTCCTTATCTCGCCGTTGGCAATTGAAGCCTGCGGGATGGCTGTTGTTATTGGACAATGAAACTACAATAAACTAACCGTAAAAAAAGGTGAAGTTATTAGCTTCACCTTAGAGTTTATGCTTTTTCCGCTGAGCGTAAGTCACGAAAATGTCCGCGTTTACGTCGAATAAGGATCCAAGATAGCGCTAATGCCCATAAACAGTAGCCGTATAATGGCCAGCTGCCTAATGTGGTATAGGGTGTCATTCCAATGGTTGGAATAACTTTATCTTTTAATACGCCAGTGACAAATTGCGGTAATTCTTTAGTGATATGACCGTTATGGTCAACAACTGCTGTAATACCGGTATTTGTTCCACGTAGTAGCGGCTTGCCAAGTTCTAGCGCTCGCATTTGGGCAATTTGCATGTGTTGGAACGGTCCAATAGAGTGACCAAACCATGCATCATTAGAAAGCGTGAGCAGTAACTCAGTTTTTTTAGTGACGTTTTCACGAATTTGTTCACCAAATGCAATCTCATAACACAGTGCGGGTGCAATTGAATAACCATGAGCTTGAATATTCGGTTGAATATAGGCGCCACGGCTAAACGATGACATCGGTAGATTAAAGAATGGCGCTAATGGGCGTAAAATACTCGCAAACGGTACAAATTCACCAAAAGGTAATAGATGGTGTTTAGTGTAGCGAGTCGCGGTGTTGTAGTTATACGGACCATCGGCATCGACACCCAGTGTCAAAATATTATTGAAAAACTCACCGTCTGCTTTTTGATCTAAAATGCCAGTGATCACAGTGCTGTTATTGGCACGTGCGGCGGCATCAAGATTTTGTAAGAAGGTTGGAATTTCTTCTTCAAGTGCAGGGATGGCCGCTTCTGGCCAAATGATGAGATCTGCACCCCAATTATCACGGGTAAGATCCATGTATTTCATCAAGGTTGGCCAACGATGACTTGGTAGCCATTTCTCTTCTTGAGAAATATTGCCTTGAATAAGAGCAACAGTCACACTGTGTTTAGGATCGGGTTTTACCCACTGCGGAATACCGGCTAATACGGCTAATATCGCCACCAAAATCGCCACCAGTAATGGGCGCCAGTTACGGTAATAAAGGGTTGCGACAATTGATCCAGAGATCAGTACGAGAGCAAGGGTTATACCTTCGACACCAAAGATCGGTGCAAAGTGTGCCAATGGTGTATTGAGCTGACTGTAGCCCATCCATAACCAAGGGAAACCAGTAAATAGCCAACCACGGATCCAATCAAGCACCAGCCAAATAACAGGCCCTGAAAGCAATAATTGATGGAAAGGGCGCTGACGATTAAAGCGATTAAATAAGTAGCCAAATAACGCCGGGTAAAGCGCTAAGTAACTAATTAGTAAGCACATTAAGAACATACTGGCAATTTTAGGCATACCACCAAAGGTATCAATGCTGACATGTACCCAGCTGATGCCAGTACCAAACATGCCTAGACCATAAAAAAAGCCAATCAGTGCAGAGCGTTTAGGTGATTGTTTCTGTAGTAAAAAGAAAAACAGAATTAGTGTTAATGGGGCAATAAATGCGTAGTTATAAGGTGCAAAAGATAGGGTCGCAATTGCACCTGCAGGGACAGCTGCAAGCAGCTGTCCCAACAAGGTTAATGTTTTTTTTGTCATCATTTACGGAGTAATGGTCGGTTGAAATGCTTCATCTGGAACAGTTACTTGTAACTGGATAACGCGGCGGTTATCAGATGATGTCACTTTAAATGAATAACCATTAACTTCAACAACTTCACCGCGCGATGGCAGGTGACCAAAATTCATCATTACAAGGCCGCCGACAGTATCGACTTCCTCATCACAGAATGACGTCTGGAATAGTTCATTGAAATCTTCAATGGTTGTTAGCGCTTTTACTGCGTAAGTATGCTTACTTAATTGACGAACTTCTTGCTCTTCTTCGTCGTCGAATTCATCTTCGATTTCACCAACGATTTGTTCAAGAATATCTTCAATAGTAATAACACCAGATACCCCACCAAACTCATCAACCACAATTGCCATGTGGTAGCGTTCTTCGCGGAATTCTTTTAATAGTCGATCAACGCGCTTACTTTCCGGCACTACAACCGCTGGACGTAATACTTTATCGATATCAAAAGGCTCGCTATCAGGTAATAAATAACGCAGTAAGTCTTTGGCTAATAAAATACCTTCGACATGGTCTTTATCATCACTAATAACAGGGTAGCGAGAGTGTTGGGCTTCAACAATTAAATCAATCAGATCTTCTAGCTTCTGAGAACGCTCGACAGTAGTCATTTGTGAGCGTGGGATCATAATGTCTCGCACTCGCATTTCGGCTATTTCCATTACACCTTCGAGCATGTCGCGAGTGTCATGATCTATCAAATCGTTTTCTTCCGAATCACGGAATACTTCAACTAATTCCTCGCGGTTTTGTGGGTCGCCTTGGAAAAGTTGGCCAATACGTTCAAAGAAGGACTTTCTACTCGGACCTTCAGTTGTTGGAGAGTTATCTTCGTTCATTATTTACTTTTATCAACTAAGTGGATATTGCCACGGAAATGCGGCTTGGTTTATTAAGCCGCGGAATATTTATTAATATATTACTACTTTTCAGAAATGTAAGGGTCGACAAAGCCCATGTTTTGCATTATTTCAGTCTCTAATGTTTCCATTTCTTCAGCTTCATCGTCTTCGATATGATCATAACCTAGCAGATGCAGGCTACCGTGTACAACCATATGTGCCCAATGCGCATTAAGTGGCTTTTGTTGCTCAAGAGCTTCAGCTTCGACAACTTGGCGACAAATAATTAAATCACCCAGTAAATCGATTTCGATTCCCGGCGGTGCTTCAAATGGAAAAGATAGTACATTTGTTGGTCGATCTTTACCACGGTACTCAAGGTTCAGTGCGTGGCTTTCTTGCTCGTCAACTAATCGAATAGTGACTTCAGCATCGGTTTGAAACGGTGTGACCGCTGCATCTAACCATTGTTGGAATTCAGCTTCCGTCGGTAATCCAGCTTCGTCTGCTGTTGCAAGTTGTAGATCAAGATAAATCGCCATTAGTTACTCTTTTGTGATTCGATTTTAGCAGCAGTTGCCGCTGCGAATAAGGCTGCTTCTTTAGCTTCTTGTTCGGTGCGACGGCGTTGCTCTGCTTGTTTACGTTGTTTTTGGTCTTCACTTTCCCACACTTCATAAGCTTGAACGATACGAGCAACCACTGGGTGGCGTACAACATCGTTGGCTAGGAAGAAGTTAAAGCTAATATCATCAACGTTTGATAATACTTCAATTGCATGACGTAAGCCTGAACGAGCACCACGCGGTAAATCTATCTGAGTTACGTCACCAGTGATTACTGCTCGAGAATTAAAGCCAATTCGAGTTAAGAACATTTTCATCTGTTCAACAGTAGTATTTTGGCTTTCATCCAAAATGATAAAGGCATCATTAAGGGTACGGCCACGCATATAAGCCAGTGGTGCAACTTCAATCACATTACGCTCAATGAGCTTTTCTACGCGTTCAAAACCGAGCATTTCAAATAAAGCATCATAAAGAGGACGTAAATATGGATCGACTTTCTGGCTTAAATCACCGGGTAAGAAACCTAATTTTTCACCCGCTTCAACAGCTGGACGCGTTAGTAGAATACGACGAACTTCTTGACGCTCAAGGGCATCAACCGCTGCCGCAACAGCAAGGTAAGTTTTACCCGTACCTGCAGGACCGACACCAAACGTAATATCATGAGTCACAATATTGGCGATGTATTGGGATTGGTTAGGTGTGCGCGGTTTAATGATCCCTTTTTTGGTTTTAATATGAACTTCTTTACCAAAAGGGATGGTGGTTTCTACGGTTTGCTCTAATACGCCGGATGCTTTAATCGCTAGATGAATATGGTCAGGTTCAATATCAGGAATATTGTTATGTACGGGAGCCGTATCAACGTATAAATCTTTTATGATATTAGTGGCACTTTCAGCGGTGTGTGGTTGACCAACAACGCTAAAATGGTTGCTGCGATGATTGATTTCAACACCTAGACGACGTTCTAGCTGTTTGATGTTGTCGTCGAAAGGACCACAAAGGCTGGAAAGTCGCTGATTATTAGCGGGCTCTAGATCAAATTCTACAGTAATTATTTTGCTCAAGGTTTGCCTCTCATTGAGGTCGCCTATTAGTAGGCGACCATGTTTTCAGGGCATGCGAGTTACTTTAAATAATGCGTATAACAGTACGTGGTTAGTCTGCAATAATTTCGCGTTATTCTGGAGTATATACGCCTACACCTAAATCATCTTCACGACGCGTTTTAGCCATCATAGCTGCTGGTGACATTGCAACGCGAAGATCCATCTCTGCTTCAGTGCGAACAAGCTCGCCACGCAATGAGTTAGTAAATACGTCAACGATTTTCACATCAACAAATTGACCAATCAGTTCAGCAGAACCTTCAAAGTTTACAATACGGTTGTTTTCAGTACGACCACGCAGTTCCATCACATTCTTACGCGATGGGCCTTCAACTAAAATACGTTGCTCAGTGCCTAGCATTTGACGTGCGTGGCGCATTGCTTGGCTATTAAGCTGCTGTTGCAGGGCGTACAGGCGCTCTTTCTTCACTTCTTCAGTCAGATCACAAGGGTAATCAGCGGCAGGCGTACCTGGACGTGGTGAGAAGATAAAGCTGTAACTAATATCAAAATCGATATCACGAATCAGTTTCATGGTATCTTCGAAATCTTGATCTGACTCGCCAGGGAACGCGACAATAAAGTCTGAACTCATGGTGATATCTGGACGTACTTTACGTAATTTACGGATTTTTGACTTATATTCAAGCACAGTGTGAGGACGCTTCATCATCGTCAGAATGCGATCTGAGCCACTTTGTACTGGTAGGTGTAAGTAGTTAACCAGTTCAGGGGTATCTTTGTAAACGTCAATAATGTCATCAGTAAATTCAATCGGATGACTGGTTGTGTAACGTACACGGTCAATACCATCGATAGCAGCGACTAAACGTAGCAATTCAGCAAAGCTTGCTAACTCACCATCATACGTTGGACCACGGAATGCGTTAACATTTTGGCCAAGAAGATTAACTTCACGTACGCCTTGATCAGCCAGTTGCGCGATCTCAAATAAAACATCATCAATCGGGCGGCTAACTTCTTCACCACGGGTGTAGGGCACCACACAGTAAGTACAGTACTTAGAACAGCCTTCCATGATAGAAACAAATGCCGTTGCACCATCAGCACGTGGCTCTGGTAAGCTATCGAACTTCTCAATCTCTGGGAATGAAATATCCATAACGGTTTTTTCATTTGCTTGAGAACGTTTAATCATTTCTGGCAAACGGTGTAGGGTTTGTGGGCCAAAGATAACGTCAACGTAAGGTGCGCGCTTACGAATCGAATCACCTTCTTGAGTCGCTACACAGCCACCAACGCCGATCACTAGATCTGGCTTTTTATCTTTTAGTTTTTTCCAGCGGCCTAGCTGATGGAAAACTTTTTCTTGTGCTTTTTCACGGATCGAACAGGTGTTAAGTAGCAGAACATCTGCTTCTTCTGGGATTTCTGTTAACTCGAAGCCATTAGCAGCATTAAGAAGATCGGCCATTTTTGATGAATCGTATTCGTTCATCTGGCAGCCCCAGGTTTTAATCAGCAGTTTCTTCGCCATCTCTCTTCGCTCGTAGTGTTGATTCATTACATTCAGATTACGGGCTGACAGGTTGTATTACTTCAGTTTAGAGTAATGCCCTGTAGCAAGCCGCGTATTGTACTGCTTTAAACTCGGTCTGACTAGATCATCACCACCCCGAAAAAATTGTGGTCTTTTGAACACAACTAACGATAGAGATGAAACGATTTAAAAAGTGATTGTTCATCATAGACTTTATCAAGCGTTACCATTCCTAGTTGGCGCATTTGTTTGCGGATCCATAATGTGCGCTGATAAACATAATTGCTCATTGGACTGGCTTTTATTTTATAAGGGTTAGGTAATACTGCGGCCAGCTGTGCCGCTTGTTGAGCACTGAGTCTACTCGCTGGAATATGGAAAAAGTGCTCACTAGCAGCTTGGACACCATAGATCCCGGGGCCAAATTCAATCACGTTTAAATAGGTTTCTAAAATACGATCCTTGCCCCAAATGATCTCCATCCACAATGCGAAATATAATTCTATGCCTTTACGAATGAAAGAGTGGCTAGGAAACAAAAATACATTCTTGGCTGTTTGTTGAGTGATAGTACTCGCGCCACGATCAGGGCCATTTTTACCACTGTGTTGAAGCACTGATAGGGTCGCGCTGAGATCGATGCCATGATGTTCAGGAAAGGTTTGATCTTCTGATGCAATAACGGCTAACTGCATATTTTTTGAAATCTGATTCAAATTTACCCATTGATGCTGGGTTTGGGTCGGGTAACCTTGAGGCGGAAAGAGTGCGCGACTTATTTCCCAGCCCCAAAAGGGGGGATTAATAAATTTAAAAATAACGATCAATATAATCGGTATAATAAGGGCGCATAAAATAAGTTTAACAATAAAGCGTCGAAAGCCTGCCAGCATAGTGATTTGATTCCTTTCAGCGGTGAGAGACAGTGGTGGCCAATGGGTGATTAGCGGCGAATACGTTATCGTAGTACCCCGTTAAGCGTGTTTTCTTATACAATCATCTAACACGATGGTTTGAAAGATTATAACCAAATAACAAGCCAGGACATAATAGGTAGGTGAAGATATGGAACAATATGATGTCATTGTTGCTGGTGGCGGTATGGTTGGTGCGGCAGCTGCGATTGGGTTAGCTCAGCAAGGGCTTGATGTCGCAGTGATTGAAGGTTATGCGCCATCCCCTTTTGTTACTGAGCAGGCGATGGATTTACGCGTGTCAGCTATTTCTCCACATTCAGTGGCGTTATTAGAACAACTCGGTGCATGGCAGGCAGTGATGGCTATGCGTCTATGTCCTTTTAAACGTCTTGAAACCTGGGAGCACCCAGAATGCAGAACTCGATTCAGTGCTGATGAGATGCAGCTGCAACAATTAGGTTATATCGTTGAAAACCGCGTGATCCAATTGGCGCTATGGCAGCAATTTGAACAATACGACAATATTACCTTATTGTGTCCCGCAACGATGGTGGCAGCGACGGCAATTAATGAGGGTTATCAAGTTGAATTGAATGATGGTTCATTGATTAATTGTGGCTTATTGATTGGTGCTGATGGCGCAAACTCTCAAGTACGCCACCAAGCCAATATAGGTATTACAGCATGGGATTATCGCCAACATTGTATGCTGATTAATATTGCGACAGTATTACCACAACAAGATATTACTTGGCAGCAGTTTACACCTGCAGGCCCACGATCATTTTTACCTTTGCCTGGTCATCAAGGATCGCTAGTTTGGTATGACACTCCTGCACGCATTCGACAATTATCAGCGATGCCCACAATGCAGCTACAGGCTGAGATAACGGCAGCTTTCCCCACTGAGTTAGGTGAGTTTAAGGTACTTAACCATGGTAGTTTTCCGTTAACGCGCCGCCATGCACAAACGTACCATAAGCCGAATGTGGTGCTGTTAGGCGATGCTGCCCACACCATTAATCCATTAGCTGGCCAAGGGGTCAATTTAGGCTTTAAAGACGTCGGTTGTCTATTAGAAAAAATCAGTCAGGCCGGTAATGATTGGCAACAGCCGCAAGTTCTAGCTAATTATGAACGTTGTCGTCGTCCTGATAATTTGATTATGCAAACGGGAATGGATTTTTTCTACAGTACTTTCAGTAATAATATTGGGCCATTAAAGTTACTGCGTAATGTTGGTTTGCGAGTTGCAGATCATACTGGTGGTATAAAAAAACAAGTACTCAAATACGCAATGGGCATTTAAGGAAAGAGTTTCTTTCTTTGCTTGTGTAGAAGTTTATTGGATAGTGCCTGCTGTTTGTGACATCTTTATTGTACTGAGATGAGCTTACAGGAGGAAGCATTGTATATCACTAAAATCAGTCAGTTTTTAACGCGACTTTGGTATTACCCCTCATTAAACATGGGCTTAAGAGGCTCGGCAGGAATTATTCTGATCTTTGCTCTCGGCATGATTGGACATCGATTAGATTTAGCCTCTTATGCCATCGTTGCAATGCCTGCGGCATTACTGAGTGGTTTAGATCAACCCGGGCCTAAACGATGGCAACGGCTCGGAATCTCACTCTTCATGTGGGGACTCGCTGTCACGATTTCATTGGGGCTTTTTTACAGCCCATTACCCCTATGGTTAAGCTTTGCTATTATCGCGATGTTGCTTGCCTCTCCTGCTGTCAATGGTCCATTCTGGACTCGATTAGGTATTTCTTCACTGTATTTGGCTGCTGTTTGTTTTTCTTTATTTAATCAACAAACACCACTCCAGAATTTCCCCGTTTTATTATTTGGTCCGGCTATTTTTGCGCTGTTTAGTTGGTTGTGGTTTGTGGTGTGGCAAAATTTGGCTTTGCGTTCGAGTTTAGCCGCTATTTACAATGCGTTAGCTCACTATATTGCACTGAGGCAACGGATTGTGTTGGGAGAAGCCGATCTACTGTCGACATTATCAAATCAAAAACACCACTTAGTTGACTTATTTAGTCAAACTATTCAATCGAGTATCTCGAACGATGCTGCGACAACAAAGCGACAATCATTGCTAGCGAGTTTACAAGTGGCGAGTGATATTTTTGAACTCGCTATTATTGGTCATTCAACTAATCAGTCACTTCTGGCTCGATTTGATGATCCTATTCGTCGACAGCAATTGATTTTATGGAGCCAACATGCGCAACAGATATTACGTCGTCAAGCCAAAGCTATTCAAAGTGGTGGTAGTTACCATTGTAAGCATCAACTTTCTGCATTAGCCCAACCTTTAGTGGCGAATGCCGCTGATGATGCTCATCCCCAATTACGACTTTGGGGGCGAGCAATTATTCGTATCTCTCAAGTGATTGAAAATAATAAACCATTATATCAACGAGAGTTTCAAGTTCAGCCATTTGAATTAACTTGGCGCTGGCCGTCATTTGGGCACCCTATTTGGCGTTATGTCGCACGAATGGGAATAATTTTTGCTGTCGGATCTGGGATTGCACAATATTTCCAATTGTTGCGACCTGAGTGGGTGGTACTCACAATGGTATTGGTATTACAGCCTGGATTTGTTGCAACTAAAAGCCGTGTTTGGCAGCGTTGTATTGGTACTATCGGTGGATTAGTTTTTGCTGTTGTTGTGATTAAATCAGGGTTACCCGTTGGCGCAATGCAGCTGATTACGTTGATGTTAATTCCGATATCATTAACGCTTATTTTACGTTATTACGTGGTGGCTGTTGGTGGTTTTTGTGCAGTATTGATATTGGCGTTAGAGTTACTTTCTCATCAAGGGTTAGCCTTGATTTTGCCGCGATTAATTGATTGTTTTGTGGGGGCGATAGTGGTGTTGTTAGGGATGACATTTCTGTGGCCGCAATGGCGCAGTCACGATATCAATAACAAAGCAACTCAGGGAATAATCAATGCCGGAGTGTTACTCAGTTACGCTTTCTCTCAGCTAAAAGGGGACAATAAAGCTGACTTTATTGTTGATGAACAAGCACGGCAAACATTGATGGGTTATCGTAAAAATGTATTGATGGCAGAGCATGATTGGGAGTTAGTCTTTAATGAAATGCAGCAAGAGCCAAAGCGGACTCATCAAGATAGTGATTATCAGCAGCAATTATTAGAACAATATCACCAGTTAGTACATTATCTTTGTATTTTGGTTTCTATGCTACGCAAGGGTGTTGTATTGCCTGCTATCGTTGATTATCAAGCGCCTATTGAAGCAGGAATTCAAGCTTTGGTGATACAACTACGGGATGGTACGGACACTACTTTTCCTTATATTGATGATTTAAATACCGAGTTACAAGATGATAGTTTATCTACCGATCAGATGACAGTAAGGGCGGTAATCATGCTCTCAGCTGCAACACTAAAACATATGCATCAATTAAAGAATGGCAGTGAATTGATTTAATCTGTCAATCTAGATATTAAGATCATAAAAAAGCCGCCAACGAAAGTTAGCGGCTTTTTTATTACTGGTGATGGTTGTAATTACCATTCAGCAGATAAAAGAAAACCTACTCAAAGAGTAGGTCTCTAATATGGTGCGGAAGGAGAGACTTGAACTCTCACACCTTACGGCGCTAGAACCTAAATCTAGTGCGTCTACCAATTCCGCCACTTCCGCAAATTTTATTCTTACTGAAATATCAGAAAGAAATGGTGGCTACGACGGGATTCGAACCTGTGACCCCATCATTATGAGTGATGTGCTCTAACCAACTGAGCTACGTAGCCATCATAGAGTACTGACATTTATCAATACTCTTAAAGAGTGGCAGGTCTACCTGGATTCGAACCAGGGAATGACGGCATCAAAAGCCGTTGCCTTACCGCTTGGCGATAGACCTACAGTGCTTATTTTCATAAGACTTTTCACAAACTAGAGAGAATGGTGCGGAAGGAGAGACTTGAACTCTCACACCTTACGGCGCTAGAACCTAAATCTAGTGCGTCTACCAATTCCGCCACTTCCGCATATTGTCAGTTACGAATAACTGTTGTTTCTCTAGTTGTATTAATTAAATCAGTAATTGGTAAAAATCTGATTTAAAGAATAATGGTGCGGAAGGAGAGACTTGAACTCTCACACCTTACGGCGCTAGAACCTAAATCTAGTGCGTCTACCAATTCCGCCACTTCCGCATGATTAACTGTCGCAACAATTAATCTAAATATGGCAGGTCTACCTGGATTCGAACCAGGGAATGACGGCATCAAAAGCCGTTGCCTTACCGCTTGGCGATAGACCTACTGGTTTACTTTTTCAAGTAACCGTTGCTTGTTGGGTAGTAACAAGACTTTAAAATCAGAGAGAATGGTGCGGAAGGAGAGACTTGAACTCTCACACCTTGCGGCGCTAGAACCTAAATCTAGTGCGTCTACCAATTCCGCCACTTCCGCATATTGTCAGTTACGAATAACTGTTGTTTCTCTAGTTGTATTAATTAAATCAGTAATTGGTAAAAATCTGATTTAAAGAATAATGGTGCGGAAGGAGAGACTTGAACTCTCACACCTTACGGCGCTAGAACCTAAATCTAGTGCGTCTACCAATTCCGCCACTTCCGCATGATTAACTGTCGCAACAATTAATCTAAATATGGCAGGTCTACCTGGATTCGAACCAGGGTATGACGGCATCAAAAGCCGTTGCCTTACCGCTTGGCGATAGACCTACTGGTTTACTTTTTCAAGTAACCGTTGCTTGTTGGGTAGTAACAAGACTTTAAAATCAGAGAGAATGGTGCGGAAGGAGAGACTTGAACTCTCACACCTTGCGGCGCTAGAACCTAAATCTAGTGCGTCTACCAATTCCGCCACTTCCGCATATTGTCAGTTACGAATAACTGTTGTTTCTCT